>NZ_JQLP01000001.1:0-820885 GCF_000744275.1 Gillisia sp. Hel_I_29
AAAACAAAATCTTAAGAGATCTGCTTTGTAACTGCGATTGCTCTTTAATAAGCAATACTCTAGAAAGGAGGTGTTCCAGCCGCACCTTCCGGTACGGCTACCTTGTTACGACTTAGCCCCAGTTACCAGCTTCACCCTAGGCCGCTCCTTACGGTGACGGACTTCAGGTGCTTCCAGCTTCCATGGCTTGACGGGCGGTGTGTACAAGGCCCGGGAACGTATTCACCGCATCATGGCTGATATGCGATTACTAGCGATTCCAGCTTCACGGAGTCGAGTTGCAGACTCCGATCCGAACTGAGATAGGGTTTATAGATTCGCTCCTGCTTGCGCAGTGGCTGCTCTCTGTCCCTACCATTGTAGCACGTGTGTGGCCCAGGACGTAAGGGCCGTGATGATTTGACGTCATCCCCACCTTCCTCACAGTTTGCACTGGCAGTCTTGTTAGAGTTCCCGACTTGACTCGCTGGCAACTAACAACAGGGGTTGCGCTCGTTATAGGACTTAACCTGACACCTCACGGCACGAGCTGACGACAACCATGCAGCACCTTGTAAATTGCCCGAAGGAAAAGGTGTTTCCACCCCTGTCAATCTACATTTAAGCCCTGGTAAGGTTCCTCGCGTATCATCGAATTAAACCACATGCTCCACCGCTTGTGCGGGCCCCGTCAATTCCTTTGAGTTTCATTCTTGCGAACGTACTCCCCAGGTGGGTTACTTATCACTTTCGCTTAGCCACTCAGTCTTGCGACCGAACAGCTAGTAACCATCGTTTACGGCGTGGACTACCAGGGTATCTAATCCTGTTCGCTACCCACGCTTTCGTCCATCAGCGTCAATAAATTATTAGTGATCTGCCTTCGCAATCGGTGTTCTATGTAATATCTATGCATTTCACCGCTACACTACATATTCCAACCACTTCATAAGTATTCAAGAACAACAGTATCAATGGCAATTCTATGGTTGAGCCACAGACTTTCACCGCTGACTGATTGTCCCGCCTACGGACCCTTTAAACCCAATGATTCCGGATAACGCTTGGATCCTCCGTATTACCGCGGCTGCTGGCACGGAGTTAGCCGATCCTTATTCGTACAGTACCGTCAAGCTCCCTCGCAAGGGAGTGTTTCTTCCTGTATAAAAGCAGTTTACAACCCATAGGGCCGTCTTCCTGCACGCGGCATGGCTGGATCAGGCTCTCGCCCATTGTCCAATATTCCTCACTGCTGCCTCCCGTAGGAGTCTGGTCCGTGTCTCAGTACCAGTGTGGGGGATCTCCCTCTCAGGACCCCTATCTATCGTAGCCATGGTAAGCCGTTACCTTACCATCTAGCTAATAGAACGCATACCCATCTTATAGCCATAAATGTTTAATCATCAATTAATGCTAATCGATAATACTATGGGGCATTAATCCAAATTTCTCTGGGCTATTCCCCTCTATAAGGTAGGTTGTATACGCGTTACGCACCCGTGCGCCGGTCGTCGGCGGTGCAAGCACCCCGTTACCCCTCGACTTGCATGTGTTAAGCCTGCCGCTAGCGTTCATCCTGAGCCAGGATCAAACTCTTCATCGTTAATCTTTAAATAATATAACAATTACAAGGTCTTCTTCTATTACTATCTCCGAAAAGATAATAACAGCTCAAAATTCTATTCTAGTCTTGATTCGTATTCTTTTGGTTTCTTCTGCCATTCTTGCGAACAACATTTGAAACGCGCTGTCAATTCAATATATCAATGAACTTAGTTGATCTCCTCTTAACGAAGAGCTCATTGTGAAATTAAAGGAGTTGAACCTTTTTTCTACTACCCTATCCCGGGATTTCAATTCAGTATTTCGTAGTGATCGTATCCGCTGTGTAAGCGGCTGCAAATATACAACGCTTTTTCTTTAACTTCCAAACTTTATTTTAAAGTTTTTTGAAGTTTTTTTTGACCCCTTAGTAAGAAGTAAAAACCGCCGCAACCCACACTAGTAAAGAACTTTCTTACTCCTCAAACAACACCTTCATGTCATTCTCAAAGCGGATGCAAATGTACAACTCTTTTTCTCTAACCAGCAAACTTATTTTAAGTTTTTTTTAGCCTCTTTAAATCTTTAAAAATAACAAGGCTTTTTAACCGGGTACTCATCACTATACAAAGAACAAAGCTTCTCACATCACGTAACCAGTGGCGCCTAAAGCGGCTGCAAATATACACCGCTTTCTTTCTTATAACCAAGCTTTATTTTATCTTTTTTCTAATATTTCTTTAACGTAGCCTTAACGCTTTGAAACTTCGAACGTTAAACTTCTGATTATTTTATCGCAGTTTCCAGATCTAACGCCAAGAACCTATAATTCTTGTTCAAATTGGGAATTGTAGCTATCTCAACTACCCGCGTTAGGGAGCGAAGCGGTAGCTTAGTAAAAGCTCTTTCCTGCTTTTAATAACTATAAGTATAGCGCCCGACCCGACCAAAGAAAGGGTAAAGCACAAAAGAATATATATATTTTAGTAAATAAAAAAGATCTACTATTAATACGAGATGGATAAATCTAATAAGACAATGAGATTATAAAAAGAAATCCCACACTAACCCAAATCTAACTAAGAAATCTCTATATGGATAAGACGGCGCAGTAAAATTGTTATTACCATTAATAAGCGTATTTACATTTTCCAATTTAAAGAAGATCCTGGTTTGCCTTACCCGTCCATTAAAAAAGAAGTCTACCATAGGATAGCCACCAAGCTCCTCATTATTTTGAACGTAGAACTCGGCCAGAACCGGATCATAAGAATTCATATTATACGCACTAAAATATCTAAATGTAAATCCTGTCTGTACATATAACGCTCTTTGAAACCAGTGATCTTTAAAATAGAGTGTATTTCTAGTAACAAGGTCTGGTACATTAAAAACATCTTTACCTGAAGTTACATTTTGATACATTACTGTATTATCTAATGCAAATTTATCATAAGTAAGCTCCTTCCCTAATTTCACCTTTAAATAATTAACGGTACCGTTATATTGAAAAGGTTTTACGCCATTAGACTCGTCTACTCCAAAATATGCATAATTATCTATTTGATTGATACTTGCCTCGACATTAAATAGATCTAAAGACCTTAACTGCAGACTTAAACTTCTCTGACTTTGATTGCTAAAATCGTTATTCCAATTATAATTGAGGTAATCACTTTGATACAATAGATAATTATAGTTTGGAGCATGATCATTAATGTTGATCTCTGCACTTAGCTGATTGTGTTGATTTAATTTATATCCTGCACCCCCTGTAAGATAGAACCCAGTAAAATCTCCAACAATATTTGCCATGGCATCTGCATAGATATCAAATCCTCCAATAGTTTTCTCATAAGCGGCACCAAATCCAAAATTATCCCCCTCAATTCTATTATTGATCTTATCTTCTTCTAAAAAAATAACGGAATTGTATCCATAATTATAATAAGAGTGTTGTCCCTTAGCGGTTAGTTTACCAAGCAAAGAATTTTCATAGGTAACTCCTACTACATTCTTAATGTGTCTAGACAAAACTCTATCTTCTAAATTAGAAGCTCTAAAGGAAGCCCCATAATATTCTGGTGTAGCTTCATCTTGCCTAAAGATATATTTCTGATCGCTAAAATCTAAAATATGTTGAAGCGTAATAGCATTAGAAGTTCCCTTTACCAGATCATACTCCTGATCTAAATAAAATCTTTTGCCATAAAGTACATTCTCCGCATTTTCATATTTCATTTCCAACAAAGATCTATCATCAAATTCTGGTTCCTTATCCAGGTATTGCTGAACCGCATCTTCACTTAATCCACCATTTTCCTGATTTAATAGATCTTGAGAAACAAAATGTGTTTTAATTCTATACCGATCATTACTGGTATTATAACTAAATGTTGCTCTAAAGTTACCGGTACTAGTAAGTGCATTTTGATATTTACCCAATGAACGAAGTCCTTTATAAGCCACAGAAAAATTCAATCTTTCTGATGTGTTCATGGTAAAGAATGCATCTAAGGTTTGACCTTGCTCGGGAACGGTCTTAAAATAAACTTCGGTGAGCGGAGTTGGAACTTGATAATAATAAATATCTTCTACTTCCATAAAATTAAAATGACGAGCCTGCGCTACAAATTCTGGAATAAGCACTTCACTTTTAATATCTCTAGCTAAAGAATTATAGGTTTGACCAACATTATTAAAAGGAAGTAATTCAAAATTGTCTTTTCTTAGGTAGTTGAACTTATAATCTTTCTGGATGGTTAAAGAAGTATCTAGAATAATGGTATCTCTTTTCACCGTTATAATCTTATATAATGATATAGGTGGTTTTGCTGCAGAGTCTTGTTTTTGTACATCTTGGCTTGCAGCACTATTATTTCCAACAAGCAATTGCTGAGATTTTTGGGTAGGTGTATTTGGTGTAGGATCCTGAGCAAATAAGATTATAGGTATCAGAATAAACAGAACTAAAATAAGGTGCTTCATTTTTATATATCAACTACTACAAAAGTAAAATAATTAAGCGAACGGAAGGAGTTTGTATAAAAACAAAAAACCGCCCATAAAGGGCGGTTTAATATTATAAGATCACAAGAACTAATTAGTCTCCGTAACCAAAATTCTGATCTAAGTTAGCATTGGCATCATCTTCTGCAAGAGGAATTGGCATTGCAAAGTTATAACTTCCGTATGCAGGACCTTGATGTAATTGTAATTGTACATCTACAAAAGGAATATCCATTTTAGTTCTAGCTAAGTCATGGAATCTGAATCCTTCAAAAGCTAATTCTTTTCTTCTTTCTAACAAGATGTTAGCTTTAGTAGCCTCAGAATATTCTGATGCTCCTCTATTAGAAGGAATCATGTTAAGATACATAAGAGCATCTGTACCACCAGTTTCTAATAAAGCTTCAGCATATATTAAAACTACTTCTTCATATCTCACAACAGAGATATTATCTTTAAATGGAGATAAAGATGGATATTTTCCAGTATTTCTCAAAGTTCCATTTGCATATAAAGTAATTACACCTTCTTTATCATCTGTAGATACCCCTCTAACATCACCATCTTCATAGATAGCAGCTAAATTTGGTAGAGCGATAACATCACCATAGTTTGTAGCTTGGTAAATGTTAGCAAGACCGTTAATACCTTCGTTATCTGTTTCTGAGTTTGCTATTTCAAATATTGAGTTAGCTGCCCCATCAATAGCAAAAGAATTTAAGAATGAAGATTCATCTACTACACTAAAGTTACCAGAAAGAATTACTTCTTCCGCAGCATCTTTAGATCTCTGCCAGTCACCAAAATAGTTAGCAATTCTAGCTTCAATAGCACTTGCAGCATAGGTATTGATAAACTCAACATTTCCAACACTATCATCCATTAAGCTTTTAGCCATTTCTAAATCTGCATAAGCCATATCTCTTACTTCTTGTACAGAATTACGAGCTGGGAATAATGAGTTCTCATCTCTAAAAGCAGTTACGTAAGGAACACCTGCAGAAGAAAGACTTCCACCATTCACATTTTGCTGCCCGTAGAAAGTAACTAGATCAAAATGAGCTAAAGCTCTAATAACGTAAGCTTCTCCTTTAATCTGGTTGATAGCAGCTTCATCTCCGCTAATATCACTAGCATTAATTACAATGTTCGCAGAACCAATAACTGAGTACATTCTTGCCCAAAATGTTTCTGCAATACCAGAAGTTGCAAGCAAGTCCATTCTAGCTTCTGTTACGAAACGGTTTGAATTCGCGTTAGAAGAAGCATTATCAGCAAAAACTTCTCCTAAAATTATCTTATCTCTCCCGTAATAATCTGTAAGAGATATTCTGTTGTAGGCTCCGTTAATTACAGCCTGTAGATCATTTAAAGTATTAACACTAAGGTCAATATCTTTAGATTGCTGTAAAGTTGGATCTAAATTGTCTTCAGAACAAGAAGAAAGAATCCCTAATCCTAAAGCAATTGTAAATATGTATTTAAAACTCTTTTTCATTTTTCTTAAAATTTAATGTTAACACCTAAAGTATATGATTCAACCGGAGGCGTAGTTAATGCAGTATATCCATTTGCTCTTACTTCTGGATCTAGCTTTAAACCATCATCCTTAACCCATGTAGCAACATTTGTTCCACGTAATGTAAGGGTTAACCCATCAAGACCAATAGTTTCTACAAATCTAGAAGGTAAAGAATAACCTACAGCAACATTTTTCAATCTTACATAGTCACCATCATATAAATGACGAGATGATGTATTTTGGAAGTTATCATTTGTACCGTAATCTACTTTTGGAACGTCTGTAACGTCACCTGGTTGTTGCCATCTCTCTAATAATTCTGCAGCACCATTGTAAGATCCTAATGTAAATGAGTTAGTTCTTAAGTAGAATTGCGCGTATTGCTCGTAGATCTTGTGTCCACCTGCAAAGTAAGCATTTCCTTCAGCAAAGAAACCTCTATAATCAAATCTCATTCCTAAACCTCCAGAATAAGTTGGTAAAGCACTTGCATTTTGATCTACTCTTTGAGCAGCGTTGTAGTTTGAAGTAACTTCTCCATCTCTACCGTTAACATACCAAGTTGGAGCACCAGTTTCTGTATCTACACCAGCCCAAGTTCTCATGAACCAAGAACGTAAAGGTAATCCTGTACGAGTAGTTTTGTAGCTACTTCCAGCTTCAGTATCTAGATCATTACCATCTGCACCTACAGCAAGTTCAGTAACTTCGTTATCTACAGTTGCATAGTTAGCAGATACATTCCAAGTAAAGTCTTCAGTTTTAATAACATCAACAGCAAGTTCTGCTTCGATACCTTTATTCACCATTTCCCCTACGTTTCTAGCTTGTACATCAAACCCGGTAGTTAAAGATAATGGCACATCTAATAAAAGATCATATGTTCTACGGTTGTAGTAAGCAAAAGATCCAGAAACTCTATTTTGAAGTAATCCAAAAGAAACTCCTAAGTCAAAAGATTCACCTTTTTCCCAAGTAAGATCTGCATTTCCAAATTGTGATGGGAAACCTGCTCCGTTATCTGCATAGTTTGCACTATACGTTAACAATGGTTGGTAAGCGTTAAGACCTACACCGTTGTTACCTGTAATACCATAAGAAGTTCTTAGTCTTAACGTGTTAAAAACTGAGTTAGACATAAAGTCTTCTCTGTGAATATTCCAAGCTGCACCTACAGATCCAAAAGTACCAAATCTATTTCCTGGAGCAAATCTAGAAGAACCTTCACGACGAATTGTTCCATCTACCACATATTTACCAGCATAGTTATAGTTAATTAACCCTAAATAAGAAACATTATACCAGTCACTAAATTGTGAATCTGCATCAAAGTTAGCACTTGCAGTGTTAATTTGAATTAGACCATCTACTGGGAAGTTTTCTCCTGATCCAAATAAGTAAGAGTTCTGATTTTTTTGGTATTCAAAAAGAGCAGTAAAATCAAAGTTATGATCTTCACCTAATTTGAAGCCATAGTTTAAAGATCCTTGGTAAACCAAGTTAAAGTTCTTTTCATCAGACACAGCGATAGTTCCGTTTACTTCAGCACCGTCACCTTCGTATCTGTTATTGTAGTTGTTGTATTCGTTTAATTGGTAATCTAAACCTAATCTATTAGAGAAAGTAAGACCATCAAATAATTCCCAATCTAATTTGGTGTTTGTAATAGCTCTTGTTAATGCATTTCTAGTTACGTTGTTTTCGTTAACATAGAAGATGTTTGGAAGAGAACCAAAAGGAAGATCGATATTATAAGTACCATCATCGTTACGAATATTATTGAAAGGGTTCATAAGAACTCTAGTAATAAAAGGATTCGAGAAGAACGTACCGTTTTCTAATACTGGGTTTTGAGTAATGTTAGAAACATTGATAGACTGAGATAATTTTAAGTTGCTTCTTAAATCTCTGTCAAAGTTTAAAGACCCATTAATTCTTTCGAAATCACTTCCAATTACTGTAGCTTCAGTATTGTTGTAACCTAAAGAAGCATAGAAGCTAGACTTTTCACCTCCACCAGAAGCAGAAAATGTATAGTTTTGAGTTAAAGCATCTTCATTTCTAATTTCTCCAGCCCAATCGTACACAGAAGTACCATCATAATTCGCATCAATAGATGGAATTAAACCACGAGCTTCAGCAGGAGTAGTTACTCCAAGATCTCTTACAGTTCCATTAGGTCCATAAGAACGCAATAAAGCTTCACCTAATAATTCATATCTCTGAGGACCAGTTAAAACGTCTCTCTTATTGTAAGCGTCATTTTGGAAACCTACTTGAGAAGAGAATGTGAAACTAGTATCTCCAGATGCACCAGACTTAGTTGTAACAACAATAACCCCGTTAGATCCACGTGCTCCATAAGCAGCAGTAGCAGATGCATCTTTAAGTACAGTAATACTTGCGATATCCTGACTATTGATAGATGCTAATGGGTTTAAAGAAGAATAGTTAGCACTTCCTGAAATGTTGTTGTTAGAAACCGGCACTCCATCAATTACATATAAAGGATCATTAGCTCCGTTGATAGAACTTATACCTCTAATACGGATATCCTGAATAGAACCAGGAGTACCAGAAGATTGAGAGATTTGAAGACCAGCTACTTTACCTTGTAAAGCTTGTTCTACAGAAACTGCAGGAGACTTAGCTATTTCTTCACCACCTAATTGAACAGATGAACCTGTAACTTCTTCAACACCTTTAGTGCTGTATCCAAGTACAATTACTTCATCTAAAGCGGCAGCATCTACATCTAATGTTACATTAATAGTATTAGAAGCACCTACTGTTTGACTTTGGCTTGCAAAACCAACATAAGAGAATACAATCACCTGACCTGTAGCAGTAGAAATTTGGTAATTTCCATCAAAGTCTGTTTGAGTTCCATTGTTTGTACCCTTAACAATAACGTTTACCCCTGGAAGAGGTAACCCCTGATTATCGCTAACCGTTCCGGTAACGGTTTTTTCCTGTGCAAAGGTTAATTGCACCACAAACACTAAAAATAGTGTTAGAATTACATTTAATTTTTTTTTCATTATTTTGTTAATTTGAATTAGCCTGCGCCCAAGACCGTTGATATTCCTTAATGAAGTACTAATCTAAGATCTTGAAGTGTTAAAATCTTAACACAACGCTGTTAAGTAGATGCACAAAAAACCAAATGGTTGCGTAGGTTGCGTAAATATTTTTAAATTATTATCTTAATGTTAAGAAATTCCTATTCCAAAAGTCAATTAGAATGTGGTACAGATGAAGCCGGAAGAGGCTGTCTTGCTGGTCCCGTGGTTGCAGCAGCTGTTATTTTACCCAAAAGATTTAAAAATAAAAATTTAAATGATTCTAAGATCGTAACAGGGAAAAATAGAGACGAATTAAGGTTAATTATCGAAAAGAAGGCTGTTTGCTATGGCGTTGCGCATGTAGATAATCATAAAATTGATGAAATTAACATTTTAAATGCCTCATTTCTTGCCATGCATCATAGCATAGATCTTCTATCCTCTACTCCAGAACATATTCTTGTAGATGGCAACAGATTTAAAACATATAAAGACATTCCTCATCTCTGTGTAGTGAAAGGTGATGGGAAATACTTAAATATTGCAGCTGCATCTATACTGGCAAAAACTTATAGAGATGAGTATATGAAAAAAATAGACCTAGAATACCCCATGTATAATTGGAAAAAGAATAAAGGCTATCCAACCAAAGAACACAGAGCAGCTATTGCAAAGTATGGAACTACTAAATATCATAGACAAACTTTTAAACTGCTACCCGATCAATTGAAACTAGAATTATAACTTAGCACCTTAGTTAAAATTTTCTACTGTATGAAAAAATATTACGCAGTCTACTTATTCCTATTTCTTATTATCTCTTGCAAACAAGACAAAACTTCAGAATCTAACGCTTTACAGTTTGTTTCTGAGAAGGCAGATTTTATAATTCAGTCTAATGATCTGTATACTTTTATAAATAAGATAGACAGCACTGCGTTTTTTCAAAAGAATATTACTTTATTAAAATCCCTTCCTATAGAAGACCTAAGGAACATCAGTAAATTTACCTCTTCAGGTAAATCTTCTTTACTTAGTTTTACAAAATCCAAATCGGGTTATGAATACCTATATATTACTGAATTTAAAGAAGGTTTCTTTGACCTTGATTCTACAAAGAATAAAACCGTAGAAACTTTAACTATTGAAGGCGAAACTTTTAAGAAATATACTCTAGATAATTTAATGGTTTTTACGACCGTAAAAAATGGAGACTTTATAGCGAGTAATTCCAGAACACTTTTATTAGAAAGCATCAATAGAAAGGAAGAAAACAGTGAAACCTTTTCAAAAGCACTAGCGGCGGCAGATAAGAGCAAAACTTCAATTCTAATTAATCAGGATCAACTAGATAGGACACTAAAAAATACATTTAAAGAAAATTCACTTCCCCTCAACTTTAGCGATGGATGGATGTCTTTAGATTTTGATCTTAACTCAAAAGACATTCAACTAAACGGAATCTCTATTTCCGGTAAAGATGCAGACAACAGTTTAAAGCTGTTCGACAACATTACTGCTCAAGCCAATAGAATAGCAGACATCACTCCAACATCTGCCAGCGGATTTTATTCTTTTACTTATCAAAACTTTGGCAAACTGTATAAAAATCTAGAAGCTTCAAGAATTGATTCTTTAGAATTGCCTGAAACCAATATTTTAAATTATACACGAGAAGCCGGTGTGATTTTTAACACATACGGCAACACTCTTGTTCTTACCACTACAGATCCAGAATTGGCTTTCGATGCCATTTCCAATTCTCAGGATATAGCTTCTGAGTTTAGAGATATTTCCATTTATAGTAACAATATAGATTACTCTCAATTCTTAGCTCCTTTAGTACCACCAATGAAATTAAAGTACTATGCTTTTACAGATGAATTTGTGCTGTTTGGTGAAACTATAACCGTTTTGGAAAATTTGATCTCTAGCTATCAAAATAATTCCACCTTAAGTAAACAAGGTTATTATAAAGAGACGGTTTCACAATTAGCGGGTTCTTCCAGTCTTTTAATAGTAGGTAATAATTCACATTTCACAGAGGCTTTAAAAAATGTAGTGAATGATGAACTTTTGGAGGATCTGGAAAAAATAGATCTTAAAGATTATCCAGTAGTGGCATTACAATTCGTTCAAGATTCCAATTTTTCTCATATTCATGCGGTTATGAGCAAAAAAAGCGGAAGTATTCCCTCTGGTGTCTCTACTACTGTAAAAGCAAATTCCCCTATAAAAATAGATGGTAAGATTGCCACAACACCTTTTCTTGTAAAAAACCACGACACCAGAAGTCTGGAAGTGGCGGTTCAAAATGAAAAAAATGAACTGTATTTATTAAATACCGATGGAAAAGTTCTTTGGAAGAAAAAATTGGACGGAAGAATTATTGGTGCCATTGAGCAGATAGACCTATACAAGAATGGAAATCTACAAATGGCTTTTACCACTCAAAATTCTTTTGAAGTTTTAGATAGGAATGGGAATGATGTAAAACCTTTTCCTAAAAATTATAAAGACGCCATCACCCAACCTCTTAGTATTTTTGATTATGATAGCAAAAGAGATTACAGATTTGTTATCACTCAAAAAAATCAGGTCTACATGCTAGATGCCAAGGCACAAGGGGTAGATGGATTCAATTTTAATAAGACAAAAACTACGATAGTTTTACCTCCAAAACACATCAGAATAAACAGAAAAGATTACATCCTTGTTTCAGAAGAAAATGGACAGGTTCATATTTTAAGCAGACAGGGAAAAATTAGAATCCCTGTGAAAGACAAGATAAAATTTGGCGAAAACCAGTGGTATCCAGAAGGTAGAAACTTTGTTAATGTAAATGAGGATGGAAAAATAGTAACTATAAATGAAAAAGGTAAGGTTACCAGATCTTCTGTAGAGAATTCTGTCCACTTAAAATTAGTGGTTAAAGAAGACCTCAAGGTAACCTTGTCTGAAAACATCCTGAAGATCGATAAGAATGAGGTAAATCTAGACTTTGGGATTTATACCAAACCACAAATATTCAATGTAAATGGTAAGACTTTTATCGGCATTACAGATACTCAGGCTAAAAAGGTCTATATCTTTAATAAGGATGGTGAACTTCTACCGGGCTTCCCTGTTTTTGGAACTTCTAATTTAGATCTTAACAATAGTGGAAATTCAATACAGTTTTCTGTTAAAGGAGATGAAAACGCTGTACTAATCTATGATCTTTAAAAACCTACTTATACCAGTTCTGCTTCAAAAAGCTTAGCAAAATGCTTCAACACTTTTTCTTCAACTTCTTTCATAGAAACCTCTTTTTGGCCAAGTTCTACATTTAATGAAGTTACCGCTTTGCCTTTAATTCCGCAGGGAATGATATTATCAAAATAACCAAGATCGGCATTTACGTTCAATGCAAATCCATGCATGGTAACCCATCGACTAGCACGAACGCCCATTGCACATATCTTTCTAGCAAAAGGTGTATCTACATCCAACCAGACTCCGGTTTCGCCTTTACTGCGCTGTGGTTTTAAACCATACTCCAAAAGCGTTAACATTATAGCCTCTTCCAGAAATCTTAAATATTTATGAATGTCAGTAAAGAAATTTTCAAGATCTAAAATTGGATACCCCACCAATTGTCCGGGACCATGATAAGTGATGTCTCCTCCTCTATTAATCTTATAAAAACTGGCATTTTTCGCTTTTAACTGTGCTTCAGAAAGCAACAGATTTTCAAGGTCTCCACTTTTTCCTAGAGTATAGACATGTGGATGCTCCACCATCAACAAATAATTAGGCGTTTCCAGATCAAGATTCTCTCTCCTATTTCTGATCTTTAGATCTAGAATTTCTTTAAAAACCTGTTCTTGATAATCCCAGGTCTCCTTGTAATCTTTTAATCCTAGATCTCGAACCTCTACCTTCTTATTCATTACTTGCTTTTATTTAAAATGATTAGTGCAGCAATTACACCCGGCACCCAACCTAAAAGAGTTAATATTAAAACTATCAAAATTGAACCACAACCCCTATCATACACTGCAAGGGGAGGAAATAAAATTGACAAGAGCACTCTCCATAAACTCATTTAAATTGCTGTTTTAAATTTTTACAATGCAAAGATAAGACTTATAAAACTCCTGATATAGCAGATTGCAGAAAAGCAGATTTTCAATTTGAAATCTAATTGATTGGTTGCCTGATTGTCATTATATTTGCAACTTCTTATCCTAATGGGTAAGTTATTTAAACAAAAAGATCTTATGCAGCTATCTGAACAAGAAATTGTACGAAGGGAGAAACTTTCCGCATTACGTAAATTAAATATCGACCCATATCCTGCCGCTTTATTTCCGGTAAGTCATACTACCTCTGGAATTAAATCTGATTTTACTGAAGGTGAAAAAGTAATTGTTGCCGGGAGATTAATGTCTCGCCGTATTCAAGGAAAAGCATCTTTTGCAGAAATTCAGGATTCTCATGGAAAGATTCAGGTTTATTTTAACCGTGATGAAATTTGCACAGGAGAAGATAAATCTAAGTACAACGATGTTTATAAGAAGTTGCTTGATATAGGTGATTTTATAGGAATTGAAGGAGAACTTTTCAATACTCAGGTAGGTGAAAAAACCATTATGGTTAAAGATTTTACTTTATTGAGTAAATCCTTAAGACCACTTCCGCTTCCAAAAACAGATAAAGAAGGTAAAACCTTTGATGAGTTTAACGATCCTGAACAAAGATATCGCCAGCGTTATGCAGATCTAGCGGTAAATCCAAAAGTGAAAGAGATCTTTGTAAAGCGTACAAAGCTTTTTAATGCCATGCGTAACTTCTTTAACGAAAGTGGCTATTTTGAAGTAGAAACTCCGGTATTGCAACCAATTCCTGGGGGAGCTGCGGCAAGACCTTTTATTACGCATCACAATGCGTTGGATATGCCTTTGTATCTTAGAATTGCCAATGAATTATATCTAAAAAGATTGATAGTTGGTGGTTTTGATGGGGTATATGAATTCTCTAAAAACTTCAGAAATGAAGGTATGGATAGAACTCATAATCCAGAGTTTACTGCGATGGAGATCTATGTAGCTTACAAAGACTACAACTGGATGATGGAATTCACTGAAAATCTTTTAGAGCACTGTGCTATGGAAGTAAACGGGAAGACCGAAGCTACTTTTGGAACGCATAATGTAAACTTTAAGGCGCCCTATAAACGAGTGACCATGACCGATGCAATTATTGAATTCACTGGATTTGATATTACAGGAAAGTCTGAAAAAGAACTGTACGAAGCTGCTAAAGGAATGGGCATCGATGTAGATGATACTATGGGTAAAGGAAAACTTATAGATGAGATCTTCGGAGAGAAATGTGAAGGGAATTATATCCAACCAACATTTATTACAGATTATCCAAAAGAAATGAGTCCGTTATGTAAAGAGCACAGAGATAATCCGGAGCTTACAGAGCGTTTTGAATTGATGGTTTGTGGAAAAGAAGTTGCTAATGCATATTCTGAGTTGAATGATCCTATAGACCAACGTGCGCGTTTTGAAGAGCAATTAAAGCTTTCAGAAAAAGGAGATGATGAAGCGATGTTTATCGATAATGATTTCTTGAGAGCTTTAGAATATGGAATGCCACCAACATCTGGACTTGGAATAGGAATGGACAGATTAATTATGTTCCTTACCAACAAACAATCTATACAAGAAGTTTTATTCTTTCCACAAATGAAACCGGAAAAGAAAGCTCCTACTCCAAAACCTGAAGATTTCATCAAAATCGGTGTGCCACAAGAATGGGTAGATACTGTGATGCATGAATTTATAAGTGTTTCTAAATTAAAAGAAAATAAAGCAACCCAAGTTCACCAAAAACTGAACGGCTTGCGTAAAAAGAACAAACTCCCAATAGCTGCACTTCAACTCGAGGAAGTAGAAAATTGGTTCAATTAAAATCAAATAAAGGGAAGTGAAATTAAAAACATTCACATTTCTTTAACTTCTAATTAAACCTTTTGAAATTATAAGAGTCTAAAGACCACCTAATGGTGGTCTTTTTTCATTTATAGCAATATTTTGCTTACTTAAGATCATTTCATTTTCAACTAAAAAACTAATTAAAACCAAGTTTATGACGAAAAACTTCTCTCTCAAGCTTTTGATGGTTGCCTTGTCTTTGTCTGTTTCGGGATGTGCCGTATTTCAGCCAAATAAAAAAGCTCCAGCCTCAGCTTCAGCAAAACCAGAGTCTAAAAAAGATGGTATCAAAACTTTTGACAAAGTGATCACTAAAGACGCAAAGTCGGACAAAGGTATGTTTACTGTTCACAAGGTAGACGACAATTATTTTTATGAAATACCAGACAGTTTATTAAATCGCGAGATGTTAACTGTTACCAGAATTGCTAAAACTGCTAATGGAATTGGTTTTGGTGGTGGTAAGCAGAATACCCAAGTTCAAAAATGGGAAAGAAAGAACGATAATATCTTGTTACGCGTAGCTTCTTACGAGATCTATGCTGCAGATTCTCTTCCAATACACGAGGCTGTTGTAAATTCTAACTTCGAGCCTATTCTGCAATCTTTTCCTATAAAAGCTATGGGTAAAGATTCTTTGAGTAAAAGTTATGTTATAGATGTAACAGATCTTTACACTAAAGATGTGATGGCACTTGGTCTTCCAGATAGAGAGCGTAAAGAATACAAAGTTTCAAGATTAGATGATAGCAGATCATACATAGATACTATCAGAAGTTATCCTGAAAACATTGAGATTCGTCACGTAAAAACTTATAATGCAGGAAATCCTCCGTCTAATTCTAGTACAGGATCTATTTCTATGGAATTTAGTAATTCTATGATCTTACTTCCGGTAGTTCCTATGGAAAGAAGATATTTTGATCAGCGTGTAGGATGGTTTGCGAGAGGACAAGTAGATTACGGTTTAAATGCTCAGGAAAGCAAAACAGTACGATATTTAGACCGATGGAGACTAGAAGTGAAGCCTGAGGACATGGATAAGTTCAAAAATGGTGAACTGGTAGAACCTAAGAAGCAAATTGTTTATTATATAGACAGAGCTACTCCAGAGCAATGGAGACCTTTTATTAAGCAAGGTATAGAAGATTGGCAAAAAGCATTTGAAGCAGCGGGTTTCAAAAATGCGATAATAGCAAAAGATGCTCCTACAAAAGAGGAAGATCCAGATTGGAGCCCGGAAGATGTAAGATTTTCTGTAGTAAGATATTTAGCCTCTCCTATTCCAAATGCTAATGGACCTCACGTAAGCGACCCTAGATCTGGAGAGATCTTAGAGTCTGACATTAACTGGTACCACAATGTAATGACCTTATTAAGAAACTGGTATTTTGTACAGACAGCAGCTATTAATGAAGATGCTAGAGGAGTTCAGTTTAAAGATGAAGTAATGGGTAGATTGATTCGATTTGTATCTTCTCATGAAGTTGGACATACTTTAGGATTACCTCACAACATGGGAAGCAGTGTAGCTTATCCTGTAGAGAAACTAAGAGATCCAGAATTCACTAAGAAAAATGGAACTGCACCATCTATTATGGATTATGCTAGGTTTAACTATGTGGCACAACCTGGTGATGGAGATGTTGCTCTAATGCCAGAAATTGGTGTTTATGATAAATATGCAATAGAATGGGGTTACAGACCAATTTTAGATAAAAAAGGAAAAGAAGAGAAACCTGTTCTAGACCAATGGATCTTGAAACATGCAGGAGACCCAATGTATAGATTCGGAAGTCAGCAAAGCGGTGTAATAGACCCTAGCTCTCAAACGGAAGATCTTGGTGACGATGCAGTTTTAGCAAGTGAATACGGAATTGCCAATTTGAAGAGAATTGTTCCAAATCTTATAGAATGGACTGCAGAAGATGGTAAAGATTATGAAGATCTTAAAACGCTTTATGGTCAGGTTTTAGGTCAGTATAATAGATACATGGGTCATGTAACCGCGAATATTGGTGGTGTATATGAGGAATATAAAACATACGATCAAGATGGTGCCGTTTACACTCATGTTCCTGCAGATCATCAAAAGAAAGCCATGAAATTTCTTCAGGATGAATTATTTACAACTCCACAATGGTTGATCAATCAAGACATCTTTAATAAGATCGAATTTGATGGGAATCTAGAGCGCGTTAGAGGTTTTCAAGAAAGAACTCTAGACAACTTGTTAGATTTCGGAAGAATGGGAAGACTTATTGAAAATTCTGAGATTAATGGAAAGCAAGCCTATTCTTTAGTGCAGATGATGACAGAACTTAGAAAAGGCCTATGGAGTGAACTAAACTCTGGTCGTTCTATAGATCTATACAGAAGAAACCTACAGCGTGCTTACATTGAGCAGATGGATAAATTAATGACAGAAGAACAGAGCGAGATCCCTGCAAGATTTAGATCTTATGTTACCAGAACCAATGTAGATGTATCTCAAAGTGATATCCGCCCAATTGTACGTGGAGAATTGGTTACACTACAGCGTAGCATTAGAAGCGCTGTGAACAGATCTAATGATCAACTTACTAGATATCACCTATTAGATGCTTTAAAACGCATAGATTTAATTCTAGACCCTATAGCAAAGAGTTAATTTTTGTTTTGTTTTGTTTTTTACTTTGAAACCTGTTGGCCCTTACCCAGCAGGTTTCTTTATTTTATGGTCATTTTAGCCTTCCTAGCATTAAACCAATTTGATCATTACTAGTCTTATAATAGAACTTTAAAATAGTTGAAAATGAAAAAAATAGGAATTATAGTAATGATGTTATTCTCTGTAGCAACTTTTGCACAAAGAGACCAGATGCAGGAGAGAAAGAATCGTCAGGATAGATCTGAGATGACTGCCGAACAAAGAGCCACTCTTAAATCTAAGAAGATGACGTTGAAATTAGATCTTAATCAATCTCAGCAAAATGATCTTCAGAAACTTTTCACTGAGAATGAAAAAGCGCATGATAAGATGATGGCAGAGCATAAAGCGATGAAACATGATGCTAAGGCAGATAAAGATCGTTTTAAAATGATGGACCGTCGTTTAGACATGCAATTGGCGCAGCAAGATAAGATGAAGAAGATCTTAAATGAAGATCAATTCAAGAAGTGGAAATCTATGGCAAATAAACACGAAGCTAAAAAACATCATAAGATGAAAAAAGATGGTGATAAGAAATGGAATAATAAAGACGGCAAAAAGGCTGAGGAAAGAAGAAGAAAATAATCTTCTAGACTTATAAGATAAAAGGCGGAATGATATCATTTCGCCTTTTTTTATACTCCTATTTTAAATTATAAACTCTCCGCATTAATCCAGATCAGAATTTTTTAATCTTAAGGCATTAGCAATTACAGAAACCGAGCTAAAACTCATTGCTAAAGCAGCGATCATAGGTGATAATAACAATCCAAAGAACGGATATAAAACACCCGCGGCAATAGGAACTCCAACAGAATTATAGATAAGCGCAAAAAATAAGTTCTGCTTAATATTTCGCATTACTTTATTACTAAGTTTTTTCGCCTTTACCACCCCATGAAGATCTCCTTTAACTAAAGTGATCTTAGCACTTTCTATAGCTACATCTGTACCAGTACCCATAGCAATCCCAACATTAGACTGCGCTAAGGCAGGAGCATCGTTAATACCGTCTCCAGCCATGGCTACTTTCTTACCTTCTGCTTGTAAACGCTTTACTTCACTAAGTTTATCTTGAGGCAAGAGACCCGCTTTAAATCCGCTTAAATGTAATTCGTCTGCCACAGCTTTGGCAGTATTTTCATTATCTCCGGTAAGCATATACACCTCAACTCCGGCATCCATCAAATTCTGAATAGCCTTTTTGCTGGTCTTCTTAATTGGATCTGTAATAGTTACATAACCGGTAATAATAGCATCTACTGCAAGATAAGATACCGTTTTTCCTAGCTTTTGCTCTTCGCTTATCTGTTTTTGAAGTTCTTCAGAAATCGGTGCATTAATTTGCTGCATCAGTTTATCATTACCAATCGCAATGGAATTTCCTTCCAAATTAGCAGTTACTCCTTTTCCTGTAACCGATTTGAAATTGGATGCTTCTGATATTTCTATATTCTTTTCTTCAGCATATTTAACAGTAGCTTGCGCGAGTGGATGCTCGCTTAAAGAATTTACAGACGCTATTTGTTTGATAGCCTTTTCTTCTGAAGAATTATTTCCAACACTTACCACTTTTTCTACTGAAGGTTTTCCTTCTGTAATGGTTCCGGTTTTATCGATTATCAAAGTATCTATATCATCCATCTGCTCTAAAGCTTCCGCATTTTTAATAAGCACTCCGTTTTGAGCTCCTTTACCAACTCCTACCATTACAGACATTGGTGTTGCTAAACCTAAAGCACACGGGCAGGCAATAATTAAAACCGCAATCGCATTTATAAAAGCATAAACATAGGCTGGATCTGGCCCGTAGATAGCCCAAATCGCGAAAGTTAGTAGGGAGATAAATACAACAATAGGTACAAAATACCCGGAAATTCTATCGGCTAATTTTTGAATTGGTGCTTGAGATCTGCTGGCATCATTCACCATTTTAATGATCTGAGACAACAAAGTTTCATCACCAACCTTTTCAGCCTTCATGGTAAAAGTTTGATTTCCATTGATGGTCCCGGAGGTAATTTTATCTCCTTCCACTTTATCTACAGGAATAGGTTCTCCGGTGATCATAGATTCATCTATGCTGGTCTCGCCTTTTTCAATAACACCATCTACAGGAATCTTATCTCCAGGCTTTACTCTAAGAAGATCTCCAACCACAATTTTATCGGTTGCAATAACTTCTTCTTTGCCATTTACCAATCTAGTAGCTTTATTAGGAGCCAATTTCAGTAATGCTTTTATAGCAGAATTGGTACGACTATGTGCTCTTGCTTCTAACAACTGACCAAGAAGTACCAAGGTTAAGATCACCGTGGCAGCTTCAAAATATATATGAACAGTGCCTGCATCTGATTTGAATTGTGCCGGGAAAAAATCTGGAAATAACAAACCAAATACACTAAAACTCCAAGCTACTCCAGAACCAATTCCAATCAAGGTAAACATATTGAGGTTCCAAAATTTTACGGAGCGCCACGCTCTTTCAAAGAACATCCAAGTAGCATAGAAAACTACAGGAAGTGAAAGCGCAAATTGCACCCAATTCCAGTATTTAAGTTCCAATACATCATACAATGGATTATTAGGAATCATGTCTGACATTGCTATCAAAAAGATAGGCAAGGTAAAGGCTACTGCTATCTTAAATTTGCGCAGCAGTTTTTGATATGATTTCTTTTCAGCAGAAACATCCGCCTCCATAGGTACGAGATCCATTCCGCAGATAGGGCAGTCACCCGGTTCATCTTCTATAATTTCAGGATGCATCGGGCAGGTATATTTTTCACCGCCTGAATTTAGACTTACCTCTTCCACTAAATCCATCCCACAAACCGGACAATCTCCGGGTTGGTCATAAGTCTTATCCCCCTCACAGTGCATCGGGCAGTAAAAAGTTCCTGTTCCTTTGCCTTTTGGTTTCTCCTCTTTTACTGAAGATGCATCTGGTTTCTCACCTTGTTTGTAGATCTGATAATGATCTCCATCATCTTGTAACGCTTTTTGAAAGGTTTTTAATGGAATATGAGATTTCATCTTGATCTCAGCTTCCGCTTTTTCAAGATCTACATGCGCTTCTTCTACTCCCTCAACTTCCTGCAATATTTTTTCTACATGAGATCTGCAACCATTACAAGTCATCCCGGCTACAGCGTAGGTATGAGTCATCAAATTATCTTTAGAGAAATTATCTGGCGTATGAATTTCATAATTGCCACCATGATCTTTAAGCGCTTGTTGAAATACCTCTAACTGAATATGTTTTTCCATAGTAATTTCAGCCTGCTTATTCTCTAAGCTCACCTCTGCCTTTTCAACACCATCAACCTCTTGTAACGTTTTTTCTACATGAGATCTACAACCATTACAGGTCATTCCGGTTATGCTATATATATGTTTCATGAATTCTATGAATTAATTGATGGATCATCTGTTTGGACGATCAAAAAAACTTAAATAATAAAAACAAAATATGATCTGGACCTATAAAGAAATGAGAATGCTATAAAAGAATTGATAGCAGAATCACCAGCATTTTAGGCCAGAACTATTAAAGGAAAATGTCTTAAAATTTAAAGAGTACTATTCAATTTATTAGCCCAATCTATAACCAACTTTTTATCGGCATCTGAAAGTTTAGCATCTTGATGAATTAAAGTATAAGAGCTTAAAGGCATTTCACCGCCTTTAACTTCATCTGTTACTTCATCAAGTTTCTTCTTCTGCCTCTTTGTAGAATAGGAAGCAAATTCAGTGAAATTGAAGTGCTTTTTCCCATCTTCCACATGATTGTCTAGATACATTGCAACAGGTTGAATTTTATTGTACCAAGGATACTGTGTATTATTGCTATGGCAATCATAACAGGATGTTTGCAGCACGTTATTCACATTTTCGGGAACATTATAAACCGTAGCAAAATCTGTTGTAGGATCTACTTCTTCTTGATTTAAATTTGATGGTATAAATTGAATTGCTATCAATGCAATTAGCATTACCCAGCCTACTATTTTAAGTATTTTCATGCTTTTAATTTTAATAAATTTATTACAAAATCTTTAGAATCTTCCTTTTAAAGCTTTAAATATGAGAAATCATTCTTTGTAAAATCTTAAGATGTAAAAAACCCGGGGTTTCCGGGTTTTTTATCTTTTCAACTAACTAATAAAAATTTAAGCTAAAAAAGCTTCGCATGCACTAACGCATTCTTTACAAGCTTTCGCACAATCTTTACAATGTTGCGCTTCATGCTTCCCACACTCGTCTGCGCATGCCTGACAAACCTTCTTGCAGTACTCCACAAGATCATTTACATCTTTATAATTGATGGCTAATAACTGATTCAAAGTTGAACAAACCTCAGCACAAACTTTATCTGTTCTTATACAATTTATCATCATCTTCACATTGTCTTCATCTAAACAAGCATCTGCACAATAGTTACAATGATTAATACAATTTCCTAAAGCATGAATTAACTTCTCATTTTTCATAATAATTGGTTTTGGTTATACCCAAAGTTACTCAATGCTATTGCTAAAGACTTTTAATGTTATGGTAAATTAATGTGAATGTAAATTACAATTATAATATATTAATTCACCGTTTCTTCCACTCTTCCACAATTCAACATTTTCGCTCCAAAATATGGATTCTTGATCTCTTTGGAATTTGCGTACCAGTAATCTCCTTTTCCTTCAAAAGCCATTGGGCAGTATAATTTATAAACTTCTCCGCTAGCCAATGCTCCATCTAAAAGTCCTCCCATTTTAGAAGTTAATTCTGAAAAAGCTTCTCTTTGAACATTGATATCATCTGAATTTGCAATTTCCTTTGTAGGAGCTAGTAAAGTTTTTGACGCTTCATTTTGAGCTAAGTTTGTGATCATTCTTTTAGCTTCATCTTTAGCATCCTGAGGATTATCTGAAGCTAAGGCCGCTTGAATTTTAGTATACTGCTGATACGCAGCTGCTGTTTGATCATCATTAAATTTAGCCGAAGATTCCATCATAGCTGAATCATTAGAATCATCTTCCATCATATTACCATGATCCATATGGTCTTCAGAATTCATCTCATGATTTGCATCTTCTTCATTATTCTTATTGTCTTTACACGAAGCAAACAAAAGACTTCCTCCTAATAAGATCAACATCGCTACATTTCTTACTCTATTTTTCATAATATTTCTATTTTTAATTAAACTTCTTACTCTTTAATTTTATTACTTTTCTAATGGTTGGAGATGATATAAACCAAAAAACCAAACCACTTAAAACGGTATTAATCCTAACAAAGAAAAGGCTCTCAGCAAAAAGATATTGAAACAGAAAATTTGCTAATCCATCTCAGAAAACAATTACCAACAAAATTAGATTTTTAAATTATTAATTTGTTAATTATTGTTTTTTCTTGTTATCCGCTTTTTGTTGTTTTTCCATTTCCGCTTGATGGGCACTCATTTTCGCTCTCATTTTATCCATCATAGCCGGGTTTTCGTGTAAGAATTGGATCATTTCATCCATCATCATTTCCGCCTTTTCCGGATTCGCTTTCATTTCAGCATGCATATTTTGCATCATAGTTTCTTTCATAGCTGGATCTTCCATCATTTTAGCCTTCATTTTATTCATCATCATCATTTGCATTTCCGGGTCGCTCTCCATTTTATTCTGCACCATTTTCTTCATTTTTGTCTGCATCTCTGGGTTAGCTTTCATAATTTCCATCACTTTCCCACTTTCCATCATTTGCATATGGTCTTTCAGTAACCAAGAATCTGCCTCCTTGCTATTATGAACAACATTCATAAATTCCATGAATTTTGCTTGGTCGTTTACTATTTCTTTGTAAACATCATTTCTAAATTCGTTTTCTACCAAAGCTTCAGAAGCAGTTTGCGTAGTTCCGCAGCTAATTGCTAACATACTCAGCATTGCTAAAATTGATACTCTAAATACATTTTTCATAATATTGATATTTAATTAGTAATTAAATTCTTACTGAAAGTCCTCCACCAACACCAAACCTATTATCATAACTACCCATAACAGTAAAGTTCTTAGATAAGAAGTATTGAGCTCCAACGGTTAATGTCTCTTCCTTTTTATAATTTGAACCTGCGGGAAGATCATCTACCCACCCAAAATCTGCCTGATATTCATATTCTCCAAATACAGATAATCTAGGAAAGATCATGATCTCTCTCCCAAGACTAATTTGAGGTCTCAGTTTGTTATCTATTCTTACATCCAGATCAAACATATATGGCGTAAAATATCGTATCCCGGCAATGGCAGTGGTATTTAATTGGTCTAAACTTTTATCGTTCTCATTTTCTAAGTTCACTCCTCCAAAAACTCGCAACCAATCATATAAATAATATTCATAGCTAAATTCTGCTTCCATATTCTTATTCCATCCATATTCTGCTCTCATATTAAACTGATTTCGAATATTGGAAGCGGTAAGATTTAAGCTCGTCATGTGAGAAGCAGCATCTACCTTACCCCAAGTGTAAAATTGATTGGTTTCAGCAATAAGATTAGATTCTGGATATCCTTTCATTCTTGGATCTCGAGGAGTATCATAACTCACAATTCTGGCCATTCCACCCATCATATGATATAAAATATGACAGTGAAAGAACCAATCTCCATACTCATTCCCATAAAATTCTATGGTAGTTTGTTGCATTGGAGGCACATTCACCGTGTGCTTTAAAGGCGAATATTCTCCATTCTTATTGATAACTCTAAAAAAGTGACCATGAAGGTGCATTGGGTGATGCATCATGGTAAGATTATTAAAAGTGATTCTAGTCACTTCTCCTTGCTTTATCTTGATCTTGTCAGCTTCTGCTAGCGGAACCCCATTTAAACTCCAAACATAGCGCTGCATGTTTCCTGTTAGGTTCAATAAGATATCATTAACCGGAAGATCTTTAGAATATGTTGTTTTCTCCGGACTTTTTAAATAATCGTAATTATATTCTGAAAACATATCCATTCCCGGCGTATCCATACCTTTCTTAGAATCCATTTTCATGGCTGATTGATCCATTTTAGAATTTCCCATTTTCATGGTATCTTTCATCATTTCCATTTTCTTGGCTAAATGATCCATCTTGGAGTGGTCCATTTTCATGGTATCTTTCTTCATTTCCATTCCGGAATGATCCATCTTCATGGCATCATGGTCCATGTCCATTTTCATAGTTGAAGCATCCATATGCATTCCATATTGTTGCTTCATTTCAAAACGTTCATCTTTTCCGGGTCTGAATTTAAGTGCAGGAGCGCCCATAGTCATATCCATTTTGGCCATTTTCTGCATCATAGCAATCTTATCTGGTCGCGCTATTTTTTCAGCTTCTAAAACTTTCCCATTTCCTAAAAAAGCAGAAGCAGTTCCAGAACCATCCTGTGCCATGATCCTGAATTCTAATTTCCCATCTTCAGGAATAGTCACTATAAAATCATAAGTTTCTGCAACTCCAATAAAGGTTTTATTTTTCTCAACCGGCACTACATCTTTTCCATCTGCCGAAACCAACGTAGGAGTTTCTCCTCCAAAGGTCATCCAAAAAGAAGTAGATGCGGCACCGTCTATAATTCTTAATCGTACTCTATCTCCGGGTTCCAAGTCTGGATAATCCACTTCCTGTTTACCATTTATTAGAAATGCGGGATAATAAATATCTGCAATATCTGCCCCTTCCATTCGCTGTTTCCAAAAATTGAGTTGAGCTCCGAGAGCACCTCTTTCAATAACTTTATTTAAAGGAGTAGCAGTACCTTTTTTAATACTGTACCATTCGCTTCCACGTTTTAAAGTTCGTTGTACATCTTTAGGTTTTTCATTGGTCCAATCAGACAACAATAACACCAAATCTTTATCATACTTAAGTGTTTCTTCCTTCGGCTGAATTACTATCGAACCATAAACCCCGCTTTGCTCTTGCAACATCGTATGGGAATGATACCAATAAGTACCAGATTGCTTGATGGCAAATTCATACCGCATAGTTTCTCCAGGCTTAATTGGAGGAGTACTTACGTAGGGCACCCCGTCATAGAAGTTAGGTAAGAGCATTCCATGCCAGTGAACAGAAGTTTCTACGCTCATATTGTTCGTAACCAAAATAACAGCATATTCCCCTTCCTGAAAGTTTAAGGTAGGACCGGGAATTTTCCCATTTACAGTCATTCCCATTACCTCTTCACCTGCTTTATTAACCATTTCTTCTTTAAGTTCAAGTTTGTATTCATGAACCGGAAGATCATCAACATTTCCTTCTACAGACTGTTCTCTTTGGGCAAATCCAGATAAACTGGACACCAGTAATAAGGTCAGTAAATAATAGTTATTAAACATTTTTTTATTTTTAAATCGATCTTTAAAACTGACCCGTTTTTCGGTATACTTATTAGCTATAGGATGAATCAAATATTATTTATTCTCGTGCTCCAATCTATAAAGCATTTTTTTCATCTGTGCGATCTCTTTTTCTTGAGCTTCTATAATTCCTTTTGCCAGCTTTTTCACCTCAGGATCTTTAATATCTGCTCTTTTACTGGTAAGAATTGCAATAGAGTGGTGAGGGATCATCGCTTTCATCCAAAGCACATCTCCAATTATAGGACTTTGCGCTCTCACTAAGCCTAAAGCTCCAAGAAAAAGTACCAAACTACCTATGTAAATGGCAATATTTTTCTTCTTATTCTTATACATATTTAGCATAAAAGATAGCATTATAACCGCCATGGCTGCTATTCCTAAACAACTCATATAGAAACGAGTTAAGCTAAAATATACATGGTCAAATTCATACGTATTTAAGTACATAGTGATATACATTGCAACAAATGACAACCCAAGCATCATAAAGAACTTGGCATAATTGTTACCCTTCATGTTATGTTGATTATTTTCTGATGATTCCATATTTTTTTGATTTTTTGGTTGGTTGAGGTTTTATTATTTTTTAATGGTCTTGCTCACAGCTCCACAGTTTGGCATTTTTTCACCAAAATATGGATTGGATACTTCCTCTACAGCGGCATACCAATATGCTCCTTGGTTATTAAAAGCCATCGGGCAGAACTTTTGATAAATGGTACCTGCAGAAAGCGCATCTTCAAACATAGGCCCTGCTTTTTCTGTAAATTGAGCGAAAAGATTGCGTTGCACTTCAATATCATCCGTATCCGCCATTTTCTGAGCGATCTCTTCCATAGCTGCTCTTTCTGCTGAAAAAGATTTAGCCATTTCTCTGGCAACATCTTTTACAGTTCCTGCATCATCATTAGCCAAAGCCATTTTTATCTCTAGATAATTCTGCCATACCTTGCTGGTCATTCCATCTACAAAGGCCTGATCTGCAACATCTGGTAGATTCCTTTCATTCTGCTTCACCTCTTCTGGTGTATTGATCTCTACCGTTTGATTTTCCTTGACATCTTTACAGGAAATAAAAGAAACCACAGCTAAGATGATCATGGTGAACTTTAAAAAAGTAGTTTTCATTGTGATTGATTTTTGGTTGAATTGCTAAATTATAGGAAGTTACGACCTTATATTGTTACTATTACAGATAATATTTATAGGATTTGGTCTAAAGAAATCCTAAAATTTTTATTCAAATCTTTATATGCACTCATACTCAATCCCGTTTCATTTTTAAACTGACGAGATAAATAGTTCATGTTGCTGTAATCAAGGTGCTGACTTATCTCTGTAAAATTTAATTCTTTGGCCTGAATCAATTCTTTTGCTTTTTCAATTTTCAACTTGATAAAATATTTCTCGATAGTAAGTTTTTCTGTAGAAGAGAACATCTTGCTTATTTTGGAGTAATCTGAATTTAGTTTTGATGCCAACAATCCTGATAATTTCCCGTCTAGATTAAGCGGAAGATCTTCCAACAATTTTATCAATTCCAATTTCACTTTTTCAACTAAAATAAATTCGGCGTTTGTGATGAGCATAAATCCGTTTTCTGAAAGCACCTTCTCCATAATAACTTGAGTTGCCACCTCATCTTCTGTCTCCACAGATACGCTTCCTAAAAGCACTTCTTTCACGGCTATTCCCTCGTTTATAAGTTCATCCCTCACCACCTTGATGCACCTATCGCAAACCATGTTTTTTATAAAGTAATTTTTTATCATTTTAATCAATGGTTAAGATTATAACTGCATTATTCAAGAGTTCCTATAGTTTTAGTCACTTCACCACATCCAAGCATAGCGTTGCCATAATAAGGATTAAGAACTTCGCTAGAAAGACTAATCCAGTCTGCACCTCTATTATTATCGGCCATGGGGCAATGCAATACAAAAAGTGGAGTTGACACTTGTAATTTACTTACCAGCATGATCACCTCTGAAGAAAGTTCATCAAACCCGCCTCGTATCTCTTTCAGATCTCTTGCTTCTGAAAGTTCTTTTGTTCTATTAATAAGTTGAATATTGACCATTTTCCAAACCTTCTCTGCTTCTCCTTTTAATCCGATAGTATTGATTTCTTCAACCTTCGTTTTTATCGCAGTGATTTCTTTTTTTGAAAGCTGAAGATTATCTGCAACCAAGGCATCTTTCAATTTTAAATATTCTGAAAGCAATGCTTCTATTTTAGTTTTTTCATCATCGCTCAAACTTATCTTAGCACCCGACTTTTTTTCTCCAAATGAAGGATTCATCATACTAGGTCTTCCTGAAAGTTGCACCGCCGCATCTACCGTAAATGTTCCGTTAGACACAATTTCTTCACCGGTTTCAAGTCCAGCTTGTACTATATAAGAATCTCCTAAGGCAGGCCCTAAAGTGATTTGTCTCAACGTAAATCCATCTTCTTCTTTTACATAAACCACAGATCGTTCTCCCGTCCATAATACCGCAGTTTTTGGAACTACGATCTCTTCGGAATCTTTTACACCAACAGAATTCTTTACAGTTCCTGAAACAAACATTTCAGGCTTTAGCTTCCCATCTTTATTACTTACCTCAACTCTTGCGGTAGCAACTCGGGTTTGAGAATTTATAAGCGGATCTATAAAGGTGATCTTCCCTTTAAACGTTTCCCCAGGAATAGAATTCACCGCATATTCAATTTCACTGCCTTCTTTTACCCAATTCAATTCACTTTCATAAAGGTCAAAGAGCACCCAGACTTTAGACAGATCTGAAATCTCATAAATAGGCATTCCGCGTTCTACATAATCTCCAAGTTCTACCTTTTTCTCTGTTACAATTCCATTTACATCAGCACTTATAGGAAACCTTTGAATCGCTTTTCCAGTAGAAAGAATACGCTCGATTTGAGAATTTCCTATTTTCCAATTTCTCAACTTTTCTTTAGCAGCTTCAAACAATTCCGGCTGACTTTCTTTGATACTTGCCGCCTGCAATAATTCTTCTTGTGCTGTTACTAATTGAGGCGAATAGATAGTAGCTAACGTTTGACCTCTACTCACTTTTTCTCCTGTAAAATTGAGCGCTAGACTTTCAATTCTTCCCGGAATATGAGTAGATTGAGAATAGGCGTTTCTCTCATCCACCTGCACCTTCCCGTTCAATCTAATTTCTTTTTCGGCATTATCTTTTCCAACTATCATTGTAGTAACATTAGCAAGTTTCATTGCATTTTCACTCATCTGATAGGCTTCAGGTCCTTCATTTCCGGCATTAGAATTCAGCGGAATTAGGTCCATTCCACAAATTGGGCAAGCTCCAGGCTCGCTCCTTCTAATTTGAGGATGCATAGAACATGTCCAAACAACTTCTTCAGAATTTTCATGATCATGTTGCGAAAGTTCATTATCATTTTTTGCTGAATCTGGTTTTATCAACCAACCTATCAATGCTCCCACCAATAAATTGGCAATTACAATTCCTATTATCTTTTTAGTTTCCATTCTTCTTATTATTTAGTGGAAGAAATATTTACATCTGACTGGTTCGCCAGTAAATAATCTAATTTTGCGCTGGCTATAAAACCATCTTTTAAAGCTTCTACTTGCTGAGTTTCTAACCCCAGTATATCTTGATTCATTTGCAACACTTCTTCAAAATCTGTAATTGCATTGCTAAAACCGGAGATCAGTAATTTATTCGCCTGATCTGAACTTTTCAACTGACGATCATAAAGCGAAATGAGTTTTTTAGCCTTTTTCACTTCATATAATGTCATCTCATACATAGTTTGCAATTCATTTTTTTGAGCTTCCTTTTGATGCACGACACTTTCGCTCATAAGTGCTGCTTCCTTCTTCGCCGCCCTATATTTCTTCTGAAAAATTGGAAGACTTATAGAAAGCATTGGCATAATAGCATCTTGCCCGTTCATCTCAGGATTGGCATCAGTTCTTTTAGAAATAATCGAGTAATCTACTCCTAGACCAATCATAGGTAGCGCATTTTTTCCGGCAACCACTTCTTGCATCTTATAAGCTTCTTCTTGTTTATCTAAACCTACAAGCATTGGATTAGAAGCGAAAAGCTCTTCTTTTACTCCTAAAAGTTCCGGAATCTCAAATCTTAAAGTGTCTTCAGTTTCAACAGGAGTTTCAGAATATTGAGATAACAATAAATTCAATTTGGTTTGCATAGGTTCAATAAGTTCCTGTAGCAACTCGATCTCCGTTATAGCTCCTTCCCTTTTAATATCAACTTTTACGATGTTAGACATAGGAGCATTTCCACTTTTAAATCGACTTAAAGACAACTCTCTATAAGAATCTAAGATTTCTAAATTCTCTTGTTTTAACTGAATGGTCTTTTGAATGGCGTAGATCTCTGCATATACCGATTTTACTTCAAAAAACACCTGATTCCGAACATCTAAGTATTGCTGAAATTTAGCTTCCGCCATTAAATTCGCTGCATCTCTTTTAGCATCTAAAGTTCCAAACCAAGGGAACATTTGCATCAAAGAAAATTTAGCTTCCTGAGCACCAACTCGGGTTTCTATCATCTTTCCAAAAGCGCTCATAGTTAAGGTTGGATCTGGTAGACTTGCCACTTGAGGCGCTTGTTGCATTGCTGCTTCAAATTGGGCGTAGGATGCTTTTACCTTCGGATTATTTTCTGCAGCTATTTGTAGATATTGCTCTAAGGTTTGTGAGTATCCCCCCATCCCCCAAAGGGGTAGCAAAAGAATTAGAAATTTTATTCCTGAAAATTGCTGTTGAAAATATTCTAATAACGATTTTTTCATAGTCTATTTCTTTTTAATTCTATGATTTCAAATTAGGATAAGATTCTCCTCCTTCGGAGGAGTTAGAGGAGGACTTTATTACAGATTCTCTCCAGTAAGCTTGTAATACCGGCACTACAAAAATGGTCATGATCTGAATGATCATTCCTCCAACAATTGGAATTGCCATTGGCACCATGATATCTGCTCCTTTTCCTGTAGAAGTTAGCACAGGAAACAAGGCGATGATCGTCACCGCTGTAGTCATCATTGCGGGGCGAACCCTTTTTAATCCGGCTTCCATTACTGCCTCTCTTACTTCTTTTACTGTTTTCGGATTTTTACGCTCGAAGACCTGATGTATATAAGTCCCCATCAATACTCCATCGTCTGTTGCAATTCCGAAAAGCGCAATAAATCCAACCCATACCGCAACACTTAAGTTAATGGTATGCATTTGGAAAAGATCTCGCATATTCATTCCGGAAATGGCAAAGTCCATAAACCATGTTTGCCCATAAAGCCAGATCATGATAAATCCACCGGCAAAGGCCACAAATACTCCAGAAAAATGTATGGTAGAAGCGATTACGGTTTTAAACTGAAAGTATAACAGCAAGAAAATTATAACCAAACTTATTGGGATGACTATCGCCAACCTCTTCACCGCACGCACCTGATTTTCATAATTTCCAGAGAATTTATAGCTCACTCCTGCAGGAACCACAAGCTCTCCAGAATCTATTTTCTGCTGAATAAGCGCTTGAGCATCGTTAACGACATTCACCTCAGCAAAATCATCCTTTTTATCAAACAGTACATATCCAACCAAAAAGGTGTCTTCACTCTTAATCATTTGTGGACCTCTGGTGTAATTAAGATCTGCAAGCTCCCCTAACGGAATTTGTGCTCCAGTGCTTGTTGGTACCAAAATTTTCTTGATACTTTCAGGGTCATCTCTAAGTTCTCTTGGATATCTAACTCTTACAGGAAAACGCTCTCTTCCTTCTACGGTGCTGGTAATTTCCATACCACCGACAGCCGTTTCCAAAGTTTGCTGAACATCTTCTATACTCAAACCATATCGGGCAATTGCATTTCTATCTATTTTGATCTCGAGATAAGGTTTCCCAACAATTCTATCGGCAAAAACAGCTTCTTTCTTAACCGAAGGCACTTCTTTTAATAGCGCTTCCAACTTAAATCCAAATTCCTGTATGGTTTGAAGGTCCGGCCCATAAACTTTAATTCCCATGGGTGCTCGCATTCCAGTTTGCAACATTACCAACCTTGTTTCTATAGGCTGTAATTTTGGTGCTGAGGTAACTCCCGGAAGATTGGTGCGTTTTACAATTTCATCCCAAATATCGTCTGGAGATTGGATCTGCACTCTCCAGTTTCTGAAATATTCCCCATCCTCATCTTCAATAAGATCTTGCTTTCTAATTCTTGCTGAAATTGCTGCTTCATTAGATAATGAATCTTTTGTCTTGGTGATAAATCTGTCTTTATCATCAACCTTAAATTTCATCATCTCTCCATCTTCAGATAGTATATATTCCGGTTTGTAGTTAATAATGTTCTCGAACATAGAAATTGGCGCAGGATCTAAGGCACTTTCTATTCGCCCCATTTTTCCCACTGCCATTTCAATTTCAGGAATATCTGCAACCGCTATATCTAATCTTTGTAAGGTGTTTTTTGAAGCTTCTATCCCTGCATGTGGCATGGCTGTGGGCATTAATAAAAAACTACCTTCATTTAGAGATGGCATAAATTCTTTCCCAACTCCGGGAAAAGTGTTGCTCATTCCTGTCCAAGCTGAAGTGGTTCTTACATTCCAGCCTATTTTATTAAATCCGTCGGCAGCAAATCCAAATATCTTCGGAAAGCCTAACCATATCAGTATTCCGAAGAAAATTGTAAGTATTGGAACCAATAGAAACTTGCCTTTATTCAGCAAACACCAATTCAAAATAGATTGATAGAATTTTACAATTCCCATTAACACTGTAAGTGTAAAAGCCAGTAAAACAATTACAAACAGATAATTCTCAAATTGTGAGTTCTGAAAACCTAATGGCATCCATTCCTGAGTTAAAAAGAAAAGAGTAACTGCAAGAATTATGATGATTGTGATGAGGTTGGAATACCTACCTAAAAATTGAGGGTTTTTATATTCTACAAGTTTTATAATTCCAATTACTACTAAAGCTAATGGCAACCAGAAACTGAAGTATATCGCTAAGAAAAGACCGATAACAATCAATGCAATATTCCATATTCTAGCAACTTTATCTCTATGAATTCGCAAATTGAAAACAAAATAAGAGAGCATTGGCAAGACAAAAATTCCGATAAGAAATGCTGCTCCTAAGGCAAATGTTTTGGTGAAAGCCAGAGGTCTAAAAAGTTTCCCTTCGGCATGCTCCATAAAGAAAACCGGAATAAAACTTACAATAGTAGTTGCGAGTGCAGTAGTTACCGCAGGAGCAACTTCAACAGTTGCATTCTTGATAAGCTTTAGTAATCTTTCACCTTTTGCATCTTTATTTTCCGGCATCTCCAAATACCTGATGGTATTCTCCACAAACACGATCCCGACGTCTACCATGACTCCAATAGCAATAGCAATTCCTGAAAGCGCAACTACGTTAGCATCTACGCCAAAATATCGCATGGCGATAAATGTAATAAGTACCGCAACCGGCAATAAACTAGAAATTAAAATAGAGGCACGAAGATTTAGCACCAGCACAATGATCACGATGATACTGATTAGAATTTCATGAGAAAGTGCTTTTTCCAGCGTTCCAACAGTTTCATTTATAAGTTCTGTTCTATCGTAGAAAGGAACAATGGTAAGTTTACTTATAGTTCCATCTGCCAAAGTTTTTTGAGGCAAACCTGCAGAGATCTCTTTAATTTTTTCCTTAGTATTCTTGATAACCTGAAGCGGATTAGAACCATAACGCGCCACCACGACTCCTCCAACAACTTCTGCTCCACCTTTATCTAAAACTCCACGTCTCTGTTCCGGGCCAAGATGAACCACACCCAGATCTCTTATAAGAATTGGTTTATTATCTACCTGAGAAACTACGGTATTCTCTATATCTTCAACAGATTTTATATATCCTAATCCGCGTACTAAATATTCAACTTTATTGATCTCAAGCGTTTTGGCTCCAATATCTCTATTGGAATTCTTTACCGCCATCATTACCTGATCTAATCCAATATTGTAAGCCTTTAAGGCATCTGGGTTGACATCTATTTGATATTCCTGAACATAACCTCCTACCGAAGCCACTTCTGAAACTCCCTGAGCAGAACTAAGTCCTAATTTCACGTAATAATCCTGCACCTTTCTCAGTTCGTGAAGATCCCAACCTCCGGTAACCTTTCCTTCTGGATCTCTACCTTCCAGAGTATACCAATATACTTGGCCTAAGGCCGTAGCATCGGGCCCTAAAGTTGGAGAAACAGAGGGCGGTAACAAACCTTGTTGAAGCGAATTTAACTTTTCTAGAACTCGAGAACGAGACCAGTAAAATTCTACATCTTCATTAAAAATGATATAAATGCTGGAAAACCCGAACATCGAGGTACTTCTAATAGATTTTACTCCGGAGATCCCTAATAAAGTAGTGGTTAGCGGATAGGTGATCTGCTCTTCAATATCTTGAGGAGAACGCCCAGGCCATTCTGTAAATACAATTTGTTGGTTCTCTCCAATATCTGGAATAGCATCTACAGGCACAGGATCTTTAGGAAGAAAACCTGTATTCCAATTGAAAGGAGTTGTTACTAAACCCCAACCAATCACAAAGATTAGCAACAATACCGTTACCAACCTGTTATAGAGAAAATACTTAATAAGTTTATTGAACATAAATTCAGAATAAATAATTTTCAGAAAAATATATTTGACTTCAGCTTAAACCGAAATATTTAAGCGCACAAATACTTTAAGAGCTGCTACTATGACAGAAGCATCTCATAACTAGAAAATTATTTAATCAAATAAGGAATACCTGATCCAAAATTTGGATGTCGGCCACCAGCAAGGGCGGGGAGTAATCTTTAAAAGAAGTTACCTCACTTGGCAGTCCTTCAAATAAGGTAAGGTAAGAATAGGTAAATGTAGAAAGAAATATTTGTTGACCGAACTCTAAAGAATCAAAAGAGATCTTCAATTCGTTTTGACCGGCAACTTCTACTTTGTTATTATGGCAGCAATCTGCTGCTAAAAGATCTGCGTCGTGGTTAGAAGAAGATTTCATCTCCATTCCACAAGATTCGGCACGAGAGAAAACTGCAGTATCTACTAAGAAATCGCCACAATAATGCTGATCTACCGTAAAAAGAGAAGGTAGAGAACAGCACCAAAAAGGCCATTACTAAAGAAATAATATTGCTTACTGCGTTCTTCATTAATTACAAAAATAAGGATTATTTTCTATAATCAACTCAAACCAAATTTTCTAAATGATTCTTTAGTCTTCAGGCATTCACAATTGAAGATATTCTTTTCTTCTTTCTTCTGCTTTTAAGTCGCTGATAATAGAAAGCCGGAAGTAAAATTAAAAGGAAAATTGGATGGATCAAGAATCTACGCACATAGAAAAGCCCCATGTAATTCCCATTATGGAAATTTAGAAGCTCATATATAAATGCACCTATGCCTAAAATAAATAATATCAGAAATAAGAATAGTGAAAACTTCACGATGCTCTTTTCAAAAAATGCGACATAAAGAATCCCTAAAGAAATAAGGGTATTCAACCAAAATCTCATACTTAAATTAATAAGTAAGCGTGGAAGTTCAAATTGCGGTTCTCCATTATGAAGGTATGCTAACTCGTAGAAATCTATTAAAGGATCATAAAAAAGAGATTCTTCATAAAATTTTATAAGCACCAACAATCCTGTCAACAAGCTTATTCCTATAAATCGATATCTCATTTTCATAAATTCTGATATTTAGAGAATAATCTGGCCCATAATACCCAAAGAATAAAAACGGTCCCATAAATAATTAACGGAAAAATTACACTGTGTAAGAAATCCGAATTTTCTGGAAACTCATATAATCCTGCTGCTAACACCGCAATTCTTGCAATATTCATGACAGAGATACATAAACAACCAAAAACAATATATAGTAGGGTAATCTTCCACCTTCCGAAGAAAGCCAGAATGAAAGAAGTAAATAAGATCATAACACTTACAGCATTGCAACCTTCTACAATTCTAGCCAGATACACCTCGTTTACAATGAGTTTCATAGAAAGCTCTTTTTGATGCGGTGTAATCATGGCATCATATCCAAAAATGTTAATAAGCCGCTCACTTAGCCTAGCAACATAATGCGTAACAGGGTCTGGATAGTAATAATCTGATTTAAAGTAAACCAGATACAAATGGTATAACATAGAGAGTACTGTGTAGCTACCTAGGTAGATCACAATAAACCTTAAAACCGATTTGTATTTTTTGAATAACTGGAGCAAATTCAGAATCTGATTTTAACAAATTTATACATTTTGAAAAGCCGCTCTGAATAATTTTTAAATACTTTTGCACAAAAATAGTAGCTATGTCATTACAAGAATTAAGACCAAAAGTAGAAAGCATCTTAGATAACGATGTAAATAGTGTAGAAGACAGATTAACTCAAGTCTGCGAGCTCCTAAAAGAGAACGTTTCTTATTACACATGGGTAGGCTTTTATTTTAGAAATGGCGATAAAGAAGAATTAAAATTAAGCTCTTATGCCGGAGAACCTACAGATCATACCATCATTCCATTTGGAAAAGGTATTTGTGGGCAAGTAGCAGTTTCTAACCAGAATTTTGTGGTGCCAGATGTAAAAGCTCAAGACAACTACATTGCTTGCAGCATTCATGTAAAAGCTGAAATAGTAGTACCTCTTTTCTTGAATGGAGAGAATATTGGGCAAATAGATATAGACTCTGATACTCCAGACCCGTTTACAGCTGAAGATGAAGCGTTCTTAGAGTTTGTAAATGAAAAAGTTGCCGATATTCTCTAGCAACTTTTTCTTCTAACTAACAATTAATAAACTTATTATTCTGTAGCAATAACTTCCTTTTCTTTAGTAAGCTCAAAAATACCTCCGCCTTGAGAAAGTATTAATTTACTTTCTGAAGGCTTAAATTCTATTTTCAGTTTCAATAGGTCATTCTTGAAAATGTCTTTATCTACCGCATATAATATGAATGCGGGTTGGTTTGTTCCTTGCACGAGTAAAGAGCCGTCTTCTATAAAAACATCTAATTTTATTGGTAACATTGGGGAAGCATAAGTGCCTTCATAAGATTGAAGATCACTGAGATCTGTTCTATATTCCATTTCAAATACTGGTAGTGAATAATCTTTGTGGAAATATATACTCAGAGGCCCTTTTATCAATTCACTTGAATTCATATCCAAGCCATTCAGAACAAAGGAATACGCAAGCTTTTCTTCCGGAAAATAATATCCTATAGCAGAAAAACCATCAATCCCTCCACTATGTCCAAATCCTTCTTTATCCTCTAAACGGATTCTTGAGATTCCGAGTCCGTATCTATCTTTTAAAGCTATCATTTGTTCTAGAGTTTCAGCCTTCAATACTTTGTTATTGAACAAAGCTGTAAAAAAAGTATTAATTTCTGTAGGTGTAGAAACTAGTCCTCCTGCACCTAACGCATTGCTCATATCAGTTTCTGTTTCAAGCATCCACGCTCTTCTCTTTTTATAGGAAAAAGCTTCATTATTTGCAGAGATTATTTTCCCTCCAAAATAGGTGTTTTTTAAACCCAAAGGCTTTGTTATTCTTTCCTTTAAGACAGTTGCAAAATTTTGCTTTTCTAGATCTTCTATAATAAAAGTTAATAAAGCATAGTTGGTATTAGAATATTGAAACCTACTTCCAGGACTAAAGATGGTACCATTCTTTATAAATAGCTGCAGCATTTCTTCTTTAGATCTTGGAGACTCCATTAATTCTATATAAGAATCCTGACTGGTATAATTAAATAACCCACTATGATGATCCAATAAGAATTCCATAGTAATATTTTGTGCATTTGGAATCTCAGGATAAAAATTATCTAGTGTAGTATTTAAACCTACTTTTCCTTCTTCTACCAGTTTTAGAAACAGGACAGCTGTAAATGTTTTACTTACCGAGCCAATTCTATATCTAGTTAAGTGAGATGCGGGTTCATTCTTGGAGATATCTTCAAAACCTATGGAGTGCTTATAAATTTCTTCTCCATCTTGAAATATAGAAAAACTACCCATCGTTTTATCTTTTAACGAGATCAAAGAAAAGAGGCTGTCTAATCTAGCTGTATTTAGTTCTTGTGCAATTGTAGAAAATCCGATCAATAAAAAACTAACCAGTACAAATAATCTCGTCATATCAAAATATCAAAATGCTACATTCCTGTTCTAATGGCTTCTACCGGATCTAATTTAGATGCTGAGATAGCAGGTATAATTCCTGAAACCAGTCCGATAACAGCAGATACGATGGTCCCCAAGAACATATTCCAAGGAGAAAGTACAAATTCAAACTCTCCGGTGAATTGCGAGGCAACTATAGAAATTATCCATACTAGGAAAAGGCCGATAAGACCTCCAATAACTGCCAATATCACGGCTTCAAATAAAAATTGAGATAAGATGAATCTATTTTTTGCTCCTAGAGATTTTTGGATCCCTATAAGATTAGTTCTTTCTTTTACACTAACAAACATAATATTGGCTATTCCAAAACCTCCCACTAATAAAGAGAAGCCACTAATAATTAAGCCAATAAAATTCATCTGCCCAGTGATGTTATCTATAAAATCTGTAAGCCCTTTTAACTGATTTACAAAGAAATTGCTGATTTCATCTGGTTTTAAGCCGCGATACGTTCGAAGTTTCTGAGTAAGAATGGCCATAAACTCTGCACTATCTGCATCTTCAACAGGTTTGATGATGATCTGTGGAAATGTAGATTTGTTATTATCGCCATAAATTCTTCTGGTTATATTTACTGGAAGAAACACCTGCCCATCTTTAGAATTTCCAAAAAGGCTGGTTCCTTCTTTTTTAAGAACGCCAATTACAGAGAACTTCCTACCATAAAGCCTAATTTCCTTTCCTAAAGGATCTAGATCTCCAAAAAGATTGGTAGCTATTTCATCTCCTAATACAATTACAGGAGAACCACTTACAGATTCAGATTCGTTAAAAAATCTACCTTCTGCAAGTTGTAAGGATTCAATCTCATAATACTCGCTGGTTATAGCACCAAGATCTACAGAGGTAACAGTATTATCTCCATATTTTAAAGTTTCTCTTGGCACATTCATTACAAAACTTGCCGCTTTCATATCTGGCATGCTTCGTTTCAAATATTGATATTCATCATAAGTAACATCTGGAAATTGCTGAGTTTTCCAACGAGGAATATCTGTAGGACCAAAAGAGAATCGCATTAAAATAATGGTGCTATTATCCAAAGAACTCAAACTTCCTTTAATATTTCGCTCTAAAGAATCTACCGCAGCGAGAACCGCAATAATCGAGAAAATCCCAATAGTAACGCCTAGTAGCGATAGAAAGGTTCGCAACTTATTGTTTCGTAATGCATTAATAGCAAAATAAAAACTTTCCTTTAAGACCCTTAGATAAATCAGCATAGTAAAATCAGGTGTTTTGCATCGATTAAAGATAAGACGCCGGCAGAACTTTTTCGTTACATTTTTTTTAAGAAATAAAAGTTTAGATCTCTAAATTTTATAGTGATTTAATTACTTTTGCATCCTTAACAAACACAACACAATGAGCGATTTAAAATTGGCGAAATCAGCCCTAATTTCTGTATTCAGTAAAGAAGGTTTGGCTCCCATTGCACAAAAACTAGATGAGTTAGGCGTTACTATCTATTCTACAGGTGGTACCGAAAAATTTATTAAAGATCTAGGGATCAACGTAATCCCTGTAGAAGATGTTACTTCTTATCCTTCTATTTTAGGAGGAAGAGTTAAAACCTTACATCCAAAGGTTTTTGGCGGAATTTTAAATAGACAGGATCATGATGGAGATGTTGAAGAGATGGCGCAATTTGAGATCCCTCAAATAGATATCGTAATTGTAGATCTATATCCATTTGAAAAAACTGTTGCATCTGGAGCTTCTGAAGAAGATATCATTGAAAAAATAGATATAGGCGGAATTTCACTAATTCGTGCTGCAGCAAAAAATTTTAAAGATGTAACCTGTGTATCTTCAGTTGATGATTATAGCGAATTCTTAGACTTGTTGAATGAAAAGAACGGTGAAACTAACCTAGCAGACCGCAAGAAATTTGCAGGTAAAGCTTTTAAAGTTTCTTCACATTATGATACTGCTATTTTCAGCTTTTTCAATTCCGAAGAAAATGTTTTTAAACAAAGCTTTTTACAAGGTAAAGAACTTAGATATGGCGAAAATCCACATCAAAAAGGTACTTTCTTTGGAGATTTTGATGAGGTTTTCGAACAATTGCACGGTAAAGAATTATCGTATAACAACTTGTTGGATGTAGATGCTGCTGTAAACTTGATGAATGAGTTTAAAAATGACGCTCCAACTTTTGCGATTTTAAAGCACAATAATGCATGCGGACTTGCGCAAAGAGAAACATTGCACCAAGCGTATATGGATGCTTTGGCCGGAGATCCGGTTTCTGCATTTGGCGGTGTTTTAATTAGCAACAAGGAAATAGATAAACCAACTGCAGAAGAAATTCACCAGTTGTTCTGTGAAGTGGTCATTGCACCTTCTTTTTCTACTGAAGCTGAAGAGATTTTAAAAGGAAAGAAAAATAGAATATTATTGATTCTTAAAGATGTAGCTTTACCAGAGAACATGGTTAGAACTTGTTTAAATGGAGTTTTAGTACAAGACAGAGATAATAAAACCGATGCTCTTGAAGATTTAACAACTGCCACCAACAATAAACCAAGTTCTGAAGAGTTAAATGATTTGATATTTGCTTCTAAGATCTGCAAGCACACCAAATCTAATACAATCGTACTAGCAAAAAATAAACAACTATTGGCCAGCGGAACCGGACAAACGTCTAGAGTAGATGCGTTACGCCAGAGCATAGATAAAGCAAATTCCTTTAATTTTGATCTAAAAGGAGCCGTGATGGCCAGTGATGCATTTTTCCCATTTCCAGACTGTGTAGAAATTGCAGGAAATGAAGGAATATCTGCGGTTATTCAGCCGGGAGGATCTATAAAAGATCAATTGAGTGTAGATTATTGCAACGAGAACAACATCTCGATGGTAATGACGGGAACACGCCATTTTAAACATTAATTTCATTACATTTACCTAACCTCAACTTACATAAAATACTATGGGATTTTTTGATTTTCTCATTGAAGAAATAGCAATAGATTTAGGAACAGCAAACACCTTGGTAATACACAACGACAAAGTTGTTGTGGATAGCCCTTCTATTGTAGCCCGTGACAGAACTACGGGAAAGATTATTGCCGTGGGAAAAGAAGCTGCCATGATGCAGGGGAAAACCCATGAAAATATTAAAACAATTCGCCCGCTTAAAGATGGTGTAATTGCAGATTTTGATGCCAGTGAAAAGATGATCAGTATGTTCATTAAAGAAATTCCTGCATTAAAAAAGAAAATGTTCACCCCGGCATTAAGAATGGTTATTTGTATTCCGTCTGGTATAACAGAGGTTGAAATGCGTGCTGTAAAAGAAAGTGCAGAGCGTGTTAACGGTAAAGAAGTGTACTTAATTCACGAACCAATGGCCGCTGCTATTGGTATTGGTGTAGATATTATGCAACCTAAAGGAAATATGATTGTAGATATAGGAGGTGGAACCACCGAGATCGCAGTTATAGCTCTTGGAGGTATTGTATGTGATAAATCTATTAAGATCGCAGGAGATGTATTCACAAACGATATTGTGTATTACATGCGTACGCAACACAACCTATACGTTGGTGAAAGAACTGCTGAAAAAATAAAGATCCAAATTGGTGCTGCTACAGAAGATCTAGAAGTTCCGCCAGAAGAAATGAGCGTTCAAGGACGTGACCTTTTAACTGGAAAACCAAAACAGGTTCAAATTTCTTATAGAGAGATCGCTAAGGCATTAGACAAATCTATTTTAAGAATTGAAGATGCTGTTATGGAAACCCTTTCACAAACTCCACCAGAACTAGCTGCCGATATTTATAACACCGGTATCTATCTTGCAGGTGGTGGTTCTATGTTAAGAGGTCTGGATAAAAGACTTTCATTGAAAACAGATCTTCCTGTTTATATTGCAGAAGATCCACTTAGAGCAGTTGTTAGAGGAACCGGAATATGTTTAAAGAGCCTCGCGAGATATAAGGGAATTTTGATAAAGTAGTAGTAACCACTTATGCAGCAGATTTTTAATTTTCTTATCCGCAATAAGAATAATATTTTATTCCTGTTGCTGCTGGTACTTTCTTTGTTTTTAACAATCCAGTCTCACTCCTATCACAAAAGCAAGTTTATAAGCTCTGCTAATTTTGTTACCGGAGGTATATACGGCTGGGCTAATAGTGTGCAGTCTTATTTTTATCTAGACGAATATAACAAACGTTTGATGGATGAGAATAAACAGCTTCACAATCTACTGGCTGCAACTAAAGATTCTATCACCTTAGAGCAAATTACAGACTCTACCTCTTTCAATAGTGTTTATAAATTTCGAGTTGCCAAGGTGATCAATAACAATTATTCTAAGATTGATAATTACATTACTATTGAAGGCGGAAAAAATTCCGGCTTAAACTCAGAAGATGGAGTTATTACCAGTCAGGGTATTATTGGTATTGTAGATAAGGTAACTAATAACTACGCCCGTGTTATTTCTATTTTGAACAGTAACACCAAGATAAATGCGCAGCTTAATAAATCTGATCATTTTGGATCTTTAATATGGGATGGTCTAGACCCAAATATTATTCAGTTAATAGATGTTCCAAGATTAGCTCCTGTTAAGAAAGGAGATACTATTGTAACCGGTGGTAAATCTCTAATATTCCCACAGGGAATTCCTATTGGGAAGATCTTAGATTTTAAATTAGACAACAACGAAAGCTATTATACTATAAACATACAGTTGTTTAATGATATGACAAACATTGGTTATGTATATGTAATCGAGAACAAAATAAAGGCAGAAATTAAAGAATTGGAATCTGTAGATGACTAATACAATAATCACAAATACGCTAAGATTTATCTTCTTGATATTATTACAGGTCTTACTCCTTAATAATATCAACTTTCTTGGGTATGTGAACCCGTACCTTTATGTTATTTTTCTGATACTCTATCCTTTCAATACACCACAGTTCTTATTTATTATAGTTTCATTCTTTTTAGGACTTACCATAGATACATTTGAAGATAGCGGCGGAATTAACGCAGCAGCCTGTATATTGATTGCTTACATAAGGCCAACTATTTTAAGATTCTCCTTTGGAGTAAGTTATGATTATCAAACTGTAAAACTATCTAACACACCTTATGGTGCCAGGATAGGGTACATTATGATTGTGGTATTTTTACATCATCTAGTACTTTTTACATTAGAAATGTTTGATTTTTCACACAGTTTCTTAATTCTGAAAAAGACGTTCTTCTCAGGAATATTTACTATCCTACTTGTTCTTATTAGCTTAAGTTTGTTTAAACCTAAGAGACGATGAGAAGAATATTACTGTACATTTTAATTGTTACCACAGGATTGATATTTTTTTCGCGTCTATTCTATTTACAGGTGGTAGACACCTCCTTTGCAAGACTTTCGGAAAATAATGCTATTAAGATAGTATATGATTATCCGCAACGCGGATATATCTTTGACAGAAATGGAGAACTTCTAGTATCTAACCAGCCATCTTACGATGTTATGGCGATACCAAGAAACGTAAAAGCTTTTGATACTGCAGAGTTCTGTAAGATATTAAATATTACTCCGGAAGATCTAGTTAAGAAATTAGACAAGGCAAAGATCTACTCACCTAGATTACCTTCTATTATCATTCCACAGCTTACAAAATCTGAATACGCTTACTTTCAAGAGAAGATGCGTAAGTATCAAGGATTCTATATTCAAAAACGTTCACTTAGAGATTATCAAACTCATAATGGATCTAATGTTCTAGGGTATATTACAGAAGTGAATAAAAAGATAATTGATGAAAATCCATATTACATATCTGGTGACCTTATTGGAAAACAAGGGGTAGAAGGATATTACGAAGAATTGCTTCGTGGTATTAAGGGCGTTAAATACATACAGAAGGATCGTTTTAATCGTGATATAGGTGCTTATAAAGATGGGATCTTCGATACAATTCCAAAAAAAGGAAAAGATATCAATATTACAATAGATGGTATTCTACAAGCTTATGGCGAAAAGTTGATGGAAAATAAGCGCGGAGGAATTGTTGCTTTAGAACCAAGAACGGGCGAAATCTTAGCGATGGTTACTGCACCTTCTTATGATCCCGCTTTATTAATGGGGAGAAAAAGATCTGCAAACTTCACAAAACTCTATTATGACACCATTGCAAAGCCTTTATATGATAGAGGTCTACTTGCAGAATACCCACCTGGCTCCCCATTTAAAACTATCAATGCTTTAATTGCACTACAGGAAGATGTAGTTACCACAGAAGATAGATTTTATTGTAATAGAGGATACGCCTATGGGCGTGGTCGTAAATTAGGATGTCATGCACATGCCAGCCCATTATCTATGATTCCTGGAATTGCACAATCTTGTAACGCTTATTTTGCGAATGTTTATAGAAGAATAATAGAAAAATATCCAACCCCACAAGAAGGTATGGATGTTTGGTCTAATCATTTAAAAAGCTTTGGACTTGGAGGTTATCTAGGATCAGATCTTTCTACAGGTAGACCAGGTAAGATCCCAGATGCCAACTATTACAATAAAATTTATGATTATCCAACCTATAAATGGTTTTCTACTGCAACTTTATCTAATGCTATTGGCCAAGGAGAGATCTTAATGACGCCAATACAACTTGCTAATATGACTGCTACCATTTCAAATAAAGGATGGTTTTATACACCTCATATCTTAAAAAAGATAGAAGGGCAGGCTATAGCAGACGAGGCTTTTACAAAAAAACATTATACAACAGTAGACGCTAAGAATTTCGAGCCGGTTATTGAAGGAATGCATCAGGTTTATATGAGTGGTACGGCATCAGCTTTAAGAATTCCAGGAATTGAAATTGCAGGAAAAACTGGTACTGCAGAAAATTTTGCAAAAATTGATGGCAAGAAAACTCAGCTTACAGATCATTCTATATTTATAGCATTTGCTCCAGTAGATAATCCAAAAATTGCAATAGCGGTTTTTGTTGAAAATGGATACTGGGGAGGAAGATATGCTGGTAGAATAGCTAGTTTAATGGTAGAGAAATATCTAAAAGGAACCATCACCAGAACAGATATGGAAGATTGGGTATTAAGCCACAGTCTGGAAGATGAATACGCCAAGCAATATAGCGGTCAACCTTTTTCAATTAATAAGTAATGGCTAAGACCTCCATCAGTTTTGACTGGATAACAATAATTATATATTTACTGCTTATAAGCTTTGGATGGATGAATATCTATTCTGCTTCTCTGGGAAGTACCCCTACCTCTATCTTCGATTTTAGCCAGACGTATGGGAAACAAGCTGTATGGATCGTTTTAAGCCTTGTTCTTATTGTACTGCTCCTCTCTATTGAAGCCAGGTTCTATATGCGATTCTCTAGCGTTATATATATAATCTCTTTAATTTCTATTGCCGGACTTTTTCTCTTTGGTAAAACCATTAACGGAGCAACTTCCTGGTATGTATTTGGTGGTGTTAGTATACAACCTGCAGAATTTGCTAAAGTAGCTACCGCATTAGCCCTAGCAAAATATTTGGGTGATATTCAAACTAACATATATCTCTTTACCAGTCAGGTAAAGGCATTTATGATCATCGCAATTCCAGCGCTAATCATTCTACCTCAACCAGATGCAGGAAGTGCCATGGTGTATGCAGCATTTCTTTTTCCTTTATACCGAGAGGGCTTATCAGGTCTTTACCTAATTCTTGGATTCTCTGCCATAGCGATCTTTGTTTTTACACTAGTATTTGGGCCAATAAACGTAACCCTCGCAGTATTGGCAATATGTGTATTAAGTCTGCTATTAAAGAAAAGATATCGCCCTAAAGTATTACTTCTCCTGGTTATACTTGTAGCTTCTATGGCCTACTCTTTTTCTGTAGATTATATCTTTCAAAATGTATTTGAACAAAGACACAGAGACCGCTTTAATATTGTTCTAGGAAGTGAAGTAGACAACAAAGGAATAGGTTATAACACCAATCAAAGTGAAATTGCAATTGGAAGTGGCGGCTGGGTTGGTAAAGGTTGGACAGAAGGAACACAAACAAAGGGACAATTTGTACCAGAACAACATACAGATTATATCTTTAGTACTGTTGGAGAAGAATGGGGTTTTGTAGGCTCTAGCATTGTAGTAGCTCTATTTATGTTCTTATTGTTGAGACTGATAATGTTGGCGGAGAGACAAAAATCAACTTTTAATAGGGTGTATGGATATTGCGTAACAGGAATTATCTTTTTTCACTTCTTAGTGAATATAAGCATGGTAATAGGTATTTTTCCAACTGTTGGAATTCCATTGCCTTTCTTTAGCTATGGAGGTTCAGGATTATGGAGTTTTACTATTCTACTTTTTATCTTCTTAAAATTAGATTCAGAACGAATGTCGTTCTGGTAAAATGCACAATTTAAACTCTTAAGAACATCTTTCTACTAAAAGAATAACTGCTGCAACTAGCAGTATCATTGCGGGATATATATACTTTCTTTTCATACTGATTTTATTAATCTCAAAGTTACAGATTAAATTATATACTAATGCAGTACTATTTTAAATCTGACTTAAAATCCTTCTGTACTGAAACAATCCCCGTAAGCTGATATCTCTAGTATCTCAATACACCAATAAAACAGAACTGTTAATTTATTTAGAAAGAAAAACGCTTCAAAAGTTATATTACCTTTGAAGCGTTTTTCTTATTATTTATTTGAGCTATTTAATTCTTAAGAGCTACTTTACCCTTCTTAATATTATTTACTTTAATATCGTCTAGAACATTCACTGCTTCTTCCACATAAGCATCCCCACTTAAACTTTTGTGCCATCTATCTCTTTTCTCCTTAAGAATAGTATCATTCTTTACAAGGTCTAATTCATAAGGCAAAGAGGTATAGTTAAGATTTGAGTTATAATTAGAGATCGCATCAAATTTCTTAGCATCATTTTCTATAAAATCTCTTCTTTCTTTATAAGAGTTATAATTTAAAGAATAAACATCTCTATCACTTTGATCTTTCACCCATTTCGCATTTTGAGCAATCAATCCTAATTGAGCACTTTTCTGCATTCTGGCCTTACTATTTGAAATAGCCTGATCAAAATCTATATAACCACTCCACACTTTATATTTTGCAGGAGCTATTTGATCCCAAGGTAAAGGGTTTTCATTATCCTTCTCCCCTACATCAATATAACTATATCTGTCTGGAACAACAACATCACTCTTTACACCTTCTAATTGAGTAGAACCCCCATTAACCCTATAGAACTTCTGAGTAGTTAATTTAAGAGCTCCTAGGTCTCCATACTCATTACTTCTAACGGTTTGATTAAGATCTATTACATTCTGAACTGTTCCCTTACCATAAGTTTGCTTACTTCCTATGATCACAGCTCTCTTATAGTCTTGCATTGCTGCAGCCAGAATTTCTGAAGCCGAAGCAGAAAGTTCATTTACTAGAATGACCATTGGGCCATCCCAAAGAATACTTGCATCTGTATCTTCTAAGATCTCCTGACCTTCACCTTTAGATTTAACCTGTACTACCGGACCTTTTTCAATAAAAAGACCAGCAATATCTACCACAGTTTTTAAAGAACCGCCTCCATTATTTCTAAGATCTAAAACAAGACCTTCCATTCCTTGCTTTTTAAGACGGATGATCTCCTGCTTCACATCAGATGCTGCATTACGCTCATTATAATCTTCCATGTTAAAATAGAACTTTGGAAGGTTGATTAAACCAAAGGTTTTTCCATTCTTCTCTACAACCGCAGATTTGGCGTACGTCTCTTCCAACTCCACCACATCTCTGGTAATGGTGATATCCTCAATATTTCCAAGAACTTTTTTCTTAACAGTTAAGGTAACCTTAGTTCCTTTTGGCCCTTTAATAAGATTCACTGCATCGTCTAATCTCATACCTACAATACTCACAGGATCTTTTTCCTTTTCCTGCTTTACTTTCAAGATCACATCACCTTCACTCAACTTATCTGTCATCCATGCCGGACCACCAGAAATAACTTCCATAATAGTAATATTATCGCTCTTTTTCTGCAGTCTGGCTCCAATCCCTTCTAACTTTCCAGACATAGCGATATCAAATCTATCTTTATCCTGTGGTGCGAAATAGAAAGTATGCGGATCAAATTCTTCTACAATAGCATTTAGATATACAGTGAAATAATCTTTACGTTCAATCTCTTCGCTAAAATCAAAATACTCATCCATAGCGGTAAGTGTAGATTCTCTAGCTTCTTTCTCTAATTCTGCATCAGATCTTTTAGTTACAGCTTCTACTTTCTTATCTGTTTTGTTTCCTTCCGAAGTAAAAGCCGCAGCGGTATTTTCTTTATCACTAGAAGATTTATTAGCCAATGCTCTTTGTTGATCTTCTTTAAGATCTGCAAAAGTTCCCAGTGTAGTGAACTTCAATTGCTTTCTCCAGCGTTCTTTTAACTCTTCTCGAGAAGATACATATTCTACATCTTCATAATCTGTATTAATGTCCTCTTCTGAAGTAAAGTCGAATGGTTCTGCAAGTATCTCTTTATAGATCACTCTAACTTCTTTCATTCTTGAAACTAGCGTTTCGTGAGTTAGATCAAAAAAGCTTAGATCTTTATTGCGAATCTGGTCGTCAATTTGATTTTCATAAGCAGAAAATCCTTCTATGTCTTTTTTATAGAAAAATCTTTTTAAGGGGTCAATGTCAGATAAATAATCCTTGTAAACTTCTTTTGAAAAGGTATCATCTATACTTTTTGCATCATAATGTCCACGTTCAAGAACATAAGTGATAAGATCCATTAAAAGTTTATCTTTATTTGGATCTTCAAATTTTTTGGTGGTAAAACTGCAGGAAGCCGCGGCCATCAACAGTAACAGGACCAGCACTTTATAGTTCCTTTTCATAAATCGCATAAATTTCAACATTAATAGTAGGGTAATTATATAAAAAATTGTGCCAATCACGTCGAATCTCACAATTTATTTGTTCGACGTCTAAGATAAGCTTTCCTTTGGAAAATATTATTTTAGCAATCTTAAATAAAACAAAAGATGACTCAGAATAAGCCTCTTATCTTAGTTACTAATGACGACGGAATAACTGCACCAGGAATAAGAACCCTCATCGAGGTAATGAAACAACTTGGAGATGTAATTGTTGTTGCTCCAGATAGCCCACAGAGCGCTATGGGCCATGCTATAACTATTAGCGACACGCTTTATTGCGACCCGGTTAAGATCAATGAAAAGTACACTCATAAAGAATATAGCTGCTCCGGAACTCCTGCAGATTGTGTGAAAATTGCAACTCAGGAAATTTTACATCGTAAACCAGACCTTTGTGTAAGCGGTATAAATCATGGTTCAAATTCCTCCATAAATGTAATTTATTCAGGAACTATGAGCGCTGCGGTAGAAGCAGGAATTGAAGGAATACCGGCTATAGGATTCTCTCTTTTAGATTATTCGCTCACCGCAGATTTTGAACCTACCAAAAAGTTTATCAAAGCTATTACTCAAAAAGTTTTAAAGAACGGACTTCCAAAGGGAGTGGTATTGAATGTTAACTTACCTAAACTTCCAGAGGCAGACATTAAAGGGATAAAAATTTGCAGACAGGCTAAGGCCCTTTGGAAAGAAGAATTTGATAAACGTACCAATCCGCAAGGGAGAGATTACTATTGGTTAACAGGAGAATTTATAAATGAAGACAAGGGAGAAGATACAGATGAATGGGCTTTAGCCAACGGATATGTTTCTGTTGTGCCTGTACAGTTCGATCTTACCGCACATCATTATATTCAAGACCTTAATAGCTGGAATCTTAATGATTAGGAAACAAGTTCTAACCGGCCTGTTGATGGGGATACTTGCCACGATAATAGGGATATTTCTATATATCTCTCTATTCTCTGAGCTGGACATAAAAACTACGCTCATCGAGGCCGCAAATAATGATTACTTAGGAAAGGTCATAGCCTTAGGTGCTGCATTAAATTTTATTCCTTTTTTTATATTTATTAAAAAGAATGAGATCTATAAAGCGAGAGGTGTATTATTAGCTACAGTTTTAGTAGCAGTAATCATCGCAATTACAAAAATACTTTAGATTTAGAATGCTATGAAATACTATCTAATTGCTGGCGAAGCCTCTGGAGATCTTCATGCATCAAATTTGATGTTGGCTTTAAAAAAAGAAGACCCGCACGCAGAATTTAGATTCTGGGGAGGAGATCTTATGGAAGCTGCCGGCGGCACTTTAGTAAAACATTATCGGGAGTTGGCCTTTATGGGTTTCTCTGAAGTAGTGATGAACCTTCGCACCATTCTAAAGAACATTTCTTTCTGCAAACAAGACATTAAAGATTACAATCCAGATGCCTTGATCTTTATAGACTATCCAGGATTTAATCTAAGAATTGCAAAATGGGCAAAAGAAGAAGGTATTCCTACACATTTTTATATCTCTCCCCAAATTTGGGCCTGGAAAGAAAACAGAATATCGGCTATTAAAAGAGATATAGACCACATGTATGTGATCTTACCTTTTGAAAAAGACTTCTATGAAAACAAGCATGACTTCCCTATACATTTTGTAGGACACCCTTTAATAGATGCTATTGCTAAGCAAGATCTAGTTGAACCAAAAAGTTTCAAAAAGAAGTTTCAATTAGATGACCGCCCAATTATAGCATTGCTACCAGGAAGCAGAAAGCAAGAGATCTCTAGAATGCTGGAAACCATGCTAAGCATAACAGATAACTATAAGGAATACCAATTTATAATTGCCGGAGCACCAAGTCAAGAACCAGAATTCTATGCTCAATACATTAAGAAGAAGAATGTGCATTTGGTTATGAATAGAACTTATGATATTCTAGGTTTAGCCACGGCAGCATTAGTAACTTCGGGGACTGCAACTCTAGAGACGGCACTTTTTAAAGTTCCGGAAGTGGTTTGCTATAAGGGTAGTACTATTTCCTATCAAATTGCACGTAGGGTGATAAAATTAAAGTACATTTCTTTAGTAAACCTTATCATGGATAAAGAGGTTGTTAAAGAGCTCATTCAGAATGATTTTAATACAAAATCTTTAAGTGCCGAACTCGATAAAATTTTAGACCCTAAAGTTCGCCACACAATATATGAGCAGTATTTTGAGTTAGAAATGAAATTAGGTGGCGCTGGCGCCAGTAAAAAAACCGCAAAACTTATTTATAATACTTTAAAACACTAATATATTTGATGAGAAGCAGAATCCTAACTCTATCTGTGCTATTAATTTTCTCATTGTTCCTAACCTCTTGTGGAGCATCTAAAAGCCAAATTCCTCAAACTAAAGAAGCTCGTAAACTAGCTAAAAAAGTAAAGTTCAATCCTCCTGCTCCAGCGGTAGCTATAAAAACTGCTAAGCCCGAAGAACTTCCTGAAGACAACAGAGTGTATAATATTACCTCTCACGCTTTAGATTACCAAGGCACTAAATATAAGTTTGGAGGAACTACAAGCGACGGTATGGATTGCTCCGGACTTGTTTACACCTCTTTTCTTAAGGAAGATATTCCATTACCAAGAACCTCCAGAGCCATGTCTTTACAGGGAGAGCGATTATCTCTTGACGATGTGAATATTGGTGACCTTCTATTTTTTGAAACCAATAAAAATAAAAAGGTAGTAAACCATGTAGGACTGGTGGTTGAAATTCAACCTGGCCAGATCCTTTTTATTCACTCTACCACTTCATTGGGGGTTATAATATCTTCACTTTCAGAAAATTATTGGTTTGATCATTTTGTTATGGCACGTCGGGTGATCTAAAATTTTAATTATCTTAATCTAGATCTTTAAAATTGAAGTTTGCTCAATTTTACCATAATAAAGCTTTCCATCACCCTACTTATTGGAATTGTGCTGGAGTTTTATTTTAAAATTCCAGTGGATATTCTATTGCCTATAGGATTCTTAATTTTTCTGATTTTTGTTAGCCTATATTTAAGATCCCAGAAATTAAAATTCCCAGATATTTTCTTTGGAGTTTCTTTTTTCATGATGTTTCTGTTTCTAGGAGTTTTTACAGCATCGCTACAACTTCCCTATACTCATGCGAAGCATTATGCTCATACTTTAAATAAAGAATCAAATAACCTTTACACGCTTACAGCTACAGTAGCAGAAGTATTAAAACCAACTTCCAACTACGAAAGATTTATAATCTTCGCCACTAACTTAGATAGGCGTAACACCAAAGGAAAAATTCTTTTAAATTTAAGAAAAGACATTAATTCTAAATCTTTAGAAGTGGGAGACATCCTCGTGATGCCTATACAATTTCAAGACATAAAAGCACCTTTAAATCCACATCAGTTCAGCTATAAAAGCTACTTAGAACGATCTGGAATACTCAAACAAGCTTATAGTGAACAAGAAGACGTTCAAATAATTGGCAGTAATAAGTTCAATATTTTTAGTATTGCTGAAAGGTCTAGAAAAGAGATCATTTTAAAACTGGAGGAAGCAAATTTTACTAAAAATGAATTTTCCATTATAAAAGCGCTTTTACTAGGCGAAAGAAGAGATATTTCGCCAACCACCTTTTCAAATTACGCATCTGCGGGTGCTATACATATTCTAGCGATATCTGGCTTACATATTGGAATACTGTTATGGCTGCTCACTATGATCCTAAAACCCATAGAAAGAATAAAATTTGGTAAATTCTATTCTTTCATGATCATTCTAATTTTTCTCTGGACCTTCGCCTTAATAACCGGCTTAGCACCATCTGTAGTAAGAGCAGTTTTCATGTTCTCAATTATAGCCGTTGGAATACAATTTAGAAGAAACACCAATATAACCAACTCTGTTTTTATATCATTGTTCTTCCTTCTTTTGATCAATCCATATTACATCTATCAAGTAGGATTTCAACTAAGTTATTTGGCAATTTTAGGAATTACTAGTATTCAGCCTCTTTTACAAAAATTATGGAAACCGAAGAACCAGGTTATTTTATATTTCTGGAAATTACTAACAGTTAGTATTGCTGCTCAGCTAGCGGTTTTGCCACTTAGTTTATTCTATTTCCATCAATTTCCGACATTATTTTTCGTGACCAATATAGTAATACTACCATTTTTGGGAATAATATTAGGCTTAGGACTAGTAGTGATCGTATTAAGTCTCTTAGATCTGCTTCCCACAATTCTAATTTATCTTTTTGAATTCATCATTTTACAAATGAATAATTTTGTGACATTCATTTCTTCTTTTCAAGCCTTTGTAATTAAAGATGTATCCTTTTCCATACTCCTATGCTTAACCACTTATTTAGTGTTATTTACATTAATTCAGTTAATATTAAAATGGACACCAAAGCGAATACTAACATTCCTGTTTTCAATCATGATCTTGCAAACAAGCCTGATATTCGAAAAAGCAGAAACAACGCCGTTTAAAGCAATAATTTTTCATTCTACTGAACAAAGTCTAATAGCGATTAAAAAACATCAGAAACTAGCGCTTTACAGTCACCAAGAGATAGACAGTTCGCAGTTAATAATGCTCTCAAGGTTTAATACTGAAGAAAGCATCATATCTACAGAAAGAATTGCTTTAGGGAATGTTTTAGATATTTGGGACAATAAAATATTGATAATTGATTCTTCCGGAATTTATGCTATTCCTACTTATAAACCAGATATCATCATTTTAAGGAATTCTCCGAAGATCAATCTAGACAGAATGCTTGAAAAACTTCAACCTGAAGTTATAGTGGCAGATGGAAGTAATTATAAATATTTGGTGCAACATTGGCACAAAACCCTAGAAAACAAAAACTCCCTTTTTCATGCAACAGCAGAAAAGGGAGCGTATATATTTTATCCTCGAGAAAACTCTTTAAAATAGAGCTAACTATTTAATTCTTAAAAGTGCCTTTAAAATTGCTGGAGTATTTCTCCCAAGCATCAGACGTTGTAAGCTTTTTATAATCATCTTTAGCGATCATCTTTAAAAAGATCTCTACTTGCTCTGGAGTTCTATACCCCATTATTGGCGCGATAACATCGGCATTCTCATCAAAAAAGACCAGACTTGGATAACCAGTAATCTTTAAAGCATCTGCTAAAAAATGCTGACTATTTCTACCTTTTCTATTAGGATCGTGATTTGGATTGGTATACGTGAAATCTTTATAATTAATTTTTTCGGTTCCTTCGGCATCAAATTTTACCGCATAAAAATGCTCGTTGATATATGCTACCACATCTCTATTTGTAAAAGTATTCTTATCCATCATTTTACAAGGCCCACACCATGTTGTATAAGCATCCATCATGATCTTTTTTGGTGCTTTCTTTTGCGCTGCTAGAGCATCATTCATGCTCATCCATTTAATTTCCTGTGCTTGGGTAAAACCAACCACCAACATCATTATAAAAATGCTAATCGTTTTTTTCATGCTATAATTTTAAAAATATGATATTATTCAATTATCATTCCGAAGTTATCGAATATCATGCATTAGTCTTTTCAACAGTGGATTTAATAATGCTACCAGTACTCCACCGGCTATAGGCACTATGGTAAATATTAGGAAAAAAGTTGAAAGGTCATACTCTTGAGTAACCGTTTCTATCATTCCCCCTAAAGATCCTGCTAACTTATTTCCAATGGCTATAGCTAAATACCACATACCAAACATAAAGGCTATCATCCTTGCTGGAACAAGTTTACTAACGTAAGATAAGCCTAAAGGTGACAAACATAATTCTCCTAAAGTGTGTAAGAGGTATGCTAATATTAACCATATCATGCTCACCTTAGCTCCTTCTGCCACTCCGCTAGACCCTAATGCTAAAAGTCCGAATCCCAGACCTAGTAAGATTAGCCCGAAACTATATTTAAATGCTGCAGACGGATTGTATTTACTCTCCCACCATTTGGAGAAGAATGATGCAAATACAATTATAAAGAATGAATTTAGAATACTAAACCATGATACAGTGATCTCTGTGGTATCTGCAGTAAACTCTCTTCCTAACATCCATATAACAAGCGCCCATATCCCCGCAAAACAAATCCCTAAAATTATATTAGAACCCGGAATTTTACTGTAGGTCTGTTTCCATAAGAGATACAATACCCAAGTTATAATTGCCAATGGCACCACAGTTAATAATGCATTCACTACATTAAAAATAGTAGCCGAACTTCCTACAAGCACTCTATCTACATTATCTCTAGCAAATATGATCAAGGAAGAGGCGCCTTGCTCAAAAGACATAAAGAAGAATACTGTAAAAAAAGCGAAGATGATCACCGCTATTAGCCTATCCCTAACTATTGGCGCATATCTCGAAATTCTTGAAATCACTAATATTAAAAATAATATCAGTCCAAGAATAGCCATCCCAATTGGACCACTAAATGGTTCTCCACCTACATTAAAAGGCAAGAATTCTGGAAATAAATTGTAGTTCCCAATTCTAGATAAAGGATCATTTAATAAATAGATAAAACCAATACTTGCAGAAGCAGCAATTAATATCTTATCTACTAATGTAAATGGATTAGGTTTATGAGATACTCCTTTACTTTCCTCTTCACGAAGATGTTTTTCTGCTAAAGCTTTATCTGGCACTCCACCGACTTTTCCAAAAAGAGGTTTAGATAACCAAAATTGAAGCGTTCCTAAAAACATAAAAATTCCGGCAAGACCAAAGCCCCAGCTCCATCCAATTTTTTCAGCAAGATATCCGCAAAGCATCATTCCGAAGAAAGCACCTGCGTTTACACCCATATAGAAAATGGTATAAGCTCCATCTTTTTTATCAGATTTGCCTTCATACATTTCAGAAATAATAGAGGTAATATTAGGCTTAAAGAAACCCGTTCCTATTACTAGCAATCCTAATCCAAAATAGAGCGAAAATTCGGTTTCCAAAGCCATAGAAGCATGACCTAGCGTCATAATAGCTGCTCCTATAATTACTGCCCAACGATACCCTGTAAACTTATCAGCAATTAAACCACCTAGTATAGGCGTTAAATATAGAAGACCTGCGTAGGTACCAAAAAGAGCTCCTGCATTTTCTGCAGACCAGCCCCAACCCGGGTTATCTACTCCTACAATTGCCATGGTTAAGAAATTCACTAAGAGAACTCTCATTCCATAGAAAGAGAATCTTTCCCACATTTCTGTAAAGAACAATACAAAAAGACCTGCTGGGTGGCCCAACACATTACTTTTAAAGAAATCTGTTGGAGTTACTTGCGCTGTTGCCATTTACACCTTAGTTAAAGTTCTTTTCACCTAGATCATACTGCTCTTGTTCTGGCAATTCTCTCTCATCATCTTCCACTCCATGTGTAAGCCTTTTTAAAGGTTTTAGAAGCAGGATTACCAAAAGACCAAATATTGAGGTGAATATTGTAATTCCCCAAAAAGTAGCATATTCCATATCTGTTTGAAGCTCTTCTACTATAAAGTTACCTTTATAACCATTCTTCTCATCCCCTTGCTTAAAATCTATTAAGATATGGTAAGGGTTCTCTGCTGTAACATTTTCTTCTTTTAAGGTTTCGATGACTTCCTCTGTTCTCTCTTCATTTTTGAATTTAATAAAATTCAATATAGGCTGACTATTATCCAACGTGGTCACCTGAAGTTCACCATTTTCCTCATACACATTTCCAGCAAGTCTAAAATCTTGTGTTTTGGTTATAATAGAATCATTGATCTGTAAATTTTGAGCCATTTGTGAAGTGGTTGCATTAAGTTCTACAACCATAGGCTCTCCCTGAGAAAATTCACCAATAACTCCAGCAACTTTATTTCCAAGTCCTGTAGCGGCAAAGTAAACTCCCATCATTAATGAGGCATATTTTACCGGCGCCAGCTTAGTAATAAAAGATAGCGCTACTGGAGAAGAGCAAAGCTCTCCAATAGTGTGCAATAAATAAGCTAATACCAACCAGTACATAGCTGCTTTCTCATCATAAGGAGTATAGCTTTTAGCTGCCATTGCCATAAAAATAAATCCAAGTCCCATGATAATTACACCCGTAGCCATCTTAAAAATAGATGATGCTTCTTTGTTCTTAAGTTTACGCTTAGCCCAGAAATTTGCAATTATTACCCCAAAAATAATAATGAATAAGGCATTTAAAGATTGGAACCATGTTGCAGGAACCTCATTTCCAATTAATGGAAGTGTAAATGGTATAGATCTGTTAGTCTTATCGAGCGCATAAATATTCATTAATCCACCAGCCTGTTCAAAAGCTCCCCAAAAAACAACTACCAGTAAAAAAGATAAGATCATCACAACATAACGATCTTTCATTATTTGTGTGCTCAAGTCTTTATAAACCATCAACATTAAGGCGGTTACCAATGTTAAAAATATATATAGCAATCCATATGGTAAAGATTCAAATATCAGATAGTATAGAGACCCTGCCATTAATACAGAGGTGATTACCAATTGTAGAGGTGATTTTAAAAGATCTGAGAACAAATTTCCTAAAGAGGCACCATCTGCCATTTCTGTTTTAGACAATAGATTTCCAACATTGGTTAGGTACTTCTGCCCCCATAAATAAACCAATAATCCTAACGCCATTGCAATTCCGGCAAGACCAAATCCCCAATGCCATCCTATCTGTTCTCCAACATAACCAACAATTAAACTGGAAAGGAAAGCCCCAAGGTTAATCCCAATATAAAATATGGTAAAACCTTTATCTCTTCTAATATCTCCTTCTTTGTAAAGACCACCAACCATTGTAGAAATGTTTGGTTTTAGCATTCCAACTCCGGCAATAATCAATCCTAAACCGGTGTAAAATGCCCACATTTCTTCTACTGCAAGTATCCCGTGTCCGGCAACCAATATGATACCTCCTACGAGTACTGTCTTTTTCTGACCTAGCAATTTATCTGCTATGATACCTCCGGGAATAGAAGCAACATATACCAACATAGTATACCAACCGTAGAGTGCAATTGCCTCTCCACCTGTCCATCCTAACCCTGCGTTGCCACCTGTAGTTGCACTAACAAGATAAAGTACAAGTATTGCGCGCATTCCGTAGTAAGAAAAACGCTCCCACATTTCTGTGAAGAATAAGATATAAAGACCAACCGGATGCCCGAATAATTCTTTTTGATTAACTGGAGGTGCAGTATTTGCCATTTATTTAAAGTTAGTTTAGGTTATTATAAATTCTCTTCGATGAAATTCGTCATTTTGGTATACAAGTGTAATCTTGTATTTCCACCATAAATTCCATGATTCTTATCTGGGTAAATTGCCCAATCAAATTGCTTGTTAGCCTGTATTAAAGACTCTATTAATCTCATACTGTTTTGAACATGAACATTATCATCTCCAGAACCATGAACTAATAAATATTTTCCTTCCAATTTATCTACATGGTTAATTGGAGAATTCTCATCGTATCCTGTTGGATTTTCCTGAGGAGTTGTCATATATCTTTCAGTATAGATGCTGTCATAAAATCTCCAGCTTGTAACCGGTGCAACAGCAATGGCCATAGAAAATACATCGTTCCCTTTTAAAATAGCGTTGGTAGACATAAAGCCACCAAAGCTCCATCCCCAAATACCAATTCTGTCTTGATCTATATAATTACGTGCTCCAAGTTTCTTTGCAGCAGCAATTTGATCTTCTAATTCAAATTTCCCAAGTTCATTTTGAGTTACTTTTTTAAAGGCCGCACCTTTAAAACCAGTTCCTCTTCCATCTACAGAAGCTACTATGTACCCTTTATCTGCCAAAAGCTGGTACCAATAATCATTAGCTCCGAAATAAGAGTTTGAAACCGTTTGAGATCCAGGTCCAGAATATTGGAACATCAATAATGGATATTTTTTAGACTCATCAAAATTAGATGGTTTAATCATCCACATATTTAATTCATTCCCATTAATCTCTATAGTAGAAAGTTCTTTTGCAGAGAAGTTATAAGCCTTCTCTTTTTCTAATAATGCTGAATTATCTTTTATTACTCTAACTAACTTTCCAGATTTAGCATCATGCAACGTATACTTGTTTGGTGTGGTAGTATTTGTGAAGGTATTGATGAAGTAAGAATAATCTGCGCTAAAGTCTGCACTATTGGTTCCTTCATTCTCAGTTAGCCTTTTTTTGTTCTTTCCATTTGCCTTGATAGCATACACATCTCTGTTCACACTTCCATTTTCTGTACTTTGGTAGAATACGGTTTTAGACTTTGGATCAAATCCGTAGTAATTGGTTACTTCCCACTTCCCTTTAGTGATCTGATTGATCAGTTTTCCATTCTTGTCGTAATGATAAATATGGTTCCATCCATCTTTCTCACTAGTCCAGATAAAACTATTATCATCTAAAAATGTAAGATTATCGGTAACATCTACGTATGCTTTATCAGAATCGTTTAAAACCACTTTAGACTCGTTGGTTTTAGTATTCACAAAAATAAGATCCAGATTGTTTTGATGACGATTCAACACCTGAGCGCTTAATACATCAGCATTGTTGGACCATTTAATTCTAGGAATATAGAAATCATTGTAATCTCCCAACTTTATATCATTAGTTTTTTCAGATTGAAGATTATAAACATGCAGTGAAACCTTAGAATTTGCTTCACCCGCTTTTGGATATTTGAAAGTAGAAGAAGTTGGATAAAGTTCACTTCCGAACATATCCATTGAAAATTCTGGAACCTCTCTCTCGTCAAATTTTAAGAATGCAAGTTTAGATCCGTCCTTATTAAAATCAAATGCTCTAACAAAAGCAAATTCTTCTTCATAAACCCAATCTGTAACTCCATTAATATTTTCATTTATCTTTCCATCTGTAGTTACTTGCGTTTCTTTACCAGAAGCAAGATCTTGGATGAAGATATTATTATCAAAAACATAAGCTACTTTAGAACCATCAGGAGAAAAAGTAGGCTCCTGCACTTTTCTATCGGTTAACATATTCAATGATTTTGAAGACATATCATAAACATAGAAGATACCACGAGAAGAATGTCTGTAGATCTGTTCCATATCTGTTCCTAATAAAACCTGCGCTTCATTATTGCTTAACTGATAACTAGAAAACCTGTTCACATCTTGAAGGTTCGCACTATTTACTAAACTTCTTTTCTTTTCGCCAGACTTATATGCGTAGACATCTATACTTGAAGTTCCTTTGGATCTATCCTGATTTAGAACAATATATTCATCTCCATTATTTAAAGAATTTAGAGACTCCAAGCGTTGCTGGCTAAACTCTCCATTCCATATTTCTTCTAGACTTACTTGTTTTTCCTGAGCGAAGATCGCTGAGGTTCCTACCATAAAAAGGGCAAGAAAAAATTGAGATAATTTCATAAAATGTTGAGAATATTTTTTGTAGGCCAAGTTTACTAAAAATTGAGCAAAAAACACCCGTTTTGTGTGTTAAATACTAACAATTTGTTAATGTGAACCACTGGTTTTTCTAATTAAATTTATTCTGCACACAATCAAATTCTTGGGTTTTATCAATAGTAAGAGTAATTGTATCTTTGGAATTCAAATCTTACTTAAATGAACAAACCTATTTCCGGCTTTTCCAAATTTAGCAAACAAGAAAAGATTAACTGGTTATCGCAAACTTATCTAAAAGATTCTGATACATCTGTAGCTGTGCTAGAACAATATTGGCATGAAAATGAAAAACTGCAGCAACTGCATGATGAGTTTACAGAAAATACGCTTAGTAACTTTTACCTCCCTTTTGGTCTTGCACCAAATTTTATGATCAATGGAGATCTTTTTGCGATTCCAATGACCATTGAAGAAAGTTCTGTGATAGCGGCTGCAAGCAAGGCTGCCAAATTCTGGCATTCTCGTGGAGGATTTAAAGCAACTGTTCTAAATACGGTGAAAATAGGCCAAGTACATTTTCTCTTTAAGGGAGATAAAAATAAATTAGAAGACTTTTTCAACTTTTGTAAACCCAAATTATTGTTTGCAGTAAGCTCTATAACCAAAAATATGGAGAAGCGCGGCGGTGGGGTTTTAGATATATCATTAAGAGATAAAACAGAATCTTTAGAAGGTTATTTTCAGCTTCACTGCAAGTTCGAAACTAAAGATTCTATGGGCGCTAATTTTATAAATTCTTGTTTAGAAAAATTTTCAGAAACCTTTAAATCGGAAGCACTCAATTATGAGCAATTCTCTCCTGAAGAAAAACAAATAGAGGTAATTATGAGCATTCTCTCTAACTATGTACCAGAGTGTATTGTTAGAGCTGAAGTAAGTTGTAAAGTTGAAGATCTTTCTGATGATAAACTTACAAAGCCAAAGATCTTTGCAGAGAAATTTCTTACTGCCATGAAGATCGCAGAAATTGAGCCCTATCGTGCAGTAACACATAATAAAGGCATCATGAACGGCATAGACGCCGTGGTACTAGCCACCGGAAACGATTTTAGAGCTGTAGAAGCAGGAATACATGCATATGCTTCCAGAAATGGGAGTTACAGTAGCCTCACTCACGCAAGTGTTGAGAATGGCATATTTAAATTCTGGATTGAAATACCATTGGCATTAGGAACCGTTGGCGGACTTACAAATTTACACCCCCTCGTAAAAGTTGCTATGGAAATACTTCAAAAACCTACTGCAGCACAATTAATGCAAATAGTAGCAGTTGCCGGTTTGGCTCAGAACTTTGCGGCCGTTAAATCTTTGGTGACTACAGGAATTCAACAGGGACATATGAAAATGCATTTAATGAACATACTCAATCAATACAATGCATCTAATGCAGAGAAAGATGAGCTAGTTCATTATTTCAAGCATCACACAGTTACTCACAGCAGTGTCTCTGAACAACTTGAAAAGTTAAGAGCCTAAGACCAATATTTAAAATTAGATTTCATTGAAAACATTTAGAAGCAACGGGAAACTTTTAATTACAGGAGAATATACGGTTTTAGACAAAGCACTTGCACTTGCAATACCTACAAAATTTGGTCAAACTCTAGAGGTTAAAGCTAACCAACATGACGCAATTAGATGGGAAGCTTATAAAAACAACGGGCAACTTTGGTTTAGTGCAAACTTAGATCTTGGGGATATTCAAAATGGAAACCAGAAAAACCTTAATACGATTGAAGAAACGAGGTTATTAGAAATTTTGCAAGTTGCAAATAAATTAAATCCAAAGACCTTGAGCGCTGTCACTGGACACAATGTAATTACCAGGCTAGAGTTTCCACAAAACTGGGGCTTAGGAAGCTCATCAACACTTATCAATAATATTGCGCTATGGTTTGAAGTAGATGCCTACAAACTTCTCTCTTCCACTTTTAAAGGAAGTGGATATGACATTGCCGCGGCAAATACAGATTACCCCATAACCTATCAGCTTACCAATAGCGGAAGAAGTATTCTCACCTCCAACTTCAACCCATCTTTTAAGGATAGCCTGTTCTTTGTACACCTAAATCAAAAGCAGAATTCCAGAGAATCTATAGCACATTATAAAGCTCAGGATAAAGAGTCCTTAATATCAGATATAGAAAAGGTATCAGCACTTACAAGAAGCTTTGTAACCTGTGAAACTTTAGAAGAATTTAAGCTGCTCATGAACATTCATGAAACCCTTATCTCTAGATTAATTAACACTCCTAAGATCAAATCTCAGCTTTTTCCGGATTTTAAAGGCGCTATAAAAAGTCTTGGAGGTTGGGGAGGAGATTTTATAATAGCTACCGGTGGAAGTGAGGAACAGGAATATTTTAAAGAGAAAGGTTATAATACCATCCTCACATTTTCTGAAATGACTTTATAGTCAATATCTCAAAATGATAATTTCTGCATTAAAGTTTATTAACTTTTCAGATTAACATGCCCAACTTATTATAGCATCTACTTTATTTTAAATCCAGAAATAACTTTAGCCCGAAATTTAAAGTCATATTCCAACAAAACTAAATTCCATAAAAAAAACCCGAAGCTAATAGCCTCGGGTTTTTTTAATATGATAAACTCAAATTCTACTAGTAGAACTTAGCTCTGTTATCTTCAATATCTGCATTTTCTTTAAGTGCAGTGAACACTCTTGCATTAACAGACTGTCTTCTTTTAAGCGTTTCCTGATTTGCGAATGCTCTATAAGATTCCATTTTTGGAGCCTTATTTATAGCATCAACCTTAACCACATACACACCTTTTTCTCCAGCAATTGGCTTACTCATTTCCCCTACTTTTTGAGAGAAAACTGCACCTACAACTTCCGGCTCACTTCCTGCACCTGCTAATGTTGGATTTTTAAGATTAATAGCGCTTGCGGTTTGCACACTAGAATTTTGAGATCTAGCGATATCCTCTAAAGAATTACCACTAATTTTCTCTTTGATAAGTTTCGCTTTCTTTTCTTTCATTAAGATCGGAGAAACTACTGCAGATGCATCTTCAGCAGATTCTGTTCCTTTTTTCTTAACAGCAGTTACCTGCGCTACCACATATCCTCCAGGAACTTCAAATTTCTTTATATCTCCAGCTTTAATTTCATCTTCAAATGCCCACTGTACAATTCTTCTTTGTGGACCTACGCCAGGAATGTTCTCATCTAGAGCCTTCATTCCTCTTACAGTTCTTACATTGAAATTGTCTGTTTTAGCTACATCATTAAATCCTTTATCCTTAGCATTCATTTCAAACTTAGTCACCTTAGTAAAAAGATCATTGATAGATTTTTCTGAAGCTTCTATATTTCTAGCAATAGTTGCCACTTTTACAGCACGCTCTTCAGCTGTTTTTTCTTCTATATTGATTACATGGTAACCAAAATCTGATTCTACAACTCCAATTTGCCCAGCGTTGTTATTAAAAACGAAATCATTGAAAGGTGCAACCATTCTTCCCGGTCTAAAATAACCAAGGTCTCCACCATTTGCCTGAGAACCTAGATCTCCAGAGAATTCCTTCGCTAGGTCTGCAAATTTAGTCTTATCAGACTTTACAATATTTAAAATACTATCTGCTAAAGATTTGGCTTCTGCTTTAGTTCTATTAGTTCCATTAGCAGTTTGAAGCCCTTGCCAAGAGATCATTATATGACTTGCTTTTGCAGAATCTGCCATTTGCTTAGCATCTACCATCTTAGTCACCTTCCAATAACCAGCTTCTTTGTAAGGTCCATAAACATCACCTTTGTTCAAGTTAAAGATCTGATCTTTATAATCACTCTTTATCTCATCCTGAAAGAAGTATAGATCTTGATATTGGATATCTGAATTCTGATTTACATAAGTTTCAATGTTCTCCGCATCTTTAAAACTTGGTAATGTGTCATTCTGATTAGATGCAGAATTAAATTGAACTCTGCTAGACATTACATCTGACACAGTAGATTTTGCTTCCGCTTCATCTTCTATAGAAGCTTCCTCCTGAAAATATACATATTGTATATCTCTTGCCATCTCAGTTTGAAATCTTTCTGAATGTTTTTTAACGTAATCTCTAATTTCATCTTTACTTACAGTAACCTCTGCATCTGCAATACTGCTGTAAGGAATTTGAACATACTTAAGATCTACATTATCATTCTCTAATTGATATGCTTGCTCACCTTCTAATAAGGTAGCTCCAACACCAGCTTTAATAAGATTGTAATAGATATTTTCTTTTGCAGCCTCTGCTACTGAATTCTCGTAGTTCAACCAGTTGTTGTAAGCTTCTGGAGAAGTTGCTTTTAAATTGGCAACATATTGTTGAAGTTTACTTTCATCAAACATTCCAGCTTCATTGGTAAAATTAGGGTTATCTGCCAATTGCTGACGCAATAACATTTTAACCTGAGCTTCTCCAACACCAATTCCTAGCTCTTCAAATTCTTCCTTTAAAATAACTTCTCTCAATTTCATGTCCCAAACTTGGTTCACCACTTGCGCAGTTGTAGCGTTTGGCCCCATGTTTCTTTGATAAGCTTCTACTTGTCTTGCAAAATCTTCACGACCAATTTCTTCACCATCTACCGTTGCAACTACGTTTTGAGACTTTTGCGAACTCATGCCTCCATTACGAATTACATCGGCAAGTACGAAAGAGAATAACGCCAGTGCAATGATAATTATTAAGAAAACTGAACGCTGTCTAATTTTATTTAATACTGCCATTTTTAGTTATGATTTATCTAATATAGTGGGCGAAAATAGTGTTTTTAGCCTAATTATAAAACTTAATATTTGCAAAATTTTAACGCTTTCCTCAAATTAGTCCTTATCCTTTAATTCCAGCTCTACTAATTCAATTTTTGTATTTGAAACTTCTAAGATCTTTATTTTAAAATTCTCTACTCTAAGCTCTTCAAATTGTTGCGGAATCTCTTCGGTATAATTAGTAATAAAGCCTCCAAGAGTCTCATAATTTTCCCCTACAGGTATATTCAACTTATATGCTTCATTCAAATAATCTACTTCTATTCTGGCAGAAAATTTATAATGATCTTCTCCTAGTTTCTCTTCAATTAAAATTACTGGATCATGCTCATCTTCAATTTCACCAAATAATTCTTCCACAATATCTTCTATAGTGATCATTCCGCTAGTACCTCCATACTCATCAATAACCACTGCAATACTTTTTCTCTTTTTAATAAGAATGTTTAATACATCTTTCACCCACATGGTCTCAGGAACAAAAACTACCGGTAACAAGGTAGATTTTAATGTTTTAGGCTTTTTAAATAATTCAAAAGAATGTATGTATCCAATAATATCATCTATAGTTTCATTATAGATAAGAATTTTTGAAAGTCCTGTTTCTGTAAAGGTCTGAATAAGGTCTTTTGGAGCCACGGTATGGTCTACCGCTACGATCTCTGTTCTGGGCACCATTACTTCTCTCGCTTTAATATCAGAAAACTCTAAAGCATTTTGAAAGATCTGAATTTCTGAATCTACCTCTTCATCAGACTCCACAGTTTCCATTTGCTCACTAATAAAATTCCCAAGATCTAACTTGCTAAAAGCTAATTGCACTTCATCACCATCAGTTTTAAAAAACCTTTTTAAGATCACGTCTGAAATCCATATGACGAAGGAAGAGATAAAACTGAACAGCAGATAGAATAAATAAGCAGGGAATGCAAAGAACTTTAAAAGTGAATTTGCGTAGATCTGAAAAAATACCTTCGGAAGAAATTCTGCTGTGAACAAGATCACCAATGTAGAGATCACCGTTTGTGTAAATAAACTAAAATCTACCACCAAAGCTCTTAAAAATGAATTATCTACAGGAAGTAGACTTCCAAGCCACATCATAATAAGGTCTCCCATATAAAAACCATATACAACCAAAGCTATGTTATTACCCACCAACATGGTAGCAATAAACTTTGAAGGTTTTTTAGTGAGTTTCTTTAAAACTTTTGCAAGAAATCCAGCTTGTCTTTTTTCAATCTCTATAAAGATCTTATTAGAAGAAACATAGGCTATCTCCATACCCGAAAAGAATGCGGATAAAATTAGAGTTCCTATAATTATGAGTATGTTAACTTCCATAAATTATGAACGATTGCCCTTCTCAATCCTTTTCCTAAACCTGCGTTTAAAGAAGAACATAAAAATTGCGAGTACGGTAAAGAAGATAAACAGATACGCTCTATTTCTTTCCAAGTTCCAAAGTCTTATGGTTTCAAACAGAAAGAAAGCTGCAATTACTAAATAAGCGTATTCAAAGTATTTAAAAAATTTCATCATTTGTTCTTTTCTTCAATTACCTGTATTCCCACATTGGTGCGAGAACGGAAATTACTAAAATTTAAATCGGAATCAAAGCCTTGCCCATCATTACGAGCTCCATTGGCAAACCTTATGGTATTTGCTTTATCTGTAAACACCCACGCTAACGATTGATCCCAAAATAACTGGTCTGCTTCCAATTTTGTACTATCAGATGTTACCAAAACAACATTACCCTGAAGATCTATTAATCCTGGACCATCATAGATAATAGCATAATTTGCAGTGACTGTATTCTTATTATTATCCTCATCAAAAAATTCGACTTTTACACCCTCAGGAAATTCTCTATAAGGAAATTCAAGATTGGTAAAATCTAACATCTTCGGACTTTTTAGAGTTGCTACCACCCTACCGGAATCTGTATATTTCAAGAACATCGCTTCCCCAATAGTTTGCGGACTATCTGCTTGTTGATCTAGCGCCCTAACCTGATTAAGATTGCCCTGACATGAAAAAAGCATTGTCACAGCGATAACTGTGACAATGCCTGAATATATATTTTGATATGTGATCATTGGTATTACAATGAAGGAACTCTCACGCTCTCACCAATCCAACATCCTATGCTGATTGATTGACCTGCTTTTCCAGCCTGGAAAATATCAGCTTTTTGAGGAGCTCTTCCTTTGTATGCAGCTACACTTTCATTTGCAACTCCACTTAAAGATGGATCTACACTTCCAGCTTTTGCAGCATAGTTAGCAGCTAACCAGTATACGGCTCTTTTACTAAAGGCATCTGTACCACAGCTGTTAGCACTTTGAGCGTACATATTTGCTATTTGCAAGTAAGCTCTTCCTGAAGAAGGCTTCGCTTGAAGCGCTTTTCTATAGTACGTTCTAGCCTGACCAAAGCTTCCTTTTTTCTTATAGTTATCTGCAATCTTCATGTAAACTCTAGACTTATCTGAAGGATTAGTTTCTAGATCTGCAGATTCGTTATAATATTTAAGAGCTTGAGAAGCTTGTCCTTTTGCATCCGCTAATTGACCTAAATAAAGAGCAGATTTTGCAGAAGGCTCAGCTTTGTGTAAAGCTTCAGATAATTTAAAGAAGATCGGATCTTCAGTACAATCTTTAGCAGACAATCTTCCTGTTGCAATTTTCAACCAAGAAACATCATCTTTTCTTGCATCAAAATCTTTATTGTAAAGAGGAATCAAGTTATCACAATCTGCTCTCTGACCTAATTTACCATTAATACTGCTTTTTACAGTACTATAAGCCTTTAAGTTGATCTCAGAATTCTTAACTAATCTTTCTTCTTTAGCAGTTAAAGCCGTTCCTGCTTCTTGTTTCTCTAAAAGTGGAGCAAGATTTTCTGCTAGAGAATTTTCTTCTTCTTCTACTTTAGAAACAACTTCATCATAGTTAGCAAATACATCTTCTAAACTTTTCTTTCCTTCATCTTGTAGATCTACAAGTAAAGAGAAGTAAGCATAAAGTGCTTTAGCACTAGTAAAGTTTGCTCTATCAGCTTTAAAAGCCTCATCAAATGCGTTGAATTGCTCTTCTTTAGTACCAATACCATTGTCATACTTTAACATTGCAATACTAGCCTGAACATCTCCAGCACTTGTTTTATTTGGAAAATATTTTAGACGATCATTCATTAATTGAATCATCTCTTCAATAAAAGCTGTTTTTTGATCTGCCTGAGCATTATCGATTTTATAATTAAGCACACGTTCCAAATATTGGAAGGTTGCTAAACTATATGTTGGGCAATTTTCTTTAACTTCCATTAAAGGCTTGTATGCTTGCTCATATCTTTGAGCTTTTGCATCATCATAAGCCAGCGCTGCCTTCGTAGCGCAATCTGCATTAGACTGAGCGTGTAGCACACCAGATCCTAATAACAATCCAGAAAGGGCAATTATAAATTTAGTTTTCATTTTCTTGTTTTTATTGTGGTTAATCAAATTTACGTTGCTGGAACCATTTGTCGTTCAAAGATAAACTTATTGAAACTTTAAAGAAGTTTTCTTTAATTAAACCAGAACTTGTTGTACCGCGCTGTCCATACTCTAGTCCTAAGTTTACATTTGAGAAATCTGTTCCTGCTGGTAGACCTAATCCAAAAGATATGCCAAACTCGTTGATATCTTCATTGTTGATACTTAAGCCAGTTTCTTCATACCTCACACCCGCTCTATAAACAACTCTACTTAAGTAACTTGTAATAGAATTATACTTAGGAATATAAAATCCACCCAACCTATATTGAGAGGCGTCTTTATAATTTGAATTCTGACCTGTAATTGAAGAATTAAGACCAAAATCGCTCGCTTTCAAGTTTGTATATTCTGCACCCATAAACCATTTGTTCACCTTTCCAAGTCCTGCACCTATGGTAAGCTGCCCTGGTAGCGTTAACTCATTGTCTTCAGAATTTACATCAACTTCATCTGTAACCTGTTCTGTACCATCCAGCCCAATTCTAACTGTTGCGGTATTCACCATTTTGTCTAGATTGATACTCATCTTAGGCGCAAAGGTGATTGCAGAGTACATTCTAAGCTCTTCCGATAGATCATGCTGATAGTCTAAACCAAAATTATAACTAAACCCTTTAAAGTCGTTTCTAGAAATTTCTCGAGTTCCATATTGCACTCCAGCCTGAAAAGCTGTGAATGTATTTTGAGAATTCCCAAAATTATAATCTGCTTCTACACCAATACTCAGATCTTCAGTTAGTGCATAACCAGCGGTAAGAAAAACTTTATTCATACCACCTCTACCTGTAAATCTATTGGCAGTTTCTTCATTAACATCTAAAATTCTATATCCAACAGAGGTATAAGGAATAAGGCCAAGACCAAAATTAAGTTTTCCGGTTGGGATACCAATCGCCAAATAATCTAAGGTTGTAGTTTTACTATTTTCCGAGCCTTCATCTCCCGTAAGCTTAATACTTTGTGTACTTCCTGCTACGGTATAGGTTGTTAACTTCAATCTTCCGTAAGCGGCAGGATTTCTTAGGTTCACATGTATACTATCTGAGAATAGCCTAAGCCCTCCCATAGATTGATTTTCTACAGTTCCTTTAAATTTATTGAGTCCAATTCCGTAATAAGAATAAGGGGAGGATGTTCCTTCCTGAGCAGCCATTAACACGGTAGATAACAAGGCTACGATTATTATAAATCGTTTAATCATTGAGATTTATTAAATTCTAAAATATAATTCAATCCTTCGAGGAGGAAATTAGAGTTCGCAAAGATGCTATTTTTTAATCGTTTACACAAAAATTGTGCATCTCCGCCTGTCAAAATAATTGTTAAATCTTTATACTGAGAACTATAGGCATTTATCACCCCATCAATTTCAGCTGTAATTCCCACAATAACACCAGAATGCATGCTATTTTTAGTGGAATTACCAATAAGTGCTACATCTTCTTCTGGTTCTAATAACGGCAAATTTTGAGTAAACGTATTTAACGCACTATATCTCATTTGCAATCCGGGAGAAATCGCACCTCCAAAATATTCATTTTTGCTAGTAATAAAATCGAATGTGATACACGTGCCGGCATCAATAATTAACACATTTTGCTTTGGATATTGAAAAGATGCTGCAGACACCAGCGCTGTTCTATCATTCCCCAGAGTTGAAGGAGTAGCATAAAGGTTCGTAAAGACTTTTGGAAGCTCGGGAGTAAGAATAGTGAGATCTAGCGTTTCCTCGATCTTTTGAAACCACTTTGGAGAGGTTTTAGCTACCGAAGAGACCATACATTTGCTAGTTTGAGGGTACTTTTGAATTATTTCTTCAAAATTTTTTAAAAAATCTTGTTTGAGGCAAATTTTTTTTGTGATGAATTTACTTTGCTGAAATACAGCCATTTTGACCAACGTATTTCCAATATCGACGACTAGATTCATAGGTTTAATTTAAAAAAACGAAGTTACAAAAGCATTTTTTTAAAATTTCATTTGTGAGAAAGTAAAATTGAAATTATATTTGCACCCGCTTGAGAGGCTTACTACAAGTTTTTAAAGCAACTGGTGCCTTAGCTCAGTTGGTAGAGCAAAGGACTGAAAATCCTTGTGTCCCTGGTTCGATTCCTGGAGGCACCACCTTAAAAACCCCTAGACATTTGTCTTGGGGTTTTTTTAATATATAGAGATTGAGGAATTTGATTAAAGAAGGAATATCTACTAATACAAATTTTCTCCAAGCTCTTTAAGCTTTGCAATGCTTACGGGTTTACTTAGAAATCCGGAGATCTCCGGGATCGCATTTGCCTTAGACTTATCTGAGGTTGCTATAGAAGAAGTAACTATATAGATCTTGGTTTCTTCTGCAAATTGAGGTCTGTATTCTTTAAGTGCTTCCAGAAATTGCCAGCCATCCATTTCGGGCATATTTATATCTAACAAGATCACTGTTGGTAATGAAACTTCTGAATTTTTAAAATAATCTAGGGCTATATCTGCACGACTATACACCACGATCTCACCAAAAGCAGCCGTGCGGTTTATCATCTTTTTTATGATGAGCTGATAGATCATATCATCATCTATAACACAGATATCTTTTTTCATTTAAAATGCACTTTAAAATTTGAACCTTTTCCCACAGTGCTTTCTACATTTATTTTAGCATCCATGGCATCCAATTGATTTTTTGTGATAAATAATCCCACTCCCCTAGAATTAGATCTCCCGGTGAACGTTTTATACAATCCAAAGAGTTTATCTCGATGTTTTTCTAGATCTATACCAATACCATTATCTGCAATTTCCAACACCCAACCGGCACCTTCTTTTCTCCCGGTAATAGTTACTTCTAACGGAACCGCTTTGTTTCTATATCTTAACGTATTAGATAAGAAGTTAAGCAATACACTTTCCATATAGGCCGCATTAAAGTCTACAACCATCTCTTCAGGAACCTTAATATTATAAACAGCATTCTTCTTCTCTATTTCGATCTTTAACAGATCTAAAGTTCTGTTTATATATTTAAGCATAGGAACTGGCTCTATTACCAGATCTATATTAGAATGTATAGAAGTAACATCATTTAGATCTACCAAGGTTTGATTAAGCGAATCTGCCACGTTAGAAAGCATCTCAATATATTTTATCTTCTCTTCTTCAGACTCTGAATACTCATATAAATTTAATATGGATTGAAAATTACTAGAGTGAGATCTCAAATTATGAGAAACAATATATGAAAAGTTAAGCAATCTTCTATTTTGATCCATTACCGTTTGATAAGAACGCTTAAGATCTGTTTCTGCCTGCTTCTTTTCTGTAATATCTTCCACAATAGCAACATGAGTGGTAGGGGATTCTCCTTCATGCCACATTGCCGAAACAGTAAGTTTGATCCAGACTACCTCTTTATCTTTTCTTATAATACGCTTCTTCATGGTGTATTCTTTAAATACTCCGGCTCTTAAGCGTTCCATGTTTTGCATATCTTCCTGTAGATCTTCCGGATAAGATAGCTGCATATAATCTAAGGTTAAGATCTCTTCTTTACTATACCCTATAAGTTCTCTGCATTTTTTATTGGCATCTAAGATCTTTCCGGTACTTGAATCTAAAAGCGCTACGCCAATGGCAGCCTGATTAAAAATACTCCTAAATTTCAATTCACTTTTAATTAATTCTCCCGCCTGAGAATTAACGAGCGCCTGTAATCTTGCTGGTTGTTTTAATAGCTGAAACATCGCCCAGCCTAAAAATAAAGAAGATAAGATCACCAGGATCAAAAAAGGAAGAAGCATATAGAAATTTGCATTCCGGTTTACCGGAGATATGTAGAATTTCCAGTCGCCATCAGGCAAAAGTACTGTTTGTGAATAAGATCTATCTAGCTCCGCTTTGTTTGGAGAATAAACAATCTCCTCTCCTGTACCCTTTTGTATCTTGGAAAATTGAAAATTATACTTATCCCCTACCAATGGGAATATGCCCGACTTATCTAATAGATTATCGAACTTTATAATAATAGCAGAAAAACCCCAGAACTTATTCTTAATAAAGACAGGGAGTCTCCCTAAAATTGCATATCCACCCTGCCGTAATTCAAAGGGACCTGCAAAATACATTTTACGTAATTGTATAGCTTTATATGCTTCTGCATTTATTTTGCTGTCTTTTAAGATATCATATCCAATAACACTCCTATTTTCTTCAAATGGATATACTTGCTGAATAACACCTCCGGGCACCATTTGAACTCCATCTATAAAGGGATTATCATCTACCAGGGATGGAGCTACTTCATAAAAATTATTAACAGATCCAGAATCATCTATGAGCAACGCCAGACTTAAGGCTACAGAATAACTGTTTTTTAGAGAGTGATTTATATTTTGCTCAACAAGATTAATGATATTGGTCATCTCTCGCGTATCCGATTCTTTTAAGATCTGATAGCGTTGCCAAAGACCGAATAGCCCAATAGATAGAAAGAAGATCGTTGTACAAATAGCAACCACAAGTGGGCGCTTAAAAAAATTAGTGAAAATCTTTAAGAGCCTGGAGGTTGAATTCATATTATAGACAATGAATTATAAAATTGAGCTGCGATAATGTAATGCTTGTGGAATCTAATTTACACGTATAACTAACTTCAAAATAATACTACCTTATTACCTATGCGCTGGTAGTTTTTCGTGTTTTCAGGAAATATTTCGGATTTACCCCGTATTTTTCTTTAAATATCTTAGAAAAATAACTCCTGTTATTTAAACCAATGGCGATCACTATTTCAGAAATGTTCTTTTCTGTTGTCATTAGCATTTCCTTGGCTGCTTCTAATTTTTTATGCTGAATATATTTATTTACCGTAAGATCATACACATACTTAAAGCCTTCCTGCAATTTATTAACGTTGGTCCCTGCCTCTTTAGCAAGACTTTCTACCGTTAAATTACTGGCAAGATCACCCATAATACGTTTGGCTACGTAATCTACCTTATGAATATCAGATTTTCTTAAAATGGTTGGTAATCTATCTTCGGCCTCATCATCTTGATATTGCGCGATCTGAATGACCAACATATGAAAAGACTTCCCTTCTAAGAAAATAGATCTCAAAAAGCCTGTGTAATCTTGTGTGTTCATCTCCTCCATAATATCTGCAGCTTTTATACTGTAGTTACCCTGATAGAAGAATTTATTTTTAGAAACAGAATCTTTGAACAGATCTTTAAGAGTTGGATCTAGATCTCTAAAATCGTAATTAGTTCTGTGAGAAAAACGAGATCTAATAATTTCCAAACTAGATACATGTGTTTGCACATTAGCCTTAAAATAAAGCACATGCCCATTATACCCGCTACTGGAAACTATAATATTTTGATAAGCATCCATTTCGTGAACTTCTTCACTTTCCTGAAAAGAATGAGCTACCTGCCCTTCCGAGCAAAATATGAATTTAAGAGGATGAACAGTGTTTAAAGAGAAATGAATAGAAACATCCTGATAGAACTTACAATTGTAAGAAACTATACCCATACCACAATCAAAACTGATGCCCCTAATATATCCTTCTCCAAATTCTTCTGGAACATGAATAGTGAGCTCTCCACTTCCATTTACAACAGGAGCATTTAAGTGCTCTGAAATATCTTGAAGAATTTCTACTACAGGTAAGGTCTTAACGTCTATTCTCATAACAATACTTAAACTCACTGAAATTTCTGGCGAGTTCCAGCCACAAAATTAACAATAATTTACAACTTATCCATCTTTATCGTAAAGACGTAAAAATAAGGGATGATAATTCTAAAAAACAATAAACCTACTAAAATAGAAGCATTGGAGGTAACTTTAATTCGTATAACGTTACTCCATACGAAAAAAGATAAATAATTAAAATTTAAAGTTTTGTTAAAACTATCAATTTAAATTTTAATAACGTTAACTCCCTCTTTAAAATAAATTGATATTTGTGGTATCAGTATTAGCAAAGATCAATTTGTTATTTTCTGAGTTAAACTATACACCATGAATATATTATATTATTTAATGGGGTTTGAGGTACTACTAGTAGTCTTTCTAACTGTTTTCTTTTTCCGAAAAATAAAGAGAACGCTTCGCAATAAAGATAATTGATCTTAGTTAGATCAATTTTGAAACTTCCCCTAAGTTACATTTTCAAACAAATGTCTATTTATCTAGACATTTAAAATCAGAGGCATAAAAGCATTTTTTTAGATCATTTTTTTTTAATATTAGATGATCATATTCAATTTGAAACAAAAGGCAGCTATTTAAAATAGTTGCCTTTTTAAATTTAAGCCGCTCTGTAAAAAAGCGATCTTCAAACTACTTCTACACTAAATGTAAGTACACTTTTAATCCTTTAAATTGAAAAGCCTAAATTCTAAGTTTAGTTATATTTTGATATTCAGCTTATACATTTTAAAATTGATAAGAAAAAACTACAGAAAGCTTAATTATTTTAAATAATTACTACTTAAAATTATGAATCATTTCTTTAACTTATATATTTACTGCAAAACCAAAACAGACACAGTTTCGTAAGTATTACAATTACTTGCGATTAATTCTAAATACAAACCTTACTTATTATGTCTAAAACTTATTATGATCCAGCCGATCTTAGAAAATTTGGAAAAATTACAGAATGGAATGAAGAATTAGGAACCAAGTTCTTTGATTATTACGGAAAAGTATTTGAAGAAGGAGCCTTAACCGCAAGAGAGAAATCACTAATTGCCTTAGCCGTTTCACACGTTGTACAATGCCCTTATTGTATAGACGCTTATACAAAAGACGGACTTCAAAGAGGAATTAATAAAGAGGAAATGATGGAAGCTGTTCATGTTGGTGCTGCCATTAAAGGTGGAGCAACCCTGGTTCACGGAGTGCAAATGATGAATAAATATGACAAATTAAGCATGTAAGATGGCTTGGAATCTCAATTCTTGCTGGATCGAGATTATAATATATTGAACTTATATCTATGACCTTATTAAAATCGTTGTCGGCTAGAAAAGATGATCTATCCAGTCCAGACAATCAATTAAAATTTTTAAGCAACGGAATATTTCGTGAAGGCGAACTGCCTTATTTTAAAGATAAGATCGCCGAAACAGGACATTTTCCTCTAAAGCCTAAAAAACTAGAGATCCTACAGCTTAATCTTGGTTATATGTGTAATCAGGTATGTTCTCATTGCCATGTAGATGCAGGTCCGGACAGAAAAGAGATTATGACCGTAGAGACCATGAAGCAGTGCTTGGAAGTTATAAAAACTACCGGGGCTCATACGCTAGATCTTACCGGTGGAGCGCCAGAGATGAATCCAAATTTTAGATGGTTTGTTGAAGAAGCTTCTAAAGCAGGTATCAAAGATTTTATTGTAAGATCTAATCTTACCATCATCCTTGCCAACAAAAAATACCACGATCTTCCGGAATTCTTTAAAGAACACAATGTCCATGTAATTTCATCTTTACCTTATTATAAGCGAGAGAAAACAGACAAGCAGCGTGGAAGTGGCGTTTTTGATAAATCCATCAAAGCTTTACAAATGCTGAATGAAGTTGGGTATGCAAAAGAAGGTACCGGTTTAAGATTAGACTTGGTCTACAATCCTTCAGGAGCTTTTTTACCAACAGATCAGGAAGCGATGGAGCGCGACTTTAAAGAAGCTTTAAAAGAAGATTTCAATATAGATTTTGGGAGTTTATTTGCTATTACCAACCTTCCTATAAGTAGATTTTTGGAGTTCCTTATAGCTTCAGAAAATTATGAAGATTATATGTATGCCTTGGTAGAAGCTTATAATCCTGCAGCGGTAGAAAATGTAATGTGTACCAATACGATCTCTATTAGTTGGGATGGCTGGTTATACGATTGTGATTTCAACCAGATGTTAGATCTTAAAGTAAATAGTAAGGTGAAGCATATTAGCGAGTATAATGAAGATTTGCTTAACGACAGAAACATTATCATTTCTCAACATTGTTATGGCTGTACCGCAGGCGCCGGAAGTAGCTGCCAAGGAACAGTTATAGACTAAACAAAAAAATTATAGAACAACGCTAATAGCTTTTACGAAGCCACCTCTTTTTAAATGACCAAAAAAACTGCTGTCTTGATATTTGCAAATTCTTCTGCGGAAGAGCAAATGCAAAAGGCTATTCCTAAAGGTCAGGCATTATTTGATGTTCTAAATAATAAGACACTTAAAACCGTTCAAAGATCCGAATTACCCTATTTTCTTTATACTGAAAAAGAGCAAAAAGGAAATTCGTTCGGGAGTAGATTTGTAAACGCAATTCAGGAAGTATTTGATCAAGGTTTTACCAATATTATAACTATTGGAAATGATACTCCACAGCTTACAACATCTCATTTAATTGCTGCCGCAACACAATTAGAAGCAAATAAAGTTATAATAGGACCTTCTACCGATGGAGGTTTCTATTTAATGGGAATTGAAAGATCACAATTTGATGCAGCAACATTTCTAGATTTACCGTGGCAATCTTCCAAACTTTGCAAGTCTCTAGAAGCGGTTTTAAACAAAACCTCTACCGAAATTGTAAAATTAGAAGTCTTGAATGATCTTGATGGTTTTAAAGATCTCTCATTTTTTAGAAATTGCTTTAAAGGAATTTCAGTAGAAATTACAAAACTGATTCTTGCTCTTTTCAGCTCAGGCAAAAAAGTTAATAGTCTTCCGAATATTCTGATACCCCGTTTACAATTCCGAATCTTATTCAATAAAGGCTCTCCAAACCTTATTGTTCCTTCCTTATAACCCAACCGACATCTTTCGGTTTTCGATTATTTATTATTTCACATATATTATCTGATGAAAATTATATTCATGTGCCTGGCATTTTGCCTTGCAGCAACTGGTTTTGCTCAAACTAAAATTACAGGAAAGGTTTCAGACGCTTCTGGAAATGGAGTTGCTTTTGCCAACGTTGTACTTAAAAACACAAATACAGGAACTACCACAAATGATGATGGTTTCTATAGTTTAGAACTTCCCAACCTCAACGGAACTTTAGAAGTATTTACTCTTGGTTACCAAACGGTAAGCATTCAAATTAATGGTCAAAATAATATCAACGTTACTTTAAATGAATCTGCTACAGGTTTAAATGAAGTAGTGATCACCGCCCTCGGACTAAAAAGAGAAACCAAAGAATTAGGATATGCTGTACAAAGTATTCAGCAAAAAGAAATTTCTGAAGTCAAAGCGGTCAACTTCTTAGACAATCTTAGCGGAAAATTAGCCGGAGTAAGTATTAGTCAAGGTGCTACTGGGGTGGGTTCTACTTCTAAGATCACCATTAGAGGGGAAGCTTCTTTCTCTAATAACAATCCGCTATTTATTGTAGATGGAACTCCAATTAACAACAACACTGTTTTTGCTAATACTTCTGAAGCTGCCGCAGGATTTCAAGAAGTAGATTTTGGTAACGGAGCGATGGAAGTAAATCCTGATGATATTGCGTCTGTTTCGGTTTTAAAAGGAGCAAGTGCAGCAGCTTTATATGGAACTAGAGCTTCCAACGGAGTGATCATTATCGAAACTAAGAACGGTTCAAAAGCTAAAGGCATGGGGATTAGTATTAATACCAGTCTTTTTATAGATACCGCTTTTCAACTTCCGGAATTTCAGAATGAATACGGACAAGGGAATTCCGGGAAATTTGAATTTAAAGATGGCCTTGGTGGTGGAGTTAATGACTTGATTACATACAGCTGGGGCCCAAGATTGGATCAGGGAACTTTGATACCTCAATATGATAGTCCTGTGGTCTTACCAGATGGAACTATTGTTCGTGGTGGTGATACTTCGCTGTATAACGACCTTCCCATTACTCCCACTCCTTTCAATTCTCATCCAGATAATTTAAAAGATTTCTATGAGACCGGTGTTACAACCATCAATAATATATCGGTTTCTTCCGGATTTGAAAAAGGAGATTATAGACTTTCTTTTACAGATCTTAGAAGTGAATCTATTATTCCGGGTGTAAATCTAGACAGACAAACCGTGGCTGCTAAACTCAATTTTAAGCCGCTAAAAGGAATGAGCATAAACTCCACTATTAACTATGTGAATTCCGGAAGTGATAATAGACCTGCCAATGGATATGGTTCAGAAAATCTAAATTACTCTCTTGTAGCTTGGGGCCCGAGATCTTTGAATATTCAGAATTTAAAAGATTACTGGCAACCGGGTCTGGAAGATGTGCAGCAGATCTCTTATAATTATACCTATTTTGATAACCCATATTTTATGCTCTATGAAAACACCAACTCCTTCAACAGAGATCGTGTTTTCGGAAATCTTTCTATCAAACAAGAGATTACAGATCATTTAAGTTTGGCGGTACGTACCGGAATGGATTATTCTAGTGAAAACCGTCAGTTCAAGAGAGCATTCAGCTCCAATAGATTCAAAAATGGTGCTTATGGTGAACATGAGGTTTTCTTTAGAGAGATCAACACAGATTTCCTTCTGAATTATAACAACGTTTTTGGAGCTATTTCTGCTGATATTTCTTTAGGTGGAAACAGACTTGATCAAAAAGCTTCTACCACTCAATCACAAACCACCGCTTTGGCGCAGCCCGGAGTTTTTAAATTGAACAATGCTGCCTCTCCAATTGAAGTTTTTCAATATGAATCTCAAAAGCGAATCAATAGCATGTATGGAATTGCGAAATTTGGATATAAAGATTTCTTGTTTTTAGATGTTACCGGAAGAAATGATTGGTCTAGCGCTCTTGACACACCATATTCTGTAGCTAATACTTCATTTTTCTATCCTTCAGTTTCGGGAAGTTTTATACTTTCAAATGTAACAGAATTGCCTCAATTCTTCTCTTTTGCGCAGCTTAGAGCCAGTTGGGCACAGGTAGGAAATGATACAGATCCCTATCAAACCACAGGAGCTTTTGTTTCACAAACACCTTATATGTCTCAACCTACTTTTAGCGATCAGAACATCATCTCTAATCCTAATTTAAAGCCAGAACGAACTACTTCTTATGAAGTAGGTGCCGATATCAGATTCTTTAAAGACAGATTGAATTTTGACCTTACGTATTACAATGCCCTGACAGAAGATCAGATTTTATCCTTACCAATTGGGATCTCTTCCGGATATACACAAAAAGTGGTGAATGCAGGGAAAGTTAGATCTCAGGGAATTGAGATCATCGCAGGCATTACTCCTATTAGAAATAGCAATTTTAGCTGGAATAGCACCTTGAATTTTAGCAAAAATGTGTCTAAAGTAGAAGAACTTCCGCAGGAAGCAGGAAGATTGACGTTGGCTTACAATAGAATTTATGACAATCCAGATCAAACGGTTTGGTTACAAGTAGAAGAAGGCGGAAAAATTGGAGATCTGTATGGAACCGGGTACTTAAAGAATGAAAATGGAGATTTCATCTTAACGGAAGCCGGAAGATATATTGCAGATAATAACCTTCAGAAATTAGGTAACTACAACCCAGATTTTATGCTTGGTTTCAACAACCAATTCAACTATAAAAATTGGGACCTTAGCTTTTTATTAGACTGGAGACAAGGTGGAATTTTAGTTTCAAGAACTTTAGCTTTAGGAGCTGTTGGAGGCCAGTTAGAAGAAACTTCTTATAGACCGGAAGCGGGAATAATTGCAGATGGAGTAGTAAACACCGGGACTTCAGAAAATCCAATTTATGTGCCTAATACCACAGCAGTTTCTGCAGAATCATATTACCGTCAGTATTACGATAGAAATCATGAAGAGAACAACGTTTATGATGCTTCTTACCTAAAATTAAGACAATTTGCTGTAGGCTATACTTTTAACCTGAACGAGGGAGCACTTGGGTTTATGAAAGATGGAGCAACCATCAATCTTTCTTTGGTTGGAAGAAATCTATTTGCATTTAGTGAAATTCCTCATTTTGATCCTGAACAATTAGCGGTGCAAGGCAACGGATTTGTAAGTGGTGTAGAAGATATGTCTTATGCTACCACCCGAAGTTTTGGATTTAAAGCAGGAATTAATTTTTAGGCGATAATAGCCTTTTAAAAATAGTATTTAAGATGAAAAGATTTATATATATAACAGCACTTTTAGTAGCATTTGCAGCTATCTCTTCTTGCACCAAAGATTTTGAAGATATCAACACCAATCCAAATGCACCTTTGCAAGTTCAGCCAAGTTTGCTGTTGAGGCAAGTCATTTATGATTATAGCGAAGAAATGTCTTATGAAGGTTTTGTTGCCGGAAACTTATTAGGGCAATATTTAACAGCTTTAGATTTTAACCTTTTTGACAGACATGCCTTGAAGTCTCCGCAACTTGGAGGTAATCCTTGGCCTGTTTTTTACACCAATCTTCGAGATAATGAGATCATTTTAGAACAAGCCAGAACTACAGAAGCTAATCGGGTTTATGAAGGTCCGGCGCTTATAATGAAAGCTTATATGGCCGCTGCGCTCACAGATATTTATGGAGATGTGCCGTATTTTGAAGCTTTTAAAGGAAAAGAAGTGACCACCACTCCAAAATATGATGCTCAGGAAGATATTTATTTAGCTGAAGGCGGAATTCTTGATAATCTCGATAAAGGGATAGCAGCAATTCAGAATTACAACGGCGCTATCAAATTAGAAGGAGATATTCTTTTTAATGGAAATCTTGATAACTGGATACAATTTGCAAATTCTTTGAAGATTAAAAGTTTGATGCGCATTTCAGAAAAGACCGATGTTGCTTCACAATTACAACAAGTATATCAGGAAGGCAATTTCATCAGAAGTAATGTTGATAATGCCACTTTTGATTTTACAGATGGGGAGCCAAATAATTTTAGACTGGCAAGACTAAGAGCCGGAGATTTCAACAATTTCGTGATGTCTGAAACTATAGATGAAATCTTGCATGATCTAGAAGATCCAAGAATTGAGGTGTTGTTTAGACCCACAGGAAATGATCCACAAGTTTACAACGGACTCATCAACGGAATAGATGCTTCACAAACCTCCATTTCTCCTGCAGATTATTCGTACGCAGGGAAAATCTTTAGAGAAAACTCTGGAATGTTGGACGCTAATTTTATGACAGGATGGGAAACCAACTTTCTATTAGCCGAAGCTGCCGAAAAAGGATATATTCAAGCAGATCCTAAAATGTTATATGAGCTGGCCGTTACCCAAGCTTTTGAATATTGGAACACTGCATTGCCCCAAGATTATTTAAGCGCTACGGCTGCTTATGGTACAGATGGAAAAGATAAGATCGAACAGATCATCACCCAAAAATGGATCGCTAATATGATAAACGGGTACGAAGGTTGGACAGAATGGAGAAGAACAGGATTTCCAGATCTTAAGCCAATTTCTGCAAGTTTGAATAACGATCTCATTCCTGTTAGAATGCCTTACCCTACTGAAGAAGCTGCACTAAATGCCCAAAATTACAATCAGGCAGCTAGCACTACAAATGACAATAGTATCAATTTCCCGGTTTGGTGGGATGAGTAGTTGATAGAATTCAATTTCTATCTTGGTTTATTAATAATAATCACATGACACTTTTTATTGAAGTTTATAAAATTGAACCTATCTACTGGCAGTGGTGGTTACTCCTATTTTCCAGTATTGCGCTTTTTATAATTTCACCGAGAGCAAGAAATGCAAGAGAATTTTTTAAAGCTACTTTTAAAAACAAAGCGCCTAATACAGGAATGCTTACCGGTAGCTTAATAATCTCTTGGATCTTCGCAAAAAGCATTACCAATGCAGCAAATCTCGGCTTGGAATTCGGGATCGTAGGGGGTCTCGCCTATGCCGGCTATTACCTTTCCTTCGCAATTGCGGGGATAGTGATCTACGCAATGCGAGTAAAAGGAGGATTTAAAAGTATTCACCAATTCTTAGTTTCAAAATTTGGAAGAGGAGCTGTCGCCTTATTCTCGATCTTGATAAGCATTAGGCTTTTTAATGAAGTTTGGTCTAATACCATGGTCATAGGTACTTATTTTGGAGATCAGGGCAGTAGCGGATTTTATTGGGCGATCATCGTCTTTACAATTTTGACGTTGGCTTATGCTTTAAAAGGTGGTTTAAGCAGTTCCATTTTTACAGATGTGATACAAATGGGATTCTTTGCCGTTTTGCTTTGTATCATTCTTTGGAACATTTTTAGTATTGGAGAAATAAGCGTTAAAGAAGTGGCAACCTCCGGAAGTTGGACCATGGCAACCGGCTTAAATTTGCTTTTTGCCGCCGTAATTCAATCTTTTAGTTATCCTTTTCATGATCCGGTACTAACCGACAGAGGTTTTATAAGCAGTCCAAAAACAACCTTGAAAAGTTTTCTTTTAGCGAGTGTCTTTGGTGGAATTTGTATCGTACTCTTTAGTATTATTGGGGTTTATGCGCAAAAAGAAGGAATGCAAGGGCAAGCGGCGGTAGAAGTTGGAAAAGCCTTTGGAGTAATTATTCTTTTAGTGATCAACTTTATTATGATCACTTCTGCTGCATCAACGTTGGACTCCACATTTTCATCATTTTCTAAACTTATTGCTATCGATCTTAAATTTGGGAGAAGCATCAAATTTGGAAGAATTGCCATGGTAGTATTAGCAATCGCGGGAACCATTCCTGTTTTCTTAGATGCTGAAATCCTTTCTGCAACTACCATTTCCGGAACTATGGTTATTGGGCTGACTCCGGTTTTTATGTTCTGGAAGGTCAAGGTACCTCAAAGCAGTTTTTACCTTAGTGTAGTTGGCGGATTGGTCTTCGGATTTTTACTCGTTTTTAATATTTTCCCGAAAGCTTTGATATTAACTGAAGGCCCATATGCAGACCTACTTTGGATCAACGTTTGGGGAATTATCACTTGCATAATCTTATATTTACTTCCTAAATGGATTCAGAAATAGAAAATATTGGAACTCTAAACGGCAAACTTCTTTTATTTGGAGGAGTTTATAGCAATTTACAGGCTTTAGAAAAGTTGATCTCTATTGCTAAGTCGGAAGGAATTCCTTCTGATAACTGTATTTGCACGGGAGATATTATAGGGTATTGCGCCCAACCTCAGCAAACCATTCAGCTATTTAAAGATTGGGGAGCCAGAGCTATCGCAGGAAATGTGGAGGTTCAATTGGCTGAAGACAAAGACGATTGTGGTTGCGATTTTAGAGAAGGTTCCAGATGCGATAATTTCTCACAACTTTGGTATCCGTTTGCAAAAGCACATTTGGAAAAAGATTCTATTGAGTTTGTAAGAGCAATTCCAAGAAATCTAAGTTTCACTTATGCTGATAAAAAAGTGACGGTAGTGCACGGTTCTTATTCCAATATTTCAGAATTCATTTTTAAATCGACTCCCAAACAAGTAAAAAGCAACGTCTTTGAAGAGACCAATTCTGATATTATAATTGCTGGGCATTGCGGACTTCCTTTTAATGAAAAGATCGGAGATAAACTTTGGATTAACCCGGGAGTTATTGGGATGCCGGCTAATGATGGAACTCCCAGAGTTTGGTATGCTATTTTAGATGAAAATGCATCGCCAATGCTATCTCATCATTCGTTTAATTATGAGCATGAACTTGCCAATGAATTGATGTTGAAAAATGGTTTGCCACAGGAATACGCAAATACCATACTTACCGGAATTTGGGATAATACCGAGATCTTACCAAAAGCGGAAAGTGAATTGCAAGGAATTGAGATCGAATTTCAGAAAACTCTAACATCGCAGTTCTAAATTTTCACGTAAGTATCTATAGAAACAACTAATTATGACTTTAAAAAGATCAATTTTTATAGTAGTTCTTATCATTACAAGCTTTCAAATGAAAGCTCAGAGTTCTATGGAAGCGCTTTTAGCTAAATATAACACCAATAGTGTTCCTTATATTTCTGTAGAAGAATTAAGAATGTTGAAATTTGACAAAGATTCTATCTTGATCTTTGATGCTCGAGAAAAGGAAGAATATGAAGTGAGTCATATTAAAAATGCTCAATTTGTGGGTTATGATGATTTTTCCGCAGAAAAGATTTCACAACTGTTCAGCAACAAATCTATTCCAATCGTGGTATATTGTTCTGTTGGTATTCGGTCTGAAAATATTTCTGAGAAATTAGAAAATGCCGGATATCAAAATGTAAAGAATTTATACGGTGGTATTTTTGAGTGGAAGAATAGCGGGTTTGCTGTTTATGATACTCATGAAAAAGAAACCGAAAAAGTGCATACTTTCTCTAAGCATTGGTCTAAATGGCTGAAAAAAGGAGAAAAGGTATATTAATCACAAATCATTTATTTTGAAATCAACTTCTAAAAACCTACTCTTAATATTTACCAGAAACCCGGAACTTGGCAAAGTAAAAACAAGACTTGCCAAAGATGTTGGAGATGAAACCGCTCTGGAGATCTATAAATTTCTAATTGAACATACCGTAAATGTTACCAAAGATCTATCCGTAGAAAAAGAGGTACATTATTCTGTAAAAATCAGAGAAAATGATCTTTGGGATAATACTATTTTTAGTAAGAAGCTTCAGCAGGGAGAAGACTTGGGAGAACGCATGCAGTATGCTTTTGAGCAAGGTTTTAAAGCCGGATATCAAAATATTATAATAATTGGAAGCGATCTTTATGATCTTAATAAGCAAGATATTGAAGAGGCTATTGTAGATCTGCAAGAATATGATGCCGTTGTTGGTCCTGCAGAAGATGGTGGGTATTATTTATTAGGAATGAATTTCTTAACTTCACAAGTCTTTAAAAACAAAAATTGGGGTACAGATTCTGTGCTTCAAGACACTTTAAAAGATCTTAAATATAAAAATGTAAAATTATTGGAACCTCGTAACGATGTTGATTATTTAGAAGATATTCAAGATGTAGCGATTTTTCAAAAATTCCTGAAGAAATAATATGATACAAGAAATTAAAGAATCTACAGATCACCTTATCTCCCGCGGATTTGACGCTCCGGAAATTGGAATAATATTAGGAACAGGGCTGGGTCAATTTATAGATGAAATCGAAATTTTAGCGGAGGTTAGCTATAAAGATATTCCTCATTTTCCTACTGCTACTGTAGAATTTCATAAAGGAAAATTGATCTTCGGAAAGCTGGAAGGCAAGAAAGTAGTGGTAATGCAAGGAAGGTTTCATTTATATGAAGGATACAGCCTGCAAGATGTAACTTACCCAGTACGAGTGATGAAGGAACTTGGTATTTCAAAACTGTTGGTTTCTAATGCTTCAGGTTCTATCAACTTAGATTATAAAAAAGGAGAATTAATGCTTATTGAAGATCATATAAATCTTCAAGGAGGTTCTCCCTTAGCATTTCATGGGGTTGAACAATTGGGGGAACGCTTTGTAGATATGAGCCAGCCTTATGATGCAGTTATGAATGAAACCCTTGAAAACACAGCAAAAGAACACAATATTATCCTTCATAAAGGAGTGTATGCGTCGGTATTAGGGCCGCAATTGGAAACAAGAGCAGAGTACAGATATTTAAAAATAATTGGTGCAGATGCAGTGGGTATGAGTACTGTACCTGAGGTAATTGTGGCAAATCATCTAAAAATTCCGGTGTCTGCAATTTCAGTAATTACAGATGAAGGAAACCCTGATGACCTAAAACCCGTAGATATAGCAGAGATCATTGCAATGGCAGAAAAAGCAGAACCGCAAATGATCACCCTTTTTAAAGAATTGATCAAAAAAATATAACTGGATTAACCACCCAATTTTGATCTGCTAACACTTGAATTATGAAAAAAATTACATTCATTCGCCCGTTACTTTTTACCGGAATTAGCCTTTTAGTGCTTAATTCCTGTACGTTATTATCGGCTGCAGGTCTTAATGACAAAGGTTTGTCTAACAAAGAGGCTTCCGAAGAGATCGTTTCTACCACGGCAAATTCTGAAGTAAATGTAGATCATAGCGCTTGGGACAAACTGCTTAAAAAGCATGTGAATAGTGATGGTTTGGTAGATTATAAAGGGTTCCAGGCAGACAGAACAGCGCTGGATTCTTATATTACCATGTTATCTAATCACCAACCTTCAGATAAATGGTCGGTGCAAGAACAGTTGGCGTATTATATAAACACTTATAACGCCAACACTGTTAAGTTGATACTTGAAAATTATCCTGTGAAAAGTATTAAAGACATTAAAGGTGCTTGGACCAAAGACATGGTGAAAATTGGGAATGTTCAAATTTCTTTAGGCGGAATTGAAAATAGTATCCTGAGAAAAATGAATGAACCAAGAATTCATTTTGCCATTAATTGCGCTTCTATCTCTTGTCCAAAGTTGATGAATGAAGCTTATACTGCTGCGAAGATCAATGAGCAGTTGGACAAAGCTACTAAGCAATTCATCAATTCTGATAAAAATGATCTTTCTGAAAATTCACCAAAGGTTTCTTCAATTTTCGACTGGTATAAAAAAGATTTTAGAGATAGTGATCAAACAGTGATAGATTACATCAATAAATTCGCTGAAACTAAAATTAGCGATACTGCAACCCTTAACTATAAAGACTACAATTGGAATCTTAACGAACAGAAATAATCATGATCAGCATAATTATTCCTGTTTTTAATGAAGAGGCCAACATCCTTCATCTGTTAGAGCACTTAAGAAGCTCTTCATCTATCTATGTTTCTGAAATTATCGTGGTAGATGGCGGAAGTACAGATAATACTGCTGCATTATTATCAGATCAGGAAGATGTGATTTTTATAAGTTCTAATAAAGGAAGAGCGAAACAAATGAATGCAGGAGCTGCTATTGCAAAGGGTAAGACGCTTTATTTTCTTCACGCCGATAGTTTTCCTCCATATAATTTTGATCTTGAAATTGTAGAGCAAATAGAACAAGGCAATTTAGCAGGTTGTTTTTGTATGAAATTTGACAAGAATCACTGGTGGCTTAACTTGATGGGTTATTTCACTAAATTTAATCATAAAGCTTGTCGCGGTGGAGATCAATCCCTGTTTGTAGAAAGGAATTTATTCAAAAATATTGGTGGTTTTAACGAGTCTTTTATAGTGTATGAAGACAACGACATCATAAGAAGGCTTTATGAGAAAAATCAATTTGTAGTCATCAAAAAATGGTTAACTACTTCTGCTCGCCGTTATGAAGAATATGGGGTTTGGAAATTGCAATATGTGTTTCTACAGATCTATTGGAAAAAGTATCGAGGTGCTTCTCCAGATGAACTACATACTTATTATAAAACCAAACTTAGTTTGTAAAAACTCTGCCGTAATAATTTTTAACCACCTGTTCTGCCGGTTTATTTTGAGGTGTAAATTGAGTGTCTTTATCTCCCCCGGCTACAGCATGATTGTGATGCCACTTCCATAAAAATCCGCCTGCAAACCACTCTTCCTGCCAAAATTCTTGATACAAAGCTTCTAAAGCATCTGCTTGTAATTTGTTGTTGGTATCTTTTAATTCTCTGGAAGAATCCCAAGGAGTTTTAGCTGCAAAATCTATATTTCTATAACCATATTCCGTAAAAAGAATAGGTTTTCCAGAAGTTTCAGAAATAATCTTTAAAGAATTTTTATAAGGCTTCCAACCTTTACGCAGCTCCTCAATTTTTGGAGATCTTTCTACATTTAAAGGAAAATAGGCATCCACTCCAACATAATCTAGTGCTGCCCAGAACTCAACTTTATCCATCTTATCCCAATTCTCGGCATAGGTAAGTTTTCCGGAATATACCTTGCGAAGGTCGGCGATCAGCTTATTCCAAAAATCTGGTCTTGCATTTACAAATTCATACAACTCTGTACCAATACACAAGATCTCCACCTTTTCACTTTCAGCAATTTTTGCATACAAGAGGATAAATTCTTCATATTGCTCTTCAAAACTTACCCAATCTGCTTCAGAATTCATTTTTACATCCCCGGTAAATTCGCCATTCCTGATCCAGATCTGAGGCTTTAGCATTACTTCCAGACTATCTTTACGCATAAGTTCGATAGTTTCTTTTATTCCTTCTTCGCGCTCGCCCCACCATTGTCTTTCCAGATTAAAATACAATTTAGGAATGTTCAAGCTTTCCATAAAACCAAAAGGCATCAAGGCAACCGTATTAGCATTAACCTTTTTTATTGGCTGAATATCATTTGCTGAAATTTTCTCTCTGGAAGCCACTAAGCTAATCCCATTTATTTTTTCTGAAGTATTCTGAGCTTCACAAGAACTGAGCAGCACAAGAAAGAACATTGCTGAAATAATCTGAAATTGAGATTTGAAATTACTGACCTTCATATTAATTCTATTCAAAAGATTTTAGCCTAAAACAAAGCACAAAAATGGAGGAAACCTTTGTAATTATAGCATATTTCTGCGTACTTTACCTTAATAGCTTTGAAAGGTATACCAAGCAGTACGACTCATGCTTTTTTAAAAGCCATTCTTAACACTTCTTAAAATTAGGAAATATATGGAGCACATTGTCATAATAGGCAACGGAATTTCAGGAATTACGGCTGCAAGGCATATTCGAAAAAATTCTGATAAAAAGATCACCGTTATTTCTGGAGAATCAGATTTTTTCTTTTCTAGAACTGCTCTCATGTATGTCTATATGGGCCATATGAAGTGGAATCACCTAAAACCTTACGAAGATTGGTTTTGGGAAAAGAACCGAATTGAGCTAAAAAAAGCTTGGGTAGAAAAGATAGATTTTGAGCAAAAAACACTGCACTTTTCTGTTGGGCAAGAAATGAAATATGATAAGCTAATAATAGCTACTGGCTCTTTACCGAATAAATTTGGTTGGGAAGGCGAAGAGCTGGAAGGAGTTCAAGGCCTAGTAACCAAACAAGATCTGGAATTGCTGGAGAAGAATTCTGTTAATTGTAAAAAAGCAGTACTTATTGGTGGTGGGTTGATTGGTGTTGAAATGGCTGAAATGCTTAGAACAAGAAAAATCGATGTTACATTTCTAGTTCGAGAAAAGGCATTTTGGGGAAGTGTGTTGCCCTATCACGATGCACATTTAATATCCAAACATATTATTTCACACGGCGTAGACCTAAGACATGAAGAAGAATTAGATAAGATCCTCTCAGATGAAGACGGACGAGTAAAAGGTATCTTGACCAAAAATGGAGAAGAAATAGCATGCGAGTTAGTAGGACTTTGTGCAGGTGTACACCCAAATATTGGGTTTTTAAAGAATACTTCTCTTGAAGTAGATAAAGGAATTCTGGTAGATGAATATCTTCAAACAAACATTACAGATGTATATGCTATTGGAGATTGCGTGCAGCAGCGTAAAAATATTGGTGAGAGAAAACCAATTGAAGCCGTTTGGTATACCGGTAGAATGATGGGTGAGACCTTGGCACAAACTTTAACAGGAAACAAAACCCCCTACAAACCCGGAAATTGGTTTAATAGTGCGAAATTCTTCGATATAGAATATCAAACCTATGGTTGGGTGTGGAGTAAACCTAAAGAAAATGAGCAACATCTTAATTGGAAACATGAAGATGAAACGAAATTTCTTACTATTTCATTTGATAAAACTTCCAATAAATTTTTAGGTATAAACATCTACGGAATTAGATTAAGACACGAAGTGATAGATCGGTGGTTAAATGAAGAACGAAGCATAGATTATGTGCTTTCTCATTTAAAAGAAGCCAATTTTGATCCTGAGTTTTACAAAACACACGAAAAAGAGATCTTTTCAGCATTTAAAAATCAACTTACAACAGCATAACTATGAGTTCTATTCACCCTAATATGGCGCTCACCGGCGAACCACCAAAGTCTATTAATACACAGCAAAAGCTCGCTACTTTTTTAGGAATGAGTGGTCTTATTATTTTGTTGTTAGCTGCTTTCAATATCAATTTTCCTAATAAAACGTTGTGGCTTAGTATTTCTCTGGCTTCCATATTTGCAGGAATTGTTTGGTTTGCAAAAGCTGCATATTCAGATACACATCCCGGTATAAAGAATGACGGAGTTTGGTTTAAGTCTATGTCTAGCAGGGGATATTTGGCTTGGCTTGCAGGAATTTCTCTAACAGGATTTTATATTGTATTATATTTCTTTCCTCAATTTATAGGATTGGTTCAAGATGGTGATAACACGGGTTTAATTGCGCTTTTCGATCCGCTGAGTAAAGCATTAAGCGGAAATCCGGCTAGCCAATGGTTTGTTTACGGAACGCTGTACACTATTGCTATTGCTGCCTTTGGAATAAAATTCATCTGGAAATATCGCCATAATAGATATGAAAAACTAAGAACCATTTCAGTCATCTTTTTTCAAACAGCCTTCGCTTTCCTAATTCCGGAATTTATGGCAAGATTGAATAGTGATACGTTTAGCCTTCCTTATTATGATCTGAAAAATATCTGGCCACTTAATTATTATAATTTTGAACAATACAGAGTAGACGATTTTATTTCTGCCGGAGATATTGGCTTGGCTTTATTGTTATTTGGGATTGTTTCTATTTTTGTGATTACTCCAATTCTCACCTACAAATACGGAAAACGCTGGTATTGTAGCTGGGTATGTGGTTGTGGAGGTTTAGCCGAAACAGCCGGGGATTCTTATAGACAGTTATCAGATAAAAGTCAGTTTGCATGGAAAGTAGAACGTTGGGTTGTGCATAGTGTATTAGTATTTGTAGTTGTTATGACCACCGCTGTTATCTATTCTTATTTAGGGGACGATGCTTCTAAATATTGGTTAACAAGAGATACTTTTTTAATAGGAGTTGGTATACTCTTAACCTTGCTTTTTGCTGGGATTTGGTTCTTTAAAAAAGAAGAATTAGCAAAAGATGCAAGAATTGGGGCCATTGGCTATTTAGTGATAGTTCTCTCTTTAATAGGATTTCATTACGCTGGTGGCACTACTCTTTTCTTATTTAATGCGGAATCGCTGCGTCAGGCCTACGGTTTTTTAATTGGAGCTATTTTTAGCGGAGTTATTGGTACAGGCTTCTACCCTATTTTTGGAAATAGAGTTTGGTGCAGATTTGGTTGCCCTATGGCAGCAATTCTAGGATTGCAACAACGTTTATTCTCAAAATTTAGAATTACTACAAATGGCGGACAGTGCATTTCCTGTGGAAATTGTTCTACGTATTGTGAAATGGGAATAGACGTTCGTGCGTATGCTCAAAAAGGAGAAAACATTGTTAGAGCCAGTTGTGTTGGCTGCGGAATTTGCGCTGCAGTTTGCCCAAGAGGAGTCCTTAAATTAGAAAATGGATCTTTAGACGGAAGAATAAATTCTGAAGAAGTTCTTTTAGGAAATGATGTAGATTTAATGGATTTATTAAATCAGAAAAGCAGATAAATTGTAAGTAAAGCCTTTATTTTGCGTACTCAACATGAGCTTTTGCGCAAAATGCCTCAAGACAAATCTATTTTTCTGAATGCCTGAGATCATTAAAGTTATTATTCCCGCTTATAACGAAGCAGATTCTATTGCAAAAGTAATTGCTGAAATTCCGGATTTTGTTGATGAAATTATAGTAGTCAGCAATAATTCTACAGACAAGACCGAAGAAAATGCTGCTCAAGCCGGTGCTACGGTACTTAAAGAAAGCAGAAAAGGTTATGGCTATGCCTGTTTAAAAGGCATGGATTATATTTCAAACCAAGAATTTAAGCCGGATATCATTGTTTTTCTGGATGGAGATTACAGCGATTTTCCTTCAGAAATGGATAAGATCATCGCCCCTATTATTAATGATAATATAGATATGGTTATAGGTGCAAGAGTAAGTGCTCTGCGCGAACCGGGTTCTATGACGTTCCCTCAACGTTTCGGAAATAAATTAGCTACGACATTGATGAAATTGTTCTTCAATGCAAATTTCACCGATCTTGGTCCTTTTAGAGCCATAAAATATGAAAAACTACTTCAGCTTAACATGCAGGATAAAACCTATGGCTGGACGGTAGAAATGCAGTTAAAAGCCATCAGACAAAAATTCTCGTATATAGAAGTTCCTGTGCATTATAAAAACCGAATAGGAGTGTCAAAAGTTTCGGGAACTGTGAAAGGTGCTATCTTTGCAGGTGTGAAAATATTAGGTTGGATTTTTAAATACAGTATTAAATAATGGAGTTTGCGATCATCATCATCTACACCATTGCCTTATTGCTGATCTTGCTCTATAGTTTTTCTCAGTTAAGTCTTCTTGTTAATTATCTAAGATCTAAAAAACAACCAGATACTTCTTTAAAATTCGATCTTTCCATAGCCGAACAGATTCCAAAAGTTACCATTCAACTTCCTGTATATAATGAGCTGTACGTCATGGAACGGCTTTTAGATAATATTTCAAAAATTGAATATCCTAAAGACAAATTAGAAATTCAGGTCTTGGATGATTCTACAGATGAGTCGGTAAAGATGATAGCCGATAAGATCTTGGATTTACAAAAATCAGGACTCGACATCCAACATATTCAAAGACTTGATAGAACCGGTTATAAAGCCGGAGCTCTTAAAGAAGGTTTGAAGATCGCAAAAGGAGAATTTATCGCCATTTTTGATTCAGACTTCTTACCTCAACCCGATTGGTTGTTACAAACGGTGCCATATTTTAAAAATCCAAATGTGGGTGTTGTTCAAACTCGTTGGGGACATATCAATAGAAATTATTCTCTTTTAACCAAAATTCAGGCCTTTGCACTCGATTTTCATTTCATTCTGGAACAAACCGGGAGAAATTTTGGAAAGCATTTTATCAATTTTAATGGAACGGCCGGAATCTGGAGAAAAGTGTGTATCATGGATGCCGGAAACTGGAGCGGAGATACGTTAACTGAAGATCTTGACCTTAGTTATCGAGCTCAGTTAAAGAATTGGAAATTCAAATATCTGGAAGATGTAGAAACTCCTGCAGAATTACCTATTGCAATTAGTGCAGCGAAATCTCAACAATTTAGATGGAACAAGGGAGCAGCTGAAAACTTTCAGAAGAATTATGGCAAACTCCTACATGATAAAAATTTAAGTGCAGGCACTAAATTTCACGGATTTTTCCATTTGCTCAACTCAAGTATGTTCTTGCTGGTGATCTTATTAGCGGTTTTAAGCATTCCTGTGTTATACATTAAAAATTCCAACCCTCAATTTAGCTGGTATTTTAATGTCATTGCTTTTTTCGCAATCAGCACCTTGATATTTTTTGTTTGCTATTTAGTCACTTATATGAAGATACACGGAAGCTCATTCAAAAATTTCTTCAGATTTATTGGGATGTTCATTACGTTCTTCTCGATCGCTATGGGATTTTCAGTTCATAATTCACTTGCCGTTTTGGAAGGTCATTTTGGAAAGAAAAGTGAGTTCATAAGAACCCCAAAATTCAATGTGAATAATATTAAAGATTCCTGGAAAGCGAATAAATATCTAACCAATAGTCTTTCCTTAAGCACTTTTATTGAGGCTGCGCTTTGGTTGTATTTTGGCTTCGGAATTTATAGCGCTTTTGTTCTTCAAGATTTTGGATTGATCGTATTTCATCTAATGCTTTTTACAGGGTTTGGCTTTGTCGCTTTTAAATCTATTTTCAGCAAAATATAAACTATGGATTCTTTAACTCAAATAGTATTAGGCGCTGCAATTGGAGAAGCGGTGTTAGGAAAAAAGGTTGGAAATAAAGCGATGTTATATGGCGCAATAGCAGGGACCATTCCAGACTTAGATTCCTTTGCTCCATTATTTACAGATACTTTAACTGCCATTGAAATTCACAGAGGTTTTTCACATTCTATCTTGTTTTCAATCCTTTTTGCTCCAATATTTGGTTGGCTCATTTCAAAAATTGAAAAGAAAGCTGACGTACATTGGAAAGATTGGTCATGGTTGATGTTTTGGGGCTTAATAACGCATCCGCTTTTAGATGCCCATACCACTTGGGGCACGCAACTTTTCTGGCCATTAGATCTTAGGTTAGCTTACAAGAATATCTTTGTTATAGATCCGCTTTACACCTTGCCATTCTTGATCTTCTTGATATTGGCCTTCAGAGCTAAAAAAGGATCTTTACAAAGAAGGAAGTATAACAACTTAGGATTAATTATTAGTAGCATTTATATGATTTGCACCATCGGTTTAAAAGCGTACACATATTTCAAATTTGAAAGTGCTTTAGAGGAGCAAGATATTTCTTATAACCAGATTCAAACCAGACCAAGTCCATTTAATACCATTATGTGGTCTGCCAATGTAGAAGTTGAAGATGCTTATCTTCTTGCAGATTATTCAATTTTAGATACCAAGCCTATAGAATTTAAACGTATTCCCAAGAATCATGATTTGGTAAATGATTTTAAAGATGAAAAAGATCTTAATAGAATAATCGCTATTTCACAAGGCTGGTATACTATTGCCAAAAGAGATGAAACTTTATATTTTAATGATCTTCGTTTTGGAGCTTATAACATAAATGCTGCAGATCCAAAATTTGTCTTTAGTTATAAGTTAAAAGGAAAAGCAGGTGAACTGAAGGTAGAAGAAGTTCCCCGTGATCCTGAAAATGCTAAAAAAGTTTTTAGCAACTTAGCAACTCGAGTGTTTGGAAATTGAAGCTTTTATCAGAAAACTTGAAAATATAAAAAACCTCAAATCGGTAAGAAATGAGGTTTTCTATTGATCTAATTAGAGCTTTTAATATTTCTTGATCTTAATAATTGGTGGCTCAGTTCCTTGTTGTGAAACATCAATATTTATATTACCTCCACTTTTAACCAATTTTATAGCTTCATCTAAGGCTATCTTTTTTCCTTCAAAATAAAAGACTCCGCCTTCTTTAGCTAATTGCTTAAAATGTACTGTTGGCTCTGGTGGTGGCGGTGGTGGCAAAGGTGTACCTTCTTTCTGCATTTCCATTTCCATACGTTTCATTTCACGCTCTGCTCTCTTCATTTCTACCTCATGCCTTTGCATTTCTTGCTGCATTCTTTCTTCATCTTTATTTGCCCTTTCCAGTTCACGCTCATGTCTTTCCATTTCTCTTTCCTGACGCTCCATTTCTCGTTCAGTAGCTCTCATCGTGCGTTCTTCTGTTCTAATTTCATCTTCCGCACTTCTCATCTTACGTTCTTCAATTCTAACTTCACGCTCCATTTCTCGTTGCTTATCTAAAGAAACCCTTTCTGGATGTGGTGGTGCAGGAGGTGGCGGTGGCGGAACTATATTCTGAAGATTATCTCCTTGAGTTGGTCTTGGCGGAGCTGGAGCATTTTTAGGAACGATGATCTCTGGAAATTTTTCAGATTGTGCTCGTTGTTCCTTCGTCATTCTATCAAAAATATAAACCATTCTCTTAAGTCCATCTCTAGAGATCGTTCGCTCTTCTTTAGCTAAAGCATTATACTTCTTAGCCAATTTATTGTATTCCTTCACCATTTTGGCGGTTGCTTTCTCCTGCTCTAAAATGTAATTCTGTGGATCTTGATTAACCCGATCGCTGTTCACCACTGTATCTATGGACACTACTTTTTTGGTAGTAAAACTAAATAACATAAGTGCCAGCAATGGCAATAGCAATAAGCTTTTGAGCAACATACTTCGTTTTGATGTGTGTGTTTTCATAACTGTAAATCGTTTTTTGATTGATGAATAATTAATGGCACTTGCCAATTGATACCCTTTTGGCTCCGAAAAATGTTCGGGTGATGAAAATGCCAATAGAATTTTTTGATAATTTGAACGCGCTATCCCTTGTTGGATCACTGCTCGATCTGCAAGAAATTCATGGTTAAGCTTTATAGCATGTTTTATAAGATAAATGATCGGATTAAACCAAACCAGAACCTGTAAAAACTCGATGAATAGAATATCCAAACTGTGATATTGTTCTGAATGGGCTTTTTCATGTAGCAATACTTCGTTGGGAATATCATTATTTTCGAACCTTCTTTTATTTAGAAATATATAACTGAAAAAAGTATGTGGCTCTACGCTGAACTTCAGTAAAACATTGATGAGTCCGTTTGCTTTTACTTTTGGGTTTCGAAGTATCCTAAAATTGATACTGATAAGATTCTTGATGAATTTTATTCCGAAGAAAGCAACTCCAAGAAAATATACACCCCATAAAAGTTGAGTCCAATTAAAACTTTCAACAGAACTTGTGGTGAAAGTGGTAATTATTGCCGTAGAATTCTCCACTAAACCTGCTGCTTGTTCTACTTGCACATATTCATAAAATGTGATGAATGGAATTACTGCTGATAAGACCAGTGCACACAAAAGATAAATTCTTTTAAAAGTATGCATGCTTGCATTTTCCAATAAGACCTTATAGAACACATAGAAAATACTTAAACAAGCCGCCGATTTTAGAAAGAATATTTCCATGAGCTATTTCTTTTCGATTTCAGAATCTATAATGCTTTTAAGATCTTCCAATTCTTCTTTAGAAAGATTGGTCTCCTTGGTAAAGAAAGAAGCAAATTGAGAGGCAGAATCATTAAAAAAATTCTTTATAAGTCCGTTTACTTGCTTAGAAAAATAATCTTTCTTCTTTACCAGTGGAAAATATTCTCTAGATCTTCCCAACTGTTTATAGTCTACAAAATTCTTATCCTGCATTCTTTTTAAAAGAGTAGCAATAGTGGTTGTTGCAGGTTTAGGTTCTTCATAAGCATCTATAAGATCTTTCATCAAGGCCTTTTCCTGTTTCCATAGAATTTGCATAAGTTGCTCTTCAGCTTTAGATAATTGCATGAGATAGAATTAATTACACTTAACTCTACAAATGTAGAATAAATATTTAATTCTACAAACATAGAGCAAATTATTTTTCAGAATTAAGCAATTTATGCTTTGTCTCAAAAATGTATCTTTGCCTTCTAAAACAAATACAATGAGCCTGGAACAAGAGTTATTTCAAAGAAGTGGATCACAATGTGAATTATGTACCGCTTCAGACAATTTAGAAGTTTATGAAATACCAGATTCCCCTAAAGATGCTGAGAATAGCATTTTGATCTGTGGAACTTGTAAAGAACAAATTGAAGATCCGGAGAAAGTAGATGCCAATCATTGGAGATGTTTGAATGACAGTATGTGGAGTCCAGTTCCGGCGGTGCAGGTAATATCTTGGAGAATGCTTACTAGATTAAAATCTTTAGGATGGCCTCAAGATCTTTTAGACATGATGTATATGGAAGATGAAGTGAAGGAATGGGCTAAATCTTCTATTGCTGCAGATCCTTCCGCGAAAAGCATAGTACATAGAGATAGCAATGGCGTAATTTTAGAAGCCGGAGATAATGTAGTGCTTATTAAAGATCTTAAAGTTAAAGGTAGCAGCATGGTTGCAAAACAAGGAACTGCCGTAAGACGTATCTCTTTAGATCATGAAAATGAAGAATATATTGAAGGGAAAGTTGATGGGCAACAAATTGTGATCATCACTAAATATGTAAAGAAATTATAACGTAGAATCTATATCATAAAAAAAGCCGATGCAGTAAACTGGATCGGCTTTTTGCTTATTCTATTTTCGGATTATTTCTTACTTAATTTTGTGAAATGTTGGAAGAATAAAGGAATAGTCTGAATTCCTTTTAAGTAATTCCAAACTCCAAAATGTTCATTTGGCGAATGAATCGCATCGGTGTCCAACCCAAATCCCATTAAGATAGTTTTGCTTTGAAGTTCTTTTTCAAATAAAGCTACGATTGGAATACTTCCACCACTGCGTTGCGGAATTGGATCTTTTCCAAAAGCTTCTTTATAAGCATCGTTAGCTGCCTGATATTCCATAGTATCAATTGGAGTTACATACGCTTGCCCACCGTGATGAGCGTTCACTTTAACTCGCACTCCTTTAGGCGCTATAGATTCAAAGTGGTTTTTAAATAATTCGCTTATCTCTTTCCAGTCTTGATCTGGTACCAATCTCATAGAGATCTTAGCAAAAGCTTTTCCTGGAAGTACTGTTTTAGCTCCTTCGCCAGTGTAACCACCCCAAATTCCATTCACATCTAACGTTGGTCTTATGGAAGCACGTTCTAAGGTAGAATAGCCTTTTTCGCCATATACATCGTCTATATCTAGCTTTTCTTTATACTCTTCAAGATCAAAAGGCGCTTCTGCCATTTTATCTCTTTCTTCTTTGCTTAACTCTTCCACTTTATCATAAAAACCAGGAATGGTAATATGATTGTTTTCATCCTGAAGAGAAGCTATCATTTTAGCCAACACATTAATTGGGTTTGCTACAGCTCCTCCATACAATCCACTATGTAGATCGCGGTTTGGCCCTGTAACTTCCACTTCCATATAGCTCAATCCGCGAAGACCGGTAGTAATAGAAGGCACATCTTTAGCGATCATTCCGGTATCTGAGATCAAGATCACATCATTAGAAAGCTTTTCCTTATTCTTAGAAATAAACCAACCTAAACTCTCACTTCCAACTTCTTCTTCTCCTTCTATCATGAACTTTACGTTACATGGTAAAGCATCATTCTTGGTCATATACTCCAAAGCTTTCACATGCATATACATCTGCCCCTTATCATCACAAGCTCCACGAGCAAAGATGGCACCTTCCGGATGGATCTTAGTTTTCTTTATAACAGGCTCAAATGGTGGACTTTCCCATAAATTTATAGGATCTGGCGGTTGCACGTCGTAATGTCCATAAACCAGCACCGTTGGTAAATTTTTATCTATAATTTTCTCTCCGTAAACAATTGGATAACCGGGAGTTTCACAAATTTCAACTTTATCACATCCGGCCTCTTCAAGACTTTTCTTTACAGCATCGGCTGTATTTAAGACATCTTTCTTATAGGCCGGATCTGCACTTATTGATGGAATCTTCAGAAGATCAATCAGTTCCTGAATAAATCTATCTTTATTTTCTTCCACATAACTTTTTACATCTTTCATCTACAACGTTTTGAATTTAGGTAAAGATAATAAATTGAATTTTTTTTTAAGAAGTATTTGAATATTGAAACATTTATGTATATTTGCAGCCGCTTATCAAGGTAAGTAAGTTTTATAACGAGTCCTAAGTGTTATAAAATGGTAATGCGGGCGTGGTGGAATTGGTAGACACGCTAGACTTAGGACATAGCGAAATATAAAGTGTTAAAATATTAAAATGCGGGCGTGGTGGAATTGGTAGACACGTCAGACTTAGGATCTGATGCCGCGAGGTGTGGGAGTTCGAGTCTCCCCGCCCGTACAAAAGCCGAAGAGAAATCTTCGGCTTTTTCCATTTAAAAAAATGTCGAAAAAAATGTCAGGTACAACATAGGTACAACATTTTGCTAATTTCAGGGCAACATTTGTATTGATGTCAAATATTTCTATTTGTTATTAAACCCTATTAATTTTCTGGTAAAATAATAAATTCTGCTAAATAGCAACCTTATTACTTCGTAAGGGGGAGTTTATTATCATACAATATAACCGCAATTTAAACTCGTAAAATACTTCCATCAAAAGACTACGGCATAAAGCCAATGCTCTTTCCAACGCTTATTTATTCCGTTTCCTTTTGAGCCAAGATTTTATCTTCCGTTTGGTTTCTGCTCAAATATTGTTTAATCAAAAATTTGAGTATTATGACAACAAAAGCGAGTACCACAAAGCAGCGCAGTAGAGCGAAATCTACTGTCAAGAAAGAAGTAAACGGAAAGAAATCATCCATTCTTCAAATTCAGAACTTACAATTGGGCAAAATCAAGCCTGACCCGGAACAGCCAAGAAAGACTTTTAACGAGAATGCATTAAAGCAGCTTTCTGAGAGTATCGAAAAGCACGGTGTGTTACAGCCAATCACGGTAAGACAACAAAATGGCCATTTCATCATCGTGATGGGCGAACGTCGATATCGTGCCAGTAAATTGGCAGGAAAGAAAACGATGCCCTGTATCGTTAGTGCTTATGAGAACAATGATGTGCTTGAAGTTCAGATTATCGAAAACCTGCAAAGACAGGATGTCGAACCGACCGAAGAAGCTGAGGCGATTGCTTACCTAAGTGAGAAATATGAGCCTACCGAAATTGCAAAGCGATTGGGTAGGACAGATAACTTCATCAGACAGCGTCTAAAATTAGCTGGATTGATTGACGGTTTCAAGCAATTTGTACGCAATGGCGAAATGACCATATCATTGGGTGTCGGTGTAGCGCTCTTTGAACCGGAAGAACAACAAATGATGTTGGAAACAATGGGCGAAGATTTTAACGCACATCAGATAAACAGGATGATTAAAGACCAGACCTATGATTTGGAAAAAGCGTCTTTTGATGTAGCTGATAAAAAATTGGTTTCGAAAGCTGGGTCTTGTGTAGAATGTCCGTTCAATGCAGCCAATCAAGGCAATCTGTTCGGCGATGGTAAAATGGTCTGTACGAAAGCAGCTTGTTTTGAAACGAAGAAAAGCAAATCGTTCTTGAACCTGATTGAAAAGTCCAAGAAAGAGAATATCCTTTTAATCCCTGAAATACGACAATATTGGGCAGATGACGAAAGTAATCAGCTCATAATATCACAATTGGAAAAGAACGGATTGAAAGTCTATCTACTGGACGATGTTGAAATCATAGAAAATCCTATTGAACCTACCCTAGAGGCGATTCAGAAAGAATATCAACACTATGATTATTCCGAAGATGAAATCAAAGCAGAGTTGAGCGAGGCGTTACAGAATTATACAGAAGAATTGGAAAAATTCAATTCAGCAAAAGAAAATGGATTTAAAAACGGCATCGTATTCCATCCCGATTCATTCCAGCACAAGGAAATCTTTGTAAAGATTGTCGAAAAATCTAAGAACGATTCTATGGAATACTCGGCACCATTGGCGAATAGAAAAATGGCGGACTGCACGCCTGAAGAGCAAATCATTAAAATCAACGAAAGGGAAATCCGCAAGAAGCAAATAGAGAACAACAAGCAGTTTGAAGAAGTTGTCCAGATGATTCGAGAAACAAAATACATTGATACGAAGAAGACACTTTCAACAGACGAAATGGTCGCATTCTCGATATCGCTCTTTGAAAATAATGTGGACTATATGAGCCAGCAAAAGTATTTCTCAAAGTTCTTGTGCGACACTTCAAAGATGACAAAAGTTGAAATGGTTGAGAATTTCAAGAAGAAGTTCAAAAAGGAAATCTTTCACAAGTTAATACGCTATATGCTCACAAAGCAAGTGCATTTTAGCGAAAGCAATCACGTCAATAATCTGACCAACATTTCATTCTACAAAGCAATGCAAGGATATTATAAATCCAAGATTGCCGACATTGAAAAAGAATATACCGAAAAGAGGGACAAGCGTGAAGCACGTTTGAAAGAGCGCATCACAGTTCTTGAAAAGCAAATTGAGGAACTCAACGATTAGCTTTTGTTGTTTGAAGAAGGGTCGGCATTCGTGCTGGCCCCTTTTTCTTTTTTATGATAATGTTTTGAAAGATGGGTTCATAAGGAAGGGGGTATCAATCAATATCAGAGCAAAGGTAAACTCGTAAAATACACCCATCAAAAGACTACGGCATAAAGCCAACGCAACATCCTACGCTTATTTATTCCGTTTCCTTTTGAGCTGTGATTTTAGCTTCCGTTTGGGTACTGCTCAAATATTGTTTAATCTAAATTCAAAAGCTATGTATTTACAAAATTTGCAACAGGATGAAATTTTCGTGTCATCAGAAATGAAATCCTTAAAAAGTCTGACACAGATGGAATCCCGAAGAGGGCTTGAAAATGCCATTATCTCAAATGGCAAAATCGTTAACGTCGTATCGAACAGCTACGGTCACATTCCAAATCAACTGTTCTTCAAGAAAGCTGAAGAAATGCTGACTGATGCACAACTGAACTTCCACAAACGCACCATCAACAAAAATGATAGGTCGTTCATTACTGACTTTATTATCGACGACAAAAGCCAGTTTACAGTCAAGAACCATAAGGACTTGATATTGCCGATGCTTCGGTTCAAGAATTCGTATGACGGAAGTGAAAAGACCTCTGGACACTTCGGTTTTTATAGAGAAGTATGCTCAAATGGTCTGCACGTGTCACAGGCTGAAATCGAGTTTTCCATAAAGCACAATAAGAACAATACGCACTTGATTATGCCGAGGCTGAACAATCTATTCGATAAATTTCTGGACAATGAATTCTATACCATTACCAAGAAATTCGACAAGATGAAAGAATTTAAAATCATCGATACACAGGAATTTGTGAAGGCGATTCTTGACAGAACGAAACTGTTCCGATACGAGTGTAGCGACAAGAACAGCGACCCGTCGAAAAAATCTCGTGAGGTCATAGAAATCTTGAACTATGAAGCCTTGTTGCTCAATGAAGAACCAAATCTGTGGTTAGGTTACAATGCGTTCAATTCAGTACTTCATAATGTCTTAAAGAAAAGTTTCGGTCAACAGGAACGATTGGACAAGAAACTGTTCGATGAAGTTTATGCGATGGCATAACATCAATAAAGGTTCATCCAGTACCTTAAACTGGATTTTTTTTCATTTCAATATGATGTTCTTTTGGCAAATCCCAATAATTTCTATTAGAAATAACCATTTCAAATATTTACCACTTTATTGACATAGTGGCGATAATTAGTTTTCAAATATTCGCCACTTTTTTGTATTTTTGGCAAAGTTTTGATATTGTATTATGCCAAAAATTATAGAAAACAAGCTTATAGAAGCGTTTAAAGAGCAAAGTTCCTTTGATAGGGACCAGCTATTTCAGTTTTATTTGGACCTTGAACCGGATTTGAAGGAAAGTACATTTAGTTGGCGCATTTACGACCTGAAGAAAAAAGACATCATCAAAACTATTGGTCGTGGATTGTATGTTATATCCCATAAACCCAAGTATAGACCAGTACTGTCTGATAGTGTTCTAAAAATAGCAAGTAAGACCAATGAACGGTTTGAGGAAATCCAATATGCTATATGGGAAAACCAATGGCTAAATGAATTTACTCTGCATCAAGTATCCAATCAAATGATTGTAGTAGAAGTGGAAAAAGAATTTACAGAATCACTATACTATTATCTCAACGATTCGTTGAAAATGGATTTTTTCTTGAATCCCGATGACAAGGAAATTGAATTCTACATTTCCGAGAGTGCTGTCCCCGTGGTCATAAAACGTCTCGTCACCAGAGCACCGATAAGTAAATTGAAAGACAAAAAAAATTTAGTTCCAGTCGCCACACTTGAAAAAATAATGGTGGACTTGTTTGCCGATGAAAACCTGTACCATTTTTACCAAGGCTCTGAACTCATAAATATTTATGAAAAGATACTTGAGCGATACAGTATTAATTTCACAAAGCTCTTTAGCTATGCGAAAAGACGAAAGAAAGAACAGGAAATCAAGCAATTTATGAATAACCACATACCGAATATTTTAGAGGACATAATCAATGATTGAAAACAAAAGCTTCACAAAAGAGTGGCTGGGTATTTTTCGGTCAAAAAAAGAACATAAAGGCATTAATGTGACCATTTTGGAAAAAATGGTTCACGCATTTTCATTGTTGGAACATCTAAAAATAGAAGGACTTGATTTTGTCTTTAAAGGGGGCACTTCACTGGTGCTTTTACTTGAAGAAGGCAATCGGTTTTCAATAGATATCGATATTATTTCGAGTGTAGAGCGTGACCCATTGGAAAAAATCCTTGATGCGGTTGTTGCCAACTCACATTTTAAAAGCCACACTTTGAATGAACGTCGAAGTTATAAAGAAGGCGTTCCAAAGGCACATTATACTTTTGAATTTGATTCAGATTACAACCCGAACGTTCCAGTAACCATTCTGTTGGATATTCTTTTTGACAGCCCACATTATCCAGAGCTCATAGAATCTTCCATTGAAATTCCTTGGCTATCGGTTAATGAGCCTATAATATCAATTACCACACCTTCGGTAAATTCCATCTGTGGCGACAAGCTTACTGCTTTTGCGCCAGAGACCATCGGTATTCCATATTATAAGGGCGACCAGTTATTTGCAATGGAAATCTGTAAGCAATTGTTCGATTTAGGAAAGCTATTTGAAAACATTACGGCTATGGCAATGGTTAAAAAAAGCTTTTCAGCTTTTGCGAAAGCGGAACTATCATATCGCAGTTCGGATAAAGATTTCAGCGGCAGAAACCTCAAAGAAACAGATGTGCTTTGGGATGCCATAGACACCTGTGCCATCATCGCCAAAAGGGAACGTAACCCAACCAAGGAAACAAAAAAGAAGTTTGACGAATTAAACCGTGGCATACGCAGTTTTGGAAGTGCGTTTTTGATGACGGGAAATTTCAGAATAGAGGAAGCCCTTGCAGCTTCGGCCAGGTTAGCTTATTTGAATGCTATATTGTTGCAAGATGAGATAACAGAAATTGAATATTACAAAGGACAAGACATAAGTAAACTTAACATTGAAAAAGCAGATTGGGCATTTTTAAATAAACTGAAAAGACAGCCAGATAAAAGCATTTTTTATTATTGGTTTAAGGCGGTGGAATTACTATAAATATGAAGAAATGAATCTAAAATATATAATAGAAATATGCATTGGGATTGATATTGCCATTATTGGTATCGCTTATCCTATAATAATTGATAAAATATCGAATATTGGAAATAGGTATGACTCAAATTATCTTTCCGAAGTTTTTGAACAAGAATTTCCACAAAGGGCATATGGTCGCATTTTGCCATTTCGGAGCAGGAAAGTTACCACTTTCGAATGGCTGTTGTTCTTCACTATCGCATCATTTGCCTTTTTGATTGCAGGTGCCGAACCATTATTTTGGAAAAACTCAATATGGATGCAAAATTCTGCAAAATTATTGACATTAACTCTTACCTTTTTTCTTGTAATATCCTTTATAATCTGGCTTGACAAAATAGCTTTATACAACGGAAAACCAGCTCGCCTATTGAAATATCTGATTGCGAAATATCAATCAATTTCAAAAGAAAGTAGATATAAAGAAAACCTTATCAATTCACTTAACGAGATAGCCTATTTCGCTGTAGAAAAGGAGGATATCCATTTACAAGAGGAATTGAGTAAGTTTTATACTGAAGAGTTTATTAAAATTCGTCATAATCATAATTCAAGCGAAGCTTTAGAATATCCATTTTATTTTTATGATGTAACCCGTAAGCTAATTAAAAAATTGCTTCGGAAAGAAGTTTCTGAATTGGATAGATTGACATCTCCCGCAGTATCAAATTGGTGGTTGTTGGGACAGGATTTTCAGGAGATTCCAATATCAGAAAAAACGTATGATAGTATGTGGGGCAATATCTATCAGATTTCCGACAATGCAAAGTTTATAAAGGAGCATTGGAGCACTGCACACCAATATTATAGATTTCAATTAGGGAGGAAAACTGGCAAATACAACATCGATATTAGAGATTATGAGAACAAGGAGGAAATTGAAATAAGAGAAAGTGAACAGATAAGATTTTTAGAGTTTCACTATGCATTGGGTGGCTTGTTATTGTATCGTCAAAACAATAATGGACTAAAACGAATTCTAAATTTCACACAAAGTCAGCCGCCAGATTATTACCTATTGCCTAACTCTATGTATGACATATTCTACTGGTTTGCCTATTTTAAAGAAGGGTATGTAAACAGAGTTACGCCTACAGATTTTAAATACCCATTTCCAGACATTGATAATTTAGGCCTCTCACGACAAATAACCTTTTGGATTTGTCAATATGTATGTTTGCTTTTTATAAGACAATTTTTCTTGCAACCCTATTATACGTTTCATCAATTTACCGAACAACCAAGATTGCCAAATAAAGTACTTGAATTACTTAAATGGAAAGATGCTTTGGACTATTTCAAGTTTTGTTTAAACAAAATATTAGAGAATAAAGACTTATTGGATTTACTGGGCTATAATTTGTCAGATGCTATTTTGGAGGATATAGAAGGTTTTGAGCCTGAATTACGAATTAGAATTGAAGAGCAAATTCAACAGAATAGAACAAATGCACCATTATCTGATAATAAAATCAGTCAATTTTTGGCCAGCAGTGCAACGATGATAGATGATGCATTTAATCAGTACCGCCTCATAATAAATAAAGATGATTTTGCAAATGATGAACCTGTGATGCGATTCGGTCTAAATGGAGGTTCCATACTTTTCCGAAAAGAAGGTTTTACAGAAGGAGACATACCACATCTAAATTATGATTCGATATTTGCACAACAAATCATTTATGACCAAATCAATCGATATATTCCAAACTCTTTCCTCGGAGCGAGAACACGTAGATACTTAATAGACAGAGAAAACTTTGAAGATGCGTTTAAAAGATTAAAGTACGATAAAGAGAAACATCTAATTGTAGGGTTTGGTTTTTTCGACAATGGTTTAGTCGAAATACCTGATTTCTTTGAGGATATGATTAGGTTGACTTCGCCAGTTTTTTCAAATGTACTATTCGTTCTGCCAAAGACTGACCTTCCGAGAATTAATCATCCAGACCTCAAAGCTGATGAGATTAAAGAACTGCGTCTTGAACCAATTATACCAGACAGAAACGTATATGCCTCTGTAATCGACTTGAATCTTGATGAGAATAGTGAGTTGAGACAACGCTGGAACACAAATGAAAATCAAAATCCAGCGGAATCTGTACAATTAACAATTGCATTCATCGCAGAGATTATTTGGAGACAAAATAGAGATGTCGTTCAGTTGAATATCACTTCGCCACTACGTGAACAAGGCATCAAAAATGATTTAAGCGATATTGTTCCTTTCAAGACCATTGAAAATGATTGAATTCAGAAACCCATATCACATAGAACCACCAGGTGTTTCACGACAAATATTATCGCATCCAACAAATGAAACTGAAGCAATAGAACTTGCAGTATTTCAAGAACATCGATACGCATTTTTCTATTGGAACAAATGGATGCGTAAGAATGAAAGTGCTAATCCACCTTGTTTGGTTTCGCTAGACTGGCATCAGGATTTATGCTACCCTTGTGAAACAGAAAAAGAATGGTTAGATAAATTAGATTTAACGAGTGATGCAGAAGTGTCTTTATTCTCTTGGGCAAAACTGGCTGGAAATAATGACGGTCATATTCTATGTGCTGCCTATCTCAATTTGATTGGGGATATCTATGTGCATTGCAGGCAAGCTTCCTTTCCAGATGCTTGGAAAGATGAAGAATTGATAGATAAGTACGGCAACAAACATACTATCAAAAAATTCAAAACTTTTGACACATTACAGGATGATTTATTGAATTCATCAGAAACATCTGTATTTTTTGATATAGACTTGGACTTCTTTTCGATAAAGAATGGCTTAAGTGATGGTTCTTTTGAATTTACCTATCTACAGGAACAAGAAATACGTACAATGTTAGATAAGGACAATCCATTAATTCATTGGATTTTTGAACGTTTAAAAGGATTTACTATCGCAACAGAACCAGAACATTGCGGTGGACTTTTAAGAAGTAATAAGTTTCTTGATTTAATTAGCAAAATCTATTTCAGTCCAGAATTGTTTGCACCTAAATGTAATTGGAAATGGAAACCTAAATATTGATGATGAATTGAATCGATAATAATACGGCCATTCAGCCCATTCCCCTACATTCCGCGAAAAGCTATATTTCAGGCAAAGCGCTTCATTAAAACAAGTCTTGGACACAACTATAAAGCTTCCGATTTCCTTTCCACTTGCCCACTCATTCCCAAGAAAATCGGGAAGTGGTCAAACTCCATTTCAACCTACACCTTTCAAGTTAAGTCCGCTTGACGTTCTACTTCAAAAGGATATACAGTTTTCATAATTCGTTCAGCCCAGTCCCCTGCATTTCGCGAAAAGCTACATTCCGGGAAAAGAGCTTCTCTGGACAGGTCTTGGACACAATCCCCAATTTCGACTTTCCATTCCGTTAACCCTTCCGCTATGCTGGAAAGTAACACTACATTCCCTTGCCAAAATCGTGAATCAAGTCCGTTTAAAAAAGGAAGTTAATTATCATACAATATACACGCAAGGTAAACTCGTAAAATACTTTCATCAAAAGACTACGGCATAAAGCCATCTCTTCTTCCCTCGCTTATTTATTCCGTTTCCTTTTGAGCCAAGATTTTAGCTTCCGTTTGGTTTCTGCTCAAATATTGTTTAACCAAAAATTTTAACATTATGAAAAATACAACTGTAAAATCCGGCATTTCATTGCAAGAAGCAGAAGAACATTATCAATTGAGTAGTGAAAATTACACTATTGAAAGTGCGGAGAGTCATTTAGCTTACTACAGAGAAAAGCATCCCCTTTACTACCAAGTATTAAGTAATGTTTAATCTGAAAATCAGAAAGAACCTTTTGTAGAATGAGATAACTACTCACCAAAGTAATATTAACCTTTTATTGAATACGAATTTCATAACCCGTTCAGCACATTCCCCTGCATTTCGCGAAAAGCTACATTGCGGGAAAAGAGCTTCTCTAAATAGGTCTTGGACACCATCCCCAATTTCTACTTTCCATTCCGCTAACCCGATCCGCTGCGCTGGAGCGGAACGCTTCATTCCCAATCCAAAATCGTGAACGGAGTCCGCCAAATCGGAATTCCATTTAATCATTTGGTGCCACTTCCTATGTTATTGTACTTCACAAAGTCTTTAGAAATACTTCCGCACCCTCGCTGCCCTAACCTTTTTTTGCCAGCAAAATACCAACATTTTGAACTTGAACAGACTGCATAAACCGTTACGCTGCGCTTCACTTTTTATAAGTCCTTATCATTTCAAAATCTTGAAACTGTATCAGCAACAAAAAAAGGTAACAGCGAGGGCGCTATGGGAAGTAAATCTAAAATAAAACTTATGAAATCTTACAAAAACATACAAAGGGAAGCGACACCAAAAAAAACAAAAAAGGAAAACGCTCAAGATATAATAAGTAAATCACTTCAAAAAAATATAAACGCAAACTGTCTGAATGGTTCAGATAGCATTTTAATTAATCTTTAAATATTTTATTATGAGTACTTTAAAAAATCACGTACAGTTAATCGGAAACGTTGGACAAGAGCCAACAATCACGAACCTTGAAAGCGGAAAAAAAGTAGCCCGTTTTTCAATCGCAACAAACGAGTATTACAAGGATGCCAAAGGCGAAAAGCAAACCGAAACTAATTGGCATACCGTTGTAGCTTGGGGCAAGACTGCCGAAATTATTAAAAAATATGTTGATAAAGGCAAGGAAGTAGGTGTTACGGGAAAACTGAAATCCCGAAGCTACGAGGATAAAGAGGGTATCAAGCGATATGTTACCGAAATCGAAGCAAATGAAATCCTTTTGCTTGGAAGCAAAAATGATAAGTAATCATTGAAATTTTAGAGGGCGTACCTCTCAAACGTTGCGCCCTTTTTTTATTAATAATCTTTAAAACTTTTATTATGAAAACTATTAAAAATCACGTTCAGTTAATTGGAAACATTGGGCAAGACCCACAGGTTACAAATCTTGAAAATGGAAAAATTGTGGCGCAGTTCTCAATGGCTACAAATGAAAATTACGAAGACTCAAAAGGGCAGAAGCAATCGGAAACCCATTGGCATAGTATTGTGGCTTGGGGAAAACTTGCTTCAATCATTGAGAAATATGCAGTAGTAGGAAAACAAATTGCCATTGCGGGCAAATTGGCGCAACGCTCTTATGAAACCAAGGAAGGCGAAAAACGATACTATACCGAAGTTGTAGCAAGAGAAATTCTTTTGCTCGGGTCTAAAAATGGTAAGTAACCATAAAAATCCAAGAGGGCACAGATACCAGTTTTCAATTAGTTCGTGCCCTCTTTTAATTATTCACTTAAAATAAATGAACAATGAAAGCACAAGTTAACGAAATCAAAGAAGGATTGCAACATTTTCACGGAACGGAAATGTTCTATCAAATCCCATTATTAAGAACACGTTTTACGGACGGACTAAAATATCTTGCTAATGTGGCAGATTGTTTTTGGCTCATTACGGACACTTCCGTGATTGCAAAAAGTCTGATGAACCGAAGCGAATTTATAACCATAGACTTCAAAAGATTGCCCGAAGAAAAACAGGATTATTCGGGTTATGAAGCCGAGATAATTTACAGCGATGGCAATGATAATATTTTGGAAAAACACGGTTATCGGGCAACCGATTTTCCACTCGATGAACTGCGGTTATTTTTTGTAAATGATACGCTGATGTTACCAAGCGAATACTAAATTTTAAAGCTATGGTTTATCTGAATTTTACAGACTTGAGCGAGGAAACTCAAAACCGTCTTTTGGAAGATTCCAAAAAGGATGTGGAACGAAAATTTGGCGATGATATTCGCAAATACGTAAGAGAAAATTATACCTGTTTTGAAACGATGATAGAGGAAGAAGCATTGCGAAATTTATATTCCTATACGTTTATTTTCAACATCTAATTTTCTAAACTTTATAGTCAAGCACCTCTAAATTTTTGGAGGTGTTTTTGTATGCAATTAATTTCAAGTCGAGAAAAAAGCGTATCTTTATTTCGCTGAAATTCAGCACACATAAATTCATATAGTTATCCCATTTTTAACTTTCGCTGGTAGCTGTATCCATCTATATTTTACATATTGGAATTTCCGAATTCCTAAAAGGGCAATTTGCTTTTTAGCCAGATTGTATGAAATTTTTGTCACGCTTTGGCGTGACGAAAAGGAATAGCAAGAGGGTAACGGGCAGAGCCACGTTACATATTCCTTTTAGCGCATAAACCATTGAATTTCAAGTAATTGAAAATTAATGGATTATATAAGTTTCTTCGATTTGCGTCAAATGCCCCCAAACAGCTTGTAAATAGGGATGGATTTACGTCAAACACACAAAAAAGCGAAAGAAAATGGATTCATTCATCACTATCAGGTTCAAAAGGAAAACCGCCAAACGTTTTCAAGAATTTTCAAAAAAGCACTTCAAGACGCATACCGAAACGATGGAAGCTATACTTGATTTTTTCTTCTACAACGAGATATCGCCAAAAGAAAAATTAGGTCCGACAGGGCGAACCATCGAAGCCAAACTATTAAAAAGAATCAATGCCGTAATCGCTATAATGAGGGACGTTGAAAAGACCCAAACCAAGCCTACAGTTGCAATGATTCAATCTCTATTTGAGACAGAACAGCCAAGCAAAAAACCTTTGATAGTGGAAAAGAAATATGCCGAAGAAAAAAAGGAAGTACGCTTTCGAGAAAAGCAAAATCTTAATAACGACCTCTAAAATTTTAAGCTATGTATATAACAATTACACCCCAAAAAATGGGTGGCAATTATTCTAAAAGTTCGGCTGATTTTGTGGGTTATCTGGAGAAGGAAAACCAAGGACTGGAACAGCAGGATATGGAGCATTTTTTTAATCAAAATGGCGACGAGATTTCAGCAGAGGAAGTGGTCAGGGAAATTGATGGCAATACGGCAAAACTCGAAAAGCACGAGCCACGGTTTTATTCCATTACCGTAAGCCCTTCAAAATACGAACTAAAACGGTTGCAAAACCATAGTAAAGATTTGCAAAAATATACCCGGGAGATTATGAAGGATTATGTGGCTTCATTCAACCGTGAAATAAATGGGCGACCGGTCAATATCGATGATATAAAATACTACGCAAAAATTGAACACCAAAGAACCTTTAAAGGAACAGATAAACAGGTGCAGGAAAACCAGCCTTTTGCCACAAAAATACTTCAATTAAAAACTGAAGTCCGAAATGTGCAAGAGGGGCGAGCAGAAGGAAATGTGAAAAAATTGGAAAAAGAAATCGGGAAACTAGAAAGAGAAGCACCGCACCAACAGAACGGAAAACGAATAGTACAAGGAATGCCAAAAGCAGGAGACCAAAGCCATATACATATTATCGTTAGCCGCAAGGATGCATCAAACCGATTCAGTTTGTCACCTGGAAGTAAATATAAAGCTTCCGACGTTGAATTAAATGGTAAAACGGTAAAACGGGGATTTGATAGAGATGGGTTTTTTGAGAAAGCAGAAAAGACTTTTGATAAGACTTTTGGCTATCAAAGGAACTTCGCTGAAACTTATAAGGCAAGAAAGGATTTCATTAAGAATCCGAAAATCTATTTTGCATCATTGATGAAACTGCCCACCAATGAAAAAGCATTAGCGTTCAAAATAATGGAAAAAAGTGGCATTCCTATGATGCCGAGTATTCCTGTTACGAAGGTACAATTGGCGATGAAAATTTTTAATAGGCTACGACGTGGTGCAGAGGTGGCCATTAAATCAAGTTCCATAGGAATCTAATTTAAAATTATGCAAATGGACAATCTCGTAACGGTACTTTTTATTATTGGTTTGGCCAGTAGTGTTTTTTATGGAATATTTCGGATAAGCAGATATGCATTTGTCGTCAATTTTCTATTGATTGGTGCTTTTGTGTATTATTTAAATGAACAATTACCATTGTTTCAAATAGCACTTTATTTGGTTTGTCCTCTGACATTAATTAATATAGGAATGTATGTATTCTTGCATAAAACGGACGAGCCTAAAAGTGGAAATGCCAAATATCAAGTCAATTTTGCCACCACGAAAGGAAATTTTAAACTGGATAACATCAAACGAGGTGCATCCATAATAGGTTCTGCCGGAAGTGGAAAGACCGAGAGTGTTGTGTATGGATTCCTGAAACACTTTCAAAAAGAAGGATTTTGCGGAATTATTCACGATTACAAAGATTTTGAACTGACCGAAATGGCTTATCCACTCTTTAAGGATGGCGATATCCCATTTAAGGTCATTTCCTTTGATAAAATCATACATAGGGTAAATCCTATTGCGCCACGCTATTTAGAGAACGAGGAAAGCGTAAATGAGGTTTCAAGGGTGTTAATTGAAAACCTTCTGGAACAAAGGGAATCAGGAACAACTGGAACTACAAAATTTTTTAATGATGCTGCGGAAGGCTTGATTGGTGGATTGATTTGGAAATTAAAAACTACCTATCCACAATTCTGTACCCTTCCACACTTGATTGCCATTTATCAATATCTGGATACAGAAAGCCTTATCCAGTTTTTGGAAACCAATACCACATCGAGGGCAATGGCGGATGCATTTATTAGCGGAAAGGATTCCGAAAGGCAAACTGCAGGTGTGAAAAGCACCTTGGCAAATGCGCTTAAAAGAATCAGCACCCAACGGATTTTTATGGCATTGTCTGCGGATGAAGTACCACTCAATATAAATAGTCCTGAAAATCCTACCGTGATTTCGGTTGTGAACAATCCCAAATTTGAAACTTCGTATTCGCCTGTAATCGCCACCATTATCCATACCATTACAAAACAAATGAGTGTGCGCAATGCAAACCCTTCATTTCTTATGATGGAAGAAGCCCCCACTATTCGTCTTTTGAATATGCACCGCATCCCAGCAACCCTGCGGAGCTATAACATTTCTACGATTTACGTAATGCAGGACAAAATCCAAAACGATATGATGTATGGCGATAAGGCAAGCAAGGCAATTTTGAGCAATCTTTCCTATCAGTTTTTTGGCAAGGTCAACGACCCAGATACAGCCAAATACTATGAACGCTTTTTTGAGATTATCAAAGACCCAACAAAAAGTATAAGTCGTGGGCATAACTTGGATTTTGATACACGTATTACTACAGGCGAAAAGGAAATCCCGAAAATTAGAGCAGATGTGTTTTTCAGATTAAAACAGGGCGAGTTTATCACGTATGCTGATGGGAAAGATAAGAAGGTGCAGTTTAAATTGGCCAACATAAAAAGAGAGTTTCCAAAAGAATCGAAGCAATATTCTCAGGCGGATTTGGAGGCTAATTTTGAGAGGATTTTTGAGGAAGCGAGGTCTATATTTGAATAGTAAGGAAAAAAGACCTCACTTTCTTCGTTAACCTAAATATCATTGAGCTTTTCTGCATCTATATTGAGAAAAAGGATGGAATGAATCATCTATAGTATTCCAAAAACCGTACCATTAAAACTTATTCGCCGATTAATTCATTACTATCTGACTATAGTCAAATAGTAGATGGTAAACATAAAATGATTCTTTTCCCCCAAAATTTTTTGTGTGAACTGAACTGTAGGTATTTTGAAAAAAACTGTGAAAACTTTGGAATTTTAAATATTGAAGAGTATTGATTTCTATATCTTTTTTTAAAATACTATTGGCTTTTGTCATTACTTTGTGATGGTCTATATTCAAATTCTCAATGAAGGCTATTTGTCCCTCAAAAGGAAGCCTTAAATTGGTGTGATTTCTATTTGCTACTTTTCTAATGTCACCTATATAAGCTTTTGTGTCCGATAAAATTCTGATTCGTTTACATTCTATTGCAAAATAGACCTGATTATTTTTGGACATCCATTCGCTTTGAAGTCCTAATCTATCCACGTATATATCAATTTTATCGGGTTTCTGTTTAGAATCAACAAGGTCTATATATCTTTCTTGGGTTTCAGCAGCAAAATGAATATCTTCTAATTTTGAGATTTTATCTTTTAATAGGTGTTTTTTAACGTTGAGATAATTATCTACTAAATCAAATTTCAAATAGTCCTCAAATGATAATGTACTATTCTCTTTGACTGCATTAATAGAGTATGGATTTTTTGTTTTTTCCTTTAGACAAATCCCGTAACATTCGCATACGTAAGAAATTATTTGCTGTATTCTTTTATTAGTTATAGAAAAAGTATTTTTCCTATGTTGTATGAATTGGGATGCATCAGAAATCATTAACTTCATTACTTAAGTCATTAAACTCTGCTTGCTCAATAGTGTTTCTAAATTCTGCTGCGTCATACCAAGCGATGGCGCGATGCCAACATTTATACTCATTTGGTTTAATTATATAAAATGAATTATTTTCAAATCCCTTAATGTCCTTTTGTAGATACAAGTTTTTTAGAGGATCACGCGTATTTGTAATTTGAGATATACTTAAATTGTCTGCCAACCTTTGCAATACTTCTTTTTCATCAAATTTATCTTTTGGGTATATAATTTTTTCTTCCGGTTCTACATTTAAAAGAACAAAGTTCATTGCAATGAAATAATCTAAAATGTAAATCTCTATTTGAATAAATTCATCCTCGTAAAGGTTCCCAATTTCATTTAGGTAAACTTCTGCATATTTTTGTAGAACGAAATCTTGGTTTCTGTAATGATTAAAATTAAAGTGAGTGAAATCCGTAACCAAATCTTGCTTGCTTTCTTGGAATTGGTATCTCGAGACATTAAGGGCATAATCTATTAAATCTTTTTCATAGTCTTTAATTTCGTAAATTTCAGCAATTAACCCATTTATTTTTAAGAAAATCTTGTCATCAAATTCAGGCTCTCCTAGATTAAAATCTGAATAATGCTTTCGGAAAGAATTCAAAAATTCATCTACCAATTTAATAAGCTCCTCATTCAATGAATTATCTGGCTTATTAAAAGGAATGTTCAAAAATTCGTCTACAAATCGAATAGCGGGCCTTGTACCAACACCCCAAGCGCTCGCAATTAAAAACATATAATAAGTAGCCATTTCTGAAATCAATAAACCATAAATAGGCTTGATTATATTTTTATTAAATGAAGAGATTGCAAAAGTACCCTTTCTAAATACCGAGTCCGATTCGCAATAAGAAATGACTGGTTTATTCCAATTCTTACTCTGCTCCTTTAATAGAATTTTACTCCCTTTAAAAATCTCTATTTTTCTCCCTCTTGAGAGTTTGACATCTGCTTCTCCTAAAGTTTTGGCCTTATTTACCTGTGTATAGTATTCATTTATTTCACTATTTTCAACTATTGGCAGTCCAATTAAGTTTGGATATGGTTTTGCATCCAGCCCCCTTTCTATACCAGCTCCTTTGAAAGTAGTTTTCTCATCTATTAAATCTAATATTTTTAATGTATTTTGAGACTCTAACCTTTTTATAAATCCAAAATCTAAAATATTTCCATATAATGCGACTTTAAACATCCAATCATTTTCAACAAAATGTTTTTGAGCAATTTTCTTGTTGTCGTATTTTTCAATGACCAACATTTTAAAATACTTTAAAAATGAGTTCACCTTTATACTCAAATGTTCGACAGAATTTTCGAGATGATTTTCACTTTTCGCTTGGCGATAAAAGACTATCGAAGTTGGGCTCTCTTGCTGCTCGAAAAGAGATTGTTTGACAGCTGATAAATCTAAAAACTTATTTAAGCAGAAGGAAGTTAAAAATTTATGCTTAAATTCTCTGGTTGTAGTTGAAACATTATAAAAAACGGTGCTGGTTACTATTAAGGCTGTAACAGTATCAACTTGCATAAAATCATTCGAACGCAATAAAAAGGATTGTGCAATTTCTAATTTGCCCTTAATTTTTTTGCTATAAGTATTACTGGAATTGACCCATTCTAAGTGTTTATACGATTTATCTTTTTTCCAAGGCGGATTTCCTAAAATAAAATTAGGTTTTTGTCCTATAACAATCTCGTTGAATTTGTGGTCAAGATCAAAAAAATCTGCTTCAAATAAATTTTCTCCTAAGAAATTCGGGAAAGGATATTTTTCTATATCCTTTGGATTTTGGTAATCTAAGAGAGCGATATATATTGAAAAGCAAGTTACTTTTAAAGCCTCCGGATTAATATCAATACCAAAAAGATTGTTTTTAGCTATATTCCTGATAGATGTACTGAAATCCTTATTGTTCTCTTTGCCATTTAAGTTAATTTCTTTTTCAATCATCTTTCTTAAAGACTGGACTAAAAATATTCCAGAACCCACCGCAACCTCAAAAATCTTGCAGGAAGATGTATGACTGTTTTCTAAATACTTATCTATGGTATCATTTAAAATATATTCCACCAAAAAAGGAGGTGTATATACCGCAGCATCTAACTTTCTTTTTTCCTCATCAATTAATGACTCATAAATACCAGAAATTACTTCTACAGGAATAATTGAAAAGTCAAATATGTGAAAATAATATCCATCAAACAAGGTTCCTTGTTCTTGGACTTCTCCTTTAAAAACATCTGCTAGAAATTGAGATTGGCTTGAGGTTAATTTTATATCGAATTCTTTAAATAGAACCCCATTGAAATTTTTATTTAACTTAATAAACAAGCTGTCCAATTTGGCAGGATCCTGAATTATTTTACTAAAGCTAAATCTTTTCTCATCAATGCTATTTCCTGTGATTTCATCATCGTCAATTTTAACCCCTCTATCAATCAAATAACGAATAAAAATTAATCGGAGGATTAAGGAATTTGCTTCGTTTTCAGTAAGTCCATCAGGCTTACTTATTAAAATTTGTCTAACAGAGCTTATATTTTGAAACAATCGATCATTTACCCGTTTCCGAAAATTATTTTTCTTTGTATTTTCGAAATATTCATATTGCAACCATTTCCAAGTAAGTCCGCTTTGTAAATTCCAAAAAGAAAATTTTGATTGTCTTTCCTCTGCATTTAAGGGAATTTCTTCCAGAGTTCTTTCTTTTTTATGGTAATTAAGAGCATTGTAAACTTTTACATCTTGATTTTTAACAATAAAAATCACAGGCGAATTGTCAAACGACCATACTTGTTTATGAATATCTAATTCACGAGTTGACAGATGATTTTCATCAAGATAAAAAAAAAGCAATAAGGGTTGCTGATTAAAAACGTAATAAGCATCAGGATTAATTATTTCTAATTTCTGCTTAACTTCAGGGGCAAATCCATCATAGGAAATACCATCTGCTCTATCCATAAAATAGACAGCTCGGTGCTCAATTAGCCCTAATTGATTTAATATGTTATTTAATGGCTCGATTAGAAATCAAAAATTTATTTACACAAAAATAGAAGTTTTAATAGACCATCCATAAGATAAATTGTATTTGTTTTGTCAAGCGGAACAGAATGATGTTTTATTTAAGCCACATAAATTCCGAAAATAGTCTGTTTATCTTAAAAAGGCCCTTTATCCCTCGGTCCATTATGGGTTACCTTCCATTGGCCATCTTTTTGAACCAGTTTAAAAACACCCGGTTTTGGGTCATAAGCTGTTGCATATTTTACCCAAGCCACCTCGCCATCCATAGCCTCATCCACCACTTTAAAATTAGCTTCTGAATCTTTATCTTCAGTAAACATTGCTTGAATGCTTGAAAGGTTTGCATAGCCTTCCGAAGTGGTAAATTTTTTCAAGGTAGCTTCATCACCTTGATAAAAACTTTCGGCAACAACTTTAGCGGTTTCAGAAGGGGAAAGGTTCTTTTTTTCTGAACACGAGAAGAACAACAATACGAGCGAGCAAATGACTAAATTTTTCATAACGTTACTAATTTGGGTTATTGATATAACTATGTGATATTTTCAGTTCAATATTACGTTCGCCATCTTTTTCGTGCAGTTCAAAAATTGCTCTGCGGTCATTGGATAGCGAAAACTTCGGCAAGACATAAACAAACCGAACCGTTTCGTTTTCTGTGATTTTAGAAGGCATATTATGTTTGAAAATCGGTTCTTGATACAGTCGTTGTAACGATTTCTTTTTCCCCTTCTGTCTTGTTTCAACAGAGAGTTTTAAGAAATTCAAATCATAATCCAACGTAGAATTATTCTCAATCTGGATAACGAAGTAGAGTTCTTCCTTATCAAAAACAATATTCTCAACACTCAAAACGATACCTTCATTTCGCTTTTTAATTCGACCTATACGCTGGTTTCTGTTAAGAAGATACGAGCAGAATTTTTGATAGTAATATGTTCTATTATCTACACGTTCTTCAGAGGATTCAGCAAGAATAGAATCGACTTTAATCGGTTTCTCATTCCCTATACTATTGGATAACGAAATGAAATAATTGAGCTTAGACAGCTGTTTTTTATATCTTACAATATACGAAAAAATTGAACCATTTCTATTGACTACCAGTAGATTACTTTCTTTACCAGGCTTTGCTTGTAGAAGTCCAAAATACTGTTCTTTTTCACGATTGTAGGTAAAAACAAAATTATCTGAACCGGTTATACCTTGCCGAATAGGTTCAGGGAAGAATAATGCAACGTTTTTGGTGTCGTTAGCATATATGGTATCGAGGATTGTAGTTGTTTGCGCTTTCGCGAAAGCGAAACTTAAAACAAGAGTGGAAATTATGATATACTTTTTCATAAGAATGTGTTTTTAAATGCCCATTATGGGCTCATAATTTAGGTTTTAGAATTAATTTATAATTATTCAATACCGTAACTTTTACGTTTCGGTTGTTACGTCTGAGTACTTTGGATATACCACCAACTTGTGGTACGGTTGGAATGTTGATGTCGCCAATAATATCGTCCAAGACTTCGGTGGTGGCTTCAGCTCTAAAATTGTTCTCGACATAAATGCCCTCACTACCATCTGACAAATCGAATGCTTTGAGTTTAGTAGGATGATGTTTAATGTTCTCAATATCTATCAATGCACGGTTGGGCTGAAAGCTTATAAAACCAAAAATTGGTGTGTTTTTAGGCATCTGCTTACCGTTTATTGTTGCAGGTTTGGTAAGGCGCATTCGTAATCTGGTATTTACTTTCACAACTTGGTCGCCATCGACAACTACATATATGGTTTCATCAGTATTACCGATGATTGAAAACTCGTTGGGTTTTGGCGATGCGGCAAAGAACAATTGATGTTCTAAGCCTAATTCTTTGGCTTCAATTTTTTGTTCTCTTTTTACTTCAGTAGAATCAATTTTTGATACCGCTTTGCGAACAGTTCTTTTATGTCCTAAGTTTTGGTATCGTTTCGATGAATATTGAATTTTGCCAGCTTCATAGATGCTATCTACAATACGCTCTTTTTCGCGTTCTGGTAAATCTGGGTCGTAGAATCCCAAGGAATCAATCAGTTTTTCATCATAGATGCTCGGTGCATTGTTTTCACGTACTTCCTTTAAATCATTGATGGCATCCAGTTTGGAATCGTATTCTTTTTGATTTTCTTCCAAATCGGGTATCAAGGTCTGTTCAAGGTTTTCATTTTCACTTTCATCATCGCCCATAACCATTATAGAGTATGATATCAGGAAAATGAAGATTACTGCCAAAACCGCTGCAAATACTATTTTGTTCTTTTCTACTCTCATCTGTTGATATTTATTTGTTTTTAAAGGTCAGATGTAATTCGCCAACCAATATTTCGATTAGTATCAAAAACAGTTATGGCTCATTTCATAATCGTGGTTTATAAATGCCGATTATCGGCTCAATTTTCATTGTTAAGTTTTTTTAAGGTGTTTTCAAAATAATCGGTTATCAATAATCCGTGTGGATTGTTTGGGAAGTTCCGATTGACCATTATGAGGTTTCCAGTTGAAACCAGTTCGTAGGTGTCAATAATGGAACCTCTATTGATTTCAAAAATGGTGGTCGTAGTGAAACTATATGAACCATTATTTTCAATTATCTTTGAATCAATACTCAACACTTTCTGAACCAAGGAATATTGCAACAATCGGTTATAAACACCATCCGCTTTCTTTTGGCGATAAAGGTTGTCAACTGAACTATTGCCCAACCAAAGCGCTTTTTCCAAATTACGTTCATAGTTGCTCGCATCGATATTGTAGAAATAGTTATGGAATAGTTCTAAATGTGCCAAAGCTTCAACCCTGAAATTTTCTTTTTGGGTAACGAGTTTAAGCGGAATTATACTACCGTCGGTATTGATGGCAAAGGCACTGTTTATCGCACTTTTATGAGTAGTAAATGCCATCCAAACGGAAAATGTGCTAGCCAAAAAGGCACATACCACGACTGCTAAAACGATAAACCTATTCAACTTTAGGACATTGTAAATATTCTTATAAGGTGTTTTCATTTCGATTGGATTAATTGGTAAATAGCCTTAATGTGAAAGATGTTGCACGTCTGTATAGTTTAAATTTCAGAAATACGATAAAGCCAACCGAACCAAGCTGTACAACAGGAGCGAAGAATCCTTCGCCCACATCGGTGCCAAAAAGATTATTCCAAAAGTTTGTGTCTATTTCCGTGTAGAGTGCATTTACAAAAACGTTGACCAGAAAAAAAGCAGGAACGAGCATATAGACCGCTGCATACAATTTGAAAAAATTATAGGCGAGCGAACGGAATTTTTCGAATACTGCCAGACTGATGATTAATGGAAAAAATGCCTGCATAATTCCCAAAAGGAAAAAGCGTTCAGCCAAAAACAACGGATAAATAAAAAGGTCAAGAATCCAAAGGAAGATACCGATGATGAATGAAAATATCTTGAATCCATAGAGCGGTGTAACCAATGCTTCGTAAAGCAATGTCATTGCGTTTTTTGCAGCATCAATAAGGCTTACATCTTCTTCAATGGGAATATCCTGCATTTGTAAAGGCAATAATGTTGGTGCAGTACCTCGATACTGACCTTCGATAGCAACCAAAATACCATCGAAGAAACCTAAAACCTGTGTAGAGAAAATGACCAAGAGAATGACCGCAAAATTCTTGGCCAATTCGCCCGGACTCAATCCCCAAGTGTAACCGTCTTTGTCTGCAATACCCTCATTGTATTTTTTAAGAATGTTGACCAGAAAAAACAGAACAGCAAGTGTTTTCATCCCTGCAATAGTGTATTGCGAGAAGTTGCTGCTCTGTATGGTCTGGAACACCGCATCTATGTATTCCAACCCAATCCCTAAAAGTATAGTTGCGGTCATTTTAATATCCTGTTTCGCGGTTATTTACCTTATCCTGCATTTTTCTGAAGGAAATGATATCACGATAGCGTTTTGTTTTAGTGGTTATGCTGGAAACCATTTGCTTTGATTCCAACTCTTTTGCTTTAAGAATTTCGGCACGTTCGGCATCGCTCATTTTTAGATAGTCGCTGGACAGGATTTTATCAATAAAATCCACCGTGTCCAATGAATTTTGAACTATGGCATCGAATGATTCCACAACTCTTGAAACTTCATCTGGTTTGATGTAAGGCGAGTTTAAAATATCCTGTAAATCATTTTGCATTACATTGATAAGGCGTTGATTGTTGTCTGCAATTTCTTGAACTGCTCTAAGTTGCTGAACCACACTTGAAACCTTTTCGATGGCCTCTTTTGCATCTTTTAAAAATTTTACAGACTTAATCATTTGAGCTGTCTGCTTGCCAGATTCTAAGAGTTGTTTTACCAAGCTGATAAAATTGGTATTGTCATAAGTGGGCATTCCCTGTGCAGTAGCGTTACCCGACATAAATAAGGTCAATGCTACTGTCATTAGTAAAATTTTGATTTTTGTCTTCATAATATTATGTTTTAGATGTGAATTGAATTATTGCTTTTTCCATATCGTGATGCTCGTTGTAGAGCTTCATTATTTCTTCGTTTTCCTGACCATCGGTTAAGTAAGCCGCATAGACTTCCTTCGGAACTTCAAGACGGAATATGTTACTTTCCCTACCGATTTTAATAAACATTTCGGTGTACTTCCGTGGTCCGGAAAGGTTGTTTTTGATGGACTTTAATTGGTTTAAATCGTGGCTTGAAAGGTTGAGTCTTTTAACCAGTTCGTCATAACCTTTTTCATTGTTAAGGCTGTAAATGACCTGCGTATTTTCCAATATGCTGGCTGAAGTTGAATTGTTAGGCAATTGATTAATGGATTGTAGAATAATCCCAATCGCACCGTTTTGTTTACGTATGGCTTGATAGTAGAATTCTACGCTTTCCAGAACATTTTCAAACTTCAGTTGCTTGGCAAACTCGTCGAAAAGGATGATACCTTTTTCAGCACGGTTTTTCCAAATAGTTCTTTGGATGGCTGACTTTATCAGCTTCAACATTACAGACAAGATTTCCTTATTGTCCTTTACTTCATCCAGTTCAAAAACTATCAAGCGTTTGTCCTCGATTTTGTACGTCTGGTCTTCGCTCACTTCAAAAAGGAAACTATATAGACCATCACCGACATACTCGGACATTACGTGCAAAAAACTCGTGACGTTAAAGTAATCGGGATGGATTTTTAAGGTGTCCAGAAGGTCTTTCTGATTCCTTTCTATAAAGCTGTAAAAACCATCTAAAGAGTGATTTTCTGGAATGTTATCGTAATAATGACGCAGTATCTTTTTGACCGAAACTGATTGAGCTTTTGTAACTTTTAAATCTGAAGCAAACAGCTCGAATAGGAAAACTGATAAATCTTCCAAACGTTCTGGAGTGAGGTCATCTTGATGACTAATGTAAAATGGATTAATGCCCAAATTCTTCCCGCTCTCATAACGCAGTACTGTATATTTTTCAGGATAGAGTTTAGCAAACTTGGTGTATGAGCCACCCAAGTCGATAATAACGAGACGAACACCACTTTCAAAATATTGGCGCAGGATGTTATTGGCCAAAAAGGATTTGCCTTCGCCTGTTGGCGCAAAAATGGCAAAGTTTCTTGCCTTGATGCGTTTCTTCTTTTCATCCCAAACATCCTTCAGGACAGGAATGTTATGTTCACGGTCATTAAAGATGATTCCGGTGTTATCAGATTTATAGTTTGTATTGTTGATGAACAGGCAAAGTGCGTGCTTCAAATCTGTCACATACAAATCATTATTTGAGAAGTTGGAAGAGAAACAGCAGTAACTATTTAGGATGTAATTCTTACGTTCTTCGCCTCTTGGATAATACGGGATGATATCCAATTCCTTAAATTCGGTCTTTATTTTTGAGGTTATCTTGTCGAGCTCTTTGCCTTCTTTTGCCCAATAAACAATATTGAGATGACCACGTATAATCCGTGCATTGTCATCCGCATTGATTTGGTCTAGAATATGCTGAATTTTGCCTAGTACCACTTTGTTTTGAGAACCAAAATTGGAACTCTTGTTCAGTTCCTCAATCTTCTTGTCGAGCAGCTTGCGCCACTTTTGTTTATCATCGAGATAGATTATCTGGTTGACGATATGATTTTCATTAAGCGTAAGCCCAAGACCATCAATAAACCCTTGATGAAACACAAAATCATCTGATGTGAATTTCTCATTGGTTTTGCTACTCTGTACACTTTCGCCAAAGCACAGTTCGCTATTGATGGCAAGGGCATCAAAATGGTTTTCGCCAATATTGACGCTTTTCTTTTCCAGTATTATGTCAGTATCAAAGCCTTCGTTGAATCCATTGAAATAGGAACTAGTGAGCTTCTGAATCTCTTCCGCTTTAAGCGGAAGGAACGCCATTTTTCTGCTATTGTTTATAAAGGAAACAGAGTCGCTTACCGAATTGACGAAGCTTTTGATATTGTCATCCAGTTCTTGTACAATTCCTTTTGAAACCTTTCGGAAGGGATTGACGTATTTTGGATTGTTGAGGGCCTTGTTTTTGGTCAGGATGAAGAACAGATAACATTTATGCTCTATGTGTGTACGGCCTTTAAAATGTTCGTGGGTTGCTTTTTCTAAAAAGGTTTTATTCGGAAGCTGTTCCGAGGAATAGGATTTTTTCAGGTAGATATCCTGTTTGTGAACCACTGTTCCAACAGGCAAAGATTTTAAAGCCTGAAACCAAGCACCGTGCATATCTTCAAAATCCTTTTCGGACAAAGAATAGATTTCGGGTAGGTTTCCTTCAAAACATAATACCACATTGCCATTATTGGCAAATACGATATTATCTTGAATATCCGTAATGGGTTGATATGCCGAAAGATTAATCTTGTTCATAATCGAAGCCTGAATTTCTTTTGTTACTGATGATTTGTGGAAATGCTTTTGCCATTTGGAAAAGCTGCGGATTGTGGTTTATTCGAGTCAAGGCGACATATAATGCAGCATTGAATACCAGTACACCTATTATTATCCCAAAGCTGAAAGAGAAGATGATGATGAGCAAGGAAGCCAAAACGGAAACCATCATTAAGGCAAACAGGGAAATGGGCAGCCCAAAAATGACCGCCCTTTTCCTGATGTTTTTATAGACCTCAAACTTCTTCATCGTTATACAACAATTCCTATGAGGTAAGTAAATATGCCTACGACGGCACCTGCAATCAATACAAATACTAAAACTCGGGTAATCCCCTTTTTTAAATCTGCATTTTCCCCAAAAAAATGTCCTGCGTTGAACAGGAAACCTACAAGGAAGATTACACCGAGTAGTATTGGAAAAATAATTCGGATAGTGTCGCCCACATCGTTAACTGAATCTTCTATGCCACCAATTTGAGCAAAAAGCGAAGTGGATAAGAGCGAAAGAATGGATGCTAAATAGTGTGATTTTTTCATAACGGAAAAGTTTAAATTTTTAGTTCATTTTCGTTATTGGAAATTTACATATATTTGAACATAAATAACTGATAATCAAATATTTGTGAATAAAATATTATTTGATTTAGTTTGAATTCCGTTGTTATTATTTAGCATCAAATTCTATGGATTTTTGCAAGGAGGTTGTTGATAACCTGAAAATTGAAAATGAAAAAAGTGCTCAAAAACGTCAGTTTTGTGTTTTTGCTCTCAAAAATGCGCATCATTTTTGGGCAGGAAATTTCTACTCAAAAACAAATTGTAATTGATGTTGGACACGGTGGAAAAGATTCTGGTGCTATTGGAATAAATGGCGTCAAAGAAAAGGATGTTGTACTGGATATTGCATTGGAACTTTTGAAGCTCAATGAACAGTCTAAAAATCCAATGGATATTTACTTGACGAGATATAGCGATACGCTTATTTCTTTAACCGATAGAAGCAAATTGTCCAAAGTTTTGGAAGCAGATGTATTTATTTCGTTGCATTCCAATCATTCCGATAATCCGAACGCTAGAGGAGTGGAAGTATATGTAGCAAAAGCTAATTCACAATATACAAAAGATGCCACTTGGTTAGCTTTTCAATTGCAAGCTGTGCTTAATAAAGAATTGGGTTTTGAAAGTAGGGGTGTGAAGTTTGCAAATTTTCAAGTTCTACGGGAAACGGTTGGATATTGTCCCTCTGTCCTTTTTGAATTGGGGTTTTTGAGTAATATAGATGAAGGCAGCTATATTTCAGATTTCATAAATATTCAGCGCATCGCATTATCCATTCTGTTATCCATTCAAAATCATTAGAATTATGAAAGATATTTTTTTAGAGTTGACCAAAAGCTTGAAAGCTATAATAGAGCAGTTTATTTCAGAAGTGATTTTATTATATAAATCTTTCAGAGGTTGAGTTATTCCCTATTATTAAACTCGTAAATCTAGTCTGGATGATAAGTGTTGCTTCTAATTATTTAAATTAAGTTTTGGCAGAATACCAAATATTTGCCAATGTTTAACTATTACTGCGATTATTTCCTTTTATCCCTAGCCCGCTTATCAAAAGCAATCAAATTAAACAGCTCACGCATTCTGCTTCGAACACGATTTCCGTAGCGTTCTTCCAGTTCTTCAGCGTTCAGATTAGTGGTGGCGTGGGTTTTAATTTTCTTTTTGGTTTGCAGATATAATTCGTAACGAGACAAGAGCACTTCGCCCATTACGTTCAGATCCTTGCCATAAAACCTTCCAGCAGGCTCGACGCCTAAATCATCAAAGCAGAAAAATTTTGTATTACCATATTCCTCGATAGTCTTAAATCCCAAGTGATTAAAACTAAACGCTACATTTCGGCAGGGAATCATTTCATATGGTCGTTGCATTGGCACAATGTATCGCAGTAGTTTCATCAAAGTGGTCTTTCCACACCCTACAGGCCCTGAAAGAAGTATGCCCTTGTCAGGATCGATATCATCTTTCAGACAATTTTCTTCATCATTGATGAAATAATGGCATAGTTTGCGGATGATAACCGTGTCCTCATCATAGATTCTAAATTGTTTGCCAAAGAGCAACTTTCCCTTTGCATCCAAGTAAATCAAGATTTTGTCAAAATCGTAGAGAACGCTTTTACCATCAAACTTTCCGAGCGAGTATTCCACGCCACCTTCGGTAATTTTAGAGGGGTTGTCCATAATCTTTGTTTTTAGTGGTTCGCAAGTTGTCCTTGATTTGGGACGGTTGTTTTTTGTTTGGTTTGTTTTCCTCGGTATATAGCTCTGTTCTGTCCATCCAGTTCGTGGCCAAAGCACGCCAATCTCTAATTTCATTTCCATCACTCGTTTTCCAGTTCCGAGTTTCGTAATGCTCGAAGAATTTTTTTCCTTCATCGGCAATAAAACCTTTTTCAATAAAAAAATCAATAACGACCTGCCAGCCCTTTGGTTGTTTTATATTGTTTATTTGTTTGGTATTGTTTATAGTAGATACCAATGCTTGTCCACTGGTGGGATGGTGCAAGTCCACAACTTGTCCATTTTTGGGATGGTGGTGTCCCTCAAGCGGTACAACTCTGGGATGGTACTGTTCCGCAAGTTGTTCTAATATGGGATTGTACTGTCCCGAAACAGGTTCATCACTAGTCCCAATTATGGACATCTTGATTTTACTGCCCTTGTATGGATTGTTGGATGGGAAATAGCATAGGTAAAGCCACGAGTCTAAATTTGTAACGCATCGATGATACGTAGATTTTGAGCCTATTTTGGCAGCTCGCATCAAATCCCTTCGATTCACATAAAATTCATCTGCAAACCGACTACTATTCCATTCCTGAAATAGCGCCATATAAAGGGTTATGTGCGTGGGATTTAGGCGGTCATCGAAATAGAATTTTTCAAATGCCGCATTAAGTAGCTTTATGTAGTTCATCGCTTAAGAATTTAAACCGTGCTGTACACGATTTGATGTCATCACGCCTTGAATTTCCTCGGCATCGTAGTAGATAATACCCCCAACTTTTGTGTATGGCAATGTTCCGTTTATGCGAAGATTCTGTAATGTCCCTGGACTGACTTGAAGCAAATCCATTACTTCGGAAGATTTTAGATATTTCTTAAGTTTTCCAGTTGCTTGTTTAGATAGAAGATTCTTAATGTCATCAAGCAATTCCATTTTGAATTCTCGAAGGTCGTCGGTGGTAATAATATTTGCTGGCATAATAGAACGATTTTAAAGAAAGGGACTATCGTTTCGATTTCAACTAATTTGATAGCCCCTGATCTGATTTGACTTTCGTTCTACAAATTTGGGATGGTTTATTGGATTTTAATCCCAAGTTGCACCCAAGTAGGGTGTTTTTATTTGTTCATTTTCAATGGTTTAGATTAGTTCTATTTGGGGTTTGTTCTTTAAATCATCTTTACCAAATGACGATAAATAAAATTAATTTTACTTTTTCCCAAGTTCAACCCAACTTGGGAAAAATTTTAACGTTTTGAATTTTAAAAAAATTATCCGTCCGTTTCTTCCATTCGCCTTAAAAGTGTTGATTTTAGTCTATCGATAAACTTGGTTTGGTCAATTTTTCGTTCTCTAATTTCTAGAAAAGTTCTATATACATTTCCGAGTTTGAGTTCAAATATATCCTCACAAGCTGAAGCCATTTCTTTAATGCCAGCGGTACCACTTTTTATTGCCCCAGATGCCTGTAAGGCATAAATCAATTCAATGAGGTCTGTTTTTGAGGCTGTCCAACCAAGTCGCTCACCATTTGATAAAGTGTTCAATTTATTGGGTTTACTGTAGGAGAGGTCTCTTAAATAACTTAATTCCCCAACGTAGTGGCTAATTAGAAGGTCATATGCCATAATTTTTGCAATAGCGCTATCGTGGCTTGTAGAAAATTCTGCATCAGTATAAAAGTGTGATGTGTCAGAAACCAAGCTAATTTTGTCGTGTCCGCGTAAAAAATAAAATTCATCTAAAAGTTCAGAATCCTCTCTGTAATATTTGATAAAGTCTATATTTCGTCTATTGCTTTCTTGAAGCCTATTTATTTCTGAATCTATAAATTCTTCTTGGGATTTTATTGTTCCCGCAGGCCTATTTATTAAAAAATTATAGAGTTGGGCATAAAATTTTAATCTGCTGTAGATGTAAGGCTTATGTTTTTTAAAGAATATTATTTCGTTCTGTTGATCCACGAATTCATTTTCCCTAACACATATTCGTAACTTTTGTAAATATCGTCTTGAAATGGAAATACCTTTTTCAACATTATTGAAATCGCCAAGGTTAGATTCCTCAACTATTTTTATTTCCTCTTTATAATTGTCTAGTATTATATGAATTAGCTTGTGCATAGTATTATTGGGGCTTTAGATTTGGGTTAATTATCAATAAGTAATGTTTGTATGTTATATCTTTTTATGGGGGATTTTTAAAAAAGAACAGACAACCAATAGCGAGCAAAACAATGCTACCAGCAATTATGAAAGGATAGTAAAAACCGCCTGCAATCAGCCAAGTTCCTAAAACGGGGCCTAGAATCTGACCAATACTATTGGTCGAACTCTGAATAGAAATATTCCTGCCAGTATTTTTCCTTGATATTAATGAAACCGCAGAGAGCAAATTTGGTGTTACCATAGCGCCTCCAGCAGCAAAAACAACGATTAATCCATAGACTAAAAATTCATTGTTAAAAAATGGAAAGGCAATCAAGGATAAACCAGATATTAGTAACCCTAAAGCAATTTGTTTCTTTGTTGATAAAAACTTCTCTCCATAAGTAGCGAACACAGGTTGTAAAACAGCCATTATTGAACCACATAGCATAAAACCAATACCAACTTGATTACTATTAAATCCTAATTCATCTTTTCCGTAGATTGAAAAGACAGTTTCAAATAGCGTCACCACAAATTGGATAACAAACGATAGCACTAGTAATACGATAAAATATTTAGTAAATGTGAACCGCAAACTCACTTTTCGTGTTGTGAACTTATGTACGCGAGCGGTGTTTTTTAACCATTTCATCACAACCAAAAGGACAATCAATCCTAGTAGTGCAACGAAAAAAAAGGGCACTGAAAATCGGTCTAAATGTAGCAGGCCTATTGTATATTTTATATGAATATCAGTTTGGGACAGAAAGCCGCCAATGACAGGGCCGAAAATAACACCAGAGCTAATGGCAACACCAGACCAGGCCATTATTTTTGTTCTACGTTTTTCAGATGTAATATCACTTAAATATGCATTGCTAACTGGAATAACTGATGACGTAAAAATTCCACCAAAAATTCGAGCAATATATAGCATTGTCAAGGATGTGGCTAGGCCAGTAAGTAATTGCATAATTACAAAACCGATTAGTCCACAAATGATAATAGGTTTCCTGCCGTATCTGTCCGATAGTTTTCCCCAAACCACTACGAATAGTAACTGAAAAAATGGATAAATGCTTGTGAGCAATCCAATATGGAAATTGATAAGGTCGGTGTCAAGATTGTCTTTTAAAGCTAATCTTTCGGTATAGTAAGGAAGGGTTGGCAATAATATACCATAGCCCAACATCACTACAAACAAACTCAATAGAATTAAAAATATCCTGTTGAGTTTTTCTTTTCTATCCATTTATTTTTTACCGATTTTTCGCTTCAATAATTGCGCATTAATAGCCACTATAATTGTACTCAAACTCATAAATACCGCTCCTACAGCTGGTCCTAAAACAAAGCCAGAAGAGTATAGAACACCTGCAGCTAATGGAATGGCCACCACATTATACCCAGTTGCCCATATTAGGTTCTGAATCATTTTATTGTACGTAGCCTTTCCGAACAAAATTAGGTTTGCAATATCTTGTGGATTGCTATTTACCAATATAATATCGGCTGTTTCGGCGGCTACATCAGTACCAGAACCAACAGCGATTCCTACATCAGCTTTGGCAAGTGCGGGCGCATCGTTTACGCCATCTCCAGTCATAGCCACAAACTCTCCTTTGTTTTGCAACTCTTCTACAATTTCTACTTTTTGGTGCGGTAGCACTTCGGCATAATAGCCATCCAACCCTAATTTTTCACTCACAGCTTTGGCTGTTTTTTCGTTATCCCCAGTTGCCATCAAAACTTTGATATTATTCTTTTTAAATATTTTTATAGCTTCCGCAGATTCAGGTCTTATTTCATCAGCAAGCGCAATGTATCCTGCTAGTTGTCCTTCAATTAATACAAATACAACAGTTTCAGCAGCGTCACTATAAGCATCTTCAGGAATAGTTATTTTTTCGTCCCTTAAATAACCAGGACTAACCACTTTTACTTGCTTTCCTTCTACATTTGCCTCTACACCTTTACCAGTGATCGCATTAAAGTTTTCAGGCTTTGGGATTGTAATATTGTCTTCTTTAACTTTTTTAATAATCCCAACAGCAATTGGATGTTCTGAACTTTGTTCCAACGCACTTGACAGTCTTAAGATTTCATCGTTTGAATAGGACGCATTTACAGATTTGATTCGAGTAACGCCAAAGTCCCCTTTGGTCAAAGTCCCTGTTTTGTCAAATAGTAAGGCGGATATCTTACGTGATTCTTCAAAGGCAGTTCTATTACGGATTAATAATCCATTTTGTGCAGATACAGCAGTAGAAATGGCAACTACAAGAGGAATTGCAAGACCCAATGCGTGTGGACAAGCGATGACCATAACGGTAACCATTCTTTCTAATGCATACACAAACGGAAAGCCTAAAATCAGCCAAACTGCCAACGTACCAAAACCAATAGCCAAAGCTATATAAGTCAACCATTTTGCTGCCCTATCGGAAAGGTTTTGCATTTTAGATTTGGTCTTTTGTGCTTCCTCAACCATCGTAATAACCTTATTGAGATAGCTGTCTTTTCCTGTATGTTCCACCTTTACCTTTAAAGTGCTATTGCCATTTACTGAACCACCTATTACCTTATCCTTTTCTTCTTTTTTTACAGGCTTGGACTCCCCTGTAAGCATTGATTCGTTTAAATAACTTGAACCTTCTACTATGATACCATCAGCTGGAACTTTCTCTCCTGGCTTTACCAAAATCACGTCATTTTTTAACAAATCTTCAAGTGGTATATCTTCAATAGTGTCGCCTTTTACCCTGTGAGCTTCGGCAGGCATCATACTAACTAAAAGTTGTAATGCTTTTGAAGCGCCTAATACACTTTTCATTTCTATCCAATGACCAACAAGCATAATAGCAATTAGTGTTGACAGCTCCCAGAAAAAGTCAACTCCTCGTAAACCAAAGACAGTTGCAGAACTGTAGAAATAGGCGACACTTATTGCCATAGATATAAGTGTCATCATACCAGGTGCACCATTCTTTATTTCGGAAACAAATCCTTTAAGAAAAGGCCAACCACCATAAAAATATACAACAGTGGAAAGTGCAAAAAGGATGTATGGATTTCCTGGAAGTAAAAATTCATAACCAAAAAATTCTTGAATCATTGGTGAGAAGAACAATATGGGGATGGTAAGCACGAGTGTTACCCAAAACCGTTTTCTAAAGTCTGCAATCATCATTTTATGATGGTCGTGACCCATTTGTCCGTGACCCGGATTATGACCCGAATGGTCTCCACCTCCATTTCTCATCTTGGAATGATCCATTTTGGAATGATCTTCTTTTTCGTGGTTCATTTTAGAATGATCCATTTTCGAATGGTCCATTTCGTTGTTTTTGTGCTGCTCGTGATTTTCCATTATAGTATTGTTTAAGTGTTATCGTAATTTTTTTCTCATTGCTTCCGATATGTTTTCGGCATAGACGCCATAAGCATCTACTAAAAGACCTTTAAGTCCTTTTTTGGAAGATATTGCATATAAAATGCTGTTATCATCGGTACTGCTCATTCCTTCAAAGCGATATATTTTATCCACTTTAAAATCTTCTGGTCGAATCTCAATTTTCAGGGAAGCACATTCCAGACATTCAGGTTTTAAGTTGAAATCATAAGGGTATTCGTTTGTCTGCAAATCGTTAATAGCTTCTGAAAGGGTGTCATAATTTTTCATTTATTTTTATTTATAAGTCATTGTAAAATAACTGTTGTCTTCTTCGGTAAATTTTTGAAAGGTCAATAGACCTTGTGCATTTAATTTCTCGTTAACAGTATAATTGAGTTGCTTAATGCGAATTCCCAAGGCATAGGCCTTAATGTTAATTTTTGAATTAATATTATTTTCGCTATTATTAAATTTTCGGTCGTAAATTTTTATGGTACTTTTTGAGCCAAAAAAATTCAACAAGCCCGAATCAAAACTCATTTCCAGTTCTATATTTTCAAGATTTTTCAAGTCGTAGAGTTCTTTAAATTTTTTAGAAGTTGTATTAATTTCGGTTTCTTTTGATTTTGGGTTTGAAAATGGAAATGCCATTACCATTATACTGGCTTCATCAGGCTTACAGCGATAGGTTGTGGTGTATTTATCGGTCGCTATTTTGTCTTCATCGAACAATTCCGTAACCACCTCAATTTCATAGTATCCATTTTTCTTTATTGTTTCACCAGCTTCAAAAGTTTGTTTGTTTAAAAAAGAGCCTTCTTCATCAAAATTTTCTCGAACAACAACTCTACCTGAAATCTGCCCAATAAGCATTTCAGTTTGTCCAGTCATTGTGATGCTGAATAAAGTGATTAGTACTATAAAGCCTTGTTTTTTCATATATGGTGCATTAATTTTTTTACCTCTTTTGCCATAATATCACTTAAATCTATTCCATTTGAAGAGTGTGGGATGGTATTACAAGTCACTATTTTTTCTACTCCGGAATCCAATAAATCTTGATAGGCGTTTCCTGAAAAAACGGCGTGAATGCCTACACAAATAGGTGGTTTCATTCCTGCTTTTTTAAGATGTTGTACGGTTTCAATCATTGTTCGGGCTGTGGAAATAATATCATCTACCAAAATGGGTGTAGCATCTTTATATATATCCACATCGGGAACAGAGACTTCTACATCACGGTCACCGTGACGCACCTTTTGTAATACCGTAAATGGTGCTCCTGCATTTTTGGCGACTTCTGATACCCATTGTTCACTTTCAGAATCAGGTCCGATAAGTACCGGGTTTTCGATATTTTCTTTAATCCATTCTGAAATTGCGTCGGCAGCGTGAATCACTTTATTTGGAATTTGATACACTTCTCCCAACGAACTAATTCTGTGCAAGTGAGGGTCAACCGTGGTAATGCTATCGGCAAAACCTGATATCAATTTTCCGAAGAAACCAGAAGTCACTCCTTCACCTTCATTAAATACTTTGTCCTGCCGCATATACGCCAAATAGGGTGCTACCAAACAGGTACACATTGCCCCCAATGATTTGGCTGTGTGACTTAAAAAATAAAGCGGCAACAGTTTTTCATCCGGTTCGTGTAAGGTGCATACCAGTACCACACATTTATCTTTAACATCAGATAATATACGTGTGTACGATTCCCCATCAGGAAAATTACGCAAAGTGGCTTTGCCCACTTCAGCATCCATTTTTGTAGCCATAAGTTCTGTGAGTTCTTCATTTCCGGGAAGACTGAATAATATTGTTTTCATAGTTTTTTAAATTATAGTTAGGATGTCGTTATGGTTGTTTTTATATTCCAAGGCATAGTTAAGTTCACCTTTGGATTCAGCATATATAGTATAAAGCAATTGGTTTTCCTCAATGGGTTTTCCCAGATGAACATTTAGAAGAATCCCTGCCGATTTAGATTGTGGTGCTCCAGAAAGCTTGGCCAGTTTTGCAATTTTACGGTTATCAATTCGTTGCAAAACGCCTGACTTTTCAGCTTTAATTTCAATTTTATAAGGTGCTAAAACTGGTTTTGAAAATTGACCTTGCGCCTTACAAATGGCTACGAATTTTTCATATGCTTTTCCAGATTTGAGAATTTTATGTGCGGTTTCCTGTCCCTTTCCTTTTTCTACTTTTCCAGAAAGTTCTAATAGTTCAGTAGCTAAAAGCAATGCTCTTTCTGTTAAGTCTTTAGGTGCATCTTCCTCATTTTTCAAAACTTTTAATATATCTATGGCTTCTAAAGTTGGACCGATACCCCTTCCAACAGGCTGCGTGCCATCCGTAACTACAACTTTTACATTCAACCCAACAGCAGTTCCAACGGTTTCCATATGATTTTTTAGTTTTTCTGCCATTTCGGTACTGCGAACCTTGGCGGTTTCTCCCACGGGAATATCAATGACCACGTGAGTAGAACCAGCTGCTGCCTTTTTAGAGAGTACTGAAGCGATGAGCTGACCTTCGCTATCAATATCCAAGGCTTTTTCAATTTTAATGAGCACATCATCGGCAGGACTTAACTGCGCTGTACCGCCCCAAACAAAACATCCGCCTTCTTTTTCTACTACGGTCTTTATTTCCTCGGAAGAGAGCGTAACATTGGTCAGTACTTCCATTGTATCTGCTGTGCCTGCTGGCGAAGTGATTGCCCGTGAGGATGTTTTTGGCATAGTAAGCCCATACGCGGCAACAATGGCAACTACCAATGGTGTTGTCCTATTGCCAGGCAATCCGCCAATACAATGTTTGTCGACCACGATATCCTTGTTCCAGTTCAGTTGCTTTCCGGAAGCAATCATTGCTTTCGTTAGGTCGGATATTTCATCAATATCCATTCGGTCGCCAGCACAGGCAGTAATAAATGCCGAAAGGTGGATGTTGGAATAATCGCCTTCAACTATATCGGTTATGATTTCATTAAATGCTGAATAATCCAGTTTTTGATTATAAATTTTCGCTCTGACGTGGCTTAAAGATTCAATTGGTTCTAAATGGGAAACATATAATGTATCATTTGGGGAAACATTCAGTTTTTTCGCAGCAGCATCTGATAGTCCGATTTCATTGGGCAACAGAATATCAGAATTCAGGACATTAAGACTTGCTACGATTGATTTATTTGCATTGGATATTCTTATTCGGGTAAGTGCCTCAAACCCTTCTGAAATACAGACGTGGCAATCTTCGCGCATATACACTACATTTTCGTTTTGGGTATAGATTCCGAGATGTTTATATTTTAATATGTTTGAGTGTGTGTCCATATTTTATTGATTGTTGTGATTTTTCGATTTATTCTATTTCTTCGATGGTGTATAATTGCGGAATTTCTGCATCCCACCCATAGGTTTCCTTGATGCCCTTTTGTAATGCTTCTGCACTTTCTTTTTCACCGTGTACAATGAAAACCCGCTCTGGCTTATTTTTTATTTTGCGCATCCAATCCATAAGTTCAGCGTGGTCTGCGTGTGCCGAAAGCCCTTCGATTTCAGCAACTTCCATATGAAACGGCACCCATTTTCCATAGACTTTTAGTTCTTTCTCACCTTCCAATAATTTTCTACCACGTGTGCCTTCGGCTTGATAGCCCACAAAAAGCAAGGTGTTATTTGGATTTTGCGCTTGGGTTTCGAGATAGTTGAGCATTCTTCCGCCTGTGAGCATTCCGCTTCCTGCAATCACGATTTTTGGCTTGTTGTCTGTTCTTAATTCCATTGTTTCCCGAAAACTGCTTACGACCGTAAAGTGAGAACACATTTCGTCACATTCGTTGTCCTCCAATCTGTGCCAATCGCGAGTTCTATGAAACAGTTCCAATACATTGGCACCCATCGGGCTGTCCATAATCATTTGTACTCTGGGGATTTTCTTTTCTTTCAATAATTTCCAAAAGATGAGCATCATTAGCTGGGCACGTTCTACCGAAAAACTTGGGACAAATAAGCTTCCTCCTCTATTAATGGTTTCGTTGACCAATTTTTCAATCTGCGGAAGTGCTTCCACTTCATCGGGATGAAACCTTCCACCATAAGTAGATTCAATGAAAAGCACATCGGCTTTTTTTGGTTTCAGGGGTGGATAGAGCAATAAATCATTGGTTCTTCCAATATCTCCTGAAAAGACAAAACGCTTTCCGTGTATATCTAACTCAATATAGGTTGCACCAAGAATATGTCCGTTGTATTGGAAGCGAGCCCTAATACCATCAAATAACGGAATCCATTGTGATTGTGGAATTCCTTTAAAGTGTGGGATAGTTTTTTCTACATCCTTTAAATCGTATAATGGTTCTGCGGGACTATGTTTGGAATAGCCTTCCTTATTGGCACGTTCGGCTTCTTGCTCCTGTATTTTTGCACTATCATTCAAAATGATTTTTGCAATGTCCAAAGTAGGATTCGTACCATAAATGGGGCCATTGAAGCCTTGTTTTACCAATCTGGGTAAATAACCTGTATGGTCCATATGACCGTGGGTAAGCAAAACAGCATCAATATCACCTACATTAACAGGTGGGTACTCCCAGTTTTTAAGGCGTAATTCCTTTAACCCTTGGAAGAGGCCACAGTCTATAAGTATCTTTCTATCTCCTGTATCCACCAAATATTTTGAGCCAGTCACGGTGCCTGCCGCTCCCAAAAAGTGGATGTTTATTTTTTTGTTTTTCATCGTTATAGTATTTATTAATGTCCACCACAACAGGAAGGCGTATTTCCTTTGTCTTGGTTCGATTTGCTCAATTCCGCTATTTCGTTATATAGATTGCGGGAATCCTCTTTTATTACGAGTGCCAACTTCTTTACGGATTTAGGCTCGAAGTGTACCATACCCAATAATATTTCGAGGGCTTCTTCAAGTAGTTTAGAATCATCTTCCAATGCTTGGTAAAATGGCTCTAAATCTATACGGCTCTGTTCTTTCAGTTCTTCTGTTTTCATTTGTCCTATTTATTTAGATTAAAAATTTAAGTAGTGCTCTAATGAATTTCACATAATTCTCTTGAATCTTCGAGAACCTTTTTGTGTCTTGATTTTGGCACTCCTACTTGTTCTAAAATTTTTGGGGTTTCGTGAAGCTCTTTACAGAGTACGATACCTTCATCCAATAGTTTTGTTTTTTCAGCTTTGGTAAGTGTTGTTAATGCTGTTAATGGATGCAGCCCCGATTTATCTATTCTGTCTTTTAAACCGTCACCAATTGGATAATCCCAACTTGTCAATAATAGCCCCACGCATTTACCATATTTCACCGCATCACTTGTAAATCGTGTATTGGTGTAAACGCCTCCTTTATGAAGCTTGGCTTCGTGACCTTTTTGACGTTTCCATTGTTTTTCAACATCTAAAAATCTTGAGTGGATATATAAGGGAATTTTAACGTTGCAAAAGCGACCTTGGTCACTGTGGTATTTACATTCAATCATATAATGGGTATTGTCTTTTTGGGCTATTACATCCACTTCGTGCTGAACGCAATTGCCTTGAACTATTACACCAACCTGTGTTGAAAATCCTTCGTGTGCCAGTAGTTTGCCTACTAACTTCTCAAATGGGAAGCCAGAAGGACCTAATTCCATCAGGGCTTTTTTGAGTTTGTATTTTGAAGCACTTACTCTCGACTTACCTTTTAGCATTTTAAATGCCATTTGATAGATTTTTTTGGTGGTAATGCCTTCATATAATTGGTCTTCAACTTGCCCTACTATTTGCTGAATCAATTCTTCACTTGCTTGCGAACGTCTTAATGAATTGATAAGTTTATCCACATCAAAGGCTACCACGTCGCCCGAATATTTTACTATGTTTATTGGATGTTTCATTTTTTAATATGTATGGTCATTACAGGAAGTTCTGAATGATTGGTTACACCTTCGGCAATACTTTTTGAAAATAGGCTCAAAAAACCTGTCTTTCCGTGGGTACTCATCGCAATTAAATCTGCTGGCTGATGTTTTAAAAATGTATTAATACCTGCCTCTACTGAAGATTCGTTATGAACACTCATAGAAAAGTTTTTTAAGGCGGGAAACTTTTCAAGAAATTGCTTGACAGGGTTTAATCCAGCGTTGATACTATTAAAGTCTGTTTCTGTATTTATACGTAACAAATGAATTTTAGCATCGCATTTTTCAGCTATTGAAAGCACCGCTTGAAACGGATGACTCACATCTTCTTCAAAATTTGATACGAACAGAATGTCCTTAAAGGGAAATGTTACTTCCTCTTCTTTGACCACAATAATCGGGGCATTAGCCTTTCGGACAATTTTCTCAACATTACTGCCTGTTATCTCCCGTACACGACCCTTTGTTCCGCTACTACCTGTAATGATAAAGTCGTGATGGAAATGACCAGAATGTTCCAAAATATCTTTTTGTCCTGAATCGAACTGAAGAAAGGTTCGGCATTTAAGACCTTCGTGTTCTGCTATTTTTTCGAGTTCACGTAAATTAGCCTTTGCAGTACCTATTTGCTTTAAGGTTTCTGGATAACGCTTTTCTTTGAGTTTGTCTAATTTTACCCAATCCACAGGTGTTGTCATTTGATGTAGAAAGTGTATTTCTGCATTGTATGTTTTTGCCATTTTAATCCCGAGATGTGCAGCTTTAGTACAGTTTTCAGAGAAATCGGTAGGTACAAGTATATTTTTCATAATTTTTTGTTTTAGGGTAGTTTGTTATTGTGCGGTATAGCCACCATCGATTACCAATTCAGAACCAGTCATAAACTTGGATTCATCCGAAGCTAGATAGACGACTCCATAGCCTATATCATCAGGCTCTCCCAAATGGCCAACAGGATGCAAACTTTCTAAATGCTTTTTGCCTTCTTCTACATTACCTTGAGCTTTCAGAAAATTTTCTACCATTGGTGTCCAGATATAAGCAGGATGTATAGAATTGATACGGATTCCGTAGCCTTGTCTTGCACAATGCAGGGCAGCAGATTTCGTGAATATGGTAACACCGCCTTTGCTTGCGTTATAAGCAGGTAGGTTAGGGTCCCCGATAAGTCCTTCAATGGAAGAGAAGTTGATAATGGAACCACCTTCTCCAGTTTCCTTCATACCCTTTATACCATACTGAGTACCTAAAAAAGTGCCATTTAGGTTTACATCTATGAGGTTTTTCCAATCTTCAAGGGTAACTTCTTCTACAGTTCCACCTAATCCTATTCCGGCAGAATTAGCTAATATGTGTAATTTTCCGAAAGTTTTGAGCGTGGTCTCAATGACATTTTTCCATTCATCTTCTTTGGATACATCTTGTTTAATGAATATAGCCTCCCCACCGTTAGCTTTGATTTGTTGGACTGTACTTTCCTGAAATAGGTTGACTAAAAATTAATCCTTTTAGCACTATATCTAATGAAAGAACAAAATGAACACTGTCGAAAAACTTCCTACAAAAAAGTAGGTTATGATCTTAAGCTGGTTATCATCGATCAGATCCAAAATGCACAGATCTCTATCAATCATGCTTCCGATAAATATCAGGTTTCCAGAGCTTCTATTTACTACTGGTTGAAAAAATACAGTACTTTAGAACAAAAGAAACAAGGGATGAGCAAGAAAGATGAGATCAAAAAACTCAAAGAAAAAATAGAGGAGCTGGAGTTTGTAAAAGACTTCCAACAAGACATTATTGCTGACATGGAACTTATTACCGGAGTTGATATGTCAAAAAAGTCATTGCCCAAAACATTAGCAGACGAGATCGAAAAAAAGAAGCAAAACCGTTTAAAAGAAAATGGTTGATCCAATGTTTTGGGGTTTCCAAACAAGCTTTCTATAAGCGGTTAAAATCTCATCAGACCACGCAAACACAGCAACAGCTAATCATTCGGCTCATCAAAGAGTATCGGAGTCAGTACGGACTGCGCACCGGTGGAATCAAACTATATCAGGAATTAAAGGCTGACATGAACCGACTCGGTATCAAAATAGGAAGGGATAAATTCTATCAGGTGATGCGCATGAATAACCTGCTCGTGCCTAAATTAAAGCGATTCCATATCACAACTGATTCAAAACATCGATTCTTTAAATACAAAAACCTGGTAAAAGACAAAGTGCCCACCAGGCCTGAACAACTTTGGGTAAGCGATATCACCTATATTAAAACACAGAACGGACACAGTTATCTGGCATTGGTCACAGACGCCTATTCCAAGCAAATTATGGGTTATAAATTGGCAAGCCATATGAAGACATCACTTTGCATCGATGCGCTTAAAATGGCCATTAAAAACAGGAAATACAAGAATCAGAAACTCATTCATCATTCAGATCGTGGAATTCAGTATTGCAATCCCCAATACACCAGCTTTGCTGAGGAAAACGGAATACAAATGAGCATGACCGAGAAGTACGACCCATACGAGAATGCCGTGGCTGAGAGAGTCAACAGAACCCTTAAATATGAATATGATTTAAAACGAACTATAAAAAATACTAACTTAGCGAAGAAGATGGTCAAAAGGGCTGTTGAGATTTACAACAACAAAAGACCACATTTCAGTCTCAAATTGAACACCCCTAACTTTGTTCATTTGAATAGAAATGTAGACTATCATTCCTACAAAAGAAACAAACAAATTTTAGAACTACTGACCATTTAAACTGTCAAAAATCGAATCAAAAAAGGTCAACCTATATCAGTATAATACAGACTACCTTTTTTCCATCTTCTTCATCTATATCTGTAACAACGATTTTTGCTCCTTCACGTGCTAATAAAATAGCACTTGATTTCCCTAGACCAGAGGCACCTCCTGTGACAATGGCTACTTTATTTTTTACTCGATTCATAATTTTAAGATTTAAGTGTTACTACTATTTTTTGCTTCTTAATCAAGAAACTTCGTTTCCTGAAACTTTGCCTTTATCAAAACAATCCAGATTATATATTGTGGTTTCAGCAATATTTGTCAATGCAGTTTCGGTTAAAAAGGCCTGATGACTGGTTATCAAAACATTGTTGAAGGTCATTAATCGGGCAATCACATCGTCTTGCAAAATGTCATCGGAATGGTCTTCAAAGAACAATCCTTCTTCTTCCTCATACACATCTATTCCGAAATACCCAATTTTTTTAGTTTTCAATCCTTCGATAACAGCTTTGGTATCGACCAATCCTCCACGACTTGTATTGATAAGCATTACGCCTTGCTTCATTAATGAAATATGTTTTGCATCAATCAAGTGTTTCGTTGAAGACGTTAGTGGTACGTGTAAGCTTATGATATCGGACTGCTTACAAATAGTTTCACAATTGGTATAGATTACATTGTAGGAATTGATTAAATTTTCATCCACAATGACATCCTGAACAAGTATTTTACAACCAAAACCGTGTAGTATTTTTACCAATACAGACCCAATTTTTCCAGTCCCGATAACGCCGACGGTTTTTCCATTGAGGTCGAAACCGGTAAGACCGTTCAATGAGAAATTCTGGTCACGAACCCTGTTGTGTGCTTTAATCAATTTTCGGTTTAATGCAAGTATGAGTGCCATTGTATGCTCTGCAATGGCATAAGGGGAATAGGCTGGAACACGTGCCACCTTCATATCCAGTTCAGCTGCTTTTGCTAAATCCACGTGATTGAATCCTGCTGAACGCAGAGCAATATATTTTACGCCAAAAGCATTGAATTTTTCAAGAATGTGTGCCGAGGCATCATCGCCCGTAAATAGACTTACTGCTTTAGAACCTGTTGCGAGAATAGCAGTTTCTTGAGTTAAACGACTTTCAAGCAGCTTTAATTGATGCTTGCCATCATTCGCTTTTACGAGATACGGCTCTTCAAACTTATGCGTGCTGAATACTGTTGTTTTCATTTCACTTTTTTTAATTTCCTAACTGTATTAAAATATATACAAACCCTACGATGACAACAGTTCCAAAAATTAGCATCACGAGTTTCCCAGTCTTTTTAGAACCTTTGAAATAGGTAATACCAAGTTTTACAATCATATTGCTTATAGTTGCTGTTATAATGACATTGGTGGCCAGCGTGAGTTTTTCTTCCAATGACCCAAATTTTGCCATACTGATAGTTATCGCATCCGTATCTGCCAATCCTGCAATTAGGGCTGAATAGTATAAACCGCTTTCGCCAAAAAATTGATTTCCATAAAAAACTGCAAATAGGATGACCACATAAATACCACCAAACCCAAGGGCGTTCCAAATATTGAGCGGATTACCCAGATTGATAGCTGTTTTTGTGACATCTGTATTCTTTTTGATGAATAAGAGTGCGCTTATCAAGCAGATAAGGGTAAGAATAGTAAATGGAATGACTAAATTTAAAAGTATGGCACTATTGAAAATATAGGCCAGAATCGCAAGTCTGGGAAACATAATTGCGGAAGCTATAATGATACCCGCAGCATATTCTTTTGAAAGTTCTGGCGATTCCTTACTTCGCGAAGCATATATCCAAGCTACTGCGGTACTTGAAATCAATCCGCCTAAAATAGCAGTGAGCAGAATACCACGTTTAGAACCTACATATTTTACAAGAAAGTAACCAATGAAATTCAGAAATGACACTATCACTATTATCGCTCCAATCTCAAAAGGGTTAAGCAATCCCTCTGGACCATAATCTTGATTTGGTAAGAAAGGCAAAATAAGAAGCGCAATAATTGAAAACTTAATAAAGGCGAAAAGCTCTTCGGAAGTAATATTTTTAATGAAGGTATTAAATGTCGTTTTCAATGATAACAGAGTAACTATGATAACCGCAGTAGCAACTGCTTCCTTATGCAAATGATTAGCAACCATAACACCCAAAATCAAAGTAGCGAATAATGCCATATTGGTGGTAATACCAGTCATAATATGCTTTTGTACTATGGAAAGATGACTCAAAGACAGAAACAAAAGAAATGCTGCTGCAATTATAATGACCAACCAAGGTGTATAGGTTGTGGAAAGATTTCCCAATATAAAACCAATAATGGCAACAATTGGGAAGGTTCTTATACCTGCAAAGCCTTGTTCTTCCTTCAATTTATCGTATTCACGTTCCAGCCCAAGAATAAGGCCAATACCCAGACTGATGAGCAGTCCGAGGATAAATGGGTTGATATTTTTAAAGGCTTCTATCATTTCTTACTTTCCAAATAATTCTAAAAGTTCATACAATTCATTATCTACTTGATGTTGCTTGACCACCTCTTCAAAAGGGGTTAGATGCAATTGATTATTTAAAATTCCAACCATTGCGTTCTTTTTACCTTGTGAAATTGCGTTTACAGCTGCCACTCCAAGTCTAATGCCTAACATTCTATCTAAAGCTGACGGATTTCCGCCTCGCTGGACGTGGCCGAGTTTCGTAATTCGTAAATCGACATTGGGATTGACTTCCTTTATTTTTGAGGAAACCAGTTCTGCACCTAGTTCATCACCTTCAGAAACCACGACAAGGAAGGCATCTTCACTATCGTAATTCTTAACCTTGTCCAATAGATAAATAAAGTCCTTTCCACTCTCTGGAATAAGGATGGAATCGGCACCTACCATTAATCCTGAATGAATAGCGATGTAGCCTGAATCCCTTCCCATTACTTCAACAATAAATACGCGGTTATGGGATTCGGCAGTATCTTTTATTTTATCAATATTTTCAATGGCAGTGTTTACAGCCGAATCAAAACCAAGGGTGTAATCTGCACCAAAAATATCGTTGTCTATAGTGCCAGGAATGCCTATAAACGGAATGCCGCATATTTCTGAAAAAGCTAATAGACCTTTAAAAGTGCCATCGCCACCAATAGCAATTAAAGCATCTATGTTGTTTGCTTTTAGAGTTTGCAATGCTTTTTTACGACCTTCCAATTCCAGAAATCGTTTGCTTCTTGCTGTTTTTAGAATGGTACCGCCTTTTTGGGTTATTTTTTTTAGTTCGTGTGATGCTAATGGAACCAAATCACCATCTATCAACCCTTCATACCCTTTTCGAAAACCACTTATTTTTATGCCTTTTGCTTCAGCGGATTTGGCAATGGCGTATAGTGCAGCATTCATCCCAGGGCTATCGCCTCCAGATGTGAATACGCCTATATGTTTAATTTTATTCGTGCTCATTGGATATGGTTTTTTGTAACTTTTTTTCAGAAATAGTAAAATCTTTAATAGTGTTCCAAACAAATTCTGCTTCTTTCAGAAAGAACTGATGGTCTCCTTCAGATGAAGTAATTATTTTTGCGTTTTTAAATTCCCTCGATAATTTTAAGGCATTTTCTAAAGGTGCAGTAGTGTCTTTTTCTCCGTGAATAAAGAGCACATCTTTATCCTTAATTTTCTTTGTAATCGCATATAAATCTGTTTTTAGGATGACTTCTGTGAGAGAATAATAATAACTCATCCAATGATGCTTTTTTGCATCTTCATAGACATCATCCGTGAGGTTATCAGGCTTGAATGCACGTGACATAAATATGGGATGAATCATACAAATGTATTTTGAGAATTTGCTTGTTGAAATCCTATCTACAAAGGAATGAGAAGACATAATTTCTTTAAACTCATCAGCGTTCTTGTAAACAGGTACGCTTATAAAAATTCCTGCCTTGAACCAAGTTGGTTGCTTTTCCAATATTGCTAATGAAATCATAGCTCCCATAGAATGTCCTGCAATAATGATATTTCCATCATTGAATCCTTCTTTGTTAAGAATCAATTCAAGGGCCTGCAATTGTATTGAAAGGGAATAATCACTTTGTGGTTTTGGCGAATCACCAAAACCTAGCAGGTCGACTAAAAGTAGCTTATGCGTAGTTGTAATACTTTCTAAATTGCGTTTCCAATAATGCAATGAGCCTGTTAAACCGTGTAACAAAACAAGTTTGTTTTCTCCAGAGCCTATTATTTCATAATTCAACAGTGTTTCTTTGGCATCATAAGCTGGTTGCTTACCAATCTTATAATGCTGATAGCTGGCAATAGCCACAACAGGAAGAATGAACACTATGGATATGAGTAGTAATGTCATTGTTTTGTAATTGATTTATTATTCGTTTTCTCACTAACCAAGATTGGGGTTTTACCATAGAATCTATTGAAGACCATACAGGCAGTTAAATCACCAGTTACATTTACAGCAGTCCTAAACATTCCCAAGAGTCTTTCTACACCAATGATAATGATGATGCCTTCAGCAGGTATGCCGACACTTCCCAAAACAGAAGCGAGTATAACCACACCACCTCCTGGAATGGCAGGTGTACCAATGGATGCAGCGACAATAGTTACAATGACCACTATAATATTGAGTAAACTCATTTCCAGTCCGTAAGCTTGGGCAATAAAAAGAGTTGTAATAGTTTGATATAGTGCAGTACCATCCATATTGACGGTCGCCCCTATAGGTATGATAAAATTGCTAATAGTCTTGTCCACTTTTAGTTCTTCTTCGGCGGTTTTTAGAGATAAGGGCATCACAGCGGCAGAACTTGTGGTTGAAAAAGCCAATAATTGAACATCCCTTATTTTTTTTAGGAAATGCAATGGGTTTTTCTTTCCGAGAAGTACGATGAGTCCCAAATAGAAAATTACCAATAAAAGAAGACCGAGAAGTACTACCCCAACATAGTACGTTAAACCTGATAAAGAACTTAAACCAACACTAGAGGTAAGCTGCGCCATTAGTCCGAAAACAGCAATAGGTACTAGAAGCATTGACCATTTTACTACTGTCATACAGACTTCCTGAATGGCACTTAAAAGAAGCTTCACTGGGCGCAGTAAGGCATTTTCAAGTGATAGCACAGCTACACCAATAATGATTGTGAAAATCACAATACTTAACATTTCACCACTAACCATAGATGCTAAAGGGTTCTCTGGAAGTAAGTTTGATATGGCATCTGGAATAGTTTCAAGGCCGAAGGAAAGCTCGGGATTTTCCGTTGGAGCAGCAGTAATTTCATTATGTTCAGCTAGAGCCTGTTGATGTAAAAAGCGACCAGGTCTAAAAATTTGAGATAGTATTACACCCAAACTTACCGAAACTATGGTAGTGCCTAGAAAATATAATAAAACGCCACCACCCAATTTTTTTAGACTGTCCTTTTCATTACTTGCGATTCCTGTGATGATAGAAGCCACAATCAAAGGAATCATAATCATTTGAACCAGTTTTAGAAAAAGTACGCCAGGCAATGCCAGCCAATTCCCTGCGATGTCTGCTGTTTCTTTAGTAATCCACCCGTTTTGAGGACTTAACAGCAATCCAAAACCAACACCCAAAAATAAGGCAATGATAACCTTTAGCCATAGACGACTTTCTACCAATTTTGAGAGGTAGTGATTGAATGATTTAAGTGATTTTACTTCTGTGTCGAACATTCTTTTTTATTGTTATGCAATGCTAATTTTAGTATCCAAATAAACTTTCTGAACGGATTGTAATACTTCCACGCCTTCGCCGAAGGGCTTTTGAAACGCTTTTCTTCCCATTATCAATCCAGAGCCACCAGCTCTTTTATTGATAACGGCAGTTGTTATTGCCTCCACCAAATCAGACTTACCTTTAGAGCCACCACCGGAATTAATCAATCCGATTTTTCCCATAAAGCAATTAGCCACCTGCAACCTGCATAGGTCGATGGGATGTTCTGTTGTCAGCGTCTCATACATTTCATCATCATATTTTCCAAAACCGATTTCTTTGAAACCAAAGTTATTTGTAGGTAATTTTTGCTTAATGATATCTGCCTGAATGGTTACCCCAATATGATTTGCTTGCCCTGTTACATCGGCAGCAGCGTGATAATCTTCTTTTCCAGTTTTGAAAGCTTCATTTCGGGTATAGCACCATAAAATGGTAGCCATACCTAAATTGTGGGCTTCTTCAAAAGCTTCAGCTATTTCTTTAAGCTGTCTATTGCTTTCTTCGGAACCAAAATATATAGTAGCACCGACAGCAACTGCTCCCATATCCCACCCAGCTTTTACTTTACCAAATAAAGTTTGGTTATATTTATTAGGAAATGTGAGCAGTTCATTGTGATTAATCTTTACGATAAACGGGATTTTATGGGCGTATTTCCTAGCGTTCAATCCCAAAGCACCGAAGGTGGAAGCCACACCATTACAACCGGCCTCAATGGCGAGTTTTATGATATTCTCTGGGTCAAAATAATCCGGATTTTTATAGAAAGAAAAAGCTGCACTATGCTCGATACCTTGGTCTACTGGAAGGATACTCAAGTAGCCTGTACCACCAAGATTTCCGTGGTTATACAATTGCGAAAGGCTTCGCAGTACCTGCGGATTTCTGTTGCTTTGGGTAAATACCTTATCTAGGCTTGTTCTACTTGGGGTTTGCAATTCATCCTTGGTTATTTTTTCACAAACGTGATTCAAATAGAAGTCTGCTTTTTCCCCTAACAGTTGTGTAATATTTATGTCTATTTTCATTGTATTAATGATTAATGAATTCCTAAACTTTCATTTGTTTTAGCGATAGATTTGGCACCATCTGTTTCAATTCCTGTAAGTGCTCTAATGGCATCAATAGTTTCGGGTATAACAATTGCTTGGTTGTCTACCACATAGGCGTAGAAAAGTTCATCCCCCACTACCTTCAGCATATCTTCCCATAGGGCTACTTCATACATATCGCCCCAAGGTCTTCCCATATCCAAAAACATTTCCTTGATAGTGTTGTTAGAAACTAGGCCTTTGTCATATTGAATTAGCTTGATACGACTAGATGTCTTAAAAGCATTCAGCACTTCTTCTTTCGAGGCTTGTTTTTTTAACTTCACATTCCAATAGTGCATATGGCTTAAAGTTTCTGGAACTTTTACTGCGGCAGTGATGACATCCAAATCTGGGTCAACGCTTTTAGCATCAGGACCTTGGTGGCTCGGGATGTCTTTTTCAGGAACCATCGTATTCATAATACCACCTAAATGGCTTTCCCAAGGATCTGTTGCTCTTCTTAAAAGTGTACCTCTGGCATAATCCAATAAATTGGCTCTTTTTAAAGCGGTCAACGTCCTTAAAATAGAAGTGGTGTTGCAGGAAACTACACGTGTAGCATCTAGATTTAGAGCAGACTGATAATTATTTTCAGCACTAAAGGAATGGCCTGTTGTTTCGTGTTTTTCGCCTCCGTGTAAAATAAATTTGATGTTTTGCTCTTTATAAATTGCTACATTTTGAGCCGCAATCTTTTTAGGGGTACAGTCCACAACGAGATCTGATTTTTTCAACAGGTCGTGCATATCGCCTTTTACTGAAATACCTTCGGATTTCATTCTGTCTTCTGCTTCTTGAGTTGCTGCGTAGATATCGTACTTTTTTCTCACGGCATTTTGAATGCGCCAATCGCTTATGATATCACACACGCCCGAAAGCTTCATATCGTCCTGTAGATTGATGGCATCGGCCACCCTTTTTCCGATGACTCCGTATCCTATAACTGCTATATTTTTCATATAAATTGTTTTAATTAATTATGATTTGTTGTTTTTATTATTTGTATTCTCCATTCCCATAGGCATATTGCCATCATCGTCTGTATGCGAAATCATAAAAAAACGTTCCGCAATGAGAATCAGGATAATTCCAATTGCTGCTACGATGAGCACCATTGGATCATTCAGATATTTTATATATAGAAAGGCTGCCAGTACTACCGTGTCCATTACAATAGCTATTAACGGAATGATGGGTTTAAATTTCACCTCGTTTTTTAGGTAGCGAAAAAGCCCCCAATGGATAGCTATATCCATAATAAGGTAGAAAATAGCTCCTATAGAAGCGATTCTTGTTAAATCGAAAAGGGCAGTGAGTAAAATGGCAAGGGAAACCGTGAATATGAGCGCTGGATTTTTAAAATTACCTATCCTTTTTAAAGAGGGTACTTGTTTCATATTACTCAACATCCCCAATAAGCGCGATGCCGAAAATACACTGGCGATAACCCCTGAAAAGGTTGCTACAATAGCGATTGCTATAGTAAACCATAAGCCCCATTCCCCAAAAACAGGTTCGGCTGCTGCTGCCAAAGCATAATCTTTTGCCTTTATTATTTCAGGAATGCTTAAACCGCCTGCAACAGCAAGTGCCAAGGCTACATAAATAAGTGTGCAGATAAGAATAGAAATCACAATGGATCTTCCAAGGTTTTTGTGTGGATTTTTGATGTCTCCACCTTGATTCGTTATTGTTGTGAACCCTTTATAGGCAAGGATTGATAATGCCAATGCCGCTACAAAGCCGAACCCTTGTGGTAAGGTTTCGGTATTTTGTGGGATATAGTCTCCTGTAATATCCGCAAATCCAGAAGCTACCAGACCTGCAATCGCAAGTAGTGCAATACCACCTACTTTAATAATTGCTGTAAAAGTGGCCGTTGCTCCAATTACTTTATTTCCTAGAATATTTATTATATAAGCTGTTACCAAAAGTAGAATACCAAGTATGGATGCATAACCAGCATAACTTTCTGGGAATAATCGAAGGGTATAAGCGCCAAAGGTTCCTGCAACTAAACTTTGTGCAACGACCATTGAAACATACATTAGTAAAGAATAGACACCGGTTGTCGTTCCAGGTCCATAGGATTTATTGAAAAACTTAACCACACCTCCAGAGGATGGAAAAGCATTTGAGAACTTTACGTAGGAATAAGAGCTGAAACCCACAACAACAGCTCCCGCAATAAAGGCAATCGGGAACAGATCTCCAACTAACTCCGCTATTTGTCCCATAAGAACAAATATGCCAGCACCAATCATTACACCAGTTCCTAGAGATATAGACCCTATTAAGGAAAGCTTATTGTTTTTATCTGTTGTGTCTTTCATTCGTAAATTATTTCTTTATGTTATTAACCGACGGTTTTGGTTTAAAATTTCTAATAATTAGGCGGTTGCTCTTTTCATAAGTGAAATAGCTTACCGCCCAATTAAAACCAACCATCAATCTATTTCTAAATCCGCTTATGGATAATAAGTGTACAACTGACCATAATAGCCAAGCGAAATAACCTGCAAATTTGAATTTGCCCAAATCAGCTACTGCCTTACGTTTCCCTACTGTAGCTAATGAACCTTTGTCTTTATATTCGAAAGAGTTCACACCCTCATCCTTAATAATTTTCAATAATACATTACCTAAATATTTACCTTGCTGAATAGCTGTTTGTGCTACTTGCGGATGTCCTTTTGGCGTTTCTTCTGTAATTACAGCCGCTATATCGCCTATGGCAAAAATGTTTTTGTAGCCTTCTACCATTAAAAATGAGTCTGTTTTTAAGCGGTTACCCTTTACCACGTGTTTTTTATCAATACCTTTTGGAAACTGTCCTTTCACACCAGCTGTCCAGATTAGGTTTTTTGTTAAAATAATCTTATCACAATTTGTGACAACCTGTGAACCATCGTAATTGCTTACCGATTCATTGAGTAATACCTTTACCTCCAAATCCTTCAAATATTCTAGCGTTTTTGATGATGCCTTGTCTGACATCGTACTTAAAAGCTCATCAATGGCTTCAATTAAATAGATGTTCATTATGGAAGAAGGGTATTCTGGATAATCTTTGGGAAGAATATATTTGCGGAATTCTGCCAAAGCTCCTGCCATTTCCACACCAGCGGGACCACCGCCAACGATGACGAAATTTGTTAAGGCATCACGTTCTTTATCATCACAAGTGATTGCAGCTTGTTCCAGATTTTGCAGCATCATATGGCGAATATTTAAAGAATCGCGAATGTTTTTCATCCCAAGACTATGGGACTCGACATTGTCCATACCAAAAAAATTAGTTGTTGTACCCGTTGCCAATACGAGATAGTCGAAGTGAACTCTTCCTTTATTGGTTATAATTGTGTTTGTAGAAGGTTGGATTTCCTCGACTTCAGCTAAACGAAACAATACATTTTTATAACCACTAATTTGTTTTCTGAAAGGGAATACAATACTATCAGGTTCCAAAGCACTCGTTGCCACTTGATAAAATAAGGGCTGAAACTGGTGGAAGTTGTTTTTATCGAACAGTACCACCTGCACCTCTTTGTGTTTCAGTTTTTCAACCAACGCTAAACCTGCAAACCCACCACCTATAATAATAACACGAGGTAAATTAGAGTCTGGAAGGCAGATTTCATCTGTTACTTTGCAAGCAGATTCTTTTGTATTATTATTTGAGTGGTTAGCGTTCATATTTAATTTTTATATCATTGGTATTAGCAATAGTTTACTTTGCGTCCTTGTCTTTTACAATCATTACTGAACATTTGGCGTGTGTTGCTAAATACTGTGAAACGGAACCTAATAAAAGACGTGAAAATGCGCCTTGCCCTTGCGAACCCACTACAATCAAATCGGCATCAAAAGATTCCGCTTTTTCCAAAATTTCTTTTTTAGGAAGACCGCTGACAACATTTGTTGTTATACGAAGTGAGCTATTTTTTTCTTTCAATACTTTACCAGCTTCGGAAACAATCTTTTTCCCTATTTTTTCAGCGTTTGATAAAAACTCTTTGTAGTAGGAATTAATAGAACTTGTTGATGTAATTAATGATGGTGTTGATATCGCAGGATGTTCATACACGTTTATAATGCAGACCTCACTTTCATTTTGTAAGGGTAATTTTGCAAGTTCTTTTACTGCTAGTTTACTAAAATCAGAACCATCTATGGCTAACACTATTTTCATAACTTGAATTTTTATGAATAAAGATTTCCTATCCTTTATTCTTATTTATAAATGATTGGGCATCTACTATGGAAGCGAAATAAAAAACACTTCCGCTACTTTTATCTTGAACAATAATTGCTGAAGCTTTATCAACTTTTGTATCATTTAGTGGATTACTCCCAAAGCGAACATCATCTAGATTTTTCTGTAACTTTTCAACACAATTTTCACAACAACCATAGTAGATAGTTCCATTGACGTCAATAGGTATTTGTGACACACCCATAAATCGGTCATTGACCATACAGACTTTTTCGTTGGGAACGATTTCATAATTTTGGGCTGATATAATGGCCTCATTTGCTGTTTGGGATGTTTCAACAGTTGGCTGTGTTACGCTTTCTGCAACATCTTTTTTCTTGCCAGAACAGGATAGAACTACTGCTGAAAGCAGTAGAAGGAACAATATAGCGATGGATACCTGGTATATCTTTCTTACTGGGTTCTTAATGGCTACAACTTGGATAGCATTGTTTTTTTGATTTGAGTGTATTCGTTTCATAGTGTTAATCTTTAAGTGGAATAATTATTTCAGTTTGAATGAGTTTTCGCCAATAGATATGTTCATACAATCCAGACCAATACATCCCAAAAGTGAAGGCGAACATTAATTCTTCAATAGGAATGCCCAAGACAAGAATATGGGTCAGGTTGTCTAGATTCCAGTACAACTCCACATATTGAGGATAGAACGGAAGGATGCTTCCGAAATAAATGAAGTACAATACCGTAAACAGAATTCCCCCAACCCAAATCTTTCCTTTTAAATCTGGGCGACAATAAAGAGTCGCCAATCCACCTATGAACAAAGCTATAATGCCGCAATAAATGTGATTGAGCGACGTAAAAAGCGCCAGAATGATGAATACAGCTGCTGGTATAAAAAGTATATAAATATGCAATCGGTGCCTACTATGACTTCGTTCGCTATGTGGTATTTCGGCAAGTCCTCTTTTAAAAATAAGGTTGTAGAGTACAGTGCCAATTCCACCTATTGCGAAAGAGAAAATCAAACTTTCGATATCGAAGCCTGTTTTTTCGGCCAAATCAAAAAGCGAAGGTGGAAACCAATATTCTGGTACAAACAACGGTTCTGTTAAACCAAAGGGCATCGTAATTAGGCTCATTTTGAGCATTTCTCTTCTAACTCCTTTTTTAGATAGATAGATAACTACCCAAAGAGCGAGAATGATAAGTGACCATATAAACCAGATGTATTGCATAACTTTATATTTTTCTAGTTTCTAAATAATTAACTGCCTCCTTGACCGTAAGTGGATAGGTGGCGTTGCCAGTACGAACATAAAAGGTGGTGTTTTCGGTATCGCTAACATAAACAGGTTTTTCAGAAGGTTCGATATCTACTAAACACACATCTTTTTCATTTAAACTATAGAATGAAATATGATTACTGAAACAAGCCTCGTGACCTAATTGTGTAGAAATGATTCTGAAAACTTCCCGCTCATAACCATCCCTGTTCTTGTGTTTAAGTGTTTTATAATCTTTTTCTAATCCTAAAACATTTCCGTCATCATCTACACCAATAATTAGTTTGCCACCCTTTGCATTCATAAAACCAGTGATAGTTTTAGCAATAACCAGCTCCAGTTCCTTATTGGTTGTTTTTCGATAATAGTCATAGCGTATGGAAGACTTGAACTCCACCATTACGTTTTCACCGGCTTGTATCAATGCTTCAATATCACGAATTAGCAATCGTTGTTGTGTGCCGATAAGCTTATTCTTTTGCTTAATGGTTATGAAAAACAGACCTGAGATTGTACCTAGAAAAATTCCTAAAAGCGTGAGCAAACCACCCATTCCCCTCATATCAAAAGAGAAAGACTCTAAAAAACGAGTTTTTAAAACGTCTTGAAACAAGGAAAATGAGAATGCCGTATTGCTGTACTCAAACCAATAGAGCACCATTGTGAAAGGGTGTACCAAGAAGTAGAAAATACCTGCCCAAATAAGTATCTGTACAATTATTGTTTTAATATGTTGCGTGGTATAGGTCACTTACTTTTATTTTATATAATTGTGTTCTAAGTTTAATAAGTCTTCGCGGTCACCAAACTGCTTATTAAATATTTGACTAAAAGAATATACAATAGCTAGTTGTAGACGATGCTCATTTTTTCCAAAAAGGTTTTGTGTAAAACCTTCATTTTCAGTATATCTATACTGAAATCCAATATCAAAATTTTGCCCCATTCGATAAAACCCGTTTGCTATAAATAGTAATTGGTTTGAGTCGGTCGATAAATTGTCCAAGGATTTATAACCACCACCAACAGAAATTTGATAATGTGGGCGTTCTAATTTTTGTTTCAAATATCTAAAAGTACCAAAGAGAGATGTTGACTGCGTTCTTGTGTAATCAAAATAATCATTAAGCTCTGTTATTTCATCCCAACCAAAGTTTTGAATAGCTTGAAATTTAAAATCCACAAAATTTATTGGGTCTGGCTTTAAATTCAGTATAGTACTAAAAAGTAAGTTTTTTACCGAAGAGTCAAAATCGTTAGAATATCCTGGTCTATCAGTGAAATAGTTGTTGTAACTCAATCCAATTTGTTGTAAGATATTTCTATTCCACCTTTGACTTTCTGGTACTCTGTAAACCAACGATAGTCCCATAGAGTTTAACCTAAAATCGTTAGGTTCTAAACTATCGTAGAAGTTTTCACCGTGTATTGAAACAGAAAAGCGTTGCTTAAATATGTGTGTGTAATCCAGTACATTGGCATATTGGTCACGTTCTGTATTTACACCATCAGAAAATGGGTTGAGTGCATAGACGAACTGTTGTGCATCATCATCACGTAATGTTGGGAATTCATTTAAGTTGGTCTGTGCAAGTGTACGCCCTACTTTAAAAATGTTGGTTTGGTCTTCCAATTTCATAAAAATATTATTGTAAAAGACCTCGCCCAAATTTGAATTGGCATCAGGAAATTGAAGCCCTAAAACAAATTGCGCTCTCCAGTTGTTATAAAGCTTTTGGCTAAGCCCCATTAATAATTGGGTATCAGAGAAATCTGTAACTGCATTGGACTCTTCGGAATTAAAGTTTAAATTGCCTGAGAAAACACCTTTGGCTCCAATTTCAAATTCTGGTGTAATCTGTGCGTTTGCAAGCCCAGAAATTAAGATGGCTATATATATGATTTTTTTCATTTTAACTGTTTTATAAATTATTCATCAAGAGCGATTTTTGGAAGTTTATCTTCTCCAAACATCATTTTGTTCATACTTCCCATATTTTTGTTTTCCATACCTTTCATATCTCCCATACCAGCATTTGGATTGTACATTGGATTTCCTGAATGTTTTGAAATAATCAACTCATCAGCTGGTAAGTCTTCGTATACTAGTGCTAACAAATTTCCTCCAGGATATAAACCGTTATTGGTCACTTTACGCGTGTCGTGATCGTGAAAAGTCCAAATACCCCTGTTCTTGCCTTCAACAATAATGTCAAAAGTTTTACCAGGTGTAAGAGGCACTGTGTTGCGTTTGAAAGGGTTCTCTAGAGGTACTCCATCGTCAGCTACCATCCAAAAATCGTGTCCGTGTAGATGTAAATGATGGGTTTCTGCACCAGCGTTTATAAGCCGAATTCGAATGTTCTCTCCAGATTTGATAAACAAATAAGGTGTAGATGGATATGACTTACCGTTAACTGTAAACCAATTGGCTTGTGGTAGATCTGAATTTGATCTTCGGTTGGTTACGTATGGTGGTTGATATCCGTTTTCTAAACTGGCGGTAAACTGTTCCTTATTATCAAAAACCGCCCATTGCTCGCTATTAAACCTTCCTTGTTTCATCAAATAGCTACGCTGTTTCATTCGCTCTAGCATACTATTCATTTCTTCACGTATATAGTTAGTGTCGTGTGATGAGTACACTAGAGTATATTCACGTTCATAGGGGAATTTCTTTTTAATTGAATCGTTTGGGTTTTCAACAATAAGACTACCAAACATTCCTGCCTGCATATGCATAAGTGTTCCCCAATGACAATGGTAAAAGTGTGTTCCTTCAGGCTCTGCTACAAACTCGTATATGAATTCATTTTTGGGCATTACTGGCAGTTGTGTAACGAAAGGAACGCCGTCCATTCGCCAAGGCACATAAACACCGTGCCAATGTATGGTATGGTTTAAATCTGTTTTATTGATGAATTTGACGCGTACCTTATCCCCAGCATTTACTCTTATTTCTGGCCCAGGAATCATATCATTAAAAGCAAGCGTATGATACTTATAACCTGGCGCAGGCTCGTGGGTATGAACATCTATATACAGCTCAAACTCTTTCCACTCGCCATCCATTTTATAGGGTAGCGTTTGTACTAGTTTGTGCTTATTGTTAGTTTTTGCTTCCTTGGCTAGTAAGTTACCAGGAAAGAATAGCATCCCTGCTGTCGAAACAGCTCCAGTGGCTAAAAAATCTCTTCTATCCATAATTTATCTTTTTACTTTAATTTGAGCATTATAAAAAGCACCTATGCACGCACCAATAAGCCACCCTAAAATGAATGTTTGAACGATACCGAATAATGCTTCTATTAGAGGAACATCCATTCTTATAATATTCGTGGTGTCTAGACCGTGTAAGAGGCTATTAAAGAAGGTGATTGTTCCTTCTTGACCCGCTGTGGCCATCACAATCATACAGCCCAAATAAATTAAGGATCCTGTTAGACCAAAAGCAAAACCGAGTTTTTTTATGTTTAATCGATACATAGTTTTATGATTTTCAGTTAGTTTTCTGACTTTAAAATCTTTACAGATTCTTCGTATTCTTCCTTAGAAATTTCACCTTTTGCAAAGCGTTTTTTAAGAATCTCTAATGGGCTTTCCTTCTTTGTTTTTTGATAGGGTATGTCAGCTGGGATAAAAAAGATCCAAGCAATTAAAATGATCCATATAATCCACCATATTAGGTGCATTCCTCCAAAGTGTCCGTCGTATAAATGCATAGTTTTTTAGATTTTAATTGTTATTGATTAAGTTCTGTGATTGTATATCCATTGAGCTCATCGAGTTGCTTTTGCAAGTCGGCAACCGAAAGTGCTTCATTCATCGTGATACGTGTAGCTCCTTTTGGTGCCAGAAAAATTTCTGCCTTTTCGATATTGGGATGTTCTTCCAAAGTCTTCTTGACCCTTGCTACACATCCACCACAACTAATTCCGTTTATTTGAAATTTTTGTTTCATTGTATATAGTTTTTAGTGATGTTGATGTCCTTTGTGTTCTTCTTTTGTTTCTTGTTCAGAATGATTGTGGTCGCTATCCTGATGCTTATGATTATTGTGCCTTCCGTGTCCGTGTGAACCGTGGGGCATAAACAGATGGATGCCGAACATAAAAAGGATGAAAATAAATAGTGATGAACCACCTCCTATACCAAATGAGGGCGCTAAAAAGATGAACAATAGTGGTAGCCCACAACCTATGACCATCCAAATCCAGTGATTGTTTTTCATTGTTTTTGTATTTAGAAGTTAAAAATTAATGATGCTCGGTATGATCCTGTTTGTTTGGACTATTCATATTCTGCATATCCATTCCTTTTTCGCCCATCATCTTTGAGCAAGATTCCATACAGTCCTCGCTCATCATTCCTTTTTCGTGCATCATTTTCATCATTGTTCCCATCATTTTTCCGTCATTCATCATTTGGTTCATCATCGAATGCATCATTGTACTGTCCTTCATCATCATTTGCATTCCTTCTCCTTGCATCATAGAGCCCATCATTTTTTTGTTGCCCTGCATCATTGCCATTGTGTGTTGACTGCCGTGCATACTTTCCATAAACTCGGTCATATAATCGTGGTTCTCGGTAACGGCATTAAACACCTCCGTACGAGTTTCAGGATTTTCCAATAGTGCTTGAGGATCTGCTCCTTGGTTGCAACTGCTTAAGCTTAAAAGCCCGATTGTTGATAAAACAATTAGTAATGTTTTCATAATTTTCTATTTTATTGAGTTAAACATTTATTTTTATAAACCCATTCCCAACAATCCACAAACCGTAGTTTAGGGAATGGGTTATCAGCTATTAACTGTCAGATTTAAAAAGGTTTTCAATCTTCTTTAATTTCATTTCTGTCGGGAACTTTTTCATTGTTATTCAATTTTTTTTAAACGCCATTTCTTGTTGCTGTCTTTAATGGCCACTAAATTTTCCGAAATGAATTTAGATGTTATGGTAGGTGGATTTTTATCCTCCTTATCTTTAGGCGATATATGAATGGCCAATTGAGTTAGATGGTCAATGGCTTTTCCTTGTTTATCTATAATTACTTCAAAATAATGGTAGCTAACGACGTCTTTGTTGAAAATGTCATTATAGCCTATGGTCTCTTTTTCAACTTTTAGTACCAATGCCTTATCATATTCGAAATTGGTCGCATTCAAGAATTGAGGTGTAATGACAGTTTTTCCAGTTTTATCGATATAGCCATAATACAGTATGCCATCTTTTTGATGGGCAATCAAGCATTTTTCGTTACTGAATATGGGGTAGGTTGCATTTCCTGTTTTGGTTAGCACCAAATCATTTCGAAAATCAATGATTACTTTGCCGTCTTGGTCAATAAACCCCCATTCGTTCCCTTTTTTAATGGCAGCTACTTCATTGTTAAAAGGCGAGATGTACTCTAAATTTTCTATAGTTTGTGTAATCCCTAGAAAGGGAATTAATACTAATGTGATGAGTAGTTTTTTCATTTTAGTTTGATTTATTTTGATAAAATTAATGATTGCCTTAAGCGTTTATCTGCATAACTTTCGTTGTTATCTACATAATTTCATCGTAAAAATTTCTTTTCCAGTTTTCAGTATTTTTATAATCGGTCATACTCACTCCAATTACTTCTTTGAACTGTCTAGACAGATGGTTGACGCTGCTGTAGTCCAATAAGTACCCTATATCTGAAAAGGAATGTTGTTTGAGTTGAATGAGCTCTTTAACTTTCTCTATCTTTAATTTGATAAAGTACTTTTCAATGGTTGTCTGTTGATTTGCTGAAAATAATTTACTCAATGTCTTGTATTCCCTATGAAGGCTTGATGCCAATAGTTCAGATGTTTTTACTTTGATATGTAATGGTAGCTCTTGTAATTGTTCAATTAGAATAATCTTGATTCTTTCTACGAGCATTTCTTCTTCGTTCTGCACTATTTCAAAATCATTGGCGTGAAGCACGGTTGTTACTGCATTGATGATTTCACTGTCTGTTTTATTTGGTGCTTCTACTAACAATCTTCCCAATTCCAATGAAAGTACGGTTACTTCAAGTTCTTGTAACTCCTGCATAATTACTTTTAAGCAGCGATTACAGACCATATTCTTAATCCAAAATTCTTTTGGTTTGCTCATAGTATATAATGTATTGTCATTGAGTTTTAACTCAATGGTTTGAAAGGTTAAGACCTAACAGGGTTAATGGTGTATAGTATTGTTGGGAATAGAGTACAACAAATGTTAGCCAGAAGTGAAACTTTGGCTATAGAGGTAATGCAGATTAAAGTCAATCTGCGATGTAGAAAATCAAATTAAGAAGGTCTCGTTGAGAATTATAATATCTGTAGATAATAAAGGCGGCCTATAGGTTTTAAAAGAAATGACTTTTTCTTCTAGCCCCTCGAACAGATTAATATAAGTATTAAAAAAAGTATTTAAGAAAACTAAAGTCTCAATCTCTAAAATTGTATTGGACTTCTTAAAGGTGTCATCTCCTTCTTTTACAATGGTCTGATTATCGCAACAATCCTTCTCTTGTATGGAAGTACATTGCTTGGAATTATTATCTTTTTTTTGTACAATCTCCATACAGGATTCTGCCTTACTAAAAAAAGCCATATCCACCAATTTATTACAGCAAAAGTGCATATCCACCGTGAAAGAAGAAGTAGAAAACAGTATAAAAACTGCTAAAAAAAAAGATAGTATTTTGGTAAAAAAAGATTTCACAGTATTAATAAATTTTGTCTAACATTAAATGTTTTCGTAAATTAAATGCTGCTGTTTAACAAGCTTGTTATCAAATTTTTATGAATTAACAGCAAAATTAATTAATGCGAAGATAATTTTAAAGGTTCAACAGAAATATGATTTTTGTCATTAATGCAGATTAACTCAAAATTTAAGTTGTAAGAGCACATATATGGTTCGTGGTAAACTTGGTATGATCCCTGGGCCCGGATAGCCCGTCGCACGGCGTGTAAAATAACTTTCGTTCAAAACATTGTTGACCCCCGCTTCCAGTTTAAACCGATTATAGGTATAGGAAAAAGAAAGATCCATAATATTATAGGCAGGTATTTCACCTACAATACCACTCTGGCTTTGAAAATCCCTGGGCGAATTGGTGGCATCGGTAAACTGTTGGCCCAAATAAGTATATTGCAAACTACCCAAAAAGTCTTTATACCCAAAATTTAATCCTGTTTTTAGGTTAATACCGGGAATGAACTCCACTTTTTTGCCCTTCACATTGTTTTCTTGGGAAGAGGTGTATTTTGAATCTGTAAGGGCCAGGTTGACAAAAGTACCGAGTTTGATATCGTTTTTTTCTGTGGACAGGGTTTCCCATATATTCCAGTCCACAAAACTTTCAATGCCATAGGTAATGGCATCCCCTATGTTCCCTCTAAACCGCTCCTGTTGGATATCACTTACTTCCCGTAATATCACACCCAAACGATCTTTGTAATTTAAAAAAAATGCTCCCACATCATAGGAAAGGTATTTCTTTATTCGCCCGCGAGCCCCTATATCAAAAGTATATCCTTGCTCATCTTTGATGTTGGGATCTACGGTCAATGACGGATTGGTAATTCTAATATCATTAAAAGTAACCGAGCGGTAATTCTGGCTTATATTCCCATATAGTTCAACCGTTTTATGGGGTTTATAACTTAGCCCAACACCCAATAAAATAAAAGAACGTTCAAGATCACGGTTATCCGCCACATCTTCGTTTAAGATGGGGTTACCTGCAATATCAAAGTTGATCCGTTTAAATTCGCCCCTACTTCTAGTCTTTATATATTCAAACCGTAGCCCAGGAGTTACCGAAATTTTTTCGGAGAACTTAAAGACATTTTCGGAAAACAGGGCAAGGTTCAAGTTCGGAAACCTAAAATCGCTTTGCCTTGGGTAGTTGGGGTAGGTCTGTTCTTCAAAATTAAAATTGGCGTTGCTGCCGTTGCTGCCGGGCCCCTGCCGCTCTGTATTATTGGATTGATAGTACTTTCCACCAAAAAGCACCGTATTCTCTTTTCCGAAGAAATTATACCGCGTCAACAAACGGGCCTCTGCCCCCCAATTGTTAAAATTACCTACTATCAATTCCCTTGGAGCCTCCACATCATCCTCCTGTGAAACCCTGTTTTCGCGAAAACCAACCGATTTCCTATAGGCGTCCAAGGCAAAGAGGTTGAGGCTAAAATCGGTTTTATTGCTCAAAGCGTGTTCCAATCGCATAGCATATAATTTCCAATCCACATTAAACCAGTTTCGGGTTCGGTTGCTAAACGTGGGGTCTTCCTCAAACTGTTCATCGGTAAGACCGCCCGGTTGCTGTGCCAAATAGTTTAAATAGCTTACCTCAAAGGAAATTTTGGTCCTTTCTGTAGGCGAATAATCCAAATGTACGTAGCCATTGAAGGATTCAAACTGGGAGTTGGGACGAAAACTATTTCCTTTTTTATAGTTGAAAAAAGTATAATAACCTACCTTGCCCAAGGTCCCGCCTAAACTGTTAAAACTGGTGAACAAGTTGTAAGAACCCAAGGATTGCCGGGATATCCACTCTATTTTCTTGTTGGGATCGGGTTGTTTCAGTTTAAAATTGATAAGGCCTCCAAATTGTGTCCCATACTGCAAAGATGCCGCACCGCGTACCACTTCGATCTCTGAAATGGATTCAGCCGGCGGTGTATAGTAACTTTCGGGATATCCCAGTACATCTGCAGAGATGTCATAACCATTTTGTCTTGTATTGAAGTTTGCACTGCGGTTGGGATTGAGGCCACGCCCACCAATATTCAATTGCAGTCCCGCATCGTTGTTTTCGTAGATATTGAGCCCGACCACTTGGGAGTATATCTGCCTGGCATTACCGCCGGCAAGGTTAGCGGTAAGGTTGCTTACCAATACCACTTCGCTCTTCTTGCCCGCATAAATGGCAGTTCCCTCAACGTCCCTTAATCGTTTTAGGGCGAAAAGGCGTTCTTTTCTTTGGGTGACCACTACTTCAGAAAGTTCTATGCCCAAAGATTCAAGTTCTAAGTTCAGTGACGTATCATCGGAAATGCTAACCTCGTGATCCAGTATAGCATACTCGTAGGCAAATACGGTAAAATTATAGGTCCCTTTTGGAATGTCCTGAAATTTGAAATCCCCAAAATCATTCGTGATGGTTGATTTTCTTAGAGTAGTGAGAAACACTTCGGCATTTGGGACAGGTTCGTTGGAAGCTGCAGAAACTACTTTTCCCTGAACCACATATTGTGCAAACATTGCAGAACTTGTGAAGGCAAAAAATAGGGTTGCGATTATATGTTCTTTTTTTAAATACATTTTTTTGTTTAAAAACCTTTGATTTCATCCTTAAATTCCAATATCCAGTCCTTAGGCCCAAACGACTCTTCTTGCTCCAGTAAATTTACTTTTGGGTCAATATAAGGTTGGCTAAGCCTGCCATTCAGTGCTACATAGCTCTCTACATAGACCGCTACATTTTTATGGCCTTGTGCTGTAAAATGTTTTCCGAGGAACTGGGCGTACTGAAGGATAAAGTCGGGTTGGGTGCTCATCTGTTTTTCCTGAAATGTTGACAGAAAATCGGTATTGTCAACAAGGAAAGCTGTTCCCTTTTTTTTATCCACAATCTTAAATTGTGCATATCCAGCTTTTTCCATTAGCATTACCCGCCAAGAAAAACGGTATCCCTCCTCGGTCCAAAAAAGCTCGTTTTTGTAGAGCAGATAACGCCAAGGAAAAAGTAACTGAAAGGCAATAAACAAACCCACGATAAGCATTGGGGCCATGGTTTTATTGCGATAGGTTTTATTGCGTATCCCTGCATCTGCCTTTTCCTTTTTAATCCTAAAAATAGTCGAAAGCGTTTTCAATATTTTATGGTGGACTCCCGCATCGAAAAAAACGAGTGCGCTCACTATCATCACATAAGGGAACATACCTATGGGAAAGAGGATGCGGGTCATCAAATGAAAAATTACCACCAGACCGAAAGCTGCCCAACGGGTGGGTCTATAAAACAACAAAAACGGTATCGCCAGATCATAGGCGGCACCGCCCCAGCTAAAGGCATAGTGAAGCCATTGTTGCTGCATTAAATTTCCCAACAATGGCAGGTCATATTGGGCCGGCAACCATATCTTAAGCGGCATTGCCCCAACGAGCCAGTCGCTGTTCAGTTTTGCCAGACCGGCGTAGAAATAGACTAGTGCAATCAATAATTTTATGGCATCAACGGTCCATTTGGGAATCTGTTTATAGGCCTTATCCTTATTCCTTTGTGCATCCATTGAATAATAGGCATTTGCGGGAAGGAAGATCATTAAAAAACTAAGACAACTAATAAAATAGTAATGGTTAAGATAGGTCGTCTTATCCATCAACTCGATGTAGGTAAAGCTTAAAAAGAAAAGGATGATCGCCATTCTGTATCGATACCCCAACGCAATGCAGATTGCGGAGATACCGCAGATAAAGAACAATAAATAGGTGTAAACACCCAAAGGCCGTACCCATTCAAACCCATAATATGAAAAAAAGAATTTGGGTTGAATATAAAGTTTATCGATCCAGCCATAGCTCCAAAAACGGACGATGCCAAAAAACATCATCAGTCCAAAAAAAATACGAAAGACCGCCAACGGGGCAGCCTCTGTAGTTATATTTCGGTATGCATTTAAACGTGAGGCCATTGACTAATCGCCATCGGCATCTACATAATCCACATTTATGCTCAGTGCCTGCAACATATCCACTTTTAAGAGGATAACGTTGCGTTGTAGCTCATCATAAGTACTTAGCATTTTGGTATTGTCAGTTTCAATCTGTAGAGCAAAATTATTGTTCAGTTCATTTGCCTGGGTTTCTGCAGCATTGAACTGCGCATTGATAAGGCCACCTAGATCCTCCCCATTTTTAATACTGTTCAAAAAATCAAGATAGGTCTTGAAGCTTTCCCCGGTAGTATTGTTGTTAAAGTATTTTCCGTTGAAAAAATCCTGGCTTGCCTTAACTGCTGTTAGCATCAATTGTTTGGAAAAATCTTTTTTATAGCGCGCCTCTACATTTTCGGGTAATGGTTGTTGGGAGAAAACACCTGCGGGTATCCCTACTTTACCCGCCCGCAACGATTTTTCAAAATAGAATATATAGTCGTTCGTTAGTTTGTCAACAGATCCAGTAGCCGAAGAACTAGTATTTGCAACAAAAACATCCCTAAAGTTGGCATTCCAATCATCGAGTACTGTTGTGGTCAATTGCAGGATAGTTTCCGTAAGGGTGCCGAGATAATTTTTATATCCCAGGGCATTGCCGTTGGTAGTATAGAAACTTACAATTTCGGTATCTGTTGCTCCAAGACCGTTGATCAGATAATCTATAGCAGGGAAACCCTGTACATCCATTGTAGATGGCAAGGCCAGATCGTAAGAACCGGTGGCTACAAAATCTTCAATTTTTTGGGTGTTTGATGGATAAATATTCAGTCGGTTTCTGTACCGTAACTCTTCGGCCTTGCCTATTTCGAACATAGAGACCTTTTGAAAGGAAATGTAGGCCGCTGTCCACGAGGCGCGCAAACTCTGTAGGCTTGCCTCTGTAGGCTCATTTGAATAGACCGTTGCGGCATTGTTCAGGTTTTCGGCCTCTGTTTTAAAAGAAGTATATGCAGGGACAATGATATTATCTGCCCAATTTAAAAGCATTGCGCCACGATCAAAATTATTGTTAGCCGGTGGCAAGTTTTCGTTCCCATTATCTTTTGAACACGCTACAATCAGCAGTCCGATACTAATAAAACTCCAAAGTTTCCAGTGTTTCATAACTATTTTTTTTAAATCAACCGATTTTTCCATCGGCGGTAAATCGGTTGATGTGGCTAATTCAATTTTTATTTAATTTGCGCTGGCAGCTTGCTCGACCGTGAAGTCAAATTTAGCGGCAATAGCTTCAGTAATACTGTCCAGTGTTGAAGGTTCAAGGTCCCAAAAACCATTGAGTCCATCCGCCAAGAGAGCAGATGTAAAACCATCAACTTCGCTTGTGCTAAAGAAGGAAGTATCTGTACTCTGGTTTCTAGTAAAACGCAAGCTAAAAACAAACCCATAACCCTCAGAAAGGTTTTGGAATGCGGCGCCAAAATCACCGTTTGCAAGCAAATTTTTTCCTTGTTGTAAATAGTATACCGCACGTATGGCAATTACCTCGGATATTTTTTGACGTATAATGGCAGCCTGGGTATCCCGTACTGTATAATCTTTTGCCACTATCGCGGCACGACCCAATTTGAATGCATCAAAAATATCGGCAGCAATGGTAGAAAAATCCGGGTCTGCGTTTACTGTGCCCAAATAATCATTCAAAAAACTATCATCGCCCCCAATGGTTACATTCGGGTTGGCTGCATCAACGGATGTTCCGTAGAGGTATCCATAGGCCTCGTCCCAATTATGTTCCATCGTGGTAAAGGTCTCTCCATCCTCTGTAATCCCATTGTCGTTGTCCGCAACTTTATTATCAGCATCAAGAACAGCTATGCTGAGATAGTTGTTAAGCATCTGATCTGCCATCAGCGCCCCAATAAGGCTTTTTGCAAACATTTGGTTGTACACAAGTCCTTTAGCGTTAACATACCGGGTTTTTGTCCCATCGGCAAGTTGACCGGCACTGCCAGCGACTGCTAGGACATCCTTGTTAGGGAATACCTCATTGACCTGACCGGAAATATAGCTATCGAATAGGTTTCTTATAGCTGCCGCTTCTGTGGTGTTTGCGCTAAAATAATCTTGGGACGCAGCCGTTTTACTGCGTACGTTTTTATCTGACGCATTTAAGGCAGCGTCTGAAAAATCTAGGTCCCCTTCCTGATGTGCATACATTGCCTGCAAGGATATCACAGTCGTGTTTTCGAAATCTGTAAAGGAATTAAGGATTTCTTCAGCCATTAAAATTCGGGTGGTCTGGCCACTAAAATCCACTGTGGATTGTCCATCTCTTTCGAAGGTGTAGTTTGAAGGCACCTCAATGTTTGAGGTTTCAGTAATCGGCTCATCATCAGAAGAACACGAAGCAAAAATAAGGCTTCCTATAATTGCGGTAAAAAACATTTTTTTCATCATTAAATTTATTTAGACTTAATATAAGTAAGTGATTATTTCAGCGACAAAAATAGAAATGAAATTTAAAAAAACAAACTTATTTAGAACAATTCTTAATAATAAATTTAAAACAGGTTTGTATTCGGCATTTTTCTAGAAATTAGATAATCTTTCATATAGATTTAGGAGAATATGTTGCATATGAAATCAAAATTATTTGTTAAATAAAGAAAATTTACTTGAAATTTTGTATTTTTGTAAAATTAATGAAGAAAATCTTTTTTAAAATATCAACATTCTCTATGGCACTGTTAGTGTTGTTGTCAACCGTATCATTTACGGTAGATAGTCATTATTGTGGAGATATTTTTGTGGACTCTTCATTATTTGGTCACGCTCAAACTTGCGGTATGGATGTTCAACAGCAATCGCAGTCATCAGAGTGTGATATTTCTAAAAAAGATTGCTGTAGTGATGAACAAGTGATTGTTGAAGGGCAAGATACTTTAAAAACATCGTTCGACAAATTAGATAAAGACCAACAACTATTTGTTGCTGCTTTTATCCATACCTATATACACTTATTTTTCGAATCTCAAGAAGATTTAAATTCATACAGAGATTATACGCCTCCTCCCTTGGTCAGGGATATTCAACTTTTAGACCAGACTTTCCTTATTTGATTTTTAAGTAATTAGAACTGTAGTCCTGCATTAATTTGTTTTGGACATTTCTGCTTGTTTGTCACTTTTAAACAAGATTTATAATTACTTAATAATCATTTCTATGCTGAATAAAAGCATCAAATTTCTAATAGAAAATAAATTAGTAGCTGTTTTACTATTAGCTTTGTTCGTCGGTTGGGGCGTTGTAAACGCACCTTTTAATTGGGAGACCGGTATTTTGCCTACTGACCCTGTAGCTGTGGATGCCATTCCCGATATTGGTGAAAACCAACAAATTGTTTTTACCAAATGGCAAGGGCGCTCGCCACAGGATATTGAAGACCAAATTACGTATCCACTTACAACTTCGCTTCTAGGTATTCCAGGCGTGAAAACTATTCGTAGTTCCTCTATGTTTGGGTTTTCCAGTATCTATATCATTTTTGAAGAAGATGTGGAGTTTTACTGGTCACGTAGTCGCATTCTCGAAAAACTCAATTCGCTTCCTTCCAACTTGCTGCCAGATGGCGTTAACCCAGCTTTGGGCCCTGATGCCACAGGTTTAGGACAAATATTCTGGTACACCCTAGAAGGTCGTGACAAGGATGGTAATGTAACCGGTGGTTGGGATTTACAGGAACTGCGTAGTATACAGGATTATTATGTGAAATACGGATTGTCATCGGCAAGTGGTGTTTCCGAAGTAGCGTCTATCGGCGGTTATGTTCAGGAATATCAAGTAGATGTGGACCCGGAGAAAATGCGCCAATACAATATTGGATTAAGTGCCATTGTCAAAGCCGTTAAGCAGAGCAACCAAGATATTGGTGCACAAACATTGGAAATCAATCAGGCCGAATATCTGGTTCGTGGTTTGGGCTATGTAAAATCCGTTGCAGATATTGAAAATGCCGTGGTCACTTCAGAGAATTTTACGTCTATCCGAATAAAAGACATCGCAACTGTTCATTTGGGACCGCAAACTCGTCGTGGTATTTTAGATAAAGAAGGTGCCGAAGTTGTTGGTGGTGTTGTGGTAGCGCGATATGGCGCCAACCCTATGGAAGTTATCAATAATGTAAAAGAGCAAATCGCTGAACTGTCATCTGGGCTTCCAACAAAAGTTCTGGCAGATGGCCGCACCTCACAAGTGACCATTGTCCCCTTTTACGACCGTACCCAGCTTATTCAAGAGACCCTACACACGCTTAATGAAGCACTCACGCTTGAAATCTTAATAACCATTCTGGTCATTATCGTAATGGTGTTCAACCTACGCGCATCCATCTTAATTTCAGGTTTGTTACCCGTTGCAGTATTAATGGTTTTCATTGCAATGAAACTTTTTGATGTAGATGCAAATATTGTAGCATTGTCAGGGATTGCCATTGCTATAGGTACAATGGTGGATGTGGGCGTTATACTGGCCGAAAATATGATTCGGCATTTGGAAGATGAAAAATTACGCTTTCGCGAAAGCGGAATCGAGTACACCACAAATGAAATCATCTACAATGCAACTGCTGAAGTTTCTGGTGCAATTTTAACGGCAGTATTAACAACCATTATCAGTTTTATTCCTGTATTCACTATGATAGGTGCTGAAGGAAAGTTGTTTCGTCCACTCGCATTTACAAAGACAATGGCGCTCACGGCGTCTTTGGTTATCGCCCTTTTCTTGATACCACCATTTGCCGCATTCCTTTTCAAAAAGAGTACTATTAGGGAGCACGCTAAATATATTATTAATGCTGTTCTCATCGTCCTTGGTATCACAGCCATCTTCTATGGTTATTGGTTGGGTATTATATTAATTGCCTATGGAATCGTTGCAATTTTGAGTGTACGCGATATTATCACGGCAAAAAGAGCCAATCTAATACATATCGTTATTTCTTGTATTGCTATTGTTTTCCTTCTAGCCGAATACTGGCGACCACTAGGTTTTGACCGCGGTATTATAATGAACTTGATTTTTGTTGCGATTATCTGTTTCGGATTACTGGGGGCGTTTTCAATTTTCCAAAAATATTACGACACTATATTACGTTGGGCACTTCAAAACCGATTACTGTTTTTAATAATTCCGACCACAGTGTTGATTTTAGGGGCCATAATAATGCGCAACACGGGTAAAGAATTTATGCCATCGCTCAACGAAGGCTCATTCCTGTTAATGCCAACATCCTTGCCACACGCAGGTGTTGAAGAAAACAAGCGTGTGTTACAGCAGCTTGATATGGCCGTAGCCAGTATTCCTGAAATCGAAACGGTAGTAGGTAAATCGGGTAGAACAGAATCTGCTCTTGACCCTGCGCCGCTCTCGATGTATGAAAATGTGATTCAGTATAAGTCTGAATATATGCGAAACAAGAATGGCGAGAGACAACGCTACCGCGTAAACGATGATGGTTTATTTGTTCTGAAAAATGATAAATTCATTATTAATCCAAATAATGAAATCGATGATGACGCTAATTATGAGGCCTCGCAACTAAAAACAAATGCAACCCATAACGATTTAATTGAAGACGGCAGCGGTGAATATTACCGAAACTGGCGGCCAGAAATCGACAGCCCAGACGATATCTGGAATGAGATTGTGAAAGTGACCAAATTTCCAGGGGTGACTTCTGCACCAAAACTACAACCTATCGAGACAAGGCTCGTAATGCTTCAAACAGGTATGCGTGCGCCTATGGGTATAAAAGTTAAAGGGCCAGACTTGAAAACAATAGAAGCTTTTGGTCTACAGCTCGAAGACATTTTAAAACAAGCTGAAGGTGTAAAAGAACAAGCTGTCTTTGCAGACCGTATTGTGGGCAAGCCCTATTTACTAATTGATATAAAACGAGACCAATTGGCACGCTATGGAATTTCCATAATGGATGTTCAGGAAGTACTTCAGGTAGCTGTGGGCGGTATGCCGCTTACTCAAACGGTAGAAGGTCGTGAGCGGTATGGAGTAAGAGTGCGCTATCCGCGTGAGTTGCGTGCAAACCCAGAAGATTTAAAAGATATTTATGTTCCGGTTGAGAAAGGAAGTCCGGTTCCACTGAGCGAATTGGTAGACATACGTTATGAACAAGGTCCACAGGTCATAAAAAGTGAGGACACCTTCTTGATAGGGTATGTACTGTTTGATAAACTCGATGGTTTTGCCGAAGTTGATGTGGTCGAAAATGCCCAAGCGCTCATTCAACAAAAAATAGACAATGGTGATTTGATTGTGCCACAAGGTATTAATTACCGTTTTACGGGTACGTATGAAAATCAGCTGCGCGCAGAAAAAACACTTTCCGTAGTTGTGCCTTTGGCATTGCTTATTATTTTCTTGATTCTGTATTTCCAGTTCCGTTCTGTTTCCACCTCGTTGATGGTATTTACAGGAATCGCAGTTGCCTTTGCAGGTGGCTTTATAATGATTTGGCTTTACGGTCAGGATTGGTTCTTCAATTTCAGCTTTTTTGGTGAGAATATGCGGGATTTGTTCAATATGAAAACCATCAATCTAAGTGTTGCTGTCTGGGTTGGCTTTATTGCGCTTTTTGGTATCGCAACAGATGATGGTGTAGTTATGGCTACCTACCTCACACAAACTTTTGACAGAGAGAATCCCAATGATAAAAAAGGAATCCGACTTGCCACATTAGAAGCTGCTGGAAAGCGAATTCGTCCGTGTTTGATGACTACTGTTACCACCGTGCTTGCACTCTTACCTGTACTTACTTCTACGGGAAAAGGAAGCGATATTATGATACCTATGGCAATCCCCATTTTCGGTGGGATGATTATAGATATTACATCCTACTTTTTAGTACCAGTATTATATAGCTGGAAAAAAGAGTACCAACTTAAACGAGCAAACAAATGAAAAATATAAAAATTATTACCTGTCTTTTGTTTGTTTCCGCTTTCGCGAAAGCGCAACAACTACAATCATACATTGAAGAGGCACAATCTAACAACCCCGAGATTCAAGCCTTTGAACTGCGCTATAACATCGCCGAAGAAAAAGTGAACGAAGCAAACTGGCTGCCTAATACTGAAGTGAGTGCTGGGTACTTTGTCAGTGAGCCCGAGACCCGTGTTGGGGCGCAGAGAGCACGTATTGGCTTTAAGCAAATGTTGCCTTGGTTCGGGACCATAACGGCAAGAGAAAATTATGCAGCCTCAATGGCTGAAGCTGAATATGTGGAAATCATAATTGCCAAAAGAAAACTGGCACTTTCTGTAGCTCAATCCTATTATCGTTTGTATGAAATACAAGCAAAGCAAAGGGTGCTCGATAAGAACATTAAATTATTAGAAACCTATGAGCGTCTTGCCCTTACATCGGTTGAAGTAGGCAAGGCATCTTCTGTTGACGTTTTGAGATTACAGATTCGTCAAAATGAATTGCAACAGCAAAAAGAGGTGCTCGAAGAGGAATTTGGGTCAGAACAAATCACCTTCAATAAGCTACTCAATCGTGATGGAACTATGATGGTTGATGTGGTCACATTAATGGAAATTCCAAGTGAAAACGCCGTATCTGGTAGAGATGCACTATCACTTAATCCTGAACTGCTTAAATATGATAAACTCTACGAATCTATAGCACAATCTGAATTGCTCAACCAGCGTGAGGCATTACCTATGTTTGGTTTTGGGGTTGATTATCTACCAGTGAGCGAGCGAGCGGATATGAATCCAATAGACAATGGAAAGGATATACTAATGCCTATGGTTTCAGTTTCCATTCCCATTTTTAATAATCGGTATAAATCTATTTCAAGGCAAAATGACTTGCGCCAACAAGAAATCGAGACTCAAAAAGCACAACGATTGAATGTTTTGGAATCCGCTTTCGCAAAAGCAATATCGCAACGCAACCAAGCACGAATAGCATATAATACACAAGAGAACAATCTGAAACAAGCAGAAGATGCTGAAGAAATTCTCATTAAAAACTATGAAACGGGCACCATTGATTTTAATGATGTGCTGGATATCCAAGAGTTACAGCTCAAATTTCAGTTAAATCAAGTGGAATCGATACAGAAGTATTACACACAATCTGCAATTGTTAATTACCTAATCAACTAACCGGATGGAAAAGAAATTATTTATAAAAAATATGGTGTGTAATCGCTGTATTAAAACAATCCAGAGTGATGTTGAAACATTAGGGATTCACTTAAAGCATATTGAATTGGGTTCTATTATTTACGAAGAGAAATCTATAGATGATTTTGAAAATATAAAAAATGTTTTAGAAAACAATGGTTTCGAAATTTTACTGGCGCAAGACCAGCAATTAGTAGAGCAAGTTAAAATTGAACTTATTAAATTATTACAAAAATTACCACTTCAATTAAATAAAACGCTGTCCAAGCATTTGGAAAGTAAATTAAACCTTGAGTACTCAAAAATCAGTAAAATATTTTCTGTTACGGAGCATATTACCATAGAAAAATACTTTATAAAACTCAAGATAGAAAGAGTGAAAGAGCTGATTCAATTACAAGAGGGTAATTTTACGGAGATAAGTCAGCTGCTTGATTACAGTAATGTAAATCATTTAAGTAGGCTGTTTAAAAGTGAAACTGGTATGAGTCTGACTAATTATAAGAATAATCAAAAAAGTATTAGAAACCCTTTAGATCAAATAAGGTAGATAACAACCATAATTATGACACAAACTTCTCATAATCAATATTAATTTTAAAAAAAGTAATCTTATGAAAAAAATAAGCTATGCATTTATTCTTTTGTTACTGTGTACCTATACAGCATCTGCACAGTCCGTGGAAGGTAATGTCGATAATCTACCCGTTCACGAATACACGTTGACCCTAAAGGAAGAAATGGTTAATAAAGCCGGTAAAGAAGTAAAAGGGATGACCGTCAACGGAGGTATTCCAGGGCCAACGCTCGAATTTACCGAAGGGGAGTACGCAGTAATCTATGTAAAAAATGAAATGAGCGTGGAGACATCCATCCATTGGCACGGCTTGTTGTTGCCCAATTTTTATGATGGGGTACCCTACCTTTCTACACCGCCCATAGAACCCGGTAAAACACTAAAATATGAATTCGCAATAAAGCAAAACGGCACCTATTGGTACCATTCCCATACAATGTTGCAGGAACAGAGCGGTGTTTACGGCTCAATTGTAATACAGCCCAAAGAAAAAACCTTGGAGTATGATAAAGAGCAGGTTTTGGTACTATCTGACTGGACCAACGAAAAACCGCGGGATGTACTTCGGTTTTTAAAGCGAGGTACAGAATGGTACAATATAAGAAAAGGAACAGCTACGCCGCTTAACCAAGTAATTGCAAGGGGCGCATTTGGGGCGCAATTAAATTTTTGGAGACAGCGTATGGAAAGTGCAGATGTGGCAGATGTGTATTACCCAGCGTTCTTAATTAATGGAGAAGAAAAAGTGGAGTACCCCGAGTTTAAACCTGGCGAAAAAGTGCGCCTTCGCATTATAGACGGCTCTGCTTCTACTTCGTTCTGGATGGCCTTTGGCGGCCCTGACCCTTTGCTTGTCTCGGCAGACGGTAAAGATGTAGTACCGGTTAAGCATAACAAGACATTTATAGGGGTCGCTGAAACCTATGATTTTATCGTAACCATACCGGAGAACGGCAAACTGGAATATAAAATTATGGCCCAAGACGGCTCTGGTACCGCAACGGCATACCTAGGCCAAGGACCTATTGTTGCTGCACCCGATGTATCCAAACCTGATAAAATAGGGATGATGCAACAAATGGCCAAAATGAAAATGAAAATGGGTGCACCCGCTTTAAAGTTCCGACCAGGCAAAGATGAGCGTTACGAGATGAAAGAAAAATGGGGAATGCAGATGGAAGGAATGAAAGATATGGATATGGGTACAATGAATATGGACAAGTCCAATATGAAGGGTATGGAAATGAAGAAGCATAAAATGGACGAAATGCAAATGGATATGAAAAAGGATTCAATGCAGATGGACCATTCCAAAATGGCAGGGATGGACACAAAAATGGATACCAAAATGAAAAAGGCCTCTCAAATGGATGATATGAAAATGGACGAAGCAGATGGAATGCAGGGAATGAATATGTTTTCAGAGTATAACTATGACTACTTGAAATCGCCGGAGAAGACCAATTATGACCCAGATGTTCCTGTAACGGATATCCTATTAAACCTTACCGGGAATATGCAGCGCTATATCTGGAGTTTGAATGGGGTTCCTCTATCTGAAGCAGATAAAATAAAAATCAAGGGAGACGAAGTAACTAGGATTACCTTCAATAACCTGACTATGATGCACCACCCAATGCACCTACACGGTCATTTTTTTAGGGTCATTAACGAAAATGGGGAATACTCACCCTTAAAACACACAGTCAATGTTCCACCAATGAAACAAGTTACCATTGAATTTTATGGTGATGAATATGGCGATTGGTTTTTCCATTGTCATATTCTATACCATATGATGGGAGGTATGGCGCGTATTGTAAGTTATGATACCCCTAGGGATCCAAGGTTGAAGGAATATCCCGTATCTAAACTTATTGACGAGACCGACCAGTTCTATTCCTACGGAATGATAGATGCCGCATCACATATGACCACTTTGAACCTTATATCTTCAAATATCCGAAACCAATTCAGTTTGAGGGGCGAATATGGTTGGAACAGGAATATGGAGGTTGAAGCTGCCTACGATAGATACCTCTATGATTATCTAACCGTTTTTGGCGGTGTAAATGTCGAGAACGAAATGGAGGATAGCCTTGAAGAAATAACAACAACAGCTATAGCAGGGATACGATACCTTACGCCCTACTTATTTACGTTGGATGTGAGGATGGATAGTAAGCTACGCCCGCAGATTAGCTTAAGCCGTGCTATTACCATTTTCCCTAGAACTATTGTTTTTGGGATGTACGAGTACCAAGCAGATTTTGGGTGGGTAGATGACCTGCCTCAAGGAGATAATTTCAAAAAAGAGATTACTTGGAGTACGGGTGTTGAATATCTTTTATCCAAAAATTTCTCATTGATGGGAAGTTATGATAACCGTTTTGGTGCAGGTGGAGGATTATCACTAAGATTTTAATGACTAAAAAATAAAACGATGGACTACAATTGGGATTTCTTAACCATTTTCGGTGTTATTATTCTAGGTGTTTTCATCTATGCAGGAGGAAAGAAAATAAAGCGGACTAAAAGTTCAAAGGCTATGGATGTCCTTGATGAAAGGTACGCTAAAGGAGAGATAACCAAAGAGGAGTATGAAGAAATTAAGCAGGCTATAGGCTCAAAGAAATAAAAAAAAGAAGCAATCCAAAAATCTGTTAAACATAGCACTATGTAAAAAAAAATTAAGCTGTGTAAACAGGTATAACAATAAATTAAAATCAAATATTAACTATTAAAATCGAAATTAAAATGAAAAAATTAAAAATGACCGTCGGTATTTTAGTAATGACCTTAACCCTTACGGCTATATCCTGTAAGGACGGAAAAAAAGATGAACCAGCTGCACCTATGAGCAATGAGATGTACCAAGAGTCTATGGATGACAAAGATGATATGGCAATGAGTGACAACCAAGACGCAAAAGCAGAAGCAATCCTGAAAGATTATTTCAACTTGAAAGATGCACTTGTAGGCGATGACAATGATAAGGCAAAAGAATTGGGAGCAACGCTTGCAAGTACTTTTGGAAATTTTGATGCATCCAGCTATTCAGATAGTGAGCAACAGGAACTCAAGGATATTATGGAAGATGCCACAGAACACGCAGAACATATTTCAGAAAGTGATATAGCACACCAGCGAGAACATTTTAAAATCATAAGTAAGGATGTAACAGATATGGTTGCTATAACCGGTACAGAAAACACCTTGTATCAACTATTCTGCCCAATGTATGATGGAGGTAGTAATTGGTTAAGTATGAGCAAGGACGTTAAGAATCCTTATTATGGAAGTAAAATGTTGACCTGTGGTGAAATGCAAAAGGAAATCAATTAAATGAAAATTTTAAAAATCATAGCAATAATAGCACTGGTAGGGTTTGTGGGGATTCAATTTATTCCCACGGAACGCAATCAAAGTTATACGGTTCCCGAAACTGATTTTATGTTGGTACATAATGTTCCTGAAACTATTCAGAAAAAATTACAGGTATCCTGCTATGATTGTCACAGTAACAATACGCAATATCCTTGGTATAATAAGATTCAACCCGCTGCTTGGTTTTTGGAAGACCACATTAAAGAAGGCAAGGCCGAACTTAATTTTAACGAATGGGATTCGCTTTCAAGCCGAAGAAAATCAAGTAAACTTCGATCAATTATCAAACAGATAGAAAGCGGAGAAATGCCTTTGGATTCTTACACTTTGATACATAAAGATGCTAAGTTTTCTGAAGCGGAGGCAGAAGAATTAATCAATTTTATCACACAATTAAAAGATAGTTTATAAACAATAATTTAAAAATAATAAAAATGAAAAATTTAAAAATGAGTATAGCAGTAATGCTATTGTTAGCAGTTTCTTTTACCAACGCCCAGGAAAAAGAAAAAATGAACCACAAGCACGGTGAAATGGAAATGGATCATAGTAAAATGAAAATGGACAAAATGAATCCAGCGGCAGAAACGGTTCTTGCCGATTATTTTATGTTGAAAGATGCTTTGGTAGGCGATGACACCAAGAAAGCGGCACAATCAGGTTCTAAATTGGTAGCCTCTCTTAAAAAATTCGATAAGAGTAGTTACTCAAAAGAACAACAAAAAGAGCTGGCCGATATCATAGAAGATGCTACCGAGCACGCAGAACATATTTCTGAAAGTGCGATAGACCACCAACGCGAGCACTTTAAAACGTTAAGTAAGGATATTACTGATATGGTAGCTATTACGGGTACAAAAAGCACGTTATATGAACAATTTTGCCCAATGTACGATAAAGGAAGTGCTTGGTTAAGTACAAGTAATGAAGTAAAAAACCCCTACTATGGCAGCAAAATGCTTAAATGTGGGAAAGTTCAAAAGACAATTCAGTAAAGTTGTAATCCTTTTGACCAAAATCAAGAGAATTAAGCAACCAACAATAATCAAAGATGAGGACTAAAATAATCAAACTCTTTTTGCGACTTGCAATATCAATCGGATTTTTATCGGCAGTAGCTGATAGATTTGGATTGTGGAACAAAGATGTTTCTGTGTGGGGGAATTGGGATAATTTTCTTAACTACACACAACAGATAAATCCTTGGATTCCGGACTCATTAATTTCAACAATCGGAATTATTGCAACCGCAGCTGAAATTATTTTTGCATTCTTCTTGATAATTGGATTTAAAACAGAATTGTTCGCAAAATGGAGTGGATTTTTACTGCTACTATTTGCGCTTTCAATGACATTTTCCACTGGAATAAAAGGAGCATTAGACTTTTCAGTCTTTACAGCTTCTGCTGGAGCTTTTGCGTTAAGCCTAATGAAAGAAAAGTATATGGAATTGGACAGCCTAATTGCAAAAGGAAATAATTGAGTGTAAATAAACAAAGTAAGAAACCGATAATATGGTAGTAGGAAGTTTAAATATGGCAAAATACAAAAGACTATTCAATAGGTAATCCCTTCCCTAAGCATCTTTTGTTGCTCTGGTTTATTAGTTAACAGAAGTAAATAAGATGTCTGGGATATCTTGGGTAGTCATTAAGTCCTGTCGTGGGAAGGAAAACAATGTTGATGGTTAGTGTTAATTCCTTCCCAGGTCAGGCAAAAATTTAAGTCCTAATAAGAGAGAGGGCACATACTTTTGGTTGGTTAGTGAAGCCCTTTCTCTTAATTAGGCACAAATAAAATAGTATGAAATGAGCCATACAAAAAAGTTGATAACAAGCGAAATGTTGATTGGCCAATTACATCTGATAATTAAAAATAAATAAATATCAACAGATGAAAGATTGTTGTAAAACCGGTAGCGAAACCAAACAAAAGAGAAGTGGCTTCAAAAAATGGTTCAATTATACCATTTATGCCATTATAGCCATTATTGTGATAGGTGTATTGATCTTGCAATTAACAGGTGATTAATTTAAAACTATATAAAATGAAATCTAAAAAAATAATTTTCACCGTATTGATGTTAGCCTTGTTTGGAGGTTTTTCGACGGTATTTGCTGATAGTAATTTTATTGTTTCTGAAACTAAAACCGACATCAAGGATGAGAAATCACTTTCTATTTTTGAAACAAGCAGTCCAATTTCTGTCTCACAAGACCATACTGAAGCCGGTTTGGACGATTTCCCTAATCTGCATCCATTAGTTGTACACTTCCCGATTGTACTGCTTTTATTGGCAGTTTTGTTACAGCTCATCCAGCTGTTCGTTTTAAATCGCACACTGGATTGGGTCATTTTACTAACAGTAGGATTCGGATTTATCGGAGCTTACGTAGCAGGTACACTGGTGCACCCACATACCGAAGGACTTACAGAAACCGCAAAAAAGGTCTTGGAACTGCACGACAAATATGCAGATTGGACTTTATGGGCAAGTGCTTTGGCAGCCCTATTAAAAATAGTAAGCCTCTTCTGGTACAAATTAAAGCGAGGTTTTGAAATTGGGGTATTTGTAGTTATGGCTTTTGCAGGATATTCAGTAGCACAGGCAGGACACTATGGTTCACAGCTCGTGCATATTGAAGGAGTTGGCCCACAGGGGAAATATCTTGGTAACGAAAACGAAGAAGGTCACGGAGAAAGTGATGAACATTCACATTAATACTGAAAAATGAGAAAAGGATTTATTATAACCGCTATATTTTTAGTTGCTGCATATATCGTTATGGTATTTTGGCATCCCCATTTGTGGTGGATTGGATTGATTATCCTTCCTTTACTCGTTCTCGGTCTTGTGGACTATTTTCAAGAATCAAATAATATTAGGAGAACCTACCCTTTGCTTGGTAGAATCACAAATCTTCTTGAGGAGCAACGCCACGTTATTCAGGAAACATTATTGCTCAACCGTACCGAAGGGCAACCCTTTACTTTAATTCAAAAGGAAATTGTCTATAAAAGAGCTGCCGATGCGCTTATAAATCAACCTTTTGGAACACAGATTCCGTATGACAAAGTGGGGCGCGAGTGGTTTACCCATTCCACATATCCTGCAAAACAAATCAATGACGACTTTAGAGTTCTTATAGGAAGTTCCCACTGCTTAAAACCTTACTCTGCCAGCATTCTCAACCTTGCGGGAATGAGTTTTGGTTCCATAAGCAAAAATGCTACCCTTGCTTTTAACGGTGGTGCGAAAATAGCAGGTTTTGCTCAAAACACCGGCGAAGGTGGCTTTACACCCTATCATCAAGAATACGGTGCAGATATTATCTTTCAGTTTGGAACAGGCTATTTTGGATGTCGTGATGCAGAAGGAAATTTTGACGCCAAAAAATTCGCCGATATCGCAACCAACGATGTAGTGAAAATGATTGAAATAAAAATATCGCAAGGTGCCAAACCTGGCTTTGGGGCAATTTTGCCGGCAAAGAAGAACACAAAGGAAATTGCCAAATTCAGGGATGTGGAGCAGGGAACGGAAATTCATTCCCCAGCCTTTCATTCGGCATTCGACAATGACGTTGAAATGCTACGCTTCATTAGAAAATTGAGAAAACTCTCTAAAGGAAAACCTGTGGGAATAAAGCTGTGCATTGGTCAACAAGATGAGTTTGAAAGAATGGTTCAAACCTTTGCCGAAAAGCAAAATTGCCCAGACTTTATAGCCATTGACGGTGCCGAAGGTGGCTCTGGTGCTGCCCATATGGAATCCTTACATTGGGCCGGTATGCCAATAATTGAAGCCATCCATTTCGCAAACGGCATTCTTAAAAAGTATGGGTTGCGAGATGAAATTAAAGTAATGGCAGCTGGTAAAATTATATCCGCTTTTGATATCTATAGAATGATGGCGCTCGGCGCAGATGCCTGTTATAGCGCAAGAGGGATGATGTTTGCCTTGGGCTGTGTGCAATCGCTAAAATGCAATTTGGATACCTGCCCTACGGGAATTACCACAATGGTGCCTTCCCGAGTTGCATCCATTGTTGTAAAAGATAAAAAAACCAAAGTTGCCAACTATCATAAAAATACCATCGAAGGTTTTAAGGAACTGCTAAAATCAATGGGTATTGAAAATAGAAAGGGTATCGACAAAAAGTATATTGTCCGCCGAATCAATGAGAATGAGACCAAGACATTTCAAGAGTTATACTCAAATGGATTGAATGGTCGAAAAATAAAAAGTAATGGGTAAAAACTTAATTTATTTGTTAATAATACTGTTGTTTTCAAGCAATGTATCTATAAAGGCCCAAAATTATATAGTAAAGGAAGGAACCGCATCCTTTAAGGCAAAAATGCCACTTAATTCCTATATCGGCAAATCTGATGATTTACAGGGCACCATAGGTTTTAAGGACGGCACGTTGACCTTTTCGGTTCCTGTAAAATCCATAAAGACAGATAATGAAAAACGGGATGGACATATGTATGATCTGGTAAAAGCGGAAAAAAAACCCAATGTTGTTTTTGAAGGAAAATTTATGGACGATTTTAATTTTGAAGAAAAAGCGACACAAACGCTCAACGCAAAGGGAGATTTCACCCTTGCCGGAGTTACTCGGGAAATAACCATTCCTATTGAGTTGAAACTTGTTTCAGAAGATACAATTCAATTAACAGCTTCTTGGTCTTTATTGATTACCGATTATAATTTGGAACGCCCAAGTTTGGTATTTATAAAAGTTAATGACAAGCACGACTTGAGTGTGGATGCAATACTTACGAAGAAATAAAATAGATTGTTGAATTAAATAAATGGATTATGAGAACATTAATAAAATTGGCAGTCTGCCTTTTAATAAGCATTACCGCAGTAAGTTGTTCGGTCACTTCTTCGGCCATCGTTACCGATTATGACCAAGAAGCACAGTTTGGAACCTACAAAACCTTTTACTGGTCCGATGATTTTCAAATGGACAGCGACAAGGAAAACGAACCGTTATTTTTCAACACATTGATAAAGAAACGGTTAAAAGGCGCCATTCAGGAACAAATGGAAAATAAAGGCTACGTCTTGAATAAGAGCAATCCTGATTTATTGGTAGATTCCCGTATCGTTGTACAGACAAGAGATATAAACACAGGTGGTGGCTACCCTTATTTTCCTTCTTATGGTCACGGTTATGGTCATTTCGGGTCTTACGGTTATGGATATTATGGCGGTTACCAATCATCTCAAGAACACAAAGAAGGTGGCGTTGTCATAGAACTTATAGATATGAAACGCCGTCAATTAGTCTGGCAAGGATTTGCGCCAGATGTGCTGCACGCAAATACCACCGACAAGCAAAAGGAAATTAAGGAGGCGGTGGCAAAAATATTTGCAAAATATCAATATGGGAATACTGTAAAAAACTGAGCTTAAAATGATATAAAAAGATATCAAGAAAAAAAGCCCTAATTAGGGAAGGGTCAATGTTGATGGTTGGTTTTAGTCCCCCCTTGTTAGGCACTAGAAATTTTGTGAAAGAAAATCTTATTGTAAATACTGGATTTTCAGGATGTATATTTTTATGGAGTGGCCACTAGAGTTTCATCTATCCTTTCAAGGCATCAATACTTATTTATTGGTGTTGCAATGATATAACTAATATTAATGTATTAAAAAAATCAATAGTGAAAGAAACTATAAATGATATATCAAACGGCAATGGGTTTTATGGACAGCTCTTTAAAAAAGTATTGCTTACCGCAACGGCGGTTATCGCTATATCACTGAGTTATATATTTTGGGCACAAGCAGATGATAATGGCCTATGGCGACCTATTTTAATTGTGGCTTTGGCTCTAATCAAGACCATTTTTATCGTTCGGCTTACGTTCATACAATTGGCTAAAATAATAGGCGAAAGCCATCAGCTTGCGCACGTCCTAACTTTATTTGCGGTGTTGATTGTTTTGATTGTTTTTTCATTCACGACTGATTATCACGCGTTATATATTTTGAATTCTGAAAATTTCAAAGAGAGTACTTCGCTCAATGGTTCATTCTTCTTGCAATTTTTTGAATTTATCTATTTCAGCTTGATAACTTTTTCCTCGGTTGGATATGGCGATATTGTACCAATTTCAATTGCGGGAAAAACGCTGGTAATGATGGAAATTTTCTTGAGCTTTTTGGTACTTGTCTTTGGCATTGCAAATATTAATAGAATACACGTTGATAATAAATAACCTTTAAAAACTAAAATTATGAAAACAATTAAAACAATTGCACTCGTAACAATTCTCATTGCTACTTTCAGCTTATCCAACGCACAGGAAACAAAAGCAAAGACGGATACGGAAGCGGTTATTGCTGTGATGAAAACCTACAAGGATGCCATTCAAAATTTGACAACTGAAGGCACGTTCAATTTATTTGCAGAAGATTCTGAAGTATTTGAATCCGGTGGAGTCGAAGGCACGTATGCACATTACATTGAGCATCATCTTGGACCAGAATTAGGCGAATTTAAAAGTTTTACCTTTTCTGATTATGAAATCGATGCCAAAGTAGATGCGCCCTATGCTTTTACTACTGAAACCTACATTTATACCATAGTGCTTAACCCAAATGAAAAAGGTGAAACACGAACGATTCGCAAAAAAGGCGTGGCAACGTCTATCCTAAAAAAGATGGGTGGCGAATGGAAAATCATCAAAACACATACCTCTTCAAGAAACACGAAATAACAGCAACAATGAGCAATTTTCCTCAAATAATCCATCAATATAAAACCGACTCGGAAAGTGTTTACAATACTTGGTTTGTTGACAATGACCAGAGATTGAAGGCGTTTAGAACCATCCGTAGAGGCGTTTTGCAGGTGATTGAGGACATTAAAAACAAAACCTTCCCAAACGATTTTAAGGAAAGCAGTCTGGAATTTGTGTTGGGCAGCATTGCAGAGCAAAAGCAAGTTTTTGCGGGTGTGGCGCATCCTTTTTATTGGAAGCCGAAACTGCGCATTCCTGATATCTATGAAAATCAGGACAATAAAATAGCTTTTGGTCAATTTTTGGAAAACTGTATTAATGCCAAAACGGAAGAACAGGTCGTAAGGGAAATCGTAAAGTTGGATGCACTCAAAGTAAAAGGCCTCGGCCCAGCGGTAGCAAGTATTTTATATTTTTTGCATCCCACTTGGTTTCCACCATTTAATACGGCCATACTAAATGGGTTTAATTTTCTGTTCAAGGATAAAAAGAAATTGGGAAGTTGGACGGAGTATCTGAAAATCAGGGAAATCTTGATAGAAACCAATACTAAAAACAAAACGGAACTGTCAAACGATTTAGGCGCAATTGCAGGATTGTGTTTCGAGATTGGCACCCAAAAAATGCTCATAGGTAACGACGAATATTTAAGTGAGGCCGAACGGGTCAAATTTGAAAAAAACATCGTAAAACGGCAAAGGGAAATTCAGGAAGAAAAGCAGGAAGAGAAACTTCACGACGAAATGCAATACCATTTATTGAAAATCGGCATTTCACTTGGTTTTGACGTTACACCTGCCAGCAACGATAAAAGTAAATCTTTTGGCGGTCAAAGTTTTTCGTTCATTTCAATGAAAACATTTCCAGCGCTTCCTTGCGATAAGGAAACCCAAACCACCATTAAACTCATTGATGTGCTTTGGTTTGAAAAGGGAACCAATAATATAGTAGCCGCTTTTGAGGTTGAAAAAAGCACCAGTATCTATTCAGGAATTTTAAGACTGTCCGATTTATATTTCAGCATTTCCGATGGCGATGAGGTTTTTTATATCATCATTCCAAACCATCGTGAAAAAGACGTCATACATCAATTGAATCGACCTGTAATCAAAAATTCCAAGATGCATATAAAGTATATTTTGTTTTCTGAATTGAGGATGCATTGCGATGCGATTTGCAAATTTGGTACAGACCTTACAATTATGGAAAAAATAGCAAAATCAGTTTGATTTGAAATTGGCAATTGCGGATTATGGTTATACTTACTTTATATAGAAAACAATTAGCAACAATAAACATTATGAAAACTAAACTATTGATGTTCGCAGTTCTTTTAATAACATATTTCGAGGTTTCGGCTCAAAAAATATATAGAACCGATGATGGCCATATTGAGATGATGACTTTGGTGGACGGTAAGACTATCAAGGCAGAAAGCCATAGTCTGGCACTATATCTTGATTACAATTCTAAAGTAGTAAATGGTGTTCTAGACCTTAAAACTTTAGTAACAGACCTTCCTGAATTAAATGCCATTATACAAGAAGGGGAAGCACCTGCAATTCTTCGGTTTACAGGTACTATTCCATCCGTTGATTTTTTATCAAAACGGCACGACCCTATCAATTTTAATTGGCTGGTTGATGTTTTATATCAAGGGGAAACCTATAAATCACAGTTTAAAGCAACCATTACCCATATAGAACAGGGCATAAATATGTCTTGTCTGATAAGTGCAACGGGACAGGTTTTGGTTTCAGATACGGGGTTAGATTCTTTAATGCAAGGTTTGGATAAAACAATAAATGTGCAATTTGCACAATTGGTGCTGAAATTGGAATAACTATGTGTTTTCTATATTCAAAAAGAATGATAAGAGTATTTATGATATTTAAAACAGGCCAAGAGAACATAAAATAAGTCCTGATGTGGGAAGGGAATGGAAAATTTTTCATTGTTGATTAGTTAAAACTCCTTCCCAAGTCGGGCACTATTATAATATGAAAAGCTACGATACACTTTCTGAAACTATGGCTCATTTACAGGCTAAAGGCTACACTGTTGATTTCAATTTGAAAGAGAAACATCTGGAATGTAATGCTCTAAAGTTGAAATTCCATCCAGAAGATTTTGAGGTGGACGAGATGCATCGTTTTGAAGGAATGAGTAGCACAGATGACAATAGTGTACTATATGCCATTTCTTCCAAAAATGGAATAAAAGGCTTATTGGTGGATGCTTATGGGGTTTACTCTGAAAATATTTCTGAGGCAATCCGAAAAAAATTAAGGTAATTTGAAACATATATATAACATATAAAAAGTGACCCGCAACCAATATTGTAATCAGATTAAATAGAAATTTCGAGATGAAACCATTAAAAATAAATACCCAAAAGCTCTCATTATTAGGCTCTGTATCTTTAGGTACAGGCGTAATGATTGGTGCAGGTATTTTTGTTTTAATGGGGCAGATAGCCGAATTAGTCGGCGATTTATTTCCTATTGCTTTTATCGCAGGCGCAGTTGTAGTAGGCTTTAGCTCCTATTCGTATGTTAAATTTTCAAACGCCTATCCTTCTTCTGGAGGTGTTGCTAAATTTTTGACAAAGGCCTATTTACCAGGTACACTTGCTGGTTCATTTTCTTTGCTGATGTATGTATCAATGGTTGTCTCAGAAAGTTTAGTGGCAGGTACTTTTGGGGCGTATGCGTTACGACTGTTTCCGCAAGGATATGAAGGTTATGCATCTGCATTGGGTGTATTGCTTATTGTTGCTGCATATATCATCAATATTTCGGGTAACAAGATTATTGAGACTACCGCTACCATTACTGCAATTATTAAAGTAGTGGGTATTGCAGTTCTTGCTATATCAGGATTGGTTATTTCTGGTTTACCCACAATCACAGGTACTTATAGTGCTGCCAATGGCCAATCCCTGCCTGAAGGTTTTGGATTTATTGCCGCATTGGCCTTGTCTATCCTTGCATACAAAGGATTTACGACCATTACCAATCAAGGTGGCGATATAAAAAATCCTCATAAAAATGTAGGGCGTTCCATAATTATATCAATAATCGTTTGTACGGTTATCTATGTTGTTTTGGCATTATCGGTTGCTGGCGGATTGAGTATTGAAGAAATTATAATAGCAAAAGATTATGCTCTCGCAGCAGCAGCAAAACCTCTATTTGGCGAATGGGGTTCAACGCTAACTATTTTACTAGCCATTGTTGCAACAGTTTCCGGTGTAATTGCCAGCGTATATTCTGCCTCGCGAATGTTGGGTATGTTAAGCAATATGAAACAAGTTCCTGATATGAACAGAATGAAGCAACTTAAAAATCCTTCGCTGATTTTTACTGTTTCTTTAGCGATACTTTTGACTGTTTTGTTCGATTTAACTCGCATAGCTTCCATTGGTGCTATTTTCTATTTGATAATGGACATTGCTATTCATTGGGGACTTTTTAAATATTTGAAAAAGGAAGTAAAATTCAACCCGATTATTCCAATAATTGCCATACTGTTGGATGTTGTTATTTTGGCAGCATTTATCTATTTAAAATATGTAAACGACCCATTTGTACTAATAGTTGCTGCAATTGGTATTGCCCTCATTTTTCTTTCTCAATTTATTTTTATGAAATCGCATACAGATAAAGACGGAAATATGAATATGGGAATGGAAAACAGTGAAAAAGAACAAATGAAAATGTAAAAATAACAGATACTATGAAACACACCTATAAAATACACGGAATGACCTGCAATGGTTGTCGAAATCACGTAGAAGGAACACTTTCCAAAGTGAAAGGTGTCTCAAAGGCTACTGTGAATTTAGCAAAAGCTGAAGCTACCATTGAAATGGAATCACATATTCCTATTGAGAAATTCCAAGATGCCCTTAAAAAAGAAGGTGGTACTTATTCTATCCACAAATCTGGAGAGCGACATCATCAAAACGATACCGCCGGAGTTGATGCTGAGCGTAGTCGAAGTACGAAAGCAAAAAATGAAAAACCTAAAGGTAAAGGAACTGGCACTTTTTACTGTCCGATGCATTGTGAGGGAGACAAAACATATGAAAAAACTGGAGACTGTCCTGTCTGCGGAATGGATTTAGTTGAAGAGCAAAATTTATCTGCAAAAACTTCTGAACAATGGACTTGCCCAATGCACCCGGAAATTGTAAAAGATGAACCTGGAGCCTGCCCAATCTGTGGGATGGACTTAGTCCCAATGGAAGCAGATAGTTCAGCCGAAGAAAAGACCTATAACAAATTACTCAAGAAATTCTGGATTGCAGTCGCCTTTACCTTACCTATTTTCTTAATCGCAATGAGCGATATGATTCCGAATAATCCGTTATATACGGTAATGAAGCAAAAAAACTGGAACTGGATTCAGCTTGCACTTTCAATTCCTGTGGTGTTTTATGCTACGTGGATGTTCTTTGAACGTGCCTATAAAAGCATCAAAACCTGGAACCTCAATATGTTTACCCTAATCGGCATTGGTGCTGGCGCAGCGTGGTTATTCAGCGTATTCGGTATGCTTTTTCCCGATTTTTTCCCGGCACAGTTCAAAACAGAATCTGGTGCCGTTCACGTATATTATGAAGTATCCACTATTATTTTGACCTTGGTGCTCTTGGGTCAGGTTTTGGAAGCACGTGCCCACGGCAAAACCAATTCAGCAATAAAGGAATTGCTAAAGCTCGCGCCAAACAAGGCCATACTAGTCAAAGATGGCAAGGAAGAAGAGGTTACGATTGATAGCATTAAATTGGGCGATATCCTACGGGTGAAACCAGGCGAAAAAATTCCAGTTGATGGCGTGATTTCCGAAGGTAGTACAACGGTCGATGAATCTATGATTACAGGCGAACCTATTCCCGTAAACAAAGCGGCAAATGACAAAGTTACCAGTGGCACCATCAACGGCAACCAATCTTTTTTGATGAAAGCCGAAAAGGTGGGTGCAGATACCCTACTGTCCCAAATTATCCAAATGGTCAATAATGCCAGTCGCAGTCGTGCACCAATCCAAAAATTGGCGGATACCGTCTCGGGATATTTTGTACCCATAGTTGTCCTTATTTCCATTATCACATTTGTGGTTTGGGCTATTTTTGGTCCGGAACCCGTCTATGTTTATGCCTTTGTAAATGCAATTGCAGTATTGATTATCGCCTGTCCCTGTGCCTTGGGCTTGGCAACACCAATGTCCATTATGGTCGGTGTTGGTAAGGGCGCACAAAATGGTGTGCTCATAAAAAATGCCGAAGCTTTGGAAAAAATGGACAAGGTGGATACACTTATTATCGATAAAACAGGAACCATAACAGAAGGCAAACCAACGGTTGAAAAAGTCGGAGCCTTCGGAACTAATTTTTCAGAAAAAGAAGTGCTTCAATACATCGTTTCCCTAAACAGCAAAAGCGAGCATCCGCTTGCCGAAGCAACTGTAAAATATGGTAAAGAAAAGAATGTTGAGTTTTTGAGCGCTGAAAAGTTTAGCGCAGTTACCGGAAAAGGTGTTGAAGGAAACATCAACGGGAAAAAAGTGGATTTAGGGAATTCCAAAATGATGGCATACGCCAAGGCTGAATTAACTTCGGAAATGGAAACCGAAGCACAAAGTTTTCAAAAGCAAGGAAAAACAGTTTCATACCTATCCATCGATTCAAAAGTTGTGGGATATGTTGTCATTGGCGACAAAATAAAGGCGACCAGCGCCAAAGCGATCAAAGCACTTCAAGACAAAGGTATCGCAGTAATAATGCTTACTGGCGACAATCACGATACTGCCCAAGCGGTCGCAAAAGAATTAAATCTTGCTGATTTTAAAGCAGGAATGTTGCCCGAAAACAAACTTCAGGAAGTAGAAAAATTACAGAACAGCGGAAAAGTTGTAGCAATGGCAGGCGACGGCATCAATGATGCGCCAGCCTTGGCAAAAAGTGATGTTGGTATCGCAATGGGAACAGGAACAGATGTTGCCATTGAAAGTGCAATGATAACCTTGGTAAAAGGCGATTTGCACGGTATTGTCAAGGCACGGGAATTGAGCGACGGTGTAATGCGTAACATCAAGCAAAACCTATTTTGGGCTTTAGGATATAACATTTTAGGAATCCCAATCGCAGCAGGTGTTTTGTTCCCTATTTTCGGGTTGTTATTATCACCAATGATAGCGGCTTTGGCAATGAGCTTTAGTTCAGTTTCCGTTATTATGAACGCTTTGCGGTTACGTTCGTTAAAACTTTAAAGATGGTGAAAAGGAAAACCGCACTAAAAATACGAAAGACCCACAGATATTTGGGGCTCTTTTTGGGGGTACAGTTCCTGTTTTGGACCATTAGCGGAATGTATTTCAGTTGGACAAACATAGACGACATTCACGGTGACCAATTCTGTAATTTAGATTACGTGCCCAAAGCCTTTGATGATTTAATAAGTCCTTCACAAATAAACAATCCTGAAGGCATTGGAAGTATCGAAATTAGGGACATCAACAACGAGCCTTATTACTGGATAAACAATCAAAAATTGTACAGTGCAAAAACTGGGAAAGCAAAAAAAAATATTACGGAAGAAGAGGCCTTGTCTGTTGCCAAAAACTATATGAAAGATGGTTTGAAAGTCGCCAACATCGAAAAAATAACCGAAGTGGACGACTATCACGAATATCGGGAAAAGCTATTGCCAGCCTATGTTATTTCATATGATACCGATGAAGCTCTTAATGCTTATGTTTCGGTAACAGACGGAAAATTCCAGACTGTAAGGCATCGAGCGTGGCGTTGGTTCGACTTTTTATGGATGACCCACACAATGGATTATGACACGCGCGACAATTTCAATACCATTGTATTAAGGGCGTTTTCGCTCTTGGGATTGATTACGGTGTTAAGCGGATTCCTGCTGTGGTACACCTCCTCGCCAACCATTAGAAAATTAAAAAAGAAAATAATTAAATCATAACCAAAAACTCTAAAACAATGAAAAATTCAAATCAACACACAAACAAAGGCAATTACACAAAATTTATTTTGATGCTTGTCGCATCTTTTATTGCAATGTACATCACGATGTATCTAAATAGTTATGCGTTAGACCACGTATATTTTAGTTTAACCAGATTCTATATGAGTTGTTTGGGTATTGCAGCAATGGCAGTAATAATGTGGTTTTTTATGCGGAAAATGTATCAAAACAAGAAAAAGAACATCGCTATTTTATTAGGTAGCTTGGTGCTATTTTTAGGCGCACTTGGTTTGGTTAGGGCACAAAGCCCAATCATTGGCGATATTCTGTGGATGAAAGCAATGATTCCCCATCACTCAATTGCAATTTTAACAAGTGAAAGAGCCGATATCAAAGACCCTGAAGTGCGCAAACTGGCTGATGATATTATCAAAGCACAACGTAAAGAAATTGGAGAAATGAAAGCAATGATAAAGCGTTTGCAAGCAGAATAATAATAATTACCAAAACCTAACTGGTCTTAAAATCTGTTGGGTTTTATAAAGAAATAAAAAAATATACTATGAAAAAATACATCATTTATACCGCAATTTTAGCCATAGGATTGGTCTTGGGCTATGTCTTTTTTGGCCCTTCTGCGGAAGGTTCCGTAAACAGCAAGAAAGTAACAGATTTGAGCGAAGACGTTAACCACTCCGAAGAACATCAAATGTGGACCTGTTCAATGCACCCACAGATTATGCAACCAGAACCTGGCGACTGCCCAATATGCGGTATGGATTTAATTCCCGCCGAAACTGGTGCGGAAGGGCTTGCAATGAACGAAATAAAAATGAGCGACAATGCAATGGCACTGGCGAATATCCAAACTACAATTGTAGGAAATATTTCAGGAACCGACGATAACAAAATAACACTTTCCGGAAAAATAATGGCCAACGAAGAAGCCAATGCGGTACAGGCAAGCTATTTTGAAGGACGTATTGAAAAGTTGAATGTCAATTTCACGGGCGAAGAAGTACGAAAAGGACAGTTGTTGGCAACGATTTATGCACCAACGCTCGTTGCTGCCCAACAAGAACTTTTAACTGCTTCTGACCTGAAAGAATCACAACCAGGTTTATACAAAGCAGTTCGAAACAAATTAAAATTGTGGAAACTTTCTGAAAGCCAAATAGACCAAATAGAAAGTTCTGGCAAGGTGCGGGAAAATTTTCCGATTTATGCAACTGTTTCAGGCACCGTTTCCCAAAAAATGGCAGAAGAAGGCGACTATGTAAAACAAGGCCAGCCCATTGTTAAAGTAAGTGATTTGGGTACTGTTTGGGCAATGTTTGACGCCTACGAAAGACAAATCTCGCAACTAAAGGAAGGTCAAAAGGTAACAATCACTAGTAACGCTTATCCCAATAAAGAATTTGAAGCATCAGTTTCATTTATCGACCCTACTTTGAATACAAAGTCCAGAACTGTTTCAGTGCGCGCCACATTGAACAATAAGGAAAATCTATTAAAACCAGGAATGTTCGTAACCGCAAAAGTGGCAATGACAAAAGGCAATACTATGGAAATTGCGATAAGCATACCTGCAACGGCAGTAATGTGGACAGGCGAGCGCTCATTGGTGTACGTAAAGACCAATCCCAATGAACCCGTTTTTGAAATGCAAGAAGTGACTTTGGGAACGAAAAATGGTGAGAACTATACCATTATCGAAGGGCTTTCTAACGGCGATGAAGTGGTAACCAACGGAACATTTACCGTAGATGCCGCTGCACAGTTACAAGGAAAAAAATCTATGATGAATGCATCAGGTGGTAAAACAATGACAGGTCACGAAGGGCATTTGGGAATGGAAAATTTAAACAACACAGTTGATGCCGCCAAGCGTATGGATGTAGCTTCCAAATTCCAAGAGCAGCTCAAAACAGTTTTTGATGATTATATTATGCTTAAAACAGCATTGACAAACGACCAAAGTGAAAAAGCAAAAACGGCCGCACAGACCTTACAGAAAAGTTTAACACAAGTTGACCTTGCTTTGCTAAAGGATAAAAATGCGAATAACCACTGGGCGCAACTTGAAAAAGAATTGAAGGCTTCCTCAAATGAAATTGCCCAGACATCCGATATTAAAACCCAGAGAAATCATTTTATCAGTCTTTCAGCACACCTCATAAATGCAATGAAAGCGTTTGGCATCAACCAAGAAATTTACATAGATTTTTGTCCAATGGCAAATAATAATGAAGGCGCATATTGGTTGAGCACGGAAAAAGAAATACAAAATCCCTACTACGGACAAGCAATGCTAAACTGTGGTGAAGTAACAGAAACCGTACAATAGTTTAAAACTATACTTAATTGGGTAGTTTAAATTAGTCATCTTGATTTTTTGAAGGAGAACGAGGATGAGTGAGAGTAGAAGAAATAGAAGAAAAAATGACAGAAAGAAACATCAGCCTAAAAGTGATATTCCAAAAAAAGATAAAATTATAGCTTTAGTTGTGATAGTATTGATTTTTGTAGTTGCTGCAACAGCTGCCGTTTATTATTCTCTATACAAATCTGGATTAAAATTATTTTGAAACAAGTACTATATGAATGAGACTATCCATATTAAAAATATGGTCTGCCCAAGATGTATCTCAGCAGTTTCCAATATTTTGGAACAACTTAAAATACTGTATGTTTCTATAAAATTGGGGGAGGTTAAATTAGTTTCATCGTTAAGTCCCAACACAAAAAATAGTCTTTCCAAAGCGCTTCAAAATTCAGGTTTTAGTTTGATTGACGACCGTAAAAGTCAACTTATTGAACAAATGAAAACATTGGTTGTAGATAAAATCCATCATTCTTCCGAGGAGCTCGATTTCAAATGGGCAGATATTGTTACAGGCGAACTTCACTTGGACTACAAATATTTAAGTTCACTTTTTTCGTCGGTAGAAAATATTACGTTCGAGCAGTACATCATAAACCAGAAAATTGAACGTGTTAAAGAACTTATAGTTTACGATGAATTAACCTTGAGTGAAATAGCATTTAAACTTCATTATAGTAGTGTTGCATACTTAAGCAATCAATTTAAAAAGGTTACAGGAATGACACCTACACAGTTTAAAAAAAGCACAAATCAGAATCGTAAATATTTGGATAAAATATGATGTTAAATTCTGTTAATCCGAAAATTTTACAAATCATTCGGCATATTTTATAACAAAAAACGATATTACATACATTAAATTGTCTTTAGTAATATCCGCTATAGTAGTGGACTATTTTTAACAATTTAAATTCTAATATATTTATGAAAAATTCAAAATTAATCGAAGCTTTAAACAATTGTGTAGCACATTGTAATTACTGTGCAGATGCTTGTCTTGGCGAAGAAAACGTCAAGATGATGGTAGATTGTATAAGAACTGATAGGGCTTGTGCTGCAATCTGTAGTGCAACAGCAAATTTGCTTGCGTCAAATTATAAAGATGTTAGAGGTATGGTAGAACAATGCCGTGATATCTGTAAAAAATGCGCTGATGTATGTGCCAAGCACGACCACAAACACTGTCAAGAATGTGCAGATGCCTGTAGAAAATGTGAGGAAGCTTGTAACGAATATTTAAAATAATACAACTTATCTCAATTCATTATAGTGAGGTGCAACAACCTCAAATTCCGAAAGGCTACAACTCACATTGTAGTCTTTTGTTTTATAAAAAATCGGGTATAAGTTATCTTGTTTGTATCGGAAACTTGGGAAAATTACATATTGGTGACCCTTAACAAGCAAATTCTACAATTCATTCAGCATATAACGTAATATATTAAAAACTTTAAATCCTAAAATTTGTGATGTATTAAGATGAATACGATTATGGAGACAATCAACATATTTGAAACCAAAGAAAAGAAGCAAAAACAGGGAATAAAAGAATCATTTCCTGTTACGGGAATGACCTGCGCATCGTGTGCAGCGAGCGTTGAATCTGTTTTAAAACACACAGAAGGAGTGTTTGATGCCAGCGTCAATTTCGCTAATAGTTCTGTTCTTGTGGAATACGACAAAGCGTTGAGTCCTAATCAACTTCAAAATGCACTTCGCGAGGTAGGCTATGATATTATTATAGATACAGAAAATCCTTCGGAAGTACAACAAGAACTTCAGCAAAAACATTATCAGGACATAAAAAGCCGTACTATCTGGTCGGCTATACTTACGCTACCCATTTTTGTATTAGGAATGTTTTTTATGCAATGGGAACCAGGTAAGTGGATTTCTTTGGTGTTAACTTTTCCAATTCTTTTTTGGTTCGGTCGTAGCTTTTTCATCAATGCTTTCAAGCAAGCCAAACACGGTAAAGCAAATATGGATACCTTGGTAGCTTTGAGCACAGGAATCGCTTTTATCTTTAGTGTATTCAATACCTTTTTTCCAGAATCTTGGTTGAGTCGTGGTATTGAACCTCACGTTTATTATGAAGCGGCTACGGTAATTATAACCTTTATTTCCTTGGGGAAACTATTGGAAGAAAAGGCAAAATCCAATACGTCTTCAGCCATCAAAAAATTAATGGGTCTTCAGCCTAAAACCCTTAAAATCATTGAGAATGGAGAAGAAAAGGAAATTCCTATTTCATCCGTGCAAGTTGGCCAGACCATTTTGGTGCGTCCCGGAGAAAAGATTCCTGTGGATGGAGAAGTTTCCAAGGGAAGCTCGTATGTAGATGAAAGTATGATTACGGGAGAACCTGTTCCAGTAGAAAAATCAACTGATGAAAAAGTATTTGCAGGCACGGTAAATCAAAAAGGGAGCTTTCAATTTACTGCCGAAAAAGTAGGTGGAGAAACCTTACTATCACAAATCATTAAAATGGTTCAGGAAGCTCAAGGAAGCAAGGCGCCTGTTCAGAAACTGGTCGATAAAATTGCTGGAATATTTGTTCCCGTTGTGTTGGCTATTTCCATTATTACCTTTATTGTATGGATATCAATTGGAGGCGATAATGGTTTTTCACAAGCCTTATTAACTTCTGTAGCCGTGTTGGTTATCGCTTGTCCTTGCGCATTGGGATTGGCCACACCTACTGCCATTATGGTGGGTATCGGTAAAGGCGCTGAAAATAATATTTTGATAAAGGATGCCGAAAGTTTAGAGCTTGGCCATAAAGTGAATGCAGTAATCCTTGATAAAACGGGTACGATTACTGAAGGAAAACCTTTGGTAACCGACATACTTTGGAAGGACAAGCTTGAAAATCAGAACGATTACAAGGAAATTCTTTTGGCTATCGAAGCACAGTCAGAACATCCCTTGGCAGGGGCTGTAGTCAACCACTTAAAAGATGAAAATGTTGAACAAACTGAAATGGCTTCCTTCGAAAGTATCACAGGAAAGGGGGTAAAAGCTCAAACAGAAAATGGTTCAAAATACTATGTTGGAAACCATAAGCTAATGGTTGAAAAGAATATTCAAATCGACGCTTCCTTAATGCAAACGGCAGAAAGTCTCGAAGAGCAGGCTAAAACGGTCATTTTCTTTGGCAATGAAAAACAAGTGCTGGCGATACTCGCCATTGCTGACAAGATTAAAGAAACTTCAAAAAAAGCTATAGAAACACTTCAAGACAGAGGCATCGAAGTCTATATGCTTACTGGAGATAACAATAAAACCGCATCTGCTGTCGCAAAACAAGTAGGAATAACAAATTACCAAGGAGAAGTGATGCCTTCACAGAAAGCAGCTTTTGTTGAAAAATTGCAAGCTGATGGAAAGATAGTCGCAATGGTGGGCGATGGTATCAACGATTCGCACGCTTTGGCACAGGCCAATGTAAGTATAGCAATGGGTAAAGGGTCTGATATAGCAATGGACGTCGCGAAAATGACATTGATAACGTCAGATTTGCAATCTATTCCCAAAGCTTTGGAACTATCGAAAAGAACCGTGTTGGGCATACGTCAGAATCTATTTTGGGCATTCATTTATAATCTTATTGGTATTCCAATTGCAGCAGGCGTTTTGTATCCCGTAAATGGATTTTTATTGGACCCAATGATTGCGGGAATGGCAATGGCTTTCAGTAGCGTATCTGTAGTTCTAAATAGTTTAAGGCTTAAAGGAGTAAAACTTTAATATTAATTATAAATTCAAATACAATGAAAACTTTAAAATTTAAAACAAATATCAATTGTGGTGGTTGTGTATCAAAAGTGACCCCTTTTTTAAACAAGCAAGAAGGTGTCGAAAGTTGGGAAGTGGATACCGCTAATCCTGATAAAATTTTAACCATAGAAAGCGATGGTGCTTCAGAAGAAGATGTAAAGGCTACCTTGCAAAAGGTAGGCTTTAAAGCGGAACCTGTAGATTAATACCTCGCTATAATATGGTTTATATTTTAATTTTGGTTGTGATTCTTCTGTTTGCTATTCATTTTTATCGAAAAGAGAAACGGCATAGCGTAAAGCCATTTCCAGAGCATTGGCACAAATTATTAATGGAGAATGTTCTTTATTATAAAAATCTTTCAAAAGGCAGGCAACTTGTTTTTCAACAAAAAATGATGCAGTTTTTAAGTGAGGTTTATATAGATGGCGTGCAGTTTGAATTGGAAGAATTAGACAAAATTTTAATTGCAGCAAGTGCGGTAATTCCTGTTTTCGGCTTTAAAGAATGGCATTACACTAATTTAAGTGGAATCCTCTTATACCCAGATAATTTTAATGAAGATATGCAATTTAGCAGTAAGGATAACTCGCGCAATATTGGTGGGATAGTCGGGAACGGACGTTTTGAGAAACAAATGATTTTATCTAAAAAAGCATTGTATCACGGTTTTAGAAACACAACAGATAAAAGCAATACAGGCATACACGAATTTGTACACCTTATTGATAAGCTGGATGATAGAACAGATGGCGTTCCAGAGCGATTATTAGAACATCAATATGCAATACCTTGGCTGAATTTAATTCATAAGGAAATAGAAGCCATAAACGACAACCATTCTGATATCAGAAAATATGGTGGTACAAACCAAGCAGAATTCTTTGCAGTAGCTTCAGAATATTTCTTCGAGCGCCCAGATTTGCTCAAAAAGAAACATCCAGAACTTTATAAAATGTTAGTTAAATGCTTCAATCAAAAATTAGCAAATCCAATTAAAAATTAGTTTCTATTTAGGAGAGATTAAATCTGTAATTGAAAATCGTAAAGAGCGGATATTTTGAATATGCTAAACTACTTATAGCAATAAAATATCCGCTCTTCAATTATTTATTTCCTCAAAAGTTTATAACACTATCCAATGCATCATCTGCCTCTTTATGGATGAAATTGGCTTGATAGTTCAAGGTGGTTTTCAAATCACTATGGCGATATAATTTCTGTAGCATCAACGGATGAATGGCATCCCCAGCAATATTTCCAAAACTATGCCGTGCTATGTGCATCGTTATTTTCTTATTTATTTTAGCCTTTTTAGAGATTGATTTTAGATTGTCATTAAACCTCTTTGTAGCAGTTTTTCTCTTGTTATATAAATCTTTCGCATTTTCAGGGTCTGCCTTTTTCAATTCAGGGAAAACAAAATCATCATCACTTCTTTTATCATCTTTATATTGGTCTAAAATCTTTAGTACTTTTTCAGGAATTTTTAATGATAGAAGTTTTGCGTTTTTATGCATTCTATAATGCAGCCTGTTATCATAAATATCTGACCATTTGGTTCGTAGAACATCAGAAACCCTCATACCAGCAAAATTGAAACTAAAAAGCCAAACATTTCTAGTATGTATTTCAGAAGGTTTGAGATTTATCAAATTTTCAATTTGTTGAATCTCTAAAATATTTAGTCCGACTTTGGTAGTTTCAGGAAATTTGATTTTTATTTTATCGCCACCGAAGGGATATAATTCTCTGCTTACAATTTTGTATTTAATTGCTCTGTTAAATAATAGCCTTACAAATACCAAAATGTTCATTATTGAGGTTTCAGACAGGGAGTACTTAACTTTTAAAGTTAACATCAGTTTTTTAAGAAAACGTTCATCAATTTCTTGAAAAGACAATTGTTTCGAATTGTGATATTTTATAATAAAGCTCAACCACGCTTTATCAGTAGATAAACGATTTAGCTTTTCTGTACTTTCTAAATCGTCAAGATGTTCTTGTGCTAATTCAAAGAATGAAGCATTGATACCGGAGGAATATATTTCCTTCTTAATTTGATTGGCAGAAGCATCTTTTTGTTCGGATTGAAGCGTAATAAGAGCATTGTTTAATTCAGAAAGTTTCAAGGATAACAAATTGTTCAAGGTTTTGAAATTTATGTGTGATTTCTTAACCCGAATATTCTTTTCATCCCAATCTTCCAATTCAATGTAGTGACCTATATATTGGTATGTTGAGCGACGATTTTTTGTAATACGTATGGCAAGAGGATACAAGCCTTCTTTATTAGGCTTTTTGCGAAGAACTATTTTAGCGTTTGATGACATAATTGACCTAGTTTTGCGTACGAAAGCCAAATCAGGTACAACATAGGTACAACATTCAATTTTGAATGTTTAGTTTACCAAGAAGTTTCCCTAAAGATACAAATTTATTAGTTTCTCTGGGTACAACATAGGTACAACAAATGTTGAAATCAATTGATATTAGATGATATCAAAGAAAATGACATATTATATAATCAATTGAAAATGAGTGGCTTTGGTGCTGTTTGGGCAAATGTACGCTAGACTTAGGATCTAGTGCCGCAAGGTGTGGAGGTTCGAGTCCTCTCGCCCGCACAAAAAAAAGCTTCAGAGAAATCTGAAGCTTTTTTCATTTAAAATCACTCGATATCCACCCATATCCAATATTCTATTAAATTTGTTTTAGCATTAGCATACTAAATGAAAAACAATCCAGAATTAAGAACGGTAACTGTTACCAGATACATCACTCCTCTTAGAGAAGGCGGCTCCTTACCTGCTTTGGCAGAAGCCGATGATGATTTTAAATATGTTTTAAAATTTAAAGGTGCAGGACATGGGGTAAAAGCGCTAATTGCCGAATTATTAGGCTGTGAAATAGCACGTGCTCTAGGTTTTAAAGTACCGGAACTTGTATATGCTAATTTAGATGAAGCTTTTGGAAGAACAGAGGCAGATGAAGAGATACAAGATCTTTTGCAATCTAGCCAAGGTTTGAACTTAGCCTTGCACTTTTTGTCTGGCGCCATAAATTTTGATCCGGTAGTTACGCAGGTAGATCCATTACTTGCCTCCAAGATCGTGTGGTTAGATTCCTTTATTACAAATGTAGATAGAACTTTCAGAAATACCAATATGCTCATGTGGCATAAAGAATTGTGGCTTATAGACCATGGAGCTTCCTTCTACTTTCATCACTCATGGACCAATATGGAGAAACAGGCAAAAACTCCCTTTGCCCTAATTAAAGACCATGTTCTTCTACCTCAAGCCTCTAAATTAGAAGAGGCAGATCTTTTCTCTAAACGGCTTCTATCAGAAGAAAAAATTAGACAGATAGTAGACCTAATACCAGAAGAATGGTTGAATTGGGAAGGTTATGATGAAAACATGCAGGAGATCAAAGAAACCTATACTCAGTTCTTATTAGTGAGATTAGAAAATTCAGAAATATTTTTAAAAGAAGCACAAAATGCCAGAAAAGCACTTATATGAGTATGCCACAATAAGAGTACTTCCACGTGTTGAGCGAGAAGAGTTCTTAAATGTAGGTATCATTCTTTTTTCTAAGCGCGAGAAATTTCTTAAAGTGCTTTACACTCTAGACGAACATAGATTACGATGCCTTTGCAAAGATTTTGATATTGAAGAGATCAGAAAAAATCTCGATTCTTTTGAAAAAATTGCATTGGGCTCTAAAGAGGGAGGGCCAATTGCACAAATGGATATTCCTTCTAGATTTAGATGGCTTACGGCAGTAAGAAGTTCTGTAATTCAAACTTCCAGACCACATCCTGGATTATGCCCAGAATTAGATAAAACCATTACACGATTATTTAACGAGTTGGTGCTATAATTTATGATTACCATTACCTGAAATTTAGTAATTTCGGATAAAATTACGCTCGCGCTTAGATGGAAATATTCTTACATGCAGATACCTGGATCGCACTTTTAACTCTTTCTTTTATGGAAATAGTTTTAGGCATAGACAACATTATCTTTATTTCATTAGTAGCAGGAAAACTTCCCATAGAACAGCAAAAAAAGGCTCGTATTGGTGGTTTATCTGCTGCCCTAATTATGCGAGTTCTATTACTTTTAAGCATTACCTGGATCATAGGGCTTACCCAACCGGTTCTTACCTTTAACGAATTTGAACTTAGCTGGAGAGATATTATCCTCATTGCCGGAGGGATTTTTCTACTCGTTAAGAGTACGCTAGAAATCCATCACAAGGTAGAAGGAAAGGTAGAGGAAGAGAAACAAGTAACAAAGATCAACTCTTTTGGATACGCTATTCTCCAAATAGTACTATTAGATATTATCTTTTCTTTTGATTCCATTTTAACAGCTATAGGGCTTACAGATCAACTTTTACTCATGATAATTGCCGTGGTGATTTCCATCATTATTATGATGATCTTTGCAAAGGCAGTTGGAGATTTTGTAAATGATCACCCTACCATTCAGATACTAGCGCTTTCTTTCCTGATTCTAATTGGAGTGATGCTTATAGTAGAAGGGATGCATTATCATGTTCCAAAAGGATATATCTACTTTTCAGTATTCTTCTCATTAGCTATAGAAATGTTGAATATGCGCTTCAGAAAGAAAAATACCTCAGTCTAAGATCGTATAGTGTATGGGCTTAAAGCTACCATTGTTACTATCTTCTGCAGAGCACGCAGTTAATGCAACAATTAGATCCATTTTAGCTTCAAAAAGCACATGATCTCCTGCTTTACTTAACGGAGGGTCTACGCTAAGCTTTCCCTTTTCATCAAACTGCACGTTCATAAAAATATTAAAAGCGGTAGGAACATCATCAGGTTCAATATTAAACTTTCTGAGATTGGTATATAGATTCTCAAAGCAACTTGGATGATATTCAGGATTCTTGTACATGATCTGGAACGTTTCCGGGCTACAGGGAGCTAATAAGAAATCGTTTCTTCCATTGGTATCTTCCAATATCTGCATCATCTTTCTACTTCTATTGCTCCATAAAAAGTTACCTGTAGATATTAGTATGCTCTCTTCAAAATCTAAGGTCTTCCCAGAGGAGATCTTTTCTCTTGTATCTTCAGCATTAAAAAGTACCATATCGCTCACCTGCTCTCCTTCGGGATCTATAACCTTTAATTTCTGACCTTTCTTCAATTTGAAAGCAGCTCCAGATTGCCTCTTAATTACTTCTATCATTTTCTTCTTTTATATCTTTACTTAACTCTTTACTCAAAGCATCTCCTTTCTCTAATTGGTGTACTACCGCATCAATATCATCCTTTTGAAATGTTTGATGCAATTTAGCTACCCCTTTAATTTGAAATGGTTCTGCCCAAAACCCCGTAATATGTGGAATATGATCTTCCACCATTTTAGAGGGAATATCTTGATAATACAATGGAGAAGCTTGCTTTTTTTCAAAAGTATGTACCAATTGTTTTAAAGAATTCTCCAATTCTTCTCTAGTTTGAATCCTTATTTTAACATTTACATGAACGGCAGAATAATTCCACGTACTAATATCTTTTTCCTTGTACCAGGAAGAGGAAATATAAGCGTGCGCTCCTTGAAATATTAGCAATGCCTCTACCCCATTTTTTAAATATTCTAATTGCTCATTGTGATTTGCAATGTGAGAATACAAAGTGAACTCCTCTGCATTACCCTTCAATAATACTGGAATATGGGTTGCCATTAAATTTTCACCTGATATTACAAGGGTTGCAAATGGATGATTTTTTATAAACTGAAATAGATAATTAGGATCTTGCTTCTTGTATTTTTTTGGTTGGTACATTTTTATTTTTTCCCTGAAAGAAACGGACATTTCCATTCTTTTCCAACATTTCTACCACTGTATTGTCTCGCCTCACTGTTCTCTCCAAAATCTTCTAATATAGGATTGATATTTCCCTGCAAAGCTATGTCCCTTTCTCTAATCTTATCTCTCACCACATTATAAGTCCCCATCTCTCTCAATTTTTCGAATTGCCAATGTAAATTGAATGCTATTGCAGGATATGGAGATTGTCTCGCCATTCTAGAACTGTTGGGATGCAAGCCAACCATGTAAAAGGCTTTACCTCCAAGACTAAAACTAAAATCTTTATGTTCTGGATCTTTACTTACCGCTTTATCCCAAGGAGCTGTATCTACTTCATGAAGCAAATTTAGTTGAGACCACAACAAGGCTTCGAACTGCTTTTCTGAATACTCTTTCCTTCCTTTAAAAACTGCAAGAAATGTAAAGAACTCCTTAGACTCAAAATCATAATTTGCTATATATCGTTTAAGATCCTGTAATATCTTGTTTGCAGTATTCTTAGATCCAAAATTCTCATATACATGAAAATCTACCTTATCCATGCTAAAAACAGTTTGAGCCATTACACAGGGATGATTTTTGTCAACTACAAAATCTTCGAACTGAGCTTTAATTTTATTATCATTATTTGAATTATTAATCCTAGATTTAATATTTCTATCTGTTGCCGTGATCATAATTTTAATGTTTTTTTTCTCGAAATAAATTTAAATCCAAGTCTTTTAATATAAATTCGGTTTAAGAATATATTAGTTCAATTTTAATGAAGATTAACACCCCATGGAATTCATAAGAATATTTATTGAAGGAATAGTCGCAACAACAGTTATGACAACTTTTAGTTATGTACTTGCCAATATTACCAAGAAAGAGTTTAGGGAACCTGAACTTCTAAATGATCTACTCTCAAGATCTAACCTCTACCGGCTTAAACTATCTAAAAAAAGCGCTGCCGGTTGGATCTTACATTATCTCATTGGTTGGATGTTCGTAATTCTAATTGAGGCTGCATGGCTTTCAGAATTAGTTGAAGCCTCTGTTCTTTCTGGAGCGTTATTAGGATTTTTAGGAGGAGTAATAGGAATATTTGGATGGAAGATCTTGTTTTGGATCAATAATAATCCCCCTAAGATCTCTTGGAGTGATTATTATATTCAACTAGTAATTGCACATGTTCTTTTCGGAATAAGCACAGCAATAATCTATCTCTTATGGTAGAAAATTATATTGAAAGCTCCCTAATTCAATTAATTATATAATCTAAAGAAAACTTATGCGTAGGTAAGTACATTTCTACCTATCCACACCTTCAATAAGCCAATCTTCTAATTCTGTATCTTCTGAAGCATGTAGAACAGAAATATCACCGGTAGATTCAAAAACAACAGCTTTAACTTGTGAGAGTTGAATAACATTTGCCTCCCTTAATTTCCCTTTAAGGTCTGATTCTGTAACTCTAGCCTTTCTTAAGTTATCATGAAGTATTTTCTGCCCATCCATCAATAACAAAGGTTGATTATCTATAGCCTTCTGTATAAAATCATATCGTCTAAATAATGCTGCAGAAATTTGCAACACGTATACCGCAGCTAATCCCACAATTCCCTGTAATAAGCTCACAGACTTTGAAAGGATGGTGCTGGCTAAGATGGAACCAATGGCAACTGTCATCGCAAAATCAAAACTAGACATCTTAGAAAAGCTTCGCTTTCCTGCGATTCTAGTAAATAAAATTACTGCCAGATAGATACCTATAGATGTAAGTACAATTGCAATTAATGAGGTAGAAGAAGCTTCGAACCATTTTTCCATAATATTATTTTGTTTTTGATTTTTAGTAAGTTAATGAGAAATAAGATATCATTCTAATTAATAAATTCTTTACATATAAAGCTAACAAGCAGATCATAGTTGCTATAAACTTAATTAGCCTCCAATAATTTCACCTCCATTTACATGAATGATCTGCCCTGTAATATAACTGCTATCTTCTGATGCCAAGAAAACATAAGACGGAGCAACTTCAGAAGGTTGCCCTGCCCTGCCCATTGGGGTATCATTACCAAAATTCTTAACCTCATCAAAAGTAGATGGAATTAAAGGAGTCCATATAGGTCCCGGCGCAACACCATTCACCCTAATTTCCTTTTCTACTAACATTTTAGATAACGATCTGGTAAAACTTACAATTGCACCTTTACTACTAGAATAATCAAGAAGGTGTTCACTTCCCCTATATGCAGTTACAGATGTAGTATTTATTATAGTACCCCCTGCTTTTAATTCCTCCAGCGCCGCCTTAACCATATAAAAATAGGGATAGATATTAGTCTCAAAAGTTTCAAATAAATGTTCTTCAGTTATATCTCCAACCTGTTCTTCTGGAAATTGAACTGCAGCATTATTAACAAGAATATCTAATTTTCCCAATTGAGAGATACAATCTTTAATCACAGATTTGCAAAATTCAGCATCTTTCAGATCTCCAGAGATAATTATACATTTTTGATCTTCCAGCTCTACCATTTTCATGGTTTCCAATGCGTCTTCATCCTCCTCTTTATATACAATTGCTACATCTGCACCTTCTCTTGCAAAATGAACAGCTACACTTCTTCCAATACCACTATCGCCTCCGGTAATTAAGGCAACTTTCCCTTTAAGCTTTTGGCTACCTCTATAATTATCTCGTATTATTTGTGGTTCTGGAGACATTTTATATTGGTCTCCCGGTTGTGATTGAGACTGCTCTGGAAATTTATTCTGCTTAGACATAATATAGGGTTTACATTATAAAGATAAAATTACCCCACTCTGCATCTAAAAAAATGTTAAGAGATTATAAGGATTACTTAAGGTTTGCCGCTATTACGGAATAACGTTCGAAAAATTAGAATTCCGGCTATTTCAATATCTTTGCACAATGGAAACACTGGTAAAAATTGGTCACCGAGGCGCGAAAGCACATCTGGCTGAAAACACTCTGGAAAGTATTTCGAAAGCCTTAGAATTTAAAGTAGATGCTATAGAGCTTGATGTTCATAAATGTAAAACTGGAGAAGTGGTGGTAATTCACGATTTCACTTTAGACAGAACCACCAATGGCTCTGGTGAAGTTGCAAATCAATCTTGGGAAGACTTGCAAGAACTTAGCATAGGAGGAAAATATAAGATCCCACTTCTTACTGAGGTTCTAGATCTAATTACCGGCAAATGCAGCATAAACATAGAACTTAAAGGGAGTAATACCGCCGAAGCTACTTGCCTAATTATACAGCAATATATTGAAAAAGGTAGTTGGAGTTATAAAGATTTTATAGTTTCCAGCTTTCAAACAAGTGAGCTATTTAAAATTAGAGATCTAGATAAGCATATTCCTATTGGAGTATTGAGCAAAGCGAGTATGTCTCAAGCTATAACATTAGGAAAAGAGCTAAATGCAGCAGCCATTCATCCTTCTATTGGTATTATTACCAGAAAGAATGTTATAAATGCCAAAGATGCAGGTTTTAAAGTGTATGTATGGACAGTAAATGACATTGATGATATTGCAAGAATGATAGATTTTGGTGTAGACGGAATAATTTCAGACTACCCAGACAGACTTTAAGATCCTGAAAAGTTATTTATGAAACATTACGATATAATAATAATTGGAGGTGGTGCGGCAGGATTTTTTACTGCTATAAATGCTGCAGAAATGGATTCTCATGCGAAGATCCTTATACTAGAAAGAGGAAAAGATGTTCTTACTAAAGTTAGAATTTCTGGTGGCGGACGTTGCAATGTTACTCATGCAGAATTTATACCTCAAGATCTGGTTAAAAATTATCCAAGAGGTGAAAAAGAACTTAGAGGCCCTTTTCATAGTTTTATGACCAGTGATACTATCTCCTGGTTTGAGCAACATGGAATTGAGCTTAAAATTGAAGATGATGGCAGAATGTTTCCGGTTTCAGATTCTTCAGAAAGTATTATTAATTGTTTTCTTCAAGCTACCGAGAAATTAAAGATAGATACTTTAAAAAATCAATCTGTACAAAATATAGAACAGGTAGATGCCTATTGGAACATCAGCACTAATAAAGATCAATTTTCTGCTGAAAAGATCTTACTGGCTACCGGAAGCAATCCTAAAGTGTGGAAATTACTTGAAAAACTAGGACATTCCATAGAAAATGCAGTTCCGTCCTTATTCACTTTCAACATAAAAGATTCGAGAATAAAAGATCTTCCGGGAGTTTCTACCTACACCGAAATTAAAATAATCGGACAAAAATTAGAAAGTGAAGGACCAACCCTAATTACTCATTGGGGCCTTAGCGGACCAGCAATTTTAAAACTTTCGGCGTGGGGAGCTAGAAAATTACATGATGTTGACTATAAGTTTAACATCCAAGTGAATTGGTTACCCGGTCATACTTCTGAATCTATTCTAGAAGAACTAAAAGAGTTGAAGATCGAACATTCTAAACAGCAAATATCAAAATACGCGCAATTCGAGCTTCCTAAAAGATTATGGCAACAACTTGTTAAAGCAGCTACTATTGCTGAAGATACGATATGGGCAGATCTGAATAAAACTCAATTACAAGCCCTAAGCTTACAACTTACAGAAGCTGTATTTAAGGTAGATGGAAAAAGTACTTTTAAGGAGGAGTTTGTTACTGCAGGTGGCGTTAATCTGAAAGAAGTGAATTTTAAGACCTTTGAGAGCAAATTGCTTAAGAATCTATATTTTGCTGGAGAGGTATTAAATATTGATGCCATTACAGGAGGCTTCAATTTTCAAAATGCATGGACAGGCGGATATTTGGCGGCACAGGGCATGAGCTCTAAATAGTGTGAACTAAAAAAGTATATTTGCGTAAATTTTTCTGAAGCATGACTGAAAATGATTTCTTATCTAGAACTAATTCTAAAACTGTTGAAAACGGTAGTGTAACTTGGCAATCTCCAAGCAATATTGCATTGGTAAAATATTGGGGAAAAAAGGAGAATCAGGTTCCTGCAAATCCTTCTGTTAGCTTTACGCTAGACCATTGCAAAACCACAACTACCTTAAAGTTTCATAAGAGAGAATCTCCTGCAGCTAAAGATGAAGAATTTGATTTTGAATTCTATTTTGAAGGGAAAAAAAAGGAGGATTTCAAACCCAAGATATCTACCTTCTTCAAAAGAATAGAGAACTATTGCCCATACCTTAGAGAATATCACTTAGAGATTAGCAGTGAAAATTCTTTTCCGCACAGCAGTGGTATTGCATCTTCCGCCAGCGGAATGAGTGCCTTAGCCTTATGTTTAATGAGTTTAGAAAAAGAGTTTGATCCTGAAATTACAAACGAATACTTTAATAAAAAAGCTTCTTTTTTAGCAAGATTAGGTTCTGGAAGTGCATGTAGAAGTATTGAAGGCTCTTTAATAGAATGGGGAGAGCATGCAGATCTAAGCGATAGCTCAGACCTCTACGCAATTAAATATCCTTATAAAGTTGATGCAGTTTTTCAAAAGTTTCAGGATACTATCTTATTAGTAGATAAAGGGCAAAAACAAGTAAGCAGTACCGTGGGGCATAATTTAATGCACGGCCATCCTTTTGCAGAAGCCAGGTTTCAACAAGCTCATGATAACCTACATAATTTGAAACCAATATTTGCTACCGGAGACCTTAATGCTTTTATGAATTTAGTGGAGAGTGAAGCCCTTACATTACACGCTATGATGATGAGCAGCAATCCTTATTTTATCTTAATGAAGCCTAATACCATGGAGATCATTAATAAGATATGGGAATTTAGAGAAGCAACAGCCTTACCAGTTTGCTTTACGCTAGATGCCGGCGCTAATGTTCATGTACTCTACCCAGAGAAAAATAAAGTTGAAATTTTAGAATTCATTAAGAATGAGCTAGTTGCATATTGCGAAAATGGACAGTATATTTGCGACCAGATTGGAAACGGCGCAAAAAAGTTGTAGATTTATTTGGTTATATTTGCCCACAATCTAGCATATTGGAATTCCAATAAATACAGATTAATCTATACACTTATGAAAGGACCATTATTCTACTCTAAGATCTTACTTTTCGGAGAATACGGAATTATCAAGGATTCTAAGGGATTATCTATTCCTTATAACTTCTACAATGGAGCCTTGAAAGTTGATGAAAATCCTTCAGAAGTGGCTATTAAATCTAATGAAAGTCTGAAAAGATTTGCAGATTACTTAGCTGAATTGGAAGTAACTGATCCAGAATTGGTTCATTTTGATATGAAAACTTTGAATGAGGACATTCAAAAGGGAATGTATTTTGACTCTAGTATACCGCAAGGATATGGAGTTGGAAGTAGTGGAGCTCTTGTAGCTGCTATCTATGATGAATACGCTACAGATAAAATCACGGTTCTAGAAAATTTAACTAGAGATAAGCTGTTAAAATTGAAGAGCATTTTTGGAGCTATGGAATCTTTTTTCCACGGAAAATCTTCAGGATTAGACCCATTAAATAGTTACTTAAGCATCCCTATATTAATTAACTCTAAAGATAATATAGAGCCTGCAGGAATTCCTTCTCAAACTGAAAATGGGAAAGGTGCCGTTTTCTTATTAGATTCTGGTACTATTGGTGAAACTGCTCCAATGGTAAATATTTTTATGGAGAACATGAAACAGGAACCTTTTAGAAAAATGCTGAAAGATCAGTTTGTAAAACATACTGATGCCTGTGTAGATGACTTTTTGCAAGGAGATGTAAAATCTCTTTTTGGAAACATCAAAAAGCTTTCTCATGTTGTTCTAGACAATTTCAAGCCTATGATTCCTGCTAAATTTCATAAACTTTGGCAAAATGGTATTGAAACCAATGACTATTACCTAAAACTTTGTGGTTCTGGTGGAGGTGGATATATTTTAGGCTTTACTGAAGATATAGACAAAGCAAAAAAAGCTCTAAAAGACTACAATCTAGAAATAGTTTATAATTTTTAGAATTCTCTAAATTTCATGGCGGCAGCTAAGAACAAACGATTATTGCTTAAGTTGCTGAGTTTGTTTTCGGTAGTGAGAGGATACAATATTTTAATATTGGTTTTGGCACAATACCTAACCTCAGCCTTTATATTAGCTCCAGAATTACCTTTAAGAAAAGTGTTTTTTGACGCTAATCTTTTCTTCCTTATTCTATCTTCAGCAACTATTATAGCATCTGGTTATATTATAAATAACTTTTATGATAGTGAAAAAGACCTTATTAATAGGCCAAAAAAAACAATGTTAGATAGGTTTATAAGTCAGCGCACCAAGTTGTCTGTTTACTTTATTCTGAATTTCGCTTCCATATTTTTTGCCAGCTACGTATCTTTTAGAACGGTAGTATTCTTTTCTATCTACATATTCTTGATATGGGTTTACTCCTACAGGGTAAAAAAGATCCTTTTCTTAGGAAACCTAATGGCAAGTATTTTAGCTATCATTCCTTTTTTCGTCATATTTCTTTATTATAAGAATTTTGAGACAGTTATATTCATTCATGCTACTTTTCTCTATATCATGATCGTTATGCGAGAATTAGTTAAAGATCTGGAAAATTTAAAAGGCGATCTTATTTTGAATTACAAAACTATCCCAGTGGTGTATGGAGAGAAATGGAGCAAGTTTTTCCTTTCTGTGCTAACCATATTAGCAGTAGTACCAATTCTTCTTCTCACTACAAAATTTGATACAGGATATATGGATTACTATTTCTACACATCTTTTGTGTTACTGATATTCTTCTTGTTATTCTTATATTTTAGCTCGGCTAAATGGCAATATTTACTGTTGCATAATATTTTGAAGCTAATAATTGTTGCCGGAGTTTTCAGTATTTTATTAATAGATCACGCCGAAGTACTCAATCGTGTTTTTTAAGCATTGAAATCTTTAAGAATTAAGCTTAACAGACTGAGAATAATCGAGTATCTTTGCAAAAAATTTGAGATATGAGCAGAAACGAGAAATCTTCAAAAGGAAAAAGAGTTGGTAAGCAGATTGATGGAAGATCGAACAAGCCCGTTTCCAAAGATAAAGCACCTGTTAAAAAACAAACCCCTACAGCTAAGCCTGTAAAAAAGGAAGGTTTAAGATTAAATAAATACATTTCTAATTCTGGAGTTTGCTCTCGTAGAGACGCAGATATATACATTTCTGCAGGAAATGTTACCGTAAATGGTAAAACCGTAACCGAAATGGGTTATCGTGTTATGCTAACAGATGAGGTAAAATTTGACGGTAGAAGATTAAATCCAGAAAAGCCAGAATATGTCTTACTGAATAAACCTAAAGGATTCTTCACTACCGGAAGTTTAGAGAAAGGTTCTAAAACGGTTATGGATCTTGTGGCAAATGCTTCAAAAGGAAAAATAGTTCCTGTAGGAAAATTAGATAGACAAGCCAGCGGACTTTTATTGTTTACCAATGATGGTGCTTTAGAAAAGCAATTAGGAAAACCTAAAAATGGTATTCGCCAGATCTATCATGTAGAACTTACAAAGCCTGTTAGTTTTGAAGATATTCAGAAGATAAAAGACGGCATTACGCTTGAAGATGGTAAAATTAAAGTACAGGAGATAAGTTATATTGATAATAGACCTAAGAATGAAATTGGTCTGGAAACCAATAGCGTAAAACCTCACGTAGTACAAAGAATCTTTAAGAGCCTTGGTTATGAGGTGGAGAAATTAGATCGTGTAACCTTTGGCGGACTTACTAAAAAGGATCTTCCTAGAGGAACTTGGAGAGTACTTACCAAGCAAGAAATTATCAATCTGAAAGTGTTGTAGTTATCTCTAAAATTTTAAGATTTTAGTAATAACATTTTTAATACATTTGTAATGAAATTTGAAGAGATAAAAATTTGTGTAGATCTAATACTGTACAAATTTTTATCCTTATTTCATTAAAACGAATATTTATCTATACGTTAGAGAATAACCAAAAATCGGTTGATTAAATTGATTTTATACTCCGTTGCCATCTGTAAGATGCAACATCGCAAGAAGGCAAATAGCTTTCGGCAATCTCGCGAGCTCATTTCGGAATTCTTGCCAAACCCTTATCTTAACAATTATTTACCAGTCAATTTTTTTGATAGGATAAATAAATCCCTACATTTTCATCTTTAATTCATTTAAAATAAAGCATTGAATACTAAATACAGCAACTTAATAGACCAGACTTACTATTTTCCTCAAGAAGAATTTAAATTGGAAGATAATGAATTACAGTTTCATGATATAGATCTTATGGAATTGGTAGAGAAATACGGTGCTCCGTTAAAGTTCACCTATTTACCCAAGATATCTCAAAATATTAACCGAGCGAAGGTTTGGTTTAAAAATGCCATAGAAAAGCACGATTATAAAGGAAATTATAATTATTGTTACTGCACAAAAAGTTCTCATTTTGAACATGTTTTAAATGAGGCACTAAAGAATGACATACATATTGAAACTTCTTCTGCTTTTGATATCAATATCGTTCAGAAATTGAAACAAACAGGGAAGATCACAGATGACACTTACGTAATCTGTAATGGTTTTAAAAGAGATCAGTATATTTCTAACATAGCAGATCTTATGAATAGCGGGCACAAGAATTGTATCCCCATTATAGATAATTATGAAGAAATTGATCTATTATCTGAAAAGATAAATGACCCTTATAAAATAGGAATTAGAATTGCATCTGAAGAAGAGCCAAAATTTGAATTCTATACCTCTAGACTTGGAATTGGATATAAGAATATAGTTCCATTCTTTAATAAAAAGATCAAAGAAAATGAGCAAGTAGAGCTTAAAATGCTTCACTTTTTCATCAATACTGGTATTAGAGACACATCTTACTACTGGAATGAGCTTAATAAATGTTTGAAGGTTTATATCGACCTTAAAAAAGTATGTCCAACATTAGATAGTTTGAACATTGGTGGCGGTTTTCCTATTAAGAATTCCCTTGCTTTTGATTATGATTATCAATATATGGTAGAAGAGATCATCAATCAGATCAAATTAACCTGTGAAGAAGCAGAGGTTGATGTTCCAAATATCTTTACAGAGTTTGGTTCTTTTACGGTTGGTGAAAGTGGAGGAGCTATCTATGAGATCCTTTATCAAAAACAACAAAATGATAGAGAGAAGTGGAACATGATCAATTCATCTTTCATTACTACGTTACCAGATACATGGGCAATTAGCAAGAAATTTGTGATGCTAGCCATCAACCGTTGGAATGATGAGTATGAGCGAGTACTACTAGGAGGATTAACTTGTGATAGTGATGATTATTACAACTCAGAGCAAAATACAAATGCTATCTATCTTCCAAAATATAGAAAGGATAAGCCTTTATATATAGGATTTTTTAATACTGGAGCCTATCAGGAAAGCATTGGTGGATTTGGTGGATTGCAACACTGTTTGATCCCTTCTCCAAAACATATTTTAATAGATAGAGATGAAGATGGAAATCTAAAGACAGAACTTTTTAGCAATCAACAAACCTCAGATGAGCTATTGAATATTCTGGGATACGACACAAATAAGTAAATTCTCAAAAAAAATTATAACTTTAAGCAAAAATTGAAACTTAAATCTTTTAAAATCAAGCAATGAGCAAAAAGAATTACGCCGGGATACCAGACAAATATGCCAGAATAGATGAGGCTAAAGTGGTATTGATTCCCGTTCCCTATGATGGAACAAGTTCTTGGCAAAAAGGGGCAGACAAAGGTCCTGAAGCATTTTTACATGCTTCTGAGAACATGGAACTTTTCGACATCGAAACCCGCACAGAAGTTTACAAAAAAGGTATTTACTTGGCTCCACCGGTAACAGAGAACGCATCTCCAGAGAAAATGGTAGAAGCTGTTCAAAAGATTACCAAGAATTACATAGACCAGGAAAAATTTGTTACCATTTTTGGAGGTGAACATTCTGTAAGTATTGGAACAATTCGTGCGTTTAACGATGCTTTTCCAGATCTTACTGTAGTACAATTAGATGCTCATGCAGATTTAAGACCAGAATATGAAGGAAGCAAATGCAATCACGCATGTGCCCTTCACGAAGCAAGTAAAACTACCAACCTTTTGCAGGTAGGAATTAGATCTATGGATATTTCAGAAATGGACCACATGGATGAAAATCAGGTGTATTTTGCACATGATCTTTATGAAGATTGGATGGACGATGCTATTGGGCAGATGACTCCTAATGTTTTCATCACGATAGATCTTGATGCTTTTGACCCTTCTATTTTACCATCTACAGGAACTCCAGAACCGGGAGGACTTTTTTGGTATGAAACCTTAGAATTCTTGAAAATGATGTTCAAGAAAAAGAACGTTGTAGGGTTTGACATTGTAGAACTCTGTCCTAATGAAAAAGATAAATCTTCAGATTTTCTTGCAGCCAAATTATATTATAAAATGTTGAGCTATAAGTTCAAATATCAAAACCATAACCCAGACGAAGACGAAGATGAGTAAAGGAGCGATTTCCCAATTTATTAAAAAATATTATTTACACTTTAATTCTGCAGCGCTTGTAGATGCTGCTGAAGCATACGAAAAACAACTTGCTCAAGGTTCTAAAATGTTGGTTTCTCTTGCCGGAGCAATGAGTACTGCCGAAATAGGAAAAATATTTGCTGAAATGATCCGTAAGGATAAATTGCAAATAATTTCTTGTACAGGTGCCAATTTGGAAGAAGATGTAATGAATTTAGTAGCGCATTCTCACTACAAAAGAGTGCCAAATTACAGAGATTTAACTCCTCAAGATGAGTGGGATCTTTTAGAAAAAGGACTAAACAGAGTTACAGATACTTGTATTCCTGAAGAAGAAGCCTTTAGAAGAATTCAAGAGCATATCGTGAAGATCTGGAAAGATGCTGAAGCTGCCGGAGAACGTTATTTCCCGCATGAATACATGTATAAATTATTGCTTTCTGGAGTATTAGAAGAGTATTACGAAATAGATCTTAAAGATTCTTGGATGTATGCTGCTGCAGAAAAGAACTTACCAATTGTAGTTCCGGGATGGGAAGATAGTACCATGGGTAACATTTTTGCTTCTTATGTTCTTAAAGGTGAATTGAAAGCAAGTACTATGAAATCTGGAATTGAGTATATGACTTTCCTTGCAGATTGGTATACTGAAAATTCTAAAGAAGGAATTGGATTCTTCCAAATTGGTGGAGGTATCGCAGGAGATTTCCCAATTTGTGTAGTGCCAATGTTGTATCAAGATATGGAAAGAACAGACACTCCTTTTTGGAACTATTTCTGCCAGATCTCAGATTCTACCACAAGTTACGGATCTTATTCTGGAGCAGTTCCAAATGAAAAGATTACGTGGGGGAAATTAGACATCAATACACCTAAGTTTATAATTGAAAGTGATGCTACAATTGTAGCCCCATTAATATTCGCTTACTTATTGGATATGTAATCCAATTTAAAATACAGACATTTTTAAAGGCTGCTCATAATATATAATTGAGCAGCCTTTATTTATGAGTTAAATTAAGATATTTACCTTTTTACATCCATAAAAATTATGAAAGACTGGTTGGTTTACGGAATTGGTTTTCTTGCACAACTTATGTTTTCTTCAAGATTGATCATTCAATGGTTAAGATCTGAAAAAGCAAAAGAGGTAAAAACACCCACTATTTTTTGGAAATTGAGCCTTCTTGGAGCAATCTTTTTCTTCATCTACGGATATTTGAGAGATGATATTGCCATTATGATCGGTCAAGCGTTAATATATGCTGTTTACTTTAGAAACCTTCAGTTAAAAGGACATTGGAAAGATTCTAACATATTCCTTAAAATAGCAGTTATTGTTTCTCCTATCCTTATCACGCTATATATGGTATTTTTTGCTACCCTAGATTGGAGCAAATTATTCCACGGAGAAAATCTAGCTTTATGGATAGTTTTAATGGGAATAATAGGCCAAATAATTTATACCGGTAGGTTTATTTATCAGTGGTATTATTCAGAAAAAAATCAGGAGTCTACATTGCCAAAAACTTTTTGGATCATCAGTTTAACTGGGTCTGCAATTATTTTTACCTATGCAATCTTCAGAAAAGATCCGGTCTTATTATCTGCTCATTTCTTTGGCGCTATCATTTACATCAGAAACCTCATCATTATCGCCAAAGGCAAAGAGTCATGATGGAGATTCTAGTTTAAGCCAAAATACTTCATACATAAACATTCCTATTACCACTATATATTCCAATGCTACAAGCCATAAATTTTCGTGATAAACTTCATGTACGTAAGCGGTATAACTAAGAATCACTATAAAAGACCAAATCAGGACAAATTTATATCTGGTAAATACAGAAAGTATTAAGGGCATTGCTACATACCAAGGGTGAACGGTAGTAGAAAGAAAGAAATAAACACTTACCGTTAACAACATACTCACAATAAGCTTCTCTAAGGAATTGTTTTTTCTGAACAAAGCCAATGCGCCAATAATAAGAATAACAAGTACAGGCAGCACCTTTCCTGCAGTAGCGATAATATTGTAGCCTTTAACTTGAAAGCCAACCCACCTCACCACATAATAAATACTGGCATTGAATTCAAATTTTTGAAACCATAAGCCAATACTATCCATAAAGTTCGAGATCAATTCTGAAGAAAGGAAAGGAAGAAAGCTTAAAATAACCACAGCTCCTACTATAAGATAATACAAGATCAACTTTCCAAAATTTAGATTGTAAGCATTATTTTTCTTGCTAAAAAATCTAAATAACAAGGGTAAAAAGATCAACGGTAAAAGTTTAAGAGAAATGGAAAGGGCGATAAAAACAGCGCTTAAGACCCATTTCTTGGCAATCAGAAAGTAAAGCGAGAGAATTAGCAAAAATATCATCACCCCTTCAAAATGAAGGTTTCCTGTAAGTTCTATAATAATAAACGGATTGAGTATAAACCAAAAGATCTGATATTCCGGTAACTTTAATTTCTTTAGCAATTTTCTTCCAAAATATAAAGTTCCAAGATCTGCTAAAATGATCACCGATCTTAGCACTACTACAGCACCTAAAATATTCTTTCCTGAAAGTATCCCAGCTAATGCAAATATGAGCTGATTTAGCGGTGGATAATTGGTGTAATGACTTGCATTCAAAGCTCCCATTCCTTTAAATAACTCAGGAGCCTGAGCGATAGGAGCTGTTCCCGAAGCTATTAAATTTTCAGGTAAATATAAATATGGATTCCATCCCGCGGCGATCATTCTGCCATCCCATATAAATCGATAAAAATCTTGTGAGAGATTGGGAATGGCAACTATAAAGATCAGTCTAAAAACTAAAGCCAGTAAAGCGAGCAACCAGAATTGGCTCTTCTCGATCTTGACGATCTTCCAGGTTAAAAAGAAAGCTCCCGTGTAAAGTCCAAAAAGTTTAATAAAATCTGCGCGATCTAGATCGTATGCAAAAGAGAAATAGAACAATACCACCGCGACTGCCATTAGCAAGGTCATTTTGTGGTATTGAAAGAACTTCTTCATTAAGGAATACGTGATTAAGTTTTCGTTGTCACATCGAGCGGAGTCGAGATGCTTTAACAAGCTTAGTAAAATATATAAAAAGCCTCTTGGTGGCTTAGTCTACGATCTTCATCTTTTTCAAAAGAAAGGAAGCATTCATATTCTGGCAAATTCCATCCTTAAATTTATAGTCAAAATGCAATTCATCATTGATAATCTCTGCATCAAAATAATGGTTTTCCACTTGAGGTAATTCTGTAGCCACTTCACATAAACTAAGATCGTGCGTAGCAATAATTCCTGTAGAATGTGAACCAACTAACTTTTGAATGAATTTTCTGGAACCAATCGCTTTATCTGTACTATTGGTACCTTTCAAAATTTCATCTAATATGATAAAATATTTATCGGTCTTAATTTCATTTACAATAAACTGAAGTCGTTTTAATTCTGAAAAGAAATAAGATTCATCATCACTTAACGAATCTGTGGTTCGCATGCTCGTAATGAGTTTTATAGGAGAATAATCGCAACTAGTAGCACAAACCGGCAATCCAATATTTGCCATTACAATTTGCAAAGAAACCGTTCTTAGAAAAGTACTTTTCCCCGCCATGTTCGCTCCGGTAATTATAAAAAATTGTTCATTTTCTATACTGAAATTATTTGCGATTCGCTTTTCAGGGTTCAGTAATGGATGAGCAAGACTGGTAGCTTTTATAATATGCTCATCTGAATTGATATTTGGAAACACAAATTGCGGATGATTGAAAGCAAAATTCCCGAGGCTGTTGTAAGCATCCATCTTTTCAATTACTTCAAACCAACTTTTTACATTTTGATGATAATTCCTGATCCATTTTTCGAGTTTATAAGATTGTTGAAGATCCCATAATAGAAAACCGTTCAGCAAAACTCCGATCAAAAAATTGCTTCTCTGGTCTAAAGAATCTATCGCTTTAGAAAATTCCTTAAAAATGGCAGAGGCTTTTTTAGCTTCAGAATGTATTTCCTGTTGTTGCTCTTTTAAGATCCCTGAAGAAAATTCGGTATTCTCCATCATTCCCAATAATTGGTGATATTGATGAAAAGTATCCTGTACTTTATCTACACTCATAGATAGTAGGTTCACATTTCTTAAATAGAACCCGGAATAAAGCAATCCTGCCAAAAACCAAAGAAAAAATTGCAGTCCGGTAACGTAATCTGCAAAATAACCAATACAAAGAAGCAGCGAAATAATAGAAAACCCAGCAGCAACCCACGGAATGTATTTCGGAACAAAACTTTTATAACTACGGAACCATTCAAGCACTGTGTTTGAAGGAGTTTCAGTTTTCACAAGATTGGCTACCGCCGTGAATTCTTGTCTCCAAAGCACTTTATCTGCCAACTCCTTAATAGCTTCTTGTTTCTTAACAATTCCATCAATTGAATTTTCAGTTAAAATTCCCGCAAGTTTGATCTCTCCTTCTCTAAGTGCTGCTCTGTTTATATATTGAAAAAAAGAACCTTTCCCAAAAAGATCAATATCATGACTAAAAGGATGTAACGGATTTTCATATTCTTTACCAGTTGGCAGATCTGAATAATTCCTTTGAAGCACTCTTATTTCCTGAGCATTGATCTCTACCAATTGTTTGATCTTATCTCTCTGATATTGCATATCAGAATGCCGAGATACTAAAAATAGAAAAATGACGATACCTACAAGAAATATAAAAGCAATCACCTTAAAATCGCCAAAAAAGTAATAGATACCAAAGGCAGTTATTAGAAAAACAGCCAACCTAAGCATGCTAGAAAGATTCAGCTTTTTATTAGCAGTTTTTAATAGATCTTCCTGTTTATTTTTTTCTTGCGTATAAAATTCTAATGTTGTCATACAGAAATTTACTGTTGATTATAGGTTGTTAAGTTCCTGTTGTAATTTTTTGGTAAGGCTGGAAACAACTAGCGTGTAAGAGTGATCTATCAATTCAAAGCTCATTGAGCTATTGATAGTTCCATTTAAAACAACCGTATTCCAGTGTTGTTTATTCATGTGGTATCCCGGTAAAATAGTTTCCGGATATTCTTCTCTTAACTGAACTGCTTTCTCCGGATTGCATTTTAAATTCACTCGTAAAGGCACCTCATCTAAACCAACCAAAGCGAACATCTTTCCCATCACTTTAAAAACCAACGTATCCGGACCAAAGGGAAGTTCTTCTGTAATCCCATTTTTGGCGAGGCAATAATCTCTTAGAACATCGATATCCATAGTTATTAATTTAAAAGAGATTTAGGATAGAACTGATTTATTTCAATTTCGGCTGTTCTTCGGTTTGAGTTTCTAAGGCAGTATAGTCTAACTTCCAACCAATGGTTTCTACTATTTTTTCAATAAGAAGAATTGTACTCAACGCTTCATTTCTGGCTTTTTCCAAAAGTCCGCTTTGAGGGATCTTGTCTACAATATGCTTTTTCGCATCTCTATTTATATCGGTAAGATCTGAAGTGGTAAAAGGATTTGCCCAACCTTCACGCTTATCGTAATACTTGAAATCTGTTTCTACCGTTAATAATTCCGGCTGCGGAAAATTGGTAAGTATGATCTTCTTTGCTTCGTTATCGCTATCCATCCTAATCTTACTAAGATCAAAACCTATATGAGCTTTTGCAGTAATAAGAACAATGGCTTTTTTCTTTCCGAAAATAAGACTCACGTATTTCTCCTTCAGATTTTCATAATGATAGATCTCAGAGAAATCGCCTTCTACGGTGATGAATTTACAAACGCTCTTGATCTTATCCATCAAGATCACCGATTGTTCATCTGCCTTCTGCTTCTTATTATGATTGCTGAATCTGGCAAAAATGAAATAAGCAACAATGGCACCGGCGGCAAGTCCTATAAAAAGATATTCCATACTTCAAATATAATCAAAAACAGTTCGAGTGCTTAACCTACAATATTTACGATCTTTCCGGGAACAACGATCACCTTTTTAGGAGTTCTTCCTTCCAATTGTTTTTGGGTTCTTTCATCTGCCATCACCGTTTTTTCTATTTCATCTTTCCCCATATCTAAAGGCAATTCCAACGTAAATCTCATTTTCCCGTTAAAGGAAACTGGATATTCTTTGGTGCTTTCTATTAAATACTTCTCTTCAAACACAGGATATTCAGCTGTTGAAATAGATTCAGAATGACCTAATTTTTGCCATAACTCTTCAGCAATATGCGGAGCGTAAGGCGCTAAAAGAATAGCTAAAGGTTTTAAGATCTCTCTCTGATTGCATTTTTGCGCTGAAAGTTCATTTACACAGATCATAAAGGTTGAAACTGAAGTATTAAAGCTGAAAGCTGCGATATCTTCGGTTACTTTTTTGATGGTCTTATGAAGTGTTTTTAAAGAATCTGCTGAAGGCTTCGCGTCTGAAACTTCAAATGTTTCTCCGTTGAAATATAATTTCCAGAATTTTTTCAAGAAACTATGCACTCCTGTAATTCCAGCAGTATTCCAAGGTTTTGCCTGTTCTAAAGGCCCTAAGAACATTTCGTACATCCTTAAAGTATCTGCGCCATATTGCTGACAGATCTCATCTGGATTTACCACATTGTACTTAGATTTAGACATTTTCTCTACCTCTCTACCACAAATAAATTTGTCATTATAAATAAAAACAGCATCCTCTAAAGGACGATAATTTTTAACTTTATCTACATCTAAAGTATCTCCATCTAAATATTCTACTGGAACTCGAATTGGATCATAACTTATTTCTAAAGTAAAATCTCCTTTTATAACTTTTTCAATAATTTTTTCATCTAACTTATAATAGTCCTTTAGTAAGGTTTTTGATAAATGTAAATTCTTTGCTTTTAAAACTAAACCTGCGTTTGAATTTGAAGGTTTAATTCCTTCTGAAATTTTTTCCAGAAAATTAGCAGAACAATATGCATTATAATTATCTGATAAAAATCCAAATTCATTAACTGGATAAGTATCATACTCCCCATGACTAATAACCTTCTCTTTATCTTTAATTTTAAGGTAAATCCTATAAACAAAAGCACTGGTTCCCAAGATCATCCCTTGGTTGATCAATTTTTTGAATGGTTCTTCTACAGTAACCATTTTACGATCATATAAGAACTTGGTCCAAAATCTTGAATATAACAAGTGTCCTGTTGCATGTTCGCTACCACCAATGTATAGATCTACATTTTCCCAATAGTTCTGAGCTTCTTCTGAAGTAAATCTATCTTCATTTTGAGCATCCATATATCTGAAGAAATACCAAGAGCTTCCTGCCCATCCAGGCATGGTGTTTAATTCTAGAGGAAAGATTGTTTTATGATCTATGGTATCATTAGAAACCACTTTATTATTCTTAGTATCCCAAGCCCATTCAGAGGAGTTTCCTAAAGGTGGTTCTCCTGTTTCGGTTGGTAAATATTTCTCAACTTCAGGCAATCTTAATGGCAAATGTTCTTTTTCGATCATTTGCGGAAGTCCGTTTACGTAGTACAGAGGAAATGGTTCTCCCCAATATCTTTGGCGAGAGAAAACCGCATCTCTCAATCTATAATTGGTCTTTCCTTTACCTCTGCCTAATTTTTCTAATTCCAGAATGGCTTTGTTTAAAGCTTCTTTATAAGAAAGTCCGCTAAGAAAATCTGAATTTGCAATTACAGTTCCCTCTTTTCCTGAAAAAGCTTCTTCAGAAATATCTACATTTTCAAAAATATTCTTGATAGGCAGCTCAAAATGCTTCGCAAAATCATAATCACGCTGATCTCCACATGGCACCGCCATTACTGCTCCGGTTCCATAGCCTGCAAGTACATAATCTCCAATCCAGATAGGAATTGGCTCTTTAGTTAACGGATGTTCTGCATACGCACCGGTAAAAACTCCAGATATGGTCTTTACATCTGCCATACGCTCACGCTCACTTCTTCTTGCTGATGCTTTTATATAGGCTTCAACTTCTACTTTTTGCTTTGCGGTGGTTATCTTTTCTACCAATTCATGTTCCGGAGCAAGGGTCATAAAAGTTACTCCATATATAGTATCTGGTCTTGTGGTGAAAACTGAAATATCTATTCCGGTACTTTGTTCCTTGAATTTCACCAAAGCACCCACAGATTTCCCAATCCAGTTACGCTGACTTTCTTTTAAGCTTTCGCTCCAATCTATGGTTTCCAGTCCTTGCAATAATCTTTCAGCAAAAGCAGAGATACGCATACTCCATTGTGTCATTTTCTTGCGAACAACAGGATATCCTCCACGCTCTGAAACTCCATTCACAATTTCATCATTTGCTAACACAGTTCCCAATTGTGGGCACCAGTTCACTTCGGTTTCAGCTAAATAAGTAAGTCTGTATTTTAATAAGATTTGTTGTTTTTCTTCTTCAGAATAAGCATTCCAATCTGCAGCAGAAAATTCTTCAATTTCATCATCACAAGCAGCATTTACCGCAGAGTTTCCTTCAGCAGCAAAAATTCCTACCAATTCTGAAATTGCTCTCGATCTATCTTCAGCAACATCATACCAAGAATCAAAAAGCTGAATAAAGATCCATTGCGTCCATTTGTAATACTCTGCATTACTGGTGCGCACTTCTCTGCTCCAATCAAAAGAAAATCCTATTTTATCTAATTGTTCTCTATATCTGGCAATATTCTCTTCTGTAGTTATAGCAGGATGTTGACCGGTTTGAATAGCATACTGCTCGGCAGGCAATCCAAAACTATCATATCCTTGAGGATGCAACACATTAAAACCTTTATGACGCTTGAATCTGGCATAGATATCACTGGCAATATACCCTAGCGGATGCCCAACGTGTAATCCTGCACCAGATGGGTAAGGAAACATATCCAGCACATAATATTTAGGTTTATCGCTATTGTTCTTTGCTTGAAAAGTTTGGTTCTCTGCCCAATATTTCTGCCACTTGGCCTCAATCTCGTTAAAATGGTAACTCATTGCTATAATTTTCTAGAAAAAATAAATCCTGAAACTAAAATTTCAGGAATAAGCCACAAAGTTACGATTTTATACACGTATAGAATACTTAAGACTTACGGATTTTTACTGAACTCTGGCCTTCTTCTCCATGGGCAATAAACACTCATAAACATATTCATTTACAGGAGTAGCAATTCCCAAGCGCTTGCCTTCTTTAACTATATAGCCATTAAAATTCTCTAATTCTGAAGGTTTCCCACTCATAATATCCCTTTGAGTAGAAGCCGTAGTTCCAACCGGAAGTTTCTGAATCACCTCAAAAGCCCAGTCATAGTTCTTTTGAGAAAGCGCTATTCCTTTGGCATTTGCAACAGCCAAAATTTCCTTAGCTGTATTTCTCATAAGACCATATAAATAATCGCTTTCTCGCATAATATCTATAGAGACTCGAGTAAGGCCACCAAGCCCGCTAACAGTAGTAATGAATAAAAATTTCTGCCAGATCTCTATTTGAATATTTTCGGGAATAATATTGGTGATTTTAGAATCATCAAAGATCTCTTTAAGCTGAAGGATTCTCTCCGATTTAGAATTATCAAGTTCTCCAAAAGTGATCAGCGGATCTCTAGAAGCGTGTTTTATTTGTCCGGGGCCCGTTACGAAAGTTACAATATTACAAAGCCCTCCTATGACATTCTTTTTAGGAAATACTTTTAGTAGATTTTCAACATTATTGGCCCCATTTTGCAATGGTAAGATCATGGTTTCTTCTTTAACAAAAGACTTTAACGCTTTAGCAGCTTCAGGAATTTGCCAAGATTTAATTCCTAAAATAATGAGATCTGGAGATGGAACTTTACTAAGATCGTCTGTAGCAAGAAAAGGTTCAACTCTAAAATTCCCGTTAATGCTCTCTACTTCCAATCCGTTTTGCTGTATGGCTTCTAAGTGTTCACCTCTGGCAATCATACTTACTTTGTATCCGGCATCTGCAATTCTTCCCCCAAAATAACCACCTACACCACCGGCACCGTATATTAATATATTCATCTTCGTAAATTTTTTATCAATTTTTGATCTTAAAGAATAAATCTGAAAGATTAAACGTTTTAAAGATAGGGAATCATTAAGTTTATTATTTTTACAAAAAATCTGTAACCACTCTATGAGTACATCTTTTGAAAGGTATCAAAAAAGACGATTGATTTCTTCTTATTTTTCTGTTGTAATCAGTATTTCATTAGTACTTTTTCTTCTTGGTCTTTTAGGCCTGTTAGTGCTTAACACTAAAAAAGTAGCCGATCATTTTAAAGAGCAGATCGCTCTTACCGTCTACCTTAAAGATAATGCAAAAGATGTTGAAATTGAGCAGTTAAAGAAAAGTCTTGCCATGGCAGAATACACTAAAACCAGTGTTTTTGTTTCCAAAGAACAAGCTGCAGAAGAGCAGAGCAAGGAAATTGGTGAAGATTTTATGGACTTTCTGGGGTACAACCCATTACAGAACTCTATAGATGTTCACATGAAGGCAGATTATGTAGATTCTGAACAAATAGACAAAATAGCATCAGATATTACCGCAAAGAATTTTGTAGATGAGGTGATCTATGATAAACCTTTGATAGCATTGTTGAATGACAACGTAAAGAAAATTAGTTTCTGGATCTTGGTAATAAGCGGAGTTTTTACGTTTATAGCAGTATTGCTTATCAACAGCTCCATAAGATTGGCTGTATATTCCAAGCGTTTTATCATTAAAACCATGCAAATGGTAGGTGCTACTAAGAGTTTCATTCGCAGACCTTTTATTTGGCAAAGCGTAAAATTGGGAATTATTGGTGCTGTACTTGCATTAATAGGAATGGGAATTGTTTTGTTTTATTTAAACAAAAGTTTCCCAGAATTGGAATTACTTAGAGATTCTACTCTTTTAATAGGTCTATTTGTGGGTGTTTTTTTAATGGGGATTTTCATAACCTGGCTAAGTACATTCTTTGCCACTTCAAGATTCCTAAATTTAAAGACAGACGAATTATATTATTAATCTATTAGCTGCCAAAAATACAACAATAACAATTTAGCGATTTTGGCTAATTTTGAGGCAGATAAATTAATTCACGAACGAATTATTTTATAAATATTAGTGCATTCGTGGCAAAGATTGGACAATTAAAAAATTATCAATGAATAAAAATAATAAACCTTTACATAAGCAAGATCTCAACTTTGTATTCGGCAAAAAGAACTACACGTTTATGTTTATTGGATTAGCTGTAATTGCATTGGGCTTTATTTTAATGTCTGGCGGTGGAAGTGATGACCCTAATGTATTTAATGCGGAGATCTACAATTTTAGAAGAATTAGATTAGCGCCTGCCTTAGTTTTAATAGGATTTGGAATTGAAGCTTATGCTATTTTATTAAATCCCAATAAAAAATAATTTACTTTGAACGAATTTGATGCAGTAGTCCTGGGAATTATCCAAGGACTTACAGAATTTTTACCGGTTTCCTCTAGTGGACATCTAGAACTTGGAAAAGCCATTTTAGGAGACCACAGCATACCAAGTGAATCTCTACTTTTTACTGTTGTTTTGCATTTTGCAACTGCACTAAGCACTATTGTCATCTTCAGAAAAGATATTATTGAGATCATAAAAGGTCTCTTTCAATTTAAGTGGAATGAGGAAACTCAGTTCTCACTAAAGATCATTTTATCCATGATCCCAGCAGCAATGGTGGGATTACTTTTTGAGGAAGAAATGGATGTATTATTTGAAGGAAATTTACTATTAGTAGGCTTTATGCTAATTATAACTGCACTACTACTGTGGTTGGCAGATAAAGCAAAAAGCACCGGAAAACAAGTTAGTTTTAGCAATGCTTTTGTTATTGGAGTTTCTCAGGCAATAGCCATATTACCAGGAATTTCCAGATCTGGAGCAACCATCTCTACCTCAGTATTATTGGGTAATGATAAAGCAAAAGCAGCTAGATTTTCTTTTTTAATGGTAGTCCCTTTGATCTTAGGAAAAATAGCTAAAGATGTTTTAAGTGGAGATCTAGCGGCAAGCAGCACAGATTCTTCTGTCTTAATTATTGGGTTTGTTGCAGCATTTTTAGCAGGTTTAGTTGCCTGTACGTGGATGATAAAACTGGTAAAGAATAGTAAATTATCATATTTTGCTATCTATTGTTTAATTGTTGGAATCATTGCAATTGGATTTGGGTATGCAAACTAAAACTATCACTCCAGAAGAATTTAAAGAGGGACAAATACTTTTATTTGACAAACCTCTAAATTGGACTTCCTTTCAGCTGGTGAATAAGGCAAGATGGCTAATTAGAAAAAGCTGTAATATCAAAAAGATAAAAGTTGGGCACGCTGGAACTTTAGATCCTTTAGCTACCGGCCTACTTGTAATTTGTACTGGGAAATTTACCAAGAGAATTGAACAGTTTCAAGGTCAGGAAAAAGAATATACCGGCACCTTTACTTTAGGGGCAACTACTCCTTCTTACGATATGGAAACCGAAGTAGATGAAACATTTCCTATAGATCATATTTCTGAAAACAATATTACCAATGTAACATTTGATTTTATTGGAGAAATAGAACAAGTACCCCCAGTTTTTTCGGCTTTAAAAAAGGATGGGAAGCGACTTTATGAGTACGCTAGAAATGGGGAAGACGTGGAAGTTAAATCAAGAAAGGTAACAATAACCGAATTTGAGATCACTGAAATTAGATTTCCGGAAGTAGACTTCAGAGTAGTTTGTAGCAAAGGAACCTATATTAGAAGTCTTGCTAACGATTTTGGTAAAGCATTGGGTTCTGGCGCATATCTTTCAGCCTTAAGAAGAACTAGAATTGGAGATTTTAAGGTTGAAGATTCCATGGATTTGGAAGCATTTCAAAATTTATTACCTTAAGCTAGAATAAACGAGGTATTAAGGAGTTTTAATTCTATGGATTTTTTTGACAGACATAAAGCTTTGATAATTACCTCGCTGCTATTTTTGCTGTTGATGCTTAGTTTATATAATTTCAATCTATCCAACAATAATGAGAAAACTCGAGAGATGCTTATAGATCTTGAAAGTTTTAAGACTGAGCAAGCGGAAGAAAAAAAACCGGAAGAAATAGAACCGGCAAAGATCCCTCAAAAAAATATAGTAAAAACACATCAAGCATATAATGAAAATCAGGAATCTAGAGATGCTAACTTCAGCAAACAACTAGATGAGATCTTTCAAAAGAATAGTGCTTCACAGCAAGAAACTTCAGACAAAGAAAGCACAAGCGGATCTGGTAATTTTACAACACAAAATTCCCCCAAAAAGAAAGAGGTTAAGAAAAGGTCTGATGGCAACCAGGCTACAGAAAATACTTCTGCTAAAAATGGAGGTCTAGACAATAGCTCTATTTCATTTTCTTTAAAAGGTAGAAGCGCTGTGGATATCCCAAATCCTATTTACACCTGTGATCTACCTGGTAGAGTTGTAGTGAATATTACCGTTAATGAAGGAGGGCGTGTTATAGCTACTGCTATAAATAAGGCAAGTTCTACCTCTAATAATGAATGTCTCACCCAACAGGCATTACAATATGCTTCTCAGGCTGTTTTTAGTAAGTTGGCTGGTAGAACAGCCCAACCGGGCACCATTACCTACCAATTTAAACCATAGTCTTGATATGAATGATCTAAAAAGATGTGGTTGGTGTGAGGGCGATGCGTTATACGAAGCTTATCATGATAAAGAATGGGGAGTTCCTGTTCGTGATGACGCAACCCTATTCGAATTCTTGATACTAGAAACATTTCAAGCAGGATTAAGTTGGATAACGATCTTAAGAAAAAGAGAGAACTTTAAAGAAGCCTTTGATGAATTTGATTATAAAAAAATAGCTGAATATACTGAAGATAAAATACAAGAGTTATTATTAAACGCAGGCATTATTAGAAATAAATTGAAGGTTAGAGCTGCTATTACCAATGCTCAGGCTTTTTTAAAGATCCAAAATGAATTTGGAAGCTTTAGCAATTATATCTGGAAATTTGTTGAGAACAAGCCTATTCAAAATACAGTTGAGAATTACAAAAAAGCTCCTGCAACTTCAGAAATAAGTGATCTGCTAAGCAAAGACCTCAAAAAACGCGGCTTTAAATTCGTGGGCTCTACGGTAATGTATGCTTATATGCAAGCCGTTGGTATGGTAAATGACCATGAAGAAAATTGCTATAGAAATAGAGTGCTAAGCAGTAAAAATTAAAAATAATGATGGTTCCTAAGTATTATAAATACTTTCTTACTATAATCTTACATGCTTTGACTTTTACTGTTTTAAAAGCTCAGAATGAAATTCCTGTACTTGCAGATTCTGAATTTTCTATAGTGATACCTATCTCTAAGTCATGGGTATTAAAATCTGGACTTACCAATAGAAATTATTTTATTGAAGAAGGTGATATTTTATATAGACAAAAACATATTGAGATCAATCAATTTGTAGATTTTAAATTAGATAAAGCTAACAAGTTTAGTCTTGGAACAAGGTATAGATTTAAAGAAGCATTTGAAGCTACTGAAACTAATGAACTTAGATTTCTTCAACAATACAGTCATCTTGTAGAAGGTGCTATATTTGATGTTACTTATAGATTAAGACAAGAAGAAAGGTTTAGAGAAGAACTTAGTTTTAGGACTAGATTTAGATTAAGCTTTATATTCCCAATAGGAAAACCGTTAAAAGATTCTAAACAATTCTATTTAGTTGCAGATACAGAAAGTGTATGGAGTTATGGTAAGTTTGAAGGCCCAGAATTGGGTCAGCGTTGGAGAGTAGGTCTTCAAAATAACTTTTTTGAAAGGGCAAAATTCTCTCTGGGTCCGGAATTTAGATATAACAGCTATTTAAGAAACCCAAAATCTGAGCTGTTCCTAATTAGCGAAGTTAGCATTAGCCTATAAACATAAATTTAACTGACTGTAACTACCTTAGAAACTTTAGAAATTCTTCTCTAGAGATCTCTTCTGCGCCAAGACTTTCAAGATGCGAAGTATATACCTGGCAATCTATAAGCTTTACTCCGGCAATTCTTAATTTTTCTATCATTTTTATAAAAGCGAATTTTGAAGCATTACTCACTTTTGCGAACATACTTTCTCCACAAAACACATTCTTGTCCCTGAGGTATATTCCATAAAGACCTCCCACCAGTTCTTCATCTAGCCAAACCTCTACAGATTGGGCAATTCCAAGCTCATGCAATTTCATATAAGCATCTTGCATTTCCGAAGTAATCCATGTACCATTTTGCCCATCTCGCTTTATGCTTGCACAGTTTTCTATAACAGATTTAAAATCTTTGTTGAAGGTGAGATGAAAATTATTATTTCCAAGCACCTGTTTCATGCTTTTTGAAACCTTCAGTTTCTTTGGGTAAAGCACCATTCTTGGATCTGGGCTCCACCAAAGTACAGGTTGCCCATCTTCAAACCAAGGAAAAATTCCGTGGGTATAGGCATAAAGAAGTCGGTTTACAGAAAGATCTCCTCCATAGGCAAGCAAGCCATCTTCTGTAGCCATTTCTACCGGAGGGAAATAGGTATCATCTTCTGGAGTTTTCAAACTGATATTATTAAAATTAAAAAAGCTGTTTCAAAGATCTAAAATAGCTCAGATCTTTAAAACAGCTCATCAACTAATATATTTTTAATTAAAAAGGAAGATCGTCATAATCTTCATCATTTAAATCTTGTGCCGGTTCAAATTGATCTGCTGGAGGAGCAGAATTTCCTGCAGGAGCTCCCGCTTGTAAATTCTCAATTCTCCAACCTTGAATAGAGTTAAAATATTTAGTCTCTCCTTGAGGATTAACCCACTCTCGTCCTCTCAAATTCACTCCTATTTTTACAGGCTGCCCAACTTGGAAACTATCTAATAAATCTGTTTTATCTTGAACAAATTCAACCATTATATGCTGTGGATATTGTTCTTCTGTAGTAACTACTACTTCTCTCTTTCTAAACCCATTGCTACCAAATGTTTGGGTTTGTCCTATCATTTTAATCTTTCCTTGTACTTCCATCTCGTTATCTTATCTATTTGCTAATAATAATTTCCAGGCCTTTGCCGGTTCGTCTTTTTCTAAATATAATTGTGCTTGTAAATGGATATTTTCCACATTGCCGGCACCTATAATTTTATCCATCTCACTGTTCTCATTTAAAAATGAAGTGATCTCTTCTTTTGATGGTAATGCCTCCACATTCCCAAGTTTACCAAGATCATTTCCGGTAAGAACTTTACTTCTTCTAATATACTCAGGAATTTCATCTACTCCAATTCCTAGTGTAGATAAAGGTTTAGGTACCTCAAACATTCCCTCGTTAGCTCTTGAATACCAATTACCACCCATTCTTGCAACAAGATCTATTTTATGCTGATCTATTTGACCGTTTTCATCTAAAATCTCTTCATCAAAATGCATCTTAACCACTTCACAGATCACTAAGTTTCCTGCTCCTCCTTCTTGCCCTAATTCTACAACTTCTGTGATCTTACATTCAAATTGCACCGGAGACTCTGCCACCCTGAAAGGTTTAACTAAGTCTGACTTTAACATGGTAAATCCAGCTTTTTCAAATTCATTTACTCCTTCTGCATATTCTGTACTGGAAAGAGACATTTGCTGAACCATCTTGTAGTTCACAATATTAATAACAACTTCTTTGGTGGCCTTTGAATTTAAAAAAGTGTGTTTTACGGTATTATCTCTTCCCCTTCTAGCCGGAGAAAATATCAAAATTGGTGGATTTGCACTAAATACATTAAAGAAACTGAAAGGTGATAAATTAGGTCTTCCTTCTTCATCTACGGTACTTGCAAATGCGATAGGCCTTGGACCCACTGCACCTAATAGATATTGATGCCTTTGCCCGGTACTTATTTCTTTAGGATCTACTGTTAACATCTTACAATTTTTCACAAAGATAACGAATCAAGTCAGTAATGAAAAACGCCACTCCAACAATAATATTAACAGAAATAAGTTATATTTAAATCTACTTAAATTGGCTTCATGAATTTTTCAGACGAACGAAACCTAGCCCGTTGGTTCATCATTGTTTCATCTTTACTTATAGTGGTTCTAATTTTATGGAACACGTCTATTTTCTTTGAACGTCTAAAGCAAGATGAACGAGACAAAATGGAAGTGTGGACCGCTGCTCAGGCTTTTCTAGATAAAGCAAGTGATGATACAGACATAGACCTAACGCTACACATCTTAAATAATAACACGAGCATTCCTACAATTTGGGTGGATGAAAATGAGAAGATCATAGACGGACTTAATATAGATTCTGAAGTTAGAGATGATCCTAAGAAAATACAGCAATATCTCAATCAACTAAAGGATGAGAACGAACCTATAGAAATGGTACTTGGAGCCAATAGAATTCATCGTATTTATTACGGAGATTCTCCATTGCTTACCAAGATCAAATATTATCCTATTGCCTTGCTCCTCATTATCTTCTTATTTATAGGGGTGGTTTATTTTTTCTACACTACTTCAAAAACCAGCGAACAGAACAAGCTATGGGCCGGAATGGCAAAAGAAACTGCACACCAGATTGGTACACCCCTCTCTTCATTAATTGGATGGACAGAAATTTTGAAAGCAGAAAAAATTAATAAGGAGTATATAGACGAAATTGAAAAAGATGTAGATAGATTAAGAACAATTACAGAAAGATTTTCTAAGATAGGATCTGCACCAATTCTCTCCAGAACTGAGATGGTCCAAGCTACAAAAGATAGTTTTATCTACTTACAAATAAGAAGTTCCAGATTGATTGATTTTCAAATAAGTACCCCACATTCTCCTATTTATGTAAACCTAAATGAATCTTTATACAGCTGGACCATAGAGAATTTAGTTAAGAATGCCATAGATGCCATGCGCGGAAAGGGTGCTTTAAAAATAGAGATAAAGCAAGACCTACATTGGGTCTATATCTATGTGAAAGATACTGGTAAAGGTATTCCTAAAAGTAAATATAAAATGATCTTTGAACCGGGCTATACATCTAAAAAACGAGGCTGGGGCCTAGGTCTCTCTTTAGCTAAACGTATCATAGAAGAATATCATTTAGGTAAAATAAAGGTTTTTAGCAGCGAGATTAATAAAGGAACAACCTTTCAAATTGCGCTCAAAAAGATCGCATAATTAATATTTAGACATTATTTCCCGAAGATCATCTGGAATTCTATAGGTTTCATTCTTATTAAAATCAAAACATACCGCTACATCTTTTCCACGCGCACATATTTCGAGATCTTCATTTAAGATTAAATGTTCTACTCCAAAACTAGAGTTCTTTATATAATCTAACCTAGTCTTTATAATTGCTTTCCCCGGATAATACAGTGATTTTTGAAAATCGCAATGACTACTTACCAGCATAGGCCCTTTGTTAGTAGTTTCAAACATACTAGAAAGCCCTGTAGCTTCCCAAAATTTAACTCTACCAGATTGCATAAACCTTAGAAAAGTGAGATTATTAACATGCTTGTACATATCCAAATCGCCCCAATCTATTCGTATTTCTAAGCTAAGCTTGTATAAGGAAAGGTCATCCATTATATATTCCCTTTAATAGCATCTGCAAGCTCATCCATCTCTTCTGAAGATAAAGTAACTTTATGACTGAAGTCCATCTCGGTCATTTTATTTAAAGGGATAAGGTGTACGTGTACATGAGGAACTTCCAGACCAATTACCGCCATCCCAACTCTTTTGCAAGACACAGTTTTTTCCAAGCCTATAGCAACTTGCCTAGAGAATTCCATTAAATCTGAATAGGTATCCTTGTCAAGATCAAATATCTTGTTCACCTCTTTCTTTGGAATACAAAGGGTATGTCCTTTCGCATTCGGATTTACATCTAAGAAAGCTAGAAATTTATCTGTTTCTGCAACTTTATAAGAAGGAATCTCCCCATTAATGATCTTTGTGAATATTGTAGACATGTCTATTTTTTTAATAAAGATAAAAATACTTTCTAAAAAGAGAACTCATACCATCTTCTTTAATAAGCTTGATAGGCTAGCTCTTCATAGAAAATAAAAAATCCTTTTCATATAAAATTGAAAAGGATTTATTTCAATAGTGATAAAGAGATTACTCTCTGGTGATCTCTATTATTTCAAAAGTCATGGTTCCATTAGGAACGCTTATTTCTGCAGTATCTCCAACTTTTTTACCTAACAATCCTTTACCAATTGGAGAATCTACAGAGATCTTTCCGGTTTTAAGGTCTGCTTCGCTTTGAGCTACCAACTTATATTTTACTTCCATTTTATTAGAGAGATTCCTGATCTTCACTAAAGAGTGTACCAAAACCTTAGAAGTATCTAATTGAGATTCATCTATAATTCTGGCATTAGAAACAACTTCTTCCATCTTGGAGATCCTTAGTTCTAATAAACCCTGAGCTTCTTTTGCTGCATCATATTCTGCATTCTCACTTAAATCTCCTTTATCTCTAGCCTCTGCAATTGCCTGAGAAGCCTTTGGTCTTTCTACATCTCTTAATAAATTAAGCTCATCTCTTAGCTTTTTTAAGCCTTCAGGTGTATAATAAGATACTTTGCTCATAATGTTATCGTTTAATAATTATAGAAGTTAGGTAACATTACCTCTTCCATAATTTATCAATATATGTTTAGTGATTTTAAATAAATCTATTCCAGGGCTAAAGTGCCGGATTTATCTATATAGATTGAATTCTTTAATATTTAACCTTCATCTAGCTAATAAATACAAAAAATCCCATGCGCGACGGGATTTATCTAAACAAATATAATAAATTTAAACATTGAAACCAATAAAATTGTCGAGAGACAGAAACCTTATAATGATTAAAAAAATTCTATTTTCAGCCCTATTGATAAGCTTGCTTTTATCCTGTAGCACGTCAGATAATAACAGTAATAACAATCCTTTTCTTGTAGATACCAACTTCAACTTAAATATTAATTTAAGCCTACCCGAGTATAATAGTTTGAACTTTCCTGGCAATAGTTATGTAACCTATAATTACGGACTCAATGGTGTGGTTGTCTACAATATAAATAACACTCAATATCTAGCATTTGAACTTACAGATCCAAATCATTCTGTTTCAAACTGCTCTAGATTAACTGTACAGGGATTGCTGGCTACATGTAATTGTGGAGATGGAAATGAGTACAATATTCTAACCGGAGAGATCACTCAGGGAGAAGGTCAATATGCTTTAAAGTCTTACAGGGTGAGAAAGAATGGCAACACTTTAGAAATTTACAATTAAAAACCTTCCAGCTGATGTATTAACCGGAAGGTTTTAATATATCCTAAAATTTTAGTGTAATTCCAGCTAAGAAATTAGTAGTAGCTTGCGGATAATATCCAGCTCCATCAAAGGTTTGAACTCCACTTGGAAGATCCGGATTCTCAACATCATATGTATAATAGTATCCATTAGATACATATTTCTCATTTAAGATATTATTTACCAAAGCTGTAAAAGTAACCTCTTTAAAAACTGAAAGTTGGCGGATGGTGTATTGTACATTTAGATCATTCACAAAATAAGAATCTAACTTAGAGTTCTTAGCCTCAATATTACTCATGTACTGATCTCCAACATATTTAGAGAGCAAACTAAATTGCAGATTATTTATTGGAGTATAGCTTAAAATATTCCCTGCTACTATTTCTGGAGAATAGGAAATATCTGTATCTCCAAAATTGTTCAATTCTCCATTAAAATTTGAAACGAAATCTACATTTTTATTTCTGCTAACAGAAAAGTTAGGTCTAATTTTAAACTTATCTGAGATCTGAATACTAGCATCTATCTCCAATCCTAATCTATAACTGTTACCGCTATTCTCTCTAACAAATGCCCCTTCATCATCAATTCCGCCAGTAAGCACTAATTGATTTTGATAATCCATTAGATATACATTCGTATTTATCTGCACTTTTGGAGCTTTATATCTCCAACCCAGTTCAAAATCATTTAGGCCTTCTGATTCCGGATTCCCATTTTCATAATCTGCTCTACTAGGCTCTCTATTAGCTCTTGCATAAGAGAAATAGAATTGATTGATATCATTTAGCTGATAAGTTAACCCCGCTTTTGGATTAAAAAAGCTAAAATTATCATCTACATTAAAACTAGTCTGATCATCTAATAACCCATCGGTTACATAATCTATAGTTCTAATTTGAAGATCTACGTAAGCAGCAAGTTTCTCTGTAATTGCAAAATTTGCCTTTGAGTAGATATTGAAATCAGTTTTAACCGCATCATTAAAATAATAATGTTCACTTGGTTCTCCATTCTTAGCAAATCTTGTGTAGATAACATCTCCAAAATGATCTCCTTCATATCTATTTAAACCTCCTCCAAGATCTAAATCTAGCTTGCTATTTTGATAATTTAAATTGAAAGTAGCTCCATAAAAATCATTGTCTAACCATTTTCTTCCTACAAGATCTGAAGTTGTAATTTCCATACCATCTGCCATAAAATTCTGAAGTCCGAATTCATTTAAACTGGCATCTTCATTAAATTCTTCATAATAACCTTTTCCTCTGGTATAATGTAAAGCGAAATTGGAAGACCAATTAGGATCAAATTTTTGATTCCATAGCAATTGATAATGATCTTGCTGATAATTATCAGTTTGATTATCATAAAACATGTCCTCTCCATTACTGGTGTATGCTCCTGCAGGATTAAAGGTTCTATTAGAGCTTAAGGTCTCACCATCTATTCCATACCAAGCCTGATAGGTTTTTTCTGTACCTCCAAACATCAAGGCTTTTATCAATGTATTATCATTAACGTAAGCTGCTTGCAAAAAATAAGATTTAAGATCTGAACTGGCTCGATCTATATAACCGTCACTTTTAATTTGAGAAGCTCGGCCCGCAATTTCCCAATGATCATTCATTAACCCTGTACTAAATTTTACCGTATGCTTTCGGGTGTTATAAGACCCGAAACTATGAGAGGTTTCTGCATTGGCAGCGGTACTATAACCATCTGTAAGGATATTTAAGCTAGCTCCAAAAGCCCCCGCTCCATTTGTTGATGTTCCCACGCCTCGTTGCAATTGAATATTCTCTACAGAAGATGCAAAATCTGGTAAATTAACCCAAAATGTACCCTGACTTTCTGAATCATTATAGGGAACTCCATTAATTGTAACATTTACTCTGGTGGCATCGCTACCACGAACTCTAATCCCTGTATAACCTACACCGGCACCAGCATCAGAAGTTGTTACTACGTTAGGCATATAGCTCATTAACACTGGTATATCCTGACCTAGATTACGATCTTCTATTTCTTCATTGCTTAAATTGCTGTAGGTTATTGGAGATTGAGCATTCACTCTTAATGCAGAAAGGAAAACCTCATCTAAAACCTCTGCAGCTTTAGAAAGATCTACATCTATAGTTGTATTCTTATCGAGCAAAACTTCTACAGTTCTGCTATTTCCGTAAGTAAATAAGAAGGTATAACTTCCTTCTTTTAGAGAGATCGAGTAATTTCCCTGAGCATCTGTCTGAGTTCCAACATTTTCTCCTAAAGCCATTACAGAAGCACCTTCTATAGCTTTATTATTAGCTGTGATCTTTCCTTTTAAGATGTAATCTTGTGAAAAAGCCTGAATAGAGATTAAGATCAAGGCTGCAACAAAAATTATTTTTTTCATTCGTAATTATGGTTTACGAATAAAAGGGGCGATTATTCATTTTGATTTATGTTAGTAAAAATTGTGCATAAAAAAACCCTATATAAATCTCTCGAGCGATCTATTAGGGAGTACTATACACATTTATTAAAGCCAACTTGGCTTTGTTATTGTCCCTTGGCAGCATTACCTGCCCAGGTTCGTTGGGTATAATCTCAGCCTCCTCTTAAATTAAGAATTGGCACCCCTTTGAGATGTGGGTCAAAGGTAATAAGGATTTTTCAGAATAAAACTATAATTCTACTGTTTTGACATAATTGCCGTAATTTTGTGAATAATTTCAGAATGAAGAACACAAAGAGGTCTATAACTTTTAAGGTAATTGTTGGCTATATTCTATTAGCAGCATTAGCCGGTCTCGCCGTATGGTTCATTTACTCTCAGGTTGTTAGGTTTTCAAAACTAAATCAATCCAATAATCTCAACAACCAACAACTGGTTCTGGTAAGCGAAATTGCAACAGAGTTATATCAAACAGAAAATATAGGAAAGCAGTTTATTCAATCTGGAGATACCTTAGATCTTAATAGGTACAAAACACAGATCAAGAATATTCAAAACAGCATACAAACGCTAAGAAGCACGTATGCAGATTCTACAATGAAGGTAGAAATGGATAGTATTTCTATCCTTCTCTCCAAAAAAAGTGATAACCTAGAAGAATTACTTAAACTTAGATCTCGTAACCAGAACACCAGTTATTACAAGGAGGTGATCAACGAGTTGCAAAAAGTAGATCCATCTTTTAATGAGCCAGATTACGATACGAGGTTTGCCAATCTGGAGCCTCATCAAAGAAGAGTTCTAATAAGATTGATAGAGTTTTCTAAGACTGAAAACAATGAATCTTCCTCAAGCCTAAGCGCAGACTCTCTGGTTGCATCTGTTAAGAAGGTTTTAAATGAATTAGAGCAGCAAAACAATGCTTTTAAAGCAGTGATCAACAAAAAAGAGAATGAGCTCTTAACTAATGATGTCACCTTAAATCAACAACTAAGAAGTTTATTATCTGCCATAGAATTAGAAGAAAGAGGCGCTTCGTTAGATAAGGTACAAACATCTCAATTAATGCTTAATGAGATCTCTACCATAATAATAGCAGTGGGAATCGCCTTTATTTTATTGATATTATTCTTTCTAGTACTTATCTTAAAAGATGTATCTAAAAGTCAGCGTTATAGATTAGAATTAGAAGAAGCCAAAGTTTTTACAGAATCTCTTATGAAAAGAAGAGAACAATTTATGGCTACCATAACTCACGATCTAAGATCTCCATTAAATACTGTTATTGGCTATACAGATCTTATGGAGAAATCTGGATTGAACAATAAACAAGAACATTATCTTTCTCATCTTAAAAAATCTTCAGAATACATTTTACACTTAGTGAATGATCTTCTAGACCTTTCTAAGTTAGAAGCAGGTAAAATGTTGGTAGAGAAGATAAGGTTCAACCCAAAGAACTTATTAGAAGAAACATTTTATAATACCCTTCCAGATCCTGCCATTAAAAATCTCAAATACAGCGTTGTGACTTCAGAGAATAGTGATTGCGAAGTATTAAGCGACCCTTTTAGATTGAAACAAATTCTTTCCAATCTTTTAACCAATGCTTATAAGTTTACAGAAAGTGGAGAAATTACCGCCTCGCTCTCACTTCAAAAAGAGATTGAAGACAGTCATATTTTAATAATATCTATTAAAGACACCGGAATTGGAATTTCAAAAGCCAAACAAGAAGACATTTTTGAAGAATTTTCACAAGAGCATGCCGCAATAGAAAAGAAGTATGGCGGTACCGGATTAGGCTTAGCAATAACAAAACAAATAACATCTTTATTAAAGGGGAATATAGAACTTACAAGTAGCCCCGGAAAAGGAAGTGAGTTTATTATAAGAATCCCTGTAACTAAACTTACCAACACCTCGCCAGGATTAGAACCTGCGATATTAGAGGAAGTAGACCTTAATGGTAAACGCGTATTGGTAGTAGATGATGAATCTTCTCAATTAGCACTTACAAAAGAATTGATAAAAGCAAAGGGAATGGTGTGTGACACAGCCATAAATGGAAAAGAAGCGCTTAGATTATTGAAGACAGCGCATTATGATCTTGTACTCACAGACATACAAATGCCAGAAATGGATGGCTTTGAACTTGTAGCAGCTATTAAAGAAGATAAGAATATTGCAGGCATTCCTGTAATTGCAGCATCTGGCAGAACAGATGTTAATCAAAACAGATATATTGAAGCTGGTTTTACTTGTAATATTTTAAAACCATATAGACCTAATGATCTGCTACTTAAGATTGGGGAAATTTTTAAGATAGAACTAAAAAATGAGGCGTCTGTTTTAAAGAAAAGCGATGATAATTTAAACCCTCGCTATTCTCTATCAGAAATATCCCAATTTGCGGGGGACGATCCAATTGCTTTAAATACTATCTTAAATGCCTTTATAGATAGCACTAAGCTAAATTTAGAAGAGATCTTCAAAGAAGCGCAGGTTGCTAATTGGGAACGTGTGGCCCAAATATCACATAGAATGTTACCTATGTTTAAACAACTTCATGCAGATGAGATCGTTATTAAATTGACAGATCTAGAACATAAGAAAAAGAATGTTTTGGAGATATCTTTTATAAAAAAGGTGTTATTAGATGTAGAGGTGCTCCTGAAAGAGCTTCAAAAAGAGATTACTACAACTTAATATCATATTGCTTTAACTTATTGTAAAGCGTTTTTCTATCTATGGATAAAATTCTTGCAGCCTTACTTTTGTTCCCATTAGACTTTTCTAATGCTTCCAAGATTAAAGTTTCTTCATTCTTGCTTTTAAATAAGCTATAAGTTTCTTTCTCCTGTGTAGCTGTAGCAATTTCATGCGGCAGCACCTTTAATGGAATCTCGTTGCTTTTAGTAAGAAGCACAGCTCTTTTAACTGTGTTCTTTAGCTCTCGCAGGTTTCCAGGCCAAGCGTATCGCTGGAAAGCTTCTAAGGTATCTTCACTAAAGCCCATCACTTCTTTTTCTAATTCTATATTAGCTTCATCTAAAAAATACTCTGCAAAAAGTATAAGATCTTCTGTGCGCTCTCGCAGAGCCGGCACCTTTATGGTAAATTCATTTAATCTATGGTAAAGGTCTTCTCTAAAATTACCTTCCTTAACCGCTTGAGAAAGATCTTCATTGGTAGCAGTAACAACTCTAATATCTACTTTGATCTCTGTATTACCTCCAACAGGTTTTATTTTTCTTTCTTGAAGAGCTCTTAATAATTGTACTTGTAGTTCATATCCAAGATTTCCAATTTCATCTAAAAACAAGGTACCTCCATTGGCAGCCTCAAAATGACCGGTTTTATCTTGAATTGCTCCAGTAAAAGATCCTTTTAAATGTCCGAAAAATTCGCTTGATGCAATCTCCTTTGGAATAGCACCACAATCTACCGCAATAAATGGTTTTCCCTGGCGCTTGCTTTTATCATGAATGGTCTTTGCTACCTGTTCTTTTCCGGTACCACTTTCACCCATTATAAGCACAGACATATTTGTTGGCGCCACCAGGTCTATATAATCATTAAGTTTTGTTGCAGCATCACTTACACCCTTTATAAATTCTATAGACTGCTCCTCTATTCTTTCCTTAGATTTTTTAGGAGATTTATTCCTTGGAGCACTTGGAGCTATTTCCTGGTCTGCAGATCTTTGATTCAAAGCATTATTGATAGTTTGTAGAATTGTTTCTGGTTGAAAGGGCTTAGAAACATAATCAAAAGCTCCATCTTTCATGGCTTTTACAGCCATATTGATCTCGGCGTAATTTGTCATAACAATTACTTGCGTAGAAGCATCTTTAGATTTAGCTTCTTTTAAGATCACAAGACCATCTTTGTCTGGCAATCTCATATCTGTTAAGATCAAATCAAACTTTTGCGCTCCTATTAATTTTAGGGCTTCTGTAGCAGAGAAAACCGCAGTTGCATTGAACCCTCTTTTATCTAAAAAGGTTTTTAGCATTGTAGCAAATGCTACATCGTCTTCCACTATAAGAATTGCTACCATAAATGCCTGCCTTAATTGTTGTGCAAATTTACTAATTATAGGTGGTACTCTCTTTAAAACTAGAAACAAAAAAAAAGAGCTGCTAAAATAGACAGCTCTTTTAAATATAGAAAGGGTTGGTTATTAGTCGTTCTTTCTATTATAAGATTTTATGTATTCACATTTGCTTATATGTTATCTTATAGAAAAATTGTACCAAAGAAATATAGAATAGATATTTTATCAAAACACTGTATTGATAATACATCGGGGACTGTTGAAATTTTTTAAATGATACTATTTATGTGGAATTTTATACAATTGAAAAAATTCATGTAGCAAGATTCTACAATAACGATTTTAAACGGAGGGTTTTTGACGATTCCCTTTCTTCTCAGATCTTATCTTCTTTTCTCTTAATCTCTTTAATTTTGAAGCTTTGGTAGGTCGGGTCTTTTTTCTAGGTTTAGGTTTTTTAAGAGCATCTTTAATTATATCCAGCAGCCTTGAGATAGCTTCCTCCTTATTTCTATGCTGACTTCTACTACCTTGACTTTCTAAAATTAGCTCTCCGGCATTTGTAAGTCTGGAAGATAATTTCTTTAAAACCCGAGATTTTTCCTCTTCAGAAAATGCCTGAGAATTTTCAAGATCTAGAGATAAAATAATTTTCGAAGATGTTTTATTAACATGTTGCCCTCCCGCACCCGAACTTCTCACTGCTTTAAAACTTAATTCCTGAACTAGTTGGTCTAAGTTGGCCATTTTTATTGCATCTGATGACTAGCCTTCAAAAGATCTGAGACTGTTTTTACGGGATTAAATGTTTGCACTGGAACTTCAACAAAAACGGTATTCCATTTTGCCATTGCCCCATTCCATAACCCAGGTCTTTCTAAAGCTCTTAAAGGTTTTCCATCTTTAGTTTTTTCAGCAATGAAACTCATTGTTGGATCTACAAAGAGATTTAGATCGAACAGATTTCCTTGGTAATCTTTTATCCCGCAAACAAGATCTACAGGATTAAAATGAGTTGCATTTTGAGCGATCTCGTTTTGATGAATATCTTTTGTATCAATTTGTGCGCTTTCAATAATTTGAAGTGATCTTTCTCCATTTTCCATTTTCACTAAAAATGGCCCACCTCCTGGTTCTCCTTCATTCTTTACCATACCACAAACCCTTAGCGGTCTGTTAAGTTTATCTTGCAAATATTTGATCTTTTCATCTTTAGAAAGTATACTAAAATCTTCTTTAGAACTTAGATTGAGTTTTTCATTTAAAAAGACCTTGATTTGTTCTAACTCTTCATCTGAAAGATTAGGATTATCAAGATTAATTAAATGCTCAAAACATTGATCTTGAAGTAACAATAATTTTCCCCCAAGAACTTTCTTGAAGCTGGCCATGTTATCTACTTCAGAAGATTTCACAACATTATCTATATTCTTTATAAAGACAACATCTGCATCAAGATTATTCAAATTCTCTATAAGAGCTCCATGCCCACCGGGTCTAAAGAATAATTCATTATCTACTGTCCTAAAGGGAGTATTGTCTTTATTTACAGCGATAGTATCTGTCTTAGGATTTTGATAGGAATAAGTTACTTTAAAATTTATCCCCGTTTTCTTATTTACTCTCTCTAAGATACGGTTATACTCGTTTTCGAATTTCTCTTTATGTTCTTCTGAAACTGTAAAATGCAGATCACATTCTCCATTTACTTCAGAATATAACGCTGCTTCGTAGAGATGTTCTTCAAAAGCTGTAGCTATTAGATCGCCATATTTATGAAAAGGAACTAATCCCTTTGGATGATCACAAAGATCTAATCCTGGTGAAAATAACATAGCTTTGGTTATCAAAACTTTCTTCTTATCATCGGCTAGATCAGCAAAGTTCGAATTATCTTTTTTTGCAAACTCTACAGATTCCTTGAAGAATGGTAATTTTTCAAAATTTCTAAAAAACCTATTAAGATTATCGTTATCTATTTTTTTAAGATAATTAGACAACTCTTCTCGCTCTGGATCAAATTCATTTAAGAATACATGTATTGCTTTGAACATTCTGGTAGCTGCCCCAGAAGCAGGCACAAATTTTAAGATCTTATATTCTGATTTGTGATCTTCATAGAATTTTTTAAGTTCCTGTTGTCTTGCTTCAGAATATTGTTTTATACCATCTCCAACCGTAGCTGCTGCAGCAATATTTACCGGCAGATTGCCACGAGAGAAAATTTTTAATTGCTCTTCTATTTCGCTTAATGCAATACCTTTATTTTCAATTTGCTGTATATCTGCCTGTGTAAAATTCAATTTTCTATCTTTAAAAGTTTATTAATAACCGAGACTGCTTTGGTAAATCTTTGCTCTTCACTTCCTTCTAGAATTACGAAAGGACGTTCATACAACAGTAGGGTGCTTTTAAATCTCTCGAACATTCCCTCTCTATCATGAGGTTTATCTCTTAGGTCATCTTTAACCCAAGGGGCATCAATATTAGTTAAAAAGTAAATATCATACCAATTGTTTAACGCATGTTTATGAAGTTCAGGGTCACAAAATCCGTTGTAATAAGCTTCAGAATAAACCTTTAGCTCTAATAAATTGGTATCACAAAATAATACTTTATTGGCAGATCTACTCAATCTATTTTCTGCTGCCATTTGTCCTTCTGCAATAGGAATAAGATCTTCTGGTATACAAACCTGCTTTTTTTCATCCCATTTCTTCTGAAGATATTCCCGCATATATTCTTCCACCCAATACGTATTGTAATGAGCTGCAAGCCTTTTTGCCAAAGTGGTTTTACCGGTAGATTCCGGACCAAATAATACCGCCTTTACGCAGTTTGCAGTTGTTTGTTTAAGCTTTTCTTCCATGCTAGATAGCCATAAACGGCAATTACAGTAAATAATAAATATTGAAAACTAGTAAGGGTAAGTCCTTTATAAAAATATAGGGGGACAGAAATAAGATCTCCTATAATCCAATAGATCCAATTCTCTATTTTTTTGAGTGCCATAAGCCACATTCCCACAAAGAATACAGCTGTGGTGATAGTATCTACATAGGCTGTCCAATTATTCCATTTATCAAAATAATTATAAACAGCATGAACAAAAACCATGGTGCCAATAAACAAAAAGACAGCTTTTAAATGTTCTTTTTTAGTCATCACGGTTACTGGCGTAAAGTGAACAGCATCCACTTTCCTCGTCCAGATATACCATCCATAAATGCTCATAGAAAAATAATAGGCATTTATCATCATATCTCCCAATAACCCCCATTGCCAGAGAAGGTATACAAAAATCAATGTGCTAATGATTCCGGTAGGGTACACAAGAATATTTTCTTGTTTAGAATACCAAACAGACAGAAACCCAAAGATTACGGCTATAACTTCTAATATGATGTAGAGTGTGGGATAGTTGTAATACTGTCCAAAGAAAAAATCAAAAATGGGCTGCATAATCGCTTCTATCAGATTTTACGATCTTAATATACATCAATCCTCTATCTACTGCTTCTAAGGCTATTTTCATCTCTTTATTTAAGATTTCCATCACCTTATCATAATCTCCGTAAACCTGAGTACTTAAAGGATTTTCTTTAATAATAAGCCCAGATGCTCTTAAGCTTTTTATAAAATTGATAATGGCAGGCTCGTAATTATCCTGAAGTGGGGATAAAGTAAGTTCTACTGAAATTTCCATGTTCTAATTATTTCTATGATAATTTAATTCAAAAATACCAATTATAATCTCATAGTCTGTACACATTAAAAGATAACATGGCACAAAACCTAATCAGAAAACACGTTGTTCTCAAAGGCGGTTCCAACTACCACAATATCTGCACCTGCCTTATAAGTATCATTTACCTGAATGATAGATCTAATTCCACCTCCCACGATTAGCGGAATACTTATAATTTCTTTTACTCTTGAAATAATTTCTAAAGCTACTTGGTTTTTAGCACCACTACCAGCTTCGAGGTATATTAATTTCTTTCCGGAAAGTTCTCCGGCGTAAGCAGTATCTACTATTGTTTCTATATCGTTTTGAGAAAGTGGCAAAGTTTTGCTAACCCTTTGTACAGCGCATTCAGCACCTCCATCTACAAGAATATACCCCGTTGGAATAATTTCTAGTTTTGAATTTTTGAGTTGAGCTGCAGATTTTACCTGTTGCTCGATCAAATACTCCGGATTTCTTCCCGAAATTAAACTTAAGAATAATAATGCATCTGCTTTATCGGAGATCTGGGAATGATCACCAGGAAATAAAATTATAGGTAGTGAGGTAAATTGTTTTATACAAATTACTACTTCTTCTGTTTTAGATCTTTCTACTATACTACCCCCAACAAAAATAGAATTTACGTAACTAGGAAGTGATTGAAAGAATATAGATGCAGTAGCAGCTTCAAATTTATCGGGATCTATTAATACCGCTAAATGAGGTCTGCCAGAATTCTTATTCTGAAGTATATTAAAATAAAGTGAGTTCATTAATTAAGCGCTTCCCTTTTTTGACTCACTCTCTTCTCTAGCATACACACAGGTAAAACCTTCAAATTCTAAGAAATTTAGATCATACCCGGCACTTAAGCCTTTAAAAAGAATCTTTGCTGTAGTTTGGTGATCTTCAAAATCAAAATCGTGTATATTGATATGTTGAAGGAAACCCAAACCGGGTTCTGCAAATAGTTTATAAATTGCTTCTTTCCCACCCCATACAATGGTAAGTTTTCTAATTAAAGCTTCAGCATTAGCTACGGTATGATATTCTTTTAGTGGCGTAAATTTATTTGCGATCTTAAGAATCTTATCTCGCTGCATTTCTATATCTATTCCAACTTTCTCATTACTAATGATGATCCCGGTGAAATTATAAGAATGCGTAATAGAGATATGCATATCATCTGTTAAGTGTGGTTTTCCTAAAGAATCATAATAAAGGTCTGCATCTACATAACCTGCTTCTGCCATTAAATGCCGTATGCTCATAAAACCTCTTCTGTGAAGCTCAGATTTCATACCGTTCACTCGCTTTTGGCAATGTGGCGTTAAATCTATGTCTTTACTCAACCATTCTAAAGACTCTTCTACCTTCCAAATGAAGACTTTAGTATGAGCATTCACTGTTATTGTTTTGTAAAGTGGCATAAATTTTTGTTATATATTACTTACTTTTGCAAAAGAAAAATTGCTATAAATCAAATATAATAATATGTCTACTAAAACAGTGCCTTACACGGCCTATAAAGTTAAAGATATTTCCCTAGCAGATTGGGGAAGAAAAGAAATTGAACTTGCTGAGGCAGAGATGCCGGGATTGATGTCTCTTAGAGAAGAGTTTAAGGATGAACAACCTTTAAAAGGAGCTAGAATTGCAGGATGTTTACACATGACTATCCAGACTGCTGTTCTTATAGAAACATTAACGGCTTTAGGAGCAGATGTAACCTGGAGTTCTTGTAATATATTCTCTACACAAGATCAGGCTGCCGCTGCAATTGCTGCCGCTGGAGTTCCTGTATATGCATGGAAGGGAATGAATGAAGAAGAATTTAACTGGTGTATAGAACAAACCTTATTCTTTGGGGAAGATAGAAAACCATTGAACATGATCCTTGATGATGGTGGAGATCTTACCAATATGGTTTTAGATCAATATCCAGAATTAGCAGATGGTATTAAAGGACTTTCTGAAGAAACTACTACAGGAGTTCACCGTTTATACGAGCGTATGAAAAATGGAACGCTTCCAATGCCTGCAATTAACGTGAACGACTCTGTTACAAAGTCGAAGTTTGATAACAAATACGGATGTCGTGAGAGCGCTGTAGATGCTATTAGAAGAGCTACAGATGTGATGTTAGCCGGAAAGAGAGTTGTTGTTTGTGGATATGGTGATGTTGGAAAAGGTACTGCAGCATCTTTTAAAGGAGCGGGTTCTATTGTAACTGTTACAGAAATTGACCCGATTTGCGCACTTCAAGCTGCAATGGATGGATTTGAAGTAAAGAAATTGGAAAATGTTCTTGAAAAAGCAGATATCGTTATTACCACTACAGGAAATAAAGGCATTGTGCGTCCAGAACATTTTGAAGCGATGAAAGACAAGACTATTGTAGCAAACATTGGTCATTTTGATAATGAGATTGCAGTTTCTTGGTTAAACAATACTCACGGAAATTCTAAAGTTGAGATCAAACCTCAAGTAGATAAATATACCATCAATGGCAAAGACATTATTCTTTTAGCGGAAGGTAGGCTTGTAAACTTAGGTTGTGCTACTGGTCATCCAAGTTTTGTAATGAGTAACTCATTTACAAACCAGACTTTAGCACAAATCGAACTTTGGAAAAATACAGATAATTATAAAAATGAAGTTTATATGCTACCAAAGCATCTAGATGAAAAAGTGGCTAAACTTCACCTTGAGAAAATTGGTGTAGAGCTTACAGAATTATCTCAAGATCAAGCAGAATATATTGGAGTAACTGTTGAAGGACCGTTCAAACCTGAATATTACAGATACTAGTTTCATAAAACCTTACTATTAAAAAGCTCTCACATATATTTTGTGGTAGCTTTTTTTATGCTTTAATACTTTCTAAATTATATTTTCGAAATTAAATATTTGAAGGTCACATTGAGCGGAATCGAGATGTTTTATAAGTAATCTTTATAAACCCGAAGACTCCGCTCAAGGGGTGACGTAATTTTATTTACATCATGCTGAATTTATTTCCGCATCTCATAAAAGATAAACTAATTTAAGCAGAGCAATCTAAAACTCAGCCTTGTCTATGATATAACGGGCCTTAATGTAATCATCTTCGCTTACTTGCACTCTTACCCCATGATTTCCTAAACCTGCAATTCCTGCGGCGCTATTCATCACATCATCGAAAATTCTATAAGCGATACCTTCCATATCAAAGAGATTTCGAATAATTGCAATTTGAAAAGAATTAGGAGTAGAGAAAACGGTTATAAAATTCATATTCAATAAATTCTGATTCGATTAAAAGTACAAAAAAACCCTTTCTGAAAACAGAAAGGGTTTTTATAAATCTATAAAAGAAAATACTAAGCTTCAAACGGTTCAATAGAAACGTAAGATTTATTATTTTTCTTTTTAGTGAATTTTACAAGACCGTCAACTTTGGCATGTAAAGTATGATCTTTTCCTCCATACACATTCTCTCCTGGATTGTGTGTATAACCTCTTTGTCTAACGATGATATTTCCCGCGATAGCAGCTTGACCACCAAAAATCTTTACACCTAAGCGTTTTGATTCTGATTCTCTACCGTTCTTGGAACTACCAACTCCTTTTTTGTGAGCCATTTTATTTCGTTTTTAAACTATTAAATTAACTTAAAGCAGCAATTAATTCTGCTTTTTTCATTGAAGAGTAACCTTCAACTCCTTTATCTTTTGCCATATCTCTCAATTCAGCAACAGTGTTCTGGCTTAAATCATTAGAAGTGTTAGCTTCTTCTTTTTTAGCCGGTTCTGATTTTTTCTTAGATCCTGGAAGTGTAATTCCAACGATAGAAATCTCAGTTAAAGATTGACGGTGACCATTCTTCACACGGTAACCTTTTCTTCTTTTCTTTTTAAAGACAATAACTTTGTCTCCTTTTACGTGTCTGGTGATTTTAGCATCTACCAAAGCACCGTCTATAGCTGGGGCGCCGAAAGTGAAATTGTCACCATCACCTGTTAGAAGAACTTTATCGAAAGAAACTTTATCTCCTTCTTCTCCTGCTAGGCGGTGTACAAATACCTTTTGGTCTTTTGCAACCTTAAATTGCTGCCCTGCTATCTCTACAATTGCGTACATAGCGTATAATTAAATTAATTATTTAAATAAATTGCTTGCAAATTTTCCACAAGCGGGTGCAAATATACTTCTAAATAATTAATTCACAAAGTCTTTGATTATTTTCGTACCTGTTGTTTTTTTCCTGATCCTGCATTCCAAGAATCTTTAAATAGCTGCATAAAAGAAAGTGTAAGTACAAAGGTGGTAGCAAACCCCATAACGGCTACTACAAAAATTACAATTCCAACACTAGTATCATAGTCTGATCTCCACATACTCAATAATTGATTTAAAAAATCAGGATTAAATTCTGTGGAGTAAAGACCAAAAAATATGGTGAAAATAATGCTAGCGTTAAAACCCGTTAGCAAAAGTGCCATGAAGCCTTTTTGATATTTAAAATTGTCACCTTTCTCTAATCTATAATGTTTTATAGCTTCATACATTCCAAAGCCCATAATTACACCGTTAAATAAACTAAACGCCGGTTGGGTATGCACTTCAAAAAGCGCGAGGACTAAAAAATAAGCTATTAATCCAGCAGAAATAGCAACTCCATATTTAATTGGGATACTTAATGTTTTCATTCTTTTATTTTTTTCTTTTCTAAAGTTCTTTAAAATTCATCAGTAATTTACTTAATACGCTGTTAATTTTAACATCTTTAAGCTTTGTGGAACTAAAAATAGGGCTAATTGTTAAATTTTCTGATATAATGTAACAACTTCACTGTTTGAGCAACCTATACCTACATTAATAAAAATATTCAAAAAAAATGATCAACAAATTTAAATTATCAGCCTGTGCGCTAATTCTTGGAGTTACCGGATTCGCACAAGAAGTTGAATTTACCGAGTACGATCTTGATAATGGCTTACATGTCATCTTACATCAGGATAAAACTGCACCCGTAGTAACCACCGGAGTGATGTACCATGTAGGAGCAAAAAACGAAAATCCTGAACGTACAGGATTTGCTCACTTCTTTGAACACCTTTTATTTGAAGGTACAGAGAACATCGATAAAGGAGAATGGTTTAAGATAGTTTCTGCTAATGGTGGTGCTAACAACGCTAACACTACAGATGACCGTACTTACTATTACGAGAACTTTCCATCTAACAATCTAGAATTAGGATTATGGATGGAATCTGAAAGAATGTTACATCCAATTATTAACCAAGGTGGTGTAGACACTCAAAATGAAGTTGTAAAAGAAGAAAAAAGATTGCGTGTAGATAACTCTCCTTATGGGCAGATCTTAGCAGAGGTTAAAAAGAATCTTTTTAAAAATCACCCTTACCGTTGGGCAACTATTGGATCTATGGATCATTTAGATGCTGCAACTTTAGAAGAGTTTAGAGATTTTAACAAGAAATTCTACGCACCTAACAATGCTACATTAGTAGTAGCTGGAGATATTGAAATTGGAGAAACAAAGAAAATGATCCAAGATTATTTCGCTCCAATTCCAAAAGGAAATGAAGTAACACCTATTAATATTAAAGAGGAGCCTATTACAGAGCAAATCAATGCAACGTATAATGATCCTAACATTCAATTACCTGCAATTGTTACTGCTTATAGAACACCTTCTATGAAGAACAAGGATGCTTATGTTTTAGACATGATCTCTTCTGTATTAACTTCAGGAAAATCTTCTAGACTTTATAAAAAATTGGTAGATGAGCAAAAACAAGCGCTTCAAATTGGTGCTTTCAACATTAGCCAGGAAGATTACGGGCAGTATGTGATCTTTGGTATTCCACTAGGAGACGTAGCTTTAGATACTATAGTTGCAGAAACTGATGAGGAGATCAAAAAACTTCAAACTGAATTAATTTCAGAAAGAGAATACGAAAAACTTCAAAATACTTTTGAAAATCAATTTGTAAACTCTAACAGCAGCATAGAAGGAATTGCAAATTCTTTGGCTAGATACCAAATGCTTTATGGTGATACAGATTTGATAAATGATGAGATAAAGATCTACCGCTCTATTACTAGAGAAGATATTAAAAGAGTAGCAAATGAATATCTTAATCCAAATCAAAGATTAGTATTAAAATACTTACCAAAAGAGGATAGCGCAGCTGATTCTGAATAGATAAAAATTAAAAATACAATGATGAAAAATAAAATAACAGCATTAGCCATTTTATTTCTTGTTTCGTTTGGAATTCAAGCCCAAGTAGACCGAAGCAAGCAACCTCAACCGGGTCCGGCTCCCAAAATAAACTTAGGTACTCCAGAGTCTTTTAAGCTAGATAATGGTTTAAAAGTACTTTTAGTGGAGAATCATAAACTTCCAAGAGTGAGTATGACGCTTACTATGGACAATCCTCCACATCCAGAAGGAGCAAAAGCAGGTATATCTACACTTACCGGAGATCTTTTAGGAACAGGAACAACTTCTGTAGAGAAAGATGCTTTTAATGAAGAGATAGATTATTTAGGTGCAAACTTAAATTACTTTTCTAGCGGAGCTTCAGCAAGAAGTTTATCTAAGTATTTTCCTAGAATCTTAGAATTGATGGCAGATGGAGCATTGAATCCAAAATTCACTCAAGAAGAATTTGACAAAGCTAAAGAGCGATTTTTAGAAGGATTAAAATCTGATGAGAAAGATGTTGCAGCAAATGCTAGAAAACTAAGATCTGCATTAGCTTTTGGAACTAATCACCCTTATGGGGAAATGGTTACTAAAGAAACTGTAGAGACCTTAACTTTAGACAATGTAAAATCTTACTACAACAATTATTTTGTGCCTCAAAATGCATATTTAGTAATAGTAGGAGACATCAACCTTAAAGAAGCTAAAGATCTAGTAAAAAAAGGATTTAGCTCTTGGAAAAAAGGTACGCTTCCAACGTTTACCTTACCAGAACCTAAAAACGTTCAGTACACTCAGGTAGATTTCTTAAACATGCCAAATGCTGTTCAAAGTGAAGTTGCTTTAGTAAATACTATCAAACTTAAAAAAGGAGATGCAGATTATTTCCCGGCTATTATTGCTAACCAAGTTCTTGGTGGTGGTGGTGAAGGAAGATTATTCAACAACCTTAGAGAAGATAAAGGTTACACTTATGGAGCTTACTCTAGAACAGATGATGATAAATATGTATCTTCTTTTGTAGCTAGCGCTAGTGTAAGAAATGCCGTAACAGATAGTGCTGTTGTTGCTTTCTTAGATGAGATTCACAGAATTAGAAATGAAAAAGTTTCTACTCAAGAATTGGCTTTAGCAAAAGCAAAATATGTTGGAAACTTTGTGAGAGCATTAGAAAACCCAACAACAATAGCTCAATATGCTTTAAACATTGAAACGGAAAATCTTCCTAAAGATTACTACCAAAACTATCTGAAAAAGATAAATGCCGTAACTGCAGAAGATGTTCAGAGAGTAGCTAAAAAATATTTCCAGGTAGACAATACAAGAATTGTAATTGCAGGAAAAGGTAGTGATGTTGCAGAAAGTTTAGAGAACCTTACCTACAATGGAAAAGACATCCCTGTAAAGTATTTTGATAAGCAAGCTAAAGAAATTAAAAAGCCAGAATTTAACAAAACCGTAGATGCTTCTGTAACTGTAGCAACTGTTTTTGACAAATATTTGAACGCTATTGGTGGTAAAGAAGCTGCTAAAAAAGTGGAAAGTGTTGTACTTATGGCACAAGCAACAATTCAAGGACAAAAATTAGATCTTGAAACTAAAACTACTGCAAATGGAAAATCTTCTACTGTAGTGTCTATGGCTGGACAGGCTATGAGTAAGCAGATCTTTAATGGAACTACCGGATATGCTGTTATGCAAGGACAAAAAATGCCTTTTAACGAAGAGCAAATTGCGGCTGCAAAACAAGATGCCAATACCTTCCCTGAGCTAAATGCTGAAGGAGCTAAAGTGATGGGAATTGAGCAGGTTGAAGGTCAGGATGCATATGCAGTTTCTCTAAACGAGCAAACTACATCTTACTATGATGTTAAGTCTGGACTTAAAGTGAAGTCTGTAAAAACAGTATCTCAAGCAGGACAGACAATGTCTATCCCTACTTTGTACTCCAACTACCAGGAAGTTGACGGAATTAAATTTCCATTTACAATTTCTCAGTCTTTTGGACCACAATCTTTTGAATTCAACGTTTCTTCTATCAAATTAAATGAAGGAGTAAGCGATGCAGATTTTGAAGAATAATTATTTTTGTTAATGTTGGAAAGACCGGTCTCTAGAGGCCGGTTTTTTTATTTGATGTATATAGGTTCTTAGCTCTATTCACCAAAAACACACCTAATAAAATAATCAAAGCTGAAAATAATTGAAGTAAACTAAATTTCTCTCCATCTAAGAATCCCCAACCCAAAGCCACCAGAGGAATAGTATAAGTTACTGAAGTAGAAAATACAGGATCTGAGATCTGTATCAACCTATTAAAGATTATCATCGCTATACCGGTTCCTATAACCCCCAGGATCATCACAAAGAATACAGAGATTCCAATCTCAGAATCAACTTTTATATCATCAAAATTAAAGCCTGTAGATAATAAAATTATAAATGCAGGAATTGCAAGCACTAAAAAATTTCCGGTAGTGATACCCAGTGCCGAGATATCATGCATATATCGCTTTAAAATATTTACATTGATAGCGTAGCAGGAAGCTGCAATTATTACCAAAATGGAATAAAAATAATTTTGATCTGGATTAACCTGCGCTCCGCTAAAGATCAACCCTAAAGTACCAAGCAACCCAATGATAACTCCAATTCCTTTATTTTGAGTTAACGCCAGTTTAAAGAACAATACTCCAAAGATCAAGGTCATTAAGGGTGTTGCTGCATTTAAGATGGATGCCACAGCACTATCTATTTCTGTTTCTGCAAAAGCAAAGAGGTATACAGGAAAAAATGAACCCAAGAAACCAGAGATCACGATCCATTTCCACTGACTTTTATTTAGTTTTAACAAACTTTTGAATCCAACTAAGAGTAAGAACAAAGCTGCAAACAGAATTCGGAAAGAACCCAATTGAAGAGGAGTTAATCCTACGAGTCCTTTTTTAATCAGGATAAATGAGCTTCCCCAAACTATAGAAAGAAGGACTAAATAGACCCATTTAAGATTTTTTACCGGCATTGCTTCAGAATAAGATTTAAGTAGGCGAAAATAGGCAATTGTCAACAATAAAAAATCCAATGCATCTCTCGACACATTGGACTAATTATAGAATTATAATTATTAATTAACTACTCATTCTCGGTAAGTGGAATAGGGAATTGTGTAAACACATCATCTCCCGGTCTGTCTATAGGTAAGGTATTTAAAATATCATAACGTCTGGCATCAATCCATCTATGCCCTTCTCCATATAGCTCATAACGTCTTTGCTTCAACATTTCTGCAGTTAAGGCAGAAGCTGTATTTGCACCAGAATAATCTGATAGCGAGGCAGCATTTCTAATTACATTTAATGCTTTCACCGCTTCCTCCGGATTGGTATTAATATTAGCTTCAGCATAAAGTAAAACAAGTTCAGCATTCCTTATTATTGGAACATTATCTGTTCTAGACTTAAATACAAAGAAATCATAATCTCCAGAAAGGCCATCAAAAGTAATGGTCTCATCTCTCAAGCTTGTCTTAGCATCTATACGATCATCCCCAGCCTCTGCATCTGTAATGAAATCTGGCTGAACAATTCTAACTCCAGCAGCAGAAGCATTTTGTTGGAAAAATACCGGATTAGGAAGGTCGTTCTGATCATCTGAGAAAACATAGTAGATACCTTCAGAAAGATCTCCATTAAGGTCTAAGAAAGAATCTCCCAAAAAGCTTAATACGGCAGAAAAATCTTCTTGGTACGCGGCAACTCTAGCAGACAACCCCTTATTAACCTCTAAAAATGAAGAAGGATCGTTAAATCCATCAAAACCAGCAGTCATGCTAAAAGGAAATGAATCTCCTCCAGCAGCTAAATTACTAGCTCCTTCTTCTAACATAGCTCTAATCGCAGATAAAGCTTCAGATTTTGAAACAATTGGCCCCAAATTCTCCGGATCATTCACATCTATTCTAATACCATTTTCATCTGTTAGATTTAAATTCATCAATAGCTCATGCGCTTTAATGGTCTTTAAGAATCCTTTGGTTGCATTTAATTCACCTTCAGTAAAATCTGCAGTAGAGTTATCTAATGCTTCTAGTATAATATTTACATTCTTTACAGTTCTATATCTTGCGGCCCAAGGCGTGGTAATATAAAAGGTATTATTATCTAAAATGGCATTCTCTCTTCCCAAGAGATCTGCCGTTAGCCTAGGGTCTGAACTTGAGAATCTATAAAACTCACGTCCCAAAACTCCGGTATCGTCATAATAATTTCCAAGACCAACTCTCATGCTATAAAAAACTCCTCCCACGAGATCCTGAAGATCACCGCGAGAAAGATCTTCTACCAAAGAACCTACTTCCGGACCGTTTAGATCTGAAAACTCTTCTACGGTGCAGGAAGTTGTAAGTAAGCCTGCAACCATCAAGATTGATATTTTATTTAAAATTTTCATATTAATATTTTTTAAAAGTTAAAGGCTACGTTAAACATATATCTCTTGGAAGATGGAAAAGGAGTTACCTCAACGGCATTAAAAATACCACCTCCTCCAAAGTTGGAAACTTCCGGATCGTAGCTGTTATAATCGAAAATATTAATCAAATTGTTTCCGGAGAAACCAAATTTAATTCTGTCAAAGGTTCCGTTTAAGAAAGAGTCTGTAATAGCAGAAGGTATAGTATAATATAAACCAACCTCTCTCAATCTTAAATATCCGGAATCTTCAATAAATACTGCTGCAGAAGAACCTAACTGACTAACACGATAAGGCCCGTTTCCAATCTGCCCTTCAGGATCTAGATCTATTTCATCATAATCATGACTAGTTCCACTTAAATCTGTTAAAAGCGCAGTTAAATTGATATTATCTCCTCCTTTTTTCCATTGCCATAAGAAATTGAAATCAAAACCTTTATAGCTAATAGAGTTATTAAAACTCATTTGAAAATCTGGCTCTGCATCTCCAAACTTTTGTAAACCGTTAGCATCTGGATCTGGCCCGATCCCAACAATTTGAGTAGCACTTTTACCTTCTTCAATTCTAAAGGTACCAAGCGTGGCTCCAAAACCACCTGCATTAAATGCCGGAACATCTAATCTGGTGATCTCAGATTTGTTCTTAAAGAAGTTCATTCCAAAATCCCAGTTAAAATCTTCACCTCTAAAAATAGCTGCATTTAACGCGATCTCTACCCCTTTATTCTCAAGACTACCCGCATTTACAAATTCTGTAGTAAATCCTGAGGAAGGTTCTTTAGAAGCATTTAAGATAAGATCGTCTACGGTTTTGATATAATAAGTAAGAGATCCTGTTAACCTGTCATTAAAAAATCCAAAGTCTACCCCTGTTTCAAATTCCTTTTGTCTTTCCGACTTCAGATCTGGGTTACCTCTGGTTCCAATAAGGCTAATTCCTTTTAATGTTACACCGCCCTGTCCTACATTGGTAAAACTGTTGTAAGATGTAAACAATGCTCCAATTGGTGGAAAGTTACCCGCCTCACCATAAGCAGCTCTTAATTTTAATTGGTTAAATTTTGAATTCTGATTCCAAAAGCCAAACTCATTTAAGTTTAAAGCAACCGAAGCTTTTGGATAATAGTTAAGTTTATTAGCATCTCCATTGTTTGAAGATTTATCACCCCTCACCCCAATTGTTGCAATTACTTTATCTTGAAAATTTACTTCTTCTTGCGCAAAGAAACCTGCATCTTCTTGCTTCAATCTATTTTGATCTACCCCGGTATTAGTAGCCTGATCTACATTTGTTTCTGAAGCGACAAGATCTGTAGCGGTAATTAAATAACCGTTTCTATCAAAATATTCTCTGGTTAAACCTGCCTGAGTTCTAAAATTGATATTATTGTCTGTAAAGTAATTATGTACTAAGAATGCAGATAGATTATAGTTCTTATTTTGAGTACTTCCCTGCACAGATACACCATTCTGTCCTCCATTAGATGGTTTTTGAAATTGAAGTTCTTTTGGAAAAAATGCCAATGTATTAAACCCATAAAAATCTAAACCACCACGTAAAATTAATTCTAAGTTAGACTTATCATTCCTGTAAAGATCTATGTTAGCAGAACCTCCCATGATCAATCTATTGATCTTTTCATTATTAGTTACCAGATCTCTAGTTTGTAAGATATTGGAAGATCCTAATGGGTTATCAGGATAGTTCCCATTTTCGTCTGGAAATAATTGCAACCAAGGCACAGTTCCTGTTAAAGCAACTCCCACTGAGGTTCCTGTATTATCATTATTAAAGTACCCTCTATCAGAAGAAGAATGAATGTAATTAGTACTCAGCGCTAATTTCACGAAATCATTAGCACGATGATCCACATTCAATCTCAAGGATATTTTCTCATATCCGGTATTGGCAACAATTCCATCTTCACTATTGTGCGTTACTCCGGCAAAGAACTTGGTTTTCTCTCCACCACCACTAGTACTAAAGTTGGTTATAGTAAGCAGCCCTTTATTCCCAAATAATTCCTCTTCATAATCTACAAGTCTATTACCATCTCTGGCATCTATAAAATCCTGAACAGCGGCATCTCCAAAAGATTCTCTTACTCTATCTTCATTATAATCTCTAACACCTAATAGATTAATTACTTCCGTCCATCCTACAGATTGTGAAAATCTATAAGAAGTTTCTCCTGCAACTCCACGTTTGGTAGTAATAATAACTACCCCTGCTGCAGCTCTACTACCATAGATAGCGGCGGCAGACGCCCCTTTTAAGATCTCTATGTTTGCGATATCTTCCGGATTTATATCTGCAATCCTGTTGGATGGGTTATCTTGATTGGAAGCACTACCTCCCGCCGCGGCGCCAGATACAGCGTTTAAACCTGCTGCTATAGAAGAGTTATCTACATAAACTCCATCTACAATATAGAGAGGTTGTGTATTTCCTTGTATAGATGTAGCTCCACGCAATTTAACTGAAAGTCCTCCTCCCGGAGCTCCGGAGTTTGCACTTACAATAGCACCTGGAAATTTACCGTATAGCGCACCATCCAAAGTTGGTGGTGTGGTAGTTCCAACAAGTTCTGCAGCAGATATAGAAGCTACAGCGTTAGCTGAATTGGTTCTTTTTACAGAAGTTGCCAAACCTGTTACTACAACTTCGTCTAAAGCTGCGGCAGATTGAGCAAAATTAATAGCCATGGGGGAATTACTGGTTACATTAATCTCCTGAGTCTCAAAACCAATATAAGAAAAGACCAAGATTGTAGGGAGAGCATTGACTTCTAAAGAGAAAATACCATTAAAATCACTTGTGGTTCCATTAGAAGTACCTTTTTGAATAACATTCACAAAGGGCACCGGTTCTCCCGTAGATTCGTCAATAATTTTACCGTTAAGCGTTTCCTGAGCCATTAATAATGACGGAAACACAAATAGCAAAAATATCAACCTAACGCATCGTAATTGAATTTGCCTCATAACTCATATTTTATAATTAGTTTAACTAAAATATGAATTAATAACAAACAAACAGTTATTATATAGAGAAATGTGTTTGTTTAAACACCAAACATTGAAAGATTGTAATTTTAAAACTTAAAATATTAACAACTCAATTCCACTTTAAAGTTTCCATAAGATGTCTCATATCTTTCTTTATATAGGCAGCTGCAGGCATAATAGAATCAAAATTTGGTCTTTGGTTGAAGTAAAGAGATCCGGTAAGAAAATGCTTCGTGCTATCTGTAATATAAAATTCTGCCTGTGATGCAGCGTTCCCATCTATTTCGTAGAACATACCATAAGCTCTATGTTCTTTATTTTCATAGATATCTCCTTCAATAAAATCTGCCTTTATGGTATGCTGTAAAGGAAGTTTTTGAGCGTCTGTTAATAAAGAATCTAAGTTGTTATTAACTGGCTGATATGTTAGAAATATTGCCGCATCAAGCAATGGGTATTTAATATTTATCCAACACGGTTTATTATTTTGTGCTTGTATTATATTTGAAATTTGATTCATTTCAAAGCTATAGGAGCAATTAAGATCTATGGTAGTATAATTAGCTTCCGGATAATTTAGCGCCAGAAAAGCATTTGGCTTTGGCTGTTCCTCATCTTTACAACTCAAAACAGCCAATAGAATGAATATGCTAAAAATCAACTTTCTCATACGTCTTCTATGCTCAATTTAATCTGTTTTATCCTTTTATCATCTATCACTTCAATTATAAATTTATAATTTGAAAAGAAGATGATCTCATTCTTTTTTGGAAACCCTCCAGAGATCTCTAATAAGAAACCAGCCAGAGTTTCAGATTCTCCTTTATTCTCTTCAAATTTAGAAGCATCTTCAAGCTTAATGATCTTATAAAAATCTTTTAAAGGGGTCTTACCTTCAAAAACAAAGTTTTTATCGTCTAATTTTGAGAATATCAAGTCCTCGTCATCAAACTCATCACTTATATCTCCTACTATCTCTTCTATAATATCTTCCAAAGAGATCAATCCGCTGGTTCCTCCATATTCATCTACTACAATAGCGAGATGTATCTTCTTAACCTTAAATTCATTAAGCAGATCATCCAACTTTTTATTTTCAGGAATGAAGTAAGGATCTCTTACTAGGCTTGTCCAGTCAAACTCTTTTTTATCAAGATAGGGCAGAATATCTTTTACATATAGAATCCCTGTAACCTGATCTACATTTTCTTTATACACAGGAATTCTTGAATAACCATTTTCTATGATCTCTGGTATGATATCTTTAAATGGCTGACTTTCATTTAAGGCGAAAATATCCATTCTAGGTTTCATAACCTGTTTTGTATCTGTATTCCCAAAAGAGACAATTCCCTTTAAAATCTTTTGCTCCTCATGGGTGGTATCTTCATCTCTGGTAAGTTCTAGCGCCTGAGATAGATGATCTACACTTATATAACTTCGTTGCTTCCCCAATCTTTCATGAATAAAGATGGTAATGGCGCGCATAGGAATACTTAAGGGAGAAAAAATAAAATCGAGAACGTTTAAAGGATATGCCATGAAATTAGAAAATTTCACATTATTCCGGCTAGCATAAACTTTAGGAAGAATTTCCCCAAAGAGCAAGATTAAGAAAGTTACCAATCCTACCTCTACCACAAATTTAAAGTTAACACCAAACAACACAGCATTCATTCTTCCAAAGAACTCATCTGTAAGGGCATTAAACAATAGAACTATAGCAATATTAATAGCATTGTTAGCAACAAGTATGGTAGCAAGTAGCTTTTTAGGTTTTTCAAGAAGTTTTACAACTATCTTCTGGCTGTTGCTTCTATTACCATTTTCTGTTATAAAGTTGGAAGGTGTTAACGAAAAGAAAGCAACTTCTGCCCCAGAAATGAGAGCAGAGAATATTAGTAACACAAATATCATCACAAAACTGAATATTTGCGATATATCTAAAGAGAAAAATAACGAAATTAAACTGGGAGGATCTGGATCCAATGGCTATGATTTTAGTTAAACTTAGAAGGGTAAATCGTCCTCTTCTTCTTGATTATTCATTGATTGCCCTGAGGCGGTATCGTTTTTTACAGCTGTATTAGGTTGTGAATAACCTCCATTTTGAGGAGATTGAGATTGAGGCTGTGATGAAGGTGCTGATGTTTCATTTTTAGGAGTTAAAAAAGTGAAATCTGTACACTGTATCTCTACAGAATATCTTTCCAAGCCTTTTTCATCTGTCCATTTTCTATTCTTTAACCTTCCTTCTACATAGACCTTATCACCTTTTTTAAGATATTTCTCACAGATCTCTGCTGCTTTATTTCTTACAACTATATTATGCCACTCTGTATTTTCTACACGTTGCCCGGTAGATTTATTGGTATACACTTCATTTGTTGCCAAAGGAAATCTACCTATAGCACCTCCACCTTCAAAATAATGCATTTTTACATCATCTCCTGTATGCCCTATCAACATTACTTTGTTAAGTGTGCCTGTCATAATTGAATAAATTTAATGCGCAAAATTACCGCTATTTGATTGATTAACATTTTAAAAATAGATAAAATTATTAAGTCTATGTTTAACAAAATTATAAATCTGGAGGGTTAAATCTTAAAGTCACTATTAAAAAGAGAAACTATAGTCATTTAAAAAATTTGCAATAAGCACCGGAACCGGATATTCCGCTACAGACGATATAGAAATTGCAGTATTTGGAAGTTCATTTTTATCTACAATCCAAAACCTTGTGTAAATATGTTGATGAGATAATTTATGTACAATAGGGGCATCATTATATAAGGTAACCCCTAAAGGTTCATTTTTAGAAAATTCAGAAAATTCCATGTGCGATTCAATTTCTGAAGCTTCTTTAAGTCCTTCTGTTTCTATTAAGGGAAACTGATACAATCCTTCCCAAATTCCCTTTCCTGTTCTTTTCTCAAGTAGTGTCTTATTCTCACTAGATTGAAATACCAGGTAATTGAAATACCGTTTTTTAATTTTAGTCTTCTTGATCTTCACCGGCAACTCTGCTATTCTGTTGTTCTGAAGAGCTAAACAACTATCACTTAAAGGGCAAGATGTACATAATGGAGATTGTGGCTTACACTGCAAGGCTCCAAATTCCATAATTGCCTGATTATAAGTAGCAGGATCTTCTTTATCTAACAATTCTTGAGCCAACTGTTTAAATTCTTTAATTCCGGAAGAACTATTAATAGGGGTATCTATATCAAAATAACGCGCTAGCACTCTATAAACATTTCCATCTACTACAGCTGCTGGTTCATTATAAGAGATAGAAGCTATAGCACTTGCCGTGTAATCTCCTACTCCTTTTAATTTTAGTAAACTCTCATAAGATTTTGGAAAGACTCCATTAAGATCAAAAGCTACATGTTTAGCAGTGGTATGTAAATTTCTAGCTCTGGAATAATATCCAAGTCCCTGCCATAGTTTTAAAACATCTTCTTCTGAAGCTTTTGCAAGATCAAAAACGGTAGGATAAGCACTAGTAAATGCCAAATAATAGGGTAATCCTTGCTCTATTCTTGTTTGTTGAAGCATAATTTCACTCAGCCAAATACAATATGGGTCACTGGTTTCTCGCCAAGGTAGCTCTCTTTTATTATTTAAGTACCAGTATGTCAGACTTTTATGAAATACCACAGATATAGATGTTTGATTGCAATAATAATTCTTTATTTGGTTACTATTTAATGAATTAGGATTGATTTATTGGAGATTTAATTCTTATATTTGCCCCCTTGAAAATTAAGAAACCCCAATAAATAGCACTAAAATGACGAAAGCAGATATCGTAGCCCGAATTTCAGAGAAATTAGGAATGGAAAAAGGTGATGTTCAAGCTACTGTTGAAACATTTATGGAAGAAGTAAAGACTTCTTTAGAAAGCGGAGATAATGTATATTTAAGAGGATTTGGAAGCTTTGTTATTAAAACAAGAGCTGAGAAAACCGGAAGAAACATCTCAAAGAATACGACTATCAAGATTCCAGCTCACAACATCCCTGCTTTTAAACCAGCAAGAGTGTTTGTAGATGGAGTTAAAAGTAATGTAGACGTAAAATAGAACACTTCTTAATATTAAAGAAGGATAATAGAATTATTAATCTTAAAAACTAACACTATGCCAAGTGGTAAAAAAAGAAAAAGACATAAGGTAGCTACTCACAAAAGAAAGAAAAGAAGTAGAGCTAACCGCCATAAGAAAAAGTAGTGCTCGCACTACTTTTTTTAGTAAAAGACGTTCTTTGAAAATGAAACCTTTATTATTTATAAAGTAATTAAGTGTTTCTTCAGGATTTAAAAACCCTGTGAAAAATTTAATGTTTAATCCATCCCGACACAATCGGGACAAAAATCTAATTAAAGTGGATAAAGAATTGATTATTAGAACCAGTTCTTCTGCTGTAGATTTTGCCTTAATAAAAGATGGAAAACTAGTTGAATTACACAAGGAAGAAGACGACAGTAATTTTGCTGTTGGTGATATATTTATTGCCAAGATAAGAAAAGCTGTTCCCGGATTAAATGCCGCATTTGTAAATGTAGGCTACACAAAAGATGGTTTTTTACACTATCATGATCTGGGACCTCAAGTCTCTTCATTGTTGAAATTCGTAAAACGTGTAAGCACAGGTAAATTAAAAGACTATTCTTTACAGAATTTTACTTTTGAAAAAGACATTGATAAAGACGGCAGCATCGCTGAAGTCTTAAAATCAAATCAGTCGCTATTGGTACAGGTCATGAAAGAACCTATATCTACTAAGGGTCCGAGAATTAGCTCCGAGCTTTCTCTTCCGGGTAGGTATATAGTTTTAGTTCCTTTTTCTAACAGGGTTTCGGTTTCTCAAAAAATTGAGAGCAAAGAAGAAAAAGATAGACTTAAAAGATTAGTAAAAAGCATTAAACCTAAAGGGTTTGGTGTTATTGTACGTACCGTAGCAGAAGGCAAAAAAGTAGCAGAGCTGGACAAAGATCTTCAAAATTTGATGGATCGTTGGAAAGTCATGTGTAAAAAATTATACAAAGCACCTCATCCTTCCAAGGTATTAGGAGAGTTAAATAGAGCATCATCCATCTTAAGAGATGTGTTTAATGATACTTTCACTTCTATTTGCGTAGATGATGAAACGCTATATGTACAAATTAAAGATTATTTGGCAGAAATTGCCCCTAATAAAGAATCTATAGTAAAATTGCATCAAACCAATGTTCCCATTTTTGAAAAATTTGGAGTCGAAAGACAGATAAAAACTTCATTTGGACGCACCGTCTCTATGAGTAAAGGTGCTTACTTGATTATTGAGCATACCGAAGCCATGCACGTTATAGACGTGAACTCTGGCAACAGGTCTAATAAAGCCAAGAATCAAGAAGACACAGCCTTAGAAGTAAATCTAATAAGCGCTACAGAAATAGCTCGCCAACTTCGTTTACGCGATATGGGTGGAATTATTGTTGTAGACTTTATAGACATGAACAAACCCGAAAACAGGAAGGCCCTTTACGATCATTTAAGGGAAGAGATGAGCGATGATCGCGCGAAACATAAAATACTTCCTCCAAGTAAATTCGGATTGATTCAAATAACAAGACAACGCGTAAGGCCGGAAACTAATATCAAAACCCGGGAAGAAAATCCCAACGGAGCAGGTGAGATTGAGGCACCTATTATCGTAATTGATAAAATTAAGACCGACCTAGAAAGATTGATCAAGAAGAATCATAAAAAGATCACTTTGAGCACGCACCCATTTATTGCAGCCTTTTTAACAAGAGGCTTTCCATCGCCCCGCTCCCAATGGTTTTTTGACCATAAGCGCTGGGTAAAAATTTTACCAAGAGACGCTTACACGTACATGGAATATCACTTTCACGATAAAAACGGGGAAGTATTAGAATAAACTTATTATTCTTAAAAAGTAACGCCTTTCATTAATTTGAGAGGCGTTTTTTTTTGCTATTTTTTAAATAATGACAAAGTGGCGAAGTAAAGGAGGAAAAAAGCGAAGAAATGAAAGAAAAACGCTCTAAAAAAGAGATTGGAGTACAGCGTCACTACATCACAGCATCACATCACGCCTTCTTCCCAAAAAAATATCACAAAAAAGACATCTTAAAATCTGTAGAGAATTTCGCAGATTGATGTAGAAAAACTGTTAAACATGGTAAAACCTTAAGTAGAGTATTGCTTTATAACAATATCATTAATAGAAAATTTGCTAGATTGTCATCTACACATTTACTCGCTACTTTACATGTAGACCCAGAATATGCAAAGAATGAGAAAAAAAGAATTAGAAAAGTAATTATAAATTATGAAAATTCGAAAGTCAATGAATGCAAATAAATATGTATCACTAATTTTTATTTTATACTCCTTCGTATCTTTTTCACAAAAAAAAGAAGATGTGTATTTTGTGTTAGAGAATGGTAGTTCTGAATATACCATTAATAATATTATGCTTTGCGAAAAAATTCGGTACATAAATTTATTGAACAAAAAAGAGTATGAATACCATCAAAAGAAAATAAAAGAAGCAAAAAAAAATGGTACTTATTATTTTGACCCAGAAAGTGGTAGAGATAATCTTAAAATAAAAGTTTCAAAATTAACTTTTGAAATAATATCAAAAGAAGAAATCAAAATCAAAGAAGATGAAATTAAAAAATTAAATTTAGTAGATTATAATTGGATTCAAACTACAAGTTGGAAAAAAGTAGCCAAACAGCCGGTTGAATTTAAAGATATTTATTTTCTAAAAAAAAGTAATAAAAACACTTATATCTTATATAAAGTAGAAGTAACTATCGTTGCATATTAATAAAAGCATAACTAAGGGATTATAATTGAATTAGGGTGTATTACTAAATTTCAACTATATTATTTTGTGTTTTTTTTGTCAAAAACCCGATAAATAAAGAAAATTAAAGAGGCTTTCCATCGCCCCGCTCCCAATGGTTTTTTGACCATAAGCGCTGGGTAAAAATTTTACCAAGAGACGCTTACACGTACATGGAATATCACTTTCACGATAAAAACGGTGAAGTATTAGAATAAACTCATTATTCTTAAAACTAACGCCTTTCATTAATTTGAGAGGCGTTTTTTTGTTAGAAGAAATTATCTATCTAATTAAAGAAAAATGGCCTTTAAGCTCACCAAAGCCTTCAATTTTTATATGATACCAATAATCTGCTGCAGGAAGATCTTTACCTTCTAAAGTCCCATTCCAAGAAAAATTACTTCCATTGCTAGCTTTCAATAATTTTCCATACCTGTCATAGATCATAATTTGAGAAGAAGGAAAAGTTTCTACTCCTCTTAAAATAAAATTATCGTTATAACCGTCTCCATTGGGCGTTATAAATTTTAGAGGAGAAATGTATGGAAATTGCAAGCTAACGGTATTACAACCACTCTTATCTCTCATATAAGCAGTATAAACTCCGCCGGGCTTTCCTAAAAATACATTTGAATCCTGAAAATTGACTCCATCTAGCGAATATTCAAAAACTCCGATATTTACAGGAATGATCTCGATAGAATTCTCATCCGTTCTAACATCACTTATTTGCGCATCATCTATATCGTTAACAGTAAATTCTCTTGTTACGGCACATCCTAAATTTGTAGCTATTTCCACGGTATAATTGCCTTGTTGCGTTACTTGAATAGTCTGGGAATTTTCACCAGTAGACCACATATAATTAAAACCACTTACGCCTGCATCTAAAGATATATTTGAGTTTGGACATATCTGAATTGTTTCATCTTCCACATCTGGGATGTTATCTAGAGTAATTTTAACTGCAGTTCTGGAACTTGGTTTACATTCTATTAAGGTGCTTTTTGCTTCCGCATAAAATATACCAGCAACATCTGGTTGATAATTAAAAGATTTGGCTTGAAGTAAGTTTCCGCCAGATGGAGCATCATACCAATTCACCATTTCATCTACCCCCGCTTTTACAGAAATTTGAGGTATTTCAGAATTACCGCAAACTACCACATCTCCGTTACTAACTGGCGCTGTTGGTACTGAAACCATCTGTACAAAAAAAGCTTCAGAAAAAGAACTACACAAATTATTAGTAAGATTTATACTATCCTCTGCCACCTTTACGCGATAATATGTGGATTGTACTAAATTCACAACCGTATAATTACTCTGATTTGCTCCGCTAATATCTGTCCAGTTAACTGCGTCTAAACTTCGTTGCCATTGGTAAGCATGTGTTTGATACACTGTGTTATCTGGTGTTGCTTTAAGATCTACATTGTACGGAGTATCTTCCTCGCAAACTCTCAAATCCATGTTTGATGAATTTCCAGCATCTATACTGGTGAGATCTCCACATGATCTAAAAATTATATCATCTATTGCAAGGTCGTTTCCGCAACCACCTTCTCCATTATTAAACATTTTTAGAATCACATTATTCTGTCCTGGTGCGCTTTTAAAAGTTAGAGCGTATTCTTCAGCTAAAGGAAAAGCGGTAGAATTTATAGCACCTGTACTGCCTTCTTTCAAAAGCTGAGTATCGGTTTCATCCCAGATTTGAAATTTTACATTTACAGGAATATCACCATCAGCACAAGCACCACTTGCAGAATTATAAATATTCATCAGATAAGCTGAAAACTCATAGGTAGTATTCTCACAAAGTCCGGAAATATCTGTTCTATAGAACTGTCCTGCAGTGAAGCCGGCATTTATAATTAGCGCTTTTCCTCCAGAAGGAGTTAAATTTGGAGAATAAGAATGCCAGGATGGGATTTCACGCCCAATAATGCTAGATATGGTATATTCCCCATCTTGAGGATCTTGAGTTACATAACTATAATTAGTAATTCCTGCAGCCAACCTAGGGCCATATCCAGAACCTGTACCAAAGTCTTCTTGAAATATAGGATCACCTTTACTTCCATTACAAAAGCCTAACTGCCCATAAGAATTATTAAAACTAAGCACTAATGCTAACAACAATAAAAACCGAATCATCCTCAAATATACCTTATTTGATAAATGGGCAAATTATATCTTCTATAATATTTTAATTCTTAAAGCCTAAATGCTTTATATGTAGTATTAGTATTGATAAAGCTGTATTTCTAAGCTTGTCTTTATACCTTTGTCTCTATGAAGGATAATCTATCACAAAAATCTTATACCGTTAAAGAGGCGACGCTCAAATTAGCGCAATTTTGTGCCTATAGAGATAGATCCCAAAAAGAAGTGGAAGATAAATTAAGGGAAATGCGAATGATCCCTCAAGCTTGTGAACAGATTATAATTGAACTGATGCGCGAGGATTTCTTAAATGAAGAGCGCTTTGCCAGAAGTTTTGTTCGGGGTAAATTCAGAATAAAAAAATGGGGTAAAATAAAGATCACCCAAGAACTTAAAAAGAAAGAGATCTCTGCGCCGATAATCAAACTTGGGCTTACCGAAATAGATGAAAACGAATATTTGAATATTCTGGAACAGGTAGCAGAGAAAAAGCTTAATCTTATTAAAGAATCAGATCCATACAAACGGAAAAAAAAGTTGAGTGATTACCTTTTGCAAAGAGGATTTGAATCTAATTTGGTCTATGAATTAAGCAATAACCTTATCAACTAATTTAAATATTGGCATGTGTTTTCTCCATGGCCTTCACATTTTTATAATCTATCCAATCCTGACCCTTCCACTTACGCATATAATTATCAAAATGTCTCATTACCACCAAATTATAAACAGCCTTAGAGATATTCAACAAACCTCTAGAAGTTGCTCTTAAGCTCATAGAAAATCCGGCAGTTAGATACGTCATTTGATGCCAATAACCTTCCGGCATATAAAGAGCCTCCCCATGTTTAAGCTCGGTAATATAACCTTTAGCTTTTTTAAGGGCCGGGAATTTTTCAAAATCTGGATTCGTGAAATCTATATCTTCCCTAGAGATAAGAGAGTGTGGAACCTTGTATAAATATTTACTTTCTGAAGGTGAATATAAGATACACTGTTTTTTTCCATTGAATTGAAAATGCAGAATATTAGCATAATCAATGTCATAATGCATAAACACTTTAGAATTAACACCACCAAAGAATAACATGGGTAACTGCTTTAAAAATCGAAGCCCCATTTTTGGGAACTTAAAATCTTCTTGAAGCTTAGGCACCTCTTTTAAAAGGTGATATAAGAATATTCTGTAATTGGTAGGTTTAGATTGAAGAAGGTCTATATATTCAGACAGTTTCATCTCCATATGTGGCTGGTTGAACTTAAACTCAGATGTAATAGGACGATCATCGTAAAGAGGCACCGTTTTATTACCGGCAACTTCTTTAATATAATTTAGATCCCACTTTTTAAAAGCAGGCCAATCTTCTATTAAATGCTCAATTACAACCGGCTTTTGAGTCTTTACATATTGTTCTACAAAATCTTTTTTAGAGATATTTTTTACTCTAGGAATCTGTGCTAAGTTCAATCTATCTTCCATCATTCAATCCCTAAATTTTTATGCGTTTTGATTATCGCTTGTTTATTTTTATAGTCTATCCAATCTTGCCCACGAAGTTTGCGCATAAGATTGTCGAAATTCCTTAGCAAAATTACACTATTTAATACTTCTAATATCTTTTTTGGCGATCTTGGTAAGGATCTGAGTGTTAAAGACAAGCACGGAGTTTGATATTTTATAAAATGCCACCATTTACTAGGTATAAACAGTGCATCACCATGACCCAATACAGCTTCAAAACCTTTGGCTTTTGCAAGCGCAGGATATTTCTGAAAATCTGGGTCATCCATATCTATAATCTCCATACTCACTATAGAATAGGGTACTTTATAAAGAAATTTGGTTTGCTCTGGACCATATAGAATTACCTTTTTTTTACCTGCAAAATTAAAATGAAAATTGTTGGCAAGATCCATATCATAATGCATCACTACCTTAGAACCTTCACCTCCAACAAATAAAACAGGTAGCTTCTTAAAGAATTTTATCCCCAATTCCGGGTATTTAAAGTCTTGTATAAGCTTCGGACAGTTTTGCAACAGATTAAAGAAGAACATTCTTAAATCTGTTGGGCCTGCCTTTACAATATCTATATATTCAGAAAATTTAAGCTTTTTCGCCGGAGCATGGCTTTTTTGCTTCCCTTTAGCTGGTTTTCCATCATATACAGGAACTACAACCTCTCCGGCTACTCGCTTAAAATAATCAAAATCCCACTTTTGTTTGGCAGGCCAATCTTTGCTAAGCTCTTCAAGAATTACAGGCTTTTGAGGAATAAAATATTCCTTAAGAAATTCTTGTTTAGAAATTCCTTTAACTCTTGGTATTTCTTGTAGATCAAGCTTCAATGATATATTAAACTTTAGTTTTTGCTTTTTCCTGAGCTTGTAGGTTCTTTTCTATTTGATGCCCTGGACGAGACCATTTTGGTTTTTCTCCCAAATTAGCAAACTTAGAATCTTCTGCAGAAACACTTTCCGGTTTTGCTTTTTTCTCGAATGCTTTTTGAGGATTTAAGCCTAAAGCTTTGAACATTTCCATATCCTCATTCACATCAGGATTTGGTGTGGTTAAAAGTTTATCTCCTGCAAAGATAGAATTTGCTCCTGCAAAGAAACACATAGCCTGTCCTTCTCTACTCATTTGAGTACGTCCGGCAGAAAGTCTAACCTGAGTTTCCGGCATTATAATTCTGGTAGTAGCTACCATTCTTACCATTTCCCAAATAGAAACCGGTGCCTGTTCTTCTAAAGGAGTTCCTTCTACAGGAACTAATGCATTTATTGGAACAGATTCTGGTTGAGGATTCAAAGTAGAAAGCGCTACCAACATTCCGGCGCGATCGTCTATAGACTCTCCCATTCCAATAATTCCTCCGCTACAAACCGTTACATTGGTTTTTCTAACGTTTCCAATAGTATCTAATCTATCCTGATACCCACGTGTAGAAATCACTTCTTTATAATATTCTTCAGACGAATCTAGATTGTGATTATAGGCATACAATCCAGCTTCTGCTAAACGCTGTGCCTGATTTTCTGTGATCATCCCAAGTGTACAACAAACTTCCATATCTAGTTTATTGATGGTTCTCACCATTTCTAAAACAGAATCGAATTCATCTCCATCTTTAACATTTCTCCAAGCCGCTCCCATACAAACACGAGAACTTCCCGATGCTTTTGCACGTAAAGCCTGAGCTTTAACCTGGTTAACGCTCATTAGATCATTCCCTTCAATATTGGTATGATATCTGGCTGCCTGTGGGCAATACCCACAATCTTCAGGACATCCGCCAGTTTTTATTGATAATAATGTTGAAACCTGAACTGTGTTAGGATCGTGATGCAATCTATGGATCGTTGCTGCTTCATAAAGCAATTCCATAAAAGGCTTATTGTAAATCTCAAGAATTTCTTCCTTGGTCCAGTTGTGTTTAGTTGCCATAAAAATTATTTGTATTCAAAAATAACTAAAACTAAGTCTTTCTGAATGTTTGTATTAAAAAGATTTATTTCCATATTCTCCAAAAACGGTGAGAACGTATAAATTTAACTATTGTTGATCAAAATTGAGACTGCATTTCCACCAAAACCTACTGCATTCACCAGTACATTTTTTAGTCGTGCCGGGGCTTTGCTGATAGTGGAAAAAGGAACTGGTATGAATTCCTGATGTTGAAGCATTAAAACTGCCAGCTCTAAACTTAACACTCCAGATGCTCCAAAGGTGTGCCCAATCTTCCATTTATTAGAAGTCATAGCCGGCAAATTATTACCAAATAGCGTGCTAATAGCATTAATTTCTGCTTGATCTCCCTTTACAGTTCCAGGAGCATGCATTACCACAACATCAATTTCTGAAAGATCCATCTCTCCAATAGCCATTTTCATAGCTTTTTGGAAACATTCTCCATTACTAGAAATAGAAGCAGGATGATTTAGCCTTTCCGTAGCATATCCCACTCCCGAAATTTTGGCAATACAATTATCAGAATTAAGTTGAAGAGCTATTACTCCTGCCCCTTCTCCTAAGATCATGGTATTTCTTTGTTTTTCAATATCTAAAGCTCTGCACGGATAATTAAGATCTTCTGTAGCATAGATCTTCATAGCCTTCATCTGAGCTATTGTAAAAGGTGTTAACGCCGCCTCACTCCCTCCTACTAAAAATTTCTCTGCCATTCCACCATTTAACCAAGCAACGCCATTTAAAACTGCCTGTAATCCGGTGGAACAGGTTACGCTATGAGATATTTCCGGCCCTGTAGTTTCAATATCCTGAGCTACCCACGAAGAGATATTTCCCAAAGTAGTTGTAGGAGAAGCTAAAGTTTCTGCTTTGCCTGTTTCTAAGAAATTTTTATGATATTTTTCAAAAAGTCCGGTTGCACCTCTAGAGCTTCCTATATTTATCCCGATCTCATCTCCCTTCTTCCAATTTGCTTCAGCTATTACTTTTCTAGAGGTATATATAGCGTACAACACTGTAAGATCAAGATTTTTAAAAACGGGATTAGAATTTCTAAGAAGGTCTATCTCTTCCTCTACATGTTTTGGAAGATAAGCTGCAAAAGTTTCCTGTTCTCCAAAAAGTTTTTTAGAAATAAGATGCTTAGGGTCTTTATAGTTCTTCCATACCTCTTCTGAAGAATTTCCTAAAGGGGAAACAGAAGCTATGCCAGCTATATAAACAGGTGTTTTCAAAAGTCGCAATTTTTAAGCAAAAATAAGGCGTGATAAGGCATCTCCTAAATTATAAATCATAAAATTGATTCTTCTTAACACAAGTGTCATTAGATTAATAACTTAGAAATTATGAACTAAAAAAGTTCAAGAGCAGCTTCTATACTATTATATATTTTTTTAAGCTCCTGTTCATTAGTTACAAATGGCGCCAATATATAAATGGTACTTCCTAGTGGCCTCAGAAAAACGCCACTTTCCATAAAATGTTTAAAAAGCATATTTCTCACATTTCCATATCGCTCCATTTTCACATTAAGATCAAACGCATAGATAACACCAAGCTGTCTTACATTGGTAACTTTGGGATGGTCTTTTATTTTAGCATTAAAGTCTTGGTGGGACTTTGTTATTCTTAAGATATTATTTTGGATCTCCTCAGATCTCAGTAATTCTATTCCGGCAATAGCAGCAGTACAAGACAATGGATTGGCGCTGTAGGTATGCCCGTGAAAAAGTCCTTTAGAGATCTCATCTGCGTAGAATGCATCATATACTTTTTGAGAGCAAGTAGTAATGGCCATTGGTAATAATCCTGCCGTTAATGCTTTAGAAAGACATATCACATCTGGCTGCTCCTCCATATATTCTGACGCGAAATTCTTTCCAGTTTTACCAAACCCGGTCATAACTTCATCTGCCACACAAATAATATCATTCGCTTTACAGATCTTTAAGATCTCATTTAAACCATTTGGATCATGCATTTTCATGGCTGCTGCACCCTGTACCAAAGGTTCATAAATAAAACCTGCAAGATTATATTCTGAGATCCTGCTTTTCAATAATTCCAAAACCTCCAGATTATTGTCTCCCGTAGGAACTGGAATTCTTACCACTTTAATAAAATGATCTTCAAAAGCTCCATTATATACCGATAATCCAGAAACTGACATTGCACCAAAAGTGTCCCCATGAAAACCTTCTTCAAAAGCCAACATTACCTTTCTATCATTACCAAGATTATGATGATATTGAAGAGCCATTTTAATTCCAATTTCGGTAGCAGTAGAACCATTATCACTAAAAAACAATTTTTTCTGATTAGACGGTAAGATCTCTATGAGCGCTTCAGATAATTTAATTGCCGGTTCATGGGTAAATCCGCTAAAAACCACCTGATCTAATTCCTGCATCTGTGCTGCCACCTTAGCGGTAATTGCCGGGTTACAATGCCCATACATACTAGTATACCATGATGCAATACCATCTACATATTCCTTACCCATGTCATCATACAAAATAGCTCCTTTAGCTTTTACGATAGGTAACATTTCTGAAGATAGCTTATGCTGTGTTAAGGGATGCCATAAATGCTTCTGATCCCTTTTTGTGAGATCACTTAATTCTGAATTTATTATAGGTGACTTTATATTACTAGTAGACATTTTAAAATAATTTAAATGAAAGATCTAGAGACCTTTAAGACTCTCCTTAAATTTCTCTGCATATTCTTTAATCACATTTTTATCGAAATAAGGCTCCACATCAATTCTACCCACACAAGGAACTCCACTCATTTTTAATATAATGCTCTCTGTAGACTCTTTTTTTTCTCCATTAAAGATAATTCCTGCAATGTGAAGTCCTCTAGATCTTAGTGCTTCAAGAGTTAGCAGGGTGTGGTTGATGCTTCCCAGGTAATGTCTGGAAACAACCAATACGTTATCTTCTGGAGAAATTAAATCTGCAATTACCTCATTATCGCTAATAGGTACTAATAAACCACCGGCGCCTTCAATTACCATATTCTTATTAGTAGACTTCGGTCTTTTAATATTCTTTGAAGTCATTTTAACTCCATCAATCTCTGCAGCTGCGTGCGGACTCATAGGAGTGTTTAGTGAAAAGCTGTTAGGATGAAAAATTGTATTTTCATTAGAGATCAAATTCTGGACTTTATGGGTATCAGAATTATCCAGATCTCCCGCTTGTATTGGTTTCCAATAATCTGCTTGTAAAGTTTCTGTTACAATTGCTGAAGCGATGGTTTTTCCAATTTCGGTTCCTATTCCTGTAATAAAATATGTAGACATTGATGTTTCAAATTAAATTAAGATCTCAAGCCATAAACAAATAAGATCACTCTATCTCAAGTGAGATCAAGATCGTTTTACAAAGTTACCTAAGAGATTTAGAACAGTTCTAATTTCTTCTGCTGAATTGTAGCTATGTACACAGAATCTAAGTCTTTCTTTTCCAAACGAAACTGTTGGCGATAATATAGGTTTTACTTCAAAACCGTTATTTTTTAAATACTCTGCTATCAATTTAACATTGCTGTTTCCAGGAATGATACAACTTTGGATTGCAGATTGACTATCTACAAAATACAATTTCAGTTCTTGGAAGATAATTTCATCCTTAAAGATCTTAATATTCTGTTTTAAATTTTCAATTTCTGAAGCATCACTTTTCAATTTTTCATACGCACAAAAGATGGTTGCTACTGCATGAGGACTTAAAGCAGTGGTGTAAATAAAGCTTCTTGAAAAATTAATAAGATATTCTCTAAGCAAGTTACTGCCTAATATTACTGCTCCATGGCACCCTATAGCCTTTCCAAAGGTATTGATCTGTGCAAAAACCTTATCTTGAAGATCGAGCTGATGCACTAAGCCCTCTCCGGCGGCTCCAAAGATACCCGTAGCATGGGCTTCATCTACAATTAAAAAACAATCAAATTCTTCACACAGTTTTGATAATTTTTTAAGATCTGGCATATCACCATCCATTGAGAAAACAGATTCTGTAACTACATAAATATCAAATTGATTGGTATCACCAGAATTCTTCTCAATTAAAGCTTTAAGATCAGAGAGATCATTATGTTTAAATTTATAAGATCTTGCGTTACTGCTACCAATTCCATCTCTTATTGAAGCATGAGATAACTCATCATAAAAAATAATATCTCCCCGTTGTGGCACTGCAGAAAAAAAACCAATATTGGCATCATAACCGGAGTTAAAGATCAGACCCGCTTCTACATGATGAAAATCTGCCAACATTTGCTCTGCCAGATCGTATACCAAATGGTTTCCTGAAAGCAAGCGAGATCCTGTAGCCCCGTTTAGTTTAAGATCTAGATCTGATAATAAATTATGAGAGGCGTCATAAATTTGTGCATCTTGAGAAAATCCTAAATAATCGTTAGAAGAAAAGTCTATAAGACTAGACTGAGGTTTTAGTGTACGAAAGGAATTAGAAGATTTTCTGCTCTCAAGGCTTCGCACTAATTTTATAGGAGATCTTTGCATACTGCTTATTAATATTGACCTACATTTTATACATGCGTAGCTAAGAAAATAAATGTGTAGATATTATCTTAAAGATAAACGTGATGAGTTTACTATAGCAAAACATCATTTTTAAAGAATATTCCTAATCTTCAGCATCTTTAATATGACTAAGATTATTCTCTGGTGTATCATCTGTTTCACTCTTTAAGATCTGAGAGTGTTTTTGGTATTTCCCATCCAGATCATCCATAACAGAATTCTTCCACAATCTAATCCCAGAAAAATAAGAGGTTCTCCCCAAAAGATGCCCACTCACAGGTGCTGTAAGTATAATGAACAAGATAATAGCCATTACTCGTGTAGTAATAGAAAGTTCTTGAAAATAGATGGCTGCAGCTAGCATAAGTAACCCAATCCCTAAGGTAGCAGCTTTAGTAGTCACCGATATTCGTAAATATGTGTCTGGCATTCTAATGATCCCTACTGCAGCAAGGAAAACAAAGATCGTCCCAAAGAAAGCCAATACACCTACAGCAATTTCTGTCATTATTTATTTCTTTTTTGAATATAGTATGAAAATGCTACCGTCCCCAAGAACGCAATAAGCGCAAGGATCATGGCAACATCTAAAAATGCCGGCTGATTGGTTAGTATAGAATACGTTCCAATAAATCCAATCCCTGTGGTAATAATTAAATCTACCGCAATTATTCTATCTATAATGCTAGGACCCTTAATGAATCTTATCACTATTAAAATAACCGAAACTGTAAGGACCGGAATTACAAAGTAGCTTAAAAAATCTATTAATGTCATCTAAAAATTTCCAGTATACGTTTTTCAAATCCGTTCTTAATGCTGGCAATAAAACTTTCTCTATCCTTAATATACATAGAATGTACGTAAAGTACCTTTTTATCATTAGAAACATCTAAGCTTAAGGTACCCGGAGTTAGTGTAATAAGATTTGCCAACAAGGTGATCTCTATATTAGTTCTTACATCTAACGGTATCTTTACAATACCCGGAGTCATATTATAATTGGGCGTCATCACTTCATATGCTACCTCTAAATTCGCTTTTAAGAGCTCGTATAAAAAGAAGAATACAAAGGCTATGGCCTTGGGAACTATTCTAAAATACTTAGTATTCGTTCTTCCCGTGGTGATCATTCTAAGCAATAAGAAACTAAGAGCAAATCCAAACAGGTAGTTAGGGAAGGTAAAATCTCCCGTAAGCGCTACCCAGATCACTGTAAGCATTATGTTAGATAAGAACCTATTCTTCATTACTTCAAGATTTGAGTATTATGCAATACTGCTTCTACGTATTGCTGATTATCCATAAGTTCTGTTGCGATTCTAGAGGAAAGCTGTTGTATATGCTCTGCTCCAAAACCTATATATAAAGATACCAGAGATAGAAATATAATAGGAGCGATCATCTGAGTTTTTTTGACGTTCGAAAGATTCGCAAAATATCTGAAATTAGTTTTCAATTCAGATTCCGGTTTATCTTTCCATACTACCGCAGCCCAGATCTTGGCAATAATAAATAAAGTAATTAAACTAGCAAAGAGAATTGCTCCTACCAGCCACCATTGTTGCGTTGTAAAACCAGCTTTTAACAAGGATATCTTTGGCCAAAATCCAGATAATGGAGGAATCCCTACCAATGAAAATAATGGTATTGCTATTAGTAAGCTTAATTTTGGATAATCTTTATACAATCCACCCATTGCCTGCACGCTATTGGTTCCTCGAATTCTATACATTAAACCACTTACCATGAACAAATTTGTTTTTACAACAATATCATGTATAAGATAAAAGATCGTTCCTGCTATAGCAACTTCAGTAAACAATCCAAGTCCTGCAATCATATACCCTATATGGCAGATTATGAGATATGAGAATACTTTTCTTAGGTTATTTTGCACTAAGGCACCAAGACCTCCACTAAATAGCGTTAACACTGCCATTACAATGATGGTATTTTGAAGAAATACATCTCCAACAAATATCAATGTAAATACCCTTAAAAGGGCATATACCCCAACCTTGGTAAGTAAACCTGCAAAGATCGCAGAAACTGCCGATGGCGGTGTATGGTAGGACGCCGGAAGCCAAAAATACAATGGGAATGCTGCAGCTTTGGTACCAAACGCTATCAGAAATAAAATGGCTGTAATCTCTACCAGACCTCTATTTTCTATAGCTGCAACCTTAACAGAAAGATCTGCCATATTCAAAGCTCCAGTTAAACCATATAGCACTGCAATTGCAGTTAAAAAGATGGTTGAAGCCAAGATATTCAGTGTAAAATACTTTACTGCACCTTCCACCTGAGCCTTTTCTCCTCCCAATGTAATAAGCACAAATGAGCTAATAATTATGATCTCGAACCATACGTATAAGTTGAAAATATCTCCAGTTAAGAACGCTCCATTAAGTCCTAATAAAAGAAAATGGAGAATTGGGAAATATCCAAATCTAAGCCTCGCTGCAACAACAGAGGCAGAAGAGAAACTGGCAACCGCCAGACCAGATATTGCGGTAAGAAGCACTAATGTAGCAGAGAGTGTGTCTGCAACGAAGATGATCCCAAACGGAGCTTTCCAGTTACCCGCTTGCACTGTTTGTGTTCCCCCATCAATAATATAAGCAAATAACCAAATGGATACTGCTACACTTATAACACTACCTACTATACTAATTATCTTTTGCACCTCTATCTTGTTCCAAAAGAACATCAATAGAATGCTTAAAAACAACTGCAGCAATAGAGGATATAAAACTATTTGTTCTGTCATGAATCTTGGTCTATGGCGTTCATTTCATCTAAATCATCAGTCTTAACCACTTTATACGCCCTTTTAATAAGAATGATAGCAAAGGATTGTAATCCAAAACTAATAACAATAGCAGTTAATATTAATGCCTGCGGCACCGGATCTGCGTAAACATCATGAAAGATCTTATCTGTCCCAGGAATAATTGGAGGATGCCCTTTTACAATTCTTCCTAATAAGAATATAAGCAGATTGGCACCATTCCCAAGAATGATAATTCCTAAGATAAGTTTTACAAGGCTTCGGCGAAGGATCATATAGATACCTGCCGCATAAAGCACTCCAATCATAATAGCTAAAAGTACTTCCATAATTTAAGCAGATTCTGTAATTGTAAAAATAATGGTAAGGGTAACTCCAACCACTACTAGATATACTCCGGTATCAAAGAACATAGCAGTTCCTAGAGATCCTAGTATCGGGATATGATGAGGATACCACATTCCCGTCATAAACGGCATGTCTGCAAATATGATTGGAAAAATTCCGCTTAAAAAAGCAAGACTTAATCCTACCGGCATTAAAAATCCAGGATGTATTCTAATTAAAGGTTTAGTTCTTTCCAGACCGTGAGCAAATGCATGAAGCACCCATGCTATGGAAGCAATTAAGCCTCCCACAAACCCTCCTCCAGGAGAATAGTGTCCTCTTAAAAGAATAAATACAGAAAACAGCAGGAGAACCGGCAAAAGGTAGGTAGCTGCTGTTCTTAATATAATGGTTTTCATTACTTCTTAGTTTTTAATTCAGATCTTCTCCGTCTATCGTTTGTCACTTTTTTTCAATCTCAATTTAAGCAATCCAAAAACTCCTATGGCTGCTATTGCCAGTACGGAAATCTCTATCATGGTATCTGCCCCTCTAAAATCTACAAGTATCACATTTACCACATTTTTTCCATGAGCTAAAAGATAAGCGTTTTTAGCGTAGAAATCGCTTACCTCAGTATTCATAGGCTCAGCAAGTATTTCTAGAATTAGTATGGTAATTATAGCTCCAAAAGTTAATGATATGATTCCATCTTTAATTCGGACTTTATAATCTGAAAGTATCAAATATTTAGGCAATCTATAAAGTACTAATACAAATAATATTACGGTTAAGGTATCTATAGAAAACTGAGTCATTGCCAGATCTGGTGCACTATAGATTACAAACAGCATACAAATGGAATATCCAACTATGCTCATTGCAGCCACCGCAGCTAATCTAGATTTTGTAAATACAGTATATAGAACGGCTACCAGCATGATTGCACAAAGAGAAGCTTCATAAAAAGTAATCTCAGAAAGATTAGAATAATTAACAGAAAAAGTGGCTATTCTAAACAGGGCATATCCTAGCAGCCCTATGAGAACTACTATAATGGTTGATACATAATTTCTTAGATATCCGTTTTGAAAAAATTTAGTCCATTTGGCAGCAAAGAAATTTGCAAATACCCATAATTTTGTAGAAATAGTGTGTGGAGATATAAACTCTAAACGAGCAATCTTAGCTTCTAATGCCTTGGTAGGCTTCATGGTAAAATACATGATAGTCCCTATGGTAATAGTGAATAAGCTTAACCATAGCACCGTACTAAAGCCATGCCATAATTTTAAATGAACCTCTGCTCCATCTACACCCATTGCAGATACTACTGGCTTAATAAGAGATTCATCTATTAAACTTGGCACTATACCAAATAAGATTCCAGCAAATGCTAAAATTACTGGAGGTAACCATAATAGAATGCTTGGCAAAGTTAGATCTTTATAATCATCAGGAAGTTTACCGGCAAAAGGTCTTATTCCGGCAACAAATCCACCATAAAGCAACAATATTTTAGTAATAATAATAAGTGCTACCCACAATACCGGGCTGTTAACCAAATGCAGAGTAGACTCATAAGTAAGCTCTTTTCCTATAAAACCAATACTTGGAGGAATTCCCGCACTAGATATTGCAGCTAAGAATCCGGCGATAGCAACAGGAAATAAAACCCTTCCTAATCCTCTTAATTTGGTTGCGTCTCGAGTTCCTGTTTTGAGATCAATAATTCCGGTGATAAGGAATAATGTTGCTTTATATAAAGCATGAACTATTATAAAAACAGCAGCAGCAAACAAAGCATCTACCGTACCTTGACCTATTAAAAAAACCAAGATACCCAAGGCTGAGATTGTAGAATACGCTAAGATTCCTTTAAGATCTGTTCTAAAAATTATATGGATAGCAGAATAAACCATTGTAATCGCCCCAATAATGATCAAGGTAGAATTCCATAATTCCTGATTACCCAGTACAGGTGTTAATCTCATTAACAAATAAATCCCAGCTTTTACCATAGTTGCCGAGTGCAAATAAGTAGAAACCGGTGTTGGAGCTTTCATAGCTCCTGGCAACCAGAAATGAAATGGGAACTGAGCAGATTTAGTAAATGCCGCACCAAACATTAATATAACGATAAGGGCATAAAAAGGACTGGCAGCAATATCACTGCTCATAGCCAACATTTCTGAAATATTATAAGTACCAGTAACTGATCCTAAGAAAATAGCTCCTGCTAATAATGACATTCCTCCTAATCCGGTTATAGCCAATGCAGTAATTGCAGATTTTCTAGATGCCGGATTAGAGTTATTAAATCCAATTAGAAAAAAGGAGCTTATACTGGTAAGTTCCCAGAATACAAATAATGAAATTAAGTTATCTGAAAGTACCAAGCCAAGCATTGCAGCCATGAACATACTGAGATAACCATAAAATCTATCTAAATATTTATGATTTTTGAGGTAGACCGATGAGTACACAAAAACGAGAAAACCAATTCCTGTGATCATCAAAGAAAAGAGGAGCGATAAACCATCTAGTGTAAAACCCAAATTAACTCCAAATGATGGAATCCATTCAAAATTCTGTCTAATCACTTCTCCATCGGCTATTCTACCAATAAATTGAATGAAATAAACAAATAATGACAAAGGGATTGCAGCCGAAAGTACTGCTAGTTTGCCTTTAAAAATCTTTCCGGCAACTACCAAGAACAGTGAAAATATAAACCCTAAAAGTATTGCTATTAGCATGAGTGAATCTAAAAATCAGTTCTTCGCAAATATAATAGGAATTATTGAGGTTTGTGTAGGTAAATATTACTTTAATGCAACACTATTTAGATCATTAAACGGTTACAATCTTAAAAATGAAATTACCTGTATTATGCTAATTGGTTTCTTAAAAAATTATGCATACAGTAAATCTATAAAATTAAAATAATAATAAATTATTGTTTTTCGATAATTAATATTTATGTTTGTTATTGTAAAACGATAATTTAATAGAGATGAAATCTTTACAACTTCTTAAACTGAGCATTGACATTTGTTTTATTATACTGATAATTGACGTTATTTTCTCTTTTTTTACTTATTTGATGCTTATACTCTATGGAGAACCTTTTACGGTTACCATAAATGATAGTCAAAAGGAAATTGTGGATTTGAACTTCTCGTCAGGCTTGTTAATAATTAGCAATTTTGCTGTTACACTATTAAGCACTTATGCTATATACCTCTTGAGAAAATTGATAAGAAGTTTTTTTAAGAATTCATTTTTCACAAAATTACAGATTGCTTTGTTCAGACTAATTGGTCAGCTTATTGTTCTATCTGTAGTACTGCAGTTTATAGTTCACTTTTTCTCCACGATGCTACTAGAAAAAAGATTGGAAATTGGCGTTTCCGTAGATTCTGGTTATTATAGCAGTCTTTTTATTCTATCAATAGGTTTGTTTTTTATTTATATGAGTAAGCTCTTTAAAAAATCTAGAAGCCTTCAAGAAGAAAACGATCTAACCGTTTAAGTATGTCTATAAACATAAATCTAGATTCAGTTCTTGAGAAAAGAGGTATGAAAAGCAATGAGCTGGCTGAACTTATTGGAATTACCACTGCAAATCTTTCGATCCTTAAAACAGGGAAGGCAAAAGCAGTAAGATTCTCCACTTTGGAAGCAATCTGTAAAGCATTAGATTGTCAGCCGGGTGATATTTTAGAATATATAAATGAAGATTAAGTTCAAGGTTTTAGGAATTGATTAATTTAGAGTCCAAATTCAAAAATATCTATGTATAAATTTCTTTTTTTCCTGCTTATTACAGCAGTATCCTTCGGCCAAACCAATACTTATCAAATATCATTTGAAAATGCAGCACATCATGAAGCTACAGTAAACGCCACATTTCCAAACATTAAAAGTCATACTTTAAAAGTTGAAATGAGCAGATCTTCTCCCGGGAGATATGCGGTTCATGAATTTGCTAAAAACGTTTACAACTTAAAAGCCACCAATGGCAAAGGGGAAGAACTTACCACCTCAAGACCGGACCCTTATTCTTGGGAAATTTCTGATCATGATGGAACCGTAAATATCTCCTATACGCTCTTTGCCAATCATGGAGACGGAACGTATTCTCAAGTAGACAACACCCATGCACATTTAAATATTCCAGCTACTTTCATCTTCAGCAAAACTTTAGAGCATAGACCTATTGAAGTTACCATTGATATTCCAGCAAATTCAAACTGGAAAGTCGCAACTCAATTAAAAGAGCTTTCTGCCACAAAATATGCTGCTCCAGATCTTTATTATTTTATGGATAGTCCTATGGAAATTAGTGATTTTGATTTGAGATCATTTAATATAGATGGTCAAGACATTCGTTTTGCACTACATCATCCAGGTACTAAGCAAGAATTCGATGAGTATTTTGAAAAGGTCAAAAAAATAGTTAAACAGCAAAAGTTGATTTTTGGAGAATTACCAAAATATGACTTTGGGAAATACACTTTTTTGGCTTGCTATATGCCAAATGTTACAGGCGACGGGATGGAACATAGAAACAGCACTATTTTAACCGATGTAGAAAGTTTAGCTGAAGGAGGAATGAAAGGAAATATTGGCACCGTATCTCACGAATATTTTCATTCCTGGAATGTAGAAAGAATTAGACCTGCAGATCTAGAACCTTTTGATTTCACAAAAGCAAACATGTCTGGTTCTTTATGGTTTGCAGAAGGTTTTACAAGCTACTACACCAATCTTGTTTTAACTCGAGCTAAAATCATTAGTGCTGAAGATTATATAAAGAGCTTAAACGGCACTTTTAATTATGTTTGGAATTCTCCTGCTCATAAATATTTTAACTCTATAGAGATGAGCTATCAGGCTCCCTTTGTAGATGCTGCAACTTCTGTAGATGCGGTAAATAGAGAAAACACTTTTATATCTTATTATTCCTACGGAAGTATTTTAGGATTAGCATTAGATCTGAAATTAAGAGATAATGACCTTAATCTGGACAATTTCATGAAATTGATGTGGACAACTTATGGGAAATCAGAAGTTGCTTACACTATTAAAGATATTCAAACAACATTAGCTAAGTATGCAGGGCAAGAATTTGCAGATGAGTTTTTTAGTAATTACATCTACAAAAGCGAAATGCCTAAATATGCTGATCTCCTAAAAACTGTAGGACTAAAATTAGAACAGCTTAAAGAATCGGCATACTTCGGGGCGTCGGTAAAAGAAGATGATAATAAATTAATTATTTCAAGTAATCCGAAAAATGAAAGCCCTGCTTATAAAGCATTTTTATCTGAAGGAGATGAAATAAAAGCAGCAAACGATTCAATTATCTCAAGCAAAGAAGCATGGTCAGAGCTTTTAAAATCAAAAAAGTCTGGTGATAAACTTCAACTTGTAATAGTTAGAAATAGACAAGAACAAAAAACGGAAGTTACTTTAGAAGAGGATCCCGCTTACACCATCAGCATAGACGCAAAGGCAGACAAGAAAGCGGTAAAAATGAGAGAAACTTGGTTAAAATCTAAGTAAAATTATAACTATTAAAAAAGCCAGTTTCATTGGAGCTGGCTTTTTTTTTGTGGTAATGATAAGAAAATTGCTATATAAAATCTATAAAAGCAAAAATCCCAAACTCTAAATATTAGAATTTGGGATTTTAAATATTGTGTTATGCTATTTAATCTGCTAGAACAATGGCTTTATTATCCTTCATTTCAAGCACTCCTCCTTTAATAGGATAGAAAAAAACATTAGAACCTTCTTGTCTAAAATCTTTAGAAAGACTCTTTATCATTTCTGGATTTGCAGAAGATGCTAAATTGATCTTCACTTCTCCTTCCACTAAAAGAGAAACAATAGCAGCATGATGATTAAGCATTTGAAATTCCCCATCTATTCCGGGAACTTTCACAGCTTCTACTTCTGCGCCAAATACTACTGCTTCAGGAGTAACAATTTCTAAATACATATTTTTTCAGTATTGAGTAATTAGTATTGAGTAGTGAGTTTTAAATACTAACTACTCAATACTCAATTCTATTTTAAGATTCTGCCAACATTTTCTCTCCAGCTTCAATAGCTTCTTCAATAGTTCCTTTAAGGTTAAAAGCAGCTTCTGGTAAGTGATCTAATTCTCCATCCATGATCATATTAAATCCTTTGATGGTTTCTTTAATATCTACCAACACTCCTTTAAGACCTGTAAACTGTTCGGCTACGTGGAAAGGTTGAGATAAGAAACGTTGTACACGTCTTGCTCTACATACCGCTTGCTTATCTTCTTCTGAAAGTTCTTCCATCCCAAGAATAGCAATAATATCTTGTAATTCTTTATAACGTTGTAACAACTCTTTAACTCGTTGTGCACAACTATAGTGTTCTTCACCTAAAATTCCAGCAGTAAGGATTCTTGAAGTAGATTCCAAAGGATCTACTGCAGGATAAATACCAAGTTCTGCAATCTTTCGAGACAATACCGTTGTTGCATCAAGGTGAGCAAAGGTTGTTGCCGGTGCCGGGTCAGTTAAATCATCTGCAGGAACGTAAACCGCCTGTACAGATGTAATAGATCCATTTTTAGTTGAGGTAATACGCTCTTGCATGGCACCCATCTCAGTTGCTAATGTAGGTTGGTAACCTACCGCAGATGGCATACGTCCAAGAAGTGCAGACACTTCAGATCCAGCTTGTGTAAAACGGAAGATATTATCTACGAAGAAAAGTACATCTTTTCCTTGTCCATCTCCTGCTCCATCACGGAAATATTCTGCTATTGTAAGTCCTGAAAGTGCAACTCTAGCACGTGCTCCAGGTGGCTCATTCATTTGTCCGAATACGAAAGTTGCTTTAGAATCTCTTAAAGCTGTTTTATCAACCTTAGACAGATCCCATCCACCTTCTTCCATAGAATGCATAAAGTCATCACCATATTTAATAATTCCAGACTCTAACATCTCTCTTAAAAGGTCATTCCCCTCACGAGTTCTTTCTCCAACTCCAGCAAATACTGAAAGTCCACCGTGACCTTTGGCGATGTTATTAATAAGTTCCTGAATCAATACAGTTTTACCAACTCCTGCTCCACCAAAAAGACCAATCTTACCACCTTTTGCATAAGGCTCAATAAGATCAATTACTTTAATACCGGTGAAAAGAACTTCAGTAGAAACTGAAAGATCTTCGAATTTTGGTGCCTGACGGTGAATTGGCAATCCAGCATCACCAGCCTTAGGCAAGTTATCCATTCCATCTATGGCATCTCCAATTACATTGAATAAACGACCATAAACCTCTTTTCCAATTGGCATTTGGATTGGTGCTCCAGTAGCAATTACTTCTACACCTCTGCTCAATCCATCAGTAGAATCCATAGATACAGTTCTTACTGTATTTTCACCAATGTGAGATTGTACCTCCAAAACCAAAATAGAACCATCTTTTCTGGTAATTTCTAAGGAATCGTAAATTTTAGGCAAATCAGCATTATCTGAGTTGAAAACTACATCAACTACAGGACCAATGATTTGTGCAACTTTACCTGTGACTTTAGACATTATCTAATTCTTTAAAGTTTAATATTAAAATCTTTATAATTCTATTTGATAATCTCCTATAAATAAGAATATACCAAAATTCATTTTCAGGCTGCAAAGATAGTTTTTCTTTATAAAATAAAACAGGCTCTTACGCAACTTTTTTCGAGAAATTAAAATCTTCTCTATTCATTAAAATCATTCAACTTAACTACGCCAAATGTAAATAGGGTTGAAGAAAATATAAATTCCTATTATTTAAAAATAAAAAACCCTTCCGGAATATTCCGAAAGGGTTTTAACTTTTATGCTATACTCTGCCTATTCAACAGTTACAGATTTCGCCAAGTTTCTTGGTTGATCTACGTTCTTACCTAACATTACTGCTATATGGTAAGACAACAATTGTAATGGAATAGTAGTTAATAATGGAGTTAAAGATTCTAAGGTTTCAGGAATCTCTACTACATAATCTGCTAAGCTTCTTACTTCTTCATCACCTTCGGTAACAACAGCTATGATCTTACCTTTTCTAGATTTGATCTCCTGTACATTACTTACCACTTTATCATAATGTCCTTTCTTAGTTGCAATAACAACTACCGGCATCAATTCATCTATTAAAGCAATAGGACCATGCTTCATTTCTGCAGCAGGATAACCTTCTGCATGAATGTAAGAGATCTCTTTTAACTTAAGCGCTCCTTCTAGTGCTACCGGGAAATTATAACCTCTACCTAAGTAAAGACAGTTTGGAGCATTTTTATATTTATCTGCAATTACTTTAATATGTTCGTTCTCTTCTAACACCTTAGTGATCTTAGCAGGAATTCTATCTAACTCTTGCAAGTGCATTCTAAAGTCTGAATCTGAGATAGTACCTTTATACTTAGCAAGCTTTAAAGCCATTAAGGTTAAAACGGTGATCTGCGTTGTAAATGCTTTGGTTGAAGCTACACCAATTTCTGGTCCGGCATGTGTATAAGCACCTGCATCTGTCTCTCTAGAAATAGATGATCCAACCACATTACATACTCCAAATACGAAAGCCCCTTTTTCTTTAGCTAATTTAATAGCTGCCATAGTATCTGCAGTTTCTCCACTTTGAGAAATAGCAATTACCACATCATTTTCATAAATAACAGGATTTCTATATCTAAATTCTGAAGCATATTCTACCTCTACAGGTATTCTTGCTAAATCTTCGAAGATATATTCTGATACTAAACCGGCGTGCCATGAAGTACCACAAGCAACAACAATAATTCTTTTAGCATTGGCAATACGATCTATATTATCATCTACACCCGCCATTCTAATGATGCCCTCGTCAACAAGCATTCTACCTCTATAAGTATCTGTAATTGCGTTAGGTTGTTCGTAGATCTCTTTCATCATGAAATGATCATAACCACCTTTTTCAATTTGCTCAAGATTAAGTTGTAATTCTTGTACATAAGGATCTACTAGTGTATCATCCTGAATTTTTCTAACCTTGATCTCTTTATCTAATCTTACCACTGCCATCTCTCCATCTTCAAGATAGATCGCATTACTCGTAAACTCAATAAATGGTGAAGCATCTGATGCAATAAAGTATTCATTTTCACCAATTCCAATAGCCAAAGGACTTCCTAATCTTGCTACAACTAACTCATTAGGTTTTCTCTTATCAAAAACTGTGATTGCGTAAGCTCCAACAGTTTGATTTAATGCGATCTGAACAGCTTTTCCTAGTTTTATATCTTCTTTAGACATTACATCTTCAATAAGATTCACTAAAACTTCTGTATCTGTATCAGACTGAAAAGTATACCCTCTTTTTACAAGTTCTTTCTTTAATGCAGAGTAATTCTCAATAATCCCATTATGAATGATCACCAAGTTCCCTGAATTTGAATAGTGAGGATGAGAGTTCACATCATTAGGAACTCCATGAGTTGCCCATCTAGTATGCCCTATTCCAACATGTCCTTCCGTAGAAGTTCCGGTCTCTTCAAATTTTGCTTTAAGGTCTGCTACCTTTCCTTTTGTCTTACATAGATTAAGCTCTTCTCCATCATATAGTGCAATACCCGCACTATCATAACCTCTGTACTCTAATCTTTGTAATCCCTTTAATACAATTGGATAAGCTTCCCTAAATCCAATATATCCAACAATTCCACACATATTCTTTAATTGTTTGTTTCTGTATAATAAATATTAAACTTTAATCTCTTGTCTTCATCATCAGCAAGATTACCATATAACACGGTACCTTTTGGGCTAATAACAGAACCTGTAGGGATTCTATCTATAACAAGATCTGTAGATATATCATCATCACTTAAAGCTATAGAATTTTTTAAACTGGCATTGCTCGTTAAATTAATATTTTGAGTTACTACAACACCTAATTTTCTAACATCTGAATTTTCGTCTAAAATAGATTTAACAAGTTCTGTGATTCTTATTTTATATTTCACTCCATTGCCATCTTCATCTCTTACTAATCTAGATGCAAAAGTAGTTCCAGAATTTAAAGGTCTATCTGCATCTAATGTTAGATCGATCTGATAATCTAGCAAGAAAATATTATTCTCGATATCATACACATAAATTCTTTCTGGCTCTGCATCTCCACCTGTAATTTTACTTTGATCTACATAGAACTCCAAACTTGCCTCATTAATAAGCCAATTATTATCACGTATTAGCTGTATTTCTTCCTCATCTTCAAATAGCTCAATAACAGCCATACTACCAGCACCACCTTTTAAAACTAGGTTCTTACTTCCTAAGTCTTCGCTAGAACCTTCTATTAACTGAAGGAATTCTGCAGGAAAATCCTGTGATAACGTGTTAACCCTATTTGCATTAAAATCTAACGTAAAGGCAGCAGGCGAGTAAATTAGATCTGTTGTATCTCCATCTTCATTTGAATCATTGGTATCTGCTACTTTAGACCTGTAATACAATTTGATATTAGCATCGCTATTTGCAAAATTAAGCAACATCAAAGTACCATCTCCGTTTACAGCTTCCGCAGAAAAATATAATCCTCTAAAATAATTTTTAAAGTTGTTATTATTAAATAACTCTGGAGAACCTTGTTTATCTATAATATTTTGCTGAAAAAAGTCTTTATCTAAAGCAACCCTTAATCTTGGTGATTTTTGAACAGTATCTAAATTCCCTGTACTACTGTTAACTTCCGCATAACTCACTCTATTGTTAGTAGGTCTAAAGCTATCATTAGAATATAACGGGTCTCCAATTAAGGATGAAGAAAACACATCTGCCTGATTGGAGAAATATTTCTGGCGATTTTGAAAATTATCAGTAGGGTCAAAATCATTTAAAAAATAATTAGATCTGCGAACTGTTAATTTAACTGGTGAGGTTCCATAAATAGAATCTAATTGATACACCGCACCCCCATCTTCATCTGTATCTATCTGAGTACTAAAGTAAGGCAACGTAAGGATCACACTATCCAAAACAGGTTCTGTTCCGAAGTTAGGATTCAATGTAGCTAAAGAAATTTGAGTAAGTACATTTGCAGATTGCAAACCAAATACCGGATCTTTATAAACTCCTAAAAGATTAACCGGAAGATTGTTAGTTTGTACCGGTCCTAATTTTTTAGAATATGCAATTACTCCAGGATTGTATCTAGGAAGTGAATCTAATTGACCTCCAATAAGATCTCCTCCAATAGTATTATAATCTTCATCACAAGATATAAAAGCCAAAACCGTTAATAGCATTAACGGCATAAAGCGTAAGCGTTTCAATAAAATCATTCGAAATTGATTAATTTATTCTGATAATACTTTGGTAGTGTAGAATTCTTGGTAAGCAGAAGAAAACTCTTCTGGCGATTTATATCCAAGAACCGGCTTGTCTAACTTTTCAAGATACTTCTTCAATTCGTCTGGAATATTATCCCCACCTGTAATAACAGCATCAGAGTTATCTACGGCTGTTTTCATAAGATTGACGTAATTCGGTTTTTTAAGATGACTTACACTATCATCTTCTAAACCATCAAAAAGCACTTTTTTATACATATCCTTATCTAACGTCTCATCAAAGCTTTGATTGTATACCGATGTTACAATTTTTGCGCCAGAAAATAACGGCTCATTCCCGTAGTAGTTTCTAAGGTACAGTGGTAAAAGTGAAGACAACCAGCCATGAACGTGAATAATATCTGGTGACCAGTTCAATTTTTTCACAGTCTCGATCACTCCTTTTGCAAAGAAAATAGCTCTTTCATCATTATCCGAAAATAATTTTCCATCTTCATCTGTTAATGTCGCTTTTCTCTTAAAGTAATCCTCATTATCAATAAAATAAACCTGCATTCTCTCTTTTGGAATAGAGGCAACTTTAATAATTAATGGCATATCAAGATCATCAATTACAAGGTTCATCCCAGATAATCTTATTACTTCGTGCAGTTGGTGTCTCCTTTCATTGATATTGCCATAACGAGGCATAAAAATTCTTATCTGACCTCCAAGACCATTTACCATTCTAGCGGCTTCAAAAGACATAGATGATATATCGGTTTCAGGCAGGTAAGGAATTACTTCAGATGATACGTACAATATCCTCTTATCTTTCATAAATTTTTTGCTTTTGCGAATAAAAAACACGCAAAATTACAAAATTTTATGCAGTTTGCTAGTATTATATTAAGTTTGCACGCTGTTAATTTTACAACAAAATGCAGATAATTAAAGAGAAAGCCGCCTTACAACAGGTAATTTCAGGATTTAAATCTAACGAAACTACCATAGGATTCGTGCCTACCATGGGTGCTTTACATCAAGGACATTTGTCTTTGGTGATACAAGCAGCAAGAAAATGTGACCTAGTTTTGGTGAGTATTTTTATTAATCCAACCCAATTTGATAATCCTTCAGATCTTCAAAACTATCCCAGAACATTAAATTCTGATGTAGCTCTTTTAGAAGAATTAAATCTAAATGTAATTGTATTTGCTCCAAATGCATCTGAATTATATGGAGATTCTGTTAAGGCTGAACATTTTGAATATGATGGACTTGAATTTGAAATGGAAGGAAAATTTAGATCCGGACATTTTAACGGAGTAGGAACTGTAGTTAAAAAGCTATTTGAACTGGTACTACCAGATATGGCATTTTTTGGTGAGAAAGATTATCAGCAATTACAGATCATTAAAAAACTTACTGAGAAACACAATTTACCCGTAAATGTAGTTGGATGCCCAATAGACAGGGAAAATAATGGTTTAGCAAGGAGTTCTAGAAATGAACGACTAACGGCTCAAGAACGTGAAAATTCAGCTATCATATACAAGATCCTTCAAACGGTTAAAGAAAAGTTTGGCACAGAAAATGCCTCAAACATAACAGAATGGGTGCAAAAGCAGTTTAATTCTCACTCATTTTTAAAGTTAGAGTATTTTGAAATTGCAGATAGCAACACGTTAAAAACCATAAACAAACAAGTATCTGGAGCACAATATCGTGCCTTTATAGCTGTGTACGCAGGAGATGTAAGGCTTATAGATAATATAGCTCTCAATTATTAAATTAAAACCAATGCAAGTTCACGTAGTAAAATCTAAAATACACCGCGTAAAATGTACCGGGGCAGATCTTAATTATATTGGAAGTATTACCATAGATGAAGATCTTATGGATGCTGCAAATATAATTGAAGGGGAGAAAGTTCAAATCGTTAATAATAACAACGGGGAACGTCTTGAGACCTATGCTATTCCGGGACCACGAAATTCTGGAGAGATCACTTTAAATGGTGCCGCCGCAAGAAGAGTTGCACAGGGGGATATTTTAATTTTAATAACCTATGCTATTATGGAGTTTGAAGAAGCAAAATCTTTCAAGCCTTCTTTAGTATTCCCAAATGAAGAAAATAATTTGTTGATTTAACTTCTTGAAAAAATCTATCATAAAAATTTTAAAGATCATACTCCCACTAACACTGGGAGTTTTTTTGATCTGGTACTCATTGAATAGTGCCACTCCTCAAGAAAGACAAGACCTTCTAGACAATATTACTGCTGCAAACCCATGGTTTATCCTACTTTCTATGCTGTTTGGTTTGTTATCTCACCTCTCTAGAGCATATAGATGGAGCTATCTCTTAGAGCCTATGGGCTATAAGCCTAAATTCTCCAATCAGTTCATGGCGGTAATGGTAGCTTATCTAGCCAATTTTGGAGTGCCTAGATCGGGAGAGATCTTAAGAGGAGTAAGTCTTTCTACTTATGAAGATATTCCGTTTGAAAAAGTTTTCGGTACAATCATATCAGAGAGAATAGCAGATTTTATAATGCTATTATTAGTGGTTGGAATAGCCATGATCATGCAAACCGATGACCTTTTAGCCTACTTTCAGAACAATCAAATAAACCCAATTCTTACATTTGGAGTTCTATTGGCCATCTTAGCTTTTGGGGTGATCGTTCTTAAACTTATAAAAAGATCTAAACATGGCATCTTTGTGAAATTTAAGAATTTCGCAAAAGGATTGTTAGAAGGAATGCGTAGCATCTTAAAAATGAAGAATAAGTGGGGTTTTCTATTCCACACTTTATTTATTTGGATTATGTACGTGCTCATGTTCTATGTGATCATTTTCACCGTTCCAGAACTTGCCAACACCTCCTTTGGAATAGTGATGGTAGCATTTGTAGTTGGATCTTTTGCTATTTCTGCAACAAACGGCGGAATTGGGGTCTATCCCATTGCCATAGGTGCGAGTATGATGCTTTTTGGGATAGATAAGCAAGATGGAGAGGCTTTTGGATGGATAGCATGGGGAACACAAACCCTTTTAATTGTGATAGTTGGAGGACTCTCTTTCCTCTTCCTTCCTATTTTAAATGGTAAGAAATAATAAGTATCTTGTGTTCAGTATTTTAAACTTAACCTATGCTAAAAAAACTACTATTATTGGTACTGCTGATGCCAACCCTACTTTCAGCACAAACAATCTACAAGACAATCAAATCCTCTAAATTAGGGGAAGACCGTGAATTAAAAATTCAACTCCCAAGAAATTACGATCAAAACAAAGAAAAAGCATATCCGGTACTTATAGTTCTGGATGGTGATTATCTGTTTGAGCCTGTTGCAGGAAATGTTGATTATTACTCCTATTGGGAAGATATTCCTGAAATGATCGTTGTTGGAATAAATCAACAAGACACACGGAATGCCGATGCTTTCTATAATGAAAAAACATTTTTACCTTCAGATACCGGTGCTGCCTTTTTTGAATTTATAGGAATGGAGCTTATGCCCTTCTTAGACTCTAATTATAGAACTGTACCTTTTAGGGTAGCCATGGGACATGATTTCACATCCAATTTCATCAATTACTATCTTTTAAAAGAAAGCCCATTATTTCAAGGTTATATAAATCTAAGCCCAGATCTGGCCCCAGAGATGCAGGAAAGAGTAGTAAGCGCTCTAAGTAAAACTGAAACTCCGGTGTGGTATTATCTCACAACCTCTTCAGAAGACATTCCAAATTTAAAAGATGAGATCTTAAGTTTTAACACAAAGCTGAAGGCAATAGATAACAAACAACTTCACTATAATTTCGACAATTTTGAAAATGCTACTCATTACTCGCTTGTTGGAAATGCTATTCCAAAAGCAATAGAGCAAATATTTAATGTTTACAGACCAATTTCTATTTTAGATTATAACCGCGTACTTTTGCAGACCTCTGTGTCTTCTTATGATTATTTAGTTGAAAAATACGAGGATATTGAAACGCTTTATAGAATAGAGAAAACCATTAGGCTTAATGATTTGATGGCCGTTTATAAGGCTATGGAAAAAACCGAAAAATGGGACGATCTTGAAAAACTTTCTAAACTAGCAGATAAAAATTATCCTGGTACTATGCTTGCGGCATTTTTTGAAGCTAGATATGATGAAGAAACCGGAAACCCGAAAAGAGCTATGAGAAACTATCAAAAAGGGTATGGCCAAAAGCCTATCTCTTTTTTAACGGTAGATTATATGCTAGATAAGGCAGATCAGATCAAAAAAGACTTTGGGTATTAATCCCTGTTAAAAATTAAATTCTGTTATCATTTCTATGGCTAAGACCAAAACTACCTTTTATTGTCAGAATTGCGGTGCACAACATTCCAAATGGCAAGGCCAATGCACTTCCTGTAAAGAATGGAATACTTTAGTTGAAGAAGTTGTACAAAAGCCAGATCAAAAAGATTGGAAACCTCAAGCTACTAGAGAAGTTAAAAGAACTGCTAAGCCATTAAAGATTGCAGAAATAGAATATTCTAAAGTACCCCGGTTAGATACACGTAACGCTGAACTTAACCGGGTTTTAGGAGGTGGAATTGTACCAGGATCACTTACCTTACTTGGTGGGGAACCCGGAATTGGAAAAAGCACCCTGCTCTTACAAATATCGTTACATCTGCCTCATAAAACCCTATATGTCTCTGGAGAAGAAAGTCAGCAGCAAATAAAAATGCGTGCAGAAAGAATCAATCCGGAGCCGGCAAATTGTTATATACTCACAGAGACCAAAACTCAGAATATCTTTAAACAGATAGAAGAGTTACAGCCGGAAATAGTTATTATAGATTCCATACAAACGCTTCATAGCGATTATATAGAAAGTTCTCCGGGAAGTATCTCCCAAGTTAGAGAATGTACGGCAGAGCTTATTAAATTCGCTAAAGAAACCGGAGTGCCTGTTATACTTATTGGACATATTACCAAAGAAGGTAGTATTGCCGGGCCAAAGGTGCTGGAACATATGGTAGATACTGTTTTGCAGTTTGAAGGAGACAGAAATCATGTGTACAGGATTTTAAGAGCTCATAAGAACAGATTTGGATCTACCCAAGAACTTGGAATTTATGAAATGCAAGGAAGCGGACTTAGGGAGGTAGCTAACCCATCTGAGATCCTTATCTCTAAAAATGAAGAAGGTCTTAGTGGTACCGCCATTGCTTCTACTCTGGAAGGAATGAGACCTTTAATGATTGAGATACAAGCTTTGGTAAGTTCAGCGGTTTATGGAACACCTCAGCGTTCTACCACAGGTTATAATGCTAAAAGATTGAACATGCTTCTGGCTGTTCTGGAAAAGCGAGCTGGATTTAGATTAGGTGCAAAAGATGTATTCTTAAATGTTACCGGGGGAATTTCTGTGGATGATCCTGCTATAGACCTCGCTGTTATTGCTGCAATTTTATCTTCTAACGAAGATGTAGCCATAGAAAAAGATATTTGTTTTGCGGCTGAAGTAGGTCTTGCCGGAGAAATAAGGCCAGTACCACGTGCAGAGCAACGCATTCTGGAAGCAGAAAAACTGGGATTCGCCACCATTATGATCTCAAAACAATCCAAGCTTCCAAACAACAACTACGGTATAAAAGTTCAAAAAGTTTCGAGAATTGAAGATGTGGTAAGCTTTCTATTCAGTTAAGTCTGGCATAATTACTGCATTTTCATTCCAAAATTTTAGTTAATGAACGATAGGATCTTATTTTTATTCTTTTTGATTTTGGTGCTGGCAAGCTGCTCTAAAATTAATAAAGCTAAAGACCTACTCACTCATTCTTCTGCCCAAGAAATTTATAAAAGAGATCTACATATTAATGATGATATTTTTAAGATCTGGGAATATGAGAAGCAAAAAGCATTAGTTTATGATAGCGTGGCGATAGATCTCCCCTATCAGGAATCTGGAAGATTTTTTCCGAAGAGCTTTTCTGTATATTCTTATTTAATAGAATTGCATCGAGGAGATTTACTCTCTGTTGAAGTTAAGCTAGATTCTACCTCATCCCTTGCTTTCATCGATATATTCACATTAGAAACTTCAGGGTTTAAGAATATAATAGGTTCAGAATTAGGGAAGCAAAAACTTCAATTAGAAATTGCTGAAGATAAGCTTTACAAGGTGATTATTCAACCAGAGATAGATGCTGGCTCCTATTTCAACATAAATATAAATAGATCTCCAGCATACCTATTTCCTGTGGCTGGTGGTAAGAATCGGGACGCACAAAGTTTTTGGGGTGCCCAAAGAGATGGTGGAAAAAGAGCTCATGAAGGGGTTGATATTTTTGCTAAAAGAGGTACTCCGGTAATTGCCAGCACCGCAGGCAGCATAACCTACTTGGGCGAAAAAGGATTAGGTGGAAAACAGGTTTGGTTGAGAGATCTAAAAAGAAGTCAATCTTTATATTATGCGCATTTAGACAGTATTGCTTCTATTAATAAAAACCAAGTAAAGGCTGGAGACACTTTAGGATTTGTGGGAAATACCGGTAATGCCAGAACCACACCACCTCACCTGCATTTTGGTATTTATCGTAGCAACCGGGGAGCAATTAATCCCTATCATTTTATTAAACAGAACGATGTAAAGCCACTGAATAATGAAAATTTCTATCCAAATCATTTGAATGGATTAGTAACAAGAAATGCGAATCTTCGCAATTCTAATTCTGTAAAAAATTCAGAAATCATACAAAAATTAGCGCAAGGAGATACCATTCAGATCTTAGGAAGATCCTCAGAATGGTATCACATAAAGGCAACGTCCTCTAAGAATACCTCCTTTCTTCACTCATCATTAGCAACTCCCCTAAATTAAGGAGCAGGATTAGGAATTAATTCCTGTACCGCCTCTATCTCATTCATTATCTCTTCGGAAAGATCTACGTGTATAGAGCTAATATTTTCTTTAAGCTGGTCCATAGTCGTAGCGCCAATAATAGTACTTGTAACAAAGGCTTGCTTTTCTATAAAGGCCAAAGCCATTTGAGTTAAACTAAGACCGTGCTTTTCTGCAATCTGAAGATATTTCTCTGTGGCCTCGATAGCTTTATTATTAGAATATCTTTTGTACTGAGGAAAAAGTTCTAATCTTGTATTGCTTGGAGTTCCTTTTAAATATTTTCCACTTAAAGTTCCCATTCCAAGTGGAGAGTATGGTAAAAGCCCAATATCTTCTCTATGATAAATCTCTGTTAAGCCAATCTCATCTTTTCTATTTAATAAACTATATGGATTTTGAACGGTACTTATTGCAGGCAGGCCTTTTCTAGATTCCTCAACACAGCGCATCACCCCGTAAGGAGTCTCATTAGATAGCCCAATCTTTCTGATCTTTCCTTCTTTGATCAATTCATCTAGATTAACCAAAATCTCATGGAAATTATCTTCCCAAGCATCGTCTATCTCTCTTTTATATCCGCGTTGCCCAAAGAAATTGGAATTACGCTCCGGCCAATGCAATTGATATAGATCTATATAATCTGTTTGTAAACGATCTAAACTCTTGTTCACCGCCTCATTTAGTGCTTCTTTGCTAAATCCAAGTTTCGGCCGAATGTAAGACATTGATGGATTTGGACCTGCAACTTTAGTAGCTAATACCACTTTATCTCTATTCCCGGTCTTTTTAAACCAGGATCCAATAATCTTTTCTGTGCTACCCTGAGTTTCCTTTCTGGAAGGAATAGAATACATCTCTGCGGTATCTATAAAATTAACTCCTTGATCTAAGGCATACTCTATTTGCGCATGCCCTTCACTTTCTGTATTCTGCTGTCCCCAAGTCATGGAGCCTAAACATATCTTACTCACCTGAATGTTTGATTGTGGAAGCTTGGTATATTTCATTTGTTTAAATTTAATAAGAAACCTTGATAAGCGTGCACTAGAGCTTAATCTACCTCTTGTAACATTTTGCTTATTTCGTCTAATTTTGGAGTAAGTATAACTTCTATTCTTCTATTCTTAGCTTTTCCTTCTGCTGTAGAATTACTTGTAACAGGAGCAAATTCTCCACGTCCTGCTGCGGTTAAATTTTGTGGGTCTATTTTAGAATTCTCTCTTAAGATCTGAACTATTGTAGTAGCCCTTTTTGTAGAAAGATCCCAGTTATCTGTAAGTTGCCCACTGCCTCCATAAGGTACATTATCTGTATGCCCTTCTATTAGTACCGCTATATCTGGATTTTGACCCAGCACACTACCTAATTGCTGCACGGCTTTCTTACCTTCAGAATTTACAGTCCAACTCCCAGAGCTAAAGAGCAATTTATTTTCCATAGAAACATATACCTTCCCATCACGTTGCTCTACGGTAAGCCCTTTCCCTTCAAAATTGGTAAGCGCGTTAGAAACAGCTGTTTTTAGCGCATTCATTTTAGCATCCTTAGCAGCTATCAAACCTTCAAGCTCCTCAATTCTCTTAGATCTTGAGTTTAGATCTTTTTGAAGTTTAGTTAATCGATCTTGCTCTGTAGCTAATTTTCTCTCCTTTTCTTCTAAAGCTAATAAAAGCTCTCTGTTTCTTTTAGAATTCTCAGAAAGTGCACTAGAACTATTTGCATCTAAAGCATCATAAGATTTCTTAAGGTTTTCATAGTTCTCATTTAATAGATCCAACTCTCTTTTTAGAAGATCTCTATCTGAAGAAAGCTTATTAAAATCTGCACGTGCAACATTGAGCTCGCCATCATATTTAGATTTTGTAGCTTTAAGATCTTCGGAAAGCTTTTTATTCTTTGCCTGAGATGCATCGTATTGTGACTGAAGATCTTTGTGAACTTTTGAAGATACACAAGAGGTAAGAGAAAGCCCACATAGCAGACTTAGGAAAATGAACTTTTTTATCATATTAACTAATTTGAAGGATATTCTAATTCAACTAAGATCGGACAATGATCGCTATGTTTGGCTTCTGGCAGGATCACTGCTCGTTTTAATTTATCTTTTAAAGGCTGGGACACCAAATTATAATCTATTCTCCATCCTTTGTTATTGGCTCGGGCATTTGCTCTATAGCTCCACCATGAGTATTGATCTGACTCTTGATTAAAGTGCCTGAACGAATCAATAAATCCGTTTTTCATAAAACCATCTATCCACTCTCGCTCTATTGGCAAAAAACCGGAAGTGTTCTTAAGTCTTACAGGATCATGAATGTCTATGGCTTCATGGCAAATGTTATAGTCGCCACAGATTACTAAGTTTGGTAGTTCCTTTTTTAGCTCATTAATATAAACCTGAAAATCTGCCATATATTGTAGTTTATGTTCTAATCTAGCAATATTAGTACCCGAGGGTAAATAAAGACTCATCACAGAAAATCCATCAAAATCTGCTCTTATATTTCTCCCTTCAAAATCCATGTAATCTATTCCTGTACCATATTCCACCTTATTAGGCTCATATTTACTCAAGATAGCCACCCCGCTATATCCTTTCTTTTGAGCAGGATACCAATAATGGTATTTATATCCTATCTCTTCAAAAGGTGTCGCATCAAATTGATCTGGATTAGCTTTTATCTCTTGTAAACAAATAATATCTGGATTAGCTTGCTGTAACCATTCTATAAACCCTTTTCTAATAGCCGCTCTAACCCCGTTAACATTATAAGATATAATTTTCATGCAAGTTTAAATTTCCTCAAAAATAAGGATTACATAGAGGTTTCAAATAAATTGAACACGTTTTTACTTTAAACGTAAAATTGAAAAAATTCTATTTTACTATAAAGCGTTTCACGAGTCCAAAATCTCGGGTTCCTATTCTTAGTAAATAAACGCCGGTTGCTGCGTAAGACATATCGAGATCATAAGAATACCCACCGCCATCATTCTCTACTTTATTCTCTAACATTTTTTGACCAAGAATGTTATGAACTGTAAGCCTTAAAGTTTGATCAAAATCTGTTTCCAAGAAGATATTGTAAACACCATTTTCTTGACTTGTAATTTCCAGATCGGCATCATTCAATAGAAAATCTTTTATGCTGATGCTACTATCTGTAACTTTAACTGAATAATCATGAGTAGTACCATAATCCATAACACTACATGGATTATCCAGCTCCCCACCAAAATCTGTATCTCCGGCTCTTACTCTCATTAAATGCTGACCTAAAGCTGCATTTTTTGGTAGATCAAAATTATACGAGAAAGGAGTATTTGGACGTGGGATAGGTTGTGATGTTATAAATCTTTCATCATCATTAAAAACACCATTATCGTTTAGATCTATCCAAAGTGAAAACTTCTCGCTAGGAGTGGCATCAGTTAATGTCTTTACTGTAACTTCAAATCCAGACTTAGATCTATCCAGATTTGTAGAAAAACCTATATAATCTGCATATCCATTTCCACATGGAATTCTTTCATTCAAAATATCTCCCAGTTCAAAATAGCTTATCCCATCTCCAAACGATGCACAGTCAGAACCGGTAGGAATGCAGTTTAGGTTTGCAACAGATTTAGATGTCTCATCATTACTTGGATTGTTATCTGATGATAAATTTGTTCTGGCGGTAATTAGATATCTTCCAAATGATGATAGATTAGCTTTTTGCGAAAATGTATACACCACATTTTCTCCAACAGGAATTGTACCTCCGTAAATCTCATTCACAGTGGTATTATTACTTACTTTATATGAAACTGGAACATTAGTTTGAGCCTCTCCTCCAAAGTTTTCTATGGTAATTGTTATATCTTCTGCAGTAGACAATTTTAATCCTGTGGAAGGTGCATCTATTGAAGTTACCCCCACATCGTTAGGGAATAAGTTCTTTATCTCTGTAGTAAAACTATCATTTGTATTGTCTTGATCTCCATCTAGATTTGTAGTGGCTGTGATCTCATAGATTTGCCCTACATTACCCAAATTTGCCGGAACAGAAAATGTGAAATTCATAGAACTTGTTCCTGCAAGCGTACCAGTAAAAGTCTCTGTAATTTCTGTTCCTCCGTCTAAAGTGTATGTAACAGGAATATTAGTTTGGGTATTTCTACCAAAATTTCTAATTGTTACTGTTACTTGTTCACTACTAGATAGGCTGGAATTAAATGGGTCTACTACTGCTATAATTCCCACGTCATTACCAAAATCTGGAGATAGTTTAAAAGCTGCAACTCTATTCTTCCGTTCTATACCACTAAAATATTCCGCATTATGCCAAAAAGTTAATCCATCTGCGGCATCTACGGTTAAGTGGGCATAATCTCCATATCGCGAAGCCGGATTGGGAGAAGTACCCTCTACAATACTAGTTTCCTGTACCGTCATTTTACCTAACTCATCATTTGCAAATCTTCCTGTATATCTTATAGAAGGAAATATAGGAGCTGCAGGACTATCATCTAAAACTGTATATCCTAAACCTATATTTCCTTCTTTATCCATTCCTATACTTCCGCTAAATCTATCGCTCTTATCTGGAGCATAGGTCCCTTCTTGATAAACGCTCCAAGGGCCGCCGCCACTTTCTTGACGCAATTCATACCATCTTATACCTGCATGCTCTGCAGAAGTAGGATCTACATCTACCACAAAGTTCATAACTGCAGAATTATAACCGGAGAATCTTCTATAATGCGTCATATACATCATAGCGCCTTGTAACACATCTATATCTAAAGCATCTCCAGGTTGAGAAAGATTTACAAAACTACCTCCATCAAAAGTTGCAGTAAAAGGTGTTACTCCATTTGCTGCACCTAGATCTTGAGATTGTCTAATAGTGGAATTATCTGGAGTATTCCAATCTACGTTAACACTCCATAACTTTAAATGATCTTCGGAAACTCCTGCCCATGCATCATCCTGAAAGTATATAATTGGAGAATTACCCCTAGGTGGCATTTCAGAACCCTCTGCACTAAAACCTGCAGGACTATAAAATCCGTTAGTATTAATACCTGGAAGTGGAAAAGACATAACTTTTGCTGTTTCCCCTACCAGCATCTTATCTCTTTCAAACACATAAATAACCTGACTTGTACTTGCCGTGTTCGTGTTCTTATTTGTAGTTACATAATAACCATCACTCCATACAGAGATTTTAGGATAATCTGGTAACGCCCCATTGGTAGAGAATCTATAGGTAAACCAACCATCACTTGTTGGGTCTGGCCCACGAGATATGGCAACGAGAAAACTTTCTGGGGTATCGCTAAATTGTGAAATTAGATATCTGTCTGCAAATTCATCATATACCACAATTGGATCTCCTAGGGTTTCATTGGTAAATTCTCCACCCAAACTTGCTAAGGAAGCTGGAGGAACAATTTGATTTCCGCTTTTATCAAAGATTGAAAATGCAGAATTCCAGGCATTCAAATAATGATTAGGCCCTGCAACTCCTGTAGGATCTGTTGGTGTAGATCTTGAGCTTACCGCATCAAAAGAAATACTAGGATTTTTACCCGGCACTTTCCCCATTTTTACCTGAGTAAGTGGGCTTTTGGTAGTTGGCAAGCCTTTACCAGGAACCACCTTATTAATTCCTCTATTTCTAGGATTATACATTTTAAATTCATCTACCGGAGGCACCATCCTTAATCTCTTACTTGAGAAAGAAGAAGTAGAAATGGCTTGTGCAGAATCTATAAATACCGGCCCGGAGATCTCTCTATTTTGTGCCGATATTTGGTTAGAGACCAAAAAAAGCATTAGAATTAAAAATGGTAAAATTTTAGTCATATTCTTGTTAAAAGTGCCTGTAGCTATTATAATTATTAAAAATAGTCATTTAAAAAATAAAATAAATAAAAGAGGCAATTAATAAATTGATTAATTGCCTCTCTCTATGATATTTAGATCCTAGAATAAAGTTATTTTATTTCATCCAATTCTTAAAATCTACCTCTTTACGAATGATGCTGGCAAGTTCTGAAATTGCTACTCTTTTTTGCTCCATAGTATCTCTATATCTTACAGTAACCATTTTATCTTCTAAAGAATCATGATCTACAGTAATACACAAAGGTGTTCCGGCTGCATCCTGGCGGCGGTATCTTCTTCCAATAGCATCTTTTTCATCATATTGAACATTGAAATCCCATTTCAACTCTTCAATAATTTCATTAGCTAATTCTGGCAGACCATCTTTCTTAACCAAAGGTAAAATTGCCGCTTTTGTTGGCGCTAATACTGCAGGTAATTTAAGAACTGTACGTGAAGAACCATCTTCTAAAGTTTCTTCTTTTAAAGATGATGACAATACTGCCAAGAACATTCTATCAAGTCCAATAGATGTCTCTACAACATAAGGCACATAATTTTCATTCAATTCTGGATCAAAGAATCTAAGTTTTCTACCCGAATGCTCTTCATGAGCTTTTAAATCAAAATCTGTTCTGGAATGAATTCCCTCAAGTTCTTTAAATCCAAATGGGAAATCAAATTCTATATCTGCCGCAGCGTTGGCATAATGAGCCAATTTATCATGATCATGAAAACGGTAATTTTCTTCTCCAAGTTTAAGGGAATGGTGCCATTTTAATCTAGCTTCTTTCCAATGCTCATACCATTTCAATTCTTCCCCAGGACGCACAAAAAATTGCATTTCCATTTGTTCGAACTCTCTCATTCTAAAAATGAACTGGCGAGCTACGATCTCATTTCTAAAAGCTTTTCCAGTTTGTGCAATTCCAAAAGGAATCTTCATTCTTCCGGTTTTTTGAACATTGCTGAAATTCACAAAAATACCCTGAGCAGTTTCAGGTCTTAAATAAAGATCTGAAGAAGAATCTGCTGAAGCGCCCATTTTAGTACCAAACATCAGGTTGAATTGACGCACATCTGTCCAGTTCTTAGAACCAGTGTCAGGATCTGCAATTTCCAACTCTTCAATTAAAGCTTTTACATCTTTAAGATCTTCTTTAGTTAAAGAAGATCCCAAACGTGATAAGATCTCTTTTCGCTGAGTAAGATATCTATTTACTCTATCGTTGGTTGCAATATATTGTTCCTCATCAAAAGAATCGCCAAAACGCTTCTTCGCTTTGTCTATCTCTTTTTGAGCTTTTTGTAATAATTTCTCGGCATGATCTTCTACAAGAACATCGGCACGATATCGCTTCTTAGAATCTTTATTATCAATTAAAGGATCATTAAACGCATCTACGTGCCCAGATGCTTTCCAGGTTTTCGGATGCATTAAGATAGAAGCATCTATACCAACAATATTTTGGTTTAGCTGCACCATACTCTTCCACCAGTAATCTCTGATGTTCTTTTTTAGTTCAGCTCCGTTTTGACCATAGTCATAAACAGCACTTAAACCATCGTAAATCTCACTAGATGCGAATATATATCCATACTCTTTTGCATGGGAAATCACATTTTTAAATAAATCTTCTTGTTTTGCCATATCGCAAAAATAAAAAAACCGCCTTGATAATGATCAAGGCGGCTCCTGATTTTTAATAAATTAATTATCTCAAACTAAAAGATGAGGTTCCAATTAATTGTGCACCAGAATACACATAAACTTTGTAAGTACCTTCTTTTAACTTTTCTTCTTTAGTTTTTGATAGTATACAAACATCTAATTCTTCATTCTCATAGAAAACTTTAGATTGTGCACTGTATACCATAGTTCCTCCGTCATGATTAACAGCTATTTGATCTCCCACCAATTCATTCTTAGGATTATAAACCTGCACATAGATCATTTTTTCACCAGCTTCTGCAAGAGCATTTTCTGTAATAGTAAAACATGTTCTAATTTGGTCTATCCTTCCGGTTTTATCATTTTCTACCAGTTTACCGCTATTTCTCACAATAACTCCCTCTCCTTTAAGTGAAGTTATTTTTAATTGAGATGCACGATCTACTTTTGTTGAAAGAGATTGATTGGTAACTTGCAGAGAATCTGAAACTCTTACGCGTTTTGCCAAGATAGTATTGGTGCTATCTATAGCAGTAGATAATCTCCTATTCTGATTGCTTAAGCTATCTACCACTCTAAAGAGTCTTTCTTTTTCACTCTTTAAGTTTCCTATTTCTCTTCTGTATCTAGAGATCATTACAAGATTAGCATCATTATCCTTTACAGAATCTAATAATACTGCAATACGTTGTCTTGCCTCTACAAGATCCTGATCCATTACATCGTTGCTAGCAATAGCTTCATCATACTTAACTATAAGATCATTTAGTTCATCTTCTATAACGGTTTTTTCTTTCTGAAGAATCGCTTTATTTTCCTTCTCTTCATTATAGAATTTTACAGTGTATATCCCTAACGCTATAAGCGCAACAGCCAATATTCCTGTTAATATTTTTAAAGCAGTATTGCTTTTAGTTTCAGTCATCATAAAATGTAATTTAGTTTGTAAATTTAAGAGTTTAATAAAGAGAATTATAATTCATTAACATATGTTTCACGATTTGATTAATTTATTTTATCCCAAAGATTGTGCTATCTGTGAAGAGATTCTCACTAAAAATGAACATGTTATCTGTACAAAGTGCCTTCATGAACTTCCTGTAAGCAATTATCATCTCCATAACGACAATCCTGTTGCAAAAGTATTTTATGGAAGGATAAACCTAGAAAGTGCAACTTCCCTGCTTCTTTTCCATAAGAAAAGCAATGTACAAACCTTAATCCATCAATTAAAATATAGAGGAAGAAAAGAAATTGGAGGGTATTTGGGGATTTGGACAGGGAATACTCTAACTAGTGTAGACAATTTTAAGAATATTGATATCATTATACCTGTTCCTTTACATAAAAAGAAACTCAAAAGCAGAGGCTACAATCAAGTAGAAGACTTTGGAAAAGAAATAGCTAACGTGATAAGTGCTCAATATATTGATAATGTTCTTTTAAAAACATCTTTTACAGCTACCCAAACCTTAAAGAGCAGGCTTGCAAGATGGAATAATATAGAGGAAACCTTTGTTGTTCAGAATCCTGAATTACTAAAAAATAAACATGTGTTATTAGTAGATGATCTAATTACCACAGGAGCAACCATAGAAGCTTGCGCAAATATCCTTGCAGACATTCCAGGAATAAAGATAAGCGTTGTAAGTATGGCGTTTACTGAATAAGAAAATAAAAAATAATTGTTTCTTTGTCTAAAATTATCTTCAATGAAAAAGCAAGCATCTGTATTATTAGTAATGGCGATAGCTTTACTTTTTGTTCAATGTGCAAAAAGAGGAAATCCTACAGGAGGCCCTGAAGATAATGACCCACCAAAATTTGTACGTGCAACTCCAGAGAATTTCTCTGTAAATTTTGATCAGAAAGAAATTAGAATTTATTTTGATGAATATATAAAACTTCAAAATGCACAGAAACAAATTATAGTTTCTCCTCCAATGGATCCCAAACCAGATATTACACCCTTGGGATCTCCCAGCAAATACATCAAGATAATTATTAAAGATACCTTACAAGAGAATACGACGTATGCCTTTAACTTTGGTCAAAGTGTAGTAGATAATAATGAAGGTAACCCTCAACCCTTCTTTAAATATGTATTTTCAACCGGAAGCTATATAGATTCTTTATCTGTTTCGGGGAGCGTGAAGGATGCTTTGCTTAAAGATGCAGATCCTTTTATCTCTGTTATGCTTTATGAAATTGACGAAAATTATTCAGATTCCTTGGTCTACAATCAACCTCCAAGATATATTACCAATACCTTAGATAGTTTAAAGACATTTGAGCTTTCTAATTTAAAGGAAGGCACCTATCAATTAGTAGCTGTAAAAGATCTAAACAATAATTATAAATATGACCCAGGAAAAGAAAAGATCGCATTTTTAGATAGGCCAATTACAATTCCTACAGATACCATTTATGAACTAAATCTATTTAAAGAAGTTCTAAGTTTTAAGCCTGAAAGACCGAAACAAACAGGATTACAAAAACTTCTTATTGGATATCGAGGTGATGTAGAACTAGATAGTATTCAAATTGAACCTATATTTGGAGCTCCTGCAGATTTTAAAACCTCGCTGACAAAGGTGGAAGGCAAAGACAGTTTAAACCTTTGGTTTCAGCCTAAAATAGATTCTGACACTTTAAAGTTTACGCTAAAAACCCCAGAAACGCTAGATACTCTGCTAACAAGAATAACTCAATTGCCAAAAGACTCTTTAAGCATAAACACAGAGCCATCGGGCAATATAGATTTCGGAAAAGACTTTATATTAAGGTCTTCCACTCCATTGGTAGATTTTAATAAGGACATGATCACTGTTTTAGATCAGGATTCTGTAGCTGTAGATTTTATCTCAGAACTGAGACCTAAAGAAAGTAGCCTTCACGTAAAATTTGAAAAGACAGAAAATCAAACCTATTACCTGAGTATTTTACCGGGTGCTGTAACAGACTTTTATAATAGCACGAATGATAGTATTGTAAAAACTGTTAGAACAAAAGCACTTTCAGATTACGGGAATGTAACACTAAACCTTCAAAATGTAAGATCTTTTCCTATTCTGGTACAACTCACAGATGAAAAAGGAGTTGTAAAAGCAGAAAAGTTCTCGGACTCTGAAAGCACCCTTCGTTTTGATTATCTGAATCCTGCAAAATATCTTATTAGAGTTATTTATGATACCAACGAGAACAGAAAATGGGATACCGGAAATTATTTAAAGAAGACTAAACCGGAGCAGATTATCTATTTTCCCGATCTCATAGATGTACGTGCGAACTGGGATATTAATCAGTCTTTTATGTTGAACTGATCTCGATCCTGAAGAAATTTTAATTTACTTCTCAGCTCTTCAATTTTAGACTTATCAAGTTCTACAATTTTAATAAAATCTTCAGCTGAAGTAGAATCGATCAAAGGTACCCCTAAGCCATCATATACACCCGTGTGCCCATTGTATTTATAACTGTTACCATCAAGTCCTGTTCTATTCACTCCAATACAATAAGACATATTCTCAATGGCTCTGGCTTGTAATAGAACATCCCACGCATGAACTCTGGTTTCCGGCCAGTTGGCAACGTAAATTAAAAGATCATAATCTTCTGTATTTCGTGCCCAAACAGGAAATCTTAGATCATAACATACAAGTGGGCAGATCTTCCATCCTTTGTATTCTACTACCAATCGTTCTTTACCGGCAGTATAAGTAAGGTTTTCTTTCGCCAAAGTAAAGGTGTGCCTCTTATCATATTTTTCGAAAGCGCCATCAGGATATACGAAGTACAATCGGTTATAATAGTTTCCTCCATCTTTAATTATCACACTACCTGTTATAGCGGTATTTCTATCTTTTGCTATTTTCTGCATCCATTTAAAAGTTCGGCCATCTGTAGCTTCTGCTAATTTTTCAGCATTCATAGAAAATCCTGTACTAAACATTTCAGGTAGTACTATAAGATCTATCCCATCATCTAAGGTTGCTATATTAGCTGAAAATAATTCTAGATTTTTAGCAGTATCTTCCCAATGAAGATCTGCCTGAATAACTGCTGTTCTTAAAATATTTGCCATAGGTAAATTTAAAAAATCTAAAAGCTTCTTTGCTAAATAGCTGTTAAAAGATTGTCTGAAAAAAGGAATATAAATAGTTTTACTTCAAATTCTACAATTATGAGTCTTGACAGTTTTTTAGAAAAAAATAGTTTTGCTTCCAACACTACCCGCGGATTAGTTGCAGGTTTTATTGGTGGTTTGGCAGGTACAGCAGTAAAAAGTGCTATAGAACAATTCTTGCCTGTAAGAAAGATTGAACACAAATCTGCTCAGCTAAAGATAGTTGATGATCTTTCTACAAAGATCACAGGAAGTCCTATTTCTGTTCAAAACGAAGCCTTAGCAGAGCAATTGGTTAATTTCCCTTTTGGTGGAAGTTTAGGTGCTGCCTATGGGTATGGTAAGCGCAATAAAGATGAGATGAAGTTAATAGATGGAGCTATTTTTGGAGCTACCACTTGGGCATCTACTCATGAAACTGCTTTACCAATAGTTGGCTTAGAAGCTAAGCCAAATGATATTCCGTTAAGAATGCAGGCCAATGAGTTATTTGCACATGTTATGTTTGGACTTACTACAGAATTGGTTCGTGGTTACGTAAACAATAGATTAAAACGATAAGTAACATCGCTATACGCTAAGAATTAGAAATAAATAAAAATCCCGGACTCTTTTAGAATCCGGGATTTTTTTGATCTATAATGATACTATTTTCTAACCTTTTGTAGAGGCTGCCATATATTCTCTATTCATTCTAGCAATGTTCTCTAAAGAAATTCCTTTAGGACATTCTATTTCACAAGCACCCGTATTACTACAGTTACCAAATCCTTCTTCATCCATTTGTCTTACCATAGCCTGAACTCTCTCTGTAGCTTCAATTTTTCCTTGAGGAAGTAAAGCATATTGAGAAACTTTAGCAGAGGTAAACAACATAGCACTTGCATTCTTACAAGCAGCTACACAAGCTCCACAACCAATACACGTTGCTGCATTAAAAGAATCATCTGCATTCTCTTTCTGTACAGGGATAGTATTAGCATCTACAGTATTTCCTGAAGTATTTACAGAAACATATCCATAGGCTTGTTGAATTCTATCAAAAGCAGTTCTATCTACTATAAGATCTTTTATAACAGGAAATGCCTTTGCTCTAAACGGTTCTATAACGATGGTATCTCCATCTTTAAAAGTACGCATGTGTAACTGGCACGTAGTAATAAATCTATCAGGACCGTGCGGCTCTCCATTGATCTGTAAAGAACAAGATCCACAAATACCTTCACGACAGTCATGATCAAACTCTACCGGTTCTTCTCCCTTGTTAACAAGATCTTCATTTAGAACATCCAACATTTCAAGAAAAGACATATCACCGTCTATTCCATCAATTGGATAATCTACCATTCTCCCTTTAGCTCCGGCACTTTCTTGACGCCATATTTTTAATGTAAGCTTCATAATGTTTTAAAGTATTGAGTATTGAGTATTTGGTATTGAGATCTAATTGCTCAATACTACTATCTCATTACTATTTATAACTTCTTGTTTTCAATTCAATGTTCTCAAATACTAGGTTTTCTTTATGCAAGATAGCATCAGCCGGTTTCCCTGTGTATTCCCACGCCGCTACATATTTGAAGTTTTCATCATCTCTTAATGCTTCTCCATCTTCAGTTTGATACTCTTCTCTAAAGTGACCTCCACAAGATTCTTCTCTATGTAAGGCATCTTTAGCAAAAAGTTCTCCTAGTTCTAAGAAATCTGCAACTCTTCCTGCTTTTTCTAATTCGGCATTCTTAGTATTTGCAGCACCTGGAATTTTCACGTTCTTCCAGAAATCTTCTCTCAAAGCAGCTATCTCATCAATAGCTTCTCTAAGTTCTGTAGCGTTTCTAGACATCCCACATTTATTCCACATGATCTTCCCTAATTTCTTATGGTAAGAATCTACAGAATGTTGCCCAGAAGCATTCATCAACTTATTAATTCTATCTGTAACTTCTTTTTCTGCAGCATCAAATTCTGATGTATCTGTTGGAATCTTACCTGTTCTAATATCTTTAGAAAGATAATCTCCAATAGTATAAGGAAGTACAAAATATCCATCTGCCAAACCTTGCATTAAAGCCGAAGCTCCAAGTCTGTTTGCTCCATGGTCTGAGAAGTTTGCTTCTCCAGCCGCATAACATCCAGGAATGGTAGTTTGAAGGTTATAATCTACCCAAAGACCACCCATGGTATAGTGAACTGCAGGATAGATCATCATTGGAGTTTTATACGGATTTTGATCTACGATCTTCTCATACATCTGGAATAAGTTTCCGTATTTAGCTTCAACAACATCTCTACCTAATTTATATATTTCTTCTTTAGAAGCATCTTTATGACCCATTGTAAAGGCCTTTTCTTTTCCGTAACGCTCAATTGCACTTGCAAAATCTAAGAATACTGCTTCTCCTGTTTTGTTTACTCCAAAACCGGCATCACAACGTTCTTTAGCTGCTCTAGATGCAACATCACGAGGAACAAGGTTACCAAACGCAGGATAACGACGTTCTAAGTAATAATCTCTATCTTCTTCTTTAAGCTCTGTAGGCTTAAGTTTTCCTTCTCTAATTGCTACAGCATCTTCTTTCTTCTTCGGAACCCAGATACGTCCATCATTTCTTAAAGACTCAGACATCAATGTTAATTTAGACTGATGATCTCCAGAAACCGGGATACAAGTTGGGTGAATTTGAGTGTAACAAGGGTTTGCAAAGTAAGCACCTCTACGGTGAGCTCTCCATGCAGCCATTACATTACTTCCCATAGCATTTGTAGAAAGGTAGAATACGTTACCGTATCCACCAGAAGCTAATACTACGGCATGAGCAGAATGACGCTCTATTGCTCCGGTTACCATATCTCTAGCAATAATACCACGAGCTTTTCCGCCTACCAATACTACATCCATCATTTCATGACGGTTAAAAGATTGGATCTTTCCACGGTTAATCTGGCGGTTCATTGCAGAATACGCTCCTAATAATAATTGTTGTCCTGTTTGTCCTTTTGCATAAAATGTACGTGAAACAAGTACTCCACCAAAAGAACGATTGTCTAAGTATCCACCATAATCGCGAGCAAAAGGAACTCCTTGTGCCACACATTGGTCTATTATATTTCCAGAAACTTCTGCCAAACGGTAAACGTTTCCTTCACGAGAACGGTAATCCCCACCCTTCACAGTATCGTAAAACAATCTGTAATCTGAGTCACCATCTCCTTGGTAATTTTTTGATGCGTTAATTCCTCCTTGAGCTGCAATAGAATGCGCTCGTCTTGGAGAATCCTGGTAGCAAAATGTTTTTACATTATAGCCTAGCTCTGCTAAAGTTGCTGCTGCACTACCACCAGCAAGTCCTGTTCCTACTACAATAACATCTATATTACGCTTGTTGGCAGGATTTACCAGGTTAATGTTATTCTTATAGTTCGTCCATTTATCTGATAATGGCCCTTCCGGTATTTTCGAATCTAAAACTGACATAAATCTCTCCTATTAAACGTTATTAAAATGATGGAAAAGTGCTATAAAAATAAAGCCTAACGGAATAACTATAGCGTATGCTACAGTAAAGCCTCTTAATCCTTTAGAATATTTATTGTTGAAACCAACAGATTGGAAAGAAGATGAGAAACCGTGTAATAAGTGAAGCATTAAAAAGATGAATGACAACACATAAAGTCCTGTTCTAACCGGACTATGAAACTTTTCTACCAATTCTCCATAATATCTTGTTGCATCTTCAGGATTAGATTCTACATATTTGTGAACTAATTCTGGTACCCAAAAATCATAAAAGTGAAGTCCTAAGAAAGCTAATACCACCGCCCCAGACCAGATCATGTTTCTAGACATCCAGCTAGAGTTAGCACTTCCATTATAACGTACGTAGTTTATACTTCTCGCCTTTCTGTTTTGGATCTCTAATACAAATCCCATTATAAAGTGAAAACAAACTCCAAATATTAATACCGGCTGCAATAGCGCCTGTACTAAAAAGTTGGTTCCCATAAAATGAGAAAGCTCATTAAAAACATCCGGACTTATCACCGAAGTTAAGTTAATCGTGAAATGCTGAGCTAAAAATAGAACTAGAAAAAGTCCCGATAAGGCCATAGCAAACTTTTTCGCTACTGAAGATTTTAGTAATCCACCCATTGGTTTGATTATTTTATAAAATTTTAACAGCAAAAATACATCTGAAAATAGTTACTCACAAACTTTAGCAACTATTTTACCCTCAATTTAGAACTAATTCAAAGTACTTTAATAATTGTTGAAGTTTGATTATCAAAAGTTGGCAACACAATCTTTAATTCCCTTCACTATACAACCTCCAAATTGATATTCAAAATTGATCAAATATTAAAATATCAACATTTTTGAAAAGCTTAACCCATTGGCAGCGTCATTTTTAGTAATTTCAAGAGCAGAAAAAACATCCATGGATTTTATAGACTATTACAAAATTCTCGAACTTGATAAATCTGCCACCCAAGCAGACATCAAAAAAGCATATAGAAAATTAGCACGCAAATTTCATCCAGACCTGAATCCGAATGATAAGACCGCTCAGGCAAAATTTCAGCAAATCAATGAAGCAAATGAAGTTTTGAGTGACCCGGAGAACAGAAAGAAATATGATGAATATGGGAAAGACTGGAAACATGCAGACCAATTTGAACAAGCAAAGCAGCAACGTTCTCAAGGTAGTGGTGGTTTTGGTGGATTTGGCGGAGGCCAGCAACAATACTCCGGAAATTTTGAAGATGATAGATTTTCAGATTTCTTTGAAGAAATGTTCGGCGGAAGAGCTGGCGCAGGAGGTACAGGAAGAGGTAGAACCACTCATTTTAAAGGACAGGATTTTAACGCAGAACTTCAGCTTAATTTAAAAGATATCTATACCAGCCAAAAACAAACCATCACTGTTAATGGTAAAAATATTAGGTTAACTATCCCTGCCGGGGTAGAAAATGGACAAACAATAAAAATTAAAGGTCATGGAGGCCCGGGAGTTCAGGGAGGACCTAAAGGAGATCTTTTAATAACGTTCAATATCCGGAACAACACCAATTTTAAAAGAGAGAAAGAGAATTTATACGCAACGGTAGACCTAGATTTCTATACAGCATTATTGGGAGGAGAAATTACTGTTGATACATTTACCGGTAAAGTAAAATTAACAGTAAAACCTGAAACCCAATCTGGCACCAAGGTTAAGTTAAAAGGAAAGGGTTTTCCTAAATACAAGAAAGAAGCACAATTTGGAGACTTGTATATTACCTACCAAATTAAAATGCCGTCCGATCTTTCAGCTAAAGAAAAAGAACTATTTCAAGAACTTCAAAAATTACGATCATGAATTTAGAAGAATTAGTAGCCACAGAAGACTTATGCACCAAATACAGCGTAGAAAGCACTTTTATTAGGAGCTTGAATGATAGCGGATTGCTAGAAATTATAACTGTTGAAAAGACAGAATATGTGCATTGCGATAATATCTCCGATTTTGAAAAATTACGTAGAATGCATTATGATCTTCATATAAACATAGAAGGCTTGGAGGCTGTAGAGAACTTACTTAATCAGGTTAAAAAACTTCAAAAATCTAATCTTCAGCTTAGAAATAGATTGAATTTATATGAATAAGCCATTTGTTAAAGAAATCTAAAATCTTTTAAAGTTAGTTTAACAGCTTTTGAAAATAGCTTTCCTAATTTTGAAAATCTCACGGGAATTATGTCCTGACAGAGGTAGAATAGATTAAAAAAATTAAATTCAATTTCATGAAATACGACCAAATAGATCGAAAACTTTTTATTAAGAACAGAAAGAACTTTATGGCTAGAATGAAGCCTAATAGTTTAGCGGTCTTCAATTCTAATGATATTTACCCAATTGGTGCAGATAGCACTATGCCATTTCAACAAGCGCGAGATATATTTTATTTGAGCGGAGTAGACCAAGATAAAAGTATCTTAGTGCTCTTCCCAGACGCTCCCTTGGAGAAACACAGAGAGATCTTATTCCTAACAGAAACCAATGATCATATTGCTGTTTGGGAAGGTGAAAAGTTAACCAAAGAAAAAGCGTTGGAAACTAGCGGGATAAAAACTGTATACTGGCTTAAAGATTTTGACAAAGTTTTCTTTGAGGTGATGACGCAATGTGAGACCGTATATTTCAATACCAATGAACATTATCGTGCAAATATCGAAACCGAAACTCGAGAAGCTAGATTTGTAGAATGGTGCAAGAAGAAATATCCTGCACACCAGGTTGCGAAGAGCAATCCAATATTACAAAGATTGCGTTCTGTAAAAGATCAGATAGAATTAGATCTTATGCAAAAGGCATGTGATATAACCGAAAAAGCTTTCCGGAGAACTTTAAATTTTGTGAAACCCGGAACCTGGGAATATCAGATCGAGGCGGAGTATATGCACGAATTTTTAAATAATAGATCTAATGGATTTGCATACACTCCAATTATAGCAAGTGGAAACAATGCGAACGTGCTTCACTATATAGAGAACAATCAGCAATGTAAAGCGGGAGATCTTATACTTTTAGATACCGGAGCAGAATATGCCAATTACGCTAGCGATATGTCTAGAACAATTCCTGTTTCCGGGAAATTCTCTAAAAGACAGAAAGAAGTTTATAACGCGGTGAATAGAGTAAAGAATGAAGCTCAAAAAATGTTAGTTCCTGGAACTATGTGGGCAGAATACCATGTGGAAGTGGGAAAATTAATGACCTCTGAACTTATTGGCTTAGGGTTGTTGGATAAAGCCGATGTTAAAAATGAAGATCCAGATTGGCCAGCCTATAAAAAGTATTTCATGCACGGTACGTCTCACCATATTGGTTTGGACACGCATGATTATGGAATTTTGACAGAACCTATGGAGGCGAATCAAGTTTTTACGGTAGAGCCTGGAATTTATATTCCTGCAGAAGGATTTGGAATTAGATTGGAAGACGACTTGGTAATTCAGCCAAAAGGAGAACCTTTCAACTTAATGCGCAATATTCCTATTGAAGCAGACGAGATAGAAGATATTATGAATTCTTAGAATTCTGACTTTTAAAGCTGCCTTAAGCATATTTTTTTCGTTAAGCTGAACTTGTTTCTGCTTTTAAATATAAGTTAAGATTCTGAAATAAATTCAGAATGACGGATTATAGGAACTTAAGGCAGTTTTTTTATGCGCTAATTTCAGATTTCTTTTGAATAAAATTCTGATATAATAATGCTGCAAGAAATCCTAGTAGCGCAGGAATTACCCATCCCAATCCATAATCTGCAAGCGGAATTAAACGCTTTACATTATCGAAAGATTCTGGAGATATCAAATATTTAAAGGCATCCGGCAAACTGAAGATGATAGTTGCAACTACAGTTGTAGTCATTATTAATCGGGTTCTCCAATGCTCCGGAAGCACGTTCAAAATAATTAAAACAATGGTAACAGGATAGATAAGCAAAAGTACCGGCAAAGCAAATTCTATTATGGCATTAACAGATAATGCACCTATAACTATCCCCATTAAGCAGGCTAATACCACCGTAACAGGATAAACAATTGGCTTACCTATTCTTTCAGTTAGAAAATCTGCAGTTCCTGTTACTATGCCTACTGCGGTTGTAAAGCAAGCTAATGCTACTAGAATGGCTAGTGCAATTTGAGCTAAACTTCCTAAATTTAAAAGGCTTATTCCTGAAAGTAATTCGGTTCTAGTAATGGTATCCGGAAATTCTGAATTTACCATGGCGCCGTTATAAATTAATCCGCCATAGACAAATAGCAATCCGAGAGCAGCTAAGAAAGCAGAAGTGGTAATAATAGTTCTAATTTCTGAAGGGCTTGTAAATCCTTTCAGCTTAACAGAGATAATGATTACCCCTCCAACTACCAAAGCAGCAATGGCATCAAAAGTTTGATATCCTTCAAAAAAACCTGAAAGTATAGGCATTTCTGTTACCGGTTCACCCATGGGTAAATATTCTGAAAAGAATCCGGAGAAAATGATTATCAATAATAATAACAAGATTGCGGGGGTTAAGAATTTCCCCATGTTATTCACAACTGTAGATCTTTTGATCACGAATATGAACACCAAAAAATAATATACAATACTTGTTGTTAATGGAGTGATATCAAAAAAAGGAGCAATCGCAATTTCGTGCGTTACAGCCGCCGTTCTTGGAGCAGGAATTGCAACCGCTATCATATATACCAATATGCAGAAGATAACACTAAATACAGGAGATATCTTATTTGCAAAATTAAACATACTTCCCTGTAATCTTGCATGGGCTAAGATTCCCAATAACGGAATTCCTATCCCAGAGATCACAAATCCTAATGCTACCAAATACCATTCTCTCCCGGCAAAAAAGCCTAAATATGGGGGTAGTATTAAATTACCGGCTCCAAAAAATAAGGCAAATAAAGCAAATCCTACAATAAAGGTTTCTTTGGTAAATTTCATTTTGAATTCTAAAATATTATAATATATTAATTACATGACGCTAAACTACAGAAATACGCAGTTATATTATACCTCCAAAGGTATTGGAAATCCAATAGTTTTCTTACATGGATTTTTAGAAAGCAGCAATATGTGGGAATCTTTCATTCCTTCCCTTTCAGAAAAAAGACAGGTAATATGCATTGACCTACCGGGTCACGGGCAGTCGGGAAATTTAGAGAAAGTGCATAGTATGGAATTAATGGCGGAGGCCGTTCATTATATCCTTTCTTATTTAAAAGTTAGTAGATCAACATTAGTAGGACACTCTATGGGTGGATATGTAAGCTTAGCTTATGCGGAAAAGTATCCTTCAGAAATTTCTGGCTTGGTTCTTATGAATTCTACTCCAGATGAAGATTCTGAAGAACGAAAGGAAACTAGAGACAGAGCAGCGTCTTTGGTTGAGCGAAATAAAGCAGCCTTTATAAACATGGCAATTTCTAATTTGATATCAGAAGAAAATAGCTTGAAGTTCAAGAATGAATTAGATGAGCTGAAAAAAGAGGCTCTAAAGTTTTCTTCCACAGGAATTATAGCCGCAATAAAAGGTATGAAAATTCGTACAAATAGATTAGAGATCTTAACGAATCTAAAAATTCCAAAATATCTTATAGCAGGTGAAAATGACCCAATATTAGATTATCGTAGCATAAAAGAGATCGCTAACCATTGTAATAGCGAACTTTTGAGTTTAAATGACGGTCACTTGTCTTATTTAGAAAATAGGGATGAGATAAAAAGTTTTCTGCACTTAATCGATTAATTATACCTTTTAACCTATTATTTAACTTTTTTTTATAATTTTACACTTACAATCAAGCAAATCAACCTTTTATGGAGAACAAAAATCTTAAGTCATTTTCCTTTGCAAACGCGATCTGCAAAATATTTGGCCACAAATTAGAGGTCTCAAAAAATGTAACAGATCACATTCACGAATATAAATGTGCTAAATGCGGCTTAGAACTTACAGATACAGCGAATGGCTTTATAGCAAGACTTACCCCAAAGTTCAAAGAAACCAATGAATATATAAGAAAGATTCACAAAAAGCGTTGCCAGAGAGTATATGCCAACCACGCTACTTCTTAATTTAGGCTTCGTCTTCTCTTTCTAACGCGTTCCAACCTTTAGCTATTAAAGGGATCTTAGTATTGCCTCGAGTTATTAAGTGCATACCTTCCCTCTCCTCTGTCATGTGGCCGATGATGCTAAAATTTGGATTGCCTTTAATTTTTTCAAAATCCTCTTGAGCAACTGTAAACAGTAATTCGTAATCTTCTCCACCGCTAAGAGCTATTGTGGTACTATCTATTTCAAATTCTTCACACGCTGCAATCACAGCAGGATCTAATGGAATTTTATCTTCAAATAGGTTTACTCCTACTTTAGAGTTCTTACATAGATGAATAATTTCAGAAGATAGACCATCACTTATATCTATCATAGATGTAGGCTTCACTTCCAGGCCTTTCAACAATCCAGAAATATCTCTACGCGCTTCCGGTTTCAACTGTCTTTCAATTAAATAGGTATATGCATCTAGGTCTGGCTGAGAATTTGGATTTACCTTAAAAACTTCCTTCTCACGCTCCAAGATCTGCAATCCCATATATGCTGCACCAAGATCTCCGGTTACCACTAGAAGATCATTGGGTTTTGCACCATCTCTATACACTACATCTTCCTTAGCCGCACTCCCAATAGCAGTAATGCTAATTAAAAGTCCCTTGGTAGAAGAAGTAGTATCTCCTCCAACCACATCTATATTATATATTTTAGCCGCCAGCTCTATTCCTGCATATAATTCTTCTAAAGCCTCTACAGGAAAACGATTGGAACAGGCAATTCCCACAGTAATTTGGGACGCAATTCCATTCATTGCATACACATCAGATAAATTAACCATTACCGCTTTGTACCCTAAGTGTTTTAGAGGCATATAAGCAAGATCAAAATGGACTCCTTCTACAAGAAGATCTGTAGTTACTAAGGTTTGTTTGTCTTTAAAATCCATTACTGCAGCATCATCTCCTATAGATCTAATGGTAGATGCCAACTTGGGAGCCAGATTTTTGGTTAAGAGGTCTATTAGACCAAATTCGCCTAATTCTGAAAGGTTTGTTTTGCTTTGGTGACTATCTTCTAACATAATTGAAGTTTTGAAATGCAAAATAAATGAATATTATTTCAACATCCCCCATTTAATCGGGATTTTAAGAAATTCATTCTAAACACAAACCATTTTAATGGCGAACCTAATTTTTAAAGTAGATTATACAACTGATTAGATGCATAATAGCACTTTAATAATATTATTTTCTTCCATTGTAACTGCCTATGCTCCTATACTTAAATCAAATCTATAGGATATGGTAAACCGTTTGTTTTGTAGTATATTTGCACAAAATTAAGACTAATCTTTTTAGCTATGATAAAGGTAAGCGAAGACGCAAAAAAAAGGATTGCATTGCTCATGTCTGATGAAGGCTATAATGCTTCTACAGATTTTGTGCGTGTAGGTGTGAAAAGTGGTGGATGCTCTGGATTGTCCTATGAATTGAAATTTGATAAATCTCAAGCAGATAACGATAAATTATTTGAAGACAACGAAGTAAAGATCGTTGTAGATAAAAAAAGTGTATTGTATCTAGCCGGAACTATTTTGGAATATTCTGGAGGATTAAACGGAAAAGGATTTGTTTTTAACAATCCAAACGCACAACGTACCTGTGGATGCGGTGAAAGTTTTTCACTATAAGTGGTAATTTTCAGATCCAAGATTCCATACCAGTAATTAAAAGATCCTGCTTAGAGATTCGATAATTATAAAGGTTTTTTTTGAGGAATAATATATCAAAATAACAATTGATACAGCGCACAACAGATCACTTGTGCTTGGAAAACATAAAAGACGCTTAAAACGATACTTGCAGTTAAAGTTATTTTTAAGCAAATAAGTTTAAACAATTTTAAACTTTGAATTAAAGAATATTGAACATTAGAATATGGCATATACTGAAGACGATTTAAAGAAGGAGCTCGAGACAAAAGAGTATGAGTATGGATTTTATACCGATTTCAAATCTGATACTTTTCCTATTGGTTTGAACGAAGATATTGTTCGCGCAATTTCTAAGAAAAAAGAGGAGCCGGAATGGATGACCAACTGGAGACTAGAGGCTTTTCGCATTTGGGAAGAGATGACAGAACCGGAATGGGCTAACGTACATTACCAAAAACCAGATTTTCAAGCGATCTCTTATTATTCATCTCCAACATCTGTAGACCCTAATAAGACCTTAGATGATGTAGATCCTGATCTTTTAGCGATGTACAAAAAATTAGGGATCTCTGTAGATGAGCAAAAGAAGATGAATAATATTGCAATGGATATTGTAGTAGATTCTGTATCTGTTGCTACTACCTTCAAAAAAACATTGGCAGAAAAGGGAATCATATTTATGAGTATCTCTGAAGCAATAAAAGAATACCCTGAACTTGTGAAGAAATATCTTGGAACTGTGGTTCCTCAGAAAGATAATTTTTATGCAGCACTAAATTCGGCAGTATTTAGTGATGGTTCTTTTTGCTACATTCCTAAAGGAGTAAAGTGCCCAATGGAACTTTCTACTTATTTTAGGATAAATCAGGCAGGAACCGGTCAGTTTGAAAGAACTTTATTGGTTGCCGATGAAGATAGCTATGTAAGTTATTTAGAAGGTTGTACTGCTCCAACAAGAGATGAAAATCAATTACACGCTGCAGTTGTAGAACTTATTGCTTTAGATGGAGCAGAAATTAAGTATTCTACAGTTCAAAACTGGTATCCTGGAAGTAAAGAAGGAAAAGGTGGGGTTTATAACTTTGTGACTAAACGTGGTCTTTGTGAGAAAAACGCTAAGATCTCATGGACGCAGGTTGAAACCGGTTCTGCTGTAACCTGGAAATATCCATCTTGTATCTTAAAAGGAGATAATTCTATAGGAGAGTTCTACTCTATTGCCGTTACTAATAACTATCAGCAAGCGGACACAGGAACAAAAATGATCCACCTTGGTAAGAATACTAAGAGTACCATTATTTCTAAAGGGATTTCTGCAGGAAAATCTCAGAATTCTTACAGAGGATTAGTTCAGATAAACAGTAGAGCAGAGAACGCTCGAAATTTCTCTCAATGTGATTCATTATTGATGGGGAATAAATGTGGAGCGCATACTTTTCCATATATAGAAGTTAAAAATAAATCTGCTAAGGTGGAGCATGAAGCTACTACCAGTAAGATTGGTGAAGACCAAATCTTTTATTGTAACCAGCGCGGTATAGATACTGAAAAGGCAATTGCCTTGATCGTAAATGGTTTTAGTAAAGAAGTATTAAACAAACTTCCTATGGAATTTGCCGTAGAAGCTCAAAAATTGTTGGAGATCTCGTTAGAGGGTTCTGTAGGATAAATAAGTAAGAATGTTAAAAAGACTATTTTTCATATTTGCCCTTATTGCCACTACGGTATCTTGTGATAACGAAACGCAATCTACTGTAGAGAATGAAGTTGAAGTTAAAGCTGTGGACAGCATTCAGAATTACAAAGGAAATTTTATTTCTGTAGGAAACTCTGCTGTACTTAAAGGAGACCAGTTTGTATTTCAGGTTCAATTAGATTCTGTGACTGCAGATCTCAAAAAAAGCTTTAATGAATACACATTAGAGAACGCAACTATAGTTCCGGTAGAAGTTAAGGGTAAGGTTATAGATAGTAAAAAATCAACAGGATATTCACAGGTAATTGAAATTACAGAAGTTGTAAAGATCTTTGCCGAAAAGAAACCTGCAAACGAAGAATTAAAGAAGTAAAAATGTCCGGTTGTAACGGATGTATACCATATAATTATGCTTAAAATAAAGAATTTACACGCAAACATAGAGGATAAGGAAATCCTTAAAGGAATTAATCTTGAAATAAATCCAGGAGAGGTACACGCTATCATGGGTCCTAACGGATCTGGAAAAAGTACGTTATCTTCTGTTATTGCAGGAAAGGAAGAATATGAGATGACAGCTGGAGAGATCATTTTTGAAGGTAAAGACCTTACAGAATTAGATCCTGAAGAAAGAGCACATGCTGGTGTCTTCTTATCTTTTCAATATCCTGTAGAGATTCCTGGAGTTTCTGTAACCAACTTTATGAAAGCCTCTATTAACGCCCACAGAAAATCTAAAGGATTAGAAGACATGCCGGCTAATGAGATGTTGAAACTAATTCGTGAGAAATCTGAATTATTAGAGATAGACAGAAAGTTCTTATCTCGTTCTCTAAACCAAGGATTCTCAGGTGGTGAAAAGAAGAGAAATGAGATCTTTCAAATGGCTATGCTAGAGCCTAAATTGGCCATTTTAGATGAAACAGATTCTGGTTTGGATATAGATGCTTTGAAAGTGGTTTCTAAAGGTGTAAATGCTTTGAAAAGTAAAGACAACGCGGTATTAGTGATCACGCACTACCAACGTTTGTTAGACTACATAGTTCCAGATTTTGTACATGTTATGCTGGATGGTAAGATTGTAAAATCTGGTGGAAAAGAACTTGCTTTAGAGCTTGAGGAAAGAGGATATGACTGGATCAAACAAGAGAATGCAGTTTCTTAAATAATTCTGAGCAGCAATTATTATTGCAGAATGAATTATTAAAGAATAAAAATTAGAGCCTTGTTGGTTTTAGAGATATGACCTGTTTAGGCAATGAAAATTGAAAAACATTATGGAATTAAAAGATAAATTAATCTCTTCCTTTTTAGCTTTTGAAGAAGCCTTAGATACAGATTCGGACATACATCAGTTAAGATATGATGCTATAAAAGAATTTGAATCTCTTGGTTTTCCTACAAAAAAACAGGAAGCTTGGAAATACACTTCCCTTAATTCAATATTAAAAGAAGATTATAGTGTATTCCCTAAAAAGGAGGATGCAATAGAATACCGTGATATTAAGAAATATCTTATTCATGATATAGATACCTATAACCTTGTATTTATAGATGGGATTTTCTCTTCACACCTTTCTCAAACTACACATGATAAGATTGATGTTTGTTTGATGTCTTCTGCGCTAAATAAGCCAAAATATAAAGATCTAATAGATACTTATTTCAATAAATTAGTAACTAAAGAAAATGGATTTACTCCTTTAAATACTGCATTTTCTAGAGAAGGAGCATTTATTCATATACATAAGAATCAGGTTGCAGATAAGCCTATTCAGATCATTAATTTCTCTACAGGAAATGAATCAGCATTATTGGTTCAGCCTCGAAATTTGATCATTGCAGATGAGAACTCTCAAGTTCAGATCATAGAGCGTCATCAAAGTCTAACAGAGAATCCTGTGCTTACCAATTCGGTTACAGAGATCTTTGCAGCTAAGAGAGCTATTATAGATTATTATAAGATTCAAAATGATAAATCTTCCGCTTCTTTAATAGATAACACCTATGTAGACCAAAAAGATGATAGTAATTGTTCTATGCATACCTTTTCCTTTGGAGGAAAGTTAACCAGAAACAATTTAAACTTTTATCAAAAAGGAGAGCACTGTGATTCTACCTTAAAAGGGATTACCATAATTGAAGAAAAACAGCATGTAGACCATAATACGCTAGTTCACCATATTTCTCCTAATTGCGAAAGTCATCAGGACTATAAAGGGATTTTTGCAGATAATTCTGTTGGAGTTTTCAACGGGAAAGTATTGGTAAATAAAGAGGCCCAGAAAATAAACGCTTTTCAGGCAAACAACAACATCTTATTGGATGATAAAGCTACCATTAATGCAAAACCTCAATTAGAGATCTTTGCAGATGATGTAAAATGTAGTCACGGTTGTACCATTGGGCAATTAGATGAAGAGTCTTTATTTTATTTAAGATCTAGAGGTATTCCGCTAAAAGAAGCTAAGGCTTTATTGATGTACGCTTTTGCTAACAATGTATTGGAAAGTGTAAAAATTCCTGAGATCAAAAAAAGAATTACACACCAGATCGCTCTTAAATTAGGAGTGAGCTTAGGATTCGATCTATAAGCCTTATTATAGTATCCTTCCAAAAAAAGTAAAAATTATATGAAAGTTGCTGCAGAAAAAATTCCGTTAGACCTTGAAAAGATCAGAAATGATTTTCCAATTTTAAAGCGGAAAGTCAATGGACATCCCTTGGTGTATTTTGACAATGCAGCTACTTCTCAAACTCCGCAACAAGTCATAAATGTTATTGTAGATTATTATTCAAACTACAATGCCAACATTCATCGTGGAGTGCACACATTATCTCAAGAGGCTACAGATAAGTACGAAGAGGCTAGAAAGACCATTCAGACGCATTTTAATGCTGAAAAATCTTACGAGATCATATTTACTTCAGGAACTACTCATGGAATAAACATGGTGGCTAACGGTTTTGCCTCCTTGCTTGAAAAAGATGATGAAATAATTGTTTCTGCCTTGGAGCATCATTCTAACATTGTGCCTTGGCAAATGTTATGTGAGAAAACCGGAGCTATTCTTAAAGTGATTCCTATGTCTCAAAATGGAGAATTGATCTTTGAAGAATATGAAAAGTTGCTTTCAGACAAGACCAAAATGGTCTTTGTTAATCACGTTTCGAACGCCCTTGGTACCGTAAATCCTATTAAGAAAATCATAGATGCAGCTCATGCCATTGGAGCAGTGGTTTTGGTAGATGGAGCTCAGGCAGCACCACATATTAAAGCAGATGTTCAAGAATTGGATGTAGATTTTTATGTGACTTCTGCTCATAAAATATGTGGACCCACAGGAGTTGGAATGCTTTATGGTAAAGAAGAATGGCTTAAAAAACTTCCTCCCTATCAAGGTGGCGGTGAAATGATTGCTACGGTTACTTTTGAAAAGACAACTTATGCAGATTTGCCTCATAAATTTGAAGCTGGAACTCCAAATATTTGTGGAGGTATTGCATTTGGGGCCGCTTTAGATTACATGAATGCTATTGGTTTTGATACTATTGCCAACTACGAGCATCAGTTGTTGGAGTATGCAACTTCAGAATTATTAGCGATAGAAGGAGTTAAGATCTACGGAACTTCTAAGGATAAAACGGCTGTCATCTCTTTTAATATTGAAGGTATTCATCCTTACGATATTGGAACCATCATAGATAAACTTGGAATTGCTGTAAGAACAGGACACCATTGCGCACAGCCTATTATGGATTTCTATAAGATCCCGGGAACAGTAAGAACTTCCTTTGCCTTTTACAACAGTTTTGAAGAGATAGATCTTTTTATTGCTGCGGTAAAAAGAGCTAAATCTATGTTGGAGTAAATTTTATTATCACCTGAGCGAAGACGGAGGGTTTATCTCATTTCAAAACATCTCGACTCCGCTCGATATGACATTCAGTAAAGATTTTGGCTCTGTTATCACTACCTCGACTTAGAAAGTAATCGAAAAACAATAATTAGAATATGCGAAAACATGTTCAGAGTGAGGTATTATAAACGGCAATGTCACCCTGAGCGAAGACGAAGGGTTTATCTCAATTCAAAACATCTCGACTCCGCTCGATAATAGCATGTAGAAATATCCAAAAACACTTCAGTCTTAAAAACCACCAATAATTCGCCTCCTTTTCGTATTATTAATTTCTGTAAAAAATTCATAATATGAAATATATAGTCTTGGCCATTATCTCATTACTGGCATTAAAATCTTGTTCTCAAGAAGCAGATCAGCAGAAAGAAAATATGATATTTACTTATGATGAATTTTCAAGAGGCTTTGCAAACTCGTATATCATTACTAAAGAAGATATCACGGTTAAATCCGGCACTATAGATGATCTTATTAAGTCCAGACCAATTACAGCAGAAGAATATCAAAATTTGATCGACTTAACAGAAGCTATAGATATAAAAACACTTAATGCATACGAGTCAGATTCTGATGATAGAAATCGGGATGCCGCTGCACATGCCGAACTTAATGTAAAATGGAATGATGAGGTGTACAATTCTAAAACCTTTGATAAAGGCAATGCGCCCAAACCACTTGTTCCATTGGTTAATGCTATAATAAGATTAGCAGAAACTGTTGAATAGCAAAACAGGTTATTGTATTTTTGCACCAAATTATAGATATATGAGTATTAAGGAAAATCAGCAAGAAATAGTAGAGGAGTTCTCCATGTTCGATGACTGGATGGAACGATATGAGTATATGATTGAACTGGGAAAATCTCTACCTCTTATAGATGAAAAATATAAAGTTGAAGAAAACCTTATAAAAGGCTGTCAGAGTAAAGTGTGGGTTCACGCACAATTAGATGGGAATAAGTTGAACTTTACTGCAGATAGTGATGCAATTATTACAAAAGGGATAGTTGCCATTCTTATTCGTGCATTTTCAAATCAACATCCTTCAGAAATATTAGAATCAGACACACAATTTATAGATGATATTGGGCTTAAAGAACATCTTTCTCCCACCCGAGCCAATGGTTTGGTAAGTATGATCAAGCAGCTTAAAATGTATGCATTAGCATATCAAACACAATTAGATTAAAATGGAACAAGAAATAAACACCGAAGAATTAGGAGAAAAGATAGTAAAGGTTTTAAAAACTATCTATGATCCAGAAATTCCTGTAGATATATATGAACTAGGTCTAATTTATGACGTCATGGTTAATACAGACTATGATGTAAAAATTTTAATGACATTAACAACTCCTAACTGTCCTGTGGCAGAATCTTTACCTAGAGAAGTAGAAGAAAGAGTGAAATCTGTAGACACGGTAAAAGATTGTGAAGTAGAAATTACTTTTGATCCACCATGGACGCAAGATCTTATGAGTGAGGAAGCCAAATTAGAATTAGGCCTACTATAATTTAAAAAATAACTGTACTATGTCTACTGAAATTATTAATAGAGTAGCAAACAGCAAGCTTATAACTTTTGATCTAGAAGACTACTATCCTAAAGGGGAGCGTAGTCTTTTTGATATTAAAGACTGGCTGCTTGAAGGACTGGTTCTAAGAGAAACCATCTTTAGAGAAAAAGCAATGGCTCATGATTGGAGTAAGTACAAAGACCAATATGTAGCACTTACCTGCTCTACAGATGCAATAATTCCGGCCTGGGCTTATATGCTTTTAGCTACCCATTTACAGCCATATGCTAAAAAAGTAATCTCTGGAGATCTCGAACTATTAGAGACTATATTATATACAGAGATCATTCAAAATATGGATCTAAGTGCTCTGGAAGGAAAACCGGTTATAGTTAAGGGATGCTCTCATAAACCAGTTCCGGAGAATGCATATCTATTGCTTATTGAAAAATTGCAACCTATTGTAAAGAGCGTACTTTATGGAGAAGCATGCTCCTCTGTACCTTTATTTAAACAAAAAAACACAGCTCAAAAATGAAAAAAATGCTCTTGGCCTTAACCCTAGCTTTTGCTGCTAATTTTGCGAATGCACAGGATAAAAAGAAAGATTCTATCCCGCCAAATGGATGGACTAAGGATGGTAACATACAACTGCTTTTTAACCAATCTGCTTTTAATAAAGAGTGGAAAGGAGGTGGTACTTCAAGTGTCTCAGGAAACTTAACATTGAACTATGATCTTAATTATAGAATGAATGATTTTACTTGGGATAATAAATTGCTGGCAAATTACGGTCTAACGAAAACTAAAGATGATGAGTTTACAAGAAAGACTAGTGACAGAATAGAGTTTAATTCTATTGCAGGTAAACAATTGACAGATTCTAATTGGTATTATTCTTATTTCTTTAATTTTAGAAGTCAGATCGCAAAAGGATATGAATACAGTGAAGATACAGACACCGGAGAGACTATTCGTACAGAAACTACTCATTTCTTTTCTCCTGCTTATTTACAAACTGGACCTGGCATGATGTGGAAAAAGAACGACAATTTCATGTTTAATATAGCTCCGGCTACAGCACGCTTTATTTTTGTGGATGATGTTTTTACATCTGAAGTAGATTATGTAGATGGAGATTATTTTGGAGTAGATCAGGGAAAATCTAGTAGGTTTGAATTTGGTGCCTCTATTAGCGCTTTAGCCACATTTGAAATTCTAGAGAATGTAAATATGGAGAACTCTATTAATCTATATTCTAATTACCTTGATAATCCCGGTAATATAGATATAGATTATCTAATGAACATGGAAATGACCATTAACAGATATCTCTCAGCAAATTTATTATTTCAAGCTATTTATGATGATAATGCCGTTGGAGCCTTTCAAATTAGAGAAGTCTTTGGACTCGGTATCAATTATAAGATCTAAGAAAGATCAACGTATACTAAACTTCTAAAATAGCTGCTTAAAAAATTTTTAAGCAGCTATTTTTTTGTGTTCTAGTTAAATTTATGTTGAATTATTAGCTTTAAAACACCGATTAACATCAATTGTTTAACTTTGTGACTATGATAGAAAAGACTGATTTAAATTACGAAAAAGCTGTCCTAATAGGTATAGTTACCCAAGATCAGGATGAAAGCAAATTAAAAGAATATCTAGACGAACTAGAATTTCTTACTTATACCGCAGGGGGTGAAGTCCTAAAACGTTTCACTCAAAAAATGGACAAACCAGATCCAAAAACCTTTATGGGTTCTGGGAAGATCATGGAGGTAAAACAATTTATTGATGATAATGAAGTTGGAACTGCCATTTTTGATGATGAATTATCACCAGCACAACAAAAGAACATAGAAAAGATCCTTAATGTTAAGATCTTAGATAGAACCAACCTCATCCTAGATATTTTTGCTCAAAGAGCACAAACCAGTTATGCACGTACTCAGGTAGAATTGGCACAATATCAATATTTATTGCCTAGACTTGCGGGTATGTGGACTCACTTGGAGCGTCAGCGTGGTGGTATTGGAATGCGTGGTCCCGGAGAAACAGAAATAGAGACAGATAGACGTATTGTACGAGATAAGATAGCCCTATTAAAGAAAAAAATAGAGGTTATAGATAAACAAATGGAAGTACAGCGTGGTAATCGTGGTGCTCTGGTTAGAGTTGCTTTAGTAGGATATACCAACGTTGGAAAATCTACTCTTATGAATGTTGTTAGTAAGAGTGAGGTTTTTGCTGAAAACAAACTTTTTGCAACCTTAGATACTACAGTAAGAAAAGTGGTAATTCGCAACCTCCCTTTCTTGCTTACAGATACTGTAGGATTTATTAGAAAACTTCCTACCCAATTGGTAGAATCTTTTAAATCTACTCTAGACGAGGTAAGAGAAGCAGATCTGTTGTTACACGTAGTAGATATCTCTCATGAGAATTTTGATGACCATATTGAATCTGTAAATCAAACCTTGGCAGATATTAAGAGTAGCAATAAACCTACTATCATGGTTTTTAATAAGATTGATGCTTATACAGAGACCAAAATTGAGGAAGACGATCTTATTACAGAAAAAACGGAAGAACACTATTCTTTAGAAGATTGGAAACGCACCTGGATGAATAGAATGGGTGATAATGTGATCTTTATCTCTGCGCTGAATAAAGAGAATATAGAAGATTTTAGACGTAAAGTTTACGAAGCTGTTAGAGATATTCATATTACTAGATTTCCTTACAATAACTTCTTATATCCGGAATACGATAAGTATACAGATGAAGAAGAATAAAATTCATGGCCTCTTTTAAAATGGAGGCCATTTTTAATTTCATTTAATCCTATTTAACCTTGAGCTATAATCTTTATAATATTGCATTCTATAATGTTGAAAATTTATTTGACACCATAAATGATCCTCATACCTGGGATGATGATAGAACTCCTGAAGGCAAGGATCTTTGGACCATGGAGAAATACGAAGATAAAATAAAGAATATCTCTAGAGTTATTTCTGAAATTGGGCATGACAGTACTAAAACCGCCCCTGCGGTGATCGGACTTTGCGAAATAGAAAATCTAACGGTTTTAGAAGATCTTGTAAACCACCCTAATCTTGCCCCATTTAATTACAAGATTGTGCATTATGATTCTCCCGACAAACGCGGAATTGATGTAGCATTATTATATCAGGCATCATTATTTACGGTTCATCATTCAGAACCAAAACCTCTAATGATCAATTATTTAGATGATGAAAATAGAAGATTCTACACAAGAGATCAGCTATTAGTTTCCGGGAGTTTAAAAGGTGAAAATGTTAATCTGATAATCAATCACTGGCCATCTCGAGGCGAGGGAATAGAAGAAACTAATTATCGCAGAGAAAAAGCTGCAATGCTTAACAAAGAGATCATAGAAGAGCTTTACCATAAAGATCCAAAGGCTAAGATCATTAGCATGGGAGATTTTAACGATGGTCCTAACAGCAAGAGTTTTAAAGAGATATTACAAACCAATAGCAATATTGCCCTAATAGATGAGCAACAATTGCATAATCCCATGGAGATAATGTCTCAAAAAGGTAAGGGCTCTGTTGCTCATAGAGATGAATGGCACTTGTTCGATCAGATCCTTATTTCAGACTCATTTGTTGGTAATGTAGAGGGTTTACAGTTCTATGATGCTAAAATATTTAGCATGCCTTACCTCATTTCTTTATCTGGTCAATATCAGGGTTTTCCTTTTAGAAGTTATGACTTTGATGGCTATACCGGTGGGTTTTCAGATCATTTTCCTGTATATATTTCGCTTATCAAACACGATTAATTTCCCGTTACCCGTACATTATCAATATCATACGTAGTGGTTTTATCTGGAGCTGATCCTAGATATTTAAATGCAATATTCACATCCCCATTAAAACAGGAAATATCAAATTCAGATTTTTTGAAGATGAGTCCGTTTTGGTTAGATGGCCCTTTAGGAACTTGAGCATCTAAAAGCTTCCAATTGGTGGTTCGCGGATTTCCAGTAAAATCATCAGTGATATAAACGCTTAAAATAGTAGCATTATCAAAAGATGCCTTAATTTCAAAGGTTAGTACCTCCGCTATACTTTTATCCAAATTAATATTCGGAGTAACCAACCAAACTTCCATGGGACTTTCCATCGTATTATAAGCAGAAACCCTCAGAAATCTATTTCCTAAAAGTGTAGCATCTTCAAAACGCTTACCTCCATTGATGTTGATATTCGTCCAGCCTTTTCTATCTAACATGTTTTCATTGGTAATAGAATTAAAGTTCTCTTCAAATAATAACTCAACCCCCATTTCTTTTTCATTACCACAGGTAAAGAACTCCGGGTCACATCTGTTATCGCTGCTAAAATCCAAATCTTTTGGAGAATTCAATATCAATACAAAATGGTCATCATAAAAGTTCCTTGATAGTACACCTGTAATGCTTCCACTACCTTTAGGCAGTAGCATTGATTTAAAATCTGAATAGGTGCTAGTGCTTAACATTGTTGTGAAACCATCTATACAACTCTCTAATTGCCGCTCTGCATCATATCTATCTGTACTTTCTCCTGCTAAGCTGAAAATATGAGCATCCCTAACCAGATTCTTATTGAATTGAACGTCTTCTACCTGAACATAAAGATTAGCATACACCAACGAAAACTCAGATAACGTAAGCGATATGGGTGTAATAATCTCTCTCTTTATAGATTTGATAAGATGTTCTTCTATTAATGCTTTTGGAATTACCACAACATCTCCTCTATTCTGAATCCCTAGCTGCATAACGCCATTATTCTTCCAAAGACTCAAACCATCTAATTTTATATAAAGTTTTCTCCCAAACTCGTAAGAATTGAATAGGGATGCATCATCTACAAGTATTTGTATTCCTGAAGTTGGATTTTCAGGCTTATCTTGCAACATTAACTTCTTATAGAAGTTTCCACCTTCATCACTAGAAATTACGTATCCTTCCATAAAAACATCTGTTTCCTGAAAAGTGTATATTTCTTTGGTCTCTATATTATAATGCCCTTTTACGGCAGAAATACTGGTGGTAGTACCATTAAAATCATCTATAAGGCTTTCCGTTTCCGGAAGTTCAAAGTCATCTGTATTTACACAAGAAATGCATAGCACAATTAGGATACTTAGACTAGTATAGAATCTTGATCTCATAATCTTAAATTTTAAAATCTCACATACATATTTGCATAATATGTGGTACCGTTTCCGTACCAATATTTATTACCAAAAACTGGCTGTTCTCTTTCTTTATCTGATAATAGGTTTCTGAAATTTGCATTTCTCGCCTGTTCAAATCCCCCGGTTTTATATACCTCATCAAGAACATTGTTAATGCTTATAAAGAATCCCAAATAGTAACCACCCTTCAGCAACCATGATTTACCACCAATGACGTTTACGAGCATATAATTATCAAATTGCTCTTGAACAAGTAGACTTTTTGCTCTTTCTTCATCATAATCAATAAGAGTAAAGCCATCAACATCTTTAGAAAAATTACTTGTTCTGTTTAAAGGGGCAATATCTGCATAGGCATTAGAAAAATAATTTACGGTAGTTCCAAACCACCAATAATTCGGATCGCGGTATTCAAAGCCAATTTGAGCTGCATTTTGTGGTCCACCGGCAATTCTATAATTCTTTAAATAAGATTGACCATAACTTACAGCAGATTCAAAATTGTTAGAGGTTAATACCAGCTCAGGATTATTGCTATAGGTAAACTGCCCTAGAGCCGCAGCACCCTTAATTTTTAAGGTAGTGGTGATCTGATATTCTGCTCCCAACTCTACTCCAAAATACTGTTTATCTATTCCCCTAAGAATTTCCTGAACAAAGGCAGTAGTTCCCGCTTGTCCTAAGCCAGAAAGTCCATCTGCGTAATAAAATGAAATTTCAGTGGCATCTTTTACTTCTGATGCATATCCGGTAATTCTGAATTTAAGATGTGGCGTTCTATAACGGTAGCTTAGATCTACTGTATTCAGTATTTCTGAAGTTAGGTCTTTAACCGTATTGTTATTTTCTCTAGGATTAGAAAAAGAATTCTTTAATGTTGGGGAATTAGTGAGGTAAGCTGTATTCAATTCAATTAAATGTTTGCCGGAAAGTTTGTAGGTACCGCCCCCTTTAATCCCAAAATCTGTGAAATTTAATTGATCACTCTTTCCTAACGAGTTATTAGGAAAATGACCATTTCTGAAGAGTCCATTTCTTAGATAGCTAGTTTGAGAGATTTCTAAAGCAGCGTAGAGATCCCATCTACTATACCTCCATTGCGCCTGAGCAAATGCTTTTAAAATATCTGCAGTAAAGTTGAAATTATATTTATACTTAGCATCTTCTCCAACCAACCTGTTTCTATTTTCCAGATCGCTTTGGGCAGTTACACCTTCAGTATCTTCTGCATTTGCTTCCGCAAAAAAATCAATGTCTAAATAAGCGTTTCTTCCTAAAAGGTCTCTTATGGAAGCAAAATTTTCACTTTGTAAGTGAGTATAATTCAAACGTGAATTAATAATAAGATGATCATTCAGTTTACTAAAGAGTATAGTATTTGCAGAGAATTGAGTGTCATCTGTTCTATCTTCAGAAATAACATAAATAGAATTTCCTCCATTTTCTGTAGCTATTCTATTCGCATTGTATAATTGGTTCCAATTTATTTGACCTTCATCTTTTAGATATTGTGCTGCTAAATATGCTGCTTCATAATTCTGATTATTCTCAAATCTTAAGAAATAGCTTGGAAGCTTCTGGTAATAAGAAGGATCTGGATTTGAACCACCACCTATATAACTTTCCTGTCCATTTTCACTAATAATCAATCTCGTTCCGCCATAATCTATTCTAGTATTGGCTGTTTTTCCAAATTGATATGCAAGATTAGTGTTGAGCTCTGTAGTTTCTGAAAGTTTCCAGAAATGGTTCAACATTAAAATGGGTTCTTTTATCTCCTTCAATCTTGAATTTCTTATCTCTCCATCTTGAACCCCCCAAAATGAGTTGTAAGTCCGCCCTTTAAGATCTATGACTTCCTGAGTATTGGCAGAAGATTTCCCTCTGGTTACAGGCGTATAAAATCCGGAGAAATTAAGACTGTGAGCAGCATTGATTTTCTTTTCTACAGAAATGAAGAATGAGTTGGAGTTATAAGGCGTACCCTCTATAAACCCTTCTTCCGCAAATCTTCTTGAAGCAGATATAGAGTAAAACCAGCCATTTATTAATTCTCCAGAATTATAGGTGGCCATAATTCTGCCTTTATAACTTCTATTTGCCAAGGCATAAGATAGCCTCGTACCTTTTTGGAATTGTGATGCTCTCATGGTAATATTAGTAGTTCCAGCCAAAGCTCCAAAACTAACTTCGCTTGCGGTGGTTCCCATTGAAAATTGCTGATTACGTTGTACGTCATTCAATCCACCCCAATTGCTCCACTGGGGCCTTCCATTAAAGATTTTGTTCATCTCAATCCCATTAATGAGTAATCTTCCATATTCACTATCCAGTCCTCGAGGTCTAAAAAACGTAGCGCTAAAATCAAAAGCAGCAGCATTTAAGAATACATCTTTTGTAGCTTGAAGTAATCCAGAAACACTTGCTATATTGGCATCTTCTTCATTTAATTCAGCATCAGACAGGCTTATAATACCAATTTGAATTTGCTCTTTAAGAAGATCTGCTCTAAGCGATATGAGATCTAGATCTTTGTGTTCTCCTTGGCTAATATTTAAGGGTAAGCGTAGGTTTAGATATCCATTTTTAACAAACAGAAGTACCAGGTTACCCTCCGGAATTTCTCCAGAAATTATAAACTCTCCGTTATTGTTGCTTGAGCCATTAAAACCAGTTCCCTCAATGCTAATAGCAACCTCTTCTATTTTATTGAAAGTGGCGGCATCAACTACAGTTCCAGTAAGGGTGGTTTGTGCAGAAATATGAATGAAGGTGAGCAGCCCTAGCACCAAAATGAAATTACACTTTTTCATTTTATAAGTTGCTCGTTTTCAGTAAGTAAGTTTAAACTTTTATTTTGTAATTACCAATAAATCAGTAAATTAATCTTTGCTATAAATTCATACTTATGAATCAGAAATGTAAATTATTCTCAAAAATGATCTCTAAGATCGTGATATTTCCATCCTTACTATTTCTTGTAGCCAATAGTGTTTATGCACAATCAAAAGATTCTTATAAGGTGCATACTGTTGCTTTTTATAACGTTGAAAATCTATTTGATATTGAAAATGATTCCTTAACCTTCGATGATGATAGAACCCCGCTAGGAAAAGATGTTTGGACCTTAGAAAAATATCAGGACAAGCTGAAGAATATATCTAAAGTCATTTCAGAAATAGGAACTGAAACCACTCAAAATTCTCCAGCGATCATTGGTCTTTGTGAGATCGAGAATTATATGGTGCTAGAAGACCTTATCAATCAACCTGCGTTAAAAGAAAAAAACTACGACATAGTTCATTATGATTCCCCAGACAGGCGTGGCGTAGATGTGGCCTTACTTTATCAAAAATCACTATTTACACCCACCAATTCCCAATCTCGAAGATTATTGATCTATGAACTGGAAGATCCTTTAAAAAGAGTATACACTCGAGATCAATTAGTAGTTACAGGAAATCTTGATGGAGAAGAAATAAATATAATCGTGAATCACTGGCCTTCCAGAAGTGGTGGAGAAGCCAGAAGCAGTTATAAAAGAGAACGTGCAGGGCAGTTAAATAAATTAATAATAGATTCCTTATATCAAATAGACCCTTATGCAAAGATCATAAGTATGGGCGATTTTAATGATGATCCAACTAATAAAAGCATCAAAAAAGTATTACATACAAAGGCCTCTAAAGAAGAGTTAGAAGTAAATGATCTTTATAATCCTATGGAGAACATGATGAAAAACGGGCGTGGAACTTTAGCATATAGAGACAGTTGGAATTTGTTCGATCAGATCCTACTTTCCGGAACTTTGGTAAATAGTAATTCAGAAGGCTATAAATTCTATAAGGCAGACATTTTTCAGAAAAATTATCTAATTACTATCAAAGGTCAATTTAAAGGGTATCCTTTTAGAAGCTACGATTATGGTGGTTACACCGGGGGTTATTCAGATCACTTTCCAGTGTACATATATCTAGTTAAAAAACTATAATCTTAAAATATTTAACATTTATAATTGTAATTGTTAAATTCTTAATAATATTACTATACCTTGCTTGTGAATTCCCATATAGGAATTCCAAATTAATATGACCAAAAGCACCGTTCTTGTAATTTTTTCAATTTTACTTATTTCATTTTCTAGCATTGCGCAGGAAACCACTTCCGGGATCGAAGGAATGCGTAAAAATGCCATTTCCTTCAATATTTTAGGAACTACCCCATTTGTTGGAATAACCTACGATCGGATTGTTTCAGAAAATTTAAGTGTAGAAATAGGTGTTGGTATTCCAAGTGTAGGAGCGGGTTTTAAATACTATCCTTCCGGGATAAAAGAGTCTAAAATGTTGTTTCATATTGGCCTTACCGGAACTATTATTTCTGCTAAAGCATTAGATATATGGGGTTCTAGTGAAGATGATGCAGGAATTTTTGTAGCTTATCTTCCTATAGGAGTAAGTTTCTTTGGTGAAAAGGGATTTAATTTGGGGGTAGACCTAGGGCCCGCAGTGGCAGAAAAATTTGCTCCTTGGGGAAATGTTAAGGTTGGATATAGATTTTAGAACTAAAATTTAAAATAAACTCATTTGACCCGATTTGTATTGTGCGTGAAGTTCACAATTCAATTCGGGTTTTATTCTGCCCGATAAATACTTTTTTCTGGCGATCTTAAACTGTTGAGACACTTGCTCTGCTATATTTCCGGAACCTATCATTCTTCTTCCGAAGTTGCTATCGTTCAAATTCCCACCATGACATTCAGCAATAAGATGTAAAACCTTATCTGCTCTATCTGGCATAGTTTTCTGAATCCAATCTGTAAAAATTCCTCCAATAGCACCATTCAATCTAACCATAGTATAACCAACTCCTAAAGCTCCACGTTCTGCTATTTCCTTAACTAGCGGTAGCACCTCATGGCTGTTAATACCGGGAATAATTGGAGCCATCATTACACTGGTGGGAATATTCTCCTTCGAAAGCAATTCTAAGGTTTCTAACCTTTTTTTAACCGAGGCTGTTCTTGGTTCTAGCAATCTTCTAACATTTTCATCTAAACTAGTAATGGAAAGATTTACATGAATGAGATTATCTTGAGCGAGCTCTTTTAGAATATCAATATCTCGTTGGATCAAAGCATTTTTTGTGATAATACCTACCGGATGTTTGTATTTTAGAAATGTTCGAAGCAGTTGTCTGGTGATCTCGAGTTTCTTCTCAATTGGCTGATAACAATCTGTATTTCCGGAAAGCACAATTGGAGCAGCTTCCCATCTTTTACTCTGCAATTTCTTTTCTAAAAGATCCACTGCGTTTCTTTTTACCAAGATCTTTTGTTCAAAATCTATCCCGGCGCTGTATCCCCAATATTCATGAGAATTTCTTGCATAACAATACACACAGCCATGTTCACAACCTTGATATGGATTCAAAGAAAATCCCATGCCTACATCTGGGCTGGTTACTTTATTCACCACTGTTTTTGGAAAGGTATCTATTAGGACTGTTTTGGAGTTAGAAGCTTCATCTCCCTCCAATGCACAATAATTTAAAAAGTCATCTCTAAATTCATGACTCTGAGCATCAAATCTATTATGCACATTCTTTTGAGCTCCTCGTCCTCTTATATAATCATTCTCTCCCGACATAAAACAAAAATATGGAATAATTCCTATTCATAGGATTTATTCCATATTTAATATTGATGTTTGAGAATATTATTCTCCAGGAAAATCTGCTTTTCTTTTATTTAGAAAGGCAGAAGTTCCTTCTTTAAAATCTTCTGTTCCGAAGCTTCTTCCAAACTCTTCGATCTCTATTTCAAAACCATTTACTCCATCTTCAAAATTAGCATTTACTGCCTTAATAGCTGCAGAGATGGCTACCAGTGAGTTTTTCATGATCTTATTCGCTAATTTTTCAGCGAAATCCAACAACTCGTCTTGAGGGCATACGTGATTCACCAAATTATATTGCAAAGCTTGCGTAGCATCTATCATTCCGGCAGTCATGATCATTTCCATGGCGCGACCTTTACCAACTAATTGAGGTAGCCTTTGCGTTCCTCCATATCCCGGGATTAATCCAAGAGAAACTTCCGGCAATCCCATTTTTGCATTATCGCTAGCAATTCTAAAATGTGCTGCCATTGCCAATTCTAATCCACCTCCAAGAGCAAAACCGTTCACTGCCGCAATTACTGGTTTTGGAAAATTCGCAACATAATCAAATAATTTTGCCTGTCCCTGTGCTGCAAGTTCTCCTCCTTCTTCCGTAGAAAAATCTGAAAATTCGCTAATGTCTGCTCCTGCAACAAAGGCTTTCTCTCCGCTACCGGTTAAAATGATAACCTTAACGTCGTTATCTTCTCTAGCATCTGCAAAAGCTTCATGAAGTTCGCTAATGGTCTCTTTATTAAGTGCGTTTAATTTTGAAGGTCTATTGATAGTTATCTGTAGAATTCCTTCGTGAAGTTCTGATAAAATGTTTTCAAATGTCATACTTACTTATTTTGGAAATCGGACTGTAAAGATAGTCCCTTTATTTTTGTTTGATTCAAAATTGATGCTTCCGCCATAGGTCTCTACAATATTCTTCACCATAGCAAGACCTAATCCCATACCACTAGATTTGGTGGTAAATTTAGGCTCGAACACCTTGTCTTTATTTTCTTCTGAAATACCTACACCATTGTCTAAGACAGAAACTTTTACAGAAGTTTCTTCTTCTTCAACCTCCACCAATATCTTCGGATCTTTTACATCTTGTAAAGCTTGAGTAGCATTTTTCACCAAATTGGTAATCACTCTAATAAGCTGAGTTCTATCAAATTTAACCAGAATTTCTTCTTTTTCTGAAGAGAATTGTATGTAATTTTCATTGAAGATGTCTAATGCTAATTTAACTGTTTTTGGAACATTTAGAATTTCATTTTGTTGCGCCGGCATTTTGGCAAAATTTGAAAAGGCCGAAGCAATAGCGCTCATGGTATCTATTTGATGAATTAAGGTTTCGCTATATTCATTCAATTTCATGATCACATTAGGGTCTTTAGGGTCAAAATTTCGTTGAAAACTTTGTACTGTGAGTCGCATTGGAGTTAATGGATTTTTGATCTCATGCGCTACTTGCTTAGCCATTTCTCGCCAAGCCTGTTCTCGCTCTCCGGTAGCCAGTTTTACAGCACTTTCTTCCAACTCGTCTATCATACTATTATAAGCAGATACCAGGGTATAGATCTCTTCAGAAACGTTCTCTATCTGTATCTTTTGATTTCGCTTATCCAGCCTGGTTTCTATGATCTTTTCTGAAACTATTTTCAAAGATTTTGTAATGTATTTGGAAAGGAAATAAGACATCAAAATAGCTGCCAACAACATAAATAGATAAACTTCGCCCAACTTCATTAAAAAGTCGTTTAGATCTTTTTGTAATACCTCATCATCTTGCAGATAAGGAAGGTATAAAATGGCTAAAGGTTTAAATTGATTGTCGTGGATATAGGTATAAGAAGATTGTGATTTTTGTCCGTTGATCTCAGATTTCTTCAAGAATCTCTTGGTAGGAGACGTTTCTAAATTTTGAATGATCTGCTTTGGGATCTGCACATTTGTAGTATCTCTAAAAAATGATTCGTTAGATTTTATAAGAAGTCTTCCTGTGAGATCATAAATATTAAGCTGCATTTCATGCACCTGAGACATCTCATAGATCTTATCGCGTTCCTTTAAGATCACCGGAATATTTTCTGTGCTTACCACATGGGTGGTTTTATCCAGAACAAATTTTATGTTCTCTCTAATAGCTTGTTCTTTACGCTCTAACCTTTCTTTATGATAGGCTTCAGATTCTTGTGTATATTGATAAACAGTAACGCCGGCAATAAGTATAGAAGCCCCTAACACCAACAAGATCATAGAAATGAAAATTCTGTTTCTTAAGGAGAGCTTAAATATCTTCATATATTATTTAGGTAGTTTTGCCATAAATATCAATTATCACACCAGATTAGGCATTCGGATTTTTAGAACGAATTCGCTTATACAATTTGATTCCGAGCATTAGCAGTACCCCTAATAATATTATTCCTATTACACCATAGATCCAGTTTACGGCATCTCTTACAATTACCAAAAAGATCACTGCAAATAAAATTATCGTAGTACCTTCATTCCAGATTCGCATTTGGTTCGAGGTCCATTTTACAACGTCATTTTGAAGCTCTTTATAGATAAGATGACATTTAAAATGATATATATAAAGCAACACTACAAAGCCAAGTTTTACATGCATCCAAGGTTGTTGCAGCCATCCAGGCATAAGATATAGCATCCAAAAAGCGAATAAACTCGCTAATACAGCGGAAGGCCAAGTTATGATGAACCATAATCTTTTAGTCATCAATTTCAACTGATCTACTAAAATAGTTCTTTTAGGTTCTGCTTCTTGAGCGGCTTCAATATGATAAACAAATAATCTTGGAATGTAGAATAATCCTGCAAACCAGGTTATAACAAAAATTAAATGCAAAGATTTAATGTAGTTGTAATATTCTATCACAGACTTAATTTTTCAAGGTTTATGGATCGTTCACTTGAGCGCTTAGCAAATATAACTAATTGTGAAGAGTGAAATAATTCAATTAATAACTTCTGCTGGTTTTAGTTTATTTCTAATCTCCTTATTTAAGAACAATCCAGTAACCACTGTAGATAGGAAATCTGCAATAGGAAATGAGATCCAAACACCAATCTCTCCAAAATAATTAGGGAGAATAAGTACCAACGGAATAAAGAAAAATCCTTGTCTGGATAGGGTTAATAATAAAGCCGGAATGGCTTTGCCTATAGCTTGAAAATACGCAGAACCAATTAATTGTAAAGCGATGATCGGCACTGCAGCAAATACCCATCTCATGGCTTGTGGTGTATCTGAAAGTACAGCTGGATTATCTGTAAATACGCTCACAATTTCTTCTGCAAACGTCATAATTCCCGCAAAAACTAAGATACCTAAAAGTGTAGCGTAAAGAATTGCTGTATTTATACTCTTTTTTACTCTGGCAAAATTCTCTGCCCCATAATTATATCCGGCAATTGGTAAAAAGCCTTGTGTTACTCCTAGTACCGGAAAAAGCGCAAACATTAGCATTCTCCCAATAATAGCATAAACCGTAACAGAATCTTCTCCCCCAATATCAAATAAAATATTGTTCATTAATAAATAAGTAATACTTACTACGGCTTGTCTAGCAAGAGTTACAAATCCCAAGGAGGCGGTTTCCTTTAAAATATTCCAATTAAAACCAAGATGACTTAATGAGATTTTTAATTCAGAATTATTAGACAAGAAAAACCAAACTACATACGCAAAACAACACATATAAGAAGCTGTGGTTGCCCATGCTGCACCCATCATTCCTAGATCCATTATATTAATCAATATATAATCTAGTACAAGATTTCCTACAGAAGGTATGATCATGGCCACCATGGCAAATTTCGGCTTCCCTTCAGCTCTAATTACATTATTACCCATCATACAGAGTGCGAGAAATGGCACGCCATATAAAACAATGGTATAATAGATCTTCGCAGGCTCAAAAATATCGCCTTTCCCACCAAAAGCAGGTATAATGGAGTCTCTGAAGAGGAGCCCCACAGCTACCATAACAATGGTTAAAATAAGAGTAAGACTAATTTGATTTCCAAAGGTCTTAAGAGCTTTTTTGTGATTATTCGCACCTAACGCTCTAGAAATAATAGAGGATCCACCAATCCCGATAGCCATCCCTAAAGCAGCGATGAAGAACGAAACTGGCAAGACCACATTAATAGCAGCAATTGCTATAGATCCTATCCAGTTACCAACAAAAATGGTATCTACTAGAATATTTAAAGACATAACCAGAATTCCAATAGATGCAGGTACTGCCTGCCTAATAAGTAATTTCCCTATTGGTTCATTACCCAAAGCTTTAGAATTCAGATTTGCCATTATGCTTCTACAGGTTTAGCATACGCCCATTCGTCTATCCATCTAGATAATACTTTTACCCAATCTTCTCTGTCATTTAGACAAGGAACCACGGTGAATTTTTCTCCACCAACTTCGTGAAAGATCTCTTCCCCTTCCATAGCGATCTCTTCCAAAGTTTCTAAACAGTCGCTAACAAAAGCGGGAGTTACAATGGCAAGATTTTTCATGCCTTGTTTTCCAAAACGTTCTATGGTTCTATCGGTGTAAGGTTGTAACCATGGGTCGAATCCTAATCTAGACTGAAAGGAAACGCTGTACGTATTCTCTTTTAATTCAAGATATTCTGCAACCAGCCTTGTAGTTTCATAACATTGGTGGCGATAGCAAAATTGATGTGCAGAAGAAGCGGTCTTGCAACAAGAACCATCTATCTGACAATGAGACTTCGTAATATCGCTTTTTCTGATATGCCTTTCCGGAACTCCGTGATAAGAAAATAGTAAATGTTCAAATTTTACATCTTTCAGTTTTTCCGAAATGCTTTCAGCTAAAACTCTAATATAATCTGGGTGATTATAAAATGCAGGAATAGAAGTGAATTTCATTTCAGGAAAGAATTCTCTTCTCAACTCTTCTGCCAATACCAAAATAGTTTCTGTAGTAGCCATTGCAAATTGAGGGTACAAAGGAAATATAAGCACCTCATCTACTCCTTGATCATGCAATTCTTGCAAACCAGATTTAATGTTTGGCGTACCATAACGCATGGCAAGCACAATTGGTAATGAGGTAAAATCGTCTATCTTATCTCTTAATCTTTCAGAAAGTACAATAAGAGGCGAACCTTCATCCCACCAGATTTTTTGATAAGCGGCTGCAGATTTTTTAGGTCGTGTGTTCAGAACAATTCCTTTAACCAAGAGCGTTCTTGCCCATAATGGAACATCGATCACTCGTTCATCCATTAAAAATTCACCTAAATATTTCTTTACGTCTTTCGGGTCGGTACTATCTGGAGAACCCAGATTAACCAAGAGTACACCTTTACTCATTCTTTATTCTTTTTCAGCAATTTTTCCTGACCTAAAATTACTACTATTATTGTTGATATAAATTCACTTATAGAAGTTTTGACCAATTACAGCATCACCAAAATCAATTCTTGATATTTGTGGGTAGCGATAAAGACATGATATACTTCTTTGGAGTGGTTCCAAATTTCTTTTTAAAGGCAGCGATAAAATGACTGGATGTGCTATAACCTACTTTTAACCCAACTTCATTCACATTAAAATCGCCAGAATCTAAAAGTTTACGCGCAAATTCCATTTTATAATCAAATAGAAAACTGTAGACAGAATCTCCATATATCTGCTTAAAACCTTCTTTCAGTTTTTTAAGACTCAAGCCAATTTCATCAGATAATTCCTGAAGTGTTGGCGGTTCTGCCATTCTAGCAATAATGATATCTTTCGCCTTTCTGATCTTCAGTACATTCACTTCATCCACCAGAAACGGGCACTGCTCTATGTTTGCATCTTCAGTTCTATTAAAATGAAGACTTAACAACTCATACGCTTTCGCCTTAAAATATAAAGATTTGATAGAGGACATTAAATTGAAATTCATCAACTGATTCAAAACAATTGCCATAGAAGGCGAAATATCGCCATCTTTATAATATTTCTTATCTCTGTTCTCACTGCTTAAAAACGGAATATATCCTGCTTCTTGAGAAAACAGCGAGTGGAATTTTTTAATGGAGATCACCAAAGAGATCAACCACGAATTTGGAAATAATTCTACATTTAAAGGAAGGTCTTGCTGCGGATTGTAAAGCAACAAAGAATTCTCTTCTCCCAGTGGTAATTGGTAGTTCCCTTTATTGAACAAAAACTTGCTTTGCCCTTTTACACAGAAGTGAAACTGAATAAAACTACTATCTATCTCACGAGTAAAATTTACAGAATCTGGAGTTTCGTTCTGAAACTTCAGAATGAAAAAACCCTCTTCAATTTTAGTCTCATCTACAAACCCTCCAGCGATATTTTTCTGTTCTGATGTCATCTTTCCAAAATTGTTTTTATTTAGAATCAGTCTAAACTAATGGTTCCAAAACGATTGATACTACTACAAAAATAGCCAAAATCCGGTCAAAATATGTCAAATAGGTGACAATTATCATCTATCGACACATTTAGTACCTACAGCGTTGTATTTTGATTTATGTATATGTTATTTTTGCTTCAGAATTCCCAAACAGTTTCATGGAGAACTATCATATTTCAAGAGGAAAACATTTTTACATCATAGGCTTAAGTTATAAAAAGGCTGATGCAGACATTCGAGGACACTTTAGTTTGTCTGAAGAAGGAAAGCAAAATTTACTTGAAGACGCAAAAGAAGAAGGTATTGATGGATTAATAGTAACCTCCACCTGCAATAGAACCGAACTTTACGGTTTTGCTCAACACCCTTATCAACTTATCAAGTTATTATGTGAACACACACATGGTACTGTAGAGGAGTTTGAGAAAGTTGCCTACGTTTATAAAAATAAAGATGCCATCTCACACATGTTTAATGTGGGAACAGGATTAGATAGCCAGATCTTAGGAGATTTTGAGATCATCAGTCAGTTAAGAAATGCATTTGTAAGCTCTAAGAAAGTTGGAGTTGCAAATCCATTTTTAGAAAGATTGATAAACGCGGTGATTCAGGCAAGCAAAAGAATTAAGAACGAAACCCGCATTTCTTCTGGAGCCACTTCAGTAAGTTTTGCTTCGGTACAATATATTTTAAAGGAAGTTGAAAATGTTTCTAATAAGAACATTTTGCTTTTTGGAACAGGGAAAATAGGTAGAAATACTTGTGAAAACCTTGTAAAACACACCAAGAACAACAATATTACCCTTATTAACAGAACTAAGGATAAGGCAGAGAGAATTGCCGGAAAGTTCAATTTAACGGTAAAAGATTATGCAGATCTTCAGTCTGAAATTAGACAGGCAGATATCTTGATTGTTGCTACAGGCGCTCAAAACGCTACTGTTTCTAAGGAATTGATCTATTCTAAAAAGGAATTATTGATCTTAGATCTTTCTATTCCGAAGAACGTTGCAGATGATGTGTTGGAACTTGAAAATGTAAAATTGATACATTTAGATCATCTTTCTCAAATGACAGATGAAACGCTGGAACGCAGAAAACAATTTATTCCGCAAGCCAGAGAAATTATAGCTGAAGTAGAAGGAGATTTTAATAAGTGGCTTGAAACCCGCAAATTTGCCCCAACTATTAAAGCCTTGAAGAAAAAGTTGAGAACCATGAAAGATGCTGAACTGGATTTTCAACGTAAAAAGATCACAGATTTCAATGATGAACAAGCTGAAATTGTGAGCAACCGCATCATTCAAAAAATAATGAATCATTTTGCCAATCACCTTAAAGATGATTCTAACACTACAGATGAAAGTTTAGAACTTATCCAAAAAATGTTTCACCTGGAAGAGGCCGCAAAATGAATAAAGTAATTAGAATTGGAACCAGAGATAGCGAACTAGCACTTTGGCAAGCTAAAACCGTTCAAGCTGCATTAGAACATTTTGGACATGAAACCGAGCTAGTCCCTGTAAAATCTACCGGAGATCTAAATTTAGATCAGCCGCTTTACGAAATGGGAATTACCGGAATCTTTACCAAAACATTGGATATCGCCATGTTAACCGATAAGATTGAAATTGCCGTTCACTCCATGAAAGATGTTCCTACCGCGCTACCAATAGGAATTGTAGAAGCCGCAGTTCTTAAAAGAGCTAATTCTAAAGATATTTTGCTTCATAAAGGAGTTGAATTTTTGGAAGGTGATGGAACCATTGCTACGGGAAGTTTAAGAAGAAAAGCCCAATGGTTAAATAAATACCCTACCCATAACGTGGTAGATCTTCGCGGGAACGTGAATACTAGAATGCAAAAATTGGAAGATAATGATTGGGACGGGGCAATTTTTGCTGCTGCCGGACTAGAGCGCATCAACCTCACTCCAAAAAATCATATAGATCTTAACTGGATGTTACCTGCTCCTGCTCAAGGTGCTATGTTAGTGGTAGCAAAAGAAGAAGATGATATTTGCCGAGAAGCTGTTTCTGCTCTAAACCATAGAGCATCGGAAATTTGCGTACATGTAGAAAGAGAATTCTTAAAAGAATTGGAAGGAGGATGTACCGCACCAATTGGAGCTTCGGCAGTAATTATAGACAATAATCTGCATTTTAAAGGGGCTTTATTCAGTTTAGATGGAAGTCAGAAAATTGAAGTTGAGAACAATATTGCGGTAACTAATTTGAAAGATTTTGGAAAACGTTGCGCTCAGGAAATTTTGAGCAATGGAGGAAGAGAGTTGATGAGCGAGATCAAGAAAGTGCTTAAATAGTAGTTGATGGTTAGCGTTCTATCTACCAAAAAATTAAGTTCTTCTCAAAAGAACTTATTATTGAATTCGGGTATTGGTTTGGTAGAATATGATGCGATAAAGATCGATTTTATCGATTTTGAAACAAAGATTAATTCAGAAGATAATCTCATCTTTACCAGTAAAAACGGAGTAAAAGCCTTTTTGGATAACTATAAATCAACCGTACTTCCTGAAAATCTCCATATTTTTTGTGTGGGGACAAAGACCAAAGAATACTTAGAAAGCCAGAAATGGGAAGTTCTTGAATTTGCTGATTATAGTAAAGATCTTTCTGAGATCATCGTGAGAAAATACGCCGACAGAAATTTCAAATTCTTTTGTGGAACTTCTAGAAGAGATGAACTTCCATCAGTTTTAAAGGAAAAAAATATTTCGCTAGAGGAAATTGAAGTGTATACCACAGGTTTAAATAAGAAAAATTTCGATCAGGATTTTGATGGCATTATGTTCTTTAGCCCAAGCGGCATAGAAAGTTATTTAAATTTGAATGAACTTAATGTTGAAACTTGCTTTTGTATAGGCAGAACAACCGCTTCAGCAATAAAAAATAAGAATATACCAATAGTACTTGCAACTACACCATCTATAGAAAATGTGATTGTTCAGGTGGTAAAACATTATAAATAAACGTCATTCTTTATAAGACCTCAGGGCGAAAGAATTAACGCAATTAAGATATGACACAGATTAAAAACGACTTATTTCTAAAAGCATTAAAAGGTGAAACCGTAGAAAGACCTCCGGTTTGGATGATGCGTCAGGCAGGTAGATATTTGCCAGATTTCATGAAATTGAAAGCGAAGTACGATTTCTTTACCAGATGCAGAACTCCAGAACTTGCAACAGAGATCACCGTAATGCCAATTCATCAAATAGGTACAGATGCCGCCATACTTTTTAGCGATATTTTGGTGGTACCGCAAGCAATGAATATTGAAGTGGAAATGAAACCGGGTGTAGGCCCTTGGTTACCAAATCCTGTAAGAACGAGTGCAGATGTAGAAAAAGTAATTGTGCCAGATGTACATGAAACTTTAGGATATGTGATGGATGCTATAAAAATGACCAAGCAAGCACTTAATGATGAAGTGCCGCTAATTGGTTTTGCCGGTTCTCCATGGACTATTTTATGTTACGCAGTACAAGGGCAAGGTTCTAAGAATTTTGACATAGCAAAAAAATTCTGTTTTTCTAATCCTGTTGCCGCTCATACATTACTTCAAAAAATAACAGATACTACTATTGCGTATTTAAAAGCTAAAGTTGAAGCTGGCGTAGATGCCGTACAGATCTTTGATTCTTGGGGAGGAATGCTTTCTCCAACAGATTATCAAGAATTTTCATGGAAATACATTCAGCAGATCATAGAAGCTTTAAAAGATATAACGCCTGTTATTGCATTTGGAAAAGGATGTTGGTTCGCATATAACGAAATGTCTAAATCTGGAGCTTCAGCTTTAGGTGTAGATTGGACCTGTTCTGCAAGAAATGCTCGTTATTTAACCGGTGGAAATATCACTTTACAAGGTAATTTTGATCCTTCAAGATTATATTCGCCACCAGCACAGATCAAGAAAATGGTGCACCAAATGATTGATGAATTTGGGAAAGACAGATACATCGTGAATCTTGGACACGGAATCTTACCAGATATTCCTGTAGAAAATGCGCGTGCTTTTGTTGATGCGGTAAAGGAGTATCCTTCAAAATAATTAAGCTACATGTTAAGCAAAGGACTTAGAGACGAAGAAAAAAAGAAGATAGATGATGCCTTTATTGCTTTGTTGGATATTGAGTTTGTGCCTAATCTTTGGGAAAATGAACAGCGAAATAAGTTGAATGAAAAACTTCAAGCCATGCTTAATATCACTTTAGACGCTATTGAAAACATGACTTCTGAAGCCTTATTAGAAAAATTAAAAGCAGCAGATTTTGAGTTTCAACATTACGAGCAATTTGGAGATCTTATGTTAAGAGCTATTCCTTTAGAACGTGAAGAAAAAGAATCTTTACTTGCTACTCACACTGCAGCAGTTTATGAAACCGCTCAAAAAGAAAGCAAAACTTTCTCATTTGGACTTATTCAAAAGATCAATAACGCCAAAGCATTAATATAATGAGCATTACAAGCTGGAAAATAGAAAAATTACATTCGGCAAGACCATCAGAATTTTTCCGGCTTATTCTTAAAAATAAAGAATATATACATCCCACCTTCCCCGTAACGGTTTCTTCTTGTGAAACATTATGGAAAACAAAAAGTTTTTTCTCTAATAGTAAAAAGCTTAAAAAACAGGGAAAAGGGGAATATTTTGTTTTAAAAGAAGAGAAAACAGAAACCTTAATTGGATACTTTCAGATTAAGAATATCTCTCAAAAAATTAGTAGATGTGAATTTGCTTATTTTGTAGATCAAGATTTTCAAGGTCAGGGAATCGTTTCAGAATTAGTTTCAAAAATGATCATTTTCGCTTTTAACGAAATGGAAATGGAGAAAGTAGTGATCTGTACTTCCAAAGAAAATCAGGGCAGCCAGCAAATTGCAATCAAAAATAATTTTCAGCAAGAAGGAGTCTTAAGAAATGAATTTAAGAATTATCTGGGGCAACTGGAAGATGTAGTCTACTTCGGACTTTTAAAATCTGATTATCAAAAGCATGAAAAATAAATTTTATCAATATATAGAAGGGCTTCAAGACAAGATTGTTGCCGGATTAGAACAAATTGATGGAGAAGCCACATTTCAGGAAGATCTTTGGGATCGCGAAGAAGGCGGTGGCGGAAGAACTCGAGTGATAGAAAACGGAGCCGTTTTTGAAAAAGGCGGAGTCAATATTTCTGCAGTTCATGGCCCTTTGGCTCCTGCAATGCAAAAATATTTCAACGTTGGAGAGGTAGATTTTTTTGCTTGTGGTTTAAGCTTAGTGATACATCCAAAAAACCCAATGGTGCCTACCGTGCATGCAAATTGGAGGTATTTTGAAATGTATGATAAACAAGGAAATGTGATAGATCAATGGTTTGGTGGCGGACAAGATCTTACGCCTTATTATTTATTTGAAGAAGACGCCAAACATTTTCATGAAGTTTGTAAACGTTCTTGCGATCATCACAATTCAACGTTTTACCCTGAATACAAACAGAAATGTGACGAATATTTCTGGAATTCGCATAGAGATGAAGCCAGAGGAATTGGAGGTTTATTCTTTGACTATTGCAAAGCTTCCGAAGAAATGAATATTGAAGATTGGTATAATTTTGTGACTGAAGTTGGCGACAGTTTCTTAGATGCTTACGCACCAATTGTCGAAAATAGAAAAGAGTTGCCTTATACCAAAGAGAATAAAGATTGGCAGGAAATTAGACGCGGGCGTTATGTGGAGTTCAATCTGGTGCATGATAAAGGCACTTTGTTCGGATTAAAGACCAACGGAAGAATTGAAAGTATTTTAATGAGTTTACCCCCACACGTGCAATGGGTTTACGATCATCATCCAGAACCGGGCAGTGATGAAGAGATCTTATTGAATGTACTGGAACATCCTAAAGACTGGATATAAGCCTGAACTTAATTTTATTAAAAAAGCCTTTCAATTCTACTTTTTCAAGTAAGATTGAAAGGCTTCAGTGTTTTCAGAATCTAATAGAAGTATTAATATAAAAGCTTCTCGACTCCGCTCGAACTGACCGTGATATCATCTACCTATTCTTCAATAGTTTTTAAATTATCACCAGAATTTCTGTCTATCAATTTATTATAAGGATCTATTCCTGCTTTTAAGGGCTTTTTATCGGTAATAATTGTGAATTTATTATCTCCTGGTTTTAACCATTTTAACTCAAAATAGTAAGGATCTTTAATAGTAACTTCTTCCTCATTCACTACATCTTCCCCAAACAAACCAATATCTACAAGGTTCTTCTTAGTATCTATTTCTCTCTCCCTTCCGGCATCATCATAATAGATCTTTTTAGAGTTCACTGTAAAAGTAGTTTCCCACTTTCCTGATTTCAGCTTTTTAGTTTTAGCATCTACCACACGGTTTTCATAAAGCACGATCTCTTTAAAACCATCTTTCACTTTGTATTTAAGAGAATCTGGCGCTACTTTATATAAAGCATTATAAAGATCTTCTGAAGTGGCATAATAGCCTTTTTCATTATATTTAAATTCATCTAAAAAGCTACGCAGACCTTCGTTTATCTTATCTTCTCCTATTACATCTTGCAGGTCATACATGATCATAGAGCCTTTTTCATACCAAATATATTGTCCGGTTTCTACATCAATTAAGGTGCGTTCAGGTTTAAAACTCATTTGTCTACCAGATAAATATTTATCTAAAGAACTTTGTAAGAACGATTTGATCCCATTTTCTCCATATTCCTTTTTCATGGTCATTAACGAAACATATTCCGCCAAGGTTTCAGAAATAATATTAGCTCCAGAGGTGTTACTTGGGGTTACAATATGCCCCCACCATTGATGTGCCATTTCATGAGAAGTGACTCTAAAGGCATAATTGTAATCTTCTGCTTTAGAGAAATCTGCCACAAATCCGAAGTTTTCAGAATAAGGGATTGTAGTAGCAAAAGATTGGGCAAGCGTAGTATATGCCGGAAATTCAATAATTCTAATAACTGAATATGGATACTCAAAAAAGTTTTTAGAGTTATAGTCTAAAGAGGTTTTAATCCCTTTAATAAAATATTCCAAATTCTTAGTATGTTTAGGAGAATGATAGACCTCAATATTTACTTTTTTGCCACTAGGTGCAGTCCAAGTATCTTTTTCGATCTTATAATTTGCAGAGACAAAACTGAAGAAATAATCTGTTTTCCCTTCTAACTTATAATTGAAGTAACTTCGGTCTTTCTCTTCCCATGTTTTTTTAAGAACCCCCGGAGCAACGGCAATTTGACCTTTAGAGGTACTTACTGTAGCTTCAAAAGTCATATAATTTGCATCCTCATTGAAAAGATTCTGTTTCAGCGCAATACTATCTGTTCTTGGTGGATTTAAATAATCCAGCGCTTTTAAACCATTTTTTATACGAACACCATTATCTGCTAAACTACGCTCGTAGTGAAATGATGGAAAAATTCCATTTCGAAAAAATGTTCCGTTACCCAATATTGCAGTTTCGCTATCTGCAGAAAAACCTTTTGTAATTGCGCTAGTTTCAATTACTAGCGATGCAGTTTCATTTGGCTGTAAAGATGTTGGTAATTTATACATGAATAGGCGATACACGGTGTCTTTTAAAAATGGTTGTAGTTCTACATCATTATAAATCACTTTGGTGATCTTGGTATCTGCAATTGGGAATTTTACTTCCATTAACAGCGTATCTATAGCTACTTCAAAATTATTGATCACTTTAAAATCTCCCTTAGCTTCTACTCTTCTATCATTAGGGAAAATATCTATAAAGGCTTTAAGATCTGTTACCTGAATATGTGGTTTGCCAATATATTTGCCATATTTCTTTTCAGCATCTGCACTTATTTTCTCAGCATAATTACCATCTTCTATCTGATTTAAAACTTTCAGATTATAGTAACTATAAGAACCAACAGAGATGAATGCAAACACAAAGAATACTGTATAGGCAACAGTTTTACCTGTAAATCTTTGTTTTGCCATGAACAAGCGTTCTTTACCCGATGAGAAGAACCCGCGGTTCCAGAAGAGTTTCCCAATAACAGCTAGAATACATGTTAATAAGATCCAATAAGAATTCAGCCAAAAACTTCCTACCAGGTAATGTCCGAAACCGTTTAGATCACTCAAAAATCCACCCGGAGTTGAACCAAAAATTAATAAAGGATTGGAAGTTTTAAAAGCCAATGCCAACAAAATTGGTAATCCCACATAAAGAATGACCACTATAAAATGTCCTAAAAATTTATTATTGACCAATACATGAATGAAAAATGACAATAGGACTATCATTATAAAACCAGGTAAAACATTCACCAAACTAAAAGTGAAATACATTCCAAGTTCGTAATTAAAATATCCATTAAAGGTTTGATAAATAACTCCAACTAGAATACTGATTAGAGTAAGTAAAATTGAAACTCCAATAAGCGAAATTATTTTTGAAAGATATAAGGTGCTATTACTTACCGGTAGGGCATCATAAAATTCAAAAGTCTTATTTTGTCTTGTTCTATGTACTGCTTCTCCAGAATAGATAATCAGGATTATTATCGAGAGTAATGAAATTCCTACAGAGATCTGAGCCACCATAAAACGAGTTAATGGCAATGATGGCGTACCGTATAATTGATTGGATTGATAGGCGGTAAAACCGGCGATCAAAACTCCAATTACCAATAAAATTATAAAGGCGGTTTCCTTAACTATAGAAATAAATTCTATTTTACTTAGAGACCATAAATTTTCTCTTCTTGCTTTGCTGGTAAATTCCTGAACAACTTTTGGAAGTCTATGGCCCTCTTTATATTCTTCTTTCCGCTCATTAGCACTCTTCTTCTTTTTTGAAGATAAAAAACCTTTGTATGAAAATCTGAATAACGTAAAAACGAAGATACCTACAGCTAGTCCTAGCCAAATCATCCTATTTATTAAGAACTTTCCGGTAAGTGAAAGTTGGGTGGTATTAAGCTCATGTACCGACCAATATTTGTCTATAAAACCCTGAGCTTTGGCACCAAAAGGATCTACATAAACGCTCAGCCATTCTGTATCTAAATTTGTTAGAAGACGAGATGAAACACTAATCAATATAAAAATTACAATTCCTCCCAAGTATAAGATTGGCATCTTTTTAAAGAAGGCCATTAACCCAAAAAATAAACTTCCAATAAAAAAAGCATTGAAGGTTAAAAAGTAAATAAATGGATAGAAATAAGAAGCAAAATTAAATGCTGTATAGGTCCCATAATCTGGTCTGTCTAAGAAAGCTCCCAATCCAAAACCGCACATTGCGCCAATTACTACTGCAATATTTATAAAAGTAACTATAGTAAAACTTCCCCAAAATCTACCTAAAATATAATTCTTTTCGGAGACAGGAAATGTAAAATAGGTTTGTGCTGTTTTATGATCTTCATCTCTGTAAACTGCAACTCCCATAATTGCAGCATAAAAGAAAAGCAAGAACACACTCATTGTACCTATAACTCCCATAATGATATTTGGGCTGTTGGTGTATTGTGCCGTAATAGACTTTTCAAATACCGCAATTAATAACGGAATTAAAAAAGCTATAAATAGGTAGATATAGGTTGCGGGTCTGCGCATTCTATATTTTAGCTCAAATAAATAGATCTCTTTCATAATTATACAGTTTGAGCAGTTTGAGGTTGATTGATACTATAGAAATAAAAATCTTCTAGCGTGTTATTCACAAGTTCAAAACCATCACCAGGTTGAGATTCTGAATACACATTTATGTTTAACTGCCCACTTCTTAAATAAGCAGATAATACGGAGTATTCAGATTGATATCTCTCTAATTCCTCTTTTTCAATCTTCTTTCTAAAAACTCTTCCATTCAATGAATTTGTCAATTCTAAAGGATGTCCCTGCACTACTACAGAACCTTCGTTGAAAACTGCCATGTTGGTACATAGATTAATTACATCATCTACAATATGAGTAGATAGAATAACAACAGCTTCTTCCCCTAGCTCACTTAAAAGATTATGAAATCGATTACGCTCCAAAGGGTCTAAACCTGCTGTAGGCTCATCTACAATTATCAATTTAGGGTTGCCAATTAAAGCTTGAGCAATTCCAAAACGTTGACGCATTCCTCCTGAAAAGTCTCCCAGATTCCTTTTTCTAAATTTGTATAAATTCACCTTGTTTAGAAGATCTGCCACATAAGCAGTCCTTTCAGACTTATTATGAATGCCTTTAATTTTCGCAATATGGTTTAACATCATCTCTGCAGAAACTTTTGGATACACTCCAAAATCTTGCGGCAAATAGCCTAAAACTTTTCGTAGTTCTTCAGGATCACTAAAAACATCTAACCCATCAAATTCTATACTTCCAGAATCGCTTAATTGCAAAGTGGCAATGGTTCGCATTAAAGAAGACTTACCGGCTCCATTTGGGCCTAGAAGACCAAACATCCCCTTATTTATTTCTAGATTAACATTATTGAGAGCCTTGGTTCCGTTAGGATATGTTTTATTTAAATTCTTGATAGAAAGCATAGTAAATGGTTTAAATGAAGTTGATCTTTAAACCAATTAGTAACTAATAAGCCATAACGTTACATTTTTATTTAAAATGCTCTTGCTTATTCCTATTTCTTAAATGCCAAAATATTCTTGAGCAAGCCTTATATTTGCAAATGCATAATTTTAGAATCCAACACGTGATCACATAAAATTATGTAACAATACAGAGATACGTAGCGTATCTCTCGAATTAAAAAATGATTTTAATATGTATCCATTAAGAAGAAACAGAAGACTAAGAACTAATGAAGTTATTAGAAGTTTGGTAAGAGAAACTATAGTTTCTCCGAATGACTTTATTGTTCCAATGTTTGTGGTAGAAGGAAAAAATGTAAAAGATGAAATTGCGTCTATGCCTAATTATTATAGATATAGTTTGGATCTTTTGGAGAAAGAAGTGAAAGAACTGTGGAAATTAGGATTGAGATCTGTTTTACTTTTTGTAAAAGTTGATGATAAATTAAAAGATAATGCTGGCACAGAAGCAATTAATCCCGAAGGGCTGATGCAAAGAGCAGTGAAAACTGTGAAAAACGCCGTACCGGAAATGTTGGTGATGACAGATGTGGCGCTAGATCCATATTCTTCTTTTGGGCACGATGGTATTGTTGCGGAAGGGAAGATCTTAAATGATGACTCTACCGCTATTCTTGCTGAAATGGCTTTATCTCACGCAAAAGCAGGTGCAGATATTATTGCCCCGAGTGATATGATGGATGGAAGAATCTTTGAAATGAGAACACTTCTGGAAGATGAAGGTTTCTACGATACAGGTATTATGAGCTATAGCGCAAAATATGCCTCTGCATTCTACGGTCCATTTAGAGATGCTTTAGATTCTGCTCCTGGTTTTGGCGATAAGAAAACGTATCAGATGGATCCTGCCAATAGAGATGAAGCAATTAAGGAAACCTTGATGGATATAGATGAAGGAGCCGATATTGTAATGATAAAGCCAGGGCTTTGTTATCTAGACATTGTAAGAGACATTAAGAACATTGTAAATGTACCTGTAGCCGTTTATCAGGTTAGCGGAGAATATTCTATGATAAAAGCAGCTTCAGAAAAAGGTTGGTTAAATCATGACGAAGTAATGATGGAGCAACTTACAGCGATTAAAAGAGCCGGCGCTAATATGATAGCTAGCTACTTTGCTAAAGATGCGGTAAAACTTATCTCGTAATACCATAAAAAATTTATTGAATCGGCTTAAGGAGTAGTTCTTAAGCCGATTTTTTTTGATATAAATTCTTGCCAATAAAATATCATCGAATCTACTTTCTGTGTACATTTGTTATGTGAATTTCAAAAGACTACATATTTTATTTTCCCTTTTACTACTGGCCAGCTTAAATGCTTTCAGCAGTAATACTTTTGATTCTGAAGATCTATTTAAAGATCTTAATTCAAGAAATTACGATTATCTACAAGCAGATCAAAATAAGCAAGCTTTATTTTTAGAAGAGACCTCTATTGCATCTTTTCAAATAGATTCTGAAAATAATTCTGGTAATTTTGGTACTGGAATTAACTTTACCTCAACTCCTCCAATACCTCTATCTGGTCTATCTTCCAATAGAATTACTACTGGTTCTCAGGATATAAAATACTTCTTGGAACTGCAAATTTTTCCATTCCACTTTTTTTGGTGATCACAAGTTTTTAAAAATCGATTCTATATCCCGACTTATGTTAAGTCGAGGTTAGGCATATCTATGTTTTAATATTAGACTAAATGCCGTAAAACAAATCAATTCACTTTAAAATCTTAACAAATGGAAAACGCATCTGTTGCCATAGGCATCGTATTATTATTAGTATTTATTGGTCCTATTTTATATTTGATATTTAGACAATCTGCAAAAGAAAAATTACATGTATCGAGTCTCAAAAAGATAAGTACAGATCATCAAATGCAATTGGATGATATGGAGATCAATAACCTATTTCTTTTAGGAATAGATAATAACGCTAAGAAACTAATCATTGTAGAACCTCAAAAAAACATGGAATTTAACGTTATAGATCTTAATAACATCAATGAGAGCTATATTTCTAAAAAAACTATTCCTGTTCCCGGAGCTACTAAGAATAAAACAGCTGTAACTCATATAAGTTTAGAATTAATAAAGAACAATCCTAAACAAAGAGTTTCTGAGATCACCTTTTATGATGAAGATGATAATGCAAGTTTAAGTGCAGAATCTCAGCTGTTCCTTGCCAATAAATGGAATGATCTTATTCAAAGAAACCTTTCTGCTTAATAAATCTTTTTTAGAATTAATAAGCACCTTAAGCTGCTATCGATTAACTATGGTAGCAGCTTATTTTTTTTCGGTATTATAAAGAATGGCTTTACCATTACTTTAAGTAAATTTTATGGAAGATTCCTTATTTTAGGACCTCAAACCTAAAATTAATCATGGGAGTACTAATTCTCTTTGCATCACTGGCAATATTCTTTTCATTTCTATGCTCAATACTCGAGGCAGTATTGCTAAGCATTACACCAACCTTTATTCGGGTTAAGAAAAAGGAGGGTAAAGCTTATGCAAACACCTTGGCGCGCTTCAAACAGGATATAGATAAGCCTCTTATAGCAATTCTAACGCTAAATACGATTGCTCATACCGTAGGAGCAATCTTAGTTGGTGTACAGGCAGAGAAAGTTTTTGGAGATGGAGGAAATGCCGTTGGAATTGTATCTGCAATAATGACCGTGGCTATATTAATACTATCTGAGATCGTCCCTAAAACCATTGGAGCAACCTACTGGCAATCTCTAGGTAAGTTTACAGTAGTTACTCTAAAGATCCTTATTTTCCCTTTAAAATATACCGGAATTCTATGGCTCATGATGTTAACAACAAAGCTTATTGGAAAATCTGCGCATGTAAGCACTATGAGTAGAGAAGAGTTTTTGGCAATTACTGATGCTGCGGAAGAAGAAGGTTTTTTCGAAGAAAAGGAGACTACGGTTATTAAGAACTTATTAGTTTTTAAATCTGTAAAAGCAAAAGATGTCATGACCCCGTTCTCGGTAGCAACTATCGAAAATGAAGCCACTAGCATAGAAGATTTTCACAGAGAGCATAAAAATCTTAAATTTTCTAGAATTCCCATTTATAGAGAAAAACCTAACAACATTACGGGTTTTGTTCTTAAAGACGACATCCTAGAAGAGATGATAGATGAAAAGGGTGTAGAACCTTTAAGCATTTTAAAAAGGGATGTATTTATTACAGATCCTAACACCCCAATTCCTGAACTTTTTGAGATCTTTATTAAGCGTAAAGCTCATATATCAATAGTTTCAGACCAGTATGGGAATACCGTTGGCTTGGTAACTATGGAAGATATTATCGAAACGCTATTAGGGCTAGAGATCATGGATGAAAGTGATCATATTGAAGACATGCAACTTATGGCTCGACAAAACTGGGAAAAGAGGGCAAAGAAACTCGGACTTATTCAACAGAATGAATCTGAGATAAAACCGAATACGAATGAACGCCTTTCTTAAAACCCCTTTGGGAATTTGTGAGGTCACCGGAGATATAGATGGCATTACATCGATCAAGATTTTAGATACAGATAAAGAAATTAGCCAACATATCCCAGAGATTTTAGTGCCTGCAACAACTCAACTAAAAGCTTATTTCAATGGTGAATTGCAAGAATTTACTTTTAGAATTAACCCCCAAGGCACCTCTTTTCAAAAGCAAGTATGGGAAGCGTTACTTAAAATTCCTTATGGAGAAACCAGATCCTATTTGCAACTATCAAAAGAACTTGGTAATGTAAAGGCGGTACGTGCAGTTGCAGCCGCAAATGGTAAAAATCCCTTATTGATAGCCGTTCCCTGCCATAGAGTTATAGGCAGCGATGGTGCTCTCACCGGATATGCAGGAGGACTGTGGCGAAAGAAATGGCTTTTGGAATTAGAAAAGCCATCACTTCAGCAAGAACTTTTCTAAGCTTAGACATATATATATTTATTATTAGTTGAAAAATGCTAATTTTAAATGATATGAAAAAAACCTTCCGCGTTATAGGCTATTTATTATCCCTACTTCTAATAACCGTTATATGCCTCTACACCTTCAATTTAGAATATATTTTAAAAGGTGTAAAAGTTATTTATTTTACAGGCCATACTACCGCTTATATTGATGATTATCCGCAGTTTGACAACCGGAAGATCGAAGCCGGAAAAAATGTTCAGACTTGGGCGATTTCCAAAGAATACAATTCTAAAAATTCTACAGAAAAACTAAAGGATCTCAATATAGATCTTGGTACTGTAGCTTTTTTGATCATTAAGAATGATAGTATTTGGTATGAAAAATATGCCAATGGATACGATGAGAATTCCCTTACCAACTCCTTTTCTATGGCAAAATCTATTACGGTTTCTTTATTAGGGAAAGCCATTAATGAAGGGAAATTAAAAGGTTTAGAGCAACCTGTGTCAGATTTTTTTCCAGAATTCAAAGATTATAATGGAAATGCACTCACCTTAGGAGATCTGGCATCTATGTCTTCAGGTTTAAATTGGGATGAAAACTACTATAACCCGTTCTCACAGACCGCCCGTGCTTATTTCAAAGAAGATATGAGAGAAGAGATCTTGAAATTAAAGCTAGTAGAAAATCCTGGAAATTCTTTTAAATATTTAAGTGGGAATACACTTCTTCTTGGGATGATCATTGAAAAAGCTACTGGAATGCATCTGTCAGAATACCTTAGTGAGAGCTTTTGGAAACCAATGGGAATGAAAAATGATGCCTTATGGCAGTTAGACAGTGAGGAGAGTGGCTTAGAAAAGGCATATTGCTGTATAGCATCTAATGCTCGAGATTTTGCAAGGTTTGGGAAACTGTATAAGAATAAAGGCCAATGGAATGGAGAACAACTCTTAGATAGTAATTTTGTAGCATTAGCCACTCATGCCCGGTTTAAAGAATCGCCACAATACGGTTATGGATTTTGGTTGAGTGATTATAATGGAAAGGATGTATTTTATATGCGCGGCATTCTAGGACAATATGTTATCGTAATTCCTGAAGATGATATAATAATTGTTCGATTGGGCGAAGATCTTATTAGAAGGAAAGAAGACGAAAATCATGCTCCCGATTTTTTTATTTATATTGATGAAGCTTATAAAATGCTAGATCATGATTAAAAAAACTCCATTAGAAAATATACTCTTTCTAGATATAGAAACCGTTCCTGAACAAGAATCTTTTAAACACCTATCTGAAGAGAAGCAAAATCTCTGGGAGGAGAAATCCAAGTATCAGCGTAAGGAAGCGTTTACAGCAGAGGAATATTATGATAGGGCGGGAATCTGGGCAGAATTTGGAAAAATCATATGTATATCTGTTGGGTATTTTAAAAATATTGAAGACACTAGGCAGTTTAGAACAACTAGTTTTAAAGGGGATGAAAAGGAACTCTTGCTAGGGTTTTCAAAGTTATTAGAAACACATTTTAATAAACCTCAACATATACTATGCGCACATAATGGAAAAGAATTCGACTTCCCATATATTTCCAGAAGAATGATCATACACGGTTTAGAATTACCATCAAAATTAGATCTGTTCGGGAAGAAACCTTGGGAAGTACCGCATTTAGACACTTTAGAGCTTTGGAAGTTTGGAGATTACAAACATTACACATCGCTTAAATTACTCACCAGTGTGCTGGGAATTCCATCACCAAAGACAGATATAGATGGTTCTGAGGTTCGGAATGTTTATTACGATAATAATGAATTAGATAGAATTGTGAGTTATTGTGAAAGAGATGTGGTGGCCATAGCTCAGATAGTTCTGAAGTTTAAGCAAGAAGAACTTTTAGATGAAAAAGAAATAGTGTCTGTGTAGCCTAAGAATTTAAAAGTTATCTAAGATAGACCTTTACAATTTCAGCATAGATACATACAAGAATTTGAGACCCATAAATAAATTCAGGGTGATGCAACACTATTATTATAATACCATTATAATCAAAAAAGCCACCTTGAATATGATGGCCTTTTTGATTATAAAAAATCTTAGTATTCTATACTTAATACTTACAGATCAAATTTGATTCCTTGTGCCAATGGCAACTCTGTAGTATAATTAATAGTATTGGTTTGTCTTCTCATATAAACCTTCCATGCATCAGATCCAGATTCACGTCCGCCACCGGTTTCTTTTTCACCTCCAAAGGCTCCGCCAATTTCTGCTCCACTAGTTCCTATGTTTACGTTCGCAATACCACAGTCTGACCCGTTTACAGATAAGAAGTGCTCTGCTTCTCTTAAATTATTAGTCATAATGGCCGATGAAAGTCCTTGATTCACTCCATTTTGAAGTTCTAAAGCATCTTCTACAGAACCGGAATATTTCATCATATATAATACTGGAGCAAAGGTTTCATGTTGCACTATGGCATAAGAATTCTTAGCTTCAGCTATTGCAGGTTTCACGTAACATCCGCTTTCATAACCTTCACCTTCCAGAACACCACCTTCAACAATGATCTTTCCACCTTCTTCAACAACTTTAGTCAAAGCATTTTGGTAGTTTTTTACTGCATCTTTATCTATAAGTGGCCCAACATGGTTGTTCTCATCTAATGGGTTACCAATACGCAATTGCTTGTATGCAGCAACTACCGCTTCTTTAACCTTATCATACATAGATTCGTGGATTATCAATCTACGTGTAGAAGTACAACGTTGTCCTGCCGTTCCCACAGCACCAAATACAGCACCAATAACGGTCATTTTAACATCTGCATCTGGAGTAACGATAATGGCATTGTTCCCACCTAATTCCAATAAAGTTTTTCCAAGACGCTCAGCAACTTTAGAAGCAACGATCTTACCCATTCTAGTAGATCCTGTTGCAGAAACAAGCGGAATACGCTTATCTAAAGTCATCATTTCTCCTACTTTATAATCTCCTGTTATCAAACAAGATATTCCTGCAGGTACATTATTTTCTTCAAAAACTCTTGCGGCTATTTTTTGACAAGCTACAGAAGTAATTGGTGTTTTTTCAGATCCTTTCCAGACACAAGCGTCTCCACAAACCCATGCCAATGCAGTATTCCAAGACCAAACAGCAACCGGGAAGTTAAAAGCAGAAATAATTCCTACTACTCCAAGTGGGTGGTATTGCTCATACATTCTATGTCCCGGTCGTTCAGAGTGCATGGTAAGTCCGTGCAACTGTCTAGATAATCCAACTGCGAAATCACAGATATCTATCATTTCCTGAACTTCTCCAAGACCTTCCTGATAAGATTTACCCATTTCATAAGAAACCAATTTCCCTAGTGGTTCTTTTAAGCGGCGTAATTCTTCATTAAATTTTCTAACTACTTCTCCACGTAAAGGTGCAGGCATAGATCTCCAGGTTTTAAAACCTTCTGTAGCAGCACTCATTACTTTTTCATAATCTTCTTTGGTAGTAGATCTTACCTTACCAATTAAGGCACCATCAACAGGAGAGTAAGACTCTATGATCTCACCATTTCCAAAAAAATCACTTCCGGTTGAAGTTCCATTATTTATATCTTGAATTCCCAGATCTTTAAGGGCTTGCTTAATTCCAAATTTTTCTGCTATTTCACTCATTAATTTGCTTATTTATAAGTATTTGTTGTTTGTTTGTTGCTAATTTAATAAAATTAAAAGAATATAGTAGTAGCCCTTGTTCTATGTATGCTTATTCCTTTTTTGCAATATACCGATCATCTGCAGGCATTACCGTACCGCAATTATCACAGGTTCTAAGCTCTTCACTTCCGTAGAAATGATTAAAATGTTTTAAAAAATCGGTTTCAATATCGTGTAATGGAAAATATACCTCATAAAGCTTATGATTGCAATTATCGCAGAACCACAATAATCCATCTTTTCCTTCTTCTCCTAATCGCTTACGCTCTACTACTAAACCTATAGATCCTTCGTGTCTTACAGGGCTATGCGGAATTCCTGCCGGATGCAGATACATATCTCCAGGACCTAATTTCATAGTTTTCTTTTCCCCATTATCCTGAACATTTACTTCAATATTTCCTTCTAATTGATAGAATAGTTCTTCCGTTTCATTATAATGATAATCTTTTCTTGCATTAGGACCTCCCACGATCATCACTATATAATCTGCAGATTCTTTATAGATATTCTTATTACCAACCGGTGGTTTTAACAGATCCCTGTTTTGTTCAATCCATTTATTAAGATTGAAAGGTTCATTTATAGCCATTTTTCTTTTTTTATTTGTTTAAAATTAAGCAATCTCAATCACAATGGTGTGAAGCTTATGTAAATGTTTTGGGCGTGTGCCAGAGGCACCGCGCTATTCGCTTCAAGTCCTCGCCCACATTACAATAAACATTGTTATATGGGCTGTGGGCTTTTCGCTACTATCGCTCACGCAAATTAAATTTACATACAAACGTATTCTCTACAGCAGCCATATTTATTAGCCTACTTTTATATCATTGAAAGTAATAGGAACTAAATGTTTAGACATCAAGGCAAAAGCAGAACGTTAAAACATAATCTGCGAATTGCCACCGTGCTTTCTTTTGTTGCCGGAATTGTAAATGTAACTGGGTTTTTAGCCTTTAAGCAATTAACTACAAATGTTACGGGCCATTTCGCACTATTTATTTATGATGTCGCCGATCTTGAATTTTGGAAAGGAACCGTCTATTTTCTGTATATTCTCTCCTTTCTAGTTGGTTCCTTCACTTCTAGTTTTCTAATTGAGAAATTCAGAGAAAATAAAAAATTGAATGTTTTCTTACTACCAACATTAATGGAATGCCTTATTTTAATATCAATTGGCCTCGTTAGTAACATCATAACCTTAGAAGTTCCCAACGTAATTATTTGCTTTTTACTTTTTGCTATGGGACTTCAAAACTCCTTTGTAACTAAAATATCGAATGCGGTAGTAAGAACAACACACCTTACTGGCCTATTTACAGATTTAGGAATAGACATTTCTCAACTTTTCTTTTTAAAGAAACAGCAGCACAGAGATAACCTGAAATCGAAAATTAAACTTCGCATCTATATCATTTCCTTCTTTTTTGCCGGTGGATTAACGGGAGGATTTTTTTATTCCACAGTGAATCTCAAATTAAACACGCTAATTATTGGAGCTTTAATTTTATTAATAAGTCTGTTCTATGATGATGTTAGGTATAAAATGATAAAAACCAGAAGAAAATATAATCAAAGAAAGTCAGATTACATCGCCAGTTAGAAATATTAACTTTGTGATCTACTCCTCCTATAATCCTTCAGAATTTCCTGAAGCACATTCCATTTTTTGCTACATTAGTTGCTTATCCAAGCAACTACTATTCTGGCCCAAAAAGTTCAGCTAAAACAATTTTTATGAAAAAATTATTACTACTCTTCACGCTTTTATTCATTTTCTCGTGCAATCAATCCACAGTAGATAAGAAACCCATTGGAGAACCAGATCAAAAACCAACATCCGATAAGGTAGAGAGCGATAATTTTGGAATTGTTATTCATGGTGGTGCGGGTACAATATTGAAAGAGAATATGACAGATTCTTTAGAAGCAGAGTATAAAAAGGTGCTAACTGAAGCTATAGAAACCGGACATTCAATTCTGGCTAATGGTGGAACAGCGCTAGAGGCTGTTCAAAAGACCATTAATATAATGGAAAACTCTCCGCTTTTTAATGCAGGAAAAGGAGCCGTTTTTACCAATGCTGAAACCAATGATATGGACGCTGCTATAATGGATGGAGAATCGTTAAATGCCGGAGCAATTTCTGGAGTTACCACAATAAAGAATCCTATAAATCTTGCTTATGAAGTTATGGAATTTTCTCCACACGTAATGCTATCGGGCAAAGGAGCTGAAGAATTTGCCAAAGAACGCCAAATTGAAATTGTAGACCCATCTTATTTCTATACAGAAAATAGATTTCAGTCGCTTAAGAAAGTTCAGGAATTAGAAAAGAAAGAAGCAGATAGCATTAATAACGCCACTGCGTTTTATGATCCTTTCATAAAAAACTCCAAATTTGGTACCGTTGGTTGTGTAGCGTTGGATAAAAATGGAAACCTTGCCGCCGGAACTTCCACCGGCGGAATGACCAATAAAAAATATAACAGAATTGGAGATGCACCAATAATTGGAGCAGGAACCTACGCCAATAATAAGACCTGTGCTGTTTCTGCTACAGGATGGGGAGAATTTTTTATAAGAGGAGTTGTAGCTTATGATATATCTGCATTGATGGAATATAAAGAAATGAGTTTAGAGGAAGCTGCGAGAGAAGTGATTCAAAAAAAGCTTCCGGAACTTGGTGGAGATGGAGGAATAATAGCCATAGATCATGATGGGAATATAGCTATGGAATTTAATACCACAGGGATGTATAGAGCAACTATGAATAAAAAAGGTGAACTTACTTTAGGTATCTATAAAGAAAATGAAAATAATACATCTCAAGAATAGTAAGTTTTAAAATTTAAGATCGTCTAAGGCCCTCAAAATTAATTTGATGGCCTTTATTTTTTTACATTTTTAAAACATTTCGTGAAGTAAAGATCATTAAATTTGCATCCCTACAATTATATAAATATGAAGAATTTTATTCCTTTTGCATTGCTTGTAATATTTTTTACCGGAAGCACCCTGCAGCTAGGGGCTCAAAGTATGTCTAGGCAAGAGTTTACAGACACTATACACACCATGCCCTCCTTTTCCATTTATCAGGATAATTATTTTATAACCGGGGTTCCAACAAACAAAGGTATCACAAAGGGTAATTCTGACATCAAATACCAGGTGAGTTTTAAACAAATGATCACCCGTGCTACACTTCCTTTAAATTCATATTTGTTTGTAACCTATACGCAAAAAGCATTTTGGGATATTTATAAAAAATCCAGTCCTTTTGATGAGGTAAATTTTAATCCATCAGTAGGTGTGGCAAAACCAATCTTCAACAAGAATGATAAGATAGTTGGATTGGCAGAGTTTAAGATGGAACACGAATCTAATGGTAGAGATAGTTTAGATAGTAGAAGTTGGAACAGATTCACTTTAACTTATAATACTCCTGTGGGAAATAACGGTATGCTTACCGTGAGAGGTTGGTTACCTTTTGCTTACAAAGAAAGCAATCCAGATATTCTAGACTATGTTGGATTAGGAGAAGCGAAGATGGAATATGACATCATACCCAACAGATTAACTTCTGATCTTACGGTAAGAAAAGGATTAAAAGACTGGAATGGAGCCATTAGCGCTAGAATATTATACAAGCTATTTAATAACTCTAACAACCAATACTTAATGTTAGAATGGTTTGCAGGTCACTCTGAAAGCTTAATAGATTATCAAAAATTTACCAGCATGGTAAGGGTTGGATATGTTATTAAATCTTCTGATTTGAACATACTTAGAGACAAGCCAAAACTTTAACAAAACTTTGATTTCGTTTAGTTCGGTAATTCCCGAACTAAAACTAATTTTGCACTTCAAATTTTGAAGATGCAAGAGAAAGAAGACCTATTAGAAAGGAAAAATAAGCTCGTAGAAAGATTTGGAGTTTTTATAGAGCATGAGGATAAGATGGCACCTTTAGAAGCCAGAATATTTTCTACGTTATTACTAACAGGCAAGGGAGGAATAACTTTTGAAAACCTTGTTAAAGATCTTAACGCGAGTAAGAGTACTATTTGTACTCATTTAAATACACTACAGGCTTCTGGTAGAGTAAGCTATTTTACTAAGCCGGGAGACAGAAAACGTTACTTCAATCTCACCCCAAATAGATTGGTTCAGGTAATGGATGAGATGTTAGACAACTGGAATAAGCAGTATGACATTCATTCAGATATCATTAATTACAAAAAAGAGGCAAATAACTTAATTGAAGATGAAACTGAAGCCTACGAACTTCAGTTTCATGAGAATTATATTCAATTTTTAGAAGACATGGCAAATGCTGTGAAGAAGTTAAAAAAGAACATTTCTGAAATTAAAAACTAGACATCCAATTATACACCATTCAAATTTGAAGATTAAGATGAAGAATATTATAAAATTATTAATTGCGTCCTCAGGATTTTTATTTCTAATTTCTTGCGGGGAAGGCGAAGGAGACAAATCTGCACAGGCTGCACAACAACCTATGCCATATCCTGTATATGAAGTTCCTACTAAAACGGTTACGGGTTTCACCTCCTATCCTGCTAGTATAGAAGGTATAGTAAATAGTGATGTAAGGGCTAAAGTCTCCGGATATATTACTCAGGTTCTGGTAGATGAAGGTGAAAAAGTAAAAGCCGGACAGATCTTGTTCAAGCTAGAAACGCAATCTTTATCTCAAGATGCAGATGCAGCAAAAGCAAATGTAAATGCTGCCCAGGTAGAAGTAGACAAACTAAAACCACTAGTAGAAAAAAATATTATAAGCGCAGTGCAATTAGAAACTGCTAAGGCTAAGCTACAACAAGCTAAAAGTGGTTACAATGGGATCCTGGCAAATATAGGATATGCTAATATTAAAAGCCCTGTAGATGGTTATGTAGGTGCTATTAGAAAAAGAGAAGGTGCATTAATTAGTGCTTCAGATCAAGAACCCTTAACCACCGTAACAGATATAAGTAAGGTTTATGCCTATTTCTCAATGAACGAAAAAGATTATTTAGATTTTATTCAACAAACAGACGGCGAAACTATAGATGATAAAATAGCGAACATTCCGGCTGTAAGATTAAGACTTGCCAATGGAAGTTTGTATGATCAGGAAGGAAAGATCCAAACAATAAACTCTGTAATTAACTCAAATACAGGATCTATTTCTTTTAGAGCAGTATTTGATAATCCTTCAAGATTATTAACCAATGGGAATAGCGCTAAAATAGAGATTCCAAAAACATATGAAAATGTGGTAGTGATCGCTCAAGAATCAACTTACGAACAACAAGGTAGTGTGATGGTCTTCAAATTACAGAACAATGATTCTGTAGTTTCCTCTAGCGTTAAGGTGAAAGGTGAAGTAGACAATCTATATATCATAGAATCTGGATTAGAAAAGGGCGATAGTGTTGTAGCCAAAGGAGCAGATAAACTAAGAAGCGGTTCTAGAATTAGCCCGCAACCGGTTTCTTTTGATTCTATTACCAAGCCTATGGAAAAAGTATTTAATTAACCGGAGAAGAAAGAATTAATTATGATCAAGAAATTTATTGAACGTCCGGTACTCTCAACGGTTGTTTCTATTATTATTGTAATATTAGGAGTACTTGGGTTAACTACCCTACCTATTACCCAGTACCCTGATATTGCACCCCCAACCATTTCGGTAAGTACTGCTTACCCGGGTGCCAGTGCAGAGACTATCCTAGAAAGCGTTATTGTACCTATAGAAGAGCAAATTAACGGGGTGGAGGGAATGACCTATATTACCTCAACAGCTACTAATAATGGTACTGCCTCTATAACTGTCTATTTTGATCAGGATGTAGATCCAGACATTGCTGCGGTGAACGTCCAGAATCGTGTGGCTAGAGCAAATCCATTATTACCGGCAGAGGTAAAACAGAATGGTGTAACTACTCAGAAGCAACAAACCAGTGCTTTAATGTTCCTTTCATTTTATAGTACCAATCCAGATTACGATGATACTTTTATTCAGAATTATCTGAAAATTAATGTTATTCCGGAAATACAAAGGGTAAATGGGGTTGGAGATGTAAATGTGTTTGGTGGAAAAGATTATGCCATGAGAATATGGTTACAGCCAGATAAATTAAAGGCTTACAACCTAATGCCTTCTGATGTTACAGCTGCTTTAAGAGAACAAAGTTTGGAAGCTGCTGCAGGATCTTTAGGGGAAAACAATGGAGAGGCTTTCTCATATGTAATTAAATATAGCGGGAGATTTAAAACCGAAGATCAATACAGCAATATTGTTATTAAAGCTTTAGGAGATGGACAGTTTCTTAGACTGAAAGATGTAGCTGATATTGAGCTAGATGCACAATCTTACGACGGGGGTTCTTCTACTAATGGCTATCCTGCTGTAAATATGGGAATCTTTCAAACCAAAGGTTCTAATGCACAAGAGATCATTATTACCATTAAAGAACAATTAGCAGAATTAGAGAAAGAACTACCACCGGGTATCGAGATCTTTATTCCTTATGATACCAACAACTTCTTAAATGCCTCTATAGAGAAAGTGGTTAGTACGCTTTTTGAAGCATTCTTATTGGTATTCCTTGTAGTATTTATTTTCCTTCAAGATTTTAGATCTACATTAATTCCGGCAATCGCGGTTCCTGTATCTATTATTGGTACGTTCTTCTTTTTGAACCTCTTTGGATATTCTATTAACTTATTAACGCTATTTGCACTTGTACTGGCTATTGGTATTGTAGTAGATGATGCCATTGTTGTGGTAGAAGCAGTACATGCAAAAATAGATGAAGGCGCCAATGATGTAAAAAAAGCTACGGTAGGTGCCATGCATGAGATCTCCGGTGCTATTATATCTATTACATTGGTAATGGCTGCAGTATTTATTCCGGTAACCTTTATACAAGGGCCAACCGGTGTTTTCTATGAACAATTTGGTGTAACCTTAATTATAGCCATCATAATTTCTGCTGTGAATGCCTTAACCTTGAGTCCGGCACTATGTGCATTATTACTTAAACCTCACGATAAAAAACAGAAGGGAAGTGAGAAAAAGAACTTCCTTCAACGTTTTTACACTGCTTTTAACCGAGGATTTAATGCTACCATTCACAGATATGGACAATCATTAAGCTTTTTATATAAGAACAAATGGATTACTGCAGTGATACTTATTCTTGCTGTTGTAGGAATATGGTGGTCTGCTACAAACACTCCTACCGGATTTGTTCCAGATGAAGATCGAGGAATTATCTTTATGAACGTAGAACTTCCCGCTGGTGCCTCTATGGATAGAACCAATGAAGTGAATCAAAAACTCTATGAGAAAATATCACAACTCCCAGAAGTTAAAGGATCCTCAGTGATTAATGGTAGAAGTTTAATTAGTGGAGCTGGTAGTAACTACGGACTTGGTTTTATTAGATTGAATGACTGGGATGAGCGTAAAGAAGATAGCCAGTCTATTAAAGCAGTTACCGGTAAATTATTCGGAATAGCGGCTACCATACCAGAAGCAAACGTTATTTTCTTCTCCCCTCCTAGTATTCCAGGTTTCGGGAACTCGTCAGGATTTACTGTAAACTTGTTAGACAAATCTGGTTCTAGTTTTGAAGACCTTGATAAGGTGAATCAGGAATTCATACAAAAATTAACGGCAAGACCAGAAATACAATATGCTCAGTCTTCCTTCAACACACGTTATCCGCAATATGAGATTGAACTAAATGTACCAGTTGCCAAAAAATTTGGGGTGCCAATTAGTAGTATCTTCTCTACCTTACAAGGTTATATTGGAGGGGTATATGCCTCAGATTTCTCCAGATTTGGAAAACAATATCGTGTTTATGTACAGGCACTGCCGGAAGACAGAACTAAAAAAGAAGATTTAGACAAACTTTTTGTAAGAACAGAAAGTGGTGAAATGGCTCCTATTACAGAATTTATGACACTAAAACGTGTGTACGGACCTCAATCTGTAACTAGATTTAACCTTTTTAACTCTACTACCCTAACCGGAGCAGTTAACCCTGGGTTTAGTTCTGGAGATGCAATTACAGCTATAGAAGAAGTAGCGGCAACATTGCCAAGTAATTATAGTACTGCCTATTCTGGTCTAACAAGAGAAGAGGTTAATGCTGGTAACCAAACCACAACTATTTTTATTCTCTCTATAGTTTTTGTTTACTTTTTACTTGCTGCACAATATGAGAGCTATTTGTTACCACTTTCGGTATTGTTCTCTTTACCATTGGGAGTTTTTGGAGCTTATATTACTACAAAATTTGCGGGATTAGAAAACAACATCTATTTCCAGATCGCATTGATTATGCTAATTGGGCTACTTGCCAAGAATGCAATTCTTATTGTAGAGTTTGCAATACAGCGTAGGAAGAATGGTGAATCTATAGTAGATGCTGCTATAGATGGAGCAAAATCACGTCTAAGACCTATTTTAATGACATCTTTTGCCTTTATCTTGGGATTAATGCCGTTGGTGTTAGCTTCTGGAGTTGGAGCTGCTGGTAACCGTTCTATTGGTACTGGTGCCGTTGGTGGATTATTGATAGGTACACTTACAGGTGTGTTTGTAATACCAATATTATTTATGCTTTTCCAATGGTTACAGGAGAAAGTTGGAAAGAAACCAGAGCCAGAAACGATAGAGAATTAATAATCTGAACAAGAAATTATTTACAATGAAAATCTTATTTAAATCTAAATTCTTACTTCTTGGGATGGTTGCCCTAAGCTTGCAATCTTGTTTTGTTGCAAAAGAATATAAACGTCCTCAAGATGTAGCGCCTCCAAAAGATCTATATAGAACAGACGAGCTTCCTCAAGATAGTATTAATATGGCAGAAGTCTCCTGGAAAGAAATGTTTACAGACCCCGTATTAGAAACTTATATAGAAAAAGGGCTTCAAAACAATTTGGATGTACGTATAGCTATTCAGCAAATATTAGCTGCAGAGGCATACGTAAAGCAGGGAAAAGCCGGCTATCTACCAACCCTGAGTATTACAGGGCAGGTAACACATCAGGAATTATCTAACAACAGCCAGCTGGGTTCTTTTTTAAATGGAACGAATGATCAATATGAGATCTTGGGAAATCTTTCTTGGGAAGCTGATATCTGGGGAAAGATAAGAAGTAATAAAAGAGCTTTTGAAGCTTCCTATTTGCAAAGTGTTGCTGCTCACCAAGCGGTAAAAACTAGATTGATCTCCAATATTGCTACCAATTATTATCAGTTATTAGCTTTAGACGAGCAAAGGAGAATTACTGAAACTACTATAGAGAATAGACAAAAAGGTCTAGAAACTACTCAGGCTCTTAAAGAAGCTGGAAATGTTACAGAAGTTGGAGTAAAACAAACAGAAGCTCAACTCTACACTGCAAAAGCGATATTAATTGATATTAATAATGAGATTAGATTGTTAGAGAACTCTCTTTCAATATTACTAGGGGAAGCACCTCAAAATATCCAAAGGGGCGAGTTGGATGATCAGAAAATTACCACCAACATGGAAGTTGGAGTTCCAATGCAATTATTAAAGAATAGACCAGACCTAATTGCTGCAGAATATAATTTGATAAATGCTTTTGAGCTTACTAATGTAGCAAGAAGTAATTTCTATCCATCTCTAAGATTAACAGCCACAGGAGGTTTTCAAAGTATTGATATTGATAAGTTGTTTGATGTGAACTCTCTCTTTGCAACCCTAGTAGGATCTTTAACTGAACCTATTTTTAATGGAAGAAAAATTAGAACTCAGTATGAGGTTGCACAATCTCAAAAGGAGCAAGCAGCCTTAAATTTTGAAAAGTCTTTACTTACTGCAGGGAAAGAAGTTTCAGATGCTTTATATAATTATAAAGCAAATACAGATAAGATAGATGTAAAGTCTATGGAATTTAGAGCATATTCTGATGCTACTGGTTATTCTGAAGAGTTATTGAAAAATGGATATGCTAATTATCTAGAAGTATTAACTGCTAGAGAAAATGCATTAAATTCACAATTGGATCTTGTAAACGCCAGATTCAATCAGTTAAAAGCAGTGGTAGATCTTTACAGAGCCCTTGGTGGTGGATGGAGGTAAGATTTTTGTATGTTTATAGTTGAAAAACCGGCCCAAAAGTATTCTTGGACCGGTTTTTTATTTAATATAACACATCATCATAATCTGATGTTCGTTCTAAATATTTCTTTGCAAACGGACACGAAGGCCTTATCTTTAGATCATTTTTCCTAGCATATGCAACCCCTTCTACAATTAATTTCTTTCCAACTCCTTTGCCTTCAAAACTGCTATAAACTTCTGTATGGTCTATAGTAATGCAATGATCATCATACCATTTATAGGTCATTAATCCTGCTTTTTCTTCATCAGAAAATGCCTCAAATTGCCCTTTTTTATCTCCATTAAAATGTTTGATCTCCATAACTTATTTTATTAATTCAGTTTTCCTCCTTTTGCCGTCCACCAAGGGTGAACTTCTACTTTAAGTCTTCCAGCCTTTACCATAGGATCTAGATTGGCAAGACTATCTGCCTCCTTCAAGGTTCTGGTATTATACACTACAATTCCTCGAATATCTCCATCATCCTCAAAAGGCCCTAGTAAACTTGCATAACCTTCTTCTGTCATTCTGCTTAAATGTGAAAGATGTTGCCTTTGTAATTTAGTAGCTTCTGTAGAATCTTGAGATCTTGAATTTCCGCTTTTCAGAAAAACTATGAAATATTGTTGCATTAAAAATGTAGTATCTCCTTCACTATATATAAAGGTTTGATAACCTTCTTGCTTTAATTTATCTGCTTGTTTATGAATATCTACAGATATAATTTTATTCTTTTGAAGTTCTTGGGCATAAGGACTTTCCGTATCAGACTCATTATTCTTGCAGGAAATAAGTAATACGGAGCCAAGTGTTAATAACAGTAGTCTTTTCATATCTTTTAAGTTTTACCAATGTAAATATGGATGTTTAGAAAGATAGGAATTGTAATATTTATTATTTCCTGTTACCTCTTCTCCTAGCCAGTTCGGTTTGGTGAAATTCTCGTTCTCAGAATTAAGCTCTATTTCTGCTAAGAGCAAACCTTCATTTTCGCCATAAAATACATCTACCTCAAAAGTATGTCCATCTACATCTACCAAAAATCGAGATTTATCAATAATTCCCGGTTCGCAAAGAATTAATAGCGATTCTGCTTCAGAAATTTCTATCTGCTTTTCCCATTCAAATCTAGACATTCCATTTTCCGAAGATTTCCCTTTCACGGTAATAAAAGCTTCTTGATCTCGAACTCGTATTCTTGTAGTTCGCTCTACATCAGAATTTAAATATCCTTGTTTTATTCTTGAACTATTAAATGCTAAAGCTTTAAAAGCTAAAGATCTCACGAGGAATTTTCTTTCTATTTCTAACATTTACATCATAAATTTGAATTATTTATTACTGATTTCAATAATCTCATCAGATTCTAAAACTTGCTTATCAAAACCATTATTGGCAACCCATTTCATGGCATCTGCAATTTGATCTGGATGAATAGATCTATATTTCTTTAAGCCTCCAATCATAAAAACGTTTAATACCGACATAGCTTTTTTTGCGACGTTTTCCCAAAATCGACTTTCATCTCTATCTCCAGAAATTAGTGAAGGTTGGAAAATATAAGTATTCGGAACCTTTTGAGCAAGCACTTCCTCCTGCATTTCCCCTTTCACCTTATTATAAAAAACACTACTATTGGCATCTGCTCCTAGAGCAGAAATTACCAAATAGGTATTGATATTATTAAGTTTACTAAGTTTTGCAGCCGCTACAGGTATACCTTTATCTATCTTTTTATAGGTTTGCTTATCTGGAGTCTTACCTTTAGTTGTTCCAATGCATACATAAACCTCATCTGCCTTAAAATTCTCTTGCTCTTTCTCCAACTCGAACATATCTATTAAATGTTCTTCAATTTTTGGGTCAGAATTCTCTACAGAACTTCGAGAAAATAATTTAATAGTTCCATAGGTAGGATCTTTTAATAATTTTTTAAGTAGAATACCTCCGGTAAGACCGGTAGCTCCTATAATGATAGCTGTCTTTTTCATCCTTTTATGTGTCTTTCTCAAAGATAAGATTTTGAAAGGTTTTTTAACATGATCATTCCCTGGTTTCTAATCGGCCTTAAGACTTTAATACTGTAGATTCGTTAAATTTGCGCTGTGAAAGAAGGTTTACACCATAGAAAGATCATACATGTAGATATGGATGCATTTTACGCTTCTGTAGAACAGTTGGATAATCCTGAACTTGTGGGCAAACCAATAGCTGTTGGAGGAAGTGCAGAACGTGGTGTTGTAGCAGCAGCCAGTTATGAAGCTAGAAAATTTGGCGTGCGCAGTGCTATGAGCAGTATTATAGCCAAACGCAACTGCCCAGACCTTATTTTTGTGAAGCCAAGGTTTGAGCGCTACAAAGAAGTTTCCACTCAAATTAGAGAGATCTTTTTAGAATACACAGATCTGGTAGAACCGCTGTCTTTAGATGAAGCGTATTTAGATGTTACCGAGAATAAAAAAGGAAATCCGAGTGCCACACTTATTGCAAAAGAAATTCGGGCTAAGATCAAAGAAAAAACAGGTTTAAACGCTTCTGCTGGGATATCAATCAATAAATTCATTGCTAAGATCGCCAGCGATCATAATAAACCAAATGGACAGAAAACGGTACATCCGGAAGAGATCGAGGAGTTTTTGGAAAAATTACAGATCAGGAAATTTCATGGTGTAGGTAAGGTAACTGCAGAGAAAATGTATCAGTTTGGTATCTTCAACGGATTTGATCTTAAGCAAAAATCTGAAGAATTTCTAACAGAGCACTTTGGAAAGAGTGGAGCTCATTATTATAAAGTGGTGAGAGGAATTCATTTAAGCGAAGTAAAACCAGATAGAATAAGAAAATCTTTAGGCGCAGAAAGAACTTTCGACACCAATATTTCTTCAGAAATATTTATGCTAGAAAGGCTGCAGAACATTTCCGAAGAGATTGAAAAAAGATTAAAAAAAGGAAAAGTTGCAGGCAAGACGGTCACATTAAAGATCAAATACAGTGATTTTAGTCAGCAAACAAGAAGTAAAACCTTATCTTATTTTATTTCTGATAAGGACTTAATTCTCGAAACCGCCAAAGAACTTCTCTATCAGGAAAAGATGAAAGAGTCTGTACGTTTATTAGGAATTACTTTGTCTAATTTAAACACGGGGAAAGATGAAGAAAAATGCAACAATAAAGAAATAGCGGTACAGTTAAAATTTGAATTTTAGAAATAAAATATTTCAGTTTAATTCTGAAAAAATAAAACCACGAATACACGAATTTAATTTTATTCATGCATTCGTGGCTTTAATATTTTAATTGCTTTTAGTTAATTACTAAAACGTCTCGGCTCCGCTCGACGTAACAATTATTTATAGTTATTCAATTTCTGAAACACGAAGGGTATTTACCATTCCACGATCTGTAATTGGCATTGCAGCAAGGTTGATGAGGAAATCTCCTTTAGCTACATATTTATTTTTACGTGCAATTTCATTTATATCGTCTATAGTTTCATCTGTGCTCACAAACTTGTCGTAATAAAAAGCTTTAACCCCCCATAACAGACTAAGTTGAGAAAGAATTCTTCTATTAGACGTAAATACCAAAATATTAGATTCTGGTCTCCATGCAGAGATCTGGAAAGCGGTATATCCACTATTTGTTAAAGTACAAATAGCTTTAGCCTTGATCTCATTGGCCATAATAGCAGCATGATAACAAATTGCTTTAGTAATATATCTTTTGGTACGTACATGTGGTGGATCATGAGGAACTTTAATTAAAGGAGAGTTCTCAACACTTTGAATGATCTGAGACATCTTCTCTATTACCTGTACTGGATATTTCCCTACAGAAGTCTCACCACTTAACATCACAGCATCTGCACCATCCATTACAGAGTTTGCAACGTCATTCACCTCTGCTCTTGTTGGAGTAAGGCTAGTGATCATGGTCTCCATCATTTGGGTTGCAATAATAACCGGAATTCTAGCTTTTTTAGCGATAAGCACCAATTGCTTTTGAATTAATGGAACTTCCTGAGCAGGAATTTCAACACCTAGATCTCCACGAGCTACCATTAAACCATCGCAATAAGCAACGATCTTATCTATATTCTTAACACCTTCCGGTTTTTCAATTTTTGATATGATCGGAATTTTATGATCACTGTGTTCACTGATCAATTTTTGTAATTCCATAAGATCTTCAGCATGTCTTACAAAAGAGAGAGCGATCCAATCTACTTCCAGCTCACATGCAAAAATAGCATCCTTAACATCTTTCTCTGTTAAGGCAGGAAGTGAAATATTGGTATTTGGAAGGTTAACCCCTTTCTTAGATTTTAAAGGACCTCCTTGAATAACCTTGGTTACAACTTCATCTTTTTTATTGGTACTAACAATTTCAAAGATCAATTTTCCATCATCTAACAAAATTCTTTCCCCTTTCTTCACATCTTGCGGAAAGGTTTCATAATTCATATAAACTCTTTCTGCTGTTCCTTTAAATGGTTTTCCGGTAGCAAATACAATGTTATCTCCAGGATTAACTATTACTTCCTCCTTCATTACCCCTACTCTTAGTTTTGGGCCTTGAAGATCTCCTAGAATGGCTGCAGAATAACCAAATTCTTCATTTAATTCACGAATCATCTTAACACGCTCTCGCACATCTTCATAATCTGCGTGGGAAAAATTGATTCTAAACACATTAACTCCCGCCTCAAGCATATCTTTTAATACAGATTTCTCACTAGTAGCAGGGCCTAAAGTGGCTACAATCTTTGTTCTTTTGTTTGTTGGCATTAGTCTAAAATTAAATTGTTCTTTGATTTTAGTTGATTGATATCAACCATATATGTTGTGATAACTTGTGGTATAAAAGCTATCTTATTTATAATGCTTTGCTCCTCTCCTTCTGTATCATCTTCTATCTTCAAAAAATAATCTACTTCCTTATATTCAGGTATTAGATACGTAATTTGAGATGACATGTCTTCTTCAATAAATAATGAGCCAGAACTTACAACTTTCTTAATCGAGCCTTTAAATTTATTCTTTATAAGATAATAGCTGCGGTAATTTTCTGGTTCTTTAAAATCGAAAAGTGGATAGAGTGCCTGAATTTCTCCATGATTAAAATCTAGATCGAAATGGGAGCGTTTCAAGCGAAGGTCTAAATGCTTATTTAAAAAATAAGCCATTTTATACTCTTCCATAGAACTATGAATAGCCACTAATTGATAATAATCTATATCATCAAACTCCAATTTGTGAGATAACATACTTCTAATCTTTAAAGCTAAAGATATAATAAGATTGCCAAATTCTAAAGATTAGCGGGTATATTTTAGGATATTTCTACGAAAACGTTGTAGCTCAGAAGGAATTATTAATTGATCTCAATTTTATTCTGAAGTGCGTAATAAGCGCGTTTCGAGGCCTTTTCTTCTGCTTTTTTCTTAGAAGTGGCTCTAGCTTTTGCAACCACTCTTTCATCTATCCTCAGTTTTACCGCAAAATGTTTAACCTCATCATTTCCGGTATCGTCATAAACTTCAAAGTTGAAGGTTTTTTTAGTCTTTTGACACCACTCAATTAAAAGGCTTTTATAACTTATTACTTTTCCTTCCAACTGCTCTATATCTACATAAGGATTGATAACCCTATCGTAAATAAATTTCTTGCAATATTTATAACCTTTGTCACCGTAAATAGCACCTATTAACGCTTCAAACAGATTCCCATGAATATTGGCACCAAATTGTTCTTTAGGAATGTTGGTTTGAACAAAATCTATAAGATTAAGATCTTTTCCAAGTTCATTTAAATGCTTTCTACTAACGATCTTAGAACGCATTTTGGTAAGATATCCTTCATTCCCTCCAGGAACGGTTTTAAACAAATAGGCTGCTATTACAGCACTAAGCATAGCATCTCCAAGGAATTCCATTCGTTCAAAATTTACCGCATTCCCTTCCTGATCTTTTTGATTTAAAGAGCGGTGGGTAAAGGCTTTTTTGTAATGACCAATATTCTTAGGTTTAAAACCCAGAATTTTCTGAATAGCCATAAAAAAATTCCCGTCTTTAGAAGAACGGGAATTTAATATGTTTCGAATAACACTCATAACAATTGGGTTATTCATCTAACTTTTTAAATAGTACACAGGCGTTATGACCACCAAATCCAAATGTATTGCTCATCACTACTTTCACATCGCGTTTTTGCGCTTTGTTAAGAGTAAGATTTAATTCCGGATCAATATTTTCATCTGCGTGCTCAAAATTAATGGTTGGAGGAACAATTCCGTGTTTCATAGCTAAAATAGCTGAAACCGCTTCAATACCCCCAGCTGCACCTAGAAGGTGTCCAGTCATGGACTTTGTAGAATTTATATTAATATTCTTGGCGTGTTCTCCAAATACTTTTGAGATAGCTTTTAATTCTGCTACATCTCCAAGTGGAGTAGAAGTTCCATGAGTATTAATATGATCTACATCTTCTGGTTTTAAACCAGCGTTTTGCAAACAACTTTCCATCACCGCAATAACACCTAAACCTTCTGGATGTGGTGCCGTCATATGATAAGCATCAGATGAAAGTCCACCTCCAACAAATTCAGCATAGATCTTTGCGCCACGGGCTTTTGCATGCTCATATTCTTCAAGAATAAGAGCTCCGGCTCCTTCCCCTAGAACAAAACCATCTCTGGTAGCGTCAAAAGGTCTGGAAGCTGTTTCCGGGCTTTCATTTCTTGTAGATAGTGCGTGCATGGAATTAAATCCACCCATACCTGCTTTCGTAACCGCTGCTTCAGATCCACCTGTTACAATAACATCACTATATCCCAAGCGAATATTATTTAAGGCATCAAACATAGCATTGGCTGCAGAAGCACATGCAGAAACCGTAGTGTAATTTGCCCCCATAAACCCATGACGAATAGAAATATTGCCAGGGGCAATATCTGCGATCATCTTAGGAATAAAGAACGGATTGAATCTTGGCGTTCCATCACCTTCAGAAAAGTTAATAACTTCATCTTGAAAAGTTTCTAGTCCACCAATTCCAGCTCCCCAAATCACTCCAACACGATGTTTGTTAACAACATCCAGATCTATTCCAGAATCTTTGATAGCCTCATCTGAAGCTACAATAGCATACTGTGCAAATCTGTCTAGTTTTCGGGCTTCTTTACGGTCAAAGAAATCTAGTGCATTAAAATTTTTGAGCTCACAAGCGAATTTAGTTTTGAATTTTTCGGTATCAAAATAGGTGATAGGGGCGCTTCCGCTTTTACCAGACACTAGTGCATTCCAATATTCTTCAACATTGTTTCCAATAGGTGTCAGGGCTCCTAAGCCTGTAACTACAACTCGCTTTAACTCCATATAGTACTATTCTTTTTTATTTTGCTTTTTCGATATAAGAAATTGCTTGACCAACTGTGGCAATGTTCTCAGCTTGGTCATCTGGAATTTGGATATCAAATTCTTTTTCGAATTCCATAATTAGTTCCACAGTGTCTAATGAATCAGCGCCCAAGTCGTTGGTGAAGCTGGCTTCGTTAACAACTTCATTCTCGTCAACTCCCAATTTGTCAACGATAATCGCTTTTACTCTTGATGCAATGTCTGACATAATATTCTATTTTAATTTTGATTAAGTGGCAAAAATAAAAAACTTTATTTTAAAACCGGTTTTTACTTTAAAAATGTGTCGGTAATTTACGGAAATTTCATTTAAACCCTTTATTTTTACCTTTAATAATTGTTAATACAAGAGGTTTGAATTCACCACAGCATAGAGTATCAAAGAAGATCGTTGTTTTTGCATCGGGTTCTGGCACCAATACAGAAAATATAATAAAATATTTCCAAAAATCAGATTTAGGCAATGTTGTGGCTGTTTTTTCCAATAAACGTAGCGCAAAGGTGCTAAAAAGAGCGCACGATCTAAACGTAAAAGCACTTTATTTTGATAAACATGCGTTTGTAGACACCAATGAAGTATTAAATGTACTAAAAGATATTAATCCAGATCTTATAGTTCTCGCTGGTTTTTTATGGCTTTTCCCTAATAAGATCCTGAGACATTTTCCAAATAAGGTTATTAACATCCATCCTGCCCTGCTACCAAAATTTGGCGGAAAGGGAATGTTTGGAGACAGAGTACATGCTGCAGTAATTGCAGAGAAAGAAAAAGAAACCGGTATTACTATACATTATGTAAATGAAAAATATGATGAAGGTGAAATTATCTTTCAGAGCACTATTCCTGTAGAAGCACATTATAAAGTGACAGATATAGCCTCCAAAATACATCAATTAGAATATCAACACTTCCCAGAAGTTATCCAGAAACTTTTAGAATCTAAATAATTTGAATCAACCACAAGTACACATTTACACCGATGGTGCCGCTAGAGGAAATCCAGGACCCGGAGGATATGGCGTTGTAATGGAATGGGTAGGAAAACCTTACCGGAAGGAATTCGCTCAAGGCTTTAAGCATACTACTAATAATAGAATGGAATTGCTGGCCGTAATAGAAGCACTCAAAAAATTAAAAAATCCCGGTACAGAAGTCCTGGTTTTTACAGATTCTAAATACGTTGTAGATTCTGTAAAGAAAGGCTGGGTATTTAGCTGGGAGAAAAAAAAGTTCAAAGAAAGAAAGAATACAGATCTTTGGAAAAAATTCTTGGTGGAATACAGAAAGCAGAAAGTAGATTTTAAGTGGATTAAAGGACATAATAATCATCTTCAAAATGAGCGTTGTGACTTTCTAGCTGTAACAGCTTCTAAACAACCCAGACTCCTATTAGATGAAGGTTTTACAGAGAGTTAAAAAGTATTAAATCATTCTTCTAAATTTCTAAAATTGCCCAACGCCTTGAAAAACAAAGCGTATATTTGCGGCATAATTTCAAACACAATTATGAGTAAATTATTGATAGTAGGTACGGTAGCCTTCGATGCAATTGAAACCCCATTTGGAAAAACCGATAAGATTTTAGGTGGTGCAGCCACTTATATTGGGTTATCATCGGCACAATTTGATGTAGACAATGCTATAGTTTCTGTAGTAGGAGATGATTTTCCTCAGGAGCATTTAGATCTGTTAACTTCTAACGGAATTAACATTGATGGTCTTGAAGTTGTAAAAGGAGGAAAAACTTTTTTCTGGAGCGGTAAATATCATAATGATCTTAATACCCGCGATACTTTAGATACACAATTAAATGTATTGGCAGATTTTAATCCGGTTGTTCCTCAAGCATATAAAGATGCAGAGATCATAATGTTAGGGAATTTACACCCTTTGGTACAATTAAGTGTACTGGAACAGGTGGAGAATCCAAAACTGGTAGTTTTAGACACTATGAATTTCTGGATGGACAATGCCTGGGATGATCTTATGAATGTCATAGCTAAGGTAGATGTAATTACTATTAATGATGAAGAAGCTCGCCAGCTAACTAACGAACATTCTTTAGTTAAAGCTGCAAGAAAGATCGAGAAATTAGGGCCAAAATATGTAGTGATCAAAAAAGGTGAACATGGAGCATTGCTGTTCCATAAAGATCAAATCTTTTTTGCCCCTGCCCTTCCTTTAGAAGAGGTATTTGATCCAACAGGTGCCGGAGACACTTTTGCAGGTGGATTTACCGGTTATTTGGCAAAAACAGAGGACCTTTCTTTTGAAAATTTAAAGAACGCTGTAATTTATGGTTCTGGAATGGCCTCCTTCTGTGTAGAGAAATTTGGAACAGAAAGAATGATAGAATTAAAACAGGATGAAATTCAAGAACGCTTAAAAGAGTTTAAGAGCTTAACCCAGTTTGATATAGAATTAACGCCAACTAAAGCCCTGTAATTTCGGGGCTTTTTTTGTGACAAATATTTTTTAACCCTTGCAAACCGAAAGGTATTTATTATGAGCGATGCTTTAAAACATGAGTGCGGTATTGCACTTATAAGATTACTTAAGCCATTAGAATATTATAAAGAAAAATATGGTACTGCCTTTTATGGGGTGAATAAAATGTATCTATTAATGGAAAAGCAGCATAACCGTGGACAAGATGGCGCCGGTTTTGCAAGTATCAAATTAAACACAGCTCCAGGAGATAGATATATTAGCAGATTAAGATCTAATGCTGCACAGCCTATTCAGGATATCTTCAATCAAATTAACGAGCGAATTAATGAAGAAATTATAGCGCATCCGGAGTATGCAGATAATGTAGCGCTTCAAAAAAAGGAGATCCCATATATAGGAGAACTTTTTTTAGGACACGTTAGATATGGAACTTTTGGTAAGAACTCTATAGAGAGCGTACATCCATTCCTTCGCCAAAACAACTGGATGCATAGAAATCTAATTGTTGCCGGAAACTTTAATATGACCAATGTTTTCCAATTATTCGACAATTTGGTGGAACTGGGACAACATCCTAAAGAACGTGCTGATACAGTTACCGTAATGGAAAAAATCGGACATTTTCTAGATGATGAAGTAAGAAAATTATATAAGAAACTTAAAAAAGAAGGTTATACTAAAGTAGAAGCTTCTCCCCTTATCGCAGAAAGACTTAATGTTGCTAAGATCTTAAGAAAATCTGCAAAGAATTGGGATGGTGGATACGCGATGGCCGGATTATTAGGTCACGGAGATTCTTTTGTTTTAAGAGATCCTTCAGGAATTAGACCGGCGTACTATTACCAAGATGATGAAGTTGTTGTAGTAGCTTCAGAAAGACCGGTTATTCAAACAGTTTTCAACGTAAACTTTGAAGATGTTAAAGAACTTGATCCTGGCCACGCTATTATTACCAAGAAAAGTGGAGAAGTAAACATTAAACAGATCTTAGAACCTTTAGAGAGAAAAGCATGTTCTTTTGAGCGTATCTATTTTTCTAGAGGAAGTGATGCAGAAATTTACAAAGAGCGTAAGATGCTAGGAAGACTTCTAATGCCGGAGGTATTAAAATCTATAGATCACGACACATTAAACACCGTATTCTCTTATATCCCAAATACTGCTGAAACCTCCTTCTACGGAATGGTGGAAGCAGCTCAGGATGAATTGAACAAACAGAAGAATCAGGCAATCCTAGACGAAAAAGAAACGCTAACAGATGAGCGATTAAAGCAAATATTAGCACATCGCCTTAGAACGGAAAAGATAGCAGTTAAAGATGTTAAACTAAGAACCTTTATTACTGAAGATAGCAGTAGAGACGATCTGGTAACACATGTTTATGATATTACTTACGGTGTAGTAAAGCCGGAAGACAACCTGGTAATTATTGATGATAGTATTGTTAGAGGGACAACTCTTAAAAAAAGTATCATTAAAATGATGGATAGATTGAAGCCTAAACAATTAGTTGTAGTTTCTTCTGCTCCACAAATTAGATATCCAGACTGTTATGGAATTGATATGGCTCGCCTTGAAGACTTTGTTGCTTTTAGAGCAGCACTTGAGCTTTTAAAAGATACGAACCAATACCAGATAGTAGAATCTGTTTATGATAAATGCAAAAAACAGGTAGATCTAGCAGATACAGAAGTGAAGAATTTTGTGAAAGAGATCTATGAGCCGTTTACAGATCAGCAAATTTCAGATAAGATTGCAGAGCTGCTAAGTGAGCCTGAAGTAAAGACGAAAGTGAAGATCATTTATCAAACCGTAGAGAATTTACATAAAGCTATTCCAGATAATTTAGGAGACTGGTATTTTACCGGAGATTATCCAACTCCTGGAGGTAACAGGGTGGTTAACAGGGCTTTCATTAATTTTTTCGAAGGAAATAAGGACCGAGCTTATTAAGCATAGTCTTACAAGAATGTAATTTTATTTGACGGCTCAGGTCGTTTAACTAATATCTACGTAGTTCATCTAAAAGTGTTTGCACAAGCTAAGTAATCGTGTATATTAGCAGAGCCATAGCATAAGTAGGTTAAGTTCATGGTAGATTTGGGGCAAAAAAAGGTGGATATCTTATCCGCCTTTTTTTATTTTACAACAGTTTCAAAACACAAAAAAAGCCTGCTACTTTAAAAGTAGCAGGCTTTTTTATACACTTAAAACTAAACTATTTTTCTTTAGCATATCTGCTAGCAACTTCTGTCCAGTTTATAACATTGAAAAAACTTTCAATATATTCTGGTCTACGATTCTGATAGTTTAAATAGTATGCATGTTCCCATACATCTAATCCAAGAATTGGAGTTCCACCGCACCCAACTTTAGGCATTAATGGATTATCCTGATTTGGAGACGAACATACTTCTACTTTTCCACCTTCATGCACACATAGCCACGCCCATCCAGATCCAAATCTAGAAGCAGCTGCTTTAGAAAATTCATCTTTGAAAGACTCGAAAGAACCAAAAGCGTTATCTATAGCTTTAGCTAGATCACCTTCTGGCTTACCTCCTCCATCTGGAGACATTACTTCCCAGAAAAGACTGTGATTATAAAATCCACCACCATTGTTTCTAACAGCGGTATTAGACATATCTAGATTTTTAAGTATGTTTTCTATAGTTTTACCTTCAAGATCTGTACCTTCAATAGCATCGTTCAATTTATTGGTATATCCAGCATGATGCTTATCATGATGAATTTCCATTGTTTTAGCGTCTATATTTGGTTCTAATGCATCAAAGGCATATTTTAATTTTGGTAACTCAAAAGCCATAATTATATCTTTTTTTAGTTATTATTCTATCTATTGTTCCAAATTTAGGCATTAAGGGGATTATTAAAAATATTTTTGTGTTATAAAATACTTAAAGATTAAATTGCTTCTTATAGAAATTACTATCTATAAGCTCCACTTATTTTCCTTAATTTCAACATCAAAATCTAAAGTTTGTCTCAAAAAAATTCATTTACCATTTATAATGCTTCGGCAGGGTCTGGAAAGACCTATACTCTTGTAAAAGAATACATTCTACTATTACTTAAAGCTGATACCAGCGATTCTTATAAAAACATTTTAGCCATCACTTTTACAAATAAAGCGGTTGCAGAAATGAAATCTAGGGTGATAGCCACTTTATATAAAATAGCTATTAGCACAGATGATAATGATTTATTACTAAGAGATCTTCAATCGGAAACCGGTCTCCCCATAGCAAATATCAAAAGCAAGACAAAAAATGTGCTGAAAAGCATTCTACACAATTATGCTGCATTTGATATTTCTACCATAGATAGGTTTACCCACAAAATCATAAGAACCTTTGCTAAAGACCTTGGTATTCCAATTAACTTTGAAGTAGAGCTTAACATTCAGCAAGTATTAAAAGAGGCAGTAGATCGTGTTATTAACAGAGCCGGAGAAGATAAAAAATTAACCAAAGCTTTATTGAGCTATACGTTAGATAAAGCAGATGACGATAAGAGTTGGGATATCTCTAGAGATCTTTTCAAGTTTTCGGGGTTATTAACTCAAGAAACACACCAACCATTTGTAGCCCTTCTTAAGGGTAAGACCTTATTAGATTTTGAAGCTTACTCTCACAAATTAAAGAAAGAACTTAAAACGGTTGAAGATCAAATTTCTGAGGTGAGCGCTCAATTCTTTGATATCATCAATTCAGAAGGATTAGAAAGATTAGATTTTAATGCAGGGCATCTCTTTAATTATTTCAGCAAACTTGAAGCTAAAAATTATGCCGTTTCATTTGGAGCTAAATATCAGGAACAAATAGAGGATGAGCCGTTATATGCTAAAAAAGTAGCTGCTCACAAGAAAGAAATTCTAGATCAAAATCAAGAGGTGATCGCCTTGCTATTTAAAACTTCTCGAGCATTGATTTTTAAAAGAGAATATTTAAAAGAGATCTTGAAAAACCTAAACCCGTTATCGCTCTTAAGCGAGATCTCCAATGAAATTGAGAATATCAAAAAAGAAAGATCTCTTGTGCTTATCTCAGATTTTAATCCAACTATTGCTAAAGTGATCAATAATCAACCAGCGCCCTTTATATATGAGCGTTTAGGAGAACGATATAAGAACTATTTTATTGATGAATTTCAAGACACTTCAGAAATGCAGTGGCTTAATATGATTCCGCTTATAGATCATGCGCTTTCAACTGAACAGGTTACTGGAGAAACTTCCAGCTTAACGCTGGTTGGAGATGCTAAACAATCTATTTATAGGTTTAGGGGTGGAAAAGCAGAGCAATTTATAGACCTATACAACCATAAAAATCCATTCAACATAGAAAAGAATCTCCACAATCTTCCCAGTAATTATAGAAGTGCAGAAGAGATCGTAAAATTTAACAATTCCTTCTTTAGCTATATCTCAGATAAATTTGATAATCCTCTTTACAGAGAACTCTTTAAGAATAGTAGCCAAGAAGTAAAAATAGATCTTCCGGGATATGTGAATATTTCCTTTCTGGAATCTGAAAAGAAAGAAGATGAGTTTGAGATTCATCCGGAAAGAGCTCTAGAGATCATTAATGATCTAGACGTGAAAGGCTATTCTAAGGGCGACATCTGTATCTTAACCAGAACTAGAAAAGAGAGTTTTGCCATGGCAAACTACCTGAGCGAAAGAGGGGTTTCTATAGTTTCATCAGAATCTTTATTGGTTTCAAATTCTCCGGAGGTACATTTTATAAATGCTATTTTTGAATTTTCTCAAAACCCTACCGACAAGAATATAAAATGGAATCTTTTAAATTATTTTACCCACTCATTTCAAATAGCAGATCCCCACAGAATAATTGCGGAGAATATTGAAAAAAATGATCAGGATTTTTTTGATTGGTTAAGCACCTATAATATCAATTTTAATATAGAAGAAATAAGATTTCTATCTATGTATGAAGCTGCAGAATATATTATTAGAACTTTCTCACTTATAAAAACTTCTAACGCCTACGTACAGTTTTACTTAGATTATATTTTTGAGAAGGTAGAGAAGAATTCTATAGGAATACAAGAATTTTTAGAACTGTGGGAGCAAGATAAAGATAAATTAAGCATCATTGCACCTAAAACAGAAGATGCAGTTATAATAATGACCATTCATAAATCTAAAGGATTAGAGTTTCCTATAGTTATTTATCCTTTTGCCAATACCAAACTTAAAGATGTAAGCAGAGATCATCTATGGTTACCTCTTCCAGAAGGTTTAGATGATATACCTGTTGGTTATTTGAAAGCTTCAGATAAAATGTTGAATTGGGGTGAAATAGAATCTTCTGCGTATCAAGAAAAATTAGAACAAAGCGAATTTGATAATATCAATGTGTTGTATGTTGCGTTTACAAGAGCTTCTAAACAGCTTTACATACTTTCTAACCTCGCACTTAAAAAAGGACAGGAAGATGAAAAAGTGGTTTCTGGTCTTTTAATTGGATACTTAAAAAGTAAAAATCTTTGGGATGATGCTGTTGCCAGCTACGATTTTGGAACCATAGCTCCAGAAAGTAGTTCATCAAAAGAACCTAATAATACTATAAAACAGGAATATTTTTTTTCCTCCCCTACTAGAAGTAATTTAGTAAAGATAGTTACCAATTCCAGTTCTTTATGGGACTCTGTTCAGGAAGAAGCTATCAATAAAGGACTTTTAGTGCATAACATCATGTCTGAAGTTGATACCGCTGAAGATCTCCCTGCTGCGTTTAATAAATTCACTTCAGAAGAAGATCTTAGTAAAGATGAACTATTAGAATTGGAGAAACTTATCTCCGCAATATTTACCCATCCCGAAACAGCCGAATATTATTCAGATGAATATAAGATAATAAGAGAGCGGGATATTATAGATGCTTCAGGAGAGATCTTAAGACCAGATAGGCTTAATATTAAAGACAATAAAGTTACTATTATAGATTATAAGACTGGAAATATCCAACCTTACCACCAACAGCAAATGAATGAATATGCTCACGTAATTTCTAAAATGGATTTTGAAGTAAGCAATAAGATACTCATTTATATTAATAATGAAGTGAACATCACTTTTGTATAAAAGATTTATAATTTTGTAGAAAATAGAAAATATGTACGGAAAAATAAAAGAATACCTAGAAAAGGAAATAGAAGAGATCAAAGAAAATGGTCTTTATAAGAAAGAGAGAATAATTACATCTCCACAGGGAGCAGAAATTACTATCTCTACCGGAGAAAAGGTTTTAAATTTTTGTGCCAACAACTACCTTGGTCTTTCTTCTCATCCAGAAGTGGTTAAAGCTGCTAAGGACACTTTGGACTCTCATGGTTTTGGAATGTCTAGCGTTCGTTTTATTTGTGGTACTCAGGATATACACAAAGAACTAGAATCTAAAATTGCAGAGTTCTACGGTACAGAAGATACTATATTATATGCTGCTGCTTTTGATGCTAATGGAGGAATCTTTGAACCTTTGTTATCTAAAGAAGATGCTATTATTTCAGATTCTTTAAATCACGCCTCCATTATAGACGGGGTTAGACTTTGTAAAGCAGCAAGATATAGATATGATAATGGAAACATGGAAGATCTTGAAAAGCAACTTCAAGATGCCAATGCTAATGGCGCACGTTTTAAATTGATAGTTACAGATGGAGTATTTTCTATGGATGGACTATTAGCCCCATTAGATAAGATTTGTGATCTGGCAGATAAATATGATGCTATGGTAATGATAGATGAATGTCATGCCACAGGTTTTATAGGAGAGAAAGGAATTGGAACTTTAGAAGAAAAGAAAGTACTTGGAAGAATAGACATTATTACAGGAACACTCGGTAAAGCATTAGGTGGTGCGATGGGGGGTTATACTACAGGTAAAAAGGAAATAATAGAACTTTTGCGCCAAAGATCCAGACCTTACTTATTTTCAAACTCTCTTGCCCCGGCAATTGTTGGTGCTTCTATCAAAGTATTTGAAATGTTACAACATGATACTTCACTAAGAGATACATTAGAAGAGAATACTAATTATTTCAAGAAAGGAATGAAAGAGGCCGGATTTGATATAATAGATGGAGATTCTGCAATAGTACCTGTAATGCTTTATGATGCCAAATTATCTCAAGCAATGGCAGATAGATTATTAGAAGAAGGTATCTATGTAATTGGATTCTTCTTCCCAGTGGTACCAAAAGAGAAAGCCAGAATAAGAGTTCAACTCTCTGCAGCTCACACTAAAGACCATTTAGATAAAGCCATAGAAGCCTTCATCAAGGTTGGAAAAGAACTAAAAGTCATATCATAATCATAAAAACAAAATTGTTAAATAATTCAATTTTTATTAAATTATTAAGTATTATTCTGTTAAATTTATAAAGGTAAATCCGTATAAGAACTACAAGTCAATGCATATTACCACTGTAGAACCCTTGTAATACGTGGTATTTGGGGGCTAATTAAGAAAACTTTATTATTTTTAACTTTGTTAATATTGAATTACAACATACTTTTGTTTCAATTAACACTTAAAAACTAAATTAACAGATATGAAACATCTTAGCAGATTTTTATTCGCTTCATTATTTGTTCTTGGCTTTACTGCTGTACAAGCTCAAGATCAAAACAACCCTTGGGCCATTGGTATTGGCGTAAATGCGGTTGATTATTACCCTACAGGAGATGATGCTCCAGCAGGTGGATTCGGAGATGAGTACTTCAACACCGACGATCACTGGAATATACTTCCTTCAGTATCAAGATTATCTGTTGCCAGATATATTGGTGGTGGATTCGTATTTGGGGTAGCAGGAACTGTAAACCAAATTGATAAAATTGGTGATCAATCTGCAAATGACCTTTCTTACTATGCCGTTGATGGTACAGTAAACTACAGCCTAAGAGCATTACTTAATGACGGATGGTTTGACCCGCATGTAGGTGTTGGTGGTGGTTACACTTGGTTGGATGAAGAAGGAAATGGAACTTTAAACGGAAGTTTAGGGATCTCTTTCTGGTTTACAGACAACATAGCTTTAGACATCCAGTCTTCTTACAAGCATGCTTTTAGTGATGACGCTATGTCTCACTTACAGCATTCTGCTGGTGTTAAATTCGTATTCGGTGGTAAAGATACTGACGGAGATGGAGTATATGATAAAGATGACGAATGTCCTGAAACTCCAGGTTTAGCTGAGTTTAACGGATGTCCTGATACTGACGGTGACGGAATCGAAGACCGTAAAGATGAATGTCCTAACGAAGCTGGTTTAGCTGAGTTTAATGGATGTCCTGATACTGACGGTGACGGTATTGCTGACAATAAAGATGAATGTCCTACTGTAGCTGGTTCAGCTGAAATGAATGGATGTCCTGATGCTGATGGTGATGGTGTAAAAGATAGTGAAGACGAATGTCCTAACGAAGCTGGTCCAAAAGAAAATAACGGTTGTCCTTTCCAAGATAAGGATGGTGACGGTGTATTAGATAAAGATGACCAATGTCCAGATGTTGCAGGAACTGCTGCTAACAACGGATGTCCTGAGCCAACTGTAGAAGTTATTTCTGAATTGAATGAGTATTCTAAAACTGTATTGTTTGACTTGAATAAAGCTTCAATCCGTTCTGACTCTGGTTCAGCTTTAAAATCTATCGCTGATATTATGGATGAGTATCCACAAACTATCTTCCATATTGGTGGACATACAGATAGCCAAGGTAGTGATGCTTACAACATGAAATTATCTAAAGAGCGTGCTGCTTCTGTTAGAGAATTCTTGATCTCTGCTGGTATTCCTGCTAACAGATTAACTTCTGAAGGTTACGGTGAAACTAAACCAATTGCAACTAACAAAACTGCAAAAGGAAGACAAGATAACAGACGTGTTGAAATTTCTTTAGATAAAGACAAAGAAATGAAAGCTAGCGCTGATAAAGAATAATAGAATATATTTCTAAAGTTTTAATAAAAACGCCTCGATTTATCGGGGCGTTTTTTATTTTTAGATCATGACATCATTCATCTCTGAAATCTTAGCCAACCTTCAAAAAGAAGGTCATTATTTACCAGACCTTACTTTTATATTTCCTAGTAAAAGAGCCGGAGCTTATTTAAAAAAGCAAATAGCCGGATGCTATACAAAACCGGTATTCTCACCAGCTATCTTAAGTATTGAAGAATTTGCAGAAGAACTTTCAGAACTTAAAACCTTAGATACCACCGCTACACTTTTTGAATTCTATTCTGTATACTTATCTCTTACACCCAAAGAACAAGCAGAAGATTTTGAAAATTTTAGCAACTGGGCTCAGACACTTATTCATGATTTCAATGAAATAGATAGATATTTAGTACCTCCTGATGCAATCTTCAATTATCTCTCTGCTATAAAAGACAATGAACATTGGTCTCTACAAGACAACCAAACAGATCTTGTAAAAAATTACCTAAGTTTCTGGAGAAAACTACCCGAATATTATACAGAACTTAAATCCAGACTTCTAATAAAACAAGAAGCATATCAAGGTTTAGTTTATAGGCAAGCCTCAGAAAAGGCTGCGACCTTTGCTAAAGAATATGCACAAAATTATGTTTTTATAGGATTTAACGCGCTTAACTCTGCAGAACAATTAATATTTCAGCAGATGTTAGACCAGAAAGCCAAGGTGTTCTGGGATATAGACCAAGTACATTTTGAAGATCCAGATCATGATGTATCTCTATTTATTCGAAAATATGCTCAATCCTGGCCCTACTATCAATCTGAAGAACTGGAACGTGTAAGCTCACATTATAGAACAGAAAAACAGATCGAAATTATTGGAATTCCTAAAAGTATAGGACAGGCAAAATATGCAGGAGAGATCTTATCTCAACTTACTCCTTCAGAATTAAATTCTACCGCAGTAGTATTAGGAGATGAAGGTTTATTATTACCTATGTTAAATGCAATGCCGCAAAACATAGATGCCCTAAACATTACTATGGGCTATCCTCTTAAGTATAGTCCTTTTTCTTCTTTATTTGAAAAGCTTTTTGATATTTTAAAGGCAGGTAATGAGAATTACTATCATAAGGATGTGATCTCCGTATTTAGCAATTCTATAATCATGAAGGCTTCTAAACAGGAAGCAGAAGTTGCCATTCAACATATTAAATCTAACAATCTTCTTTACTTATCCAAAACACAGATCTTAGAACTTTTCACAGAAGAAACTGGTTTGAAAATAGCTTATTGTTTTCCTTCACATAACAATTCAGCTAAAGAAATACTATTAGATTTTAGTAGTTTAATTAAATGGTTCAAGACAGAAATAAAAGAAGATGAAGATAAGATCAATTTGGAGTTTCTATACCATTATCACCTGGTTGTTGAAGAACTGTTGAAACTGGTTAGCAATTATCCGCATATAAAATCTGTTTCCTCACTGCATCATTTTTTTAAGGAACTAATTAGTACTCAAACCCTAGATTTTCAAGGTAAACCCTTCCAAGGCCTCCAATTAATGGGAATGTTAGAATCTCGGGTTTTGGATTTTGACACGGTTATTTTAACCTCTGTAGATGAAGGAACACTTCCTGCAGGAAAGAGCAATAACTCCTTTATTCCATTTGAACTTAAGAAAACCTACAATCTCCCTACTTATAAAGAAAAGGATGCTGTATATACCTACCATTTTTATCATCTCCTACAAAGGGCAAAAAAGGTATACTTGTTGCACAATACAGATACAGATAGCAATATGGGCGGTGAGAAAAGTAGATTTTTAATTCAATTAGAAATAGATAATGAGCCACTACATAATATTAAACATTCTGTTGTTATTCCTGAAGTACCGGCTATACACAATGAACTTCAGGTAATTCAAAAAACACCGGAGATCCTTGAGAAATTAGAACAGCTTGCAAATAGAGGATTTTCACCTTCTGCCTTAACCACGTATATAAGAAACCCTCTAGATTTCTATAAACAGTATATTCTTGGCATAAGAGACAAGGAGGAAGTGGAAGAAACTGTAGCTTATAATACGCTAGGAACCATCGTTCATGATACTTTAGAAAAGCTTTATAAAGAAGTAATTGAGATAGAACTTTCACAAGAACATTTAGAAGATTTTATTAAGAGAACTCCAGAAGAGGTTGAACATCAGTTTCATCAAACCTATAGTAAGATACCGTTATCTAAGGGGAAGAATTTACTTATTTTAGAAGTTGTAAAAAGATATGTAACCAATTTCCTTAAAATGGAAATTAAAGAATTGGCAGCAGGTAGATCTATAAAGGTCAAAGAGATTGAAACGAAGTTAACGGCTAGCCTGAATATTCCAGAACTAGACTATCCGGTTAATATTGGTGGAATGGTAGACAGGGTAGATATTTCTAATGATATATTACGTATAATAGATTACAAGACCGGGAAAGTGATACAAAGTCAGTTGGAGATTACGAATTGGGAAGATATTACTACAGATTACGACAAGTATTCAAAACCATTTCAAGTGCTTATGTATGCACTTATTTTATTAGAAAACCAACCAACTACAGTAGATGCCGAAGCTGGTGTGATCTCTTTTAAGAATCTAAAAGAAGGGTTCTTAAAATTCGGTATCAAAGAATCTCAAGGAAAAAAAACAATTAAAAATAACGTTGTAAATGCAGATACGCTGTTAAATTTTAAAACTCAACTTAAAAAACTGATCTTAGAAATTTGCGATCCGGAAACTGCATTTTACGAAAAGGAAATTAAAGCACATGGAAATTACTAGACAAAAGAATATAGAAATACAGGGAAAACATGAGAAGCCTATACTGGCAGACTTTTTCTACACTCCTACCAACCAACCTAAACCAGTGGTTATTTTTTGCCACGGATATAAAGGTTTTAAAGATTGGGGTGCTTGGGACAAAATGGGTGACTTTTTTGCAGAAGCCGGATATTTTTTCGTGAAATTTAATTTTTCACATAACGGAACTACCCCGGAGAAACCAACAGAATTTTTAGATGTAGAAGCGTTTGGAGATAATAATTATAGTATTGAACTAGATGATCTTCAATCTATGATAGACCATATTTTATTGCCAGATTTTAACTGTGCTCAACAAATAGACCCATCTAACATTGGCCTAATTGGACATTCTCGAGGAGGCGGAATTGTTGTGATTAAAGCTGCAGAGGAAAATAGAATAAATAAACTGATCACTTTTTCATCTGTAAGTGACTTTGGAGAAAGATTCCCGGAAGAAGAAGAATTAGAAAAGTGGGAAGAGAAAGGGGTAAGATATATTTTAAATACCAGAACCAATCAAAAATTACCGCATCACTATCAATTCTACACCAATTTTAAAGAGAACGAGGAGCGACTTACAATATCTAGAGCTGCTAAAGCCTTAGAAATTCCATTATTAATAGTACACGGAAGCAGTGATGTTGCGGTGCCTATTAGTGCTTCAGGGAAACTGTTTGAATGGAGTACTTTCTCAGAACTTTTATTGGTAGAAAATGCAGATCACGTATATGGAATTACACATCCATGGAATGAACCTGAGGTTTCGAAAGATTTTAAATACGTTCTAGAAAAAACCCGAGAATTTATGGATACTCCACAAGAAGAACTTTTGAGAGCAACCGAAGGTTAATTATATAAAACTTGTTGAATTCAAAGAAAGTAAATAACATTTTCAGCATTTGTTTTTTTAACTATCTTTGAATTCGATTTTGGGGGATTAGCTCAGTTGGCTAGAGCGTTTGGCTGGCAGCCAAAAGGTCATCGGTTCGACTCCGATATTCTCCACATAAAACCACTCTTTTTAGGGTGGTTTTTTTATTTTTAAGAACCTTAAAGATTTGCCGCTTGAAAGATTCATCACAAATTAGATTAGCTACTTCTAGCGATCTTCAAAATATTAAAAGTTTAACCGAAGCTTGTGCTCTTGCGATGCAAGAGAAGGGGATCTTTCAATGGAATGAACACTACCCTTCTTTAAAAAAATTAGAATTTGATGTTGATCATAATGAGTTATTTGTTTTAGAAAATTATGATAAGCTCTTAGGAATTATAGTTCTTACCGATATTATGGACGAAGAATACATTCCTATATCTTGGCTCACCGCAAATTCTAAGAATCTTTATATACATCGTTTAGCTACAGATCCTGCAACTTGGGGAAAAGGCTACGGTAAAAAATTAATGAATTTTGCAGAAGATTTTGCCAGAGAAAATAATTACGAATCGGTTAGATTAGACACTTTTAGTCAGAACAAAAGAAATCAACGTTTTTATGAAGCTCGTGGATATCAGAAATTAGGCGACATCTTTTTCCCTAAACAAAGCACGCATCCCTTTCATTGTTATGAATTGGTATTATAAGCACTAACTTTAGCATATAAATTAGACCTTGAGCACTGCCATAAGTTTTAAGAATATCAATAGAATTGCAATTCCAGCTATTATTGCTGGAATAGCCGAACCTCTTATTTCATTAACTGATATTGCTGTTATTGGAAATGTAGAAGATCACCCAATAGAAGCTTTAGCAGCCGCAGGAATTGTTGGTTCTTTTCTCTCTGCTATTATCTGGATCGTGGCTCAAACCAAAACCGCTATTTCTGCCATTGTTTCTCAACATTTAGGAGCTAATAGATTACACGCTGTTAAAACTCTTATTCCACAAGCAATTGCTTTTAACTTGGTATTTAGCTTTGTAATCTATGGAGTAACTGCTTTCTTTGCGCATTCCATTTTTAGCGCATATAATGCCGATGGATTGATACTTCAATATTCTGAAGATTACTATCAAATAAGGGCTTTAGGCTATCCTTTAACTTTGGTAACATTTGCAATTTTTGGAGTTTTTCGCGGACTTCAAAATACTCTTTGGGCCATGAAATGCAGTCTTACGGGAGCGGTGGTAAATGTAGCTTTAGATTATTTGTTGGTATATGGTATTGATGGATATTTGGAACCAATGCATTTAAAAGGAGCTGCTTATGCCAGTTTAGCTGCGCAGTTGGTCATGCTTATCATGGCTTTATGGTTCTTCTTCAAAAAAACACCTTTTCATTTAAAGCTGAGTTTCACTATCAACCCTAGAATGAAAGGCCTATTGCTTATGGCTGCCAACTTGTTTGTAAGAACAGCCGCCTTGAATTTCGCCATTTATTTAGCCAATGCCTACGCAACCGGATACGGGAAAAATTATATTGCAGCCCAGAGCATCTTAATGAATATTTGGTTATTCTTTTCCTTTTTTATAGATGGCTATGCAAATGCCGGGAATGCAATTGGCGGGAAATTATTAGGATCTAAAGATTATAAAAGTTTGTGGGAGCTCAGCAAAAAGATCAGCAAATATGCAGTGCTAATAGCTTTTATATTAATGGGAATCTGTTTCTTGCTTTATGACCAGATCGGACTTTTATTCAACAAAGAAGCCAGTGTATTAGTATTGTTCTCTTCTGTTTTCTGGATTGTTCTAGTTATGCAACCCGTAAATGCCATCGCCTTTATGTTCGACGGAATTTTTAAAGGTTTGGGAGAAGCTAAATATCTTCGGAATCTACTGCTGGTTGCTACGTTTTTAGTGTTTACACCCGTTCTTTTAATAGCAGATCATTTCGGACTAAAACTGCACGCCATCTGGATAGCATTCTTCTGCTGGATGCTTCTTAGAAGTAGCGCTTTAGTAATAAAATTCAGAAGAAAATATCTTAATAAAGAGGTTTAATTTTTAAATAAAAAGCAAAGCAGAAGCTGTTCTAGAGTTTTCCAGAAATAGCTTTTGCTTTGCTTAGATTTATGCGATACTCGTTTTAGAATCTTAATTACTCCAAACAGCTTGTGCTGCATCTTCTGGTTTCCCAATTGGTACAACAACTTCGGTATAAATATTCTTGTTATCTGTATCTACCCCAGTCCAGAGAAAGAACGTATAAGATTGCTCATCATTCATAGGAATTGTGATCTTAAATGAACCATCTTTTTCTAGTTCTGTATTAGTAGCATCCTTATTACATTCAGATAAATTAGAATCATAAGAAGCAACTCCAGTAACATAAATATCACGCCATTCTTTTTCGCCATTGCTATTGCTTCCTCTTTGAACGTTAATACCCGCCGCATTATGGCATGCATCTGGCAACAAATACACTATATCTATCTCGTAAGTTTTTCCGTTTTCAAAATAATCTGGCACGTCTATCTCAGATACTTCTGCTGGAGTTAACAAGGTTTTAGGCCCATCATCATCTACATTGCAACTAGTTAAGATCAAGGTGCTCACAAATAATAAAATTAGTTTTTTCATTTTTTAAAGTTTGGTGTATAATAGATTTCTTTACTTATATGACCTTATACCTTCAAAAGGTTGCGCACAAAAAGAAAAATTTTTCTAGAAATTAGATTTAAACTCACAATCAATACATTACAAGGATCTTACATCTTGAGCGCTGTTCTGAATTGTGCAATTTTGCGCATTATCACTACATTTGATAAAATTGAGAATCATGACCACCAATAGAGAGAACGGAAGTTTATATACCAAAATTCAAAATAAGATAGCCACTGTAGAATTTGGACATCCTGCAAGTAATTCATTCCCATCAGAACTTTTAGACAGATTGGAGAAGGAACTTCTTAGATTATCTACAGAAGATACCGTAAACGTTATTATATTAAGATCTGAAGGAGAAAAAGCATTTTGTGCAGGCGCTTCTTTTGATGAATTGGTGGCGGTAGAAAATTTAGAACAAGGAAAACAGTTCTTCTCTGGGTTTGCGAAGGTGATCAATGCTATGAGATCTTGTAAGAAACTTATAGTTGGAAGAATTCAAGGTAAAACCGTTGGCGGAGGAGTTGGACTTGCTGCCGCATGCGATTACGCTATGGCAACAGAGGCGGCCTCTATAAAGCTTTCTGAACTTACTATAGGTATTGGGCCTTTTGTAATAGCACCAGCCGTAGAGCGTAAAATAGGAGTTTCTGGGTTGGCAGAACTAACTTTAGCTGCTCACGAATGGAAAAATGCGTATTGGGCAAAAGAAAAAGGATTGTTTGCTAAAGTGTTCGAATCTATTAAAGATCTAGATGAGGAAATTGAAATGTTTAGTGAAAAACTGGCATCCTATAATCCACAAGCTTTGTTGGAAATGAAACGTACGCTTTGGGAAAATACCGAAGATTGGGACGATTTACTTCAAAAAAGAGCTGCTATAAGTGGAGAATTAGTGCTTTCTGACTTTACAAAACAAGCACTTTCTAAGTTTAAAAAATAAAGCTAGCGATACTATTATTTAGTATCTTCCCTCAAGATAAAGGCTACTTTAGGTAAGCTCGATACCAACAAGTTCAAATCGAGAATAGTAGAGATGTAAATTATTCACTTAATAGCTGGAGCAATTGTAAAGTACAGAGGGACAATAATTCTACAATTAATGTATTATTCCCTCTTAAGCAGTAAAGAATGTTAATTCAATATTATAAATATGATACAGCAAAGCGAATTACCTCAAGATAAACCCGCCGTTGGAGATGAACAATGGGGATTTACGCTCTGGGAATTTATAGATGCCAACAAGTATTATTTAGGAATGGTGCTACTTTTATTGCTAATATTCCTTTATTCCAGATCCTATTATAACAAACATAAATAATGATACAAAATAAAGTTCCGGTTAGCGAAGAAGCCTTTGATATTTTTACATTTTTAAGCGGAATGGGGCTTTGGATCATTCTCGCTCTTGTTTTGGTTGGTGTCTTTATATACCAAAAACTTAAAAAATAATTATCGGGTCTTTAACCATCCTGTAATACTCATTCTTGGAGTTTTTACAGGTTTCACTTCATGTTCTAAGATCTGACTTTCGAAAATCACCATCCTTCCGGGAAAAGGATAGATCTTTGTTTCTTTCTCCTCGCCATTTTCCTCTTTATAGATCACCAACTCTCCCCCATTTTCAGGTTTCCAGTCTTCATCATTTAAATAACAAACCATAGACAACTTTCTTCTATCGTCATTTTGAAAGGTATCTAAATGCCGCTTATAAAAGGTGCCTTCAGGATATAAAGCATAATGAAATTCTTTTTGAAGAATTCCTAAGAAACACGTCTTGTTAAGGTAGTCTACCAAAGAATTGATCTTAGCAAAAAAATGCTTCTCCAAAAGTTCTGCATTGGCTTCGTTCATCCACAAAATAAAATCTCCACGCACAGATTTCTCTATGGTTTCATTTACCCTATTCCCAATAGCTGCTTTCTTAAAGTTGTCTTCTTCATATTTGGTTAAAAGAGATTGTCTTAGTTCTGCTACTTCTTCCAAACTAAAAAAGTCTTCAACTATGCTATATTGATTTTCTAAAATATCAGAAATGATCTTCTCGTAGAGCGGATTTTCTCTAAATTCTAGTTGTTCAAATAATTCCAGATCTGAGGTGGTGGTTGTGGTCATATTAAAAATTATAGCAAAAACTTTTAGAAATTTAAACTCCAAATTAGAGTTAATAAAGCCTACAAATATACATCGGGAAAGCTTTGCTTGTATCTAAAATTTAAGCCGACAAAAACTATTATCTTTGCTGCAAATTTATAGTATGAGCAAGATCAGGATCACCAAGCAATTTTCTTTTGAAACAGGGCACGCATTATATGGATATGACGGGAAATGTAAGAATGTGCATGGCCATAGTTATAAGCTAAGCGTTACCGTAATTGGAACTCCAATTCTAGATACCAACAATGTTAAATACGGAATGGTGATAGATTTTGGAGATCTCAAAAAGATCGTGAAGTCTGAAATTGTAGACAAGTTTGATCATGCCACTGTTTTCAACAAAAATACTCCTCATGTAGAACTTGCAAAGGAGCTAGAAAACAGAGATCATAATGTGATCTTGGTAGACTACCAACCCACCAGTGAGAACATGGTGATAGATTTTGCAGAAAAGATCAAGAAAAATCTACCGGGTCATATTCAATTGCACTCGTTAAAACTTCAGGAAACAGACTCTTCTTTTGCAGAGTGGTATGCTTCAGATAATTCTTAGGGCGCATCCCTAAAGGGTCGGTCTGTTCGCTATATCCCCGATAAAAATCGGGGGATGTCGCTGCCATCCCTTGCGCACTTTCTTATAAGCATTCAAATACACCAAATTAATTATATTTACATCTCATTCTCATTTTATGAACATTCCAGCAGGAAAAAAAGTTTATTTCTCTAGCGATAATCACCTTGGCGCTCCCACACCGGAAGCCAGCAAATCTCGTGAAAAGAAGTTTGTAAAATGGCTGGATGAGATCAAAGAAGATGCAGCTGCAATTTTCTTATTAGGAGATCTTTTCGACTTCTGGTTTGAATATAAACACGTTGTTCCAAAGGGATTTGTACGAACTTTAGGAAAGTTAGCAGAAATTAGAGATAGTGGTATTCCAATTTATTTCTTTGTTGGAAATCACGACCTGTGGATGGATGATTATTTTGAAAAAGAATTGAACATCCCCGTGTATCACAAGCCAAAAAAGTTTGAATTCAACAATAAGAAATTCTTAGTTGGACATGGTGATGGGCTTGGACCTGGAGATCACGGTTATAAAAGAATGAAAAAGGTATTTACAAATCCAGTTTCTAAATGGTTCTACCGTTGGTTGCATCCAGATCTTGGAGTTCCGTTAGCGCAACATCTTTCTATCAAGAATAAATTAATATCGGGAGAAGAAGATCAGCAATTTTTAGGGGAAGAAGGAGAATGGTTAATTCAATACTGCCGCAGAAAATTAGAATCTCAGCATTATGATTATTTCTTGTTCGGGCATAGACATTTGCCTTTAGAGATAGAGCTCAACGAAACTTCAACCTATGTAAATACAGGAGATTGGATCAATTTCTATACCTATGCAGAATTTGACGGAAATGAATTAAGGCTGAAGAAACTCCAGCCTTAACTACTAATTTTCTTAAAGGACTGCCATTTCAGGCAATTTCAAGATTATTTATTCTTCATAAAACTTATCGCAGCTCCACCCCCAGCAGCTAACTTTAATTTTAAAGTGTCATTTTTAGTTACTTCAAATTTTCTAATATTTAAAGATGTTGGATTCTTATCCCAATGTGCATTTTTACCATCTTCATAAATAGTAGTTGTGTAGGTAGCTCCTTCCGCTAAGAAATTTAGATCTATGTCCAAGTCTCTAGCATTTTCATCTGTTATACTTCCTAAGAACCAATTATCGCTGTTCCTGTCTTCTCTGGCAATAGTTACAAAATCTCCTATTTCTCCGTTTAAGACTTCTGTCTTTTTCCAATCTGTAACTACATCTCTAATAAACTGGAATCCCGGCTGATTTTCATAATTTTCAGCTAGATCTGGTACCATTTGAATAGGGCTGTAAATTACTACATATAAAGCCAATTGTTGAGCAAGCGTAGTATTTACCTGATTGTTCGGCTTGTATTTATCAAATTTAATATCAAATATTCCCGGAGTAAAATCTATGGGGCCGGCAAGCATTCTGGTAAAAGCAACAATAGGTAAATGCTCCGGAGGGTTTCCTCCATCACTGGCCCACGCATTAAATTCTTGTCCGCGTAATCCTTCTCTTGAAATTATATTCGGATATGTTCTTCTTAATCCTGTTGCTTTTATTGGCTCATGTGCATTTACAGCAATTTGGTAATCTGCTGCTTTAATAGCTGCATTATTGTAATGATTTACCATCCATTGCCCGTGATGATATTCTCCCTTAGGAATGATCTTCCCTACATATCCAGATTTAACCACATGCATGTTATATTTCTTCATCAAAGCATAAGCGGTATCCATTTGCTTTTCATAAGTTCTTGGAGCTGCAGAAGTTTCGTGATGCATTACAATGCTCACTCCTTTTCTCTTACCATATCTTACCACCTCATCTAGATCATAATCTGAATACGGAGTTACAAAATCGAACACTCCTTCCCTGTCTTCAAAACCAATCCAATGTTCCCATCCAGTATTCCAACCTTCAACCAACATGGCTCCTATTCCATTTTTAGCAGAAAAATCAATCTTATCTTTTGCATTTTGAGTGGTAGCTCCGTGAATTCCAGAAGCCATATCCCAAGAATTTTTACCTAAGTGCATTTCCCACCAGATACCGGTATATTTTGTAGGCTTAAACCAGGAAACATCTTCCAGTTTATTTGGTTCATTTAAATTCAAGATCATTTTAGAGTCTATAAGTTGAGTTGCTTTTTCTGTGATCAAAATAGTTCTCCAAGGAGTATTAAATGGTGTAGCTCTTTTTACCTTATAACCCGTAATATCAGAACCTACCAACTCACTGCTAAGTTTAAAATTACTCGTATCTACTTTTAAGGTCATTCCTGCATAATCTATCAAGGCAGCTTCATGAAAACTTAAATAAAGTCCATTATCTGTTTTCATGGTTACTGGAGTTACCACAGCATTTTCAGGAATATAAGAATGCTTTCCTAAGTTCGGGTTATCTCTTAAAGTTGTTGCATTAATTTTTGAAACCTTCGAGGTATTATACAAATGCTCGTAAATATCCCAATCTCCTGGAATCCAGAATGCAGTATGGTCTCCTGTTAGGGCAAATTCTGTATTCTCATCTGTTATTACAACTTCATGTAGATTCTCCTGTTTTGGAAATTCATATCTAAAGCCAATTCCATCATTAAAAACTCTATAAACAATGGTAATTTTTCTTTTAAAATTTGAAGTTTCCTGTAGGCTCAGCTCTAGTTCATTATAATTATTCACCACCTTTAATTGCTCTCCCCATGGCATTTCCCAGGTTTCATTGAATGATGAATTTTGAACATCTGCTACTTTAAAATCTTTAGAGAGCGAAGGAGCGTCTTTAAGATCAAAGCTCATATAAGAAGTATCTATAACCTTGCTATCCTTATGATAGATAAAATAATAGGGTTCCCCTGCAGCATTGAGATTAAAAGAAACCTTTATAGTCCCATCTGGAGAATTTACTTTGTAATCATTTTTCTGAGCAGAAAGATTCAAAAATAACAGCAAAGCTGCTAGTGTAAAATTAAATTTCATTTTGATGATGTTTGGTGAGGTACTAAATTTCGGAAATTAAAGTGGAGCAAGTTAATTGATCCAGTTCTTAATTTCATTTTAACTTTTAATCGCTTATATCTTTTAATTTCAACTGAAGAGAAATATTACCATTCCATTCATTTTCGTCTATTGAATAGGCTGCTTTAAAAATTTGAGCATTAGTGATCAAATTACACTTAGGACCAAGATTAAAACCAATAGTATCTATAGACAATGGACTATTTCCTTGTTTAACTTTACACTTTAAGTGAAGGTCATCTGCACCTACACATTTCCCAAAGCCACTATCTTTTAAATTCTGAGTAAGAAATACCGGAGACATATTGCCCGGCCCATGCGGTGCAAATTGCTTTAAAATTCTATAGAATTTTGGAGTGATGTCTACCAAATTTAACTCGGTATCTATAGAAACTTCAGGAACCAACATATGTTTTTCTATAGTTGCCGCTACCACTTCCTCAAATTTTCGCTTAAAATTCTCATATTCAGATTCGTGAAGCGTAAGCCCTGCAGCATATTTATGACCTCCAAATTGTTCTATATGTTCGCTACACGCTTCCAAGGCGTCATAAACATCAAAACCTTTTACAGATCTTGCAGAAGCTGCCAATTTCTCTCCACTTTTAGTAAAGACCAAGGTAGGTCTATAATAGGTTTCTATTAAGCGGGAAGCTACAATTCCAATTACCCCTTTATGCCAATTCTCCTGATATACCACTGTTGTAAAGCGCTCCTTTTCTTCTGGATCTTCGATCTGAGCTAAAGCCTCTACTGTTATTGTTTTATCTGCGTTCTTTCTGTCTGAATTATAAGATTCTATTTCTGCTGCAAATTGTTTTGCAGTTTCTACATCATCCTCTACAAGCAAATTCACGGCATGTAATCCATGTTTCATTCTACCGGCAGCATTTATTCTTGGCGCGAGTATAAAGACAACATCCGTTATTGTAAGCGTTTCTTTTTTTACCTGATCTAATATTGCCTGAAACCCAACCCTTGGAGCGGTATTAATAACATGTAAACCATGGTAAGCCAGCACTCTATTTTCTCCGGTAATAGGAACTATATCTGCACCAATTGCAGTAGCTACTAGGTCTAAATAAGGCAAAAGAGTATCTAATGGATATTCTTGCTTTATCGCCCAAGCCTGCATTAATTTAAACCCTACCCCGCAACCACAAAGTTCTTTATACGGATATTCGCAGTCATCCCTCTTTGGATCTAATACAGCTACTGCTTTAGGGATTTCATTTCCGGGGCGGTGATGATCACATATTATAAAATCTACTCCCTTTTCTGAAGCATAGGCAACTTTATCTATGGCTTTAATTCCGCAGTCTAAGGCAATTATTAGTGTAATATCATTATCGGCAGCAAAATCAATTCCTTTATAAGAAACGCCATAACCTTCTTCATATCTATCCGGAATATAGGTTGCAACATTTGGATAAAAACTTTTCAAGAAAGATGAAAGTAACGCCACACTGGTAGTTCCATCTACATCATAGTCTCCAAAAACCATGATATTCTCACCATTTTCTATCGCCTTTTCAATTCGATCAATCGCCAGATCCATATCCTTCATTAAATAAGGATCATGAAGATCTTCTAAAGAAGGCCTGAAGAATTTCTTAGCCTCATCAAAAGTTTCTATTCCTCGCTGAACCAATAAAGAAGCAATAGGTTTTTCAACTCCAAGTTTTGAGGCAAGTTGAGAAACAGTTTCACTATCGGGTTTAGGTTTTAATGTCCAGCGCATAAATTCTTAAGATTTAAATTGATCACAAAGGTAATAGGACTCCTTAAATATAGCCTTGTTAGGGAAGGATACTAAAATATTAAAATTTTAGGGATCAATCGGCAGATCTATTTATTAAATAAACTAGTATTCAGTAATTTATAAATGAAATCATTAAAATTTCAATGAATCTGAATGGCTCTAGAAAATAATTATTTTAATATATCTGCAATCTTTTGCTGAAGTTGAGGTACAACGCTTTCTTCAAACCATGGATTTTTAGCTCGCCAAAATCTGTTTACCGGGGATGGATGTGGAACCACCCAATATTTGGGTAGATGCTCTTCAAAATCTGCTGCTTTTTGAGTAAGATTAGTTTTTTCTTCAGGAAGATAATAAGAAGAGGCATAAGAGCCTATGAGAATGATCAACTTTATATTCTGAAGTTCTGAAAATACCTGCTCATGCCATAGCGGCGCACATTCTTTTCTTGGAGGAAGATCTCCTGTCTTTCCTTTTCCGGGATAGCAAAATCCCATAGGTAATATGGCAAAGTTGGAAGTATTGAAGAAAGTGTTTTCATCTACACCGAGCCATTCCCTTAACTTTTTTCCGCTTTGATCTGTCCAGGCAATACCAGATTCATGCACTACTCTTCCCGGTGCCTGACTAACCAATAAAATCTTAGAATCTACAGAGGCTTCAATGATAGGCCTTGGGCCGCGGGGTAAATTTTTTACACAAACCTCACATTGCCTAATAGTGTTCAAAAGTTGTTGCATTTAAGCCTTCCCTTGTACCACAACCACTATTTCGCCTTTTGGAGGTTTATTGGTGTAATATTCTAAAACTTCTTTTGCAGTACCACGAATAGTTTCTTCGTGAAGTTTGGTTATCTCTCTGGAAACCGAGACTAGCCTGTTTTCCCCAAAATATTCTACAAATTGTGCTAAGCTCTTAATAAGCTTATGAGGAGATTCATAAAAGATGATGGTTCTATCTTCTTCTGCTAAAAGCTTTAATCTGGTTTGCCTACCTTTTTTGACAGGTAAGAAACCCTCAAACACAAACTTATCATTTGGGAAACCACTATTTACAAGCGCAGGTACAAATGCAGTAGCACCTGGCAAACAGTCTACTTCTATTCCCGCCTGTACGCAAGCTCGAGTTAATAAAAAACCTGGATCACTAATAGCAGGAGTTCCTGCATCGCTTATTAATGCAAAAGTTTCTCCACCCTGAATCCTTCTAACAATAGTTTCTACTGTTTTATGCTCATTATGCATATGATGACTATGCATAGGAGTGTTGATCTCGAAGTGTTTTAAAAGTTTACCGCTATTTCTGGTATCTTCTGCCAGGATATAGTCTACCTCTTTAAGAACTCTGATAGCCCTAAAGGTCATATCCTCAAGATTACCAATGGGTGTTGGCACTAAAAAAAGTTTTGCCATAAAATTGTTATTGGTCTGGTTGAGATCTAATGATTGAACTTATTTTCTACCAACTCCATGAATCGTTGCTCATGATCTTCTTTCCCTACCCATTTCTTATAATCTGGTTTTACTACCAACTGGATGAATTTTTTGGCCTCTTCTAAAGAATCAAAAGTATTTAATTGAGAGATCACTCTATTATAATCTGAAGCATTTCCATCAAACAAATGACGTATAAATGCTAGTCTTTCGTTCAATCCAATATTAATACCTTTTTTAAGTCTGTCATTTAAAGAGCGAGGACGTTCTTTTTCATTTTTCTTAACCGGTTCAAAACTTGGAAGATTATCGTAATCTACTCCTATATTTCTAAAATCTGTTTTATCGTGCTCTTTTGGAGCTTCTGTTCTATTAACGTCTGTTCTACCAACAGTTGTATTTCTAGACATCACATTGTTTAGCATTCTATCTACATTCTCCGTTTCTGGAGGCATTTGAGCTACAATGTCTTTTATCATTTCTGTATTTGGCTCTGTAATGGCTTCAGCATCATTATACTCTGTTCCATCAGGTAGATACTCATCTTTTTCTTCTGCTCTAACCTCTTCATGTATCGGTTCTGCTACTCTTGCAAAAACCTCTTTTTGCTCATGCTCCTCCTCGATTGGCGCTTTATATTCTGCTTCAACTATACCCGGCTCTTCTTGTTTATTTTCAGGTGAATTTGTTTCTTGAAATGAAGCTAAATTCTCTTCTGTAAAAGATAAAATGGTCAATTTTTCATATAGATCTTTAGCTAGATGCTTAAGATCTGTTGCAGATTGATAGGTATTATTTTCAAATATTTTCTTAGCCAATTGTTTCAATTCGGCTTCAAGTTTATTTTTCATCACAGGTTGTGTTTAAGTTAAGTAGAACAGTGTAAGCTTACAATTGCAATTATTTTACCAATTTATAAAACTACGTTTGTAATAAATTCTTGCTTCATAGTTCACAAAATTAGAGAACCTAGCCTTGAGGCAGGTTGTATTTTTAATAAATTTGTGTCAACTTTATGCGAAATAGGAACTATTCCTATTCGGCACTGAAAATTACAAAATGTTTCTCGAAAATACAGTAAATCACAAAGAGCAATTTGGATGGATTGAAGTAATCTGCGGCTCCATGTTTTCCGGTAAAACCGAAGAATTGATACGTAGATTAAAAAGAGCTCAATTTGCAAAACAAAAGGTAGAGATCTTTAAACCCGCAATAGACACAAGATATCACGAAGAAATGGTGGTGTCTCACGATTCTAACGAAATAAGATCTACACCTGTTCCCTCTGCTTCTAATATTAGATTACTGGCAGATGGTTGTGATGTGGTTGGAATAGATGAAGCTCAATTCTTTGATGATGAGATCGTAACGGTTTGTAATGATCTTGCCAACAGAGGAGTGCGGGTAATAGTTGCAGGACTAGATATGGATTTTAAAGGAAATCCGTTTGGGCCCATGCCTAATTTAATGGCCACCGCAGAATATGTAACTAAAGTTCATGCAGTATGTACAAGAACCGGAAATCTCGCACAATTTAGCTACAGAAAAGCAGTGAATGATGATCTTGTATTTCTTGGTGAAAATGAAGAATATGAGCCTTTAAGCAGAGGTGCTTATTATAAAGCAATGCTTAAAGAACGCATAAAAAATATTCCTGTAAACAGCGCTCAACCTATAGATCCTAAAAAACATTAGATTTTGACAAATAAAACGAGAGAAACAACCCTTGAGATAGATCTAGGGGCATTGGCTCATAATTATAAATATTTACGTTCTAAAACTCCCAAAGATGTAAAATTCATGGCAGTGGTAAAAGCCTATGGCTATGGAAGTAAAGCAGAAGTAATCTCTCAAAAATTAAGTGAACTTGGTGTAGATTATTTTGCGGTGGCATATACTTACGAAGGTATTTCTTTACGTAAGGCAGGAATAGAGAATTCTATTCTAGTATTACATCCGCAATCTGTAAATTTTGAAGAAGTAATTGATCATTGTTTGGAACCTAGTGTGTATAGCCATTTTGTATTAACAGAATTCATACAGACGGCAGAAAGATTAGGATTAAAAGATTACCCTGTTCATCTAAAACTGAATACAGGCCTGAACAGACTTGGTTTCGACGAAGTAGAATTGGATGAGGTTTTAACGTTACTTTCCCAAACAAGTGCTATAAAAGTAAAAGGCATCTTCTCTCATTTAGCAGCAAGTGAAGTCTGGAAAGAACGAGAATTCACTTTAGGGCAGATCAATAAATTTAGAAATATGGCACACAAGCTCGTAGAAGCTTTAGGTTACAGACCTTTATTACATCTATGCAATACATCCGGAATTATGAATTATCCTGAAGCTGCTCATGATATGGTTAGAAGTGGTATTGGCCTTTATGGATTTGGAAATGATAGTGAAGTCTCTAAACACCTAAAGCCAATAGGAACCTTAAAAACTATAATCTCTCAAATTCATAATATTGAACCAGGAGAATCTGTGGGATATAATAGAGCATTTATCGCTTCAGATAAAACAAAGATCGCCGTATTGCCTATAGGTCATGCAGATGGAATAAATCGCCAGTATGGAAATGGAAAAGCAGGGGTAATTGTTAATGGTAAGTATGCACCTATTATCGGAAATGTGTGTATGGATATGTTAATGATAAATATCACCGGGATTGATTGTACAGATGGAGATGAAGTAATTATATTTGGAGGACCTCAACCGGCTACAGATTTTGCTGAAACAGGAAATACGATCTCTTACGAACTTATTACCGGAATTTCTCAGCGCGTTAAGAGAGTGATAATTCAGTAATTATAAAAAGAAAGTTAGCACAGCTTTTAATTTTTTAGCTAAATTGCTTACAAACTAACTATTTAACTAACATATATGGCTTTTTTTCAGGATTTCAAAGCCTTCTTAATGAAGAAGGATATAGTTGCGCTTGCTACTGCTGTAGTAATTGGTGCTGCTTTTAATAAAGTAATAGCATCTGTAGTGGCAGATATTTTTATGCCTATTATTGGAGTATTAACCGGGGGTGCAGATTTCTCTCAGAAATTTATTTCTTTAGACGGCACTAAATATGCAACGCTAGAAGCTGCTCAAGAAGCTGAAGCTGCTGTGCTAACATATGGAAATCTTATTCAGGCAATTATCTACTTTATTTTAGTAGGACTTTTTGTATTCTTATTTTTAAGAGCTTATGAAAAGACTAAGAAAAAGGAAGAAGAAGCTGCTCCAGCGCCAAAAGGACCAACCCAAGAAGAATTGTTGATTGAAATTCGTGATGAGCTGAAAAAGCAAAACTCTTAAAATGAAAAATATCTACTTTTATTACTTTGCTATCATAACACCATTGGTTCTAATGATCTTCTTTTTGAGAATGTTCAATACTAACTCTTTGGTTTTTGTAAGCTTTCTCTTTACATATACTTTAATTTACAGAACTTATATAGATGGTCTGAGACTTGTAAGTAAGGGAGTGATTGAAAAAAATGAAATTTGGAAAATGTTCTATAGAGGACTAAGAGTTGAACATTTCAAAGAGTTATATCTAAAATAAAGAAGTACGCTTACCGCTACACTACATATTTTAACAACCAAACCCCGTGAAAGCGGGGTATTTTTTTACACAAAAATTAGAATTGTGTTTAATTTAAAGATGTAGTTATAAATTATGTGATTTCTAGATGCCTAGATTATTTCATGTAATATACCTTTGCATTCAGTTTATTAAAATAGTTCATATGAAAATTGCAGTAGTTGGAGCCACCGGAATGGTAGGAAATATTATACTAAAAGTTTTAGAAGAAAGAAATTTTGAAGTCACTGAGCTTTATCCTGTTGCTTCAGAAAAATCTGTGGGCACAGAGATCAGTTTCAGAAATAAAAAATACAAAGTTATTGGCCTTGAAGAAGCGGTAAGTTTAACACCAGATCTTGCATTATTTTCTGCAGGAGGAGATACATCTTTAGAATGGGCGCCTAAGTTTGCTGAGGTTGGAACTACAGTTATCGACAATTCTTCTGCATGGAGAATGCATCCAAATAAGAAATTGATCATCCCGGAGATCAATGCCAATGAGTTGAGCAAAGAAGATAAGATTATTGCCAATCCAAACTGTTCTACCATCCAAATGCTAATGGCTTTAAAGCCACTACACGATGCGTACAAGATTAAAAGAGTTGTAGTTTCTACGTATCAGTCTATTACTGGCACTGGAGTAAAGGCGGTAAAGCAATTAGAAAACGAATATAAAGAGGAAAAAGGCGAAATGGCTTATCCGTATCCAATTCATAGAAACGCTATTCCTCATTGCGATGTGTTTATGGACAATGGATACACCAAAGAAGAAATGAAATTGGTGAACGAAACCAAAAAGATCCTTGGAGATGATAGCGTAAATGTTTCGGCAACCGCTATTAGAATTCCAGTTGTTGGAGGGCATAGCGAATCGGTAAACGTTCAATTTGAAAATGATTTCGATGAAAATGACGTTAGAAAGTTATTGAATGATTTTCCTGGAGTTACTGTACAGGACAATCCCTCTGTAAATACGTATCCGATGCCTATTTATGCGGAAGGAAAAGATGATGTGTTTGTGGGTAGAATACGAAGAGATTATTCGCAACCAAATACTTTGAATATGTGGATAGTTGCAGATAACTTAAGAAAAGGAGCCGCTACCAATGCTGTGCAAATTGCTGAATATTTGGTGAGTCACAATTTGGTTTAATCTCAAAATGAAAACCTTCTGTCACATCGAGCGGAGCCGAGATGTCTTAACCCTTCGACTCCGCTCGATGTGACAATTCAATACAAAAGATCAAAAATAAAATCTAAATGCCTGTAAGATTTCAACTTATGGGCATTTTGTATTAAATTTAAAGACGATTTAATTTCAATAATATAAAATGATCTTAGTAAGAATTTAATTCAGATACACATTGCGTCAATACTACGAATCAAAAAATATCAACATATGAAGAATAAATTACAATTACTGTCGATATGTTTAATGCTAGCCGCTCCCTTTACAAATGCACAGGAGCATGATAAAAATCATACTAACGACAAATCAACAAATTTGAAATATCCACAAACTAAAAAAGTAGATACGGTAACAGATTATTTTGGAACCAAAGTAAAAGACCCATATCGTTGGCTGGAAGATGATAGAAGTGAAGCTACAGAGAACTGGGTAAAGGCCGAAAATGAAGTCACCTTTAATTATTTAGAAAAAATTCCTTATCGCAAAAATTTGAATGAGCGTTTAACCAAGCTCTGGAATTACGAAAAACTTGGCGCTCCTTTTACCGAAGGTGACTATATCTATTTTTATAAGAATGATGGGTTGCAAAATCAGTATGTAGTTTATCGCAAAAAAGGAGATGATGGAGAAGCGGAAGTTTTTCTGGATCCGAATAAATTTAGTGAAGACGGAACTACTTCTTTAAGTGGAATGACGTTTTCTAAAAGCGGTAAAAAAGCAGCTTATAGTATTTCTGAAGGTGGAAGCGATTGGAGAAAGATCTTGATCTTAAATGCAGAAACTCGCGAAATCACAGAAGACACTTTAAGAGATGTGAAGTTCAGTGGAATTTCTTGGAGAGGCGACGAAGGATTTTACTATTCTAGTTATGAAAAGCCTGAAGGAAGTGAGCTTTCAGCAAAAACAGATCAGCATCGGTTATTCTATCATAAATTAGGTACTAATCAAAAAGATGATAAATTGGTTTTTGGAGCTACTGCAGCCCAAAAACATCGGTATGTAGGTGGAAGTGTTTCAGAAGATAATAATTACTTGTATATCTCTGCTCGAAATTCTACATCTGGCGGGAAATTATTCATGATGGATCTTACCAAAGACAATCCAGAATTGATCACTATTCTAGACAATGAGGAAACAGATTCTTATGTAATGGAAAATGATGGTTCTAAACTTTTCATTTTCACTAATAAAGATGCTCCTAATGGAAGAATAGTAACAGCAGATGCTTCTAATCCAACTCCAGAAAATTGGAAAGATTTTATTCCTGAAACCAAAAACGTACTTACCCCTTCTACGGGAGGTGGTTACTTTTTTGCCAATTATATGGTAGATGCAGTTTCTAAAGTAAAACAGTTTGATTATGACGGGAAATTGGTTCGAGAAATTGAACTTCCGGGAATTGGTTCTGCAGGAGGTTTTGGTGCTAAAAAAGAAGAAAAAGTATTGTACTATTCTTTTACTAATTACGTAACTCCGGGTAGTATTTACAAATATGAGATCACAGAGGGAGAATCTGAATTATATAATAAACCAGATATAGACTTTGACCCTTCAGCGTATGAAAGCAAGCAGATTTTCTTTACATCAAAAGATGGAACTAAAGTCCCAATGATCATCACTTATAAAAAAGGAGTAAAATTAGATGGTAAAAATCCAACTATACTTTATGGTTATGGCGGATTCAATATTAGCTTAACGCCTTCATTTAGCATTGCCAACGCAGTTTGGATGGAACAAGGTGGTGTTTATGCGGTACCTAATTTAAGAGGTGGTGGAGAATATGGAAAAGAGTGGCATGATGCAGGGATCAAAATGAAAAAGCAAAATGTGTTTGATGATTTTATAGCGGCAGCTCAATATCTAATCGATAATAAATATACTTCAAGCGACTATTTAGCCGTAAGAGGTGGGTCTAACGGAGGATTATTGGTTGGGGCAACAATGACGCAACGTCCAGATCTTATGAAAGTAGCATTACCTGCCGTAGGTGTTATGGATATGTTGAGATACCACACCTTTACAGCAGGAGCCGGATGGGCTTATGATTATGGAACTTCCGAAGACAGCAAAGAAATGTTTGATTACATCTACGCTTATTCTCCTGTTCATAATGTAAAAAAGGGAACTAAATATCCGGCAACTATGGTAACTACCGGAGATCATGATGATAGAGTAGTACCTGCACACTCTTTTAAATTTGCTGCAGAATTACAAGAAAAACAAGCGGGAGATGCACCTGTTCTTATTAGAATTGAAACCAAAGCTGGTCATGGAGCGGGGAAACCAACAGCTATGATCATAGAGGAATATGCAGATATATTTGCTTTTACCCTTTACAATATGGGTTTCAAAAGTTTGCCGAATAAGATGTAAACTATTGAATTTTAGTTGAATTAATAGATTTAGAAAGACCTCTGAAATAACTTCAGGGGTCTTTTTCTTTGTAGAGAGCTTAAAAAGTTTATCTTAAATTTATCACCTATTAAAACTGCTTCTATGCTTCAATTGAAAAATGTTTCTTTTTCTTATGATAAAACTCCAATTTTAAAGAATATCAACTTAAAAATAGAAAAAGGTCAAAATGTTTCAATTATAGGAGCCAGCGGATGTGGAAAAAGCACCTTGCTTCAGCTCATTTATGGGTTGCATCATACAGACGGAATTATTACTTGGAATGGAAAAGAGCTTTTAGGTCCTACTTTTAATCTGGTTCCCGGAGAAGATTTTATAAAATACCTTGCGCAAGATTTTGATCTGATGCCTCCATTAAGTGTTCAGGAAAATGTGGGAAAATATCTTAGCAACATGTATCCTGTCAAAAAAAAGCGCAGGATCAAAGAATTGTTGGGTGTGGTAGAAATGCAAGATATGGCCAATGTAAAAGCCAGCAAATTAAGCGGTGGACAGCAACAAAGGGTAGCACTTGCCAGAGCTTTAGCAAACGAACCTGAACTTATTTTATTAGATGAGCCTTTTAGCCATATAGACCATTTTAGAAAGAATAATTTGAGGAGAAGACTCTTTGCTTACCTAAAAGAAAAGAATATTACTTGCATTATAGCCACTCACGATAGCACAGATGCGCTTTCTTTTGCAGATGAAACCATTGTGCTGAAGAATACCAAAATTCACGCTAAGGACGCTCCTTTTAATTTATATCAACATCCAAAAGATAAATATGTGGCTTCACTTTTTGGGGATGTGAACGAGATCCATTTAAATCAATTCTCTCCAGATGCTAATAGTAAAAAGAAGATCTTACTATATCCAGATGAGATCAAAATTTCTAAATCTTCCAAGCTGAAAGTAAAAGTTTTGAAAAGCTATTTTAAAGGAAATGCATATTTAATTAAAGTAGCTCTTTCCGGACAAACTATCTTTTTTGAAAATGCTTCGGCATTAGAAACAAATGAGATCGTCGGAATTAAGGTTTCTGAAGCTATTATTGCAAAACGAAGTTAGATTAGAAAATATCTAAGATCTTATTTTCTTTCCCGTTGAAACTAAAGTTTTCACTTACAGCTTTTCCCATTAAAGTTTGCGCCATAGGAGAATTTACACCAATAGCATAAAATTTTTCTTTCCCTGAATTTATCTCGCCAGCAGGAATTGCTAAGAAATAATTTGCTGCAGAAGTTTTTACCGCACTACCTAGTTGAACCGTAGTTGAACCTTTTCTAATTCTTGCCATTTCCAGCGTAGCCTGAAGCTTCTTAAATTGCTGAAGTTGCACCGAAAGTTTATTCACTTCCGTATTTATCATTTCTCTACTAGTTTCGTATTTATCTCCAGCGCTGCTCTTGGTTTCATTTTGAAGCGCCTCATTAAGATCTTCTAAAGAAGACTGAATTCTATTAATTCTTTCCTCTAAATAATCCTTACAAGCAGTAAATAATTTTTCTTTCAATCTTTAAATTTTAAGAGCCTAATTTAAATTAAAAGGACCATGATTATTCATTTGGCGCACTATCCAAGATTTCCTTCCTTGTATATAGCTACTTGCAGGATTTGCTCTGTACAGTCTTGGATTTGGTAAAATTGCAGCAATTGCCGCAGCTTCATAAGCCGAAAGTTTAGCAGCGGGTTTTTTAAACCATAATTGAGAAGCTGCTTCTGCTCCATAAACTCCTTTTCCCATTTCTATACTGTTAAGATAGACTTCTAAGATGCGTTCTTTACTCCACAAGGTTTCTATCAAAAAAGTGAAATAAACTTCCATTCCTTTTCTAAACCAGTTTCTGTTTGGCCATAAAAACACATTCTTAGCAGTTTGTTGAGAAATGGTACTCGCACCTCGTACTCTCTTTCCTGTTTTATTTCTTTCAATAGCTTTTTCAATAGCTTTCATATCAAAGCCACTATGATTTAAAAAGTTTTGATCTTCACTGGAGATCACCGCCAATTGTAAATGAGGAGAAATAGATTCTATAGGCACCCAATCATGCTTTATTTCTTCTGAAGGATTTTCAAAATATCTAATAGCCATTAAAGAAGTAAATGGCACCGGAACCCATTTGTATAGTAAGACTATAAATAAACTAAATAGAAATAACCATCCAATAAGTCTCAAGAAAAATTTAAATATTCGTTTCATATAATTAAGATATCTCTGCTAATTCTTTACCAATCAAACTTCCAATTGCTACGCCCATTCCGCCTAAACGCACCCCGCAACTAACCTTGTCTGACATTTTTTTTACGATCACTATTTTTTGATCTCCAACGCCCATTACTCCGCTCCATCTTTGCTCTATTTCCACAGTTTCATTCGGCAATATGGTCTCTTTTAGAAGTTGTTCTAATCTATTCTGAATAAGATCTGTTTGTACCAATTCTGTGGTTTCTTCTCCTTTAAGATCTAAATTTCTACCACCACCTAACAAGATTCTATTATTTATATTTCTGAAATAATAATAGCCTTTATCCAAATGGAAAGTTCCCTTGATATTTAAATTCTTGATAGGTTTAGTGATCAATACCTGAGCTCTTGCAGGTTTCACATGTTCGATTCCAAGTTTAGAAGCAAAACCGTTGGTAGCGATCACTAATTTTAGCGTATCAAATTCGAAATGATCTGTCTTAACTTTTACTGAAGTATTGCTTTCTGAATACTCCAAAACATTCACATTATTCAAGATCTTTATTCCGGCAACCTGCACCTTATGTAAAAGTGCTTCCATCATTTTTCCGGTGTTGATTTGCCCTTCAAATTGATTGAAAATAAGCGAATTTTCAACATTCTTAAAGTTGAAATTGTTGCTGCCTTCGCTAAAAACTGCATCTTTAAATACAGGCTTTAATAATTTGTTGACAGCACCCATTTTAGAGATACATTCTTGAAAGAGTTCTTTGTCTTGAGGCAAGAAAAGTTCATATCCGCCCCAAGGTTTGTAGCCAATAGTTTTATCTCCTAAGTTTTCACGAAGTAGTTGTAAACCTGCTATCCTTTTTTTAATCAATTCTAAAACTTCGTCTTCAGAATGTGATTTTAAATCGTCAAGAATTTCAGAAAGACTACCAAAACATGCAAAACCTGCATTTTTAGTACTTGCGCCGTTGGGCAACATTCCTCTTTCTAAAACCAGAATAGTTGCTTTTGGATGTTGGGCTTTAAGATGCAAAGCCGCATTAAGGCCTACAATACCACTGCCAACAATGGTGTAATCTATATTGGAAAGCCAGGATTTATACTCCCAGTAAGAAAGATTCATCAATACTATTTAAGAGATGAAAATTACATAAAGTTTTGCAGAATATTAATGTTATAAAAATTTCTGAGATTTATTTTATAAATGGTAGACTTCTATTTTTCTTTCGAAGTGACAATCTATAGCGCAATAGAACTGCAGATTGAAAGTAGCATTTGGGTTAGGGATAGCAGCGGTAGCTCCCAAGACCTTTTGGGATTGGGACTACAAGCGAATAGCCCGACCGCTCTTTTGGGAGCGGAAACCCCATAAAAAAACCCCGATTGCTCGAGGTTTTAGTTTTAATCTTGTTTGATAGGATCCATTTTCCAGGACTCCATAAACTTGGTAGTATAATTTCCTTCCACATAATCTGGATGATCCATTAGTTGTCTATGGAAAGGGATGGTAGTTTTTATACCTTCAATTACAAACTCATCTAGAGCACGCTTCATTTTATTGATAGCTTCTTCTCTGGTTTGAGCGGTAGTGATCAATTTTGCGATCATAGAATCATAGTTTGGAGGAATAGAATATCCGCTATAAACGTGCGTATCTATTCGTACTCCATGACCTCCAGGTGCATGTAAATTGGTGATCTTTCCTGGAGAAGGTCTAAAATCGTGATAAGGATCTTCTGCATTAATTCTACACTCTATAGAGTGCAGTTGCGGGAAGTAGTTCTTACCAGATAATGGAATTCCTGCAGCAACCATGATCTGTTCTCTTATAAGATCATAATCTATTACTTGCTCTGTAATTGGGTGTTCTACCTGGATACGCGTATTCATCTCCATAAAGTAGAAGTTTCTATGCTTATCTACCAGAAATTCTACAGTTCCTGCTCCTTCGTATTTGATGTATTCTGCAGCTTTTACCGCAGCATCTCCCATTTCTTTTCTGAGCTTATCTGTCATGAAAGGAGATGGAGTTTCTTCTGTAAGCTTTTGGTGTCTACGTTGGATAGAGCAATCTCTTTCTGAAAGGTGACAGGCTTTACCTGTGCTGTCTCCTACCACTTGAATCTCGATATGACGAGGTTCCAAGATCAATTTCTCCATGTACATCCCATCGTTTCCAAAAGCAGCACCTGCTTCCTGACGGGCAGAATCCCATGCAGCTTGCAAATTTTCTTCTTTAAGAACGGCTCTCATCCCCTTACCACCACCACCGGCGGTAGCTTTAAGCATTACAGGGAAGCCCATTCCTTTTGCAGTTTTTAAACAATCTGCATAATCTTTAAGCAATCCGTCAGATCCTGGGATACAAGGTACTCCTGCTGCAAGCATAGTGGCGCGAGCAGAAGCTTTATCTCCCATTTTATCGATCATATCTGGACTAGCTCCAATGAATTTGATATTATGTTCTTGGCAGATCTTAGAAAATTTAGAATTTTCTGATAAGAATCCATATCCAGGGTGAATTGCATCTGCATTAGTGATCTCTGCAGCAGCAATGATATTGGAAATCTTTAAATAAGATAAATTACTTGGTGGAGGTCCAATACAAACAGCTTCATCTGCAAAACGTACGTGAAGACTTTCTGCGTCTGCTGTAGAATAAACCGCCACGGTTTTGATTCCCATTTCTCTACAGGTTCTAATAACACGTAGTGCTATTTCCCCTCTATTGGCAATTAATATTTTTTTAAACATACCTTTATATTTTTTACTGAAACAGTAAAATTAAATTCTTGAAGAACGGGTAGTATCTAAGATGGATCTACTAAAAATAATGGTTGATCAAATTCTACTGGAGAAGAATCATCCACCAATACTTTAACTATTTTTCCAGAAACTTCACTTTCTATCTCATTGAACAATTTCATTGCTTCAATAACACAAAGTACATCTCCTTCTTTAATGGTATCTCCCACTTCTACAAAAACATCTTTATCTGGAGATGGTTTTCTATAGAAGGTTCCAATAATTGGAGACTTTACAGTTACATAGTTAGAATTGTCGTCTCCCTGAGGAGCTGAAGATTCTTGAGCCGGAGCTGCCTGAGATTGCTCTTGTTGAGCTGGTGCCTGCGATTGTTGCATTGGCATTTGCTGCATTTGGCCACCCATAGGCATTTGTTGCATATAGGTATGCTCTTTTTCTTCGGATCCTGTTTTAATGGTAATCTTTACATCGTCCATTTCAAGTTTTACCTCACTAGCACCTGACTTAGCTACAAACTTGATTAAATTCTGAATTTCTTTTAAATCCATAATATTAGATTGTTGGTTTATTAAGAATTATAGGCCCATTTTAGATAGATAGATCCCCATGTGAATCCACCTCCAAATGTGGCAAAGATAATATTATCTCCTTTTTTCAACTTACTTTCGAAATCGTTAAGTAATAACGGAAGGGTTGCAGAGGTTGTATTTCCGTAACGTTCAATATTCATAAGCACTTTTTCGTCTTCCAATTTCATGCGATTGGAAGTGGCACTCACAATTCTTTGATTAGCTTGATGCGCTACCAACCAATTTACATTTTTATTGGTTAGATTGTTACGTTTCATGATCTGTTCACTAACATCGGCCATATTGGAAACAGCGTATTTAAATACTGTTTTACCATCTTGGGTAACATAGTGAAGCTTTTTAGCAACGGTATCTTCAGTTGGTGGCAATAAAGATCCACCAGCTTCAATTCTAAGTGATTTTCTACCTATCCCGTCACTTCGTAATATTTCATCTTGAAAGCCAAGACCTTCGTAATTTGGTTCAAAAAGTGCTGCTCCTGCTCCATCTCCAAAGATGATACAGGTAGTTCTATCTGTATAATCTATAATAGATGACATTTTATCTGCACCTATTACAAGAACTTTTTTATATCTCCCAGATTCTATATAGGCACTCGCTGTAGACATTCCATAAAGAAATCCTGAACATGCGGCCTGTAGATCATAAGCAAAAGCATTAGTTGCTCCAATTTCTGTTGCCACGTGTACTGCGGTAGCAGCCACAGGCATATCTGGAGAAACGGTGGCTAAAATTACCAGATCGATCTCTTTAGGATCTATGTTTTTTTTATCTATAAGATTTTGGGCAGCCATAATGGCTAGGTAGGAAGTCCCTTTAGAAGGGTCTTTAAGGATACGGCGCTCTTTAATTCCTGTTCGGCTAACAATCCACTCTTCATTGGTATCAACCATTTTTTCTAACATCTTATTGGTTAAGATATCATCAGGGACGTAGGCACCTACAGCTGTGATCGCTGCTGTGATTTTATTCATAAAAATCGAATTTTACACACCAAATTTCAGAAAATTTCTGAAATCTAGGTAGAGAAATGTACTAAATTTTCCTTGAACGGGGGTGTAAATTAAGGCCTTTTTAGGACTTATTCAACTTAAAAGAAAAAACTCCCACCTAGTGAGAGTTTTCAAATAAAGTTTAGCTCTTAATTATGCTTCTACTTCTTCAGTGTTGTCAATCAACACGTGACCTCTGTAGTATAATTTACCTTCATGCCAATGCGCTCTATGGTAAATGTGCGCTTCTCCTGTGGTAGGATCTTTGGCAATTTGTGGAACAGAAGCCTTATAATGGGTTCTTCTCTTGTCTCTTCTGGTTTTAGAGGTTTTTCTCTTAGGATGTGCCATTGCTACGTATTATTTATCGTTTAATAAGTTTTTTAATTTATTCCAGCGGGGATCGATATCTTCCCCATTCTCATTTTCATCAATATCTTTAGCCTCTTTAGGGCTTAATTCTTCTAATTTCTTGAGTACTTCAGACTCTAAAGATCCATCTGCAACTCCGGGATGAATTCTTTTTAATGGAACAGAGAGAACAACAAGCTCATATATATATTGAGCTACATTTATCTGATACTCCCCATGTGGCAATATCAATATCTCTTCATTATCATCATTAAATTCATCTCCAAACTTTACTACCAACCTAAGATCCCCGTTAATTGGCTGATCGTAAGGCTCATTAGTAAGATCGCAGTTTACGTTTACAACACCTTCCGCATGAAAATTTAATTCCATCATAGTAGGCGTTTTGTCAAACAGCAGATCAACCTTTAAATTGACGCTGTTAAACTCTTCGTATTCAAAATCTTCAAAGAACTCTTTATCCAATTGGTACTCAAACTCATGCTTACCTGGTTTCAATCCTACAAACGGAATTGAAAACGCTGCTAATTTCCTCATAACATAATCTATTTCGAGCGTTTGCCCTCCGGAAAAGGCAGGTGCAAAGATATAAAATATAATGAATTAACGCTTCGTTATAAACAAATTTTTGTTTATATCTTTTTACTTTGCTTTTTCAAGGGATTCTTTGTTAGTTTTTTATACTCACTACGAGTATTAAATATCTCAATAGCTTTAAAAACTGCCTCTTTAAAAGAATTGATATTTGCACAGTCTTTCCCGGCAATTTCAAAGGCAGTACCATGATCTGGAGAGGTTCTAACTTTGTTAAGACCTGCGGTAAAATTTACACCTTCCCCAAAAGATAAGGTTTTAAAAGGTATTAAGCCTTGATCATGATAGGAAGCTATAACAGCATCAAAATTCATATGGTTTTTAGAACCGAAAAAGCTATCTGCTGCATAAGGACCATAAACTAAGGACCCCTTCTCTCTAATCTTCTCTAACGTTGGCTTTAAAACCTCTTCGTCTTCTTTTCCAATAAGCCCGTTATCTCCACTATGAGGATTTATTCCTAACACAGCTATTTTTGGCTTTGAAACTCTAAAATCTTGCTGAAGTGTTTTTTGAATGATATTGATCTTCTTTTCTATAAGCTCTGGGGTAATTACCTCTGCAATATCTTTTAAAGGCACATGATCTGTTAAAAGACCCACCTTTAAATTATCTGAAATCATAAACATTAAACTATTTCCCTGCAATTCTTTGGCAAGATAATCTGTATGCCCAGGAAAATTAAAGGTTTCAGACTGTATTGTATTCTTATTGATAGGGGCTGTTACTAAAACATCAATTTCATCATTCTTTAAAGCTTTGGTAGCAGCCTCTAAAGATAGGAAGGCATACTTCCCAATCTTAGGATCTTCTGCTCCAAAATCTATAGCTACGTTTTCTTTCCAAACGTTTACCACATTTATCTTTCCATCTATAGCCTGAGAAACCTCATCTATACCTTGAAAATTAAGCGATAAATTAAAGTGTTTCTTTAAAAAACTTAGCGTTTTTACAGAAGCAAAAATAATAGGAGTGCAAAAATCCAGCATTCTAGAATCATCAAAAGTCTTTAAGACGATCTCGCCTCCAATACCATTTAGATCTCCAATACTAATTCCTAATTTGATCTTTTGAACAGACTTCATAATCAATCCCCTTTTTTATTTCTATTTTTACCACACAAATGTAAGAATAATCCACACATATGTTTACCGGAATTGTAGAAGAACTAGGAGAAATTGAAGAAGTAACCCGTGAGAAGGACAATCTCCATCTTAGCATTAAGGCTAAAATGACTTCTGAACTTAAAATAGATCAAAGTGTATCCCACAATGGCATCTGCCTTACAGTGGTTTCTATTAAAGATAATACCTACACCGTAACTGCCATAAAAGAAACCATAGCAAAAACCAGTCTTGGTAATTGGCTAAAAGGGGATCTTGTAAATTTGGAAAGAGGCATGAAGCTGGGTGCAAGATTAGATGGACATATTGTGCAAGGCCATGTAGACCAAGTTGGAACATGCAAGAGTGTTGAAGAAAGCAATGGAAGCTGGGTTTATACCTTTACTTATGACCCTACATTAACCAACATCACAATAGAGAAAGGATCTATTACCGTAAATGGTGTTAGTTTAACGGTAGTAAATTCTAAATTGAATGAATTTAGTGTGGCTATTATTCCATATACCTATGAGCATACAACCTTCAAATTATTGAAAGAGGGAACTATTGTTAACTTAGAGTTTGATGTGATTGGCAAATACGTGAAAAGAATTACAGAACTTTCTTAGTAGCTTTTCGGAAGACTACTATATAAATACCTAAACTAAAACCTGCCAATAGCAATACAGGAAGGTGGTCATCTATAGGTAGACCAACCGGAGGTGGAGGACCTCCAGGACCTCCATCCACCATCTGAGGCGGAGGGGGATTTATTTGCGAAAATCCAATGAATGGCAATAATACTATTGCCAAAAAGAGAACTAGGGAAGAAATCTTTTTACAATTCATAATTTCGTCTAAAGTATTACATTAATCTTATCCAGCAAAAATTTTCAAGACAAGACGTAAACTTTTAATAGATACGGATTTATCTGTAGTATAGTTTTATATTATTAATTATAAAAATAACATATACCCATTTCTCGTATCCATGGGCTAAAATACTCACCATCAAATCTTCTACTAAGAAACATGATTTCAAATTCTGGGCCAAATAATTTATACGGCTTCCAATCCTTATAAGATAGCGCTTTAAATTAGAAGATGAAATAGTAGTAGCACCACTAAATTGTAAATAAAAAAGCCTTCCACTAAGTGAAAGGCTTTTAAGTATTCTGTGGTCCCACCTGTACATAATGACTTTTTACATTATTTTACTATATTTTCTTTATTCATAAGCCTTAAGGCTAAATTATAGGGGTTTCGTAGGGAAAGTAAAAACAAGAGAAACAAGAACAAATTAAAATTATTCGTCCCCTCATTCGTCCCCTGAGTGAAATTTTAGAATATATTTGTCTTATGGCAAAGGCAAAATTTATACTTAAGGAACCAAAAGCAAAAGAGGAAACTCTTGTGTATATGCTTTACAATTATCAGTATAGAAGATTCAAATATTCTACTGGAGAAAAAATAAATCCTAAGTTCTGGAATCCTGAAAGTCAAAGAGCAAAAGAAACTAAAAAATTTGCTGAATATCCCGAATTTAATACTCGCTTAGATAAATTAGAGAGCGGAATTAAAACTGCATTCAGAAAATTATTAAATGATGGAATTCAGCCAAACAATACTAATCTTAAAGAAGAATTAGAAGCTTGCCTATCTGACAACATCTTACAAGCTAAAAGAACAACTCTATTAAAGTTTATAGAAAATTATATAGAAGAAAGTAAAGCCCATAAAAAGGAAGGAACTGTAAAAGTTTATACTACTACATTCAACTACTTAAAAAAATACTCTAACTCTCTCAATAAAGAATTAGATTTCCATACTATCAATCTAGAATTTTACAATCAATACATCGCTTATTTATCAATTGAAAATAAGCTTGCAGCTAATACGGTCGGAAAACATATTAAAACGCTAAAATCGTTTTTAAATGAAGCTACAGATAGGGGTTATAATACAAATCTAGAATTCAAGAAAAGAAAGTTTAAAACGCTAAGAGAAGAATCAGATTCAATATATCTTTCAATCAAAGAATTAGATTGTTTTGAGAAATTAGATTTATCGGCTAGTCCTAGACTTGATAAAGTAAGAGATTTGTTTTTAATTGGATGTTATACTGGTTTACGTTTTTCTGATTTCACTCAAATTAAACCTGAGAATATAATTTCTGAAAAATCTATCATTCAAGTGCGAACTCAAAAAACAGGAGAAAGAGTTTCTATTCCTTTACATAAAACAGTCAAAAAGATTTTAAAGAAATACGATAATGAACTTCCAAAAGCATATACTAATCAAGTTATGAATAGATATTTAAAAGATGTCGCCTCATTAGCTGGATTAAAAGAAAATGTTGAAACCACTATTACAAGAGGTGGAAAAGTAGAGAAAACTCCAATTAAAAAATTTGATCTTGTTTCCACTCATACTGCGAGAAGAAGTTTTGCAACAAATTTATATTTAGCTGATGTACCAACAATCTCAATAATGAAGATTACAGGACATAGGTCTGAAAGATCATTCATGCAATATATAAAGATCACTCAAGAACAAAACGCAGATAAACTAGTTAATCATCCATTCTTTAATTAATGAACTTAGCAACACTTACCGAACTGCAAAACGATTTCAATTCAGCATTAGAAAAAACTATAAATAAGAATTTTTTAATCGAGAATGAATTAAGGGAAATAAATAATTATCTAGATTATTCTCCAACTCCCAAAATTAAAAGGAATGGATTAGTTCATCTAAAAAAAGCAAATCAAACTCAAATTTTTAAACTATCTATTAGCGATATGTTGAGACCTCTATTTAATGAAGCGGTTCACAGTTTTCTGACTACTGGAAAATTTCCAATTTCAAATTCTACTATTGACACAGAAGAATCTTTGAATATAAAAAAACATATATCTAAACAGGCTTTTGAATTTTCAGAATACTATAAGTGGTTGATAGAATTGAAAAACACTCCACAAAAAACTTCAAAGAAATCAACTCTTACTCACAAGCAAAAATTACTAGCATTACATTATTTAGGATTAGACCTAAGAAGATATGATAACATAAAATCTGCTAAAATTTTAGAACCAATAATCGGGCAAAATTTTGGGGACACTAGAAAACAAATCCCTTTTTTATACGGAAATAATGATGAAGTAAGAAATCAAGATAATTTAGAAAAAGTTTTACAACTATTTGATAATGCGGGTTTTGAAGAAATAGCAGACAAAATAAAAGAAGATATAGAAAAAATAAAATAAAAATTTGGGGTAACCCCAGCCCAAACCCCAAGCACTCCTGTGTAACATATTTGCGTCATAATTAATTAAATAAAATTAAAAATGACAAAAGTATTATTAACATCATTGGAACTATCCGACATAAAAAAAGTCGTTGAAGAAGTTCTAGAAAGAAAACTCAATTCTTTAAACTTTGGAGAACCAAAATCTCTAAAACTACTTACTCGAAAAGAAACAGCAAAAACGCTTTGCATTTCACTTCCAACACTTCACGAATGGACTAAAACTGGTTCTATCGTGGGTTATCGTATTGGTAACAGAATTCTTTATAAACAGGAAGAAGTTATTCAAGCACTTACTCAGATTAAAACTTTAAAATCAAGAGGAGGTGTATCATGTTAAAAAAGAAGAATGATTATTCAGTTATAGTCTATTTTGAAGATGGCACTAAACCAAAGAAATGGACATACGTAGATAAATTAAACGGCTTCTCAATGTTTCTTCATAAGAGCCACTCTACTTGGAAGTATATGAATGTCTACAATAGAAGAACAGCCAATTATATTAGAAGATTTTATAGAGATAGTTTCATTCCTGCACATCTTCAAGAGTAGCGTCTTTTTTTTTTAACCTTTAATAAAACGCACTCTTAGAAAACCCTTAATAAGAAACCTTTTAATGGTTTTAATTAATGTGCAACGATTCAGATTATGATAGTCAAAAATACATATGGAATAAGCGTCGGATTCTCAACAACACAGTTCGGCGTAATTCCCAAAGAAGAATTTGCTGGTTCTGCTTTACAACGTAAAAAACCAGATCCCGATAAGAAACCAATAAAGAAGAAATTGGAGAATGAAGAAAAGAAGAAAATTAAACTTAGAACACTTTCCAGAAGATCAAAACAAAAGATCAGAAAGAAAATTACATGCTTTGCTAGATGTTATAAGCGGTTAAACTTCGTAACTCTAACATTCTTAAATAAAGTTACAGATGAAGAAGCGATAAATCTCTTACGCAAGTTTATAGACAACGCTAAAAAAAGAAGTGAAGATTTTCAATACGTATGGGTTGCAGAACGTCAAAATAAAAATGATGCATTTAAGGGAAATGTACATTTCCATATGATTACAAATAAATATTGGAAAATAGATAAGTGGTGGAATTACTGGATTGATCTGCAAATTAAGAATGGAATCAAACCTAGAAAAAAAGATTATAAGCCTTCATCAGCATTTGATGTAAAGCAATTGAACTCGAATAATATTAGGTCTATCGCCTCTTATGTAACCAAATATGTCACGAAGAATGATGCAAAGTTTAAATGTCAAGTTTGGAACTGTTCTAAGCGTGTTTCCGAGCTCTACACCGACTTTTATACTACTACAGAGTTTACAGAAAATTTCGTCCGTTTAAATGCAGTTCTCAAAGAATTTGAAGTAAAAGATCATATAGAAAGACCATTTCTAAATATTAAATTGATTGATCTCAATAGGCAGACCTTACCACTTTATAAAAGATTGGATGAAAAAAATAAAGCAATTTATAAATAGATCCACTTAAAAAAATATAATAAACCCGCCCAAATGTTTTCAATTAATACAACTCCAAATGCAGCGGAGCTTAATAAAAGCAAAATTGATATTAGCACTCTTATTTTATAATGTGAAGAGGCAAATCTTCCGAATATTTCCCAGAAAATTTCCTTTTCAGCGATTAAAGTTAAATTCTCTGCTACTTCATCATTTTTAATAATTGGCATTCCTAGAGAGTAGGTTCTGTCATTAAAATTAAATTTAAGTATGGTCTGCTTATTTTCGACCTCAGGTTTAATTTCATTTACTAAATAAAATTTTTCTTCTTTGATATACTGTTTTTTCGAAAGTCTATCTATAAACTTTGAAATTTCACTTCGTGTTTTTATAACCTCTGCAGCTTCCCATACCATCCATCTTGGAGAATGATTGTGGTCTAAATATTTATAAAAGTTGGGGTATTTTATTATAAAATTTGGACAGAAAATTTTGTATAAAAAGAAAGCTATTACAAAAAACAAAGATGATAACCATAATAACTGCCAATGAAAAGGAAGAGCTAACGTTAATATCATTTCAAAACCGTTGGAAGTTCGGATTGGGACTTCGTAAGGAATCTTACTTAACAATTTAGCAAATACAGGAACAATAGCAAACCATGTTATCAAGTAACGAAAAATAGCTAATTGAAAAAAATCCTTGTACCACTGCCAGTGAGTTTTACTGTTTTTGGCATATTTCTGTATCCAGTTCATTTTTTATATCTATAATATTGTTATCCCAATCAAAAATACGAAATCCGTTCTCATCACGTTCTTGAGTACTTTTAATTCCATAAAATTTAGAAGGATTAAATGGGGAGTTTAAATTTTCCCATCTATTATGAATATAATCCTCCACATTATTAAATTTGTCTTTTCTTTCGATTCTAGACTTTGAATTTAAATGTTTGTCTATAGAGCCACTAGGTCTCCATTCTTCTGAAATTAGGTTAAATGTAATTCTTTCTCCTCTCGATTTTTTTATAGCGTAACTAATTTGAAATTTATTAAAATTTTCAAACCCTTCAAATTGATCAACTCCACTACAACAACAATCATTATCTGACAAATATTGAATTTCATTATCAGCAGATCCAAAACTGATATCATTAGTGAAACATTCTTTTTTGACTTTTAATGCGTTCTTTATTTTTATCTCTGGAGGTAATATTAGTTCTCTACCGTCACTTATAGAGCCATTCTGCAAATAATAATCTCTGATATCATAATTTAATTTAGCAGACAATTTCTTCCATAATGGATTATTTTTTTCAACAGGTAATTTCAAATGTTCAAAACCTATATGTTTAATTCCAATATTATTAAAGGAAGATACAAATTCTTCCGGCTCTTCACTAAATCCAGGAATATAAGGTTGCCACCTAACACTAGTTTTAATTCCATTCTTGGAAAGAAATTCAATCGCACGCATTATTTCACTTGGTGCAAATGCAGATGGCTCAACGAGATCACTTAAATTGTCCTGAGTAGTAGAGAATGAAAATTGAACAAGTATGTTAGGATTACTTTTTAATAAATTTACATATTGATCTTCTGCAATAATAATTGATTTAGTGCTAATAACTATTGGGTACTCGATTGAGCACAGATATTTCAATACATTATAAGAAACTTTTTTAGTTTTTTCAATCGGTTGAAATGGATCACTCATACCTCCAAAGTGTAATGGCGACCTATTTCTAATTAATTCTGAAATTATGCCCGTAGATGTTAAAGGATTCTGGTAGGCGTTTTTGAATCTATTAATAATCTGCACAGAGTCTGCAGTTCGAATTCGATTAGATAATGAATTACCTCCTCTCAATCTTGCAAAACAATAATTACAACTTAAAGCACATCCCGCATAAGTATCCAATCTAAATGGTAATCCACAAAAACTAAATTGACTAGTTAGTCCTAAAGGGTTTTTATAAGTTTCTTGCATTAATTGATTAGATTATTTATAAAATTAAATATACAATAATAATTTCGTCCCCTCATTCAGCCCCTAAAATAGAAAAAGCCCTACAAACGTACTGTTTATAGGGCTTATCAATGCTTAAAAGTGGTCCCACCTGGACTCGAACCAGGGACCACCTGATTATGAGTCAGGTGCTCTAACCAGCTGAGCTATAGGACCGGCTCAATAGGTATATGAGGGCGCAAATTTAGATAATTGCTACTTACGCACCAAATAATTTATTTATTATTATTCATATCCTGGCATAATTCTACCAGAACCCCATGAGAATCTTTAGGATGTAAGAACGCAACTAATTTATTATCAGCACCTTTCTTAGGTTCTTTATTAATTAAAGTAAATCCTTTTTTCTCAAGATCTAAGATCTCTTTTTGAATATCTTCTACATCAAATGCAATATGATGAATCCCTTCTCCCCTTTTAGACAAGAATTTGGCAATAGGACTATTCTCATTTGTAGCAGACAATAACTCGATCTTACTATCCCCAATTTTAAAGAAGGAAGTTAGTACTCCTTCGCTTTCCACTTCTTCCGCTTTATATGGCTCTGCACCTAAAAGATCTTGGTAGGTCTTATTGGCTTCTTCCATATTCTTTACAGCTATCCCAATATGTTCTATCTTTCTCATTGCAACTAAAATCTAATTATTCATCTTATTTCAGCTTATAAAAATACTATAATCTTTAAATATGCTACTTTTGTACTATGGAAACAAATAGACAAAAAAAAATAGGTGGAGTTCTACAAAAGGATCTAGCAGAGATCCTGCAAAATCATCTTAGAGATTCTGGGGTGTCGGGCATTTTGATCTCCGTTTCTAAAGTAACAGTTACAACAGATCTTTCTATAGCAAAAGCATATTTAAGTATTTTTCCGAATAAAAATGCACAGGAAGTGCTTGATGATCTTAATTTGATTAAGCATAAGATAAAGCATGAATTGGCGCAGCGTACTAAAAACCAATTAAGACGTATGCCAGATCTAGATTTCTTTGTTGATGATTCTTTAGAGTATATAGACAACTTAGAGAAATCTATGAAAGGTAAAGAAAACCCTATAGATCAACCAGATCTTTTAGAGCGCAGGAAAAAATCTTAACTTGAATTTTTCCCTCTACATCGCAAAGCGATATCTTTTTACCAAAAGCAGCAGTAATGCAATAAATATTATTACCATTATTGCTGCTATTGGAATATTTGCAGGAACCTTTGCTTTATTCGTAGTACTTTCCGGTTTCTCCGGATTAAAAGATTTTAGCCTCTCCTTTACGAATGAATTTGATCCAGATCTAAAAGTTTTGCCTTCTGAAGGTAAGATCATTCAATTTACAGAAAAGGAAAAAGAAGATATCTTAAAGATAGAAGGTATCGAAGGCTTTACGCAAACTATTGAAGAGCGCGTTTTCTTAGATTACAGATCTAAAAACCATACCGCGTATCTCAAGGGAGTAGATTCCAATTATCAACGTGTGAACAATGTAGATAGCGCTATGGTTTACGGAACCTGGCTTGCCCAATCTGAATATCAGGTAGTGGTTGGAAATGGAATCTCTAAATTGCTTTCTATCTCTCCATTTGATTATAATAATCTTCTCAATATTATGGTGCCTAAGCCGGGGAAAGGGCAGATAAAACTCACCAATATAAATAGTGCGTTTAGTAGAGAAAGTGTTATTGTTACCGGTATTTATAGCATCAACGAAGAATTAGATAACAAATTTGTGTTCTCAAATCTAATGTTCGCTCGGAAATTGCTTGATATGAAAGATGATGAAATTTCATCTTTAGAATTCAAAACCAAACCAGAAGCAGATATAGATAATATTTCCAAAAATCTAGAAAAGATCTTTGGGAATAACGTGGAAGTAAAAACTAGAGCGCAGCTTAATGAAACGCTTTATAAAATGCTAAATACCGAAAATCTTGCGGTATATCTTATATTTACTTTAGTGTTGATCATTGCACTATTTAATGTAGTGGGTTCTATAATAATGGTGATCTTAGATAAAAGAGAAAACATTAAGACTTTATACAATATTGGGGCAACCCCGAATTCTATAAAAAATATCTTTTTCTTTCAGGGTACTTTAATGACCGTGATTGGTGGAGTTCTCGGACTTATCTTCGGAATAGTGCTGGTCTACCTTCAGTTAGAATTTAACTTTGTAATGATCACCCCTAGCCTTCCTTATCCTGTAAGCATAAAGGCGATCAATATTCTAATAGTGGCTTTAACTATAGGTGTGTTAGGAATTTCAGCATCTTATATTGCTGCAACCCGAAGTAAAAAAGCATTGGGAATTTAAGCGAATTCGAAGCCTGCAAATTCTCTTTCTACCTCATCAAAAGCTGCAAAAACATCTATAGAATCATCGCTGGTTACCATTTTGGTTCTATACTCTTTAAAATGCGGAATTCCTTTAAAGTAGTTGGTGTAATGTCTACGAGTTTCAAAAACTCCTAACTTCTCACCTTTCCAATCTATAGCCATTTGCAAATGCTTTCTGGCGGCTTGTACACGCTCTTCCAAAGTTGGAGGCGCCATATGCTCACCCGTCTCAAAAAAGTGCTTCACTTCTCTAAAAAACCATGGATACCCAATACTTGCACGTCCAATCATGGCTCCGTCTAATCCGTATCTATCTCTCATTTCCATAGCTTTCTCTGGAGAATCTACATCGCCATTTCCAAAGACAGGAATGTGCATTCTAGGATTGTTCTTAACGTCTGCAATAGGACCCCAATCTGCCACACCTTTATACATCTGTGCTCGGGTTCTACCGTGAATAGCAATAGAAGCTGCTCCTGCATCTTGCAATCGTTCTGCAACCTCAACGATCTTTATGGAGTCTTGATCCCATCCTAAACGGGTTTTAACAGTAACCGGTAAATGTGTGTGTTTTACCATGGCCGCTGTTAGGGAAACCATCAAGTCTATATCTTTAAGAATTCCGGCTCCGGCACCTTTAGATACTACCTTCTTTACAGGACATCCAAAATTAATATCGATAATATCCGGGTTCGATTTCTCTACGATCTCTACAGATTGTAGCATAGATTCCAGATTAGCACCAAAGATCTGGATACCAACAGGACGCTCTTTTTCGTAAATATCAAGTTTCATTACGCTTTTCGCGGCATCGCGAATAAGTCCTTCTGAAGAAATAAATTCTGTATACACTACATCTGCCCCTTGTTCTTTACACAAAGCGCGAAATGGCGGATCGCTCACATCTTCCATCGGTGCTAAAAGCAACGGGAATTCTCCAACATCTATGTTTCCTATTTTTGCCAAATCAATTTATTTGAGAGTGCAAAATTAAGAATTTGTTTTCAATATGCATCAGTAAGATGAAAAACAGATATTTAGAAAGCGTATATAAGATCTATAAAAGCGACTTTTCTTTTAAACGCTCACCTTCTTCAGCATCTACAGCACGCTGATTATCTCTTAATTTAAAGTTTCCGAATTTATATCTTAGAGAAAATCTCACTTTCCGAGATTCCGGTTTAGCAAAGAACGAATTGTTCTGATTTAAATATTTTGATACCAGCGGAATATTGTTGGTATTAAAAATATCATCTGCATTTACCGTAGCTATCAAACGTCCGTTTAAGAATGATTTTCTCAACCCGATATTTAAAGAATACTGAGGATCAAAATCGTAAGATCCGGCAATAAAATCTGGAAGATACATTCCCGAAACATCCATAGTGAACGTTCTGTCTTTAGACAACGTAAACTGATTGAAAATATTTACAAATGCACTGGTAACTTCATTAGTCACTTTTTGATTTCCGCTTTCCAACGCATAGAAATCAGATTTCAGATTATAAAAAGAAGCCAGTCCGTAGAAATACCACCAATCATTTACATAAGAATAATAAGAAACGTCTAAGCTGTATTGCTGATCGTAATCTAAATTAGAATTTACAGATCTCAAGAATTTAAATTCATTATTTTGAAAGGGTAAGATCGTAATCGCATTGTTGGTGCCTTCCCAATACAGATCAAAAGAAAGCTTAGATTTATAGGTATAATTTAGGGTGATCTTATTGGTTATTCCAGGCTGCAATTGTGGATTTCCTTCTTGAAAGTTATTTTCATTCAAGAAATACCTAAAAGAATTTAAGCTTTGGAAGGCTGGTCTGGAAATTCTTCTACTATAATTTAGACTATAGGAGTGATCTTCTGAGGGACTATGCAGTAAAAAGAAAGTTGGAAACAATTCAAAATATTGCTGATCGTTTAAAGCTCCTACATTAGAAGAAGTTCCAAGAGCATCGGTATATTCTCCTCTCAATCCTGCCTTTACCGCCCATTTATCCCAATCTTTAGATAAACTAACATATCCCGCATAAATATTTTCATCATACTTAAAAGCATCAGAAAGGAAACCTACAGAATAATCTATGGTATTATCAACGTTGAAGAAATCCAATCCGCTGTCTGATAAAATTCTAGAAGCTTTAAGTCCAGTTTCAAATGGAAGTCCGGCTATGCTTGTAGTAAGATCTACCTGAGCTGCTAAGATCTCTGTATCTTGAAAAGAAACAGTGCTAAAATTGTTTCTATCATACTCTACCTCTTCAGAATTTAAAAATGTTGTGGTAAGATCTTGAAATTGATCATTTTTATAATTGATATAATTAGCCTGAACAGATAAATTTGCTCCCTTATCATTTAAATTAGAAGAATAGGTAGCATTGAACAAAAGGTTATCTTGATTAGAATTTACATCACTATCTGTAGTATATAAAGAATCTAACTGCCTTTGTGGGTTAAAGATCTCTGTTTTTCCTATAATCTCTGAATCTGATTTTGGAGTAAAAAGTAGATTAGCACTTAGGCTTAAGCTATTATTCTCATTCAATGTGAAATCTAAATTCGTGTTCAAACTATGAGAAATGGTTCTTGAATCTTTTTTAAAGATGTTATCCCAATAAGAATCTACATTTCCATTAGGCTCATAATAAGTAATATTACCAATATCCTCTTTATAATCGTATCTAGAATTGTAGTTATAACTAGCATAAGCATTCAACCAGTCATTCTTGTAATATTGGCTTGTCCCAACCGTATATTTTGGAACTATTGCAATAGTATTAGAAGCACTAATGTCTCCCTTATATCCAATAGAAATATTCTTAGAAGTAACTATGTTTAAAATGGCCCCTCCATCTGCATCATATCTTGCAGGGGGATTAGTGATCACTTCAACAGATTTTATATTGTTCCCGGAAAAACCCTGTAATAACTGCTGCAACTCCTGCTGACTTAAATAAACCTTCCTGTCATTTATATAAACTACAGCCGGTTTGTTCTTTATAAGCAACTGGCCCTGGCTCACCATAACTCCGGGAGTGTATTTTAAGATGTCCCAGGAATCTCCGCTGGAAATACTAGTGTTTTCAACATCAAAAACCAATCTGTCTACTTTCCTAGATACCTTAGGCTTGCGGGCATTCACAACTACTTCATCCAGTCCGTTTTCAGATTCTTTTAGTATGATCCGTCCTAAATTCTCACCATTTTTAACCTTTATTTTTTTCAAATAATCTTCGTAACCTACAAAGCTTATTTGAAGCACGTACTCATCATCTGCTACATCTTCAATTATAAATTTCCCATCTTCTTCAGATACGGTTCCTTTATAAACAGTTGCAGAATCTTTTGCTTGAAGCAAAATTACATTCGCAAATGCAACAGGATTTTTGTCTGAATCTGTAATAGATCCGTTAATAGAATTTTGAGAAAAACTTGGAATAGAGAGTAGGGCAATCAAGTAAACAAGGGGGTTCAAACAATATTGTTTCATTCGAAATAATTAGAAAATTGGGGTTTTTAAGCGTTAAGCATTAAACAAATATACTATTTCTATAAAAACATCTAATTAATTGCCTGCTTATTCGATGAATAACATAAAAATAAAAACTCCTGCTCAAGGCAGGAGTTTTAAAACGGTTACACTTATTAGCTAATTAAAATTTATAGCATCATAAAGTACCTGCTGGATCTTAGTTCTGGTATTCATTTGGTAAAGTCTGGTGTTTTCTCTGCTTGGCAAAACTCTATTAGAAAGAAATAGGTAGAGCAGATCTGTTTTTGGATCCATCCATACCATAATTCCGGTAAAGCCGGTATGCCCATAACTCTCCTTACTAGCACTTAATGCTGCATTGCCATCTGGTTTTCTATCTCCCAAACTCGGCTTATCAAATCCTAAGCCTCTGCGGTTATCATTTTCCGGGAATTGATAACTGGTAAATTCTTTTAAGGTTTCTGTGGAAATATATTGAACTCCTCCATAATTTCCTCCATTCAGATACATCTGCAATAGTTTAGCAAGATCATTAGCGTTGGCAAATAATCCGGCATTTGCAGAGACTCCTCCCATCATAATAGCGCCTTCATCATGCACACTCCCATGAATTGGTTTGTTTCTGAATAAATAATCATGCTCTGTAGGAACAATTCTATCTCCAGAAAATTTATCTGATGGCTTATAGGTTAAAGTTGTTGCACCAAGAGGAGCATAAAAATGCTCATTTAAGTAATCTATATAATCTTCTTTGGTAATATTCTCCACAATTCCCGGCAACAGATAAAATGCCAATCCGGAATATAGATACTTACGGTCTTTCTCTAATGGCGAATTCTTGATCTCTCTGTATATCTTATCTCTATAATCTTTAAATAGCCACATATTTTCTGAAACTTTTATAGGATATCTTTTAGAAGAATCTTTCTTAAACGTATTCCATTTGTAACTTCCATTCTTTCTAAGCGTATTTTTCCAGTAAGGAATCCAAGGCTTAAAACCAGCTTGGTGTGCTAAGATCTGTCTAAATGGAATTCCTGCTTTATTAGAATTTTTGAAATATGGTAAATACGCATCTATTCCTGCATTTAGATCAAACTTACCTTCATCTTTTAATTTCATCAATGCCGCTAAAGCAGAAGAAACTTTGGTAACCGAAGCAAGATCATAGATGTCAGAAATTTTAACTTTAATAGTATCGCTATATTCATGATAGCCATAAGCTTTGTGCATTACCACCTTCATTCCTTTTGCTACTAAGATCTGACCTCCAGGAATCGCTTTAGCATCTATAGACTCTTGCATTAAAGAATCTATTTTTTTATATAGAATTTGAGAATCCATTCCTGCATCTTCCGGCAGCGTATATTTAAATCGAATTCTGCCTTCAACATCCAATCCATCTCCTTCTTTAAATTTGTCTCCAATACTCACCGGTAATCTCCCATTTGCTCCTATCCCACCAAAAATTAATTGTGCCGCCAGATCCTCAGAATTATCAGTATCCTGATACCCTAAAATTAAAGCAGAAGATTTTTCAATTAGATCAATATCGTTAATTACATAAGGATTCTTAAAAAATGTCATGATCACATTTTCTTCTGAAGAAATTTTACTAATAAACTGTTTTCCTTCTTCGGAAAGATCAAAACCATTTCTAGGGAATTTGCTATGATCATGAACAGCAGCAATAATTAGATTAAAATTTTCTAACTCCTTCTCTATTGCTGAAATATCTTCTGAAGTGGCATCTCTTGAAATATTAAAATTGGTGATATTTGTATATAACCCTAAGCTTTCCTGAAATTTAGAACGCTCTTCTTTACCTATAGAAATAGCAGCGATCTTTAGAGTATCTAACCTTTTAAGTGGCAATAGATCTTTATTATTTTTAAGAATCGTTAAGCTAGCCTCCGTAAGCTGCCTGTTTAATAAATGATATTCCGGCTTATCAAGATCTTCAATAATGTTTTCTGTTGAAATTGGTTGATATTTATTCAGTCCAACCCATTGTTTCACCGCCAGGATCTTTCTACATCTTTCATCAATTTGTTTTTGAGTTATCAAACCCTGATTGATTGCTTTTCTAATTTCTGAAATTGCCATCGGGATATCTTCGGTAAATTCTAAAAGATCATTCCCTGCCAAAACCGCATCTTTATCTACTATTCCAGGTTCATGTCCGGTAGTTACTCCTTTCATATTCATGGCATCTGTAACTATCAATCCGCCAAAATTCAATTCCTGTTTCAATAATCCTGAAATTATAGGTTTAGATAAGGTGGAAGGAACTCCCGTAGAATCTAAAACCGGAATATCTAAATGCGCTACCATAACTCCCCCAATTCCCGCGTTTACAATTTCGCGGAAAGGGTAAAGTTCTAGAGTATCTAAGCGTGTTCTGTTATGATTTATCTGCGGAAGAGCGTAATGCGAATCTGTAGCCGTATCTCCATGTCCCGGAAAATGCTTTGCTGTAGCTAAGACTCCCGAATCTTGAAGTCCGTTCATATAAGCAATCCCTTTTTCTGCTACTTTATATTTGTTCTCTCCAAAAGACCTGTAATTAATCACTGGATTATCGGGATTGTTATTAACATCTACATCTGGAGCAAAGTTGATGTGCAACCCAACCCTTTTAATTTGCTCGGCTATCTGGGTTCCCATTTTATAGATAAGTGTATCATTTTTCATAGCACCCATAGGCATCTGGAAGGGGTAACTAATGGTACTATCTAACCGCATTCCTAATCCCCATTCTGCATCAATAGCTCCTATTAAAGGAACTTTCGAGGCTGCTTGATATTCGTTCATCAACGCTACTTGCCTTACCGGACCGCCTTGAAAAAAGATAACTCCACCAATCTTTTGTTCTTTAATGAGTTTTAGAATTTCTTCTTTATGCTCCGTACCCCTATTTGAATAGGCTGCTACCATTAACATCTGAGCAATACGCTCATCTGGAGTTAAAGTTTTCATTATAGAATCTACCCAGACACTGTGTTCAAATTGAACAAATTCTGGAGTTCTAACTTTAGCTTCCTGAGCAAAAGAATTCAGCCCTATGCAAAGAGTTAAAAGTAATAAGGTGTAAAATTGGAATAATTTCATATTAAAATTATAGATGATTATAAGCAAACCAGAGGTTTGCAGAATTTAAACTTTTATATAGATCTTCTTTCTGTCCATAATATAACCAATGCACCACATTAGCAACATAAAACTAACGGCAAAAGCTAGGGAAGCATTGTATTTGGTAAGCCAGCTTAAAAAAGCATTAGTATAGATCCAAATTTTCAAAGCAGCTCCATGTATCCAAACAATACTCAATAACTTAGAAAAAATACCAGATAGCACAAAAATGAAAAGAGGATTTCTTCCGAATGCTATAAAAATTTTGGCCCACTTTTTAAAATGCCACAGCTCTAATATTATTATAAGAACTGCAATAATTAATAAGTCCCAACCAATAGAATAAAGCACAAAAGAGCTGGTCCATAACGCTTTATTTATAGGAAAATAATTATCCCAAAACAACGATACAATTAATAATACTAATCCCCCAAGTGCTAGTTTCCATACCGTAGTGAGTTTATTTCCAGAAGTCTGTATAAAAACTCCTGCCACATAACCTGCAATTACATTTACCACTGCTGGCAAGGTACTTAACAAGCCTTCAGGGTCAAACCTTATTCCAAACCCTTTCCATAAATTTTCCGGTTGGAAGATCAAAAGATCAAATTTTAAGGCTGCATTTCCCTGAAGTCCGAATGGATCTAATGCATTGCCAAACCTATATAATACCCACCAATAAAATAGTAAGATATTGATACTAATAATTAGACTTGCCTGAGTTTTGATGAAATGGAGCAATAAGCCAGCAATCAAATAACAAATTGCAATTCTCTGCAGCACTCCCATAATGCGTATTTCTGAGAAGTCTTTTAAAACAATTTCACCAAACTCATTTCTTATAACAAAAGGAAACGCATTTAAAGAAAGGCCTATAAAAAATATTAGGAAACTCCGCTTTAAGATCTTCTTCAGAAATACTTTGTTAGAATTGTATTTGTTCTTTCTTAAGCTAAAACTCATAGCATTACCTACCACAAATAAGAAGGTTGGAAATATCAGATCTGTAATTGTAAAACCATGCCAGACAGCATGTTTAAAAGGAGCATATATATTAGACCAGCTACCAGGATTATTAACCAAGATCATTAAGGCAATGGTTAGACCTCTTAATACATCTAGTGCAAAATATCTTTGAACTCCGTTTACCATTGCATCATTAACATAAGTTAAAATTAGAAGGAGAAATAGATTTTTTAATCTCCAATGCTTTAAGAACTCAATGTTTACTTATATTGAGCCAGTAAATTATGATCGATTTTAAGATTGTTTTTAAAACCAATGCTTAAAAATATAAATTTTAAATAAATAATCGATCTTTCATAAAAAAATTAATAAAGTCTTTTTTGAAAATAATATTTTATCTAATTTTAAAAAATATTATTCCTTCCTATATGTCAAAAAAGGACTAATCTTAATGACAAATTAATTTCAAATTTAAATTTTATGTATGTCTAAAGAATTGCAGGAATTTTTTATCAACCATTCTCCACCACCGGGATTGAGTAACGTAGAGAGGAAAAAATATCTTCAAAAAATAAGGATCATTAAGCATCTTTATTTTAACGGAGCCAATACTAACGCAGATATTTGTAGCACTTTTAATGTAAGTCTGCCTACCTCCATGTCTTTATTAAATCAGTTAGTTGCAGATGGAATTGTAGCTAAACAAGGAAGAGGTGAATCTGTTGGTGGGAGAAAACCAGATCTATTTGGATTAAAGGAGAACACTTTTTTTGTGTTGAGCATCCATATTGAACGCTTCCAAATACAATTAGCTATACTGGATAATACTCACCAAATATTATTTGAAAAAAACGTACGTACCATAATTTCTAAAGATTTTGATATTGTGAACATTTTGCATGAGCATGCCACAGAACTCATAGCAGAATCTAATATTAATTCTGATAAGTTGATGGGTATAGGAATTAGTATGCCCGGACTGGTATCTTCAGAAAACGGAACCAATTTTACTTATTTTCTAAAAGATCATCAGCCACAAAATCTCCAAGCAGAGTTTGAAAAAAAATTTAATAAGCCTGTAGTTATATTAAACGATGCTAAAAGTGCATGTTTGGCAGAATTTAGATTTGGACTCGCCAAGAACAAGAATAATGTTCTGGTACTATCTATGGACTGGGGAATTGGTCTTGGTATTATTATGGGTGGGAAACTGCACATGGGGTCTTCAGGCTTTGCAGGAGAATTCGGTCATATTCCTTTAGTAGAAGACGGAGCGTTATGCCATTGCGGGAAAAGAGGGTGCTTAGAAACCGTGGCCTCCGGAATTGCATTGGTAAAAAAAGCTAAAGATGGAATTGAGGCTGGACAACATTCTATTTTAAAAGATTTGGTTAGCAATGAACTCGAAAATTTAGAACCCTCTATTATTATTGAAGCTGCCAATCGCGGAGATCAATTTGCAATTAATGTGCTATCTGATATTGGTATAAGTCTAGGAAAAGGAATAGCTATTCTAATACAGATCTTTAACCCGGAACTTATTATCCTGGAAGGTAAAATAGCCGAAGCTAAACAGTTTATAACAACTCCAATACAGCAATCTATAAATACTTATTGTATGATCCAGCTAAAAGAACGCACCGAAATTGAGCTTTCCAAACTAGGAAAGAACTCAAGTTTGTTAGGTGCCACCGTAGCCATTATGGATCATATCTTTAAACAACAGATAGCTGTAGCCAAAGCGCAACTTAACTAAATAAGTTACATATAATCAACAACCTTATTGTAAAACTTTATTATGGCCAGACTAAATCTCCTTGAAGAAACACGGTATGAAAAATTACCGGTAAGTGTTTTTCCAGATGAACATTTAGCATCTAAAAGTGTTGCTAAAAGAATCTCCAACCTTATCACTAAAAAGCAAAAGGAGGGTATTCCTACAGTGTTAGGTCTTGCCACTGGAGCTACTCCAGTGGAGGTTTATCAGGAATTGGTTAGAATGCACAAGGAAGAAGGTTTAAGTTTTAAGAATGTGATCACTTTCAATCTAGATGAATATTTTCCCATGCAACCTACAGCGCCACAAAGCTATGTAACGTTCATGAACGAAAATCTTTTTGATCATATCGATATTTTAAAAGAGAATATTCATATTCCAGATGGTACTTTAAAGAAAGAAGATATTGCTGCTTTTTGTCTGGATTATGAAAATAAAATCGAAGAATTAGGAGGCCTTGATCTTCAAATTTTAGGAATTGGTAGAACAGGACATATTGGTTTTAACGAACCTGGATCTGCTCCCAACTCCGGAACGAGACTGGTTACTTTAGACGATCTTACCAGAAGAGATGCCTCAAGAGATTTTGGCGGTAAAGAAAATGTACCTACAAAAGCCATTACCATGGGAATTGGTACTATTTTCAAAGCCAGAGAGATCATTTTAATGGCTTGGAGCAAGAAAAAAGCCAGTATTATTAAAAAGGCTGTAGAAGGAGAAATTTCAGGAAATGTACCTGCTACCTATTTGCAACATTCAGATAAAGTGGAGTTTATTTTAGATACTGAAGCGGCTTCAGAATTAACAAGATTCAACACGCCATGGTTGGTTAAAGATTGCTTGTGGGACGATAGGCAAATTAAAAAAGCGGTGATCTGGTTATCTTCAGAAATTGGAAAACCTATCTTAAAACTTACAGACGAAGATTACAACAATAACGGGATGGCACAATTAGCCACCGAAAAAGGTCCTGCCTACAACATCAATATTGAAGTATTTAATAATCTTCAACACAGCATTACAGGCTGGCCGGGTGGAAAACCCAATGCAGATGAAACTCAACGCCCGGAAAGATCGGAACCGGCACATAAAAGATCATTAATTTTCTCACCTCATCCAGATGACGATGTGATCTCTATGGGCGGAACCTTTATAAGATTGGTAGATCAAGGTCATGACGTGCATGTAGCTTATCAAACTTCGGGAAATACCGCTGTATGGGATACCGATGTCTTAAGATATGTTGAATTTGCTATCGACTTTAATAAAAGTATGGGCGATGATACCAAAAGACTGGAAGCTATTTATGAAGAGATGCGAAGTTTCTTAAAGTCTAAACAACCTAATGAGATCGACTTGCCAGAGATTAGAGAAGTAAAAGGTTTTATAAGAAAATCTGAAGCTTTTGCCGGAGCCCGATTTGCCGGGTTAGCAGATAAGAACATTCATTTTATGGCCTTACCGTTTTACGAAACGGGAAAAACGGTGAAAAATCCGGTTACAGAAAAAGATGTTTTGTTGACCATGGAGCTTTTACAGAAGATAAAACCTCATCAGATCTTTGCGGCAGGCGATTTTGCAGATCCGCATGGTACTCATATTGTTTGCTTCAGAATTATCATCGAAGCCATGAACCGACTTAGAAAAACCGAAGCTTGGACAAAAGATTGTTGGCTTTGGATGTACAGAGGTGCATGGTTAGAATTTGAAACTCATGAAATTGAAATGGCAGTACCACTTTCTCCTCAAGAAGTAGATCGCAAAAGAAAAGCCATTTTTCAGCATCAATCTCAAAAAGATCATCCTGTTTTTCCGGGTGACGATGAACGAGAATTTTGGGTTCGCGCTCAGGAAAGAAACAGAGAAACTGCAATTAATTATCACAAATTAGGAATGGCAGATTATGAAGCAATGGAAGCTTTTGTCCGCTGGAAATTTTAATATTAAACTTTAAATGAAAAGAATAAATTCAGCATTCACAATAGTTGCAGCAGCTTACATGATGGTTTCATGTGCCAGCAATCCGTATGCTTCAACTAACCGAGATCATAAAAAACACACCAAAGAACTCACAAAAGAGTTAGAAGTTTTACCTCCGCCAAATCCTGGAACTGCAAGTAGTTTAAAGTATGTGGAAGATTGGGTAGGTACTACCAATTTCAACCTTAGAAAACCAAATATTGTGGTTATTCATCATACCGCGCAAGATTCGGTAGGGCAAACTTTAAAAACCTTCACATTAGAGAGAACTCAAGTTAGTGCGCATTATGTAATTGGTGAAAACGGAGAGATCTATCATATGCTGAATGATCTTTATCGTGCATGGCATGGTGGTGCCGGAAAGTGGGGTTCTAATACCGATCTAAACTCATCTTCTATAGGAATTGAATTAGACAATAATGGAAGTGACGAATTTTCACCATTACAAATTCAAAGCCTACTGGAATTATTGAAAGATCTTAAAGAGAAATATAAGATCCCAGCAGCTAATTTTATTGGCCATTCTGATATCGCTCCAACCAGAAAACAAGATCCGAATAAAACTTTTCCGTGGAAAGAATTGGCAAAAGAAGGATTTGGCTTGTGGTATGATGAAATCCCGGAAGAGGAAATTAAGACTTTAGATAAAGGTAATAAGCTAACCACAGAAATCCCTCAGGAGATCAAGACCGAAGTAAATGATTCTGTAATTGTTGCAGATGCAAAAGTGCCAAAAGCTGCTCCATTATTAGATGTTACTCCTAAGATCGCTCTAAAGATTATTGGATATGATGTAAGCGATATGCCAGCAGCAATTAAGGCCTTTAAACTTCATTTTATTCAAACGGAAGTAAATTCTACTTTAACAAATCATGATTTGAAGGTGCTTAATAATCTATATAAGAAGTATCTATAAAGTATCTTTTTCAGCATAAAAAAAGCTCCTCTAGATGTAGAGGAGCTTTTTATTTATAAGAATTTAAAGGTTATTCTTTTACCGATGTAGAATCTTTCTTAGCCATAAAAATATCTTTTTTGGCCAGATATAACAATCCGTTTCCTTCTTGATTATTGATGCGTTTTGTTCTTAAATATCGGTTGTAATTGTATTCATCAAAATCTGCACTGGTGGTATCCATAGTACTAATGTGTACATTCCCCATAGAATGAATGAATTTTTGATCTCCAATCCACATTCCAACATGTATAATTCTTTCACCGGTAGAATCGGTAGCTTTTTTTCCGAAGAATAAAAGATCTCCGGGAACCAGATTTTCAAAATTCTTTGTAGAGTCTATCAATTTTCCGGTGTGCACTTGTTGTGAAGCGTCTCTTGGAATGACCAAACCATTCAAAAAATAAACAGTTTTTGTAAATCCGCTACAGTCAACTCCTTTAGGCGAAGTTCCACCCCATAAATAAGGCAATCCCATCAACTTTTTAGCCGTAGCTACCAGATCTTCTCCAGATTGATCTACAGAAGCTACCCAATCTGAATATCCCATAGCTTCTACCTTATCTACAAAGGCTTTTTGACCGTCAGGATACTTAACCTCATAAAATCCGTTTTTGTCGCTTAGAACCTCTAAAATGTCTCCAGCAACCAAATCGGAAACCGGCTGACTTTTTAAGTCTGCCTTTTCAAAAGATTTTCCATAAGGATTTAGATAGATGATCTTATCTGCTGCTTTCCAATCTTCAAATTCAGCATCTGTTAATCCAATTACTCCCCCGTAGTCTACCCAAGAAATATAACCGTCTGGAGTTTGAATTAATGTCCAACCCTCATTATTTTTCAATATTTTCACAGGAGTTCCCATAGTTGCCTGGGTAACAAGTTCTGCGGAATGTTTTCCTTCACCTCTAAGGTTGGCTACAGAAATTTTTATAAGTCCGTTGGTTTTTCCTTCTAAATCGGTGGTAGGAAGCAATTGAATGCTGTCTGCAAAAGAAATTCCTTCAGCATTTAATTTTTCTTTTAATGCACTTACAGCATCCGGCAAATTAGATTCCCCTTTAAGAATATAAGCATCGTTAGCTTGCATTGCTTCTACATCAAATAATGCCACCCTTTTATCTGGAGCGTATTCCTGTTTTACATCTTCAATATAAGCTTGCGCTTTATTGTCTTCTTTTTCTTCTGCTTTCTTATTACAAGAAGCAATTGTTAAAAGCCCAACTAAGGCTAATAAATTGATCTTTTTAAATACGTTCATATAATTTTAAAATATTAATCAATTAGTTATTGATATTATAAAAATACTTATTTAGAAATTAGGTTTCGACTCCGCTCAACCTGACATTTAGATGCAAATTTAATTTTAGAATATGAAACTAAATTCTTGAGATCTCGTACTTTATCCTGAAATCAATAATTTAGCTCCTGTTCCATTTCGCTTCGGAAAATACACTTTTTCATCATACACCTTTACTCCGTCTGCAATATCAGATTTTAATAAAAGTGCGCCATCCATATCTACATAATCTAACAAAGGTAATAATTGAGCAATTGCTGAAATCCCCACAGTAGATTCGGTCATACAACCCACCATCACTTTCATATTTAAACGCTTGGCTTCCGCTATCATTCTTCTTGCCGGTGTAAGCCCTGCACATTTGGTAAGTTTTATATTAACGCCATGAAAGTAATCTTTACATTTTGCAACATCGGCTTCAACAATACAACTTTCATCAGCAATAATTGGCAATACAGAATTCTTGTGAACTTCCCCCATTCCATCCAGATCTTTCGGATTCAAGGGTTGCTCCAAAAATTCCACATTTAGCTCCTTCAATAATTTAGAATTCTTGATGGTTTGCTCTGCCGTCCACGCGCCGTTTGCATCTACCCTAAATACTGAATTTGTATGTTTTCTAAGTTCTTTTATGATTTGCACATCATCCTCAGTTCCTAATTTGATCTTATATAATGGCCATGGAAATGCATTGATCTTTTCTGTCATTTTTTCAACTGAATCTATTCCGATGGTATAATTGGTAAGCGGAATATTGTCAAGATCTAAACCCCACATTTTATATAATGGAAGTTTATTTCGTTTTCCATGAAGATCGTGCATTGCAATGTCTAAAGCACATTGTGCAAAAGGATTTTCTTTTAAATGCGGAAATGTGAGTTCCCAAAGTTCTTCTGGTTTTAAATGGATGTTTTCTGAAATGATATTTTCTACAGATTTTATAGATGCTATCATCGCTTTGGTAGAAACTCCATAATACACCGTTGCCGCTGCTTCCCCATATCCGGTAAAGTCTCCATCGGTTAAAGCCACAATCAGTGTTTCCTGAAAATCTCTGGATCCGTGAGTAATGGTAAAAGTATTTTTAAGCGCTAAATTAAAAGTGTAAAATTCAATTTTCATGAGTTCATTTTCACTATTCTATTATAGAAATCCAGGTTGTCTTTTATATAAAAATGCTAGGCCTAAACATGTTATGGCAGCATTTACCAATAATATTTCAAATCCGAATTTATAACCATAAAACCAGCTTGCAGAATTTTGATCTAGAATAAAAGATAGCATTGGAGAGAGAATGCACACTAAGGGCACCCATTTATCTTTTACTCCACGCTTTGTTAATAATCCGAATGCAAATAAACCTAATAAAGGTCCATAGGTGAATCCTGCCACTTTAAAAACGGCACTTACCACGCTGGTATCATTTAATGCATTAAAAATGATGATCACAAAGAACATCAGTAAAGAGAAGCCTATGTGTACTAAAAATCGTGTTTTCTTTTGATTGCTCTTTCGTTTGGAAAGATCTAAAATATCTACACAAAAAGAAGTTGTAAGCGCTGTTAATGCTGAATCTGCACTTGAAAATGCTGCTGCAATAATTCCTAATAAAAATACGATACCGGCAAAAGTTCCAAAATAATTTAAAGCCAACAATGGGTATAGATCATCTGTTCTTTCTGGAATCGAGATATTCTGATCTATGGCGTATTGATATAACAGTACTCCTAAAGCTAAAAACAACATAGTAGAGAAAAAGAAAACGATAGAAAACCAAAAGATGTTCTTTTGAGCATCCCCCTTATTCTTACAAGTCAGGTTTTTCTGCATTACATTTTGATCCAGCCCGTTCATAGCGATGGTAATAAAGATTCCCGCTAAGAAGGTTTTAAAGAAATTGCGATTAGATCTCCAATCCCAATCAAATATGGTAGACATCTTACTTTTTGACACCAGACTAGTCACTTCTCCAAAATTCAAATTCATATGATCAACAATCATAATGATACTAATCACTACCGCAGCTAATAAAAAAGTGGTTTGAAGTGTATCTGTCCAAACAATGGTTTTAATTCCTCCTCTAAAAGTATAGATCCAAATAAGTAAAATGGTAGTAAGTACGGTTACGAAAAAAGGAATTCCAAAAGCATCAAAAAATGCAATCTGTAGTACTACTGCGGCTAAAAATAATCTAAAGGAAGCTCCAATGGTTTGAGAGATCAAAAAGAAGGAAGCGCCTGCTAAATAGGAATTCTTCCCAAACCTATCTCTTAGGTATTCATAAATAGAAACTAGCTGAAGTCGATAAAAAAGCGGGATCAATACAAATGCAATTACGGCATAACCCACCATATTTCCCATTACAAATTGTAGATACGTCCAATTAGAATTTCCTACTTCTCCAGGAACCGAGATAAAGGTGACTCCAGATAGAGAAGCACCAACCATTCCGTAGGCTACTAAAAACCAAGGAGATCTTCTGTTGGCTGTAAAAAACGTAGTATTATCTGCCTTTTGCGAGGTAAAGTGACTTATTACTAACAATAGGACAAAATAGGCGGCGATCACACTAAAAACCAATAATGGAGTCATACTTATTAAATTTTCTTAACTATTTAGCTTCAATTTTAATTTCATTGAAAGTGCTCTGATTTCCGGTTCTATCTACGGCAGTAACCCCTATAAAAGTCAACGGATCCTTTTTCTCCTTTTCCTTTAAATAATGAGTGAAATCTGTAGCATTTTCAGTTCTGTCTAAGATCTTATAATCCCAATTATTTCCATATTTATAGAAGACCACCCAGTTTGATACATCTGTAATTGCAGAATGAGACCAAGAGATCTTCACGCTATTTCCTTCAATTTTTGCTGAAACTGTAGGGGCTTCTGGTAATACTTCATCCAACCACGGACTTGCAGGTACAAGGGCTTGTTTTTCATACGGTCCGTCTACCAAGGCTTTTGAGAGATTTGGATATTTCAACAATGGAGCTATACTCCAGTGTACTGTACCTTTACTTTCTGCTATCATTCCTCTAGTTAACATGATCTGATTGATAGTTTCATCAACATTAGCAGCATCTCCCCCAAAATCTATATTAATTCCAGGCCATAAATGGCGATCTTGAGAATTCTCACCTTCCCACCATCCTAATAAAACAGGGAAACTTTGAGCGGTCTGATTGATCTTCCAATATAGCTGAGGTGTAAAATAATCTAACCACCCTTTATTTAGCCACAATTTAGCATCTGCATACAACTCGTTGTACTGGTCCATCCCAGAAATTGATTTTGGGTAGCCCGGTCTCCAGATCCCAAACGGACTAATCCCAAATTTAACCTGAGGTTTTTCTGCCTTAATTTCTTTATAGATACGTTCCACAAAATTATTTACACCTTCTCTACGCCAGTCTGGCTTAGATAGCTTTCCTCCAGATTTTATATATGCTTGATATACTTCTGAATCTGGAAAATCTGCACCTTTATTGTAGGAAGCATAAGGATAGAAATAATCATCAAAATGAATTCCGTCTACATCATATCTCTTAACTATATCCATAACCACGGCTGCAGAATGATCTTGCGTTGCTTGTTTAGATGGATCCATCCACCACATTCCATTTTTTAAGCTCACCATAAACTCTGGATGCATTTTCACCATAGATTTTGGTGCTATCGGTCCTCCTGTAGAATGATGTGCACGATATGGATTTAACCAAACATGTAATTCCATTCCTCTCTCATGTGCAGACTTGATCCAAAAATCTAAAGGATCATAATATGGGTCTGGAGCTTTTCCAACTTCTCCAGATAGAAAATAAGACCATGGCTCTAAATCACTTTGGTATAAAGCATCTGCCTGCGGTCTGGCTTGAAAGATCACTGCGTTATAATTATGATCTTTAAGAAAGTCTAATAATTTTATAGCCTCTTCTTGCTGTTGCTTTGTAGACAAACCAGATCTACTAGGCCAGTTAATATTTGCCACTGTAGCAATCCAAGCTGCACGAAATTCGCGCATCACATAGGGACTACTTTTAAATATTTGAACTGGTGGAACCTTCTCTTCAATTTCAACCGGTTTAGGAATCTTTGTAGAAGGTAGTGTTGGCTTCTCAACTCTTTGAGGTAACTCCTTTTTTGGAGGCCTTGGTTTTGAAACAACAGGTTTAGGTGTTTTACAGGAGTTAAGTGTTACTGCACACAGCAATATCAACAAAATGGATCTAATTTTTAACGACATAAATTAATTGATAAGTATGAAACAAATTTTAAAATTTAAATTCAACAAATCGTGAATTACTTTTAAAAAAGAAAGAGCCACAATTCGTGTCTCTTTCTTTTATTAATTATCAAATATCAATTAGCGCTCTCTCCAGTAATCTATATTTTTTGAGCTTGGATTTTCGGTATACGTTCCTCTAATTTGAGTAGAATAAACTCTTCCCTTACTACCCACATTCACTGTATTTTGAATATAAGGTTCGGATGTTTCCACATCGTATTCTGTTCCAGCTTCAAATACTTTAAATGTATAGTTACCTGATTCTAGTTCTTTATAATCTCCGGCTTGCTTAAAGCCTAACCCGCTTCCTAAACTTATTATCTGAGTATCTTGCGCAGGAGAATCTTCTGTGGCCACAATAGCATCTTTAATTGCAAAAACATCTACAGCAAATGGCATATTTGCCATTGTATTTACAAATCTCCAGTATATTTTTACTCTATCTAAAGGAGGAAGGTTATCCTCCATTACAAAGATCTCATAGCTATCTGTAGTTCCAACAAGGTATGCAGAATAGTTTTTATCATCTGCAAAGGAAGCATTTGTAGAGGCTACGATATTTCCATCTAAATCTTTTGCATTCACACTAAAATTACCTGAAGGAATTAAAGCATAAGCATTAGAAGGAAATACAGATCCATAGGAATTACCCTTCTCTTCATCTGTATTTGAAGAACTCACCGCACTTACTTTTTGATCATCAAAATATATATTTAGGCTGGGTGCATCCTCTACATGAAAAAAGAATTTTAAATACGTAGCATTATTAGATACTGGCTCTGTAAGCTCAGGAATAGCATTTTCATCACAAGAAGTAAAAAATAAACTTACTGTGAAAAATAACAATAATTTATTGAATGTCTTTATCATAATTTTTGAATTATTCTGGTTTACTAAACCAAGTTTCGTAGGTGTGATAGTCTTCTTCAAAAGCACCAAGTACTTCTAAAGCCTCTTTGTTCCACATATATTCTGAATTGAATCTAGGTCTTGCACGGTAGGCAGGGTTCTCATTATTGGTTATGTATAATGGGTCTGGAAGTTCGAAACCTTTGTAAACAGGTTCTGCTGTATCCATATCATAATGGTACCTTCTCATATCAGACCAGGTTTCGAAGAATCCCCATCCCCAAGTAGCTATGTATTTTTGTAACATGATCTTAGATAATGTTAGCTCTCCCGCAGAAGATGGATATAGTTCTTCACTACTAAGGTAAATTTCACGCCTAGTATCAAAAATTGAGGGGTCTGGAGCATATTGTCTTGCAAAATCCATATGAGAACTTACCCCCTTTTGATACGCATTTAATGCTACATCTTTATTCCCAGAGATAAAAGCAGCCTCAGACTTAATAAACTGAAGTTCTGCATAAGTCATCAAAGGAAATCTAGCATCGTTATTAAAGAAATATATTTGAGGAGATGGAGATGTGCCCGTATAACCTTCCTCATTCCAAAAGTTCTTTGGAACTAGATCAGATTCTTCTGGAGACCATTCATTAATACCTACCACTGGAGATATCCCTCTATATTTACCATCTGGAGATGGCGCCATCATTGCTGTAATTCTTGGATCTTTTAAATGTTCTTCTGAATCTTCCAATAGTGGATCTGCACCTATAAGGTCTGGATCTGTTAATTCTGGATTCGTTCCGTCTAAAAGTCCTACCATAAATTTGGTTTGACGGTATCTACCAATATTTCCTCTAAGTGGTCCAAAGAAATTAGTATTAGAGCTCACAGTTCCCTCAAAACGAATTGTAGCATCATCTTGATTCCCTGCCAATGCCTGATCTACATATCCAATAACCTCATCTGCATTATAAGAACTTTTATTAGTTAATCTGTGAGCATTTATTGCAAGTAAACCATAAGCAAATCTTTTCCATTTATCTCTATCTCCGTTATAGATTAGATCTGCTTCGCTTAGACCAGAATCTTGGGGACTTAAACCATCTGTTCTTTCTAGATTTTCTATTCCTAAGGCTAACAATCTTTGTATTTCCTCATAAACCACTTCCTGCTCATCATAATTGAAAACACGTTGACTTGAATTGAATGCTTCAGTTACAATTACAGGTCCATGATAATCTGTTAACATTTGCCAACCGTAAGCTCTTAAAATATAGCCTACTCCAACGAAATCATATTTCTCACTATTCATCCCACTTTCTATCATATCAGATAGATTGTAACCCATACTCCAATAAACAGCTCTCCATAATTGGGCATAAGAATCTGACAATGGGTTGTTGTGCAAATTCAAAGAATAAGATTCTCCAGAAGAATATGCCCAATTTTGGGTATAAAAACCTGTAAATCTACCATCCCATTGAACTGCAACTGCTAGTTCAGACTGAATTTGCGGCAAGAATAATTCTGGCTGTAAAAGTGCATCCGGACCGTTAGGGTTGGTATTTACATCTATATAATCCTCACAGCCGGAAAAAGTAAGTGTTCCGGCAATCATTAAACATGTGTATATAATTTTTTTCATCGCTCTTTATTTAAAATCCAACTCTCATTCCTATATTCAATCCTCTTGGTAATGGGAAATTACCATAGTCTATTCCTGCTCCACCTGCGCCTCCTACTGCAGCAGAGTTTCCACTTGCAACTGGATCTAATCCTGAATAATTAGTTAACAAGAACAGATCTGTACCTGTAACAAAAACACTAGCAGTTCTTAAAAATTTAGTGCTACTTAAAATGTCTGAAGAGAAATTATAACTAAAAGTTACATCTCTTAAGCGCACCCAGTTTATATCCTTTTCTATAAAGCTTTGATGTGGATATATACTACTCCAGTAACTAGAGTTACGATATAGATCTATAGGAATATTATTTTCTGTTGGGTTAACGTTCTCATTTCCATCCTTAAGCACACCAGAAACAATTCTTGGGGTTTCTCTATCTAAAGTCCTCTTACTTAATCCTCTTGTTGTTAGGTAATGCTCTGTAGCGTTGTAGACATCTCCACCTACTCTAAAATCTAATAAGAAATTAAGAGAGAAGTTCTTATATCTTAGGGTATTGGTAAGTCCAACTGAAAAGTCTGGATTTCTATCTCCAACAACAATCCATTCGCTTGTATCTAGAATTGGTAACCCGTTAGAAGGATTAATTAATACTTCCCCATCGTCATTTCTTTCGAAATCATACCCTGTAAATGTAGTAAGTGAACCACCTACTCTAGATCCTAGACGTACATTTCCATACAACCAGGTATCTGAATTATAGAATTCTGATACATCACCAGGTAAACTCACCAATTCACTCCAGTTCTTAGTATAGTTAGCTAAGATATCCCAAGAGAAGTTTTCGGTTTGAACTGGGGTAGCATTTAATTGAAGTTCAATACCTTCATTTTGAATCTCACCGGCATTAAACGTCATAAGTACAAATCCTGTAGCATAACTAAGTCTTAGATTTTGAACGATTTGATCTTTAGAGGTCTTATTAAAATAGGTAGCATCTATACCCAATCTGTTTTTAAAGAATTTAAGTTCAAGACCATATTCGTAAGAAGTTGTAATCTCTGGCTTTAGATCTAAACTTGGTCCGGTAAACCCATATCGAAAACCTCCACCTGTAGTTAAAGCATTAGTATAAAAAGGACGTATGCTATAAGGTCTCGCATCTTTTCCAACTTCGGCTACAGAAGCTCTTAATTTACCATAGGTAAGTACATTTTTAAATCCTTTAAAAGCATCAAGTTCTGTAAATATAAAACTCAATCCTGCAGATGGATAAAAGAAGGAGTTATTCTTTTTAGGCAGCGTTGAGCTCCAGTCATTTCTTCCAGTTAATGTTAGAAAGAGCATATTATCATAGCTAGCATTTAAACTTGCAAATGCGCCAACCAATCTACGTTCTGTTAAATTGTTAAAAGCTCTATGAGTAGATAGGTCTGTATTATTTATAGACCATAAATCTGGAGCTTGAAAATCCTGCCCACCTGCTGCAGCACTAAATGTGTTATAATCATAAACCGCACTACCAATTTTTATATCTGTTGTAATCTTATCATCAAAAAGTTTTGGAGGAGTGATCTGTGTATAATATTGAAAAGTTAAATTTCTAGTTGTTACTAAAGCCTGATCAAATATTCCATTAAAATCTTTACCCGTATTAGATTCCGGATGTCTTACTATTGTATTATTTGTAGTAAAATAATCTACCCCTATCTGACCTACAAATTTTAGCCAGCTTAGAGGAGTAGCTGTAAGTTGAGTATTTAACTTATATCTATCTGTTAATGAGTTAAATATGTTTTTGTTAACATTGAAATATGGATTCTCTACCGCGTTAGAATAGTCTGCATAGTCTCTTCTATCACCTCCCGGAGTAAGATAGTTACTAGCATCATCTGTAGAAGGCCAAAGCAGCAAATCTAATAATGGGCCACCAGAACCTCTAAAGGTTTGATCATTATCTGATCTGGTATAATCAAACGTTACATCTGCAGAAAGATAGTCGTTGAACTCTGCTGTAATTGCAGAAGAAATATTTAATTTTTCTAAGCCGGTGGTTGGAACAAAACCTTCTGCATCTGTGTGAGAAGCAGAAATTCTATATTGAGTCTTTTCACTTCCACCAGAAAATGAGATGTTGTGTCTTTGAGTGAAAGCTTCTTGGAAGAAGTCCTTAACATTATCATAGAATTTAGTGCCTTCAGGATAAGGTTCTCCAAAATAATATAATTCTTCATTTCCTTCATTAGTATATCCATTAGAACCTCTATCATAAGTTTGCTGAATTTCTGGATACTCTATAATTCTATCTATTCTAAAACTGTTGCTATAATCTATACGAGTTTTTCCGGCTTTACCTCGTTTAGTAGTAATTACAATAGCTCCAGATGCAGCCTCTATACCGTATAATGCTGCAGCTTCAGGACCTTTTAATATCGTAACAGATTCTATATCTTCAGGATTGATATCTGCCGCTCTATTTGTAAAATCTACCCCTCTGTTATCAAAAGCATTACCAGTAACAGAAGATGCAAATACTGCAGTGGAAGTAGTATTGTTACTAATTGGAAGTCCATCTACTACAAATAATGGTTGGTTACTACCACTTAAGGAACTTATTCCCCTAATTACTATAGAAGATGAAGAGCCAGGAAGTCCTGAAGTACTATTTACCTCTACCCCAGCAACTCTTCCTGCCAGACCATTTACAAAATTTTCACGCTGTGTTTCTGCAATTACATCCCCTTTAACTTCTGTAACGGCATAACCAAGCGCTTTTTTCTCCCTCTTTATTCCTAAAGCGGTTACTACAACTTCATCTAATCCTTCTAAATTTTCGCTTAATTGAATATTAAATGTGGACTTATTTTGTAGCTTGATTTCCTGAGTATCAAAACCTAAAGACGAAATTACCAGAATAGCTTCCATATTATCTGGAGCGTTCAAAGCAAAATTTCCATCCATGTCTGTAACGGCTCCATTATTTGTATCCTTTATGTAAACAGATGCTCCTGCAACAGGTAAACCGTTACCATCTTTTACTGTTCCTGTAACCCTACGCTCCTGGGCAAAAGATTGCATGCCAATGAAGCAGAGTAAAATTAAGAGTAATCGTTTTTCCATAATTTGAATGTATTTAATAAACGTTGTTGGTTTCTATTTAACTTCTTAACTATCTTATATTTAGCAAACTACCCCCTATTATTGTGTATAGCAGAGCGTACATTTTTATATTCTTTTAATAATTCTGAAGCTTTCTCTTTATCTACATCCAACTCTTCCATGATCATCTTAATACCGCGGTCTACTAATTTGGCATTAGATAGTTGCATGTCTACCATTTTATTTCCTTTTACCCTTCCTAATTTTATCATTACTGAAGTAGAGATCATATTCAGCACCAATTTTTGTGCTGTACCAGATTTCATTCTGGTGCTACCCGTTACAAACTCCGGCCCTACTACTACTTCTATTGGAAATTCTGAAGCATTGGCAAGTGGAGAATCTGCATTATTGGTTATACATCCCGTGATAAGTCCGTTTTCTCTGGCTCTTTCTATTCCTCCAATAACATAGGGTGTAGTACCAGAGGCCGCTATACCTATTAGTACATCGTTATTATTGATATTATATTCGTTTAGGTCTTCCCAGGCCTTATTATTATTGTCTTCGGCATTTTCAACCGCCTTTCGCAAGGCAACATCTCCACCGGCTATCAATCCTATAATTACATTATCTGAAACTCCAAAAGTTGGAGGACATTCTGAAGCATCTAAAACCCCCAGCCTTCCACTGGTTCCTGCTCCTATATAAAAAAGTCTCCCATTATGTTTAGATATTTTTTCCACTATAACATCTACCAATCTTTCTATACTTGGAATCTCCTTTTCTATAGCTTCTGATACCTTCTTATCTTCATTGTTGATATTTGTCAATAACTGACGCGTATTCATCTTTTCCAGATCATTATATAGTGAGCTTTGCTCTGTGGTTCTTTTATTCATCTTAATTTTTGTCTAAGTATAGCATGCACTTTGCTACTCTAATTCAATATTTAATAATTAGATCAGTTACTTCTTATCTTATATCCTTTACTGGCAAAGAATAGTATAAATGCATAACAAGGAATTACAATCCAATAGGCATTCTGAGGATTCACAATATCTGCCAGGTATCCATATAAAGGAGGTAAAATAGCACCACCTGCAATAGCCATAATTAGAAATGAAGATCCAATTTTGGTGAATCTACCTAAGCCTGCAATAGACATTGGCCAAATAGCCGGCCACACCATAGCATTTCCTAATCCTAATAATGAGATAAATAGTACTGATATAAACCCATCTGAAAAGATGGCCCCTAACCCGAAGATAATCCCTACAATAGCAGAAATTCTTAAGGCTTTTTCTTGAGAAATATATTTTGGGATTGTAGATATACCTATAATATATCCAATGATCATGGCTCCTAAAGTATACGAGGTAAAGACTTTAGCATCTATTAGCGGAATACCCTGAGAAGCTGCATAACTAATAACGGTATCTCCTGCTATCACTTCCACACCTACATAAAAGAACATGGCAAGGGTACCTAGCAATAAATGTGGAAACTGAAAGATGCTGGTTTTATTTACATTGGTTTTTGCCAATTCTTCATCTTCAGAATCTGTATCTACTTCTGGTAAGGAAGAAAAATAGATCATAACTGCCAGTAAAATAAGAACCCCCATCATAATAAGATATGGTACTACTACCCTTTCCGAAAGCTCATCCAAAACAAGCGCCTTTTCTGCTACGCTCATGAGAGTTAACTCTTCCACTAAAGTTTCGGTATTTTTAAAAACAATGGCTCCCAGCACCAAAGGCGCTAGAGTTCCTGCTATCTTATTGCAAATACCCATAATACTAATTCTCTTAGCAGCACTTTCTATTGGGCCTAAAATAGTAATGTAAGGGTTTGCAGCAGTCTGTAATATTGCTAAGCCGGTTCCTAGCACAAAAAGACCCAAAAGAAATAAGCCATAGGTTCTAGTATAAGCTGCAGGAACAAAAATTAAAGCCCCAACTGCCATTACTAGTAATCCTACAGACATTCCTTTTTTAAAACCTGTAAGTTTAAGGATCTTAGCAGACGGCAGAGCCATTACTAAATATGAGATATAGAAGGCACTTACAACAAAGTAGGATTGAAAGTTATTAAGTTCACAGGCGATCTTTAAATACGGTACTAGTACAGAATTTAGCCATGTAACAAATCCGAAGATAAAGAAGAGTGCTCCAATGATAAGAATGGAACGATTAGTTTCAGATTTCGCACTGACTTGTGGTGTGCCTAAAGTTGATTGGTTTTTCATAGAAGTTTTCTAATGTATAAGATTAAAACGTTACTCGATCAAAACCTTAACTTCCAAAAAAATTATAGATAATGATACTCCACAAATATTTAAAAAATAGTTAGATCGATAAGCTCAACTCACGAAAACGTTTGAATTTCACCTGAAAAAAAATCTTATAAAAAAACTAAAATTAGTTAAATGGCTAATATTTAGCTTTTACACTTACAAAGAAGACGTCTTTTTTTAAAAAAACCAAATACTTTTATAATTTTTTTTATAACCTATTAAAAGATTATTCAATTTTTTATAATATTCTTTATGTCAGGTGTTTCTGAAATTTTACGAATTATTTCAGATTAGGATCATAGCAATCTCAAAATTGCGATTATTAGGTACATTTAATACAGGATTTATAATTACGCAACAGCCAAGCAGAATAGTTATACAAACCATATTAAAAAACCTATATTTGTAAACTTTAATATGTTGGGTCACAATAGGCTCGATCAACTCTGAAATTGACACATGAAGAACATACGTAACTTTTGTATTATTGCCCATATTGATCACGGGAAAAGTACGTTAGCAGATAGATTACTCGATTTTACCGGAACGGTAACAGATCGTGAAAAGCAAGAGCAATTACTGGATAGTATGGATCTTGAGCGTGAGCGTGGGATCACAATAAAAAGTCATGCTATTCAAATGGAATACACCTTTAAGGGTGAACAATATATTTTAAACTTAATTGATACTCCTGGACACGTAGATTTCTCTTACGAAGTTTCCAGGTCTATCGCAGCTTGTGAAGGTGCACTTTTAATTGTAGATGCAGCACAGAGCATTCAGGCACAAACTATCTCTAACCTTTATTTAGCATTAGAAAATGATCTAGAGATCATTCCTGTGCTTAATAAAGTAGATTTACCAAGTGCAAATCCAGAAGTGGTTACAGATGATATTGTTGAATTATTAGGATGTGATCCTTCAGATGTGATTCCTGCAAGTGCTAAAACAGGTATAGGAATAGAGGAGATTCTTACCGCTATTATAGAACGCATTCCTCCACCTACCGGAAAAGTGGATGCGCCACTTAGAGCATTGGTTTTTGATTCTGTATACAATCCTTTTAGAGGAGTAGAAACCTATTTTAGAGTTATTAATGGTTCTATCAAAAAAGGGCAAAACATTAAATTTGTTGCTACAGATAAAACATACTTCGCAGATGAAGTTGGTACACTAAGGTTAAAACAATTTCCAAGACAAGAGATAAAAACAGGAGATGTTGGATATCTAATTACTGGGATAAAAGATGCAAGAGAAGTAAAAGTTGGTGATACTATTACAGATGCTAAAAATCCAACTACAGAAGCTGTGGCAGGTTTTGAGGACGTAAAACCAATGGTTTTTGCCGGAATCTATCCTGTAGATACAGAAGAATATGAAGATCTAAGATCTTCTATGGAAAAATTACAGCTTAATGATGCTTCTTTGGTATTTACTCCAGAAAGCTCTGCTGCTTTAGGGTTTGGTTTTAGATGTGGATTCTTAGGAATGTTACACTTAGAGATCATTCAGGAAAGATTGGAAAGAGAGTTTGATATGACCGTTATCACTACGGTTCCTAACGTTTCATACCATGCATTTACGCATAAACATCCAGATGAAATGATTCTGGTTAATAACCCTTCAGATCTTCCGGAACCATCAAGTTTAAATAGAGTAGAAGAACCTTATATTAAAGCGAGTATCATTACCAAAGCCGATTTTGTTGGTCCTGTAATGTCTCTTTGTATAGAAAAACGTGGCCAGATCACCAATCAAACTTATCTTACTCCAGAGCGAGTAGAGCTTAATTTTGATATGCCTTTGGCAGAGATCGTTTTTGACTTTTATGATAGATTGAAAACAGTTTCTAAAGGCTATGCTTCTTTTGATTATTCTCCAATAGGAATGCGTGCTTCTAAACTGGTTAAAGTAGATGTACTTCTTAATGGAAGTGTGGTAGATGCACTATCTGCATTACTGCACGTAGATAATGCTTTTGATATTGGTAAGAAAATGTGTGAAAAGTTGAAAGAGCTTATCCCAAGACAACAATTTGATATTCCAATACAAGCTGCCATAGGAGCAAAGATCATTTCTCGTGAAACGGTGAAAGCATTGAGAAAAGACGTTACAGCAAAATGTTATGGAGGAGATATATCTCGTAAAAGAAAGCTTCTAGAAAAGCAGAAAAAAGGTAAAAAACGTATGAGACAGGTAGGGAATGTTGAAATTCCTCAAGAGGCATTTATGGCTGTTCTTAAATTGAACGATTAATTAGAACATTCTACATATCAAATAAGAAAAGGCATTATTTCTAATGCCTTTTCTTTTATTGTAAATATACCAAGATCTTAGTGTTTCTTCTAAAATTATTTTCCAGAATATAAGGTAGCTGTTTCAACATCGGTTGGTATGCAATGGCATCTTCTCTGGCAGTAATAAGCATCAAAATATCATTTGTATCTACTTCCTTCAATATTATAGCACTTTGTTCCAAGTTTGCAGTTTTTCTGAATAAGAACGGAGCCTTTAATCTTAGTTTATCCACAAGTCTTTCTATAGCCACCTGAGTTTCTGAAGAGCAATAAACAAGTATTGGAACACTTAATTCTTCAGCTATTCTTACGCATTTTTTGATCCATATTTCAAAGCCCTTCATATTTTGAACATCAATAGGAGCTAAAACAAGTAACTTTTTATGGGTAGCCCAAGGCTTATTCGTTTGGCATAGAAATAAGGTTTTTGAGGTCTGTTGGATAATACCGTTCATCTTTGCATTTATAATTTCATCTTCATTACCACTTGTTGGCCACCCCATAACAATAACATCTGCTATGATCTCTTTAGATTTTCTGGCAATCCCTTTAGCTACATCCTCATCAATAGTAGCAGTTACGTCTACTTTGGTTTCTGTGGCAGAAGCTTGATTTACAAAAATTTGTAATTTGGTCTTAGCCTGAGCTATGTTTAATTCTGCTTGCTCATCATTTGGAACTACAGATAGTATAGAAATTGGATTTTCTGAATTTTTATCTTTTATTAAAATACTAAACTCCAGCAGTCTTTCTAGATTCACAATATTAGCTAACGGGAGCAGAATACTTTCCATCTTATAATTATTAGACTTCTTTACTTCATTCAAGTCTATTTCTTTAGATTCTTCTACAATCTTCTTGGTAGCATTTTCTGTTGTCAAAGTTGCAACAATGGAGGTAATAAGAATAAGAATAATGGTACCATTAAGAATATTAATATCAATGATACTTGCTTTATAACCTACAATAATAACTGCCAGTGTTGCTGCAGCATGCCCCGTGCTCAATCCAAAAATAAGTTTTCTTTGTGTAGCAGAATATTTAAAGGTTAACTGTGTGACAAAGGCTGCCAGCCATTTTCCAAGAATTGCTACTACAGATAGCGTTAATGCCACCACGATAGCCATATACCCACTAAAAATAACCTTAAGGTCAACCATCATTCCCACACTAATCAGAAAGAAAGGTATAAATAGAGAACTCCCTATAAACTCGATACGATTCATAAGTGGAGAAGAATGGGGTATTAATCTATTTAAAGCCAAACCGGCCAGAAAAGCCCCTATAATATCTTCTACACCTGCTAACTTTGCTAAGAAAGCAGATAGAAATACCACGGTTAACACAAAAATGTAATGAGAGTGTTTTTCTTTATCCATTCTTGTAAAGAACCATCGGGCGATCTTTGGAACTAAAAAGAACATAATAGCACAAAATATAAGTAGTGATACTATAAGTCTTAGCCAAAACGATGCGGTAAGTCCACCGTCTTCTGCATTTCCCAAGATCACGGCAAGAATAATAAGTACTGCAGTATCTGTTAAAATTGTTCCACCTACAGCTACGGCAACAGCTTCATTTTTGGAAACACCCAATTTGCTAACTATTGGATATGCTATTAGTGTATGAGTAGCGAACATACTTGCGGTTAAAAAACTAGCATTAAAGTTATATCCAAGCAAATAATAGCAAATTGGAAAACCTAAAGTGAGCGGTATTATAAAGGTGAAAAAACCAAAAGTAAAGCTCTTATTTTGATTTGCCTTGAATTGATTCATGTCCAATTCTAGTCCGGCAATGAACATGATATATAGTATCCCGATCTTAGAAAATAGATCTATTGCTGTATTCTTTTCTAAAAGCCCAACTCCAAAAGGGCCTATTATAATTCCGGAAATAATCAAAACAATTATCCCTGGAATATTTATTCGCTTTAAAAGAATTGGAGATACTAATATTATAATTAGTATAATAGAAAATATTAGGACAGGATCACCTATTGGTAGGGTGAACTCATGGCGCAGAGTTTCTAGAAAATCATTCATACCACACCTTATATCAATTATTGTTGCTGATAAAATTCTGACTTGTAGATAAAATGATGGTTATTTTATCCTCTTAGCAGTCGCCAAATTTATAAAAACAATTAAATGCTTTGTAAACTAAATGATGCTTGCAGCAATAATAATTAAGGACGTAGAATTAGTTATCATCATCTGCGACTTCCTTATAATTTTCTTCAAAAATTTCTTCTTTTTGGATCTTTTTACCCAGATAAACCAAGTGAAAGCCTTCTTGTATTTCTACCTCTGAGCTGTGAGATGGAATTATTTGAAGATCACCATCATCTGTCTTAACAAAAAGTGGAATTATGTCTGGATCTGTTTTAGAAATTTCAATCAAGCCTTCGTAATGCTCTTTACTGTTCACAATGATCTCATGGATCTTTGGATACCTTCTAGATACCTCAGCAAGCTTTATATAATCGTCTGTATGAGAGAAAAGACCTTCAGCAGGATTTCTCTCCGGATCATTCATTTCATCTGAAGAAATCACTCTAAATGAACCTTTTTCTCCAAATTGTTTTTGGAATCGGGAAATTGCGGTTTTATTAATATCACTATTGGCGGTAATGGCCATTAAATAACCAATATCATTCAATTCAATATTATTGATAAGATCATCAGAATAAACACTTCCCTCTATAGCTTCCATTCCTAAAGCTCTAGCTTTACGTATATTTTCACCATTGCTATCTACAAAAACTACATGTCTTTTATTATCCTGAAGATATTTACCTATAATTCTTGAAATTGAAGAGGCTCCAATAATAAGAATTCCCTGAGAGTTCTTAATAAACACACCCACAAGTTTAGCAAATAATCTAGCGGTGGTAGCGTTTAATAGTACAGAACATAATACAATCATAAAAACCAGCGGAGTGATATATTCTGCACCTTCTACGCCTTCACGCGCTAATTTTAAACCGAATAGGGAGGCGATACCTGCAGCTACAATTCCTCTAGGGCCAACCCAGCTAATAAAAGCAATTTCGTTGATCTTTAATCCAGAACCAATAGAACTTAATATAACACCCAAGGGCCTAACTATAAACATGATTATAGCAAACAATACCAAAGCTTTCCAATTTAAAAGCAGGTACAATTCTTCCATTTTTATATTTGCAGAAAGTAAAATAAAGAGTATTGAGATAAGAAGTACACTTAGAGATTCTTTAAAATAAAGTAACTCTTTAAGATTAGGCAGATCTTTATTACCCATTACCATCCCCATGATCACTACGGCTAAAAGCCCGCTTTCATGTGCAAATTGATCTGCAAGAACAAAAACTCCTAGCACTGTGGCAAGTGTAAATACGTTTAATAGGTAATGTGGAATTACATTCTTTTTGATTAAAAATGTAAGCACATTTGCAAAGGCAAACCCAAAGGTGAAACCGAATAAGATAATTTTACCAAATTCTACGAGCGCTGTTTTCGTGAAATCTTGTCCACCTTCAACACGTATAAATTCATACACCAATACCGCTATTAAAGCGCCGATAGGATCTATAAGAATACCTTCCCATTTAAGGATGGAAGACACGTGTTTTTTAAGAGGGATATTTCTTAAAATAGGGGATATTACTGTGGGACCTGTTACAATTATTAAGGAAGAAAAAAGAAAGGATATTTGCCAGGTAAACCCATAGATATAATGGGCAGCAAGACCACCTCCAAAAAAGGTAACAATTACACCTACACTTATTAATTTGAGTATTACAGGACCTACAGTACCAATTTCACTTTTTCTAAGTGTTAATCCACCTTCAAAAAGAATGATAGAAATAGCCAAAGACACAAAGTAAAATAAGCTTTCTCCGGGGAATAGACCTTTTTCTCCATTCCAGATAGGCTCTAACCATTTGGCACCATCTTCAGAAATAAGTGTGGATATTGGACCTACTAAAAGGCCTATAAGTATCAACGGCAAAATAGCCGGAACTTTAATTTTCCAGGCTACCCATTGCGCCAGAATTCCTAAAATAATTAATCCTGCAAGTTCTAACATCTAAGTTCTATTGTCTATTCTATAATAAAAAACCTCAGTCGCATAAAAATAGTGCTATTTACTGAAGTTCAAAGTTTTTTGAAGTTTATACTAGTTAAAATAACCAATATAAATCTTAGGAGTGCTAATAATCAGACAACTAACTATTATTAAAAGTTAGCTTCAATATCATGCGATAGTACTAATAGTTTTGTCAGCAAATACCATATCAATCTCCAAAAGTTTGTTAAAAATAACAAAATAAAAACGATTGAATTCAGGCATGTATTGGGGTTTTAGTACTTTGCAGTTCAAATTCAAAAAAATGAAACTTTATCCTATAGAAGCCGGAAATTTTAAGTTAGATGGAGGTGCTATGTTTGGAGTAGTTCCAAAAAGTCTTTGGACAAGAACCAATCCAGCAGATGCAAATAATATGATAGACATTGCCGCCAGGTGTTTGTTAATTGAAGATGGCGACAAGTTAATGCTTATTGATACCGGTATGGGTGATAAGCAAAGCGAAAAATTCTTTGGCTATTATTATCCATGGGGAGAGCATTCTTTAGACAAGTCTTTAAAACAAAACGGATTTCATAGAGATGATATAACCGATGTTTTTATGACACATCTACATTTTGATCATTGTGGGGGTAGTATACAGTGGAATAAAGATAGAACCGGTTATGAACCTGCTTTTAAAAATGCTAAATTTTGGAGCAATAAAGATCATTGGCATTGGGCTACACAGCCAAACGCGAGGGAAAAAGCTTCATTTTTAGAAGAAAATATCCTTCCTATGGAGCAAAGCGGGCAACTAAATTTTCTGGATAGAGACCCTTCAAACAAATTTCAAAATTACAATGAAATGGGCTTTGGTGTGCTATTTGTAGATGGACATACAGATAAACAAATGATTCCTCATATTCAATATAAAGGGAAAACCTTGGTTTTTATGGCCGATCTTTTAGCAACAGCAGGTCATATTCCATTGCCCTATGTAATGGGATTTGATACCAGACCTTTGTTAACTTTAGATGAAAAGGAGACATTTTTGAATACCGCAGCAGATAATGAATATTATCTTTTCTTAGAACATGATGCCCATAATGAGATTATTACCTTAAAACATACCGAAAAAGGAGTAAGACTAGACAACACATATACATTTAATGAACTTTTTAATTAAACCAAACTCAATGAAAATACCTGTTTTTAAGCCCTTGATGATCGCTGGAATTGCAATGGCAATTACCGGATGTAGCAGTTCATCCCCTTCAATTATTGCTACCCCTATAGATAATATAGATCAAACCCCTTTAAAGGTTACACCACTAACTGATGCTCAACTTAAAACCTGGCCTGAAGCAGATCTAACTACAGATACCATTCCAGGGATGAGCATTACAAAAGCTTATAACGAGATCATAAAAAATAACACTGGAAAAACAATGATTGTTGGTGTTATAGATAGCGGGGTAGATATTAATCAAGAAGATCTAAAAAGCGTAATCTGGACCAATAAAGGTGAAATTCCTAATAATGGAAAAGATGATGATAATAATGGATATATTGATGATGTTCACGGTTGGAACTTTTTAGGAGATGCTGTAAAAGAAAATACAGAATTTACCAGAATTTATAAGGAATTAAAACCAAAGTATGACGGTAAATCTGCAAGTGCTATTAGCACTGCAGATAGAGAAGAATTTGCAATGTATCAGGCTGCAAAAGCAGAATATGATAAAGAATATAGCAAAGCTCTTCAAACTAAAGATCAATACACCAATATTAAGCAGCAATTAGTAACTGCACATGCAGCAGTTTCTTCTAAACTTGGAAAAGAAGATTATACGAAAGCTGAATTATCTGCAATGCCTGCAACAACTCCAGAAATGCAGCAGTATAAAGCAATGTTAACTCAAATTCAGAATAATGTAGATGAGAACATTCCTGCAGCTATAAAGCAATTGAATGAAGCGGTAGATTATTATGCAGGGCGTTTAGACACTCATTTTAATTTGAATCTAGATGGTAGAGCTATAGTAGGAGATAATCCAGATGATATTACCGATACAAAATATGGTAATAATGAAGTAGACGGACCAACTTCAGACAAAGATGATATTAAACACGGTACCCACGTAGCAGGTATTATTGCAGCCAACAGAACCAATAATAAAGGTTTAAAAGGTGTTGCTAATAATGCTCAGATCATGGTGTTAAGAGCTGTTCCAGATGGAGATGAGTATGATAAAGATATTGCTTTGGCTATTAGATATGCAGTAGATAATGGTGCTAAAGTTATAAATACAAGTTTTGGAAAATATTTCTCTACACATCCAGAATGGGTTACAGATGCTATTAAATATGCTGCAGCTAAAGATGTGCTTATTGTTAACGCAGCAGGAAATGAAAGTTTAGACCTAGATACCAACAGAGTATATCCAAACGATCAATATCCAGAGGCGCCAACAGAGGTTGCAGATAATTTCTTAACCGTTGGAGCTTTAAATTATAAATATGGTTCAGATCTTATTGCTGGTTTCTCAAACTATGGAAAATCTAATGTAGATGTATTTGCACCTGGTGTGAAAATCTGGTCTACAACTCCAAAGAACACGTATGAGTATTTACAAGGTACTTCTATGGCTTCTCCGGAAGTTGCAGGGGTTGCTGCAATTATTAGATCTTTCTACCCAAAATTATCTGCATCTCAGGTAAAACATATTATTATGGATAGTGGAGTTTCTACTACTGCTACAGTTTTGGTAGGAGAGGAGCAAAAATCTAAGAAATTCACTGAAATTTCTACTTCAGGGAAGATGGCAAATCTTTACAATGCTCTTATTCTTGCAGATAAAGTGAACAAAAGCAACTAAAAAATAAACTATGAAGAAATTAATATTAAGTATTTTAATTTTAACGGGCGGGGCAATGTCTGCTCAGGAAAATCCTAATTATTGGCAACAACATGTTGATTATAAGATGGATATTGATATGAACGTTAATAATTTTCAATATACAGGTTCGCAAGAACTTAAGTACACTAACAATTCTCCAGATACTTTAAAAAAGGTATTTTATCACCTATTCTTTAACGCTCTTCAACCGGGAAGCGATATGGATATGAGATTGCAAGACATTGCAGATCCAGATGGAAGAATGGTGAATAACTTAGGAACTAAGGAAGAACCTAAATATCAAAGTAGAATTAGTATTTTAAAGCCTAATGAAATTGGATATCTAAGAGTAGAATCTTTAGATCAGGACGGTAAAAAGGTAGAATATAAAGAGGAGGGAACCATACTTAAAGTTTCTCTTGCAGAGCCAATTGCTCCTGGAAAATCTACAACCTTCAAGATGAAATTTAAGGGGCAAGTACCTGTTCAAATTCGTCGTTCTGGAAGAAACAATGCAGATGGTGTTGCGCTTTCTATGACGCAATGGTATCCTAAATTAGCAGAATATGATTTTGAAGGATGGCATGCAGATCCTTATATCGCCAGAGAATTCTTTGGAGTTTGGGGAGATTTTGATGTGAACATCAGCATAGATAAAAAATATATTCTTGGTGGTACAGGAGTACTTCAAAATGCAGATGAAATTGGATATGGGTATGAAAAAGAAGGAACTAAAGTAAAAAGAGCCAAAGGAGATAAGCTTACTTGGAACTTTAAAGCAGAAAAAGTTCATGACTTTGCTTGGGCTGCAGATCCAGAATATATCCACGATTCTATGAAAACTGAAAGCGGAGTAACCCTTCACTTTTTATACAAGAATGATCCAAAAGTGAAGGAGAATTGGAAGAAAATTCAACCGGAAACCGCTAAATTATTAGCTTTTTATAATGAGCATATAGGAGAATACCCTTGGAAACAATATTCTGTAATTCAAGGTGGAGATGGTGGAATGGAGTATGCAAATTGTACCCTAATAACCGGTGGTGAAAACTATGACGGACTTCTAGGAACTACTGCTCATGAATTTGCGCATTCTTGGTTTCAGCAATTATTAGGAACTAATGAATCTCAACATCCTTGGATGGACGAAGGTTTTACCAGCTATATCTCTACACAGGCAGAGCAAAGTTTAGAAGGTAAAAATTCTGAAAATCCTTATAAGGGATCTTATAGAACTTATAATTATTTAGCACAATCTGGAAAGGAACAAGCATTATCTACTCATGGAGATCGTTATGAGTACAATATGGCTTATTCTATAGCATCTTATGTAAAAGGAAGTGTTTTCTTATCTCAGTTAGGATATATTATCGGGAAAGAAAATCTTCAACAAACATTGCATAGTTATTATGATGAATGGAAATTTAAACATCCATCTCCAAATGACTTTATTAGAGTTGCAGAAAAAGTTTCTGGTGCAGAGCTAAACTGGTATTTAAATGATTGGGTAAATACTACCAATACCATAGATTATGCTGTTAAAAATATTTCTGAAGAGAACAATGCTACCACAGCAACCTTAGAAAGAGTTGGAATTATGCCAATGCCTTTAGATGTTACGGTTTCTTATACCGATGGAACTTCAGAAAACATTTACATTCCGCTAAGTATGATGCAATGGGAAAAACCAGCTGCAGAAGGAATGGAAAGAACTGTAGAAAAAAACTGGTCTTGGGCACAAAGAAATTATGACCTTAAACTGAATAAGCCAAAAAGCGAGATCAGCAAGATAGAGATTGATGCTGCAGGATTTATGGCAGATGTAGATAGATCTAATAATATCTTTCCAGCAGCAGCTGCAGAATAAGAATTATAAAAGAGGTTTTAGTAGTTAAAAGCTTCAGAATAAAAAGAAAGATCCGTTTTGGGAATTCCCAAAGCGGATTTTTTTAATTTAGCCCCTTCAATTGAACTCAATGAACGAAAAGTTTCCTTCTTCAGAAAAACTGAAAAGCAAAATATTGATAGATCGCTTATTTTCAGAAGGAAAATCTTTGAAAAATTTTCCATTAAAGCTCATTTATCTTCCGCTTAAAAATCCTCAGGATCTTCATTTTAAATCAGGCGTTTCTGTTCCCAAAAGAATTTATAAGCTGGCTGTAGATCGAAATAGTATAAAAAGATCTATGCGTGAGGCATTCAGAAAAAATAAGTACCTTGTTGAGAGCAACTTGCAGGGTAAATACGCGTTGATGTTTATCTATACTTCACCTAAGAAGATAAATAGTGAACAGATGGCAGCATGTTTTGTTCAAATTATGAATAAGCTTATACAAAGGGAATCTTTACATGAAAATACCAAAACTTAAAAAAGCAGCAGTTGCCTTTCTTGGGTTAAGCTTACTTTTTATTACCTCTTCCTTTAAATCTGACTTTTTTGAAATAGCCAAGCAGTTGGAGATTTTCACTACGCTATTCAAGGAACTGAACATGAATTATGTAGATGAAACCAATCCTGCAGAACTTATGGATACGGCTATAAAAGCGATGCTTGCAGATCTAGATCCCTATACTAACTATTGGAATGAACAGGATGTAGAAGCAGCCAGAATGAATACTGCCGGAGAATATCAAGGAATTGGAGCTACTGTAAAGATAAAAGATGGAAAATTTACAATTATTGAAACTTATAAGGATTATCCTGCAGATAAAGCCGGTTTAAAGCCCGGAGACGAAATAATTAAGATCGGAGGATTATCGGTATCAGATTATAAAGATGATGCAGGAGAACTTTTAAATGGAGCTCCAAATTCTAAAGTCGTCATAGAATATAATAGACAAGGTAAGAATGAAACTACTCAAATTACCAGAGGCTTAGTAGAACTGAATGCTGTTCCATATTATCAACTTCTCGAAGATAATACTGGATACATAGTTTTATCAAGATTTAATGAGCGTGCTTCTGCGGAAACGATAAAGGCATTGAAGGATCTCGAGAGTCAGGGTGCAGATAAAATAATCTTAGACCTTAGAGGAAATCCGGGAGGATTGCTGGCAGAGGCTATTCTGGTTAGCAATATTTTTCTGGATAAGGGAGAATTAATTACCTCCACAAGATCTGTGATAGATAAATATAATAACAAATATTATACGCCTAAAGAACCTATAAATACAAAGATCCCCTTAGCAATAATTGTTAATGGTAGAAGCGCTTCTGCTAGTGAGATCGTGGCAGGATCTTTACAAGATCTTGATAGAGCAGTAATTATTGGTGCCCGAAGTTTTGGAAAAGGCTTGGTGCAAAGACCTAAAGAACTGGCATATGGAACACAGTTAAAACTCACTATTTCTAGATATTATACTCCAAGTGGAAGATGTATTCAGGCATTAAATTATAGAGACAGAGATGCAGAAGGAAATCCTATTAGAACAAGAATCGAGGATTATAATGAATTTAAAACCAGAAATGGGAGAAGCGTTTTTGATGGTGGAGGGATCTTACCGGATGTTACTTTAAAATCTTCAGAATATAACACTATCACCAAAGCTCTGTTGGCCAGCGATGCAATTTTTGACTTTGCCACACAATATTATTATGCTCATAAATTAGAGAATCCTGAAAGTTTTCAACTTACAGATGAGGATTATAATAGCTTTAAGGCATTTTTAGAAAAAACAGATTTTAATTATGAGACCGCTACAGAACGTGATCTAACAAAAGCAATGAAGACGGCTAAAGCAGAAGATTTTAACCAGGATATATTAAAAGGATATAATTCTTTACTAGCTGAAATTGAGGCTCAGAAAAAAGTAGAACTAGAGGATAAAAAACCTGAAATTGCGAGTTTATTAACAGATGAAATTATCAAGAGATATTTCTATCAAGAAGGTTTATATGATCATTATGTACTCTACAATCCTGAAATTTTAGAAGCCAAAAAAGTATTGAACGATAAACAGCAATATGATAAGATCTTAAAATATTAAGATCTTATCATTGCTATATGTGGGATACCGTCTTCTAAATATCCTTCTCCTATAGTTTTAAAACCATGAGATTCATAGAATTTGACGAGGTATTGTTGTGCAGAAAGCTTAATAGAATCTGTTTTAAAATGGTCTTGAATTGCTTTTAAAGAAGCTTTCATAATTTCATGACCTAGTCCATATTTACGTTGATCTTTAGCAACAACCACTCTTCCAATTGATGCTTCTTCAAAAAAGATTCCACTGTTAAAGCAACGGGTATAGGCTACAATTCTACCATCTTTGGAGCCTATAATATGCAAAGCTTTTTGGTCTTTCCCATCAATATCTTGGTATACGCAATCTTGTTCAACCACAAAAATTTCAGATCTTAACTGCAATAGATCATATAATTCATCTATACTAAGCTCTTTAAAGGCCTTTATTCTAATTTCCATTTTTCTATTTTATTAATCCTGTACTATCAAGTCTTTGGTATCGCATTTCCCAAATTCTGGCTGTATATTTATATGGGTAATTCCAAAATCATGAAAAGTAACTTCTTCAATTTTAGATAATATCTTATCAAATTCTGAAATTGATATATCTTTATTAAAATCTACATGCGCTTCTAAATGAATCTCTTTATCATTTAATTGCCAAATATGAATATGGTGTACATTGTCTACTTCTTCTAATTTGCAGATGCCTTTGGCAATATCTTCTAAGGCAATATCAGAAGGTGTAAAGAGCATTAGTACATGAGTTGCAGATTTAAGAAGATCATAACCTACCACAATTAGATAGACACCAATTGCAAAAGTAAGTACACTATCTACCCAATAGAGCTCATAATATTTCATTAATAGTCCACCCACCAGTACTGCTACAGAAGCCATCATATCTGTAATTAAATGCAGATAAGCAGAACGCATATTCATGTTGGCTTTGCTATCTTTTTTAATTATCAAAACACTAAACCCATTTCCGGCAATAGCTAATAATGCCAGCCATATAACCAATCCGGATGCGATCTCTTGAGGTTCCTGAAAGCGTTTTACGGCTTCAACCATTAAAAGAACAGCAACAATGATAAGAGTTGCTGCATTCACAAAGGCAGCAATTATTTCTGCTCTTTTAAAGCCAAAGGTCTTATTTAGTGAAGCGTCTTTTTTGGATAATCTATTGGCAACATAGCTAATTATAAGGGAGATCACATCACTTAAATTATGTAGTGCATCAGATAATAAAGATAAACTACCGCTTAAGAAACCACCAATAATTTGAGCTATGGTAATAAGAATATTTAGCCCTATAGATATTAACAGGTTCTTACCTTTAACCTCAGGATGAGCATGCGAGTGATCGTGAGAATGCCCCATTTAAACTGGTATTTTAGCTACTCTGTTTTGATGACGTCCGCCTTCAAAAGTTGTGTTTAAAAAAGTATCTACCATATCTATAGCCTGGGTTTGAGAAACATATCTGGCAGGAATTCCTAAAATATTAGCATCGTTATGTTGACGGGCTAATTTTGCAATTTCATTAGTCCAACATAAAGCTGCTCTTACACCTTGGTGTTTATTAGCAGTCATAGAAGCGCCATTTCCACTTCCACAGATAATGATTCCTAGATCTACTTTTTCATTTTCTACATCTGTAGCTACAGGATGTACAAAATCTGGATAGTCCACGCTTTCTTCAGAATTAGTACCATAGTTAATAACTTCAATACCTTTAGCTTCTAAAAAAGCCACAACTGCCTGTTTATACTCGGTTCCGGCATGATCATTACCAATAGAAATTTTCATAATTTTTGTTTTTAAGGTTAAGCAAAGGTAAAAAATGGCTTGTTAACTAAAGTTATTTCCATTGTTAATTACTATTTGCAGATACTTAGTTTTTAAGCACTTAATAAATCACCCAAATTGTGGATAACCTTTGGTGAGAATCTAACAACGAAATTTGGATTATTGATTAATTTTTGGAATAGAGAAATATTTATCGTTATCCCTAATTATAACTATAGAATTTGTAGAGAAGTTATCACCATTAAAAATTGGATTGTGAACATCTCAAAACTGAATATTTTTTAAGAATCTAAAATCCTTTTCAATTATTAACTTTTGTTAAGTAAATATTAAATCTAGAACAGTATCAGGTAGTTAAAGCTTTATAGTTTTGTTAACAACTCTATTTAGAATGTTGGTAACGATAAATGCAACTATTTTTCAATAAACTTATGCTACAAATTAACAGACAATAATAGACATCAGTTTTAATTTTTAATAAAAAGAAAAAAAGGAAATATAATAATAGGTGTTAACAACTCTGCTTAGAATCTTAGACTTACAGTTCATCCAAACTGAAGATTTAAAAAAAATAGAATTTTATTATTAAAACTGAAATTGTCTTAAAGATAACTTTGAAACGCTTATAAATAAAGACCTCATAGATATAGATCTTTAATATTCTTAGCTATGGAACTTTTAAAAATTAGAATCTACCATGGTATTATTAACCAAATGTTTCTTATTTAAACTCTTTTGAACAAGAGTGATAGTTCCTATAATACCTAGTAGGAATATTAAGAGAAAGAGAAGCGATATTCTTGTAGATTGACTCATCCTCAATAGTTTAATTATAATAAAGATGAGGGGATCTAATTTATAACGTGTTACTTTAAAATTAAGAAAATATTAAGAAAAATTACACTTTTCTAGTTTTTATTTTTAGCTAAGTGATTGTTAATCAATTTATCAAAGAACAATTTTTTGAATAAAAAGTGAGCTTTAGCTTAACAAAACTTTATTCCCTATATAATCTCAAGTCACATATTAACTGTAATTTTATGCTTTATTAAAATTTATGAAGAAAAATAATAGAAAGAAGGAAGGATCCAAGAATCAAGGAAGTATGTCTAAGAGCATTATAGATATTCTTAGAAAATCTCCGGATACTACCTTTAATTATAAACAGATTGCTGCAAAACTTGGTGTTGACGATCCAAGTTCTAGAAATAAGATTATTAGAAGTTTAGCACAGCTTGCTGCTAAAAAGCAAATTCAAGAAGAAGACAGAGGAAAATTTAAGATTGTTGCCAATTTAGATTATTATAAAGGTGTGCTGGATATGACCACTAAAGGTTTTGGTTATGTGGTAGTAGAAGAGCTGGAAGATGATGTTTTTATCCCTGCTAATTCATTGAATAAAGCATTGAATGGTGATGAAGTGGAAATTTACATTTATAATAAAAGAAGGAATAAAAAATCTGAAGGAGAGATCGTTAAGATCTTAAAGAGAAAGCGTACAGATTTTGTTGGAGTACTTCAGATGCAGAAAACGTTTGGTTTTGTAGCTATTCAGGATCCAAAAATGTATACAGATATTTTTGTTCAGAAGAATAAAATGAAAGATGCTCAGGATGGAGATAAGGTTGTGGTAACTTTAGAAGAATGGCCAGAAAAAGCAGATTCTCCTTTTGGAACCATCAAAGAAGTTTTAGGAAAACCGGGAGAACATAATACAGAAATTCATTCCATTTTAGCGCAATATGGATTGCCTCATGAATTTGAGAAAGAGGTAGAAGATTTTGCAAATAATATTGATACATCTATTCAATCAGAAGAAATTAAAAAGCGTAAGGATCTAAGAGACGTACTAACGTTTACTATAGATCCAAAAGATGCTAAAGATTTTGATGATGCTTTGAGTTTTAGAATTTTAGAGAATGGTAATTATGAAATTGGAATTCATATTGCAGATGTTTCTCATTATTTACAACCAGGTACTGTCTTAGATGATGAAGCATATCAACGCGCTACTTCTGTATATTTGGTAGATAGAGTAGTACCTATGTTGCCAGAGATACTCTCTAACAATGCCTGTTCTTTACGTCCAAATGAAGAAAAATATACTTTTTCGGCCATTTTTGAGATCGATAAAAAGGCACATGTGGTGAACCAGTGGTTTGGTAGAACGGTTACCTTGTCTGATGCTCGTTTTGCTTATGAGGAAGCGCAGCATATCATAGAAACTAAAGAAGGAAATATTCCTGAAGAGATCTCTATTCAAGATAAAGCTTACAGTGTTAACGATGAGATCGTACATGCTGTAACCACACTTAATGATCTTGCTGTGGTAATGAGAGGCAGAAGAATGAGAGAAGGCGCTATATCTTTTGATAAGGTTGAAGTTAAATTTGAATTGAACGAAAAAAGTGAACCAGTTGGTGTTTTCTTTAAAACGTCTAAAGAAGCTAATAAGCTTATTGAAGAATTCATGTTACTTGCCAATAGAAAAGTTGCAGAATTTATAGGAAAACAGAAGCCCAAAAAGACATTTGTATACAGATGTCATGATGAGCCAGATGAATCTAAATTGAACTCATTGCAAACCGTAATTGCAAAATTTGGATATAAATTAGATCTTAAAGACAAGAAATCTATCAATAATTCGCTAAATAATCTTCTTTCTTCTGTTCAAGGATCTAAAGAGCAGAATATGGTAGATACACTTACCATTAGAACCATGAGTAAGGCATATTACAGTACAGAGAATATTGGTCATTATGGTCTGGCGTTTGATTATTACTCACATTTTACTTCTCCAATTAGAAGATATCCGGATGTAATGACGCATAGATTATTGCAGCGTTATTTAGATGAAAAAGCTTCTGCTCCAGAAGAAGAGTATGAAGAAAAATGTCACCATAGTAGTGAAATGGAAAGTCTTGCAACTAGTGCAGAAAGAGATTCTATTAAATTCATGCAGGTAAAATTCATGATAGATCACCAGGATGAAAATTTCTTAGGAGTGATCTCCGGAGTTACAGAGTGGGGAATCTATGTAGAGATTGAAGAAAATAAATGTGAAGGAATGGTGAGATTACGGGACATTAGCGATGATCACTATGAATTTGATGAAGAACAATATGCTATCATTGGCCGTAAAACAGGTAAGAAATATCAGTTGGGTGATGAAGTGTATGTGAATGTAAAAAATGCTGATCTGGTTAAAAGACATTTAGATTTTAATTTGGTTGGAAGTAAAGAAGAAGTAGAAAAATAAAGAGCATTGCTAATATAAAATGAAAAACATAATTTTTACCCTATTTATCCTTGCGGGGATTACTGGTTACGCACAAGAAATAAGTATAGATCTAGATAATTTTACAGAAATTGAAGTATCTAATGGACTTAAAGTGAATCTTATAAAAAGTGAAGAAAATAAAGCTATTATCTCTGGGAATAGTAGAGATAAGGTTGAAATTAACCAAAAAGATGGAGTTATAAAGGTTCAAACATCTTTGAATCATATCTGGAATGAAGATAATACCATCGTTAATATATATTACAAACAATTACTACGTGTAGAGGCCAGACAAAATGCAGATGTAGAACTTTGTGGAAAGATATTTCAACCAATAATAGAATTTAAATCTGCTGAAGGTTCTGATATCTATGCAAATATTGAAGTAGAGAATTTCATAGCAAGATCTATAACTGGTGGTAATTTAGTAATTATAGGAACTGCTATAGATCAAATAATAGATCTAAAAGCTTCTGGAGATTTCAAAGGTGAAAACCTTATTGGTGAAACGGTAGATATAAGTCTTAGTGCAGGTGGAAAAGCCAATGTGTATGCAAAGAAATATGTAAAAGCTACGGTAACAGCAGGAGGAACTATATATGTATATGGAAAACCTGAAAAATTAGATAAAAAAACCACATTTGGAGGTACAATTAAAAAGATAAAGTAAAATCTTACCTTTGTGAAAATAACATTTTTGTATGTTTCAAGATGTTTTGGCTGCCATACCCCTAGGATTTTTTCTAGCGTTCCTTTTAGGTCCGGTATTTTTTGTATTGCTTGAAACCGCTGCCATTAAAGGCTTTAGAGCGGCAATATCTTTAGATCTGGGAGTTATATTGGCAGATATAATATTCCTGTTCATAGCTTATCTAAGTACTTCTAAGTTGCTGGCTAGTTTAAAAGACGATCCGGCACTTTTTATTTTTGGAGGTATGATCTTGGCCACCTATGGGGTTATGACCTTTATACAGACAAAGAAATCTATTCCTCATGATGAAGAGTCGCCAGAGGTAAGAAAGCTCGGGAGAGGCGATTATTTTGGCTTAGCAGCCAAAGGATTTTTATTGAACTTCATAAATATTGGGGTTCTTGGTTTTTGGCTAGGTTTAATAATTGTATTTGGTCCAACCCTTAATATGGAAACGAATAGAATTGTAGTATTCTTTAGTACTGTTCTATTAACTTATTTATTCTTTGATATTCTTAAAATATTATTAGCGAAGAAATTAAATAGAAAACTTACACCTTCCAGAATCTTTAGAATGAAGAGAGGGATAAGTATTATAATGATAATTTTTGGAGCTATTCTTATAAGTAGGGGAGTTTTTCCTAAAAGGATTGAAAATCTTCAAGATAGAATTGATCTTATACAGCCAGGAGAAATTGTTTTTGACCTAGATAAAGATTCCAAATAGGATATTTCTATTTGCAAAAGGGTTGAAATAAAAAAAGCTCCCTATTTAAAGGAAGCTTTTTGGAGGCATCGAGCGGATTCGAACCGCTGTACAAGGTTTTGCAGACCTCTGCCTAGCCACTCGGCCACGATGCCATAATTTTGGATGGCAAATGTAATAAAATTTTTGTGTTTCCTAACAATCTATCTCGATTTGCTTCTAGTTACTGTTACCATACTTACATTTCCACCTATAGGAGGGTTAATTTTAGATACATGTACCTTAGCCTTTTTTACAAGCTCCAACTCATTTAGTACTCTTGCTAAAATACGTTCTGCAACATTTTCTAATAATTTAGATCTTATAGCCATTTCTTCTTTTACTATTTTATTAAGATGCACATAATCAATAGTATCTGCTAATAAATCTGTTTCCGCAGATCTTGAAAGATCTCCTTTTATAGAAAGATCTACTCTATAATCACTTCCTATTTTGCTCTCTTCTTCAAGGCATCCGTGGTAGGAAAAAACCTTGATATTTTTTAATTTAATACTTCCCAAAATAATTTTTATAAATGTTATTTTAAACCACAAATATTAGACTATATATTCATTTTTAACCTTCCTTTTACCAAAATTAAGCTTGTAAAAGTTCAATCTTCCGTATTCAAAAGTCATTTCTGTGCTTATAACTCGAAATTAAGGCTTCTTATCTTTTATAAAATACTATTACCACCTCTAATTTTGATAACTTTGTCTATTATTTTTTTAAAGATATTATGGCAGAAGTAAAAAAATCACTCAATTTTATTGAGCAAATTATAGAAGAAGATCTTAAGAATGATTACTCCCGAGAGGAATTGAAATTTAGATTTCCACCAGAACCTAATGGATACCTGCATATTGGTCATGCTTCCTCTATTTGTTTAAATTTTGGATTAGGGGAACGTTATAACGCACCTGTAAATTTAAGATTTGATGATACCAACCCTACCAAAGAAGAGCAAGAATACGTAGATGCTATTAAAGAAGATGTTCTTTGGTTAGGATATAAATGGGAAAATGAATGCTATGCATCAGACTATTTTCAACAACTGTATGATTGGTCTGTAGTGATGATCAAAAATGGTCAGGCTTATGTAGACAGTCAGACTTCTGTTGAAATTGCAGAACAAAAGGGAACTCCAACTACTGTTGGTAAGAATAGTCCTTATAGAGATCGTTCTGTAGAAGAAAATCTTGATCTATTCGAAAAGATGAAAAACGGGGAAACCGTAGAAGGAGCGCATGTTTTGAGAGCCAAAATAGATATGGCTTCTACTAATATGCTTATGAGAGATCCTATTATGTACCGTAGTTTACACAAGAAGCACCACAGAACAGGAGAAAATTGGAAGATCTATCCAATGTATGATTGGGCACATGGAGAAAGTGATTTTATAGAAAGTATATCTCATTCTTTTTGTACACTAGAGTTCGTAATGCATAGAGAGCTTTATAACTGGTTTTTAGAGAAAATAGATACCCAAGCTAAGCTTAAGCCAAAACAACGCGAATTTGCGCGTAGAAACCTTAGTCATACCGTGGTGAGTAAGCGTAAATTATTACAACTGGTTGAGAAAGGTATCGTAAACTCTTGGAATGATCCTAGAATGCCAACAATTTCTGGTTTAAGAAGAAGAGGTTATACGCCTTCTTCAATTAGAAAATTTGCAGATACAATTGGAATTGCTAAGCGTGAGAATATAATAGATGTGTCTTTATTAGAATTCTGCATAAGAGAAGACCTTAATAAGCATGCACCTAGAGTTATGGGTGTTTTAGATCCGGTAAAATTGGTTATTACCAATTATGAAGATGGAAAAGAAGAATTACTAGAAACTGAAAATAATCCTGAGGATGAAAGTGCAGGAACAAGAGAAATTCCTTTTTCAAAAGAACTTTATATAGAACGGGAAGATTTTAAAGAAGAAGCAAATCGTAAATTCTTCAGGCTAACCCTCGGAAAAGAAGTAAGACTTAAGAGTGCTTACATTATTAAAGGGGAAAGTGTTGTTAAGGATGCGGAAGGAAATATTACCGAAATTCACTGTACCTATGATCCTAAAAGCAAAAGTGGAAGTGGGAGTGAAGAATCTCTAAGAAAGGTTAAAGGAACGCTACACTGGGTTTCTGCTAAGCACGCTTTAAAAGCAGAAATAAGGTTGTATGACAGACTGTTTACAGTAGAGGCTCCAGATGCAGATAAAGAAAAGGATTATCTAGACTTCATTAACCCAGATTCGTTAACAACCATTACTGGTTATGTTGAACCGAGTTTAAGAAATGCATCAGTTTCAGATAAGTTCCAATTTCAAAGAATAGGTTATTTCTGCGTAGATAAAGATTCAGCAGTGGAAAAATTGATATTTAATAGAACAGTTACACTTAAAGATTCTTGGACTAAGAAAGATTAATCTAAATAATGCAGGACTATTTAAGAATACTTTAGGAAAGAAAGTTTAGATATTAACCGGTTATTAACAACGATTTCTTTAGGTTTAAGTTAATTTTGTAAGATAATTAACTAAAAAAAGATCAAATATTATGGCAAATACAGGAAGTACTTTACTTGCATTGGTAACCGGAGCCGCTATTGGAGCAGCTGTTGGATTGTTATATGCACCAGAAAGTGGTGATAAAACACGTAAAAAAATTACAAAAGAGTCTAAAAAAGCTCAAGATCAATTCAACCAAAAGTATAAAGAGACTTCTTCAAACTTATCTAGTAAAGCTAAAAAAGCGAGATACGATTTTGAAACACGTTTAGAAGAAACTCTATCTTCTGCTAGTTACAAAGCAGACGAGATATTATCTGCAATGGAATCTAAATTAGAGGATCTTAGAAAGCAAAATGCTAAATTACAGAAAGATGTAAAATCTGAGACTAGCTCTAATACTCCAAATCAAGCAGTAGTTTAAGCGTATGGCATTTGAAAAACTAACCAATAGTATTAATAATTTAAATGATAATGTTCGGGAACTAGCCAAGAGCAGTGCCGATTATTATAAGTTAGACCTTTATAAAAAGGTTATGAAAGGGGCTATTTTCCTAATCAATCTTATGATCATTTGTTTTGTATGCTTATTGGTAGTTTCATTTTTATCAATAGCCGTTGCGATTAGTATAGGAGAGGCTTTAGGACATCTGAGCTATGGATATTATATTATGGGTGGTTTTTATGCCTTGATATTTATTCTATTCCGAATTTTTGGAAAGAAAAAGATAGAGAAGATCGTTCTTTTAAAATCTTCGAAAACTTTCTTTAACGATTAACCTTTAGTATGAAACAATATACCTCATTTGAAGAAATAGATAGAGATTTGAAGATTTTAAAGCTTCAAAATGAAATTGATAAGGAAGAGGTGAAGATTAATATTCATCATACCAAGGAAGCTTTGTCTCCCGTTTCTATGATTGGTGGAATGGTAAGTTCTGTATTTCAGAAAGCCATAGTATTAAAAGCGGTATCAAAGATATTTGGCGTTAAAAGAGTAGTTACTTCTAACTAGACTTTAATAAAATTTAAATCGGATATTCCATAAAGATCAGCATTGCTCTTCTTTAGGATTATCCGATTTTTTTATTAGTTATATTTCAGAATCTGTGCTATATCCAGACTCTGGTCTATCTCTTTTCTTCTTTTTGATCTCTATGCCTAATTGTGCATTCTTTTCTTTCATCGCTTCTCCAATCTGATTAGATGCTGTAAAAGATGCTATCATATTATTTAACATATCGCTACCAGCTTGAGGAGAATTAGGTAACAAAATAAGATTGCTATTAGTATGTTCACCTATAGATTGTAGGGTATCATAATGCTGAGTAACCACTATTAGTGCTGAAGCTTCTTGAGAATTTATTCCTACGTTGTTAAGCACATCTACACTTTCTTCTAATCCTCTAGCTATCTCCCGCCTTTGATCTGCAATACCCTGACCTTGTAATCTTTTACTTTCTGCTTCTGCACGGGCTTTGGCTACAATTTTTATACGTTCTGCCTCTGCTACATATTCTGCAGCTACTTTCTCTCTTTCTGCTGCGTTAATTCTGTTCATAGCAGATTTTACCTGAGCATCTGGATCTATATCTGTAACAAGCGTTTTTATAATATCATAACCATAATCTTGCATGGCCTGATTAAGCTCACGCTTAACCGCAATAGCTATATCATCTTTACGTTCAAAAACATCATCTAGCTTCATTTTAGGAACTTCAGCTCTAACAACATCAAAAACATAGGAAGTTATTTGATCATGCGGACTTTCTAATTTATAAAAAGCATCATAAACATTGGTTTTGATAACCTGAAATTGCACAGAGATCTTTAATTTTACAAAAACATCATCTTTAGTTTTAGTCTCTACCAAAACATCTAATTGTTGCACTTTTAAATTAATCCTTCCGGCTATCTGATCAATAACAGGTATCTTAAATTGTAAACCAGAGCTCCTAATGGCTTGGAATTTTCCAAAACGCTCTAATACTACAGAAGTTTGTTGCTTTACAGTAAAAATTCCTGTAAAAAGAATAATTATTGCCAAGACAACAACAATGGGGATAATAACAGCTTCAATCATAATTGCTTAAATATTTTAGAGGATTAAGATACTAATAATTGAGCTACATTTGAGATTTTAAAATCTGGCCCTTATGAAAATCTACAGTTATATATTTTTTTTATTTTTTCTATTTACGAGTATTAATATAAATGCTCAATATAAAAGAGATAGCTATAATAGGTTAGGGATACAAGCCGGTGTTACTTATGGAAGTTTAAATACTAAAAATTTCGCTACCACAGATAAAGCTAGTTTTATGGCTGGTTTAACCACTCGTGCTAATTTTTATAACAATTTGATCATTATCTACGGTGTAAACTTTTTTGAATTCAACACCGGAATGTCTGTTATAGATGCTGCTAGTTCTAAGCTGGAAGAAATCGATTTTAAAGCCTCTGGAGTGCAATTAAACTTATTTCTAGGGCAGAAGTTGCTAGGAGAGCATTTAAGCATTGAGGGAGGGCCTATATTGCAAATAAATAGTAAATTAAAAACAGAAGATCAATATCAAGATCATCTAATGCAAGGTTATAATATACAAGCTTCAGATCTCGAAGATATTACTAAAGTGAATTTGAATGTTGCTGCTATGATCTCCGCTGGTTTTAGAGATGTAAAATTTTGGATACAATATCAATATGGAATAACAAATAGTTTTGGAAATCTAGATAAAGAAATTATTAAAAATAAAGACTCCCGCATAACCGATCTTAATGCTCATTTAGGATTGGCTGCTGCAGGAGTAGTATTCTATTTTTAATAAGATTTAGTTCGCTTGTTGCGCAAATCTTATTCTTTTAATGGTTTCTTCTCTTCCTAATAAATAAGCTATTTCAAATACATCTGGTCCTTGTAAAGATCCTACCAGAGCAAGGCGTAAAGGTTGCATTACTTTACCAAACCCAATTTCATTAGAAGTAATCCATTCTTTAATTTCAGTTTGAAGGTTCTCTGTAGTATAAGGTTGAACTGAAGAAACTATCGCTATCAAATTTTCTAAAATATCATTGGTATCTTCTTTCCATGCTTTTTTTGAAGCTTTTGGATCTAATAGGGTAGGAGCTATGAAGAAATAGTTTGAAAGCTCCCAAAGATCGTCTACAAAAACTGCTCTTTCTTTAAGTAAAGAAACTATTTTAATTGTAAAATCTTCTTCAGATTTTACTCCTTTTGCCTCTAGTATTTCCTGAAATTGAGCAGCAAGCGTAGCATCATCTTGCAACTGAAGATAATGTTGTTGGAACCATTTAGTTTTTTCAGGATCGAATTTTGCACCAGACTTATGAACTCTTGAAAGCTCAAAAGCTGAAACCAATTCAGGTAAATTAAAAAATTCTTGTTCTGTTCCAGGATTCCAACCTAAAAAACTTAACATATTTACCATAGCTTCCGGTAAATAATTTTCTTCTCTGTATCCGGAAGAGATCTCTCCTGTTTTTGGATCTTTCCATTCTAGTGGAAACACTGGAAAGCCCATCTTATCTCCATCGCGCTTGCTCAACTTTCCTTTACCTTGAGGTTTCAATATTAAAGGTAAATGAGCAAATTTTGGAGCATTCCACCCTAATGCTCTGTACAATAGAACATGCAAGGCAAGAGATGGCAACCATTCTTCCCCTCTAATTACGTGGGTGATCTCCATTAAATGATCATCTACAATATTTGCAAGGTGATAGGTAGGTAAACCATCACTTTTAAATAAGACTTTATCATCTAAGATACTCGTATCTATTTCCATATTTCCACGAATCTCATCTGTTAACGGTAGCGTTTCTGCTTCAGGAGATTTAAATCTTACTACATAAGGCAAATTAGCATCTAGTTTATTTTGTACTTCTTCTTTATTTAGAGCTAATGAATTATCTAGCTTTAATCTGTTATGCCAATTGTATATAAAAGTCTTTCCTTGTTCTTCATGCTCTTTACGCTGCGCATCCAAAGCCTCGGGAGTGTCAAATGCGTAATAAGCATTTCCACTTTCAATTAATTTCTTTGCATAATCTTTATATAGATCTGCTCTTTCACTTTGTCTGTAAGGACCAAAACTCCCTTCTTTTCCTGGACCTTCATCGTAAGGAATTCCGCACCAGTTTAAAGAATCTATAATATATTGTTCTGCACCTTCTACAAACCTGTTCTGGTCTGTATCTTCTATTCTTAGAATGAAATCGCCATTATGTTTTTTGGCAAATAGATAATTATATAGAGCAGTCCTAACTCCACCTATATGCAATGGACCGGTTGGACTAGGAGCAAAACGAACTCGAACTTTAGTAGACATAAATACTGATTTTATTGGCAAAGGTAAGAGATTCTATGGGTTTTGCCATTTCTAAAGCACTTCTTCAGCCTAATTTGATATTATTTTCTATTATTAAGTCTACCAGACTTTATGGAAAGAATATTGTAGTTTTATTAGTTGGTAAGTGAAGCAGAAATGAACGATTTTAATATTCTTCAGAATAAACTAGTAGCATTCATTAAAAGATATTATTTAAATGAATTGCTGAAAGGGGCGATATTGTTCATTTCGATCTGGTTATTTTATTTCATAGCTGTGTTACTTCTTGAATATTTTTTTTGGTTAACACCGGGCTATAGAAAATGGCTTTTTTTCATATCTATTGGGGTAACAATTGTATTGCTTTATAAATTTGTTGCCGTACCTATTTTGAAACTTTTCAATTTATCTAAAGGCATAGATTTAATAGATGCCTCAAAGATTATAGGGAAATATTTTCCGGAGGTGAATGATAAGTTGTTGAACGTGCTGCAACTTCAAAGATCTTCAGAACAGTCTGAACTATTATTAGCAAGTATAGCTCAAAGATCTAAAGAATTAAAACCTGTCCCCTTTAAATTGGCAGTAGATTTTAGAAGAAATTTAAAGTACATAAAATACGCAGCCTTTCCTCTTTTACTGATCTTAGGAATTTATATTTCCGGGAATATTTCATCATTTACAGAAAGCTATTCCAGAGTTATAGATTATAGAACTGCCTATTTACCACCTGCACCTTTTTCTTTTTATATTAATCAAGTAGATCTTAAAGTAGCGCAAGGAGGTGATTTGGAGATTCTCGTAAAAGTGGAAGGTAATGTACATCCAGAATTGGCGAGCATACATTACAATGGGCAGGAATATCTTTTAAAAAATGATGGGGCGGGAAATTTCACATTTAAATTTGAAGGAGTTGATGAGAATATAGATTTTTATATAAGTGCTAATCAGGTAAAAAGTCTACCGTACAAAATAGAGGTAATAGCGGTTCCTACTCTCACAGATTTTGAAATGAAGTTAGAATATCCAGTGTATTTAAAAATAACTGATGAGATCTTAAAAGGTACTGGAAATGCCAAACTACCGGAGGGTACAAAAGTTACGTGGGTTTTGAGAGCTAAGAAAACAGACGAGGTTATGTTTGTGAGTTTAGATACTTCAAATCTATTTGCTAAAGAAGTAGATAATTTCAAATTATCTCAAATGGTATTTGCAGATCTTCCTTACAAGATTACCACCTCTAATGCAGACTTTCCAGATCATGAAACTTTAGATTATAATATATCTGTAATTAAGGACCAATATCCTAAAATTAAAATTCAGACCAAAAGGGACAGCCTGAATAAGGAGCAGCTATATTTTTTAGGAAAAGCTACAGATGATAACGGGATTTCTAATATATCTATGGTTTATTTTATTGAAAATCAGGAGTTAAAGCAGAAAAAAGTAACTATTCTAAATAATATTGGGAATATTATGCAATTCCCGTATGCTTTTCCGGGAAATTTAGAAATAGAAGAGGGTGTAACTTATAATATTTATTTCGAAGTTATAGATAACGATGCAATCCATGGTGGTAAAAAATCTAGGAGTCAAATAATATCTTATAAGAGTAATTCTGAAAATGATAAAATAAAAGAAAACCTAAAGGAGCAACAAAAATCTATAGAGAATATTTCTAGTAGTCTTAATAATCTGAAATCTTCTGAAGAAGAACTAAAGGAATTATCTAATGAACAAAAACAACAAAGAGATTTAAATTATAACGATCAAAAAAAGCTAGATGATTTTTTAAAGAGGCAAATGCAACAATCAGAAATGATAGAAAATTTTACAGATAAATTGAAAACATCTTTAGATAAAAGCAGTAGTACATCTCCGGAAAATCAAAAATTTAAGCAGGATCTTCAACAAAGATTAGAAAGAAATGAAGAGCGCTTAAAAGAAAATGAAGCCTTAATGAAAGAACTTGAAAAATATACCGAAAAGATTAGTACTGAAGAATTAGCTAAAAAATTAGAAAATCTTGCTAAACAGAACAAGGCTCAGAAAAGAAATATTGAACAACTTTTAGAATTAACCAAGCGTTATTATGTTCAAGAAAAAAATATAAAACTGGCAAATGATCTAGAAATTTTAGCAAGAGAGCAACAAAAGATTTCCGAGAGTGATCTGAATAATTCAAAAGAAAATCAAGAGAAATTGTCAGAGCAATTTGATCAGTTTAAGAAGGAGATGGATTCTTTAGAAGAAGAAAATAAAAGTCTAAAAAAACCATTTGATATATCTAATCAGGATGGGGGAGAAGACGAGATCACAATAGATCAAAAAGAAGCAGTAGATAATTTAGAGCAAAAGGAAATTGATCTTGCCAAGAAAAAACAGAAAGCTGCCGCAGAGAAAATGAAGGAGCTAAGTTCTAAAATGAGATCATCTCATAACTCTCAACAAGCACAAACCTTAAAAGCTAATGTAGAGAGTTTGCGGCAGATATTAGATAATTTGATAAAATTCTCTTTTGAGCAGGAAGACCTTATGCTTTTATTTAAAAGTTATAGCAATAATGATCCTCTCTATGCGAAACAGCTAAGAAGGCAGCAGGTTTTAAAGCAACATTTTGAACATATTAATGATAGCTTATTCGCCTTGTCTTTGCAAAATCCAATGATGACAGAACAGATTAATGGAAAGTTGTCTGACATTGATTTTAATATCAATAAATCTTTAGAACGATTGTCTGAGAATCAAATTCCACAAGGAACCGCTAGTCAACAATATGTAATGGCAGATACCAATGAGTTAGCCAATATGCTTGGAGATATACTTTCTAATATGGAGCAACAGTTAAATCCTAGTTCTGGAGATGGTAATGACGGAGAAGGAATACAATTGCCAGATATTATTCAATCCCAACAACAGTTACAACAGAAAATGCAACTAGGTATGGAGAAGGGTGAAGAAACTGGTAAAGATAAGAATGACGATACGGATAGTAAATCTGGCTTAATACAAGAGAAACTGAGTGGTGAGCTTTTTAATATATTCAAAGATCAGCAGGAATTAAGAAAACAGCTTTTGGAAAAGTTTAGAGAGAATGGATTCGATAAGCGTGAATCAGATCTATTACTAGAGCTGGAGCAAATTGAAAATGATATTTTAGATAAGGGCTACAACGAAGAGACGAGAAAACGTATGGATAACATAACTCATCAATTAATGGAGCTACAAAATTCTGAATTGAGTCAGCAGGAAGATTCAAAAAGGAGTTCGACTTCAAATAGCATAGAGTACAATAACAACGCTAAAGATCAAATTGATAGGGCTAAAGAATATTTTAATTCAATTGATATTTTAAATAGACAAAGCTTACCTTTGCGCCAAATTTATAAGACGAAAGTAAAGGAGTATTTTGATGCAAGAGAAGATTAATTTTTATTCAGAAAATGATTTTGATTTAGAAGATCATAATCGTTATTCAAGCTGGTTGGAAAGGGTAATTTTATCTGAAGATAAGAAGCTAGAAGAAATAAGTTATATATTTTGTGATGATGAATATCTTCTTAATATCAATCAGGAATACTTGGACCACGATACGTATACAGACATTATAACTTTTGATTATTGCGTGGGAAATATTCTGCAAGCAGATATCTATATTAGTACGGAACGTGTTAAGGAAAATGCTGAAAGTTTTCAAGTAGATTTCGACGAAGAATTAAGACGCGTGTTGTCTCATGGTATTCTACATTTATGTGGTTACAAGGATAAAACAGTTTCTCAGGCAGAGATCATGCGTGGTAAAGAAGAGGAAAAAATGAAATTGTTCCACGTGGAACAATCATAAAGAAAGAGATATTATGTTTGAAGAATATGATGTTATAGTTGTTGGTGCAGGACATGCTGGAAGTGAAGCTGCCGCTGCTGCCGCCAACTTAGGTTCTAAGACCTTATTGGTTACAATGAATCTTCAAAATATTGCACAGATGAGCTGTAATCCTGCCATGGGTGGGATTGCAAAAGGGCAGATTGTGAGGGAGATTGATGCTCTTGGAGGATATAGTGGATTGGTTAGTGATACAAGTGCAATTCAATTTAAGATGCTTAATAAATCTAAGGGTCCGGCAATGTGGAGCCCAAGAGTGCAGAGTGATAGAATGATGTTTGCAGAGCACTGGAGATTGCGTTTAGAACAAACAAAAAATCTCGATTTTTATCAAGAAATGGTATCGGGTTTAATTGTGGAAGGAGATACTGTTGTAGGTATAAGAACTTCTTTAGGACTAGAAATAAGAGCCAAATCTGTAGTTCTTACCAATGGAACCTTTTTGAATGGATTAATTCATATAGGAGATAAGAACTTTGGTGGTGGTAGATCTGGAGAAAGAGCGGCGACTGGAATTACCGAAGAATTAGTAAATCTTGGCTTTGAAGCAGGAAGAATGAAAACTGGAACTCCTCCTAGAGTAGATGGAAGATCTTTAGATTATTCTAAAATGGTGGAACAACCAGGTGATGAAATTCCTTCTAAATTTTCATACTTAGATGAAACTAGGCCATTACAAAAACAACGTTCTTGTTATATGACGTATACCTCAAATGAGGTGCATGAGATTTTGAAAGAAGGTTTTGATCGTTCTCCAATGTTTAATGGTAGAATTAAAAGTTTAGGTCCGCGTTACTGTCCTTCTATTGAAGATAAAATAAATAGATTCGCAGATAAAGATAGACATCAACTATTTATTGAACCGGAAGGTTGGAAAACGTGCGAGGTTTATGTGAATGGATTTTCAACATCTTTACCGGAAGACGTACAATTTAAAGCCTTAAAATCTGTAGCCGGATTTGAGAATGTAAAATTCTTTAGACCTGGATACGCAATAGAATATGATTATTTTCCACCTACGCAATTAAAGCATACGCTGGAAACTAAATTAGTAAACGGATTATATTTTGCTGGGCAGATTAATGGTACTACAGGATATGAAGAAGCTGCTTCCCAAGGAATGATGGCAGGAATGAATGCCGCACTAAAAGTTCAAGAAAAGGATCCTTTTATCTTAAAGAGGGATGAAGCGTATATTGGAGTTTTGGTAGATGATCTTATTACAAAAGGTACAGAAGAGCCATATAGAATGTTTACTTCTAGAGCAGAATATCGCACGTTGCTAAGGCAGGATAATGCCGATTTTAGATTGACTGAAAAGTCTTTTAATATTGGATTAGCAAGTGAAAAGAGAATGCGTAAAATGGAAGAGAAGAAAGATAAGTCATTAAAATTTGTAGATTTCTTAAAAGATACCAGTGTAGATCATGAGGTTGCGAACGTAGTTTTAGAAGATAAAGATTCTGCATTAATGAAGCAAAATGATAAGATCTTCAAGATCTTTTCTCGACCTAATATTACCATGCGGGATGTACAAACTTTTCCGGGAGTTCAGGAATTTATTGATAATAATGAATTGAACGAAGAAATGTTGGAACAAACAGAAATCCAAGTAAAGTATTCTGGTTATATAGATAAGGAAAAGAACAATGCAGATAAGCTTCATAGATTAGAAGATATTAAGATCCCTAAGAATTACGATTATTCTAATATAAAGTCGATGTCTTTTGAAGCACGCGAAAAATTGAATAAGATACAGCCCATAACAGTTTCCCAAGCATCACGAATAAGCGGGGTTAGTCCTAGCGATATTTCGGTTCTTTTGGTTTATATGGGTAGATAAAATTTGCGTTGTTCCACGTGGAACTATTTAAAAAATGATGAAATTTAACGACATAAATACGTTTATATTTTAAAAATCTTGGAGGAGCAATATTTACTATCATCACAAAAGAAATTTCTTATCTGTAAAGATCATACGGTAAGTGGAGAAAATTTTGATCTTCTTTTAGATGAAGATTCTGAAATGTTGGTTACATACCCAAGGCCAGATAAAAGAGTTCTTTCTAATTATTATAGAAGTGAAGCTTACATCTCTCATACAGATTCTTCCTCAAGCTTAAAAGATAAGATCTATCAAAGCGTAAGGAAATTTATGCTTCAGAAGAAACTGAAATGGATAAATAAGAAATTTCCACAAAAGGGTAAACTTTTAGATATTGGAGCAGGCACTGGAGATTTTTTGGCACTTGCTAAATTAGATGGATGGAAGGTTAAAGGAATTGAACCAGAAATTTCAGCAAGAAAAAAAGCTGAAGAAAAAGGAGTGAAGCTTTTTGAAGATTCTTCTCATTTTAAATCTGAAAAATTTGACGTTATTACTATGTGGCATGTTCTTGAACATATTCCAGATCTTAAAGCGCAGATCATAGAATTAGAGACGCTCCTAAAAAAAGATGGCCTTTTAATAATTGCAGTTCCAAATTATAAAAGCTTTGATGCATCATATTATAAAGAATTTTGGGCAGCTTACGATGTACCAAGACATTTATGGCATTTCTCTAGAAATAGTTTTAAATCTGTATTTAGTGGAACTTCATTTAAACAATCAGATTCCAAACCACTAATTTTCGATTCATATTATGTAAGTTTACTTTCAGAGAAATATAAGACTGGAAATAGCAATTTCTTAAAAGCACTCTATATTGGGTATATTTCCAATTCAAAAGCAAAATCATCTTCAGAGTATTCTTCCATTGCCTATTTCTTCAGAAAAAGGAGTTAGAATCTAAAATAAGGCATTTTAAGCGAGTTTTCGTATGACTTGTGGTATATATTAAGAATTATTCCTGATTATCTCTTAGATCTCAGCTAATGAGTCGTATTTTTATTGTAAAATCTTATAGCATCTATAATTTTTATAAGTTTTTCTTATAATAGTGAATCCGATTTTTTTTTTCAATTATTACTGAGTTACTTTATTACTTTTGCGTGAATCAAAATTTAAACTAGAATGAAAAAATTACTATTGGTTGTTTTATTGGCGGCCGGACTTACAAGTTGTAATGAACAGAAAACAGCTTATGTAGATACTTCAAAATTAATTCAGGAGTATAAAGAGATGAAAGAGGTGGAGGCAGAATTCACAGCTAAGTCTGATAGTATTAAAGGTGAATTAGATACTATGGCACAAGATTTCCAAAGAGAAGTTGAAGATTACCAGGCAAACATGAATAGTATGTCTGTAGATAAAAGAAAAGAAGTTGAACAAACTTTAATGCGTAAGCAACAAATGATTCAGCAACAACAACAAATGAGAGGGAATCAATTACGTGAAGAAAGTGATACTGTTATAGACTCTATCGTTTCTAAAGTTAAAGGATATGTGAAAGACTATGGAAAAGATAATGGATACACTTATATCTTTGGTTCTAATGAATCTGCTAACATTATGTATGCTAAAGATGGGTTGGATATCACAGAAGAGATCTTAGAAAAACTTAATGCTGAGTACAAGAAATAGTATTTACGCTCTCAAATAAAAAAGGCTGCAATTTTAATTGCAGCCTTTTTTATTATTTAAATTTGAGAATTAAGACATGATATAAACTCCTAATATCACAACTATAAAATATCCTGTTAAGGTGAATGCCCCTGCATAATCTTTGGCAACACGTTGTCCAAAAAGCAACATTAATAGCGTTAGGGCAGCCAAAACGCAGGCGTATAATCCCATAATTACATTGCCATATAATAAGATCTGAGCGATCCCTATAATAGATAATATTCCGGTAATAACTTCTATTACTAGTATGATACCTACCATTACGGGTACCTGACCAGACAAGAACGTTTTTGAAAAATGTTCTTTTAACCAAGCTATATTGCCTTGCCAGTCTACCATCTTATCTATCCCAGATTGAAGGAACGTTATTAAAACAAAGATTAGAATTAGAATTTCTGTTACGTATGCGTGAAAGTTTTCCATGAGTTTATAGTTAATCAATTTTAGTATGAAGTAATCTGGTTAGTTTAATAGAAAGATCTGTAAGTACAATTTTTGCATTCCCATTTCTTTCAATATGATATAAGGCATCATCTAATTCCTGAGTAATGGAAATAATGTTGGCACCATGAATAAAAGGAGCAAATTTTTCTAATTTAAATCCTGCAGTTTTAGGCTGCATATATACCAGCGCGTCTGCTTTATAATTCATTAAAAGCGCTTGTCTGAAAAAGTCCAGACAATATAATAAAAAGCTTTTTTGAGTTTCTCTTCCAGAACTAGCCAATTCATTACTCCAATCTATAAGATCGTGTATTGCAGCTTTATTTCCTTTTGCTCTAAATGCACTTCTGATCCAGGTAATGAACCACTTTTCAAAAATATCTTCAGAAGAGTTTTGCTGTATGAGATGCAGGGCGTTTGCATAATTTCCGTTAGCTTGAACCGCTATTTTCTTAGCAGCCAGAGTATCCATACCTTCCGAAGCAATAAGTTTTTCTGTAATTACTGCTTCAGCAATAGGAGGAAACCGCAATATTTGACACCTAGATCTAATGGTTTGAATGATCTGCTCTTCATCTTCAGCTATTAAAAGAAAAACCGTTTTCTCTGGGGGCTCCTCAATTAACTTCAACAATTTATTAGAGCTAGACGTATTCATTTTATCTGCCATCCAGATGATCATGATCTTGAACCCACCTTCATAAGACTTTAGTGATAAAGATTTCACTATTTCCAAAGCTTCATCTACCCCTATTTGTCCCTGCTTATTTTCTATTCCTAATTTCTGATACCAATCGAATAGACTACCATATGGAGATTCTTTTACGAATGCTCTCCATTCTTCCATAAAATGATTAGAGACAGGGTGAGATTTCACCTTATCATTCCCAGCCACAGGAAAAACAAAATGAAGATCTGGATGAGAAAGATTTTTAAATCTGGAATTACAAGAATGATTATTAGAATTTTCTGATCCAGCATTACTGCATAGAATATACTGTGCGTAGGCTATAGCCATTGGTAGAATACCACTACCATGATTGCCAACAAAAAGCTGAGCATGAGGTATTCTACCCCTGTCTGCTGTGGTTGTTAGATGATTTTTTATATGTGGTAAACCTAGGACTTCAGAAAAAAGCATGAGCAAAGATAAAATTAATCTGCACTTTTATATCTTAAGAAAAATTTATATTTGTGATATAAACATTGATCATGAAAACACTAGACGACTATAATTTTAAACATAAGAAAGCATTAATTAGAGTAGATTTTAATGTACCTATCAATAAAGAAGGAGAGGTAGATGATGCTACAAGAATTGAAGCTGCAAAACCTACAATCATAAAGATACTGGAAGATGGCGGAAGCGTTATCCTTATGTCTCATATGGGTAGACCAAAAGCTCAGGAAGCAGAATTTTCTTTAGAGCGCATTAAAGATAAAGTTTCTGAAGTTATTGGAGTAGAAGTAAAATTTGTTTCAGATTGTGTTGGAGAGGTTGCAGAGACTGCAGCTCAAAATCTTCAATCTGGAGAAGTATTGTTATTAGAGAATCTCAGGTTTCATGAAGAGGAAACCAATGGAGATGATGAATTTGCTAAACAACTTTCAAAATTAGGAGATATCTATGTAAATGATGCCTTCGGAACCGCTCATAGAGCGCATGCCTCTACTACCATTGTTGCAAAGTATTTTGATGATAAATGTTTTGGATACCTATTACAAAAGGAAATAGAGAGTTTAAATAAAGTATTAAAATCTGCAGAAAAACCTGTTACTGCCATTCTTGGAGGAGCAAAGGTTTCGTCTAAAATTACCGTTATTGAGAATATTCTTGAAAAAGTAGATCACCTTATAGTTGGAGGTGGAATGGCTTTTACATTTGTGAAAGCACAAGGTGGAAATGTAGGTGATTCTTTAGTAGAAGATGATAAATTAGAATTGGCTTTAGAGATATTAAAATCTGCAAAGGAGAAAGGTGTAGAAATTCATTTACCGGTAGACTCTGTAATTGCAGATAGTTTTTCTGAAACCGCTAAGACAGATGTAAGACCTACTAAAGATATTCCAGAAGGTTGGATGGGTCTTGATGCTGGACCAGAAACCATTAAGAATTTCTCTGAAGTAATATTAAAATCCAAAACCATTCTTTGGAATGGGCCAGTTGGTGTTTTTGAAATGGACGCTTTTTCTAATGGAACCATTCAAATTGGAAAAGCAATTGGAGAGGCTACAAAAAATGGTGCTTTCTCATTAGTGGGAGGAGGGGATTCTGTTTCTGCTGTTAAAAAATTCAATCTTGAAAATGATATGAGCTACGTTTCTACCGGTGGTGGTGCCATGTTGGAGATGCTAGAGGGAAAATCATTACCCGGAATCGATGCTATTTTAAATAAGTAGGCACGAAAAATGATGAAAGTTCGTTTTTGTTTAATAATGTGATGATTATGAAAAAAACACTCTCACTCCTAATGATGTTTGCTTTTTTTGGTGGCTGGGCACAGCAAGGACCAAAGAATACTCCGCAATCTAAAACACAGGCTAAAAAAGCTAATTTTAGAGTACAGGTATTTAAGAAAACAGACACAAGTGATATAAAAATATTAAATCCAGATCCAGAATTTAAGAACAGGCTTCCAATTGGTGCTAAGATCAATAAGGCGGATCTTGTTAATCTTAAAGATCTACCTAAAGCAGCGGTAATAGATTCTGTTTGGAAATCAGAATTATTAAATTCTGATCTGTTTGAAAATATGCAACGTGAGATCCAGAAACAGGATTACTCGGATGTTGTTTATAAAGATCTTCCAACAGATACTTTAAAGGCTAGACTCGCTAAGTTGAATGCTAGAACACCTTTTAACGTTGAATACAATCCAATGTTGGAGAGCGTTATTAAGTCTTATCTAAAAAGGAATAAGAAGTCTATGGAACGTCTTATGGCGTTAAGTACGTACTACTTTCCAATGTTCGAACAGCAATTGGATAGATTTGATGTTCCTTTAGAGATTAAATACCTAGCAATAGTAGAATCTGCTTTAAACCCAAGAGCAAAATCCCATATGGGAGCAACTGGTTTATGGCAATTTATGTTTACTACAGGAAAGATGCATGGCTTAGATGTAAGTTCTTATGTAGATGAGCGTATGGACCCGATAATGGCTACAGAAGCAGCTGTTAAGTACCTTTCTAGTCTATATAAGACCTTTGGAGATTGGGATTTGGTTCTTGCGTCTTATAATTCCGGACCTGGAAATGTTTCAAAAGCTATTAGAAGAAGTGGTGGGTCTACCAACTATTGGAAATTAAGACCATATCTTCCACGTGAAACAGCTGGTTATGTTCCAGCATTCTTGGCTACAATGTATCTTTTTGAATATGCTAAAGAACATGATTTTCAGCCAAGCAATCCTGATGTAGCCTTTTTTGAAACAGATACGCTTCATGTAAAGCAGCTGCTTACGTTTGATCAGATCTCGAATGTTACTGGAGTTGAGAAAGACATGTTAGAATTTTTAAACCCTAGTTACAAATTGAATATTATTCCATTTGTGGAAGATGAAAAATATGCGCTACGTTTGCCAAGAGCCAGTGTTGGAGTGTTTGTGAATAATGAAGATGCTATCTATAATTTTGCGAAAACAGAGATCACCGAAGCTAAAAAGGAGCTGCCTAGATTTGTAGAAGCAGAAGATAAAGTTAGATATAGAGTTAAGAGTGGCGATTATCTAGGAAAGATCGCTCAAAAATATGGAGTTGCTATAACTAGCATTAGAAGCTGGAATAATATTAGAGGTAATAACTTGAAAGTTGGTCAATATCTTACAATATACCCTAGAAAATCTGTTTCAAATACTAGTAAAAAACAACAGGTTGCCCAGCAATCTTCTACTCCAAAATCTTATACGGTAAAGAATGGCGATTCTCTTTGGAGCATTTCAAATAAGTTTCCTGGAGTTTCGGTACAGAATTTGAGGGCTTGGAATAGTATAACCAGTACAAATCTAAAACCAGGAATGGTCCTAAAGCTTTCTAAAAGCTAGGTCTGTTTTACAAAACACTCTCTATGAAGAATATTTTATTCTTAGCTGTATTTCTTACCGCCGTATTATCAGGATGTGATTCTGAAAAGAAAGACAAGATTATCCTTACTAGTTCTTCTGGGAACATCAATAGTATTTCTGTTATTGTAGACAATGAATTATGGGAAGGTTCTATTGGAGAATCACTTCGAAATACCCTCGCAGCACCTGTAGATGGGCTTCCACAAGAAGAACCTCTTTTTTCATTGAATCAAATGCCACAACAGTCTTTTGAAGGCTTTGTGAGACAGAATAGATTATTTGTAAAGATAGAAAGTGGGAAAGAAGCGGGATTTAAAATATTTAGAGATCCTTATGCACATCCTCAAATAGGAGTTGTTATTTCCGGTCAAAATTCGCAAGAAATCGTAGACCAGATCTCTGAAAATTCAGAGTCGTTAATAAAGGTTTTAAAGAATACTGAAATTACTGAAAAGCAACGAAGAATTAGAAAATCTCTGAAAGACGATGATAAATTGGAGGAACAGTTTGGAATTTCTATGAAATTTCCAACCGCCTACAGGTATGCAATAGAAGATAAAAAGTTCTTTTGGATAAGAAAGGATATTCCAAAAGGGAATATAGAGATTATGGTTTATGAAGTGCCTTTAAGTACAATAGATAAAGACACTAATGTAGTTGGGCAAATCATTAAAATGAGAGATTCCATTGGCAAATCTCGAGTTCCAGGTCGTTTGGATGGCAGTTACATGATCACAGAAGAAGCGTACGCTCCTTATCTTTTCAATTCTGAGATCGATGGGAAGTTTGCTTATGAAACTAAAGGTACTTGGGAGGTTAAAAACGATTTTATGGCGGGACCATTTATTAACTACGCAGTAAGAGATACGGCCAACAGCAGATATATCATTCTTGAAGGATTTGCTTTTTCTCCGGCATCAGCAAAAAGAGATAACATGTTTGAACTTGAAGCGATATTGAAATCGGTTAAATTTCAATAATCAAAATAAAGTGTAATAAAAAAGCCCAATTTTAATTGGGCTTTTTTTAATATTTTAAAGATATAAATGTCGAATTAGTTGTTATCGCCAGATACCTTTTTGCTTTCATCTGTAGTAGTTTGAGAAGTTGTATTATCATCATCCTTAGATGCGTCTTTAAATTCTTTTATACCACTTCCAAGACCTCTCATCAGTTCAGGTATTTTGCGACCTCCAAATAAAAGCAATACTACTATCACAATTAAGATGATTTGAGGTGCTCCTATAACTAAAGGTAAAAATAGTGCGTTCATAATTAAAAATTTAGTTGTTACAAACTTAGTAAGAAAACATTAATATAAACGTTTACAACTTATAAAATAGTATAAATTTAACTTTATGCTATCTTTGTAAATGCAGTATCTACTATGAAACAATCAAATAAAAATAAAAAGAAATTCGCTAAGAAATTGCTGCACAAATATCGTTTGGTGGTGCTTAACGAAGATACCTTTGAGGAGAGGCTATCATTTAAGCTTACCAAATTGAATGTGTTTGTAGCGGTAACGCTTAGTGCTATCATCCTTATTGCCGGAACCACGTTTCTTATAGCCTTTACAGGGCTTAGGGAATATATTCCGGGCTATTCTTCTGCAGCTTTAAAAAAACAAGCAACAGAATTGGCGTTTAAGACAGATTCGCTTCAAACAGCATTAGTTTTAAACAATCAATACTATGCGTCTATCAGAAAAGTTTTAAATGGAGATCTAGAGCCGGGTAATCTTAATAAAGATTCTTTACCCAAAACTATTACTAGTGATCCATTAATGCTTGATCTAAGCCCCTCTAAGGCAGATTCTCTTTTAAGAGATGAGGTTGCTCAGGAAGATAAATACAATGTATTAGAATCTGCAGGTTCTGCAATGAATTTTGCCCTGTTTCCTCCGGTAAAGGGTCCTATTTCAGCAAAGTATAAATTAAAAAGCAAACATTTTGCGGTAGATGTAGTGGTTGCTAAGAACGCACCCGTAAAGGCAGTGGCAGACGGACGAGTAATTTTTGCTGAATGGAGTGCAGGAACCGGATATGTAATGATCGTTGAGCATGATTTTGGGCTTATTTCTGTATATAAGCACAATTCTTCACTTACTAAAGAGCAAGGAGATTTTGTGCGTGCAGGTGAAGTTATTGCGACAGCCGGATCTACCGGAGAATTAACAACCGGACCACATTTACATTTTGAACTTTGGAAAGAAGGAAACCCTGTAAATCCTACAGATTATATCGATTTTGATTAATAACCTATGTCTATAAAATCATTCTCCGCAAAGATTTTTGCGTACTATATTAGAAAGAAAATTAATAAATGGGCTTCAAATCCAATAGAAGTTCAGGAAGAGGTTTTTAAAGATCTTATTCAAAAAGCAGTTTCTACAAAGTTTGGTAAAGATCATGACTTTAGTAGCATAAAGACCTATCAGGATTTTGCTAAAAAGGTTCCTGTTAGAGATTATGAAGAATTGCGGTTTTATGTAGATAAGATGGTGGCGGGAGAAGAAGATATTCTTTGGCCCGGAAAGCCGCTTTATTATGCTAAAACATCTGGAACTACCAGTGGAGCAAAATACATCCCTCTTACCAAAGAGTCTATGCCAACCCATATTAACGCTGCAAGAAATGCGATTCTATGTTATATTGCAGAGACGGGAAATACACAGTTTGTAGATGGTAAAATGATATTTCTACAGGGAAGTCCAGAATTACACGAGAAGAATGGAGTTAAACTCGGGAGGCTTTCAGGGATTGTGGCTCATTACGTTCCAGCATATCTTCAGAAGAACAGAATGCCCACTTTAGAAACCAATTGCATAGAAGATTGGGAGAAAAAAGTAGATGCTATTGTTGAAGAAACCAAAGGAGAAGATATGACCGTTATTAGCGGGATACCTTCTTGGGTACAGATGTATTTTGAAAGGCTTCAGCAAAAAACAGGACAGAAGGTTGGAGATCTATTTAAGAATTTTAACTTATTTATCTACGGGGGAGTTAATTATGAACCGTATCGAGCAAAATTTGAAAATCTTATAGGTAGAAAAGTAGATAGTATTGAGCTTTACCCGGCATCTGAAGGTTTCTTTGCTTTTCAAGATCTGCAAAAAGATAAAGGAATGCTCCTTCAGCTAGACTCCGGTATATTCTATGAATTTATCAAAGCTGATGAGTTTTTTGAAGAAAAACCTAAAAGGTTAACCATCGCGGAGGTTGAGGTTGGTATAAATTATGTAATGATTGTATCTACCACAGCAGGACTTTGGGCTTATAATTTGGGAGATACTATTCAGTTTACTTCTCTTAAACCTTTCAAAGTTATTGTCTCAGGACGGATAAAGCATTTTATTTCTGCTTTTGGAGAACATGTTATTGCTAAAGAGGTAGAATATGCCATGCAGGCGGCTACAGAAGCTACTGGCGCAAGAATCACAGAGTTTACCGTGGCACCTCAAATTACTCCTCAAGGAGAACAATTGCCATATCATGAATGGTTTATAGAGTTTGAGAAAGAACCGTCTAATATGATGGAATTTGTAGAAATACTAGATAATTCGCTCCAAGAACAAAATTCTTATTATTTAGATCTAAAGGAAGGAAATATTCTTCAGACCTTAAAAATTACAAAGATGCCCGAAAATGGATTTCAGGATTATATGAAATCTATTGGGAAATTAGGCGGACAAAACAAATTACCAAGATTATCTAATGATAGAAATATTGCAGATAAACTGGAACTAATATTAAAATCAAGTACAAGCATATGATCAACTTAAAACAATTAGGCCGCACCCGCGCACAAGAAAGCACTCATGCTATTGAGAGAATGTATATTACCATGAGACACTTGTTTAACAGGGGTTTTTACAAACCTATGGGTGTTTCCGGAGAAACATTACGCGAATCTTTACTAACACTTCGCCCAGAGATCTACGGTACTATTGCAGATGAAAAAGTTGAATTAGACGGACTTCTATATGTTATAGACAGACTTCCAAAAGGAATTGAAGAATGTAGATTTATTAATCTTACCAGTGATGAAGGGTATGCAAACTCCCACTTTAAGCCTATAGTTCCTCCAAAAAGAAGAAGAAATTGCTATAGAATAGATGAGGAGCAAATGAATATAGAGATCACTCGTGGAAGATCTGAGATCTATGATATACTAACGCACCTTACCTTTCTTTTTGTTGAATCTCATAAAATTATGAGAAGAGTTATTATAGATGAAGAGGGTAATGTTACCAGAGATTGGAAAAAACTGGAAGCCGCTGTTCAAAAACCTCAATTAGATCAGATAGAGAGAGAAATTGCACTTACACATACCTCTAATATTCTGGGAAGAACTTTCAAAGAAGTAACTACATTATATCCAAAATTCATTTTGCCGGAAAACGAAGAGCGTTTTCTTCATATTATTTATTGGTTAGGTAAATTGGCAATGGATGAAACTATCAATAACAATAAGCGTATAGTAACATTTAGTCCGGTACTAAGAGAGCGTTTAGGGCATCACATTCATGGAGAGATCTGGGCAGATGGTATAAAGAAACATTTGTTGGAAAACAATCTAATGCATAGGCCAATTCATATTATTAGTGCCAATATGCATAGTGTTATGAATACCATTTTTTCTCCAGAAGCTTTGGCAAATGAGCTAGAGAAAAAAGGAGCTATGGAGATCTATGAGAACTTAAGTGATAGCGGTAACGGGCAATTACGTAGTAAAGTTATGAAGGTAGCTCTTGAAAACGGAATGAAATTTCTTGAAGATACCAGTGGTACCAATATAGACGTTCAGGTATTTGATACTGCAAAACTGAAGCAAGGTTTTAGAAATCCAGATTTTGTAGGGAAGATAGAAGATGAGAAACCGGTATTGGTGGTTATGGATTATGCCTTTGGAGAGCAGGCTTATGAGACTATGGATGAGCTTTTAAAGCCTTATAATATTGAAGAGAACGAGATACATATGAATGTTGCCTCAATTTCTATTATGGGTAAAGCCGGTATTTTATATGGAGGTAAAGGAGATATCATGATACCATCTGCTCACCTATTTGAAGGAACTGCAGATAACTATCCATTTGTGAATGAGCTTAAAAAATCGGATCTTGAGGGTAACGGTATTAAGGTGGTAGATGGTTCTATGATCACCGTTCTAGGAACTTCCCTTCAGAATAAAGACATCTTAAAATTCTTTCAAGAATCTACCTGGAATGTTGTGGGTCTGGAAATGGAAGGTGTTCATTACCAAAAAGCAATTCAGGCCGCTTCTAAGTTAAGAGGTAGCATTAGTGAAGATGTAAAGGTGAGATATGCTTATTATGCATCAGATAATCCATTAGAAACAGGTAGTACTTTGGCTTCAGGAGGATTGGGAACCACCGGTGTTAAGCCTACGTATTTAATTACAGAAAAGATCTTAGAACAAATTTTCAATTCTTAATAGAACTCCATGAAATTTGAAAAAACTCCGCTAAAGGATTGTTTTCTTTTTACTCCAGATATGTTTCCAGATCATAGAGGCATCTTTTCTGAAAGCTTCCACAAAAAGAAGTTTAAAGAAGCTACAGGTCTGGAAATAGATTTTGTTCAGGAGAATCAATCTGTTTCAAAAAAAGGAGTGTTGAGAGGTCTGCATTTTCAAGAAGGAGATCATGCTCAGGCAAAATTAGTGCGAGTTATTTATGGGGAAGTGTTAGATGTTGTGGTAGATCTTAGGCCAGATTCATCCACATTTAGATCTCATTTTTCTGTTATTTTAAATGATAAGAATCAACATCAGTTATTTATCCCACAAGGATTTGCACATGGGTTTATAACCTTGTCTGAAACTTCTGTTTTTTTATATAAGTGTGATAGATTTTACTCACCAGGCTCTGAATCTGGAATTATTTATAATGATAAGGATCTGGCTATAGACTGGATCTTGCCGGAAAGCGAAATGATCCTTTCTGAAAAAGACACTAAATTACCTACACTTCAAGATCTATACAAATGAAGACAGTATTAGTAACCGGAGCTTCTGGGCAGTTAGGCCAATGTATTCAGAAATTAGCAGAGCAAGAGAATACCATAGATTGGCTTTTTTTTGATTCTTCTGAAATTGATATTACATCCAATTTAGATCTACAGGCCTGTTTTACCAGTAAAAGAATTGATTACTGTATTAACTGTGCCGCATACACCAATGTGGAAAAAGCAGAAATCGAAAAAGAGAAAGCATTTTCTATAAATGCAGAAGCTGTAAAGAATCTAGCTATTAAATGCCGCGAGAATAGAACGGTGCTAATACATATTTCTACAGATTATGTGTTTGATGGAAAAGCAGATCAACCTTATAAGGAAACAGATTCCACCAATCCTATAAATGTTTACGGTGCTTCAAAATTAAAAGGAGAAGCTTACATTCAAGAGTTGTTACATGAATATTTTATTTTTAGAACCTCCTGGTTATATTCGGAATTTGGTCATAACTTTTTTAAGACCATCCTAAATAAAGTTGAAGAAAGATCAACAATAAATATCACTCCAGAACAAATAGGAACTCCAACCAATGCTAATGATCTGGCTGAATTAATTTTGCAGGTAATTTTAAAAAAGAACGGAAATTCAGGTTTATATCATTTTAGTAATGCTGGAGAGACTTCCTGGTACGGATTTGCAGAACAGATTTTAAAAATTTCTGGAAATTCAGATAGAGTTCAGCTTAATAGCGATAGTTCTTATAAAACAATGGCAGTAAGGCCAGAATATAGTGTAATGAGCAAGCAGAAACTTATTGAGAATCTCCATTACACTCCAAAGTCTTGGCAAGTATCGCTTTTAGAACTTTATAAAAGTTTCAAAGCATAATTTTTCTCTAATTTTAGCATCTAATTAAAGCTACATGGCAAAGAAGATATTGATTACCGGAGCAGCCGGATTTTTAGGTTCTCATTTATCAGATAGGTTTATCAAGGAGGGTTATCAGGTTATCGGGATGGATAATTTGATCACCGGAGATATGAAAAATATAGAACACCTTATAAATGAGCCAAATTTTGAGTTCGTTCATTACGATGTTACAAAATATGTACACGTACCCGGAAAATTAGACTATATCCTGCATTTTGCATCTCCTGCCAGCCCAATAGATTATTTAAAGATCCCAATTCAAACTTTAAAGGTGGGGTCTATTGGTATATTTCATCTTTTAGGATTAGCTAAAGAAAAGAATGCGCGATTGTTAATAGCATCTACCTCAGAAGTTTATGGAGATCCTTTAGTACATCCACAAACCGAGGATTATTATGGAAATGTAAATTCTATAGGCCCTCGTGGAGTTTATGATGAAGCCAAGCGATTTCAAGAATCTATGACCATGGCTTATCATCGTTTTCATGGTTTGGAGACCAGAATTGCCAGAATTTTCAATACTTATGGGCCAAGAATGAGATTAAATGATGGGCGCGTTATACCTGCATTTATTGGTCAGGCACTTAGAGGTGAGAATTTGACTGTTTTTGGGGATGGGCAGCAAACTCGTTCTTTTTGTTATGTAGATGATCAGGTAGAAGGTATCTATAGATTGTTATTAAGCGATTACAGCGAACCGGTAAATATTGGCAATCCTGAAGAAATTACTATTAAAGATTTTGCTGAAGAGATCATAAAATTGACCAATACAGATCAAAAGATAGTTTATAAGGAACTTCCGGAAGATGATCCTTTACAACGCCAGCCAGATATTACCAGAGCTAAAGAGATCTTGGGGTGGGAGCCAAAGGTTTCTAGAAGTAAGGGAATGAAGATCACCTATGATTATTTTAAGAACCTTACACAGGAGGAATTATTTAAGAGTGAACACAAAGACTTCTCCAAACATATAAAGCGCTAAAACACCCTTAAATGAACAGTGAAGCTCTAGTTTCCATAATTATGCCTTGTTATAATTCTTCGGCATTTATAGAAGAGGCTATTAAATCTGTTCAGCAACAAACCTATAAGAATTGGGAATTATGGGTAATAGATGATTTTTCTAAAGATCATACCAAAGAACGCGTAGAGAATCTAATGATCTTAGATAAGCGTATTAATTTACTAAATAATACTTCCAATTTAGGTACCGGAGCCGCTAGAAATAAAGGAATAGCAGCTGCTAATGGAACTTATATAGCGTTTTTAGATGCAGATGATCTTTGGCATGCTAATAAGTTACATCTGCAGTTAGATTTTATGCAAACACATGATCTTGTGGTGACTTTTTCTAGCTATAAACTAATATCTGAGAATGGTGAAGAAACCGGTGAAAAGGTACAGGCACTCGCTGTATTGACTTATCAGAAATTACTGAAATCTAATTACATTGGGAATCTAGCCGGAATTTACAATGCACATAAATTAGGAAAGGTTTATGCTCCTTTGCTTAGAAAGAGACAAGATTGGGCACTTTGGTTGAGTATATTGAAGCAAATAGGTGAAACTAAAGGTATGGATGAGGTATTAGCATCCTATAGAATAAGAAATGACTCTATTTCTCAAAATAAGTTGGCTTTGCTTAACTATAATTTTTTGATCTATTATAGATTTTTAGATCAGGGTCTTTTTAGAAGTTTAAATTCTATGAGAATCTTCTTATGGGAACACTTCTTTATAAAGAAACAGCAAAAAATGCCTCTAGATCATTGATGTAAATTGTTTTAATTTTCCACTTTTATTCCTCTTAAGAATGGTTTTTCTTTCAAAATCTACATTCAGATTTTTTCCTACAAATGTTTCTATGGCACTTAAGATTTTCTGGACTTGAATTGAAGTAAATTCCTGCTCGCTTACGTATTCTATCTTAAATCTATCCAGGTCTGTTTGTATTATAAGAAACTCCTTAATTCCTCCGGCATCTTCAATAATAGATTTTGTAACATAGTAAAAAGTTAGTCCAGGCACCACCTTACCATTTGCAAGTATTGCTACATCATTAGTTCTTCCGGTAAGTTTGTTTAAAATTGGCTTTTTAGGAGTACTTTTAATATCAAGAGTTCCAGTATCTCCAATATCATAGCGAATCATAGGGTGCGCTTTGTTATACAGCGATGTAATTACTACTCGGCCTTCCTCTCCATTAGGAAGAATATGACCATCTTCATCTAAGATCTCTATCAAGAGGTCTTCAGAATTTATTATCCACTCGTTTTGCTGATTTTCGAAAGCTATAAGTCCAACTTCACTAGCACCATATTCATTGATCACGGGCACTCCAAAAGCAGCTTCTATGAGAAGCTTATCATCTTCAAAAAGTTTTTCTGAAGTAACGATGCATATCTTTAAACTTGGACAAATATTTTTTAGAACTATCTTATGCTTATTTAGATATTTAGCAAATAATAGAATTGCGCTGGTATATCCATTTAAATAATCAAATCTTGATCTTTTAAAGCGTTCTAAAAAAGCCTGCATCTTTTGTTCGCTAAGATCAAATACATTAAATCTTCTTCTTAGACTTACTTGGTCTTTAAAGCGCTCCATGAAATTGCCATAAATATCTAAAGGAATTCCGTAGAATCTGGCTTGTAGAGATTTGTTGAGGTCTATCCCAATCCAATCATATCTATTTATAAATCCTGCCCAGGTTAAGGCGTGGCAAAATCTATCTTTCGCAAAAATAAACGGATGTCCGCTAGAGCCAGAAGTTTTACCAACATAGATCTTATTCTTAGAATAACCTTTGCTTAATCTTTCATTAAGAGGTCGCTGCAGATCAGATTTAGACATAACGGGCACCTCTTCCCAAGATGTGAAGTTCTTTTTGCCAAAAAATTCTGAATAATATGAATTGTGATTTAGATGATGAATCACAATGGCATCTCGCTTTTCCTGGATATAATTCAAGAAAGATCCTTCCGGTATCTGCTGAATTTCTCGTAACATTTTTTGAGCCCTATTAATGGGAAATTTATTGAGCTGTAAAGAAATTTTGAACCAGTTCAAGGAATAAATTAGCTTTAATTTGTTGGTTTTTATTAGCGCTTCAATTTACAAACAATTATTTTTGACACAAGAACTAAAAAACAACTTCCAGATGAATATTTTAATTTTAGGTGCCGGCGGTAGAGAACATGCATTTGCTTATAAAATAGCTGAAAGCAAGAACTGTGATCAACTTTTTGTAGCACCTGGAAATGCAGGGACCTCTCAAATTGCTAAGAACGTAAATTTGAAGGTAACCAATTTCGCTCAAATTAAAGATTTCGTGCTAAAGGAAAATATTGAGATGGTGGTTGTAGGACCAGAAGACCCATTAGTAGAAGGTATCTATGATTTTTTTATGGATGATAGTGAGTTAAAGGAAGTTGCGGTTATAGGCCCATCTAAACGAGGTGCCTTGCTTGAAGGGAGTAAGGAAAGAGCAAAGGAGTTTATGATGATGTATAACATTCCTACTGCTGCTTACGAGAGTTTTACTCCTAAAAGTTTAGAAGCAGGTAAAGCGTTCTTAACAAATCTAAAATCTCCATATGTGCTAAAAGCTGATGGTTTGGCCGGAGGAAAAGGGGTGCTAATTATAGATGACCTTGAAGAAGCACAACAAGAGTTGGAACATATGCTTATGAATAGCAAATTTGGAAAGGCTAGTAATAAAGTGGTAATTGAAGAATTTCTAGATGGTATAGAGTTAAGTGTATTTGTACTTACCGATGGTAAAAATTATAAGATCTTACCAACAGCTAAGGATTATAAGCGAATTGGTGAAGGAAATTCTGGTTTAAATACAGGAGGAATGGGAGCGATATCTCCTGTGCCATTTGCAGATGAAACCTTGATGAAAAAAATTGAAGATCGTATTGTAAAGCCAACTATAAAAGGCTTGCAAGAAGAAGATATAGAATATAAAGGGTTTATATTTATAGGGTTGATAAAGGTAGGAGAGGAGCCTTACGTAATAGAATATAACGTAAGAATGGGAGATCCGGAAACAGAAGTAGTGCTTCCTAGAATTGAGTCTGACCTGGTTGAGCTACTTCAAAAAGTTTCTGAGCAGAAATTAGATGAAGCTACTCTTAAAATTAAAGAAGATTCTGCCGTTACAGTAATGTTAGTTTCTGGGGGATATCCGGAAGCTTATGAAAAAGGTAAGGAAATTTCTGGAATAGAAAACGTTCAGGATTCTATTGTTTTTCATGCAGGAACTGCAGAGAGTGAAGGAAAGATAGTAAGCTCGGGAGGTCGAGTGATTGCTGTTACCTCATTTGGAAAAGATTACCAAGAGGCACTAAAAAAATCTTATCAAAATGTAGATAAACTCCATTTTGATAAGATGTATTATAGAAAGGATCTAGGCTTTGATCTAGCTTAACGTAGAACGGTGAGAACGATTGTGATGTGCTTTCTCCTCATCATCGAACTTTTTTAGTTGAAGCATCCAGTAAATAAAAGCTGCTGCACCAATAATCATAAAAATCCAGTTCATGATATTTGCAAGCCACCATGAATCTAATTGTAACGTTCTAAGTGCATCTAAAGGGATGAATAAAACATTCTCGAAAAGCCATGCTATTCCTTCAAAAAAATCTTTCATTGTATAACTTTGTTATATTATGGTACAAAAATATAAAAAACGGCAATGCTAACAAGCTTTTTTAGCAAATCAAAACCTGTAAATTTTTTGGCAGTCGCATTTATAATGGCTGTGTTTTACATTTCAGCAAATTTCCCTGAGCTTATAAATACTTTAGATCTTGGGGTTTGGGGTACTAAAATGGGTGTTTTTGTATGCTTTATTTTAAGTATCACTGTTTTAGACTTTATCGCCAAAAAGAACGACCTAACAAAAAGAAGTGCTTTTAAGATCGTGATCTTTGCGGTATTTTCTGTTTCTTTTTTAGCTATACTACAAAACAACCAGGTGATATTAGCAAACTTATGCATTCTGCTGGCATTAAGGAGGATCATTAGCTTAAAGTCTAGAAAAGATATTCCTAAAAAGATCTTTGATGCAACATTTTGGATATGCATAGCATCGCTATTCTACTTTTGGGCGATTTTATTTTTGTTTGTAGTATTTATTGGAATTTTGGTGCATGCAGCAAACTATTTTAAGAATTGGTTAATTCCGCTAGTTGCCTTTTGTACGGTGGTTGCCCTTGTAATGAGTTTTCATATTCTAGTATATTCAGAACTCTATACCTGGGAGAAATGGTTTCAAAAAGTAAGCTTCGATTTTAGTTTATATCAAAACCTGCAACTTCTAATTCCTTTAAGCATCATCATCGGCTTAGGTATTTGGACGTTGTTCTATTATTTCGGAATAATGCAAAAGGCTAGTGTTAACTCCAGACCAACCTATATTTTGGTCTTGTTCACCTTAGCACTAGCAATATTAGTGGCTATTTTTTCTCCAATAAAAGATGGTAGTGAGTTAATATTTCTTTTTGTACCGCTAAGTCTTATTATTTCTAATTATTTTGAAGGAAAGAAAGAAAAGATTTTCAAAGAGATCTTACTAATAGGATTGGTATTGATGCCTATTCTAATATTATTTATTTCCTAAAAAAAGAGGTTAGCCAACCTTACCTTTTATCTGTGAGCCTGCTTTACTGTGAGCTTTTTAATTTGATTAATACAAACTTTACTAAAATATGATACCTTTGTATTTCTCAAAAATCTATGGTTCTTTTTCTTAAAAGTGCGGTAGATAGGGAGTATTATTCAATTAGAAACAGATAAAAAATACCTTAATGTTTTCAGATAAAGCCAATACTATATTTCAGGAAGTGATTAATAAATATCACGAAATAAATACTGTAGATCAAAATTTTACAAATCCATATAAGGAGCAAGATCAACTAATAGAGCACTTATTATATAGAAAATCCTGGATAGATACAGTACAATGGCATTATGAAGATATAATTAGAGATCCACAAATAGATCCTATATCTGCGTTGAAATTAAAAAGACAGATAGATGCTTCCAATCAGGACAGAACCGATATGGTAGAATATATTGACAGTTATTTTCTTGAGAAATATAATGATATTTCAGCAAAAGCTACTGCTACTATAAATTCGGAATCTCCTGCATGGGCAGTAGATAGACTTTCTATTCTGGCCTTAAAGATCTTTCATATGGAAGAAGAAACTCAGAGAAACGACGCTTCTTCAGAACATCTTGAAAAATGTAATGATAAACTTACTATCCTTTTAGAGCAGCGAGAAGATCTTTCTTCAGCAATAGATCAATTATTAAAAGATATTGAGAGCGGAGATAAGTATATGAAGGTTTACAAGCAGATGAAAATGTACAATGACGATGAGCTTAACCCGATTCTAAGAAAAAAGAATTAGATGAAATCTGGATCCTCAAATATTAAGGAAAAGACTGAAAATGCTAAATTTTCAGACCATAAGAGGGTTCATTTACTGGTAATTAGGCTTTCTGCTATGGGCGATGTTGCTATGTTAGCACCGGTATTGCAGGTGTTGACAACAACGTATCCTCAATTAAAAATTACAGTACTTACTAAAAAATTCTTTGCACCTATCTTCTTCGGAATTGATAATGTAGTTATCTATGAAGCCGATTTAAAAGGAGCACATAACGGAGTTTTTGGATTGAGTAGTCTTGCAAAAGATCTTAGAGATCTGGGGGTAGATGCAGTGGCAGATGTTCATAATGTGCTTAGAACTAATGTTCTAAAATCAATTTTCTTTTTATTTGGAATTCCGGTAAAACAAATTGACAAGGGCAGGGCAGAGAAGAAGGCTTTGATTAGAGAAAACAATAAGATCTTTAAACAGCTAAAACCTACTCCAGAACGCTATGCCGATGTTTTTAAAGAGCTTGGCTATGCTTTAGATCTTTCTAAATATAGGTATCCTCAAAAACAAAGACTTTCTCCAAATGCAAGAGAAATTACAGGAAAAAATACATTAAAATGGTTGGGAATTGCACCTTTTGCACAACACAATTCTAAAGTGTATCCATTAGATTTATTAGCTAAGGTTCTAGAAAAATTGAATGCTGATGGGAATGTACAAATCTATCTTTTTGGAGGTGGTAAAGAAGAACAGGAAAAATTAGAGTCTTTAGCTTCTAAACTTGGAAATGCTACATCGCTGGTTGGTAAATTAAAATTTGAAGAGGAATTAGCCCTTATCTCAAATTTAGATGGGATGCTATCTATGGATAGTGGAAATGCCCATTTAGCGGCAATATTCGGAATTCCTGTAGTTACACTTTGGGGAGTTACACATCCTTATGCAGGTTTTAAAGCTTTTAATCAACCCTTAGAGAATTGTTTACTTCCGGATTTACAGATGTATCCAAAAATTCCAACGTCCATCTATGGAAATAAATTTCCGGAGGGATATGAAGATGTTATGCGCACAATCTCTCCGGAAATAGTATATAATAAGATAAATGAAGTTCTTTTCTCCTGATTTATTAGGAAAATAATAAGCTTTTATACATCATCATAATCCACCTTTACCATAGGTGTAGTGGGTTGAGCCTGACAAGTTAAAATAAGACCTTCTGCGATCTCACTATCTGTTAGGATCTGATTCTTACGCATTTCTGCTTTTCCTTCTGTGATCCTGGCAATACAACTGCTACAAATACCACCTTGGCAAGAATAAGGTACATCTAGATCGTTCTCTAATGCCGCATCTAAGATTGTATCTTCACTCTTCATCTTAAAAGTGGTCTCTTCATCATCTACCAAAATAGTGATCTCTGTTTCACCTTGCATGTTAGATTCTATAACTTCTCCATCTTCTGCAGCGGTAAAGAGTTCGAACAAAATATCAGCTTCTTCCACATTATTCAATTTTAGAACATCACTTACCATATGGATCATTTCTTCCGGTCCGCAGATATAGAATGTTTTAAAATTGGTTTCTTTAAATTTATTTTTCAGAACAAAATTTACAGTACTGGTTTCTATTCTTCCAAAATGTGAGTCGTTTTCTTGAGTTCGGCTAAATACAAATTCCACGAAAAGTCTTTCAGGATAATTTACCTGTAATTCTAGAAGTTCTTTAAAGAAAATGGTATCGTCTGGTGTTTTGTTACCGTAAACTAGCACAAAATTGCTATCCGGCTCCTCATTAAGCATGGTTTTTATTATGGACAAAATAGGTGTAATACCACTTCCTGCAGCAAAGGCAGCGTAAGTATTATTACTATTTGCAGGTTGAAATATAAATTTACCTTCTGGTGGATGAACCTCCAAAATATCTCCGGCCTTTAATTTATTATTAGCCAAACTTGAAAATAACCCGTTTTTTACCTCTTTCACCGTTACTTTAAATTCCGAGGAAAAAGGTGCAGAGCAAAGAGAGTATGCTCTTCTTATTTCTTTACCATCTACTGTAGTTTTAATGGTAATATATTGTCCTGCCTTATATTTAAATATTTCCTTTAATTCTGAAGGGATTTCAAAAGATAAACTTACCGCCTCCGGGGTCTCGCGGATTATTTCTTTTATCTTTAAAGCATAGAATTTATTCATGTCATAATCTTTGTGCGCAAAAATACAAAGTCTGGGGTTTTTAATTTGTAACAAATTGGTAAATTTCAACACTTGTATAAAAACTTGAATATATGTTTAAGCGTTTAATTTGGCTAGAATGGAAATCTTTCTTTAGATCTGCCAGTATGGGCAAAAGTTTAGGACTTAAGATCGTAATGGGTTTCTTAGCACTCTATTTTATCGCTATTTTTTTATTCTTTGGAATAGGACTTTTCCCAATCATTAAAGAACATTTTCCAGAGGCAGACCCCTTGTTATTTGTAAATAATTATGTGCTGGTATGGCTTCTGGCTGAACTAGCTTATAGATTCTTATTGCAAACCCTACCAGTGCTAGATATTAAACCTCTTATGGTTTTACCTATTAGCAAAAGAAAATTAGTGAATTTTGTATTGATAAAATCACTTTTCTCCTTCTTCAACTTCTTACCACTACTTAATATCATTCCATTTGGGATCTTTAATATGTATAAGCAATCACATCCAGATATATCAATCATTGCATGGATGATCGCTCTAAGTTTTTTAACGCTATCAGTTAATTATGCCAATTTTATCATCAAAAAGAGATTCACAGAGAATTTAAAGGCATTGCTTCCATTTATTTTATTGGTTCTTGGCTTTTTTCTATTAGATTATTTTGAGGTTTTTAAAATTGGACTTTGGTTTGGAAGTGTTTTAGATCAAATTATTGAAACTCCATATTATGCAATTATTCCGGTTCTCCTTTTTATAGGATTGTTTAAATGGAATCAGCTAAATCTAGAAGGGAAGTTCTATTTAGATGCTACCTTAAAGGAGCAAACAAAAAGCGCAGACACAAAAGAATTCTTATGGACCAAGAAATTCGGAGATATAGCACCGTATTTACAGCAAGATCTTAAGCTTATCTGGCGTAATAAAAGGCCTAAAACCACCATTTATATGTCTTTATTGTTATTAGGGTATGGAATGTTCTTCTATCCTCAAGATTCTTATCAAAATAATCCATGGTTCTTTGTATTTGTTGGCATCTTCATTACAGGAATCTTTATGATCAATTTTGGACAATTCATTCCGGCTTGGGATGCTAAATACTATTCCATGATCATGGCTCAAAATATTCCTTTAAAAAAATACCTAACTGCCAAGGCGGCATTAATGTCTTTTAGTGTGGTTATTCTTGTAATATTAGCTACTCCCTATGTTTACTTTGGATGGAGAATATTTATGTTGAACATTGTTTGTGCGGTGTACAATATTGGTATTAATATCCCGATGCTTCTCTATGCAGGCTCTTTCAACAGAAAAAGAATAGATCTAGACAAAAGTCCGTTTATGAACTATCAAGGCACGGGAGCAACACAATGGCTGGTAAGTTTACCCTTAATGGTACTACCGGTAGTATTTTTCTGGTTATTTGATAAGTATGTTTCTTTTGAAAGCGGCATGGCTTTTCTATTAGGTTTAGGAATACTAGGAATGTTCTTTAGAACGAATGCTATCAACTTTATCTCTCAGGTCTATAAGAAGAATAAATATGAGATGATAGAAGGTTTTAGTCAAAAAGGAGAATAACAATACAGTTAAATAATTTCAGAAATGATCACAGCAACAAATCTTAAAAAAGTTTATAAAGGCAATACAGTGCTAAATATAGATCATCTTGATATTCCTGAAGGTCAAAGTTTTGGTCTGGTTGGGAACAATGGAGCCGGAAAAACAACATTTTTCAGTCTTTTATTAGACCTTATTCAGCCTACCACCGGAAACATTTTTAATAATGAAATTACGGTAAACCAAAGTGAAGACTGGAAACCATTTACATCTTCATTTATAGATGAAAGTTTTTTGATAGGTTATCTTACTCCAGAAGAATATTTCTATTTTATTGGAGAATTAAGAGAGCAGAATAAGGCAGATGTAGATGCTGTTCTAGAAAAATTTGAAGAATTCTTTAATGGAGAAATTTTGAACAAGCGTAAATATTTGCGAGATTTTTCAAAAGGAAATCAAAAGAAGGTTGGAATAGTAGCAGCACTTATAGGAAAGCCTAAAGTTGTTATTTTGGATGAGCCTTTTGCTAATCTAGATCCAACTACCCAAATTAGACTTAAAAAAACTATTAAAGAACTAACCGCTGCACGAGATACCACTATTCTTATTTCCAGCCATGACCTAATTCATATTACGGAGGTGTGTGAGAGAATTGTTGTTCTTAATCATGGACTCTTAGAAAAAGATATAATTACCTCTCCTGCAACGCTCCAAGAGCTGGAAGCCTATTTTTCTAAAGACGAATTTATTGAACAATAAATTTTTTGAAGCCCAAAATTCTATCTATCATTCTTTTCCAAAAAGAAACGTATTTTAGCATACTAAAACCTAAGTGCTACAGTTATTTATAACATCAAGAACGTATTGATTTTGAATAGAATTTCCTCTGGCTTTATATTTCTTATTTCCATACTCTCTATTGTTGGATGTTCTAGGAAAAAGGACACCTTCATCAATAGAAATTGGCATGCTGTTACTGCAGAATATAATACGTTATATAATGGTAATGTTGCCCTAGAGCAGGGTAAAAAGCAAATAGACCAAGGGTATAACGAGAATTTCTGGGATATACTTCCTGTTGAAAAGATGCAGGTTTCTCAAGAAATTCTGCTTCCCGGTTCCGAGAGAAATGAATTCTTTAGAGTGTCTGAAGATAAAGCTACCAAAGCAATTCAAAAGCATTCTATGCTCATTGCAGGAAAAGAGAACAACCCTCAAATTGATGAATCTTATTTGCTGTTAGGAAAGTCCAGATATTACGATCAGCGATTTATTCCGGCATTAGAAGCCTTTAATTATATTTTATATAAATATCCTGCCAGCAATACTATTAATCATGCACAGATATGGCGTGAAAAGACAAACATCAGACTTCAGAATAATGAGTTGGCTATTAAAAATCTTAAGCGTCTTTTAGAATTTGAAACCTTAAAAGATCAGGATAGGGCAGATGCCAATGCAATTTTGGCTCAGGCTTATATAAATACCAATGCTTTAGACAGTGCTGTAGCTCCTATGAAAACTGCTGCAAATTTTACAAAAATTACGGCAGAAGAGGGGCGTTATAATTTCATTTTAGGTCAATTATACAATAGACTTAGCAATAGAGATAGCGCTAATTATGCATTTGATAAAGTAATTCGCCTAAACAGAAGATCTCCCAGAGAATATTATATAAATGCATATTTAGGGAAGGCACGAAATTTTAATTTTGATACCGGAAATCCTGAAGATCTTATGCTAATGCTTTCAGAAATGGAAGAAAATAGAGAGAACAGAGACTTCTTAGATAAGATTTATTTTCAAATAGGAGAATACTACAATCATGAAGATTCCATTCAAGGTGCTATAGATTATTATAATAGATCGCTAAGAACCCAGTCTAACGATAGTTTTCTACAATCTGTAAACTACGAGACCTTAGGCGATATTAATTTTGATAATGCAAATTTTAGAAACGCCAGTGTTTATTATGATAGTACACTAACCAAGATACCTACAACAACCAGAGATTATTTTTTTATAAAACGAAAAAGAGATAATCTTCAAGATGTTATAAAGTATGAAGCCATAGCAGATAAGAACGATAGTATCTTAAAGTTAGTAGATATGGGAGTAGCAGCGCGTGAAACTTATTTTACCAATTATGCAGATAGTTTAAAAACACTGGCTATAGCGAAGGCTATAAAAGGTGAGGTTGCCCAACTTAATACACTTCAAAATAATAATTCACCAATTAGCGGTCCGGGTTTACCACCCTCCCTTGGGGTACCAAACGCAGGAAATTTATTCTATTTCTATAATCCTACACGCGTTGCTAATGGCTTGAAGGAATTTTTAAGAGTCTGGGGCCCAAGAAAGCTTCAGGATAACTGGAGATATACTCTAGAGATCATTTCCAATGCAAGGGTAGATACATTAAATCAGGTCTCAGAAGATATGTTATCCAGCAGTCCTGAGTTCGATCCACAAACCTATATTTCAAGAATTCCTGTAGATGCTGTAGAGATTGATAGTCTTAAGGCACAACGAAATGATGCTTATTACAGATTAGGTTTGGTATATCGTGAGAAATTTCAGGAAGATGAAATGGCAAAGCAAAAACTGGAAGCTTTATTAACGTATACCAATGAAGAACGTCTTGTAGTACCTGCAAATTATTATCTATATCAGATCTATGATGCTCAGGGAGATCGTGTAGCTGCAGAAAAATATAAACAAGATATACTAGCAAAATATCCAGATTCTAGATATGCCGCAAGCATTAAGAATCCTGGACTGGCAATAGAGATAGATAATAAAGCAGAAGATAAATATCAAGAACTATTTAAGCGCTACGAGCAAGGAGAATATGTTGAGGTCTTAGAGCTGAGTTCAGAATATTTAGAAGAGTTTAATGATGATGAACTCTTACCAAAGATAGAATTGTTGAAAGCACTTGCTACTGGTAGATTGGTTGGGTTTGATGCTTATAGACTTGCGCTTAAGGATGTAGCTCTTAAATATCCTGAAACAGAATCTGGAAAAAAAGCTCAAGATTTGTTAACCAATTCTCTACCAGCATTAGCGGCAAACAAGTTTAAACCTGATACACTTTCTCAAAACATGAAATTACTTTATGAATTTCCATATGAGGATAAGGCAGAAGTAGAAAAACTAAAGGAAAAAGTAGAGAAGGCTATTACAGAATTAAACTATAAATACACCACCTCTATAGATATATATTCTAAGGATGTAGTGTTATTGGTTGTTCATGGAATTGGCAGTAGAAGTAGAGCTTTAGGTTTTGAGGAGCTTTTAAGAGAGAACAAGATATATGCTATTGAAAAGGAACCAATTGTGATCTCATCAGAAAATTATAAAGTTGCTCTAGTGCATAAAACTTTAGAGGATTATAAGAATACCTCGGTAAAAGAATAAAAATCTATTTGACTCTGTCACTTTGAAAAATATATAAGTGATTTTAAATTTTATTAATAACATGGATAGTAATAAGTCGGGCTCACCCAAAAATAAATATCTGGAATTTGTAAACATTGCATTCCAAATGGGTATTATAATAGGCGGAGGGGTTTTTTTAGGGATCTGGCTGGACGAAAAATTTCCAAACCAGCATTCTGGCTTCACTATAGGTATTTCGTTGTTAGGTGTATTTATAGCCCTATATCAGGTAATCCGAAAAGTGAGTCAAATAAGTAAAGACAATTAAAGTAAATTCATGAAACAACAATTACGCAGCTTCCTAATTTCATTAAGTTTAGTAACCGCAATTCTCTTTGTAGCTCAATATTTTATAACCGTAAACTTTTTTGAAACTACAGAATTTTATTACGGAGTACCTGCTATCTATACATTCATGGTGTTGTCTACGCTCATTATTTATTTGATTTTGTTGTGGATACATCATAATTTTAGTGAGAACACTGGATTTGCCTTTATGGGAGCCAGTCTTCTGAAGATGCTGGCAGCTGTACTGTTTTTACTACCAATGATTTTAGCAAGACTAGAAGATGATATAGAAAACATTTTCGCATTTTTTATTCCGTATTTTTTTTATTTGATTTTTGAAACTATACAAGCAGTAAGGTTAATCAATTCGAAATAACTAATTGTGTTTCAATAAAATCCATAAAAATGCGGAAAGTGATAAAAAATTCACACCGGGACTTTTAGATAAAAATTAAAAGTATACCTTTGCACGGAATTTTGAGCCTGCAATTATTAAGTTAAACTGGACTATGACAGCACAGAAATCTTTTAAGATTATAGTGACACTTTTGTTAACTTCTATTCCTTTTCTTTCATTTTCGAAGGATCAGAGCGAAGAACATGAGGGTAAAGAAAAATTTAATGCCACAGATATGATCATGCATCACATTGGTGATTCTCATGGCTGGCATTTCTTTGGGGAAGGTGAGAGCGCTGCAGTTCTTCCACTTCCGGTAATTTTATACACAGACAATGGATTAGTTTCTTTTATGTCTAGTGAGTTTCATCACGATACGGAAGGACACCACATTGTGGAGAAAGACGGGATGAGCTTTGTGAATTACCATGAAAACATCTATCAATTAAACCAAGGGGCTACAGAAGCAGAGTTTGATGCAGAGCATCATGTTGTAAATGGAACCCAGCCATTAGATTTTTCTATTACGAAGAACGTAGCGGCTATGTTCTTAACAGTAATATTAATGCTTGTTTTCTTCTTAAGTCTTTCTAAGCACCACAAGAAGAACGCTCATGCTCCAAGAGGATTTAATAACTTATTGGAAACATTAGTGTTATTCGTAAGAGATGAAATTGCAAGACCAAATATTGGTGAGAAGAAATATATGAAGTTCATGCCTTTCTTATTAACGGTATTCTTCTTCATTTGGATCACTAACCTATTAGGGCTATTACCAGGTGCTGCCAACGTAACAGGGAATATCGCAGTAACAGTATCTTTAGGTGTTTTTACACTAGTGCTTATTTTAATTAATGGTAACAAAGATTACTGGAAGCATATTTTTTGGATGCCGGGAATACCAACTTTCGTAAAGCCTATTCTGGCGGTAGTAGAGGTGATGGGATTCTTTATTAAACCAATTGCGTTAATGATACGTTTGTTTGCTAACATTACAGCAGGACATATTGTAGTATTAAGTTTATTGGCACTTATATTTATTTTAGAGAGCGCAGGAGTTGCCGGGGTATCGGTTCCTTTTGCATTATTTATAACAGTACTGGAATTGTTAGTAGCATTCCTTCAAGCGTTTATTTTTACAATGCTGTCTGCCCTATTTATAGGAATGGCGGTTGAGGAACATGAACATCATTAATTGTTAATTTTTTAATATTTATTTACTATGGAATTATTGTATGTAGGTCTTTCAGCTTTAGGAGCTGGTTTAGCGGTTCTTGGAGCCGGATTTGGAGTTGGTAAAATCGGTGGAGCTGCAATGGATGCTATTGCACGCCAGCCAGAAGCTGCCGGAAAAATCCAAACAGCTATGATTATTGCTGCTGCACTTGTAGAAGGTGTTGCCCTTTTTGGGGTAGTTGCATCTTTATTAGGTGTATTAAGGTAATTAATTTCCAAAAGCTCATTCGCAACGGTTGGTTGCGAATGAGTTTTTAAAAATGATGTTTTAATTTTTTTATATAAGTAATTATGGATTTAATAACTCCTGAAATTGGCTTGTTTTTCTGGCAAACCATCGTCTTTTTAGTACTGATCTTTTTAATGGCAAAATTTGCCTGGAATCCGATCTTAGGCGCTATTAAGAAAAGAGAAGACTCTATTAATGATGCTCTTTCGTCTGCTGAAGATGCTAGAAAAGAGATGCAAAATTTGCATGCCGATAATGAAAAACTTTTAAAAGAAGCGCGCGCAGAAAGAGATGCAATTCTTAAAGAAGCTCGTGAATTAAAAGAAAAGGTTATTGCTGAAGCAGCTACAGAAGCTCAGGAAAAAGCAAATCAAATAGTTGCTCAGGCGCAAGCTACCATTCAAACAGAAAAGAAATCTGCAATGGCAGATATCAAAAATCAGGTAGCAGCATTATCTATTGAAATAGCAGAAAAAATGTTACGTCATGAATTAGCAACTTCAGATAAGCAACAAAGACTTGTTGAAGAAATGTTACAAGACGTTACCTTAAAATAATAACATGAAAGGAACCAGAGCTGCACAACGTTATGCAAAAGCAATACTAGATTTGGCTAAAGACCAAAATGTTGCTGAAGTGGTGAATTCTGATATGGAATCCATTTCAAAAACAATTATTGGTAGCAATGATCTTCATGATGTGCTTACAAGCCCGGTATTAAAATCTAATCTTAAGAAGAATGTTCTTAAAGAGATTTTTAAAGATGTCAATCAAGTAACTCTAGGAGCCTTTGATGTGCTTATAGAGAACAAAAGGATCAATATTTTAAAAGAGGTAGCACAGACCTATATCTCATTGTATAATGAGATGAATCATGTTCAGGTAGCTAAAGTAACTACTGCAGTTCCTTTAAATGCTGAACTTGAAGCTAAGATTTTAACAAAAATTACAGAGCTTACTGGAAGTGGTGCTACTATTAATAATATTGTAGATCCAAATATAATTGGAGGCTTCATTCTTAGAATTGGAGATCTTCAATACAATGCAAGTGTTGCTAATTCTCTTAGTAATTTAGAAAGAGAATTAAAGAACAGTACATTTATATCAAAAATTTAATTAAAACAGGCGCGCATTAGGCGTTCCAATTTTATTCTAAATAATTATGGCCGAAGTAAATCCTGCTGAAGTTTCAGCAATATTAAAAAAACAACTCTCAGGTTTTGAAGCAAAAGCTTCTTTAGATGAGGTGGGTACAGTGCTTACCGTAGGAGATGGGATTGCCCGTATTTATGGTTTAAGCAATGCTCAATACGGAGAATTAGTTGAATTTGAAGGTGGTTTAGAAGGAATCGTTCTTAACCTTGAAGAAGACAACGTAGGGGTAGTACTTTTAGGACCTTCTAAAGCAATTAAAGAAGGATCTGTTGCAAAAAGAACTCAGAGAATTGCATCTATTAAAGTTGGTGAGGGAATTACCGGAAGAGTTTTAGACACTTTAGGTAGCCCAATTGATGGAAAAGGTCCAATTGAAGGAGAAACTTACGAAATGCCATTAGACCGTAAAGCTCCGGGAGTAATTTATCGTGAGCCGGTTACAGAGCCTATGCAAACAGGTATTAAAGCTATTGATGCTATGGTACCGGTAGGAAGAGGACAGAGAGAATTGGTGATTGGTGACCGTCAAACAGGTAAAACTGCGGTTTGTATCGATACCATTCTTAATCAAAAAGAATTTTACGATGCTGGGAAACCGGTACACTGTATATATGTTGCTATTGGACAAAAAGCTTCTACTGTTGCAGGAATTGCACAGAAATTAGAAGAAAAAGGTGCAATGGCTTATACTACCATTGTTGCTGCTAATGCTTCAGATCCTGCACCTATGCAGGTATACGCTCCATTTGCAGGTGCTGCAATTGGTGAGTATTTTAGAGATACTGGTCGTCCTGCACTTATTGTGTATGATGATCTTTCTAAGCAAGCGGTAGCATACCGTGAAGTATCCTTATTGCTACGTCGTCCACCGGGACGTGAGGCGTATCCTGGGGATGTTTTCTTCTTACACTCAAGATTATTAGAGCGTGCAGCTAAAGTTATTAATAACGATAAGATCGCTTCTGAAATGAATGATCTTCCAGATTCAATTAAGCATTTGGTAAAAGGTGGTGGTTCTTTAACTGCATTACCAATTATCGAAACTCAGGCTGGTGACGTTTCTGCATATATTCCTACCAACGTAATTTCTATTACAGATGGTCAGATCTTCTTAACTTCAGATCTATTTAACTCTGGAGTACGTCCTGCAATAGACGTGGGTATTTCTGTATCTCGTGTAGGTGGTAACGCTCAGATCAAGGCTATGAAAAAAGTAGCTGGTACGCTTAAGTTAGACCAAGCACAATACCGTGAATTGGAAGCTTTTGCTAAATTTGGATCAGACCTGGATGCTGCAACTTTAAATGTAATTGAAAGAGGTAAGCGTAACGTAGAGATCTTAAAGCAAGCAGAGAACGATCCATATCCGGTAGAAGAGCAAATTGCTATTATCTATGCTGGATCTAAGAATCTTGTAAGAAATGTTCCTGTAGATAAGATTAAAGAATTTGAAAGAGATTATCTAGAATTCCTTAACGTGAAACACCGTGATGTTTTAGATACTCTAAAAGCAGGAAAACTAACCGATGAAGTAACAGATACTTTAACGGCTGTGGCAAGTGAACTTACTGCAAAGTATAAAAAATAGTATTGAGTATTGAGCTTTGAGTAGTTGTTAGCTTAAGTTCGTATTTAATCTTTAAATAAATTGGAGGTATCGAGTATTTAGGTTAAACGCTAAATACTCGATACTCAATACTAAATAAAATGGCAAACTTAAAAGACTTACGTAGCAGAATTACATCGGTATCATCAACGATGCAGATCACGAGTGCCATGAAAATGGTATCGGCTGCAAAATTGAGCAGAGCCCAGGATGCTATTACTGCAATGCGTCCGTATTCAGAGAAATTAACTGAATTACTTCAAAGTTTAAGTGCAACCTTAGATGACGATACCAGTAGTAAATTTTCGGAAGAAAGAGAGGTAAACAATGTTTTGATTGTTGCCATATCTTCTAATCGTGGTTTGGCGGGAGCTTTTAATACTAATATTGTTAAAGGTGTAAGAAATGTGATCGCTGCAAAATACAGCGATAAGAATGTACAGCTTCTTACCATTGGTAAAAAGGCCAATGATGTATTGCGTAAGAATTATTCGGTTTCGGAAAACAATAACGCTATCTACGATAATCTAGATTTTGAAAATGTTTCTATAATTGCAGAAGCTATTATGCAAGGTTTCTTGGATGGTAAATATGATAAAGTAGAATTGGTTTATAATCAATTTGTAAATGCTGCCACTCAAAACATCATGACAGAGCAATTTTTGCCTATCGAGAAATTTGAGAGAGATTCTAATGTTACTTTAGATTACATTTTTGAACCTTCAAAATTAGAGATCGTTAAGGATTTGATACCTAAATCTTTGAAAATGCAAATCTTCAAAGCAATGAGTGACTCATTAGCTTCTGAACATGGTGCGCGTATGACAGCTATGCATAAGGCTACAGATAATGCTACTGAATTGAGAGATTCATTAAAATTATCTTATAACAAAGCACGTCAGGCTGCAATTACCAATGAGATCTTGGAAATTGTTGGTGGAGCTGAAGCTTTGAATAACTAAGAATAACAATTGTCACTTCGAGCGGAGTCGAGAAGTGTTTTCAATTTATTTTGTTTTTTTGATGAGAGGAAGGCGACTTTCAATTATTCTTAATGATAGATATAATATATATTCAAACCCTCGGTACTTACCGAGGGTTTTTCTTTGGCAAGCATTTTGTTTTAAACATACAGAACCTTAATACTTATTATTATGAAATACCTCTACTTAGTTTTTACTGCTGTTATTATAACTACACTTTTTACAAATTGCGCAGGCAATAAAAATCTTCAGGATACAGCACCTGTAAACATGGGAAATGCCTATATAGAACAAACTCCGGCAGGATTTGATCTTTATATTCCTATAAAGACAATTCAGAAAAGCAATATTAGCTTAGACAGCGTATATTTTAGAGGAAGAAAAGCTTCTCTAGCAATTCATCCTCAACATTCTGGAATGCATTATGCTCAATTCATTTCAATGAAAGAGGATATGCAGATGAGTTCAGACCCAAAAGACGAGTACGGAAATAAAGCACCAATTAAAGTGGAAAAAATTCCTTTTAAGCTTAAAAAGGATGAAGCTGTTATAGAATTTACTCAAGATGGTAAATTGAAAAACTATAAAATTGATGGTATTTCAGAACGTTCTTAAGAAGTACGTATAACTAGCATCTAAGAATTTTTAAAGGCAAGATTACAAACCTTAGAAAGTATTGTGTTTGTAATCTTGCCTTATTTGAATAAATTTAGACCTTCTAACAAAACCAATCTTGGGTACTTTAAAGCGATTCTTTCAGGATACTATTATTTATGGCTTTGCCACGGTGCTACCTAGATTAATGAACTTTATTCTTGTTGGTCTTCACACTGCAACACTTTCCACCAGTAGCTATTCAGATAATACTACCTTCTATGTATGGGCAGCTTTTTTTAATGTGCTGCTTACGTACGGTATGGAAACTTCTTTTTTTAGGTTCTTTAGTAACAGTAAAGAGAAGGATACGGTATTTTCTACGGCATTTATTGCCTTAACAGGTTCTACCGTATTATTTCTGATAGGTGTTTTGATCTTTCAGGATTTCTTTATTGCTCTTGTAGATCTGCCGGTAGATTATTTTTATATACTTTTTGGAATACTCGTAATGGATACGCTTGTGGTAGTTCCATTTGCCTATTTAAGAGCTTCTAATAGACCTATTAAGTTTGCAGCTATCAAGATCATAAATATTGTTATTGTGGTCTTACTGAACTTCTATTTTCTTTGGTTCGTAAAAGAATTTCCCTCGCTCACCCCTCAGATAATTTTAGATAATTATACAAATGCAGACAAGGTAAAATATATCTTCATTGCGAATCTTGCCGCCAGTGCAGTTACATTTTTAATATTGTTACCTAATTTCTTTAGGTCTAAAATAGATTTTAGCGTACTGCTTTTCAAACAAATGTGGAGATACGGTTGGCCTGTTATGGTAGCTGGTATCGCATTTGTAATTAATGAGAATCTAGATAAGTTGTTATTAAAAGATATGTTGTCGGAATCTGTAATGGGTGCTTATGCAGGTTGTTATAAACTGGCAGTTTTCATGACCATTTTTGTTCAGGCCTTTAAAATGGGAGCAGAACCCTTCTTTTTCAATCATGCACAACAAGCTAATGCCAAAAAAACTTACGCACAGATATTAACTTATTTCGTGATCTTTGGGTGTCTAATTATGGTATCCCTTATTTCATTTATAGATATTTTTAAAGAACTTCTTATTAGAAATGAAGATTACTGGATCACCATTTCTATTGTACCTATTATTTTGTTAGCGAACCTATTCTTAGGAATTTATCATAATCTTTCGGTGTGGTATAAACTTACAGATAAAACACGAATGGGAATGTATATTTCCATTTTTGGAGCCATTATCACTATAGTTCTCAACTTCGTATTAATTCCAGTAATTGGTTTTATTGCAGCTGCCTGGGCAACATTGGCTGCTTATGGATCTATGATGCTTATATCGTATTTCTTGGGGAGAAGATTTTACCCAGTACCATACGATCTTAAGAAAATAGGATTCTATTTATTAATATCTATAGGAATTTCAGCAATATCATTTTTATATTTTAGAGAAAACTATCTGGCAGGCACAGCTTTTGTAACTTTGTTCCTGCTAATTATAGTAGCTGTAGAAAGAAAAGATTTAAAACAAATTTTAAAAAGATGAAGGTAAAGATCATAAATAAATCTAAGCACAAACTTCCTAATTATGAAACGGAAGCTTCGGCTGGTATGGATATAAGAGCCAATATTTCTGAAGCTATTACGTTAAAACCTTTAGAACGTGTTATCGTAAAAACGGGATTGTATATGGAATTACCCCATGGATGTGAAGCGCAAGTAAGACCTCGTAGCGGTCTTGCTGCTAAACACGGAATCACAGTTTTAAACTCTCCTGGTACGATTGATGCAGACTATAGAGGAGAAATTGGCGTAATTCTAGTCAATCTTTCTAACGAAGACTTTATAATTGAAGATGGAGAACGAGTAGCGCAATTTGTAATTGCAAAACATGAGCGTATTACCTGGGAAAAGGTGGACTCTTTAGATGAAACAAAACGTGGTACCGACGGATTTGGAAGTACTGGAAGAAAATAATATAAATAAAAGTGCCCGGCTAATCGGGAAAAATTAAAATATCGATATGAAAATAATTGTACCTATGGCAGGTCGTGGATCACGACTTAGACCACATACGTTAACTGTACCAAAACCTTTAATTCCTATAGCAGGAAAACCAATTGTACATAGATTGGTAGAAGATATTGCAAAGGTTCTAGATGAAAAGATAGATGAAGTGGCTTTTATTATTGGAAAAGATTTTGGAGAACAGGTAGAAACAGATCTTAAGAAAATAGGAGAGTCCTTAGGTGCTAAGGTTAGCATCTATTATCAGGATAAACCTCTTGGAACCGGCCATGCTATTATGTGTGCTAAAGAATCTTTAGAAGGACCTGCTGTTATTGCTTATGCCGATACGCTTTTTAAAGCCGATTTCACTTTAGATAAAGACGCAGATAGCGTTATTTGGGTGAAACAAGTGGAGAATCCAAGTGCATATGGAGTGGTGAAATTGAATGATAAGAACCATATCACAGATCTTGTAGAAAAACCTTCAGATTTTGTTTCAGATCTTGCAGTTATCGGGATATACTATTTTAAAGATGTAGCGGTGCTAAAAGGCGAGTTGCAAAATGTTTTAGATCAGAACATAATTCGTGGTGGAGAATATCAGATCAATGATGGTATTGAAGCTATGAAACAAAAAGGAAACATCTTTGTTCCCGGGAAAGTTGATGAATGGATGGACTGCGGAAATAAGAATGTAACCGTAGAAACTAATGGTAGAATGCTAAATTTTCTTCATCAAGATGGTGAGAAATTGATCTCAGATTCTGTAAAGATCACTAATTCTGAAATTACAGAACCTTGTTTTATTGGTGAAAATGTAGAATTGATAAACGCCAAAATTGGACCAAATGTATCCATTGGTGACGGTTGTAAAATTACCGATGCTACTATAAAAAATAGTTTGATCCAGAATTTTTCTGAAGTTAAAAATGCCAAGCTAGACAATGCTATGATAGGTAGCTTTGCCAAGTTTGATGGTAATTTTACTCAAATTAGCATTGGAGATTATTCAGTATTAGAATAAGTTTCATATTAAATGATTACCGAAGTTTTTAATCTAAGTGCTTTTAATGATCATTAAATCTTACATATACATATCGCTGCTTAGCATTGGTTTTTTTTCTCCTGTAATAATTGCTCAGGAAAAGAACCAATCTCAGCAGGAAGTTTTGCAAGATGATCTGGGAAATGTTTCTGATGAATTTCAGGAACATTTCTTTGAGGCCTTAAAACAAAAAGCTATTGAGAATTATGATAAAGCGCTTTTAGAGCTCGAAATTTGTAGAAAATTACAACCAGATAATGCTGTTGTTTTTTTTGAAATGGGTAAGAATTATAAATTTCAAAAGAAATATGAAAATGCTATAGCTAGTCTGCAGCAAGCAAACAGATTAAAACCGAATAAACAAGACATTCTTGTAGAATTATTAGATAGCTATAGGCTTCACAAAGACTTTAAGCCGGCCATTCTAATTGCTAAAAGTTTAATAGCTTTTGATGATAAATATTATCAGGATCTATCTTCATTGTATTTTGAAAGTGAGCAATATGATAAATTATTGAGCTTATTGGATAAACTAGATGCAGAGTTAGGGGTAAGCGAATTTAGATATGCCATGAGGCAAGAGATCTATAAGGCCACTAAAAATACCTCTGGAGAGATCCAGACGCTTAAAGAATCTATTGAGCTAAATCCTGAAAATGAGACCAGTTATTTGAACCTTATTTTTGTTTATAGTACTCAGGGAATGACGAAGGAGGCTTTTGAAACCGCAGCGCAAATGCAACAAATATTCCCAAATTCTAAAGTGGTACATCTTGCGCTTTATAAATTTTACTTAGAATCTCAAGATTTTGGTGCAGCCTTTAACTCTATGAAGATCGTTTTAGGTTCTGAAGAAATTGCTGCTGATGCTAAATTTAGAGTGCTTAATGATTTTGTGTTGTTCGTTAAAGATAATCCTCAATATGAAAATAAAGTAAAAGAAGTAGCAGATCTATTTGCTGAAACCGAGGGAGATCCACTTATTTATCAAAAACTGGGAGCATATTATCTAATGAAAAATGAAAAGGAACTCGCACTGAGCTTCTATGAAAGGGGATTGGCTAGTGGTATAGATAATTTTGATTTATTGAAAAATACCTTGCTGCTTCAATTAGATCTAAATAACTTTAAAGAAGCAGCTGCATTAAGCACTAATGGATTAGAAATATTTCCTGCGCAGCCTTTTTTATATTTAATAAATGGCACTAGCTTAAATAAGCTACAAGCTTATAAGCAAGCCAAAGAAATACTTACATTTGGTCTAGATTATTTATTAGAAGATCAAATAATGAGTAGTGATTTTTATGAACAACTTGCTATTGCTCATAAAGGATTAGGAGATGAAGTTAAAGCTAATGAATATCACCAACAAGCCTTGAAATTTAAAAAAACGATTAATTAAATGTATAAGAAAGCATTTACCCTACTTAGTATTTGTTTGATACTTATTTCTTGTGGTACCAAGAATAAAGTTTCTAAAATTGAAGATAAAGCTGCATCCAAAGTTATTGCCGCTCATTATAATATTGCACCCGAGTTTAAGACTATGAGCAGTAGGTTAAAATTGAGGTATACAGATGAGGATAAGTCTCAATCTGTGGGTGTAAGTTTTAGAATGCAGAAGGACAGTGCTATTTGGATTAGTGCTCAAATTTTGGGAATTCCTTTAGCAAAAGCCCTTATTACTAAAGACAGAGTTAGTTACTACGAAAAGATCAGCAGAACTTATTTTGATGGCGATTATACGCTTGTAAGCAAATGGTTAGGAACGCCATTAGATTTTGAAAAGCTTCAGAATTTATTATTGGGACAAACTATTTATGACCTGAGAGAAGATAAGTATAAATTAACAGAGTCTACTCGTGGTTATGAATTGGTGCCTGCAAATGAACTTGAAGCTGTTAAAAAGATGTTCTTGCTAGATGCTAAAACATTTAAAGCCATTGCACAACAATTAGCACAGGAAAGGGAGAATAGAAATGTAACCGTAACTTATCCTGCATACCAAAAGGTGAACAATCAATATTTTCCGGAAGAGATAAAAATCATAGCTAATGATTCTGGTAAGGGAACACAGATAGAAATTTCTTTAAAAAGTGTTACCCTGAATGAAGATCTAAGTTTTCCGTTTGACATTCCATCCGGATATGATGAAATTGAGATAGAATAATGAAGTTCTCGAAACTACATAAAATAGCAATAGTACTTCTTTTATTTATAGCAAGTCTATCTGCAGAGGCACAGACAAAAGAAAGTCTGGAGCAGCGAAGAATTGAACTAAGACAGGAAATTCAGCGTATTAGTGATCTTAGAAATTCCAATAAGAAAAAAGAAAAATCTGTACTTACAGAGGTAGAAGATTTGGTGCGTCAAATTAGAACTACAGAAAATTTGATCAAAGTTACCAACCAGCAAGCGAATTTGTTAACGCGAGATATCAATACCAATACCAATAGAATTCAGCAGTTAAGAAAAGAATTAGAGAGCTTAAAAGAAGATTACGGCAATATGATCGCTAAATCTTATAAAAGTAAGTCGCAGCAAAGCAGGATCATGTTCTTATTATCTTCTCAGAGCTTCTTACAGGCATATAAACGTCTTCAGTATATGAAGCAATATGCAAACTATAGAAAGAAGCAGGGAGACGAGATAAAGAGTAAAACAGAAGAGTTACAAGGTTTAAATACCAATCTTATCGCACAAAAAAAGAATAAGGATAAGTTGATTGTAGAAAATAGGCAAACCAAAGCGCAGTTAGAGAAGAATAGGCAATCTCAACAAGTGCTAATTAAAAGCATTCGCCAGAAAGAAGGACAGTTCGCCTCTCAGATCAAAAAGAAGCAACAGGAGATTAATGCTATAGATAAACAAATAGATGATATAATTCGTGCCTCTATTGCAAAAAGCAATAAAGAAAGCGGTTCTACAGAAAGAGATACCTATAAATTAACGCCAGAAGCTAAAGCGCTGGCTGCCAATTTTGCTAGTAATAAAGGAAGATTGCCATGGCCAGTTAAATCTGGCGTAGTTACAACCAGATTTGGAACTCAGCCTCACCCTATTGTAAAAAGTGTTACAATAAACAGTAATGGAGTTCATATTGAAACAGGTAAGGGTAGCAATGCAAAAGCTGTATTTGGAGGAACTGTAAGTGAAGTACAAGTGGTTAAAGGTGCTAATAAAGCAGTTATGGTGAGACACGGAGATTACCTAACCATTTATAATAATCTTTCTAATATTTACGTAAAACGTGGAGATGTTATTAGTTTAGGACAGGATATTGGTGAGATAGCAACTAATAGCAGTACGGGAAAAACTACATTATACTTTCTATTGTATAAGAACATGGAAAAATTAGATCCCTCAGATTGGATCTTAAGAATGTAAGTAATAAAGAAAAGCCTCGTGAGAGGCTTTTCTTTATTGAATATTTTATCAATTGTGCTTAGTGCCACTTTACACGTTCAAGCTTAGAGATTTTTAAAGAATAAGAAATTATTTCTCCTCTAAAAAGAGTGCTTTTAATTCTGTAGCATCTGCGGGTTTCATTTTTCCGGCTAAAACTAAACTCAATTGTTTTCTTCTTAGCGCAGCGTCAAAACGTTGTTTTTCAATTTCAGTTTCTGGCTCTAGTGGAGGAACATGCACAGGCGCTCCCGTTTCATCTACCGCTACAAAAGTGTATATAGCTTCGTTTGCAATAGTTTTTCTTCCACTTTCTCTATCTTCTACCCACACATCTATAAAGATCTCCATAGAGCTTTTAAAGGCTCTAGATACTGCGGCCTCTACAGTAACAACACTACCTAAAGGAATAGCTTTATTAAATGCAACATGATTAACAGATGCGGTTACCACTATACGGCGGCTATGTCTTCTAGCAGCTATACTTGCAGCTCTATCCATTCGGGCAAGTAACTCGCCTCCAAAAAGATTGTTTAATGGATTGGTTTCGCTTGGTAATACCAAGTCTGTAAGAATGGTTCTTGAGTCTTTAGGAAATTTTGCTTGCATTTCGCCAATTTTTGGCAAAGGTACAAGTCATTATGCCTGATTACAAGTTAACAGAGTATTAAAGTTCTTGAATAAGCATCCAAGCACCATCATTACTGCTTTTTGCCTGTCTTAACATTTGCATAGCCTCACCTCTGGTCTGGTAACTGCCATAGACTACTTGGTGAAGACCATATCTGTTCTCCCCAATATATCTGGCAGTAAACCCATCCTTTTTAAGTTCTTCAACTTTTTGAAGTGCATTTTCTTCAACTCGATAAGCCCCAGCAACAATGTGATAATTTCCACTTTGTTTGGTAACTTTAAAGGTGATCTCCGGAAGAGGATTGTCTATTATGAACGTTGCTTCTTGTATTTGATGTTGCAGTTGAGATTCTGCTACTTGTTGCTCTGCAACATTATGTTCTGTTACCTGATTGCTGTAATAGTTCAATCCTGCAAACCCACTTAGGCCTAGCGCAAAAACTGCAATAGCTGCATATTTTAAATAAGATCTGTTGGATCTTCTCTCTGGCGTAAATAAGATAGGAGCTTTTTCTTCTAATTCCTGCACCTGTTTTTTGTAAACCTCTCTTTGTACAGATCTTGCAGAAACATCACTTAAACCAAAAGCTTCGGTTAAATAGTTTGTTTCTTTTAATGGTTCGAACTGAAGAATATCATCTTGAGAAAGTGTGAAGCCGCCTAGATTATCTAATGATATCTTTCTTTTCTTTTCTAGATCATGATTTAATTGAAGAACAAATTCTTCTAACTTATATACTGCAGCCGGATAGCTAATATCTTTGGTTTCCGCAAGATAGTTTGCTAATAGGCCATCATTCTTTTTTAACTGTGCATTAAAAGAGATCAGCTTTTTAGGAGGAAAAAATGCTTGAGCATCTTCATTAAAGTGTGCCGATTTCTTTTGAGTTAAAAACGCTCCAAAACCTGGAAGTATAACACATTCATATCGGTATAAAAGGTCGGAAATGTAGGTAGCTATATTCATCTCTACAAAAGTATAATTTTAAGCGTTATGATAAAATTAGCCAAAGATATCTTATTAACAAATGTTTTTTTCAGTATTTTTAATTGAAATAATAGGTTTAAGTTTCTGGAAATCAATTGCTGATACCTTGCTATAAATCTTTAATGAATGGAATTTCTACACACCTTCTCTACTACCGATTGTAATGCGTAAGAATCAATTTTAATACTAATTATCACGAAGCCAATTCTTTTATGTCTCTTAATCAAAATGAACTCTTAGCCACACTTGCTCTACAAAGTATTCCGAATTTAGGAGATAGTACCGCTAAAAAACTTATTAGACACTTAGGGTCCGCAGAAGCTGTTCTAGCCTCTAAAAAGGATTCTTTGATGAAGATAGAAGGGATTGGTGCTATTAGAATTAAAGAATTGCATAATTCTAATTATTTAAAGTTAGCTGAAGAAGAGTTAAGGTTTATTGAGAAAAACAATGTTAAGGTGTATCATTATAAGGAACCTGCATATCCGGAAAAATTGAAACATTGTGTTGATGGTCCAATTCTGCTTTTTTCTCGAGGTAAAATAGATCTTAGAGCTAAACGTATTATCAGCATAGTTGGAGCCAGAATGATCACAGCACACGGACAATCTTTTTGTGAAGAGTTGGTTGCAGAATTGGCACCTTTAGATCCCGTTATTATATCCGGATTTGCTTATGGGGTAGATATAGTTGCACATAAAACTGCTTTAAAGCATAATTTGCAAACTGTTGGTTGTTTAGCTCATGGGCTCAACCAGATCTATCCAAAGGTGCATGGCAGATATATGGCTCCAATGGAAGAGAATGGAGGATTTTTTACAGATTTTTGGAGCTCCCAGAGAGTTGATAGGAATAATTTTTTAAAGCGAAACAGGATCATTGCAGGATTAAGTGAAGCTACAATTGTAATTGAAAGTGCAGAAAAAGGAGGGTCTTTGGTTACTGCAGATATAGCCAATTCTTACAATAGGGAAGTTTTTGCGGTACCGGGAAGAGCAACAGATACCCAGAGTAGGGGATGTAATAATCTTATAAAATCTCAAAATGCACACCTCTTAACTTCAGCCGCAGATCTTATCTATATGTTGAACTGGAAATTAAATGATGATAAAAAATCTGTTCAAAAGCAATTATTTGTGGAGTTAGAGCTTGATGAACAACTCATTTATGAATATCTAAATAAGGGAAAGCAACAACTAGATGTTATTGCCTTAGAATGCAAAATCCCGACCTATAAAGCAGCCGGGATCTTATTAGATATGGAATTAAAAGGAGTGGTTAGACCACTCCCGGGAAAATTATTCGAAGCAATCTAATAGCCTAGTTTGGTTCTAACTCTAGATAGTACTTCATTTGCTATTTTAGTTGCCTTTTCTGCTCCTTTTTCTAACGCGGCATCTATCTCTTCAGGATGACTCATATAGTAATTGTAAAGCTCTCTCTGTTTTGCATACTTCTTTACAATTAGTTCAAATAGCGCTTGTTTTGCATGCCCGTAACCAAAACCACCATTAGTATAATGATCTTTCATGGTTGCAACTTCTTCTGGAGAACCTAATAACTTATAAATAGCAAAGACGTTACATGTGTTTGGATCTTTAGGTTCCTCTAAAGGCGTACTATCTGTTTCTATAGACATTACTTGCTTGCGCAATTGCTTGTCTGTTAAGAATAGATTAATAAGGTTCCCTTTAGATTTGCTCATCTTTTGCCCATCGGTTCCCGGAATATATTTGGTTTCTTCTTCCACTTTTCCTTCGGGAATTACGAAAGTTTCCCCCATTTGAGCATGAAAGCGAGAAGCCACATCACGCGTCATCTCTATATGTTGTAATTGATCTTTTCCTACAGGTACTATCTCAGCATCATAGATTAAAATATCTGCAGCCATTAGCATTGGATAGGTAAATAAACCAGAATTTACATCTTCCAGTCTATCTGCTTTATCCTTAAATGAATGTGCTAAGGTTAAGCGTTGGTAAGGAAAGAAGCAGCTTAAATACCAAGAAAGCTCGGTTACCTGAGGTATATCGCTTTGTCTATAAAAAACGGTCTTTTCTATATCTAGCCCAAAAGCCAGCCAAGTAGCCGCTGTAGAATACGTATTTTCTTTTAATACTTCTGCATCCTTTATCTGAGTTAAAGAATGTAGATTTGCTATAAATAAAAATGAATCATTATCTGGACGGTTTGCCATTTCTATTGCTGGAATAATGGCTCCAAGTAAATTTCCTAAGTGTGGAGTACCTGTACTTTGAACTCCGGTAAGTATTCTAGACATGCGTTATTTTAATTTTTTACAAAGGTAATTCTTTTGTTGAATACCCTTAATTCATTTTATTATTTTTGATATCTATGAACCCACTAAGAACTGTAGTTACCGCTATCTGGCGAATTTGGTTTTATATATTAATGGCGCTGCCAATAATAATAATGTTGCCTTTTCTTATTGTCTTTACTTCCTCAGAAAAATTTTACCCACAGTTCTTTGTATGCGCCAGAATATGGGCTAAAGCTATACTATATGGTATGGGCTTTTATCCCAAAGTAAAAGATATTTCTAGTCTTAAAGATGATAAAAGTTATATGTTCATTGCGAATCATACTTCTATTATAGATATTATGTTGATGCTTGCAGTTATAGATCATCCATTTGTATTTGTAGGAAAAGTGGAATTAGCAAAGATCCCGTTATTTGGATATTTTTATAAAAGAACTTGTATTTTGGTAGATAGAAATAGTCAAAAAAGTAGAATGCAAGTTTTTGAATCTGCGCAAAGAAGGATTAATCAAGGAAATTCAATCTGCATTTTTCCTGAAGGGGGAGTGCCTAATGATAAATCTAAGGTACTTACACCTTTTAAAGATGGGGCCTTTAGATTGGCAATAGATCATCAATTGGCTTTAGTTCCCATCACTTTTCATGATAACAAAAAGAGGTTCTCGTATACGTTCTTATCTGGAAGTCCTGGAAAAATGAGAGTTAAGATAGATCCTGTGATCTCTGTTGCTGGAAAATCTCAATCTGATAAAAGAGAATTAAAAGATCAGGCTTTTCAAACAATTTTGAATGAACTCGAAAATCCTTCGTTATAAGTGTAATTAGAATTTAAAGCTAAATCCGGAATAAACCCCAAAGTAGTAAGGGTTCACATTACTGGTGTTGTAGGTATTAATTTGATATTTAAACATAGGTTCTACACTAAGCTGAAATTGATTAGAGATCTCATAATCTACACCCAGTCCAATGTTGGTACTAAAACTTATATTATTAAGCTGATTTGATTCTCCAAGGGGAGTAGAGAAATCTGTAGTTTTTAAGGAAATAGAATTTTCATCTAAGAACAAAGTACTTGCTCCACCTATAATATTAAACCCTATTTTCTTATCAATAATTACATATTCAACTTCTAAAGGAACTTCTATAAACCCTATTTTTTGATTGATATATCCTGAAGATGGAGCTGCAAGACTTGCTTTTTCAAAATTTGTAGAGGCGCTTATATTACTAAAAGGTCTAACACTTCTATTTTCAATTTTATAATTTGGAATATCTCCTTTATAATTTATTCCACTAAGAGCTAAAGGATTCACAGCGGCTGTAAATGCTATATCTTTAATATTGTAGCTCATTCCAACCTTACTAATACCAGATCTAAGCTTAATTTTTTCAGAAATATTATAAGCGAAATTTATTCCGTAAGACATTGTTATTTCCCCACTACCACTATTGCTGGCAAATTGCTCGTCTATAGTATTAGCACTACCAAAATTGTCATAATATATTGGGGCAGCAACCGTAGATACGCTCAACCTCTTCATAGTGCCAAGATCATTGCTATTCTCATCTTCTTCCGAAATTAGATCTAGATCTTTATCTGATGCTATTTTAGATAATTTCTTTAATTCTGAAGAGGATATTTTATTAGAAGACTTTGGGCTAACATTATATAAAGTGATCTTGGATGGATTCTCCTCAAAATCATTAAATGTGTAGCTCTTTCCTGTGCTTATATCTTTAATTTCATCGTCTTTAATAATATGCGTAAAATTTGCCTTATTCTTCGCTCCCTTATTTACTACTATTTCATTCTCTAGTGCTGCTTGCTGAAGGTCCCTTAGTTTGGTTTGCATGATCAAAGCCTGCAAGGTAGAAGTAGAACTAATCATTTTCTGAGTATATTCTTCTGATGCTAGGGAGACATTGATAGAATTATTATCATCTACTTTAGAGAAAACCTGAGATGTAGCGTTTGAATTAGATTTAAAAAATCCGGTGGTATAACTAAAGAATAATGCAAATAGAGCAGCAATACCTGCCATTCTGTACCAAATAGGCATGCTTCTTTTTTTGAACTGCTTTTCTTGTAATTTTGAAGAAATATTCTTCCATACCGCATCGCGTGGACTAGCCTCGAAATCTTTAAATTTCTCCTGATACAATCTGTCTATATGTTTTCTTTCTTCCATTACTTATGATGAATGGGCTGCCGTTTTAATTTGATAGGCCTCCACTTTCTCTTTTAATATTTGCCGTGCTCTCGCTAAATTGGATTTAGAAGTTCCAGTACTTATTTGTAGCATTTCTGAAATTTCTTTATGAGAAAATCCATCTAATGCGTATAGGTTAAAAACCTGCCTATACCTGTCTGGTAATTCCTGAATGATCTTCAATAGAAAATCAACAGAAAATTCATCCTCATCAATCTCAAGTGCTACTTCACTTAAACTCTCTTCATTTATGATCTCAAAAACACCTTGCTTTCTATATTTCTGCAATGTGGTATTGATCATGATCCTTTTCATCCAACCTTCAAAAGATCCCTTATCTTGATATTGAGCAATTTTTTCAAATATCGTCATGAAACCATCTTGCAGATTGTCTTCTGCTTGTTGATAGCTATTAGAATATTTTAAGCAAACAGAAAACAATTTATCGGCATATAGCCTATAAAGCTGTTCCTGAGCTTTTATATCCTCTTTTTTACAATGAGATATGAGCTGTTTTAAACTCAATAGTCGGGGATTTTTCGTTAATTATTCATCATCTGGCTGGGCTACGGGGATTTGTTTAATAATAAATTCATCTTCACCTAAAGAATTCTCACCCTTCCAGAATCTAAATATATAAAAATCATTACGTTCTACAACAAATTTTAATGAAGTCGTTTTTGAAAGGTCTCCACTCTTGGAACAATTGCTGCTGCTTGTTTTTGAATGATTTACAACTCCAATAGTTACTTCGTTGTTCTTTTGAGTGATGTCTAATCCGGCAAAATAATGACAACTGGAAGGTCGTTCATAATTAATACCCATCTCATAAGATTTTGAAGCTATAAAGGAAGTTGGAATATTTACGGAAATAATGGGTGCCAGATCTTGTATGATTCCATTTGAGTTATCATCAACAGAGCAGCCTTGTAAAATTACAATGCTAAATATGATGATACTTTTTTTCATCTTCAAAGAGGTGGCACTTTTTCAAGTAGGTTATACTTAACAGATGCAAGAAGAAAGAAAAGGTTGCGTTTGGAAATAGAAAAATCCCGAATAATCGGGATTTTAATTTTCATATCTTTAATAAAACTATTCTTTTGCTAGTTTTATTGCATTCACAATTTTTGTCTCAAGCTCATCCATAAGATCCGGATTGTCTTTTAAGATCGCTTTTACAGCGTCTCTTCCTTGTCCTAGCTTGGTATCTTCATAGCTAAACCAAGATCCACTCTTTTTAATGATCTCGTAATCTACTCCAATATCGATGATTTCCCCAATTTTAGAAACACCTTCCCCGTACATAATATCAAATTCTGCCATTCTAAATGGTGGAGCCACTTTGTTCTTTACAACTTTAACTCTTGTCTTATTTCCAAGTACGTTACTGTTGCTATCTTTTATTTGTGTAGATCTTCTAATATCTAATCTCACAGAAGCATAGAATTTTAAGGCATTCCCACCGGTAGTAGTTTCAGGATTTCCAAACATAACACCAATCTTCTCACGCAATTGGTTAATGAAGATCACTGTACAATTGGTCTTACTTATACTAGCCGTTAATTTTCTAAGTGCTTGAGACATTAGACGGGCATGTAATCCCATTTTAGAATCTCCCATTTCTCCTTCAATTTCACTCTTAGGAGTAAGGGCTGCTACAGAGTCAATTACAATAATATCAATTGCTCCAGATCTTATTAAGTTATCTGTGATCTCCAAAGCTTGTTCCCCATTATCTGGCTGAGAAATTATTAAGTTTTCAAGATCTACTCCCAATGCTTCTGCATAAAATCTATCAAATGCATGCTCTGCATCTATAAATGCAGCAATACCTCCAGCTTTTTGAGCTTCTGCAATTGCATGTAAGGTTAAGGTAGTTTTACCAGAAGATTCTGGTCCATAAATTTCAATTACTCTTCCACGAGGATATCCTCCCACGCCCATAGCTAAATCTAATCCTAAAGATCCGGTAGAAATTGCTTCTACATCAGAAACTGCCTGATCGCTCATCTTCATAACTGTTCCCTTACCGTAGGTTTTATCCATCTTATCTAGGGTGAGTTTCAGGGCTTTTAGTTTAGCTTCTTTTTCTTTATCGTTGCTCATTTTTACTTTTTTTATCCTTGATGCTAAAATAACATATCTTTTCTATCACTACAATATTTAGGCCGTAACCTTTTCAAAATTAATTCCGGTTTTTACCACTCCATAATGCGTATGATGATCACCTAGATTATAAGGTTTCAAGTTTTTAATTAATTACCTTTAAGAACTATTATGGTAGAACAGGTAATTTTAACGGTAGTACTTATGAGAGCTAGGTTATCTAAGTTCATTTCTTAAGTTATACTTAGTAAAAAACGCCTTGGAAGTAATTCTATGTCATTCTTTCTTGCTTTCATTTAAAGATATATCTTTGCAAAAAATATCTTTTAACTTAAAAATTAGTATAGCATGCAACTGTACAATAAATTAAGCGCTAAAGAGAGAGCTGCCCTAATAGAAGAAGCTGGGCAAGATAGACTTACACTTTCTTTTTACGCATACGCCAAAATTGGCAATCCAGAAGTATTCAGAAATTTTCTTTTTATAGGTTGGGACAAAATGGAAGTCCTTGGCCGTATTTATGTAGCGCATGAGGGTATAAATGCCCAACTTTCTGTGCCTGCAAAAAGATTTGATGAGTTCAAGGCTTTTATAGATGATGTTTATTTTTTGAAGGATGTAAGATTGAACATCGCTATTGAGCATGACCTTAAATCTTTCCTAAAATTAAAAGTTAAGGTGAGGGATAAGATCGTGGCAGATGGTCTTAATGATGCCTCTTTTGATGTGAGAAACAAAGGAATTCATGTAGATGCCAACAAATTTAATGAATTATTGGATGATCCAAATACCATTTTGGTAGACATGCGTAATCATTATGAAAGTGAAATAGGGCATTTTAAAGGAGCTATTACTCCAGATGTAGATACTTTTAGAGACTCTCTAGATATCATTGAAAATGATCTGAAAGAGCATAAAGAAGATAAAAATCTTGTTATGTATTGTACCGGAGGTATTCGATGTGAAAAAGCCAGTGCTTACTACAAGCATAAAGGTTTTAAGAATGTTTTTCAGCTAGAAGGTGGAATTATAGAATACGCTCGCCAAGTTGATAATCAAAACTTAGACAATAAGTTTATTGGGAAAAATTTCGTTTTTGATCACCGTAGAAGTGAGAGAATAACAGAAGATGTGATCTCTAACTGTCATCAATGCGGTAAAGCATGTGATACTCATGTAAATTGTGCTAATGAAGCCTGTCATTTGCTATTTATCCAGTGTGAAGAATGTGCAAAAGCTATGGATACGTGTTGTTCTACAGAATGCAAAGAGGTAAACGCGATGCCTTTTGAGGAGCAAAAAGCATTGAGAAAAGGTATTCCTAACAGCAATAAGATATTTAAAAAAGGTAGGTCTGAAGTCTTAAAATTCAAGCAATAGTTAATATTATTGAGTTCTGCGCAGACCGATAAATATTGGTATATTTACCTTTTAGAATAAATTATAAATCCAATTCAGCAGGATTTCTCCTGTTAGAATTTCAATATATATATAATATGGGATGTAGCACTTGTGCGACCGGAAAAGATGGTTCGCCTAAAGGTTGTAAGAATAATGGAACGTGTGGAACAGATGGATGCAATAAATTAACAGTTTTTGATTGGCTTTCTAACATGTCTTTACCAAATGGAGTAGAACCTTTTAATTGTGTCGAGATTAGGTTTAAGAACGGAAGAAAGCACTTTTTTAAAAATACTGAAAATTTAACCTTAAGCATCGGCGATGTAGTAGCTACAGAAGCTTCACCAGGACACGATGTGGGAATTGTAACGCTAACCGGAGAATTGGTTAGAGTGCAAATGAAGAAGAAGAAAGTTAAAGAAGACAGTGAAGAAGTTTTAAAAATATATAGAAAAGCTACGCAAAGAGATATTGATGTATGGCAAGAAGCTAGAGATCGTGAGGATAAGATGAAAGTTCGTGCTCGTGAGATCGCTATTCGTTTAAATCTACATATGAAGATTAGCGATATTGAATTTCAAGGAGACGCTTCTAAAGCCACCTTTTATTATACAGCAGAAGAACGCGTAGATTTTAGACAATTAATTAAAGAATTTGCAAGAGAATTCAATACAAGAATTGAAATGCGCCAGATAGGTTTCCGTCAGGAAGCAGCTAGATTGGGTGGTATTGGTTCTTGTGGAAGAGAATTGTGTTGTTCAACTTGGTTAACAGACTTTAGATCTGTAAATACCTCTGCAGCTAGATATCAGCAATTATCACTTAATCCGCAAAAATTAGCAGGACAATGTGGTAAACTTAAATGTTGTTTAAATTACGAATTAGATACATATTTAGATGCTTTAAAAGCATTTCCAAGAACCGAAGAAAAGTTATATACTAAGAAAGGTACTGCAGTATGTCAAAAAATAGACATATTTCAGGGATTTTTATGGTATGCTTATGAGGGAGATTGGATGAATTGGCATAAGCTTACTCCAGAGAAAGCAAATCTCGTTATTAAAGCCAATAAAGATAAGGAGCCAGTTGCAAGTTTAGAAGAGTACGAAGTGGTAGTAACTGCAGATGCTAATGCAAATCCAGATTTTAATAATGTGGTTGGGCAAGATAGTTTAACTCGTTTTGATAAGCCTAAAACAGCTACTAAGAAACGTAGAAAGAGTACCAAACGTAAAAAAGGTAAACCTTCAAATAATAACAATGCATAAATTGTTTTTACCGGTTTTATTAGTCATTCTAGGATGTTTGGTGCTCTCTTGTGACTCTAACAGGGTTTATGACGAATACCAAACAATTCCTTCTACATGGAATAAAGACTCTATAGTTACGTTTAATCTAAAAACTATAGATTCTGTAAAACCTTATAATGTATTCATCAATATCAGAAATAACAGTGATTTTGATTATAGCAACCTGTTCTTGATCGCTCAAATTAAATTTCCTCAGGGTAAAGTAATTACAGATACTCTAGAGTATGAAATGGCCGCTCCCAACGGGGAATGGCTTGGTACTGGTTTTGGAGATGTTAAAGAAAGTAAGCTGTGGTACAAGCAAAATGTAATATTTGAAGAAACTGGTAATTATAAATTTTCCCTTCAGCAAGCCATGAGAAAAAATGGCAATGAAGAAGGAATTGAAAACCTTGAAGGTATTACCGAGGTGGGTTTTCGCATAGAGGATATCCAAAATTAATGTAATTGCACTTATGGCAAACCCATCTAAAAAAACTACATCAAAACCAGCAAAGCAAACTGGTTTTAGAAAATATATTATTGGCTTCTGGACTCTTTTTGGAATAGGAGTGCTTGCAATTATTATCCTGTTCTTAATGGCTGGATGGGGAGCGTTTGGAAAAATGCCCAAATTTGAAGAACTAGAAAACCCGGAAACCAATTTAGCTACAGAGATCTATTCATCTGATGGAGAAACTTTGGGTAAATATTATAGTGAAAATAGAACTCCTATTAGGTATGAAGATCTTCCAGATCATTTAATAGAGGCTTTGGTAGCCACAGAAGATGAAAGGTTTTATCAGCATTCTGGAATAGATGCTCAAGGAACTTTAAGAGCAGCGATCTACTTGGGTCAAAAAGGTGGGGCCAGTACCATTACGCAACAATTGGCAAAATTGTTATTCACTCAAGATGTCTCTCAGAATTTTGTGGGAAGAGTGATGCAAAAATTTAAAGAATACATTATCGCTATTCGTTTGGAACGCCAGTATACCAAAGAAGAGATTATTACCATGTACTTCAATAAATATGATTTTGTGTATCAGGCAGTTGGAGTACGTTCTGCAGCAAAGATCTATTTTGGGAAAGAAGCTAAAGATCTTAAAATTGAAGAAAGTGCAGTGTTGGTAGGAATGCTTAAAAATGCCGCTTATTACAATCCTGTAAGAAGACCTGAATTGGTGGAAAATCGACGTAATCAAGTGTTAAAGCAAATGCAGAAGAACGGATTTTTAACTCCAGAAGAAAAAGATTCACTTCAGAAATTGCCTATGAAACTAGATTTTTCTCCTCAAGGTCATGACGAGGGAATTGCCACTTATTTTAGAGTGTATCTGCAAGGCTTTATGAAAGATTGGATCAAGAACAATCCAAAACCTGATGGAAGTGAATATAATATATATCGTGATGGATTAAAGATCTATACAAGTATAGATTCCAGAATGCAGAAATATGCTGAAGAGGCAGTTACAGAGCATATGTCTAGACTCCAAAAAGAATTTAACATACAGAACCAAAAGAATAAAACTGCACCCTTTAGAGATGTAACTCCAGATGAGGTAAATGGCATTGTTAATAGTGCTATGAAGGTTTCAGACAGATGGCGCAAGATGAAAGCTCAAGGAAAATCTGAGGATGAGATCATTAATTCTTTTAGCAAGAAAACAGAGATGCGCGTTTTTAGTTGGAGCGGTATTAAAGACACCGTTATGACACCTCATGACTCTATAATTTATTATAAATCTTTCTTAAACGCGGGGATGATGTCTATGACGCCTCAAACCGGAGAAGTTAAAGCATGGGTTGGAGGAATTAACTTTAAACATTTTAAATATGAGCACGTAAAACAGGCCAGAAGGCAGGTAGGTTCTACCTTCAAACCTTTTGTATATGCTACTGCCATAGATCAGTTAAAAATGTCTCCTTGTGATACCTTGCCAAGAAACAGATTTACTATTGAAGCAGGGAGAATGGGCAATCAAAACGATTGGTCTCCTGTAAATAGTGATGGTAAATATTCAGGAATGATGACGCTTAAAGATGCTTTAGCAAATTCTGTAAACACGGTTACTGCTAGATTAATTGCTAAAATTGGTCCTAAACCTGTTATTAATTTGTTAGATAAATTGGGAGTAGACACCAGAAATATCCCAGCAGTACCTGCTATTGCGCTTGGTACAGCAGATATGAGTGTTTTTGAGATGGTTTCGGCATATAGCACCTTTGCAAATGAAGGTGTGTACGTAAAACCCGTTATTGTAAATAGAATTGAAGACAAGAACGGAACCATACTCTATCAACAAGTCCCTGAAACTAGAGATGTATTAAGTAAAGAAACTGCATATGTAACCATAAATCTTATGGAAGGGGTTACCCAATCTGGAACCGGAACTCGTTTACGTGGTAACTGGGCAGTAAATAATTCTTATTACCAGAAAGCAATGACCGGATATCCTTACGACTTTAAAAACCCTATTGCTGGTAAAACAGGAACTACTCAAAATGGTAGTGATGGTTGGTTTATGGGGATAGTGCCAAATCTCGTATCTGGAGTTTGGGTTGGGGGAGAAGATAGATCTGTCCATTTCCCATCAATTACTTTCGGTCAGGGAGCTGTAATGGCTTTACCAATTTGGGGGTCTTACATGAAAAAAGTGTACGCAGATAAAAATCTGGAGGTGTCTTCGGGAGCTTTTCCAAGACCAGAAAATCTTTCTATAGAAATTAATTGTAGAGAGTATGGCAAAGAAAATTCAGATTCTCAATTGATTCCTGATGAATTAGATTTTTAATATTCCTATAATTTAGTAGAAATAACCTCTTTGAAAACGTTGTAGTAAGATCAAACTTTTTGTAAATTTCGGCAAACGAAATTTCAATGATCAAAAAAACTGTAAAAAACGTTCAGGAAGCGCTTGAGGGAATGAAGGATGGGATGACCCTTATGTTAGGTGGTTTCGGACTATCTGGTATTCCTGAGAATTCTATTTCAGAATTGGTGAAAATCAACGTTCAAGATATAACCTGTATTTCTAATAATGCCGGAGTAGACGATTTTGGTCTTGGCTTATTGCTTCAGAAAAAGCAGATAAAAAAAATGATCTCTTCTTATGTGGGAGAAAATGCAGAGTTTGAGCGCCAAATGCTAAGCGGCGAGTTGGATGTAGAGCTTACGCCCCAAGGCACACTGGCAGCAAAATGCCAAGCTGCACAACAAGGTTTTCCGGCTATATTTACTCCAGCTGGTTATGGAACCGAAGTTGCCGAAGGAAAAGAAACCAGAGAATTTGACGGGAAGATGTATGTGCTGGAAGAAGCTTATAAAGCAGATTTTGCTTTTGTAAAAGCTTGGAAAGGGGACGAAGCCGGAAATCTTATCTTTAAAGGAACCGCTCGAAATTTTAATCCATTAATGTGTGGTGCCGCAAAGATTACGGTTGCAGAAGTAGAAGAATTGGTGAAACCTGGAGAGTTAGATCCAAATCAGATCCATATTCCAGGAATTTTTGTACAAAGGATCTTCCAAGGAAAGGATTATGAAAAGAGAATTGAACAACGAACGGTGAGGCAAAAATAATTTGAGAATGATCAATTTGAAAATTTGAAGATTGAGAGATGATAAAGAAAATATTATTGTTAAAAAAACTTTTCAGTTTTCATTAGAAATCATCTCTTTTACTGAAGAGCTTAGATCAAGTAAGAAATTTGAAATGGCCTCACAGCTATTTAAAAGTGGAACATCGATAGGAGCTAATGTTAGAGAAGCCCAGAATTCAGAAAGCTCGGCAGATTTTATTCATAAATTCAAAATTGCTGCAAAAGAAGCAGATAAAACTCAATATTGGTTAGAGTTATGCGAGAAATCACGGTTTTTACCTCAGCCAAATCCACAATTAATTATAGACTTAAATATTATAATGAAAATTATCTCAAAGATTATAAGTTCAGCTAAAAAGCGATAATTTTCAAATTAACATATTTTCAAATCAACACATTAACATGTTAGATAAAAACGGAATCGCACAAAGAATTGCCCAAGAAGTTCAGGACGGCTATTATGTTAATCTTGGAATTGGTATTCCAACATTAGTTGCCAACTTTGTAAGAGATGATATAAATGTTGAATTTCAGAGTGAAAATGGGATTTTAGGAATGGGGCCTTTTCCCTTTGATGGAGAAGAGGATGCCGATCTTATTAATGCAGGAAAACAAACCATTACAGCATTGCCTGGTGCTAGTTTTTTTGACTCTGCCCTAAGCTTTGGGATGATACGTGGGCAACATGTTCATCTAACAATTTTAGGTGCTATGGAAGTTGCAGAAAATGGAGATATAGCCAATTGGAAAATACCCGGGAAAATGGTTAAAGGTATGGGAGGTGCTATGGATCTAGTTGCTTCTGCAGAGAATATCATCGTTGCTATGATGCATACCAATAGAGCGGGTGAATCTAAATTATTAAAACGTTGTTCTTTGCCGTTAACAGGAGTAGGTTGTGTTACTAAGATTGTAACAGATCTTGCTGTAATAGAAGTTACAGATAAAGGTTTTAAATTATTAGAAAGAGCACCCGGAGTGAGCGTAGAACAAATTCAGAAATCTACAGAAGGAAAATTGATAGTGGAAGGTGATATTCCAGAGATGAAATTATAGATCACTTTTGCTCAATTGATTATCTGTTTAAATTTTAAAAGTCCCATTTGTAATTACAGATGGGACTTTTGTTTTTTTAAGGCTATTTGCATTCAAAGCATTTGATCATTCCGCTAGTTAAGTCTGCTTTTTCAGAACCCTTAAGCGGTTTTTCAAGAAGCTCTCTTTCTTTTATTACGTTATGAAATTCCTTAGCATATTTCATAAGATCATTTCTTCTAGCTATAAATTTCTCTTTTATCTCAATACCATTTAGGTCATAAATTTCTTTAGGCCAGATTTTAAAAGCTTCATCAATAACATCGTTGGAGAGAAGTTGTTGTAATTTTTTTGCTTCTGTGATATATACTTCTTCTGAAGTGTTTTTAAGAAAATAAATATCGAATGGGTACACCAATCCCGGCATATGATCAATATCCTTGTCATAAGGCCTAACTAAGGGATTTAAGTGCTTATTTGTGAGAATTTGAGGGATTACTCCATCAAGATCAAAAAATGCGTTATCTCTATCCCCGGCCAGCGGTATGGCAACAGTTTTTTTTCTATGTTTTTCCAAGATCCAGCCCCATTGTTCTGCATGTCTATCCCAATCTCCAATTAAAAGGTCAAATAAACGTGCTTTCACCAATGCCGCTTCATCTATTTGAATATCTTCTCCAAGCTTTGCTTTTAGTTCTTGAAGGTCTTTAGTTTCAATTATCTTTTTAGCGTTTTTATAACTAGTCCAATTCTTATCGCCTTCTGTTTCATACTCCAATAAGAAAAGTCTGTTCCCATATTTGCTGTTATATTTTCCTAAAACTGTTTGCTTTGGAACAAATATCATCTTTGGGTGAGTGTTAACAAGATGTGCCTTATTTGCTAATTCTGATGCTAGAAGTGCCGCATAGGGATGTTGTCCGGAAATTCCATCTACTATAATATTCTCAAGATGTAATGTGCGGGCTATATTTGGTATTAAAGCTTGTGGATCTTTAGTTACACTTCTCAAAGTGAATAAGATACCTTCCTTGTTTTTTAATTTGAGAGAATGTGTTTGTTTCCCGCCTCCCTTTTTTATGATGGTCATACCACCCATAAGCGTATCTAATAGCACAACCGGAACTTTTATTGGGGTAGCCCATGCTTCTCTATAATTTTCTCCTTGCATAAAAGTTTTTATTGCATTTCCATGATATAGATTACTAGGCACAATGAGTAAAGAGTCATGATTCTTAATAGCTCCAAAACCGTACGTTTGGTTTTCTATCACAGTACAAGTTTCAAACTCATGGGTAGTTCCTAGAACAGAAGCATAAGTAAGTATTATAAATAGTAGTATTAAGATAAGGAAGGCTCCTAATAACTTTTTCATAGTTTTAATTCTTAGGTTACTGTGTTGGTTATGTTTACTGATTTAGTATTCAGCCAAAAAAGCCGCACTATTACTAGTACGGCTTTGTGTATTTTAAAAGATATGATCTTAAAGCATTCCGTTAGATCCAACCCATTTGAACTGATATTGATCTTGCGGTACTGCAATTCTACTCGCAATTCTAGTCATTCTATCTGGCAATGCGATTAAATAATCTCTTGCTTTTTCAGCATCATCTGTAAGAGAGTTGAATTTATCGATCTCCCAATATTCATTCAATTTCTGAAGAATATCTATATAATCGTAAGTTGTGTAAACTCCTAATCTTTGTGCTGCGTTCGAAAAATTTTCAAAAGCCTCTGCTATCCCTTGTCCAGACTCACGAATGAACTGTGCAGGCATAACGATCTTCTTTTTCATCATATCCTGAAAAGCGATCATCATCTCACTTGGATCATATTCAAAGATTGTTTTCACGAATTCTCTATATGCCAAATGGTGTCTCATTTCATCTCCAGCAATAATACTACACATTTTGGAAAGCATCTTGTTTCCTTTTTTCTTAGCCAATTGCCCAACTCTTTTATGAGAAATATTAGTTGCTAATTCTTGAAAACTAGTGTATACAAAATTTTTGTATGGATCTCTTCCAGTACCAATGTCAAAACCATCATTTATAAGATATTGTGTGGTCTTTTCGATCTCTCTCATGTCTACTCTTCCAGACAGATAGAGATATTTATTAAGCGTATCTCCGTGACGGTTCTCTTCTCCAGTCCAGTGACGGATCCATTTAGACCAACCATTGGCTTTCCCTTCAGAGGCACCATGTTGTTCTACACCTTCCATATCCATAAGCCAAGACTCATAAGTTGGTAAAGCTTCTTCTGTAACCATATCTGCTACTAGAACCACCCAAAAGTCATAACCAAGTTCTTTGGCTTCTTCTCTAATCTGAACAATTTCGTCCATGTAGTTTTCATTTTGAAGATTCGGCAATAGGTCTGTTGGTTGCCAGATCTCCTCTACAGGAATCAAATATTTTTCAACATAACTGTCAATTTGCTTCTCGACAGTTTTCATTACTTCTAATCTTATGTTATCTAAGGCCATAGCTTCTATTTTAAGGATTTCCATACGTTATAGAACGAAATTCTATAAAGTGTTGGCAATATCTACACTACATGAACAAAAATCATGCGACAAAAATTCTTTAGCTTCAAATATACTAAGATATTAATGCCGTTAACAAAAAAAAGCTCTTAATTTCTACCTTGCTCTTCAGGGTATAAAGTAAAGACCTTATCACTCTGCCAGATCTTTTTAGATTTTATATCTATTGCAGATAATTTTCCTTTGAAAGCTGCACCAGTATCAACGTTCCAGATATTAGCAAAATTTAGCGGCTTATCTTCTCCCACTCTTGTAACCGGGGTATGGCCAATGAATATCTCTTTGAACAATAAAAATCTTTTAGGATAATATTTATGATCTTTAGAAATTGTTTCTCCCAGTGCAAGCGCTGTTTCCCATAAGGTTCTATCCCAAAAGAACGAAGTTTCATGATGTTCATGTTTTGGCCCTCTTAAATTACTGAAGCCCGCATGCACAAAAAGTCTGTTTTCATTATCTACGTAGTAATTATGCATCTGTTCGTAAAAATGAAGGTGCTCTTTTCTCTCTTCTATAGAGATATTCTTATAAGCTTCAATACTAGAAACTCCTCCATGTTGTAACCATTCTTTATTTTTTTCTCCGGTTTTCAACCATCGGTATACCAAATCATCATGATTACCTCGAAGAAAAGTACAATGATGATCTTTATTCAATGCTATAAGATAAGAGATCACTTTGGCAGAATCGCTCCAGCCATCTACATAATCTCCTAAAAATATAAGATGATCTTCCTTATGTAATTCTAATCTTTCTATTAACTGAATAAGTGCCTTTAAACCTCCATGTATATCGCCAATGGCAATCGTTCTTCTCATTTAACTGTATTTTACTTTTCTTAATATTCTGATACTGTCTTTATAAGACTGATATGCATTTTCATTATGGGTGCGTAATAACTCTTTAGCTTCTTCCAATTTTACTATAGCCATTTCAAAATCATTAAAATAACAAATAAGGTAAGTGGCTGGAAGATTTAATAGATCCTGTTCCTCATTTGTACTAAGCTTAAAATTGTTCTTAAGCTTAGCTATAAGAGCATTGTTTATATTGTAGATGTGATATAGTATTTTCCTGTCGAACTTTGGGGGTTGAAATAATAGGGTGCTTTGGATATCATAACTCGCATTATCTTTAAATTTTATAATCACCTCTTCTAAAGGATATTTATGAAGATCGTTCTTTAAACCAAGGTGAACATATTCTACTATTTTAAAGTAGTCCTTATTAAAACTAATACTTACTTCATCCAGCTCAGAATAAAAGAGTTTAACCTGCTCATTAATTAATTCAATATCTACTCTAGAGAAATAGGTTTCTCCACGTATTTTTTTTGTTTTTCCGGCCCAGCAAACCACAAAGTACTCTTTAAATACCTTATAATTTGGATGAAAATCTTGCCGTATTTTCATAAAATCGAATACGCCGTCTAGCGTGAGTTCAATATTATTATGAGAATGTTTCTCTATAGCATCTACAATCGATGAGTTATTATCTTTTATCTCTACATCCAGATCTTTGGGCATACTCATGCTCCCTTCTCTAATGAAAACTGTTCCGCCATAATATTTCCAAATGTTCTTTCGCAGGGAACAAACCTTCTCGTGATTAGATCTTATAGTTACAAGACCTACTACCAAATTATCAGGCAGATGCGGAAAAGGTATATTTTCATAAGATACCAATGGTGGGTTCTCTAAATAGGCATTAATAAGATTTTGAATCTTACTATCATCAAAAAAGTCTACACCCTTTATACTATTGTCTTCATCTTCAACACCTATAACTATATAGGAGTTATTTTTAGGGTTAGAGTTTGCAAGCGCACATACGTGTTTTAAGAACTTGGCCTTTCCCTCTTTTTGATCCATATTTAGCTTTCGTTTTTTGTCATAAAAACTGCTCTCATCATTATGAGCGAGTAAGTTTTTAATTAAAAGCCGTTTGTTAATCATACTAAAGAGCTGAAATAAGATTTAGGAAGAAGCTATTATAACACTTCTTCCTAAATTCAATATTTATAATTTAATGCCAGGACCGTTCTAATTTTTATTGACTATAGTACTGCTTGCCTGTGCGGTGGGCATTACTGTAAGATCTGCAATATTTACGTGGTAAGGTCTAGTAACTACAAAGGCAATGATCTCTGCAATGTCTTCTGGCTGTAACGGGTCAAATCCTTTATATACATTTTCTGCTTTCTCATCATCCCCCTTAAATCTTACGTTGCTAAAGCCTGTATGGGTAAGTCCTGGATTTACAGCGCCCACTCTAATACCTGCCTTGTTAAGATCTATTCTCATTCCTTGGTTTAACGCATCTACAGCAAATTTACTGGCGCAGTACACATTACCATTTGGATATACTTCTTTTCCGGCTGTAGAACCAATATTTATAATGTGGCCAGATCCTCTTTCCGTCATTTGCGGAATGATTGCTTTAGTTACATAGAGCAAACCTTTTACATTGATATCTATCATTGCATCCCAATCTTCTGTATCTCCATCTTGAATTGGATCTAGGCCATGCGCATTTCCTGCATTGTTAATTAGAATATCAATTTGCTTAAAATCTTGTGGCAAACTGTTTATCTGATTATTGATCTCTTCTTTATTTCTAACATCAAATTTTAACGTGGTAACCTTAGTTTGAGAAGAAAGTTCTGCGCTAAGTTTTTCCAGCGCATCTTCTCTACGCCCGCATAAAATTAGATGAATATTCATCTTTGCCAATTCACGAGCAGTTGCTTCCCCAATTCCGCTTGTAGCTCCGGTAATAAGTGCTGTCTTTTTCATATATGTTAAATGTTGAATTTTTTTTGATGACCACAATTTATAAAATGTATTGCAAGTAAGATGATTATGGATATTAAACCCTTATCAAAGCTTGTTAAATAATGTTAATTGAAGAATTCTGTAAAATGAAATAGATAATAGTGCGTTATCCACATTAAACTAATAATCAATAATAATTATGAAAATGAACTGGATGAAATTAAGATCAATGAGACTTTTGCCTATGTTGGTAGTGGCTCTTGCAATGGTATCACTTATTAGCTGTAGCAATGATGATGATTCTGACAATGGGAGTGCGAGAATTACAGTAAGCATGACCGATGCACCTGGAGATTACGACGCTGTTTTTGTAGATGTGGTAGACGTAATGATCAAAGCAGATGCCAGTACAGAAGGAGAAGAAGGTTGGAAAAGTCTTGGAGGTGTTAAGACAGGAGTGTATGACCTTTTAGAGTTAACAGGTGGAGTAACTCAACTTTTGGCAGATACAGATGTGCCTGCGGGTTATTTAGGACAGATTAGATTGGTATTAGGGAATAATAATACTGTAGTGGTAAATGGAGAATCTCAAGCTCTTAGTACTCCTAGTGCTCAACAATCTGGACTAAAGATCAAAGTAGATCAAGAATTAGCTGCAGGAGAAACTTATAATTTCTTGTTGGATTTTGATGTAGACCAATCTATTGTAGCTGCGGGTACTAGTGGAGGATTTGCTTTAAAACCTGTAATTAGACTTTCTAATGGAATAGAGACCGGAACCATTAAAGGATCTGTTCACCCAACAACTTTTCAAAGTGTAGTTAAAATTCAAAATGCTTCTAATACTGTTTCTGCATATACAGATGCAAATGGAAATTTTGAATTACAAGGTGTACCTGCAGGACTTTATCAGTTAAAAATAACTCCGGCTATAAGCTCTGGACTAACGGTAAAAATTATGAATGATGTTCAGGTAAAAACAGGAGAAACCTTAGATCTAGAAACTATATTTTTAGAGTAATAGATTTCTCTATATTTATATATAAAGGCTAATTGAAGATGAAAATTTCAATTAGCCTTTATTTTTTATTTAATTTTAACCCAAATGGTTCAATAATTGTATCATTTGCACTTTTTGTAACTAATAAATATCTTCACATTCAAAAAATATAATACCTATGATAGAAAGCAATGCATCGGTAGACATTTCTAGCCTGAACGAAAAAATTGAGAGAGAAAGTCAGTTTGTAGACCTGTTAACTTCAGAAATGAACAAAGTTATAGTTGGTCAAAAACACATGGTAGAAAGGTTGCTTATTGGGCTTTTGGGTCAGGGGCATATATTATTGGAAGGTGTTCCGGGACTTGCAAAGACGTTGGCCATTAACACCTTGTCTCAAGCAGTACACGGTAGTTTTAGCAGAATACAGTTCACTCCAGATCTTTTACCTGCCGATGTGGTTGGTACCATGATCTATAACATGAAGTTGAATGATTTCAGCATAAAGAAAGGTCCGATTTTTGCAAATTTTGTGTTAGCAGATGAGATTAACAGAGCTCCAGCAAAAGTGCAATCGGCTTTACTAGAGGCCATGCAAGAAAAGCAGGTTACTATTGGGGATCAAACCTTTATTCTAGATAGACCATTTTTGGTAATGGCAACTCAGAACCCTGTAGAGCAAGAAGGAACGTATCCTTTACCGGAAGCTCAGGTGGATAGATTCATGTTAAAAACGGTGATCAAATATCCTCAAATGGCCGAAGAGCAATTAATTGTAAGAGCCAATTTAAAAGGTGGATTTGAGAAAGTTAATCCGGTGGTATCTTTAGAGCAAATTGCTTCTGCACAGAAAGCTGTTCGTGAAGTGTATATGGATGAAAAGATCGAGAAATATATTTTAGATATTATCTTTGCAACCCGTACTCCAGAGAAATATAAATTAGAAGATCTAAAACCTCTTATAAATTTTGGAGCGTCTCCAAGAGGGAGTATAAATTTGGCAATTGCGGCTAAATGTTATGCTTTTATAAAAAGAAGAGGTTATGTAATTCCTGAAGATGTTAGAGCTGTTGTTTATGATGTGCTTAGACATAGAATTGGCATTACCTATGAAGCAGAGGCAGAAAATATAACTTCAGAAGATATTATTAGTAAGATCATTAACGAGGTTGAGGTACCATAGATTGTTGTAAGAATAGCACAATCACTTTTGTAAAATTAAATGATGCTCTTTCTTTAAGAGCTATTATAGAAAATGGATACCAAAGAATTACTTAAAAAGGTTAGAAAAATTGAGATCAAGACCAAGCGTTTGAGCAATCATGTGTTTGGGGGAGAATATCATTCTACTTTTAAAGGTAGAGGGATGACTTTTAGTGAAGTTAGAAGCTATCAATTTGGAGATGATGTTAGAAATATAGATTGGAATGTAACTGCCCGTTATAATGAACCTTTTGTAAAGGTATTTGAAGAAGAGAGAGAACTTACCATGATGCTAGTGGTGGATATCTCTGCTTCAGAACTGTTTGGATCTGGAGAACAATATAAAAGGGAAATAATTACTGAGATTGCTGCAACTTTAGCTTTTTCTGCAACTCAAAATAACGATAAGATAGGATTATTGCTATTTACAGATGAATTAGAACTTTTTATTCCGCCTAAAAAAGGAAGATCTCATGTGCTTAGAATTATTAGAGAACTGTTGGAATTTGAACCAAAAGGAAAAAGTACCAATATTTCTGAAGCCCTTAAGTATGTTACCAGTGTCATAAAGAAAAAAGCGATCATTTTTGTGCTTTCAGACTTTATGGATGAAGAGTATCAACATACTTTAAAAATCATTAGTGGTAAACATGACGTTACGGGGATTAGAGTCTATGATGAGCGTGAAGAAAGTATGCCAAATGTTGGTCTGGTTCAAATGTTAGATAGAGAAACCGATGAATTACTTATGGTAAACACAGGCTCTAAGTCGGTTAGAAATTCATATGCAGCTCATTTTAAAGAGCGAGAAAATTATTTTAAAGAAAGTTTCTCTAAAAGTGGTGCCGGAATGTTAAGCACCAGAGTCGATGAGAGCTACGCAAAAAAACTATTGGTTTATTTTAAAACTAGAGCATAAGTACTAAACATGACAAAGTTTGATTATACATTGGCTCAAGAAAATATTCTTTTAAAAGAACCTCTAAGAAAAGCCAAGAAGATTAATAGCCTGCTTGCAGCGCTATTCTTTTGTTTTATATTTTTAAATACTTCAAAATCTTTTGCGCAACAGCCTAATATAGTAGCCTCTATAGACTCTTCGCAAATTAAGATAGGGGAACAGATCATCTACAAAATAAGCGTTGAGACAGATTCTACACATCTTGTAGTATTTCCGGAAGGAAAAACCTTTAACCCTTTAGAGGTGGTAGAGTCCTTAAAAACAGATACCAGCAGACTAGATAATAGGTTCAAATTAATTAAAGAATACGCTTTAACCCAATTTGATTCAGGAAGTTATACCATCCCACAGCAACGCATTATCATAAATGATAGGCCTTACCTCACAGATTCTATGGTGGTAAAGGTTGCAGACATTGTGGTAGATACTACCAAACAAAAAATGTTTCCCATAAAACCTGCAATGGAAGTGCCTCAAGGCTTTGAGTTTCCAAATTGGCTATGGTGGGTACTAGGTATATTATTACTAGTGGCATTAGGATATTTTCTTTTCAAACAGAAAAAGAAAAGAGATGAAAAAGCTAAAAAGTTACCTCCTTTTGAAAGAGCTTTATTCGAGCTACAGCAATTAGATGAATCTCATTTATTAGAAAATAGAGAGACTAAAGAATATTATTCAAAATTAACCGAAGCTGTAAGAAGGTATCTGGAAGATGAAGTTCATCTTAGAGCCATGGAAAGTACCACTTCAGAGTTAATTACTTATTTGGAGCTGAAAATGGCTGCTAAAGAATTAAATCTTAGCAGAAATACTATAGACGATCTTAAAAAGATCTTGCAACGTGCAGATCTTGCAAAATTTGCTAATTCTAAACCAGATATTATTACAGCAAAAGAAGATAGATCTACAATAGAGGATGTTATTAAAGATACTAAAGCTGCAATTCCAGAGCCTACAGAAGAAGAGCGATTAAAAGATGAAGCTTATCGCTTGGAGCAGGAAAAAAGAAAGAGAAGAAATAAGGTTAAACTAGCTATTGGTGGCGCCATTGCGGTTATAATAATTGCAGTTTCTATAATTATTAGTTTAAATGGCTTTTCATCTTTTAGAGATATGATCTTTGGGAATGATACTAAAGAACTTTTAGAAGGAGATTGGATTAATAGTGATTATGGAGATCCTGCAGTAACAATTACTACTCCTAGAGTTTTAAAAAGAGGTGATTTTAATGTGCCTCCAGAAACACAAGAAATGATGGTAGGGGGAGAGATGTTTCTTTATGGAGCCCCTCGAGAGCCATTGTTCATAGTATTAAGTACCGTGAAATATCGCGAAAATGTACAATTCGATCTTCAGAAGGCAGTAGATGGTATTTATGCGAATTTAGAAGAAAAGGGTGCTAAGAATATCATCTTAAAAGATGAAGATTTTACAACTATTCAGGGTATTCCCGGAAAGAAGGTATATGGTACTTTAGAATTTCCGGTTTCAAATTCAGAACAAGTTGAAAAGAAAAATTATATGATTCTTAATTTTGCTCAAAATAGAGGATTTCAGCAGGTTACTGTAATCTATGCTGAAGGGGATGAGAGTGCAGATGAAATTGCCAATCGTATCATAAATTCAGTAGAATTCAATAAATCCGGAAATTGATGTTTGATAATTTTACATTCGTAAATCCGCAGTTTTTCTGGCTATTGCTATTATTACCAATTGCTGCAGTATGGTATTTCTGGAAAAGAAACAAGCAACGTGCAGAAGTACGAATTTCCAGTATAAAAGGCTTTAAAGTAAAACAAAGTATTTTGCCTACCCTAAGACATTCCCTTTTTGTTTTAAGGTTACTTGCTTTGGCATTAATGATCGTTGCCATGGCAAGACCTAGAACTACCAATATTTCTAGTAAGACATCTTCAACTCAGGGTATAGACATAGTATTAGCAATTGATGTTTCTGCCAGTATGTTAGCAAGAGATCTTCAGCCTAATAGATTAGAGGCTTTGAAAGAAGTTGCTGGCGAATTTATTAAAGGCAGACCGGGAGATAGAATAGGACTGGTGGAATATGCCGGAGAGAGTTTTACAAAATCTCCAATAACCAGCGATAAAACCATTGTTCTAAGTACATTGGCAGATACTGAATTTAATACGGTGTTAGAGAATGGTACTGCTATTGGAATGGGACTTTCTACTGCTGTTAATAGATTAAAAGACAGTAAAGCGAAAAGCAAGGTTATTATTTTGCTTACAGATGGGGTTAACAATGCAGGCTTTATAGATCCTAAGATTGCCAGTGAGCTTGCGGTAGAATATAAGATCAAGGTTTATACCATTGGTCTTGGAAGTAATGGGGTAGCGCTTACTCCTGTTGGAATATTACCTAATGGACAGTTTCAATATGGAAATCAGAAGGTGGAGATCGATGAAAAATTGCTTCAGGATATAGCAAATACTACAGGAGGAAAATATTTTAGAGCCACAAATAATGAAAAATTAGAAGAGATCTATAAAGAGATAGATAGCCTAGAAAAAACAGATATAGAAGAGTTTAAGTTCTATAACTATGCAGATGAATATAGGCCATTATTGCTAATTGCCGGATTATTATTATTGTTGGAATTCCTGCTGAGGTCTACCATCTTTAAAGGATTTGTTTAAAAGATAAAGAGAGGTTCTAATGACTATTTTAGAAGAAGAAAAATATTTCTGGTTGTTGCTTATCATTCCAATTTTGGTAGTGATATTCTTGCTTTTGTTGCTATGGAAAAGAAAGCATCAGCAGCAATTCGCCTCTAAAAAAATGCTGGAAATCTTGAGTCCGGAAAGGTCGGGATTTAAACCTGTATTAAAATTCATTATTTTACTTCTTGCTTTTGCATGTATTATAGTAGCCTTAGTTAATCCTAAGATCGGTACAAAGATGGAGACCGTAAAAAGGGAAGGAGTAGATATTGTTTTTGCTATAGATGTTTCAAAAAGTATGGAGGCAGAAGATATTGCCCCTAATAGATTGGAAAAAACCAAGCAGCTTGTTACTCAGATCATCAATAATTTGGCTAGTGACAGGATCGGAATTATCGCCTACGCAGGTAGTGCATTTCCACAATTACCAATTACCACAGATTACGCTTCAGCAAAGATGTTTCTTCAGGCCATGAATACTGATATGGTTTCATCTCAGGGAACGGCTATAAATGAAGCTATTAATCTTGCTACTACGTATTATAATGATGACGATCAAACCAGTAGAGTTTTGTTTATTATAAGTGATGGGGAAGATCATGAAGGTAATTCTGAGGCAATTGCAAAAGAAGCCGCAGATAAAGGAATTCAAATTTTTACTATAGGTGTAGGAACTCCAAAGGGAGGTCCTATACCTATGAAAGTGAACGGAGTTATTCGGTCTTATAAAAAAGATCAAAATGGAGAGACCGTAATTACCAAGTTGAATGAAGGAACTTTGGAAGATATTGCTGATGCCGGTGAGGGAGAATATATTCCGGGAAATGTTACATCACAGGTTACAGAGAAAGTAAAAGAGGTGCTTTTAAATATGGATAAGACCGAATTTGAAGCTAAGCAATTTGCAGACTATCAGTCTCAATATCAATGGTTCTTAGGAGTAGGTATCTTACTATTATTAATTGATATTTTCTTATTGGAAAGAAAAACAGCGTGGATAAAGAAACTGAACTTATTTAACGAAAGAAAAGGATAGAGGGAAGATGAGGAATTTAGTAAAGACATTTCATAAATATCTAATAGTAGCCATTGGGTTATGTTGCTTTCAGATATCTTATGCTCAAACAAATGAGAAGAGCGATAAGAAGCTGGAAAAGGAAACTCAAGAACTTCTAAGAACCGCAGAAGATCAATTAGGAGATAATGATTTTGCAAGTGCCGAGGCATCTTATAGAGAGGCAATAGCTAAAAGCCCAGAGAATATTACCGCTAAATATAATATGGCAAATATGTATTATGGTAAAGAAAAAGCTTCTCAAGCCGAAGAAAAATACAAGCAGGCTGCATCTATTGCTGAAACGAAAGCCGCTAAGCATGAAGTATTTCATAATTTAGGAAATACGTATATGAAGCAGAAGAAATATCAGGAAGCGGTGGCAGCGTATAAAGATGCGCTTAGAAATAATCCTACAGATGATGAAACCCGATATAATCTTGCTCTAGCTAAGAAAATGCTTGAAAAGGAGCAAAATGAAAATGAGGGTGGAGGAGACGATGATAAGAAAGATCAGGACAAGAATCAGGAGGATAAGAATAAAGATAAGGATGATAAGGGAGATCAGGATAAAGATAAAAATGAAGGAGATAAGAAGGAAGATCAAGGGGGAGACCAGAAAGATGATCAGCAAAAGGAGCCTGAGAAACCGGATGATGAAGGAAAGCCGAAAGATAAAAAAGATAAGCAAGATCAAAACGGTGAAAAACAGCCTCAAGAGCAGCAACCACAACCTGGGCAGCTATCTCCACAACAAATTAAGAATTTGTTAGAGGCTATGAATAACGAAGAGAAAAAGGTGCAGGATAAGATCAATGCTCAAAAAGCAAAAGGAGCAAAGACCAGAACAGAGAAAGACTGGTAATTCCTTTATTTAATAGATATTAATAAAAGATCAATAACAAGATATAAGAAAATGAACATAAGAATTTTTATACTGTTATTTTTTATGGCCATTGCTGGCTCTATGCAAGCTCAAGTTAAGTTTGAAGCCAATGTAAGCAAGAAAAAGCTAGGTGTGAACGAACGCCTTAGAGTAGATTTTGAAATGAATCAGGATGGTGACGATTTTAAAGCTCCTGCCTTTACTGGGTTTACAGTGGTGGGAGGTCCAAATCAATCTGTAAGCAATACTTGGATCAATGGAAAAAGATCTTATTCTAAAACGTATTCTTATTTTCTTGCACCTTCTGGCAGAGGAAAGTTTACCATCGGCCAGGCAGAGATCACCGTAGAAGGAAATACTTATAAAACTTCTCCATTACAGGTGGAAGTTACTGCTGCTGTTGAAACTCCCAAAGACGGTAATAATTCAGATTTTGTAGCTTCAGAGAATCTGCATCTTGTGGCAGAGATCTCTAATGCAAACCCTTATTTAAATGAAGCTATTACGGTGGTTTATAAACTGTATGTTAGTCCGAGAGTTAGTGTAAGCAATTGGAGAGAATTGGACAATCCGGTGTACAGCGATTTCTGGAGTCAGAATATAGATATAAGACAGTTAAAGATAGAAACAGGGCAATACGAAGGTGAGCCTTACAGATACGTAGTTCTTAGAAAAACCATTTTATATCCTCAAAAAACCGGGGAGTTAGACATAGAACCTCTTACTCTGTCTGTAGCGGTAGATGTACCAAGTGATAGAAGAGATATTTTTGGAGGAAGGTTGTATGAAACCATAGATAAAACGGTGGCAGCAGGAAAAAGGTCTATAAATGTAAAAGCATTACCTACTCAAAACAAGCCGGCAGGATTTACTGGGGCCGTAGGAGATTTTAGCTTTAAAGTTGTTCCTAGCAAAACAGATCTTGCAGCTACAGAATCTTTGAATGTACAGGTACAGGTAAGTGGAAATGGAAACTTAAAACTATTTGACCTTCCAGGTTTAGAAGTTCCATCTTCTTTAGAGCAGTATGAACCGGAACGCAGTGAGAATGTGAAAACAGATCTTAGAGGAACTCAAGGTAGCATTACAGATAATTATACCATTGTACCTACGCAAAAAGGTAAATTCCCTATTCCAGCTTTATCATTCTCATATTTTGACCTGAAGAGTAAAAGTTATAAGACCATAAATTCTGATGAGATTCTATTAGATGTGAAAAGTGCACCTGCAGGAAGTAATTATACTCCTGGCTCGGGAAATTCTGTAGCAAAACAGACCGTAGAGGCAGGAGAACAGTTTAGATATATTAAATTAAATACCAATTTAAAATCAATTAATAGCGGAGCTTTCTTAGGGTCTACTCTATTTTGGGCGCTTTTATTGTCTCCTGGAATCTTTATTCTATTAGCCATTTTCTTAGGTAAAAAGAAAGAAGCTATTGCTGGAGATGTTGCTGGAAATAAGAGAAAAAAGGCAAATAAATTAGCCAGAAAATATCTTTCTGAGGCGAAGAAGAATCTTGGTGATCAAAAAACATTTTATATAGCTTTAGAACGAGCTTTGCATAATTATCTTAAGGCCAAATTACATATTCAAACAAGCGATATGAGTAAAGATAGGGTTATGGAGCTATTGCAGGAAAGAAATGCAGACCCGGAAACCCGTACAGAGTTTATTTCACTTCTTACAAGTTGTGAATTTGCCAGATATACTCCAAGCTCTAATGTAGCTATGGAACAAGATTATGAGAAAGCAGCAAAAGTAATATCAGCATTAGATAAACAGATTTAGCTATGAGAAATTTATTTTATATCCTTTTGTTCTGTCTATGCTTGCCTGTAGCAGCTCAAAATGATTCTTTATTCGATAAAGCGAATACCGCCTATAATAAAGGAGATTATAATGCCGCAATTAGTAATTATCAAAAGATCATAGATCAAGGTGAAGCTTCTGCAGAATTATATTATAACCTGGCTAATGCCCATTATAAATTAAGCCATATTGCACCTAGTGTTTACTATTATGAAAAGGCCTTAAAGTTAGATCCAAACGATAAAGATGTTAAAAATAACTTGGCATTCGCAAATAACATGGTAATAGATGATATTAAGGAAGTGCCTAAAGCAGGTATTTCAAATTCCTTCAACAATTTTGTGAACACCTTAAGCTACAATACATGGGCATGGATAGGCGTGTTGTTCTCTGCACTATTTGCAGTATTCTTTATTCTATATTATTTCAGTATATCTCCTAGATTTAAGCGAGTTTTCTTTGGAGTAGCTATGGTAGCAGTAATATTGATGATATTTTCTGTAATCTCCGGATTTCACCAAAAAAGTAATATTCAAGATTCAAAATTTGCCATTGTCTTTGCTGAAGAGGTTGCTGTAAGAAGTGAGCCAAATTTAAGAGGAGATGAGCAGTTCACACTTCATGAGGGTACAAAGATAGAAGTTCTTAATACCTATCAGAATTGGGTAAAGCTCCAACTTGCAAATGGAGATCAAGGCTGGCTAGAGAAGAATTCTTTAAAATTTCTTTAATTAGAAGTATCTCTAGAATGGGCAGGATTATAATGTAGTTTAGCGTTCACTACTCATTCTTAATTACTATTTTTGCAGAAATGATGAAAACTGCTTATATATTGGTATTTATTTTTGTGAGTTTTCTCACAGTGCCAACAGTGGTTATACTTATTGATGAGCATACAGATATTTCTTTTGTTTTTTCTACTACAGAAGAAGAGCATGCTAAGAATAACATTACAATAGAATTCACATTCAATGCTCCAAGAACTAATCAGTTCAGTATAGACTATTTGAGCAAGAACATTATGATCTGGCATAAAGAAAAGCATGAATTACAATCGCTTTATCCAGAGGTTACTTCCCCGCCTCCAGAGTTGGTTTAATATCTTTCACTTTTAGGGTATCCATGTAGATGCGGTAATAAGTATTAGAATTCTCAATATCTAAGAGTCTACTAGTTTAATTATTGTTTCTGTTTTGGCATTATGATTACCCATTTCAATTATTTAACAATTATAGAATAAGATTGGTTTCTTCACTTTAAAAATTAGTGAAACCAAGATCTCTAAGCGCCCAATAGCAAATTGCCAGGGCATTCACATCTTTGATTTTTAATCAATTGATAGAGACATTTCTAACAACATATTATATACATGTTTAAAAATTTAAAAAATGATATCCCTTCAAGTTTAGTGGTATTTTTTGTTGCGCTACCATTATGTTTAGGTATCGCCCTTGCCAGTGGAGCTCCATTATTTGCTGGTGTTATCGCGGGAATTGTTGGAGGAATAGTAGTAGGTGCTGCTTCAGGCTCTTCTCTAGGAGTAAGTGGTCCTGCAGCAGGATTAGCAGTAGTGGTGCTTACAGCTATAGCAGATCTTGGAAGCTATGAGTTATTTCTTGTTGCGGTAGTTATTGCCGGAATTTTACAGGTTATTCTAGGATTGCTAAAAGCAGGAGTTATTGGATATTTCTTTCCTTCTGCGGTAATTAAAGGAATGTTATCTGCTATTGGAATTATTATTTTCCTAAAACAGATTCCTTTAGCAATGGGTTTTGATGATCAATCTAATAGTGTCTTCTCATTTTTTGAAACTACCGGGCAAGATACCTTTTTAAGTCTGGCGCATATGACAGACTTCGTTTCTATTGGTGTAGTAACAATTACAGCAATTTCATTAGCAATTTTACTAATTTGGGATAAGGTACTAGCAAAAAAGAACAAATTCTTTAAATTAGTACCGGGTCCATTAGTGGCTGTTATTGCAGGGATCATCTATCAATTGTTATTTTCTGATAGTTCTTCAATGTTTGAAATTCACGGTAGAAACTTAGTTTCTGTACCAGTGCCAGAGAGCGCTTCAGACTTTATTGGACAGTTCACATTTCCAGATTTTTCACAATTGGGGAATACTAAGGTCTATATAGTAGCAATCACCATTGCCATAGTAGCCAGTTTAGAAACGCTTTTAAGTGTTGAAGCTACAGATAAACTAGATCCACAGAAGAGAGTAACGCCTACCAATAGAGAGTTAATTGCACAAGGAATAGGTAATTCAATTTCTGGTCTAGTTGGAGGTTTACCAATAACTCAGGTTATTGTAAGAAGTTCTGCGAATGTTATGAGTGGAGGGAAAACAAAACTTTCTGCTATCATTCACGGATTTTTATTGCTTTTTAGTGTTATGTTAATTCCGCATTTTTTAAATTTAATCCCACTAGGCGTATTGGCTGCGGTTCTATTAATTATTGGATACAAATTGGCTAATCCTAAGCAATTTATACAAATGTTCAAATTAGGAAAATCTCAATTTATTCCTTTTGTGGTAACTGTGGTAGCCATTGTAGCTACAGATCTATTGGTTGGAATCATGTTAGGGCTTGCTGTGGGAATTGTGACTATCTTAATAAACAGTTATAAGAACTCTCACTTTTTACATATTGAAGATGTATCTAGCGGAAAGAGTAAAGTGAAAATGGTTTTTGCTGAAGAGGTGACGTTTTTGAACAAAGGTGCAATTCAACGTGAGTTAGCTTCTATGCCAAAGAATTCTGATCTTATATTAGACGTTACTAAAACAAGATCTTTAGATCTGGATGTTTTGGAGATCTTAGATGATTTTGCAATTACTGCGGCAAATAAGAATATAGATATTACATTAATTTCAGAAAGAGGAGAATTTAGAAACCCTCAAAGCTATAGAGAGATATTTGGAGTAGAAGTGTTTCAGTCTGCTCATTAATAGGAATTTAAAATAAATAGTATGAAAGATTTATATGAAAATCTAGTTAAGAACAATAGAAAGTGGGTAGAGAGTAAATTAGCTGTAGACCCAGAATATTTTGAGAGATTAGCTAAAGGTCAAACTCCACCCGTACTTTGGATTGGATGTGCAGACAGCCGTGTTCCTGCAAATGAAATTATTGGTGCAGAACCGGGAGAAGTATTTGTACATCGAAATATAGCAAACATGGTTGTACACTCAGACATGAACATGTTGAGCGTTCTAGATTATGCTGTAAATGTCTTAAAGGTAAAACACGTAATTGTTTGTGGACATTATGGTTGTGGAGGAGTAAATGCAGCTATGGATAATAAATCTATAGGTTTAATAGATAACTGGATAAGACATATTAAAGACGTTTATAGATTGCATAAAACAGAGCTAGATACTATTGAAGATAAGAAAGAGCGCTTTGATAAATTTGTTGAGATAAACGTAAAAGAACAAGTTTATGATCTGGCTAAAACCTCTATTATTCAAGGAGCTTGGGAGAGCAACCAAGAAATAGCAGTACATGGCTGGGTTTATGGAGTAGGTTCTGGAATTATAAAAGACCTACAAGTTAATATTAGCAGTAATAAGCAGTTAGACGAAGTTTATCAACTAGACTTTTAATAAGGTTCCTATTTCTTAGCACCTTATAATTTTACTTTAGAAGATCGAGATCATATTTTTGATGTCGGTCTTTTTTTATTGTATATCTTTTTCCTTTTCTTCTTCATTGTTTAAAATGTTGAGGTCTTTAGCTTCTTGTATTATAGCCGGAATTAGCGCAGGAGCTAAAGTTCTTACAGGCCTGTAGAGTACAGAACTATCTAAAGTTTCTTTATCTACTATTTGAAAAGCTTCCTGAGTACTAGAAAAGAACATAATTATAACACTGGTTATAAAAGCTACTTTAATAATTCCAAAAGCCGCACCTAAAAGCTTATTTATTAAGCCTAAGAATACCAGATTTGCAATTTTTGTAAGCGCTCTTCCTGCCCATGAGATTGTAAATGCAATTAGAATAAATGTAATGGCAAAAGAAAATAGATGAATGAGTTGAGAATCCCATTTTGTAATGGTAGACAGGTAGTGGCTTACATTGTGAGAAAAATAGACCGCACCATAAATTCCGGCTACAAAAGCTATAAGGGAAGCAAATTCTGCCAAAAACCCTCTAAACAATCCTCGAACAAGGCCATACAATAAAAGTACAGCCAGAACAATATCAACAATATTCATGTTTTAAAGATAGTATTTACAAAATCTAAGATACGTATCTTTGCCCAATGGCAAGAGATGAACAATTAAAAGAACGTTGGCTGGTATTGCAAAGCAAGCTTTCCAATCAGTTCGCAGATGGCGATTTATTAGATTTAGATGCTGTAATTTATTTGATAGGAGTTCAAGAACTGGGGCAACCACACAAGAAATATAAGAAAGATCATAAAATAGATCTAATGCATATAGCTATTTGCAGGTTATTAGAGCCGTATGGCTATTATCAATTTGATTTTGTAGATGAGGATGGCTGGCCACATTATAAGATTTTAGAGGTCTTACCTAATTTAAAGGCAGGAGAACAATCGGTTTTAATGAAAGAGGCCATCGTGCAATATTTTCTAGAAAAGGAATATATACAATAAGGATAGATGTTGATGACTAAAAGCACTTTTTTGCTAAATTTGTCAACTTTAAAGAAATGAATTCATGATTGATAAGATAAAGGAACATATAACTCAGGTACAGAACTTTCAGGCTGCTACAAAAGAAGAATTAGAAGCTTTCAGAATTAAATATTTAGGGAAGAAAGGCTTGCTAAATGAGTTCTTTGCTGAATTTAAGAATGTTCCTAATGAGCAAAAGAAAGATTTTGGACAGGCTATTAATACTTTAAAAAATTCTGCTCAGGATAAGGTTAATCAGTTAAAAGAATCATTAGAAGGGCAACAAGAAGAAAAAGGAGTTTATGGAGATCTTACCAGACCCTCTGCTCCTATAGAGATTGGTGCTAGACATCCCATTTCTATTGTAAAAAATCAAATCATCGAAATCTTTTCTAACATAGGATTTAATGTTTCTGAAGGTCCGGAGATAGAAGATGACTGGCATAACTTTACAGCTTTGAACCTACCGGAATATCATCCGGCAAGAGATATGCAGGATACTTTCTTTATTCAGACAGATCCGGATATTCTTTTACGTACACATACCTCTTCGGTGCAGGTGCGTTATATGGAAGAGAACAAACCACCAATTAGAACAATATCTCCTGGACGTGTTTTTAGAAATGAAGCAATTTCTGCGAGGTCGCATTGTATCTTTCATCAGGTAGAGGGGTTGTATATAGACAAAGACGTGTCTTTTGCAGATCTAAAACAAACCTTATTATATTTTACCAAGCAAATGTTTGGAAAGTCTAAGATAAGACTGAGACCTTCTTATTTCCCATTTACAGAGCCTAGTGCAGAAGTAGATATTTATTGGGGACTAGAAACAGAAACAGATTATAGAATTACCAAAGGAACAGGATGGTTAGAGATCATGGGCTGTGGGATGGTAGATCCTAACGTACTTAAAAATTGTGGGATAGATCCTACAGAGTATACCGGTTTTGCATTTGGTATGGGAATAGAAAGAATTGCCATGCTTTTATATCAAATAGGAGATATACGTATGTTTTATGAAAATGATGTACGCTTCTTAGAACAATTCAAATCATCTTTGTAATATGAAAAAAATCGGATTCTTAATCTTGGCAATTATAATATTTGCCATTATTCTTTATGTAACATTTATTTTAGCGGTGGTTAAGATCGTAGTTGGTGCTGTGCTATTTGTTGCTGCAGCTATTTTCCTCGCTATTGTCTATTATAAGATAAAACACAAATTGCAGTAGTTTTGAAAAAAGATATTGAAATTCCAGAAGTTAAAGGCGTATATGTTGCTGCAGTGCGAGAAAAGCATGCAGAATATCAAACTATGGATTGGAATGCTTATATAATTAACGATACCGATACGGCATTAGAGATGGTGCTTTTAGTAACAAGAGGCTATACAGAACTTGATACTACCTCTACCATGAGGCATTCTATTAAGGTGTTACCAGCAAAGTCTTTTGCTAAAATAGAGTTCCTTCAAGAAGATGTATTAAAGCTTAATAATGAATTTGCGGTTACTTATTTTGCAGACAACAAAATGTTTGAAAGAACCTATGTTTTTGAACAAAATACGATAGCTGAAAAAGATGTAAAAGCACTGCCGGTTATGATCCAGAAAGGGATCTTAGCAAGTTAATAGTTCAAATATAAAGTAATAAGAAAGTCCGCTGAAAAGTTATTTCAGCGGACTTTCTTATTATAATAGTTTTATTTAAAAGCTATTATATCTTATAGTTTGTTTTTTTTCTTAGGAAGGTTCATCACTACCACAGAAAGTAGAATGATGATGATCCCTATCCATTGATAGATGTTCACTACTTCATTAAGTAATAGATATGCCATTAGCACGGCTACAGGAAGTTCTACAGAAGAAATAATGGCTCCCAGACCAACATTTATCTTAGGCATCCCGGCAGTAAACAAGATTGGAGGCAATATGGTTCCAAAAAGGGCTAATAGAGGTCCCCACATATAAAAGATCTCAAAGTTGAATTGCTCAATAAGATAAGGTGCAGAAATAATAGCTACTATAATAGTTCCCCCAACCATCATCCATAAACTTCTTCTAAGTGAATGTAACTGCAGCGCTACAGTATTAGAAGTGTAAATGGTAATAGTGTAAGAAATGGCAGCTAAAAGCCCCCAGCCAATTCCTCTCCAGTCTAGGTCTATATCTCCCATTAGCATATTGGTTGCTAACACCGTTCCTGCTAAAATTACCATTACAGCTATGATCTTTTGTGCTGAAGGTTTTTTCTTAGCAACAATAGATTCTAAGAAAACTCCCATCCAAACACTTTGCATTAAAAGCACTATCCCAATAGAAACAGGGATATACCTAACAGCCAAATAATAAAATGTACTTGTAAGACCTAAAGAAGTTCCGGCAAGCATCAGTTTCATGATACTTTTGGACTTAGGTTCTATATGTGATGTTTGCTTACCTTTTACGAACAGGAAATTAATAATTATCAATCCTATTAATCCCAGAATCATTTGAGAGAAAGTGATCTCGTAAGATGTAAAATTTTCGGCGTAGGCCATTTTTACGAATGTAGTAAGCATCCCATAGCTGGATGCTCCTAAGGCTACCAAAAGGCTGCCTTTAAGTATAGAATTCTTCATGTTATTTGTTAAGCGACAGGAGAAAATCCTGTTTTTAGAATAGGTAATGTATTAATCTAGTTTTTCAGCAAGTTTATTGAAGACCTTTTTAGGATTCTTTCCTTCATATAAAATAGCGTATACAGCATTTATTATTGGAGTCTTGGCTCCTTTTTCCTGATTTATCTTATAGGCGCTTTCTGTTGCATAATAACCCTCTGCAACCATGCTCATTTCCATTTGGGCGCTCTTTACAGTATATCCTTTCCCAATCATATTCCCGAACATTCTGTTGCGGCTAAAGACAGAATACCCCGTAACTAAAAGATCTCCTAAGTAGGCAGAATCATTAATGTTACGTTTCATCTTATGTACTTTCTTAATAAACTTCTTCATTTCTCTAATGGCATTGCTCATTAAAACACTCTGGAAGTTATCTCCATATCCTAAACCATGAGCAATCCCAGCAGCGATAGCGTAAATGTTCTTAAGCATTGCCGCGTATTCTGTGCCAGTAACATCATCACTGGTTTTGCAGGTAATATAATCGCTTTGTAAATGATCTGCCATGATTTTAGCCTTAGCTTCATCTAAGCAGGCAATGGTAAGATATGAAAGTCTCTCTAACGCAACCTCTTCTGCATGACATGGCCCTGTAATTACCCCAAAGTTCTCATCTAGTACTCCATATTCCTGATTGAAATGTTCTCCAACAATTAGACTGCTCTCCGGAACAATCCCTTTTATAGCAGAAAAGATTACCTTATCTTTTAAGGAAACTTTTAGCAGATCTAATTCTTTCTTTACAAAGGCAGATGGAATTGCAAAGATCAAGTAATCTGAAGCTTCCACAATCTCATTAATATCGTTGCTTAAATTAAGCTGATTTACATCAAATTCAACAGAACTAAGATAATTTGGATTGTGATCTTGAGTTCTAATGTGCTCTATAGCAGTCTTGCTACGCATATACCAGTTTATAGTGTCAAGATTTTCTGTAAGCATCTTAACTATAGCAGTGGCCCAGCTTCCGCCACCTATAACACCAAATTTGGGAGAGTTCGTCATATTGAATTTATTCGCGTCAAAAATACAATAATTTAAATAATTTAAAGAATCGAGAATTTTAATACAATCCTCCACAATGATTTAAAGCTTTCTGCGTTAGAATAGAGAGAATGGTTAGGAATATCTATTTCTCAATTATTTTAGTTTTTTGGGTTGGTTATTTAGTAAAACAGCATTGCAGATTTTATTTGCAGTGCTGTTTTTCTTTTTAATTTAAGTAACAAAACTTTAATACTTTATTCTGAAAAGGTAATGGAGGGATTTAGTATTTTAGAATAAACAAAAAAACAACATATGGGATTATTTAATTTTATTAAGAATGCTGGAGAAAAATTATTTGGAAAAGATAAAAAAGCCAAAGAATCCTCTCCAGAAGTTACCAAAACCAACATCCAAAAAGAGCATGATGAAGATTTGAAAGTTGCTTCAAGGTTGAAAGAAACTATTCAGGATCTTAATTTGAAAGTGAGTAATTTAAATATTACTATAGATGGAGAACTGGCAACTGTTTCTGGATTGGCTTATGATCAATCTAATAAAGAAAAGATAGTGCTTGTAGTTGGAAATGTAGATGGTATTGCACAGGTTCAGGATAATCTTGAGGTTGAGAATAAAGAACCAGAATCTGTATTTCATACGGTAGAAAGAGGAGATACCTTAAGTAAAATAGCTAAGGAGCATTATGGGAATGCCAATAAATATCACACGATATTCGAAGCAAATAAACCTATGCTTTCAGATCCAGATAAGATATACCCAGGGCAAGTATTAAGAATACCAGCTTTAGATAAATAATATATTATAATAGAATAGTTTTAAAGGACTGTTTAAAGAATTTGCGAATATTACATTGAGCGCAGTCGAAGTGCTAGGTTATTGTTCCACAATGAAAAAAGTAGGATCATTTAATCAACCCGATGTTCAAAAATAATTCTTTAAACAGTCTTTTTATTTATAGAAATTCATTCTATCTGCATATTCCCACACCTTCTCTGGTAACATCGGTTGGATATTCTTCTTTTCTTTAATTGCTTTCCTAATGAATGTAGAAGATAATTCAATTATTGGTGCATCAACTCTATGAATTTTAGAATGATCTTTAAATTGATTTTCGATAATACCTCCAGATATTCTTGGATAAACGTATATGGAATGTCTTTCTAAGATCACTTCATAATTTTTCCATTTATGGAAGCTTTTCAAATTATCTTCTCCCATTATTAAAGAGAAATCGTGAGTGGGATGTTTTTCTTCTAAAGCTACCAACGTAGTGGTGGTATAATTAGGTTGAGGTAATTTAAATTCTATATCACTAGGCTTTAACTTTTCATAACCTTCACAAGCCAATAAAGCCATTTCTAATCTATGATGATTGTCTAAAAGGCTGCTTTTTTTCTTAAAAGGATTGTGAGGTGTAACTACCAACCAAATTTCATCCAGGTCTGAAAATTCTGCCATATAATTGGCAATTATCAAATGGCCCATATGGATTGGGTTAAAAGTACCAAAGTATAAGCCTATCTTCTTTTTCATGTCTAATCTACATTTGCCTCTACAAAATTAGAAACCAAATTATAGGCTTCATCTAGTGCAGTTTGTAGATGAATATTTTCAATGATAAAATCGAATTGAGGTGCGGTAGCCAGTTCTATAGATGCTTTTGCAACCCGCATATTTATTTTGTCATCAGATTCTGTCTTACGTTTTTTCAAACGTATCTTCAGCTCTTCAATACTAGGAGGTTTTACAAAGACCGCAAGAGTTTTTTCCGGATAGATGTTCTTAATATCCAGTCCTCCTACCACATCAATATCAAAGATCACATGTTTGCCATGAGACCAGATACGTTCTATCTCTGCCTTTAAAGTTCCATAGAAATTGTCTCTATACACTTCTTCCCATTCTAAGAACTCCTCATTTTTTATTTTTTTCTTAAAATCTGAAAGGCTTAAGAAATAATAATCTTTAGCATCTACCTCTTCTGGTCTTGGCGCTCTAGAGGTTGCAGAAATTGAGAATTCCAGGTTTAATTCTTTCTTAGCTAATAGGTAGTGTACGATGGTTGTTTTTCCAGATCCCGAAGGTGCAGAAAAAACTATAAGCTTACCGGTGTTCATTAAAGTACGTTTAAAAGTTGTTCTTTGATCTTCTCTAATTCGTCTTTCATTTGCACCACCAGCTGTTGCATAGGGGCGTAGTTAGATTTACTTCCAATGGTATTGATCTCTCTACCCATTTCTTGAGAAATAAATCCAAGTTTTCTACCATTGGAATCTTCAGAATCTATGGCTTCTTTAAAATAATCTAAGTGATTGTTCAATCTTACTTTTTCTTCAGTAATATCAAATTTCTCTATGTAGAACATTAATTCCTGTTCAAACCTATTCTCATCAACTTTCTCTTTAAGATCTGCCACTCCCTTTCTTAATCTTTCTTTTACTCCGGCTATTCTTTCCGGATCTATGGCAATGATCTCCTTTAAAAGTCTTTCAATATTTTCTATTCGTAATTTTAGATCTTTTTCCAACGCATTTCCTTCGTCAGATCTAAAATTATTGATCTCTACTAATGCCTGTTTAACAGCCTCTTCAATAGATTCAAATTCAGTTTCATCAATTTCTTCACGATCTGTTTTTAAAGCATCGGGCATTCTAACCGCCATCTTTAACAGCTCTGTTTCATCACCATTGCTAAGCTCTCTAAGCTGATTCATGTATTTTTTGACCACTGCTGGGTTAATAGAAGCCGTAGTTTCTTCTCCGGTAACTTCAACATAAAGAGAGAAATCTACTTTTCCACGAGTAAGCGAATTACCAATAAGATTACGCAAAGGCAATTCTTTTTCGCGGTATTGTCCCGGGATTCTGGCGTTTAAGTCTAAATTTTTGCTGTTAAGCGACTTAATTTCTACGGTGATCTTTTTGGAAGGGAGTTGCAAAAGGCTTTTCCCAAACCCGGTCATTGATTGAATCATGCTTGATTTTTAAAAGGTTGGGCAAAGATAATCAAATCTTCACCAGCACAAAGAAACTTCCGGAAAGTCTGTTAACTATGAGATTTTATAAATTCTAAAGCTCTTTCTTCAGAATACGTATGTTCTTTCTTCTGAAGAAATCCTACATGACCACCATATTCTGGAAGCTCTAAATAGAAATTAGAATTGCTTTTTGCAAGCGCTACAGGATAACAGGATTCAGATAAAAATTCATCATTTTTGGCGTTTATAAGAAGTGTTGGGATCTTAATATTTTCAATAAAATTTAGTGCGCTACTTTTGGAATAATAATCTGCAGCATCTTTAAAACCATGAGCTTTACTCGTATAAAGATCATCTATAGAAACCAAAGTTTTACAAGAATCTATCTTTGCTCTATCCAGATCTTTAGGAAACTTACCTTCTCTTAAATACAGTTGTTCTTTTAATTTCTTTAAGAACCTTTTAGAATACAGACTGTTCTTGGATTCTGCCAGTTTTTGACATGAGCCGGCAAGGTCTACTGGAGTTGATATAGCAACTGCCGCTATCAATTCTTTAGGAAGTTCATTCCCTTCACCTAAATATTTGAGTACCACATTACCGCCTAAGCTAAATCCATTTAGTGCAATCTGTGTATATTTTTGTTTAGATAGAATTTCAGTTATTACGGCTTTAAGATCTTCGCTAGCCCCTGCATTATAAGATCTATAAAGTCTATTCATCTCCCCACTGCAACCTCTAAAATTCATAGCGGCTACATCCCAGCCTTTGTCATTGAATAATTTTGCTAATCCAGTTACATAAGGCCTTTGTGCATTACCTTCTAAGCCGTGCAGTATGATCAATACTTTAGTAGATTTTTTTTTAGCTGAATAACTCCAGTCTATATCTAAAAAATCTCCATCTTCCAGCTCAATCCTTTCTCTGTGTTGATCTACATCTTTTACTTTTCTAAAAACTGAAGTGTAAATAGTAGAAATATGATAGTTCCTAAATAAATAAGAAGGGCGATAATGACTTTTGAGTAGTGGCATAATGGCAAATTTCGGGAAATTTTACTCGTGAGCATAGGTTAAACCTCATTTAAAATGTTATGCATGCATAATAATAATTTGTATTTTTATCGAAAATTTTAAATATGTATACTAAAGAATTTGATATAAGATGGAGTGATATAGATGCGAACAGGCATTTAGCAAATACCGCATACATCAATTTTATGAGTCATACCCGTATGGGATTTTTAATGGAAAATGGTTTTGGACAAGAAGAAATGGCAGTTCACAATTTAGGTCCGGTAGTGTTTTATGAGCATGTATATTATTTCAAAGAGGTTTTTGCAGGAAAACCTGTAAAAGTAAGTTTGGAATTAAAAGGTCTGTCTGAAGATGGAATGTATTTTGAATTTGCTCATAATTTCTACGATCATAAGGGTAGAAATTTTGCTCATTGTGAGATGATGGGTGCTTGGATAGATTTAAAAGAACGAAAGTTGTCTAGATTGCCGCAAGAATTATACAAAAAATTAGACCAGCTTTCTCATACTGAAGATTTTAAAATTCTTACAAAAGAAGATACTCGTAGATTTGGTAAAAAGCCTGTAGATCTTAAGACAGAGATCTAGAGGTCTTCGTTTTCTTGGTAACCATATAAACTCCTGCAAAAACCAAAATTGCAGCAACTATTTTTACGGTTCCTAAAGTATCTGCGCCGGTACTAACTGCGAAAATAATTGCGATTAGCGGTTGTAAGTAAATAAACGAGCTTATGGTAGCTGCAGAAAGCTCTTTTAAGGCAAAAATGTTAAGTAAATAAGTGGCAAAGGTGGTTCCAACTACAACAAAGCCTAATTTCCAGATGGCGTGAATGGGGAGCGCACTCCACGCAACCTCTTTAAATTCTGAGATCGTTATTGGGAAATTGATGATCACCGCAAATAAAAAGAGCCATTTCATAAGTGTAAATGGATGATATTTTGCAGTTAAAGGTTTTACAAGGATAAGATACATCCCGTAGGAGAAAGCATTTATTATAAAGAAGAAATTTCCTAAAGGAATATTTGGTGCATTGGCGGTGTGTTGATTGCTAAAAAATATTAGTGTTAAGGCACCTCCAAGGCCCACAATAATGCCAATGATCTTAAGGAAAGTTATTTTTTCTTTAATAAGAATTGCTGCTAATATTAATACCAGAATTGGTGATACGGTAATAATTACAGAACTGTTAATTGGCGTAGAAAGACTTAATCCTTTAAAAAATAGTAGCATATTTATTACCATTCCAAATACAGCGCATCCTAAAATCCTTGGCCAATCTGAAGTTGATATCTTTTCTTTGGGTCCCCAAAAGCTGATAAGCCAAAAAAGAATCGCTGCGCCGGTAACTCTTAAAAGGATAAATCCAAAAGGTTGAATATAAATAGGCATCACATCTTTAGCTATAGTATGATTTATACCATAGATGGTGCTTGCCGCAATTGCTGCTAAAATAGCAAGCATTCTTTTACTCATGAATAGCTTTTTTCGCGGCCTCCACTGTTTTTTTTGCGTTACCTATAAAGATCTTGTCATTATCAATAATTACAGGTCTCTTTAAAAAAGTATAATGCTCTAATATCAAATTTTTGTAACGGTCTTCAGAAAGATCTTCGTTCTTTAGCTCTCTTTCTTTATAAAGTCTAGCTCTTTTGCTAAAAAGTGCCTCATAACTGCCAGCTAATTCTTTCATTTCATCTAATTGATCCTCTGTGATCTGTTCTTCTTTTATATCCTGAAGAATAAATGCTGAAGATGGCTCAATTTCACTTAAGATCTTTTTGCAGGTTCCACAAGTGGATAGATGGAATATTTTTTTCATGATATTGTATTTAAAACAAAATAGATCAATTTACTTCTCAGAACATTTGAAAGGCTATTAGTTCAAATTCATATAATTCTGTGCTTTCTCCATAGGGATCACTAATTGAATTCCGCCTTCAGAATAAGATGCTACCTCGTAGGCATTATATCTTAAAATGATCTTATTGTTTAAGATTCCAATATTTTGCGGTAAATGAAATTGATCGTCTTCAAAGAAAAATCCAGTACTATTGATAGATTCATTTTCAGGAATTTCATTCTTTTCTCTAAAAAGCTTTTCTGCATATTGCTTAAATTCTGAATTGAATATCATATCGTTTGATAAGATATTTCCGGTTTCCGGATCAAAATTTACGTAAGTAATACTGGTATAGCCATGGGCACCTCCGGTAAAAAGAGCCAATTTGTATTCTATAGAAATTACTTCAGGAGTTTCATTTACTAATTTTCCTTCTACAGATGCTTCCCATGGAATGTTATATTCCGGGAACTCTTTTGCAGAAGCTTCATAGTTATCCATAAATCTTTGCACCAAGGCTTCTAAGCTAGAAATATCATCTTCTTCCTGATAATCTACCAGACTTATAATGTGTTGTTCAATATTATCGTTCAATGCTTTACTAACCTCGCCCTTATTGGTGGCCATAGGAGTGTGAATACTTATAAAAGCACAATTCTCTTCTTCAGAAACACAATTTGTTTCAGAAACTTGGTCTAGTGCAATCTCTTCAAAGGTTAATTCAGTTTTGTCATTAGTACATCCCACAAGTATCACAAGGATTAAGAGGGTTGAAAGCAGTTTTTTCACGATAGATATTCATTGTTAAATTAGGGATAAAGGTACGTGCTATTTTGTCAATCGCAAATACGAGCATTACTTTTACATTAAATATTTAAGTATGAAATTTAACACCAAAACTATACATGGAGGACAGCAAAATATAGACCCTGCTTATGGCTCTGTAATGCCTCCAATATACCAGACAAGCACTTATTCTCAAACCACTCCTGGGGGGCATAAAGGTTATGAATATTCTCGCAGCGCAAACCCAACACGTACTGCATTAGAAAATGCACTGGCTAGTATTGAGAATGGAAAATTTGGTTTAGCATTTGGTTCTGGTCTTGCCGCTATAGATGCGGTAATGAAACTCTTTAAACCGGGAGATGAAATTATTTCTACCAATGATCTTTATGGTGGTTCATATAGATTATTTACAAAAATATTTGAAGGTCTAGGTCTTAAATTTCACTTTGTTGGAATGCAGGATTCTTCTAAAATAGAATCATTAATCAATACCAATACAAAACTTATCTGGGTAGAAACTCCCACAAATCCAATGATGAGTATTATAGATATAGAAGCTGTTGCAGCGGTATCTAAAAAGCATAATTTAATATTGGCTGTAGATAATACCTTTGCTACTCCCTATTTACAGCAACCTTTGGAGCTTGGTGCCGATATTGTAATGCATAGTGCCACCAAATACCTTGGCGGCCATAGTGATGTGGTGATGGGATCTTTGGTGGTGAATGATAAAGGGCTTGCAGATAAACTTTATTTCATACAAAATGCCATTGGCGCAATTGCTGGGCCAATGGATAGTTTTTTAGTGCTTAGAGGAATAAAGACTTTACATATTAGAATGCAAAGACACTGTGAAAATGGAGAGAAAATAGCCCATTTTCTAAGATCTCATCCTAAAGTAGATAAGGTATACTGGCCGGGATTTGAAGATCATCCAAATCATGAAATTGCTAAAAAACAAATGTCTGGGTATGGAGGAATGATCTCGTTTACTACAAAGGAGAACTCTCTAAAGGGAGCTGTAAGTGTAGTAGAAAAATTAAAAGTCTTCACTTTGGCAGAGTCCCTTGGAGGTGTTGAATCTTTAGCCGGGCATCCGGCAAGTATGACGCATGCTTCTATTCCAAAAGAGGAACGAGAAAAAACAGGTGTGGTAGATTCTTTAATTAGGCTTAGCGTTGGAATTGAAGATGAAGAAGATCTAATTTCAGATCTTAAACAAGCTTTAGCTTAGCAATGCATTTATTATTTTTTAAAATTAGAAGTTCAAATAATAGATATAGCCCACATTAACCCAAAGAATCCAATCTTTTGCTTTATTCTGTGGGGCATCTATATTAAGACCATCTAGCCAATCTGTATTATAATAATGCCATCTAGATTCTATTGCCAGATCGCTAGAGCGTGTTAATTTGTAACGTGCGCCTGCACTTGCAGCAACCGCCCAGGTAGAGCCGTTGGAAAGATCTATACCACCTACAAAGGTTGGGAATACATTGTTAGGATCGTCTAAAGAACCAAGATCTGAATACGCACCTGGCTGGTAATTTACAAAATGAACTCCCAGGCTAACAAATGGTGAAAAAAGATAGGAAAACGCGGTATAATCTCTAATGCTTAAAGGATAGTATTCTAACGAAGCTCCAATTTCAATAGTTTGAGACTCTCCATGCATAGCCCTCAATAATTTTCCTCCAATACTTCTTTTAGCAGCTACAGGACCATAATGTTCTAGTTTAGATTTAAAATAATCTATTTCTGTACGAATCTTAAAATGATCATTGAAGTAACGATCTCTGGTATAGCAACTACACTCTGCTCTGTAAGCAAAGTTCATATAATGTACCAAACCCAATCCAAAACCAGAGTTACTTATATTATTTTGAATATCCCATCGTTCGCCATAATCTGTAAAAAAGGAGGTTGGGCCCACTAATACTCCAATTTCATGAGAAATTCCGAGTTGGGCATAACCTCTTTCCGAATAAGACAGAAAGAGAACGCATATTAATATAAATAGTAGGGATTTCTTCATATGAAGGGGCATTGAAGTCTTAACAAAGATATAAAATCCTACTTAACGAAATATTAACTTTTTGCATTAATATATGCAGTCTGTATATTAGGGCGTTAATTTTATATCAAAATATAAAAAATGACGATACTTCATCATATTCCTTTTATATTTGTATGAAATTACGATAAAGTTATAATAACAATATTATCACTACATTATGGATAAAAATGTAAAAGATTTTTTAGATGTTGTTTCTAAAAGAAATCAAAACGAACCCGAATTTATGCAAGCTGTTCATGAGGTTGCAGAAACGGTGATCCCATTTATAGAAAAGAATAAAAAATATCAAAATGCCATGTTGTTAGAGCGCATGGTGGAGCCAGAGAGAGTAATTATGTTTCGTGTGCCTTGGTTAGATGATGAGGGAAAAACTCAGATCAACAGAGGTTTTAGAATTCAGATGAACTCTGCTATTGGACCTTATAAAGGTGGATTACGTTTTCACCCAACGGTAAACCTTAGCGTTCTTAAATTTCTTGCTTTTGAACAAGTATTCAAAAACAGCCTTACAACTTTGCCAATGGGTGGAGGTAAAGGTGGTTCAGACTTTGATCCAAAAGGAAAGTCTGATAATGAAGTAATGAAGTTTTGCCAAAGTTTTATGACAGAGCTTCAACGCCATATTGGAGCAGATACAGATGTGCCTGCTGGAGATATTGGAGTTGGTGGACGTGAGATTGGATTCTTATTTGGGCAGTACAAACGCTTAAGAAATGAATTTACCGGAATTCTTACCGGAAAAGGTCTTACGTATGGTGGGTCTTTAATTAGACCAGAAGCTACAGGATACGGAAACGTATATTTTGCACAAAATATGTTGCAAAGAAAGAACGATAGTTTTGAAGGAAAAACCGTTGTGATTTCTGGTTCTGGAAACGTTGCGCAATATGCAACAGAGAAAGCAACAGAGTTAGGAGCTAAGATCATCACAATGTCAGATTCTGGAGGATACATTCTTGATGAAGCTGGAATAGATGAAGATAAATTAGCATTTATCATGGATCTTAAGAATGTTAAGAGAGGAAGAATTAGCGAGTACGTAGATAAATACGCTAGCGCGAAATATTTTGAAGGAGAAACTCCTTGGGGTGTTAAGTGTGATGTAGCGCTTCCTTGTGCAACTCAAAATGAGTTACATGAGAAGGATGCTAAGACATTGGTAGATAACGGATGTATGCTTGTAGGAGAAGGTGCTAACATGCCTTGTACTCCAGAAGCTATTGAGGTATTCCAGAAAGCTAAGATCTTATTTTCTCCAGGAAAAGCTTCTAATGCTGGTGGAGTAGCTACTTCAGGTTTAGAAATGTCTCAAAACTCTATGAGATATAGCTGGACTTCAGAAGAAGTAGATAAAAAACTTAATGAGATCATGAAAGATATTCACGATGCTTGCGTAGAATACGGAAGTGATGATAATGGATATGTTGATTATGTTAAAGGAGCAAACATTGCAGGATTTGTGAAAGTTGCAGATGCGATGCTAGCACAAGGAGTAGTATAGTTTACTACACTATAAAATTTTAGAAAAAGCCACTGTAAAGTGGCTTTTTTGCTATCTTCAAGTTTTATATTTTCCAAATGCAAATTCATACAGAAGCCATAGTTATTAGCGCTTTAAAATATTCTGAGGCAGATCTCATTGTAAAATGCTACACGCAAACTAGCGGACTTAAAACGTATTTGCTAAGAGGTATTTTAAAATCAAAAAAAGGCAAGTTCAAAACCTCCATGTTTCAACCTTTAACGCAGTTGGAAATAGATGCCAATCATAAAGATAAAGGCACTTTAGAATATATGCAGGAAGCTAAGGTGGTTTATACGTATAGATCTTTGCACACCAATGTGGTAAAATCTACACTCGTATTATTCCTATCTGAGATCCTTAAGAATGCTATTCAGGAAGAGGAGCAAAACGAAAGTTTATATCAGTTTTTAAAGAATAGCATGAATTGGCTTGATGAACATTCTGAAATTGCAAATTTTCATTTATTGTTCATGCTTAAACTAACACAGTATCTAGGATTTTATCCGGATGATTCTGATATGGACCACTTGTATTTTAATATGTTGGAAGGAGTTTTTCAAGATTCTAAGACTAACAATTATTGCGTAGAGGGCTATAATGTTAGCGTTCTTCAGCAATTCCTACAGGTTAAGTGGGAAGATATTCAGAACATCAAATTATCTAAAGAAAAACGTTCTGATTTTTTAAATATGATAATCCTTTATTTTCAGCTTCATATTGAAAGTTTTAAAAAGCCAAAATCTTTGGCAGTCTTTCATGAAATCTTCAATTAAATGCGCACGATCTTATTATTCATATTCACGTTATTTATTTGTAATATCTCGCTGTATGCCCAAGAGATCAAAGTTCTAGATGAAACCACTTTTTCACCAATATCTAATGTAGCTGTTTATAATAAAGATAGATCTAAAAGTGCAATAAGCGATGAAAATGGAAATATAGATCTTTCTATATTTTCTAGAGAGGACCTCTTAATCTTTCAGCATATTTCGCATTTAGAAAAGAGGATCTTAAAATTAGAGATTTCAGGAGAGCCTGTAATTTATCTTACCGAAGACCAAAATTTGTTGAAAGAAGTGGTGCTTTCAGCAAATAGATTTAAGCAACGAAGAAAAGAAGTTGCACAGAAGATTGTAAGTTTAACTAAGGAAGATATTATTTTCTCTAACTCTCAAACCTCTGCAGATTTAATGGAGAGTACGGGCAATGTATATGTTCAAAAAAGTCAACTTGGAGGGGGGAGCCCTATGATAAGAGGATTTTCTACCAATAGGTTATTAATTACGGTAGATGGTGTTAGAATGAATACCGCTATTTTTAGAAGTGGAAATATTCAAAATATCATTTCTATAGATCCGCTTGCCATACAAAGTACAGAGGTTATTATGGGCCCTGGTTCTGTGGTTTATGGGAGTGATGCCATTGGGGGCGTTATGAATTTCTATACCTTAAGTCCTACCTACGCTTCTGCTGGACCATCTACTTTTTTAGCAAATGCATATGTTAGAACATCTACAGCTGATAATGAACGAACCGTCCATACAGATTTCAATTTCGGGTTACAAAATTGGGCTTTTCTTAGTAGTATTTCTTATTCTGATTTTGAAGATCTTAAAATGGGAAGCCATGGGCCCGATGAATTTTTAAGACCGGAATATGTAATTAGATCTAGCGGAGAAGATCTGGTAAGGGTCAATAAAGATCGTAAAAAACAAGTGCCTACAGGTTATGAACAGATCAACCTACTTCAAAAAATTTCTTTTAGTCCTAATGATCTTTGGGATCTCAATCTCGGCCTTATTTATTCAAATACGTCTAATTATTCCAGATATGATAGGTTGGAACAAAAGAGCCGTGGAACGTTGAAATATGCAGAGTGGTATTATGGTCCGCAAGCTTGGTTTATGGGAAACATAAAAATTAATAAAAAGGGAGATGGAACGTGGTATGATAATCTTCAATTTACAGGAGCTTATCAAAACTTTGAAGAAAGCAGGTTTGACAGAAAGTTAGCATCAGAAATTCTGTATAGCAATAAAGAAGAAGTACATGCTTATTCCGCGAACTTGGATGTGGTAAAAGATTATAACAAGAACAAATTATTCTATGGTTTGGAATACGTGGCAAACAAGATAAACTCTAGTGGATATGCGTTTAATATTCTTACAGATGCCATTGGGTATAATTCTTCCAGATATCCAGATAAATCTACATGGCAATCTATGGCAGCATATATTAGTTCTAATTGGCAACTTAGAGATGATTTAAATTTACAATATGGATTGAGGTATAATTTTATAAAGATAAAGGCAGATTTTCCGATTGAAACGTATGATTATCCATTTTCTGATGCAAACCTAAATACCGGAGCGTTAACAGGAAATGCAGGTGTAAGCTGGCAACAAAATGAGAAGCTGGAGTGGAAACTTAATCTTTCTACAGCATTTAGAGCGCCAAATATAGACGATATTGGAAAGATTTTTGATTCTGAACCTGGTGCTGTAGTTGTTCCAAATCCAGATCTTAAACCTGAGTATGCATATAATGGAGAGCTTAATTTAGGTTGGAAATTGTCTAAAAGAATCACCTTAGATTTAGCTACTTTTTATACCTATCTAGAAGATGCGATGGTTAGACGAGATTTTGTTATGAATGGCAATAGCAGTATAGAATATCAAGGAGAATCTAGCAGAGTGCAAGCAATTCAAAATGCTGCAAGTGCCTATGTTTATGGTTTAGAAGCTGGCGTTGAGGTTAAATTAATAGAAGGTATAAAGTTATTATCTCAGCTTACTTATACAAAAGGAGAAGAAGAGCAGGATAACGGTGAAGAAGCGCCTTTAAGACATGCCGCTCCTATATTTGGAAATACACACATAATATGGGTAAGTGGTAGATTAAAATTGGATCTATTTTCAGAATACAATGGAAAGTTAGATTTTGATGAATTGGCTCCATCAGAACAGAGTAAAGATTATTTATATGCTTTAGACCATAATGATAATCCATATTTTGCAAATTGGTATACTCTTAATGTTACAGGGCAGTTGGCGGTCTCAGATCATTGGGTTACAACACTTTCATTAGAAAATTTTACAGATCAACGATATAGAACCTATTCTTCAGGAATATCTGCAGCAGGGAGAAATTTGATCTTGGCGGTTAGCTATATTTTCTAAAATTTGCTATCCTTCGCAAATCTTTAGATTAATATTTCAGGCAACTTTTTTTACTGATTATTTGCTATTTCTTAATTATTTATATCAATTCAATAGCTATGATCTTGTTGAACTAAGTAGGTTAGTATTTTAATCATTTAGGCACTTTGGTTTTGCTAAAAAGCATTATTTTCGCAACTCATAAGAAATTTCTAGAAAATGAGCACAAAGTTCGCTGAATATAAAGGACTTGACTTACCTAAAGTAGCAGAAGAAATTCTAGCGTACTGGCAAGAGAATGATATTTTTGAAAAGAGCGTAACTACACGTGAAGGTAAAGAGCCATTCGTGTTTTTTGAAGGGCCACCTTCTGCAAATGGTCTACCTGGAATCCACCACGTAATGGCCAGAGCTATTAAAGATATTTTTTGTAGATATAAAACACAAAAAGGGTTTCAGGTAAAAAGAAAAGCAGGTTGGGATACCCATGGCCTTCCGGTAGAGCTTGGAGTAGAGAAAGAACTTGGAATTACTAAAGAAGATATTGGCACCAAAATTAGCGTAGAGCAATACAATATTGCATGTAAAAATGCGGTAATGCGATATACCGATGTTTGGAATGACCTTACTGAAAAAATGGGATATTGGGTGGATATGGAAGATCCATACATTACTTATAAACCAAAATATATGGAAACAGTTTGGTGGCTGCTTTCTGAGATCTATAAAAAAGACCTTATCTATAAAGGGTACACCATTCAGCCTTACTCACCAAAAGCAGGAACTGGTTTAAGTTCTCATGAGCTTAATCAGCCGGGGACGTATCAGGATGTTACAGATACTACGGTAACGGCCATGTTTAAAACAAAGCCGGAAACATTACCAGAATTTTTAAAAGAATTTTCTGAGAATCTTTACCTTATTGCATGGACAACCACTCCATGGACCTTGCCATCTAACACTGCTTTAACAGTGGGGCCAAAGATCCAATATGTTACTGTAAAGACTTACAATCAATATACGTTTGAGCCAATAACTATAATTGCTGCAAAAGATCTTGCGGAAAAGCAATTCGATAAAAAATTTAAAAAGGTAGATTCTGAAGATGGTTTGGAAGGTTATAAAGAAGGAGATAAAATTCCATTCATTATAGGCGATAGTTTTGTTGGGAAAGATCTTGTAGGGATCAAGTATGAGCAATTAATGCCGTTTGTACTACCATATAACAATCCGGAAAATGCGTTTAGAGTTATTTCTGGAGATTTTGTGACTACAGAAGATGGTACCGGAATAGTGCATACCTCACCTACTTTTGGTGCAGACGATGCGCTTGTAGCAAAACAAGCAACTCCAGAAGTTCCACCTTTACTGGTAAAAGATGAGAATGACAATCTTGTTCCATTAGTAGATCTGCAAGGTAAATTTCGTCCAGAACTGGGAGAATATGGTGGGAAGTATGTAAAGAATGAATATTATGACGATGGGCAAGCTCCCGAGAGATCTGTAGATGTAGAGATCGCCATTCAGTTAAAAGAAGAAAACAGGGCTTTCAAAGTAGAAAAATATGTTCACAGCTACCCAAATTGCTGGAGAACAGATAAGCCTATATTATACTATCCTTTAGATTCCTGGTTCATTAAGGTAACAGATGTTAAGGATAGAATGTTTGAATTGAACAAAACCATTAACTGGAAACCAAAAGCTACCGGAGAAGGTAGGTTTGGAAACTGGTTGGCAAATGCTAATGACTGGAATCTTTCTAGAAGTAGATACTGGGGAATTCCACTTCCTATCTGGAGAACAGAAGATGGAAAAGAAGAGATCATTATTGGTTCTATAAAAGAATTGAAGTCTGAAATGGCAAAATCTGTGGAAGCAGGTTTTATGAAAGAAGATATTTTCAAATCTTTTGAAGTAGATAATATGAGTGAAGAGAACTACGACCTAGTAGATCTTCATAAAAATGTAGTAGACACTATTACATTGGTTTCGGCTTCCGGAAAACCTATGAAAAGGGAGTCAGATCTTATAGATGTTTGGTTTGATTCTGGTTCTATGCCTTATGCACAATGGCATTATCCATTTGAAAAGCCGGAAGATGAAGGCTTAATGCAGGCAGATTTTATTGCAGAAGGAGTAGATCAAACTCGAGGTTGGTTCTATACATTACATGCAATAGCAACTATGATCTTTGATAGGGTTGCTTATAAGAATGTGGTTTCTAACGGACTAGTTCTAGATAAGAACGGGCAAAAAATGTCTAAGAGATTAGGAAACGCTGCAGATCCATTTGAGACTTTAGCAGCTTTTGGCCCGGATGCTACCAGATGGTACATGATCTCTAACGCAAATCCATGGGATAATTTAAAGTTTGATCTTGAAGGAATTACAGAAGTAAGTAGAAAATTCTTCGGAACGCTCTATAATACCTATTCCTTCTTTACGCTCTATGCCAACATAGACAACTTTACCTATAAAGAAGAAGATGTTGCCTTAGAAGATCGACCAGAAATAGACAGATGGATACTTTCAGAATTGCATACACTTATTAAGAAAGTGGACGAATTTTATGCAGAATACGAACCTACAAGAGCAACCAGAGCAATTTCAGAATTTGTTCAGGAAAACCTTAGTAACTGGTTTGTTAGATTGAGCAGAAGACGTTTCTGGAAAGGAGATTACGAGCAAGACAAGATATCTGCTTACCAAACTTTGTATACTTGTTTGGAAACGGTAGCAAAATTGAGTGCTCCTGTAGCTCCATTCTTTATGGATAGACTTTATAAAGACCTGAATTCTGCAACAAATAAAGAGAAATTTGATTCTGTTCACTTATCAGACTATCCTAGCTATAATGAGGCTTTTGTAGATAAGGCACTGGAACACAAGATGGAAAAGGCGCAAACCATTTCGTCTTTGGTACTTTCTTTGCGTAAAAAAGAAATGATTAAGGTAAGGCAACCGCTTCAAAGAATTATGATTCCTGTATTGGACGAAGCTCAAAAAGCAGAGATCGCAGCGGTAGAAGATCTTATAAAATCTGAAGTGAACGTTAAAGAAATCGAATTAATTGACGATGCTTCAGGAATATTGGTTAAACAAGCCAAACCAAATTTTAAAGCATTAGGGCCGAGATTTGGAAAGGATATGAAATTGGTAGTGAATGTTATTAATAATTTTACTGCTGATGATATTTCAACATTAGAAAGAGAAGGGGAGCTTAATGTTGAGGTAAATTCAAAAATGATTAAATTAGCTCCTGAAGATGTGGAAATAACTTCTCAAGATATTGAAGGCTGGTTGGTTGCAAGCAGCGGAAATATTACGGTAGCTCTGGATGTTCAAATTAGTGAAGAGCTTAAAATGGAAGGTATTGCCCGTGAACTTGTAAATAGAATTCAAAATCTGAGAAAAGATTCTGGGTTTGAAGTTACAGACACGATAGACGTAACCCTACTGAAAAATAGTGTTGTCGAGGATGCTGTTTTGCACAATATGAACTATATTAAAAACGAGACATTAACTGCCAATCTCGAATTCGCAGATGTGATAACAGACGGTACGGAAGTTAGCTTTGACGATGTTGTTACTAAATTATGTGTCAAAAAACATTAAACCCATGTCCACAGAAATTAAAGAGCGTTACAGCGATGCAGATCTGGCTGAATTCAAAGAACTAATTCAGGCTAAGATCCAAAAAGCGCAAGAACAATTAGGACTTTATACGAGTTCTTATGTTAACAATGGTAATAACGGTACAGATGATACTTCTCCAACCTTCAAAGCTTTTGAAGAAGGCAGCGAGACCTTGAGTAAAGAAGCAAACTCTCAGCTTGCCATTCGCCAGGAAAAGTTCATTCGAGACCTTAGAAATGCCTTGGTTAGAATTGAAAGTAAAACTTATGGTATTTGTAGAGTTACTGGAAAACTAATTGCGAAAGAGCGATTAAAATTAGTTCCTCATGCTACATTAAGCATAGAAGCAAAGAATTTACAACGTTAAACGTTATTATTTTCTAATACACAAAACGCTCCTTCTAAAAACCTATAGAATGGAGCGTTTTTAGTTATAATATTTTATGAAATTAATCATCAGTATATTATTTTTTGTACTAACAAGTGGTTCTTTATTCTCTCAAAAGAACTCCACCAGGATTTTTGATGCTAAAGATTTACAGCAGCTTCATATAAATACAGATGAGATCTTTAAGATACATATTTCAACTTCTAGTACAGATAAGGTTTCTGTTACCACTCATGCAACAGGAGAATATTATAATGATATTGCCTTAAGTATAAAAATGGAGGGCACGAAAATGATGATTACCTCAGTTTTTAATGAAGACCTGCAGGGTGGTTTTGATAAACTAAGTGCTCATAAAGTATTTTCTTTAGAAATGAGTATTGAAATTCCTGAGAATATTCAGGTTCATATAAGATCTAATATAGCCTCGGTAATTGGATCTGGATCTTTTAAAAGTCTAGAGTTGGAGCTGCAATCTGGATACTGTAAGTTAGATCCTTTTCAAGGGAATGCAGTAATAAATACCTATAAAGGTTCCATATATCTTGCAACAAATAATGCTAATATAGATGCAGAGACTAGAAATGGAATGCTGGAAATACCAATGCCTTTATTAGGATATCATCAAATAAAACTCTCTTCTATAGACGGTGATATTAGAGTAGTTAAAAACTAAATAATATTAGTATTTTTGAGCCGTTTATAACATTTACAATCCATGTCTTTAAAGAAAGCAAGTCTCATTATAATAGTGATCTTATTAATAGATCAGATCTCAAAAATATACGTAAAAACTCATTTCGTTTTAGGAGAAGAAGAGGGGGTGCTAAGTTGGTTCAAGATCTTGTTTGTAGAAAACGAAGGAATGGCGTGGGGTGCAAAAATTCCTGGGGAATATGGTAAATTGTTACTCACGCTTTTTAGACTAGGAGCTATTGCTGGTATTGGTTACTGGTTATGGGATTCTGTTAGAAAAAATGGCTCTAGAATGCTAATTCTGGCCATTGCCTTTATTTTTGCTGGAGCATTTGGTAATATTATAGATTCTGTGTTCTACGGGTTGGTATTCACAGATAGTTATGGGCACGTAGCAGAGTTTTTACCTAATGGTGGAGGCTATGGTACAATATTTCACGGAAAGGTGGTAGATATGCTTTATTTCCCATTATTTGATGGTACGTTGCCTTCCTGGTTCCCTATTTGGGGAGGAAATCACTTCACATTCTTCGAACCTGTTTTCAACATAGCAGATTCTGCTATTAGTATAGGAGTAATTTTCTTATTGTTCTTCAATAAAAAGACATTTCCTAAGAACGAAGAAGCTTCAGAAAGTTAAGTGAGTTATGCTACTTCTTTATCGAAGATACGTTCAAATTTCTTTAGCTCAATAGGCTTAATAAGATAGTCTGTAACCATATTAAAAGATTTTGCACGCTCTAGATCTCTTGGGTCTATAGAAGAAGATACCACGTATAGCGTTATCTTTTTGTCAAAGTTGTTTTTGATCTTTATGAATTCACTTAAAAATTCCCAGCCATCCATTACCGGCATGTTTAGATCTAAGAACATAATATCTGGAAGTTTGTCTTCTGTCATATTGGTTAATATCACCTTAAAGTAATCTAAAGCCTCTAAACCATTCTTAAAGATCAGTAGATTTTCAGAAAGTTTTTTAATTTCGATGATCTTCTTAACTAAGTTCACGTATATTTTATCATCATCAATAATACACGCTAGCTCTATTTTTTGCCCCATTTTTTTAGATCTAGAATTTTATTTTAAAAGTTGTACCAATATTAATAGTACTGGTAACAGCAATAGAACCCCCTAATGTTTCCACCTGATTTTTGGTGATAAACAGTCCTATTCCTTTAGCATCTGAATTTTTATGAAAGGTCTTATACATACCAAACATACGTTCCCCGTGTAGATCCAGATCTATACCCATGCCATTATCGCTAATTTCCATAAATGCCTGTTCTTGAGAAAGGTATGTTTGGATGAAAATAACCGGTTTCCTACCCGGTTGTTTATAGCGAATTGCATTAGTGATTAAATTTAGTAAAATACTTTCTAGATATTCCGGAATATATTCAATTTCTTTCAGTGCAGAAAAATCGGCAACAATCTCAGCGCCTTCGCGGTTTATAAGGGATGATACTGAAGTCATAACGATATTAAGCGTGTCTTTAAACTTAATATTTTTTCGTTCCTTGATCAATATGCTCTCATGAGATACCAAATTGTTTAACTGAGTGATCGCTGTATCTAGATTTTTAGAAATATCTGTTACGTTACTTATAAGGTCTAATTTATCTGCTGGTTTTTTGGAATCTTGAAGTAATTGTGATACCAAACTAAGGTTGCTGCTATGAGATCTTAGATTATGTGAAACAAGATGGGCAAAATTGAATAATCTAGAATTCTGTGCAGCAATGATGTCTAAAGAATTCTGCAGATTAATTTCATTGGTCTTATTTATATCTATATCTTGAAAAACTCCTCTTATACCTATTATGTGTTGTTCTTCATTATAAACCGGTTTTCCTGTAGCCCGTATCCAAAATTCTCTTCCATGAAGGGTAACCATTTTTAACTCCGCCTTAAATGGAATTCCATATTTTTCGCATTTATCAAAAATCATCAAGGCGCTTTCCTGATGATCTGGAGCATAATAGCGAAGCCTTTCATTATACTCTAAATTGAAATCTAGCGGGCATTCAAAAATCTTTTTGGTAACATCATCCCAATATATATTATTGGTAACGGTATCTATATACCATCCACCGGTAGAGGTCATATCTGCGGTTTCTCTATAGTAGAAAAAATTCTCTTCTATGGTGTATTGGTCTCTTTTGCTCTGATGGATATTTACAAAAAGTAGAACGGCAATGTCTTTATTAGAGTTTTCCTTGTTCTTAAGGCTACGGCACTCAAACCATCTATATTTATCATTTTGAAGTTTGATCTTAACTTCCTGATTAAAATTATGAGGATCTGTTCTTAACTTATCAAATTCTATTCTAAAGTCATAACGATAATCCTTATGAAGAACCTTTTCTAGAAAATGTTCAAAAAATAAAGTGTTTGAAGGTGGTTCCCCAACTAAAGATTCAAAATGATCTGACCAGATAATTTCTTTTGTGTGAAGATTTACTTTCCAATAAGCAATATCAAAATCTTCCAGAATACTGTTTAACTGTAGGTCGTTAAGCATTAAATTGTTGTCATATTTTGATGAAAATGATAAGAAAAATGAAAATAACTTAAATATTTTAAATTATTTCTTAAATGTATATATTTTATTTGGAGTTACACAATAATTTAAAGGGATGTCTGTCTCTAATATTTCCGGAATTTGCTTTTCCGCTTCAAAAAGTGAGAGTCCTATTTTAATAACATCCTTATTGCATTCTCCTAAAAACTTATCGTAGAATCCTTTTCCGTATCCTACTCTATGGCCGTATTCATCAAAAGCCAAAAGGGGTACAAACACTACTTCTATTTTTTCTGAAGGAATCTCGATGCCATCTACGGGCTCTGGAATTCCCCATTCATTATTGCGTATAACGCTGGTGTCTGTAAGTAAGTAGTTGGTTAGCTTATTTGTGTTGAAATTACTCTTGGAAAGAATCACATTTTTATCTTTACCCTGCAAAATGTGTAAAATTGGCTCTGTATCAATTTCTTTTTTATCTGAAATTGTTAAGAAAAGATGATAAAAGCTAAAGTCCCAAATAGGTAGTTCTAAAAGTTTATTGGCAATATCTATGCTTTTATCTTCTATGGTTTCAGAAGATAAATTTGATCTTAACTCTTTGTATTTACTCCTTAGTGTCTTTTTCATGCTTTGCCTGAGAATGCGTGGTGATGTGAAAGATGGCATCTCCCTGATAAACAATAGGAGATTGATTTACGTTAATAATATATCCAGAATGATTGGCGGTAACCTTATGTCGAAATTTTCCATAGGGATCTGTTATTGTTGCAATATACTCGCCTTTTTCTACCAATTTACCACAAGCGATCTTCACATGGAGCATCCCGCTATATTTAGCTCGCATCCAGGCGCTACTTTCTATTAAAATACTATTAAGCGGTGGATCCTCACAAATAAAACGCGGCTTTAGCATACCTAAATGATTTAAGATCCTAGTGGTGCCATCTACACCATGTTTTGCAATGTCTTTATTGCTATCTAATGATTTCCCACCTTCAAAGAGTAAAACCATTTTGCCCTGTTTATAGCACGTTTCTCGGTACGACTTTGCTATAGTTTTGGAATACATAGTAAAAGGAGCATTAAAGATCTTAGCATATTTAAGGCTATTCTCATCTCCTTTCTGAACTCTAATTTGTGCAGCATTAAATCTACTAGCACCTCCGGTATGAAAATCTAGACAGAAATCTGCCACCGGAAGTATTTTAGAGACAAACTGAAATGCAAATCTACTAGCAAGACTACCATTTTTTGTTCCTGGAAAAACGCGGTTAAGATCTCTCCCATCAGGAAATTCTCTAGAAAGGTTCAGAAATCCAAAGACGTTCACAACAGGAATACAAATAATAGTTCCCTTTACGGGTTTATTAATATTCTTAGAGATGAGTTGTCTTACTATTTCAACCCCGTTTATCTCATCTCCATGCATTCCGGCTGTAATAAGAACTACTGGCCCTGGTTTTTTGGATCTCTCAATAACCACCGGTACTTCAACTGATGTTGTGGTATATAACTTAGCCATGTTCAAATTGATCACAGCTCCGGTTCCTGGGAGAATTTTTTTACCTAAGATCTCAAGTACGTCGTCTTTGTCTATATGAGCCATAAACTATACGTTTCTTTCGATGTATCTTATAATAGTTTTTGCGATATCTTTTTCTGTAGCATTTTCAATTCCTTCTAATCCCGGAGAAGAGTTAACCTCTAAAATAAGTGGTCCTCTAGAACTTTGAAGCATATCTACACCAGCTACACCAAGCCCCATTGCTTTTGCAGCTTTTATTGCCGCTATCTCTTCATCATCAGAAAGTTCTATAACGCTTGCGCTACCTCCTCTGTGAAGATTAGATCTAAATTCACCTTCTTTCCCCTGTCTTTTCATAGCGCCAACCACATGGCCATCTACAATAAGCGCCCGAATATCTGCACCTCCGGCTTCTTTAATGAATTCCTGCACTATAACTCTAGCTTGCAATCCATTAAAAGCCTCAATAACAGATTCTGCTGCATTGTTGGTCTCTGCCAGTACAACACCCAGACCCTGAGTTCCTTCTAAAAGTTTAATGATTAATGGCGCTCCTCCAACATGTTTTATAACCTCACTAACATCTTTAGAGTAGTTGGTGAAAACAGTTTTTGGAAGTCCTAATCTTGCTCTAGAAAGTACCTGTAAACTTCTTAATTTGTCTCTACTTCTAACTAGAGATTGAGATTCTGTAGTTGTAAACACCCCCATCATCTCAAATTGTCTTACTACAGCCGTTCCGTAAAAAGTTACAGAAGCACCAATTCTAGGAATTACCGCATCGGTATCTGTAATCATTTTCCCTTTATAAAAGATCGAAGGTTTACGTTTTTCTATTACAAGATCACACTTTAGAGGGTCTATTACCTCCACATTATGATTTCGTTTTTTTGCGGCTTCAATAAGGCGCTGAGTAGAATATAGGTTACTATTTCTAGAAAGAATTTTTATGTTCATTTGAATTTAAATTGAAAGAAACGTCTGTTAACTCGGGATCTACTATAAATTTTTTGCTAAGAAATTTTCTACCTATTAAAACCGGATATTTCATTTCTTGCCTAGCAGACAAAGAAAGGGAAATTTTGAAAACCTTTTTAAAAATTTTTATAGTAGACTGAACCTGATATCGTTTTTGTTGAATACCGTTGCTACTCTTCACAAAAACGATGTCATAATCATTAAAGGTAAAGACTTTTCCATTATAAAGTGGGTGTTCTTCATCTAAGAATGTGCAGTGTAACACCCCGTCTTCTTCTACAATATCATAACAATGTATTGAAGAAGTATAAGCTCCGGTATCAATTTTTATAGCAATCTCTTCCAGATCCAATAACGGAAAGTCTGCTTTGTCAAAGCGCCCAATTACTCTTTTTTCCATATCTGCAAGGTAGTAAAATGATTATTTGTGAATTCCTATTCGAGTTATTAATTGAGAATCCAGGTTTAATAATGCTTTAAAAGCGTTCTAGAGTCTGCAATTCAACTTAAATTTTAACATTTGTTCTCTCCTCGCATTTTAATGCTACCAAGAATGTAATATCTTTGGAGTAATGGAAACACCAGATTTAAAAGTACAGCTACAAACCTTACCAAATAGCCCCGGGGTTTATCAATATTATGATAAGAATGGGAAGATCTTATATGTAGGTAAGGCAAAAAATCTAAAAAAAAGGGTTACCTCTTATTTTAATAAGCGCCATGATGTTCATAGAACCTCTGTAATGGTTAAGAAGATTCATGATATTAAACATATTGTGGTAGCTACAGAAACAGATGCATTGCTGCTAGAGAATAATCTTATCAAAAAACTTCAGCCTCGTTTTAATGTAATGTTGAAGGATGATAAAACTTATCCATGGATATGTATTAAAAATGAACGTTTCCCAAGGGTTTTTCCTACCCGAAGATTAATAAAAGATGGTAGTGAGTATTTTGGACCTTTCACCAATTTCAAAACGGTAAATACGCTATTAGATCTTATTAAAGGTCTTTACAAGCTTAGAACCTGCAATTATGATCTTTCTGAAGAAAAGATCCAAAACGGAAAATATAAGGTGTGTCTGGAATATCATCTGGGAAATTGTAAAGGCCCTTGTGAAGCTTATCAATCTGAAGAAGAATACAGGAGAAATATAGAAGCAATAAGGCAGATCGTAAAAGGGAATTTTAAAGATTCCTTACAACAGTTCAGAACACAAATGAAAGAGCATGCCGAAAAGATGGAGTTTGAAGATGCTCAAAAAATAAAAGATAAAATAGAAGTGCTTGAGAATTATCAGGCAAGATCTACTATTGTAAATCCGCGTATAAACAATGTAGATGTATTCTCTATAGTAAGTGATGAAGGCTTTGGATATGTGAATTTCTTGCAGATTTCCCACGGTTCTATTATTAGATCTCATACCATAGAGTTGAAGAAAAAGCTGGATGAATCTGACAGAGAACTTTTAGAGCTTGGAGTAATAGAAATAAGGCAACGTTTTAACTCGCTGTCTAAAGAGATCTACGCTCCTTTTAAAATTGATGTTGGAGAAGATGTTAAGATCACTATTCCTCAGCTTGGTGATAAGAAGCAGATAGTAGACCTTTCGCTTAGAAATGCTAAATATTACCGTCAGGAGCAATTCAAGCAAATGAAGATCGTAGATCCAGATAGGCATGTTAATAGAATTATGGCGCAGATGAAGGAAGATCTAAGACTTCATGAAGAGCCAAGACATATTGAATGTTTTGATAACTCTAATATTCAGGGAACCAATCCTGTTGCAGCTTGTGTAGTTTTTAAAGATGGAAAGCCAAGTAAAAAAGATTATAGAAAATTCAATATTAAAACTGTAGAAGGTCCAGATGATTTTGCTTCTATGGAAGAGGTGGTGTATAGAAGGTATAAAAGGTTGTTAAGCGAAGAAGAACCATTACCGCAATTAATTATTATAGATGGAGGAAAAGGGCAATTATCTTCTGCCGTAAAGGCACTAGAAATGTTAGATCTTAGAGGTAAGATCGCAATAATTGGAATAGCAAAAAGGCTGGAAGAGCTATTCTATCCCGGAGATTCTTACCCGTTATATTTAGATAAGAGATCTGAAACCTTAAAGATCATTCAGCAATTAAGAAATGAAGCGCATAGATTTGGGATCACTTTTCATAGAAATAAGAGAAGTAAAGAAGCGCTTAATACCGAGTTAGAATCTATTAGTGGAATTGGTGACAAAACCGTGGTAGAATTGTTAAAACATTTCCGATCTTTAAAAAGAATTAAAGAAGCATCATTAGAAGAGCTTGCACAGGTTATTGGTAATTCTAAGGCTTCCATAATTTATACTAATTACCATACAGAATAGCATGAAAAAAATTCTTCTTATCCTGCTTTTATTAGTTACCGTTTTTGGGTACGGTCAGGAGAAGGAAGGTCCTAAAGTAGGATTGGTGTTAAGTGGTGGTGGTGCAAAAGGATTGGCACACATTGGGGCGTTAAAAGTAATAGAAGATGCCGGTGTTAAGATAGACTACATTGGCGGAAGTAGTATGGGAGCTATCATTGGCGCGTTATACGCTTCCGGATATTCTTCACATCAATTAGATTCTATTTTTCATGAGATCAATTTCAATATTCTTATTCAGGATGAGGTGCCTCGCAGTGCAAAAACATTTTATGAAAAAGAGGATACCGAAAAGTATGCGCTAACCCTGCCATTCGATAAATTTAAAATAGCATTTCCCTCGGGCCTTTCTAAAGGCCAAAATATCTATAATTTGATCTCCAGACTTACCATGCATCTGGGAAATGTTCAGGATTTTAGTAAAATGCCCATTCCTTTTCTGTGTATCGCTGCAGATATAGAAACGGGAGATCAGGTTGTACTTGAAAAGGGTTCTTTGCCAAAAGCGGTTTCTGCAAGTGGAGCCATTCCTTCTATATTTAGTCCTGTTAAGATCAATGGGCGCTTGTTAACAGATGGAGGGGTAGCAAATAATTATCCGGTGGAGGAACTTAGAAAAAGAGGTGCAGATATTATAATAGGGATAGATGTACAAGATAGTTTGGTAGATAGAGAACAACTTAAAAGTGTGTTCGATATACTTTCTCAGGTGAGTAATTTCCGCACAATTAAAGACATGAAGGAGAAGAAAGCGCTTACAGATGTGTATATAAAACCAGACATTACTCCTTTTGGTATACTTTCTTTTGATAAAGGTGCAGCTATTATAGACTCTGGAAAAGTAGCAGCATTATCCCAATATGCTGAATTGGAAAAGATAGCGAAACTTCAAGGCTTTAAGAATAATACCATCTCAAAGGTGCAGGCCTCCAAAACGATCAGTCTAAATTCTTTAACTATAGAAGGTAATAACAGTTATCCTAGAGCTTATATTCTGGGGAAATTAAGATTGAAATATTTTTCTAATTACACCTTAGAAGATCTTAGTTCTGGTGTTAATAACCTTGCAGCCACAGGAAACTTCAATAGAATTAATTATAGCCTTATTCCTAACGATACTTCCTATACGTTGGCAATGCAATTAGAAGAGAGTAAGAATAAGACCTTTTTGAGATTGGGCCTGCATTATGATAATCTCTATAAAAGTGGAGCGCTCTTTAATCTTACCAGAAAGAGTACAATTTTCACTAATGATGTTGCTTCATTAGATGTTATTCTGGGTGATAATTTCAGGTATAATTTCCAATATTATATAGATAAAGGATATTATTGGAGCGTAGGAGTAAAGTCTAGATATAACCTTTTTAATAAGGGGGTGTATGTAGATCTTACTGAGGATAATGATGGTTTTCAGGGGATAGGGATCAATAAAGTTGAAGTGGAATATCAGGATTATACCAATCAATTTTATATCGAAACCCTTTTTCAGCAGAAATTTTCTTTTGGAATGGGATTAGAGCAGAAGTTTTTAAAGATCACTTCAGAAACACTTCAGGATCTTGAAGATTCCAACTCTTCGTACACTTTTGAAAAAAGCAATTATTACAGCACCTTCGCCTATTTAAAATTGGATAGCTATGATAATAAATATTTTCCTACCAAAGGGGTGTGTTTTGATGGTGATTTTCATGTTTATTTATTTTCATCAGACTTCAATAATAATTTTTCAGAATTCTCTATAGCTAGAGGTTCTATAGGCTATGCGGTAACTCCTTTTAATGGATTTACCACTCGCTTATCTACAGAAACAGGGTTTAAGATTGGAGATGACGATGTTAGTAGTCTGGATTTTCTTTTGGGAGGATACGGAAATAATTTTGTGAACAATATTATACCCTTCTATGGATATGATTTTCTTACCATCTCCGGGGATAGTTATATTAAAGGAATGGTAGAATTAGATTACGAGATCTTTAATAAGAACCACATTATTGCGAGTGCAAATTTCGCAAATGTAGAAGATCAGTTATACACCTCAGGAAACTGGTTATCTGCTCCAGATTATACAGGTTATGCCTTAGGCTATAGTTTAGAAACATTTCTAGGGCCGGTAAGTGCTAAATATTCTTATTCTCCAGAAGTAAAAGACAGTCAGTGGTACTTTAGTTTGGGATTTTGGTTCTAGAGAAGTCTGCATTCATATTTAATCTTACTTTAAGAACAATTATCTAAAAAATAGCGATATTTGTGATAATCGACTTTAAAATTCAGGTTAATTCAATATTAATGGGAAATTATAAAGTTTTAATTTAAAATTCTGAATCTCATGCCATTTTATCATAAGTTAGGAAAAATACCTCACAAGCGGCACACGGTTTTTAAAAAACCAGATGGTAGCTTGTATTACGAGCAGCTGTTTGGAACAATTGGGTTTGACGGAATGTCTTCCAATTCTTATCATGAACATAGGCCCACACAGGTAAAAGAAATAAAGGGGAGTTACAGTGTAAAGCCCAAGATCGCTTCAGAAAATAATATAAAATCTTATCGTTTACGAGGATTTCAAATTATACCACACCCAGATTTTTTAGAAAGTAGAAAAGTTGTACTTACTAATAGTGATGTAGATATAGCACTAGCCTCACCTCAGGGAGCTGCTCAAGACTATTTTTATAAGAATACAGATTCAGATGAATTGATCTTTATTCATAAGGGAAGTGGTAAATTAAGAACTCATCTCGGGAATCTGGACTTTAAATATGGAGACTATTTGCTAATACCTCGAGGAACAATCTATAAAATGGATTTTGATGATGAGAATAATAGATTGTTCATTGTTGAATCTAGAAGACCTATATATACTCCAAAAAGATATAGAAACTGGTTTGGACAGCTTTTAGAGCACTCTCCATTTTGTGAGAGAGATCTTAGGCAACCATATGAATTAGAAACGAATGATGAAAAAGGAGATTTTTTGATCAAAGTTAAAAAGCAGGGAGAAATTTTTGACATGATCTATGCAACCCATCCTTTTGATGTGATTGGATATGATGGTTATAATTATCCTTATGCCTTTTCTATCCACGATTTCGAACCTATTACGGGAAGAATACATCAGCCGCCACCGGTACATCAAACTTTTGAAACCGATGCGTTTGTAGTTTGTAGTTTCTGTCCGCGTAAGTATGATTATCATCCAGAATCTATTCCGGCTCCATACAGTCATAGTAATATTGATAGTGATGAGGTATTGTATTATGTAGATGGAGATTTTATGAGTAGAAATGATATAGAAGCAGGACATATTTCATTGCACCCTGCAGGAATTCCTCATGGACCACACCCGGGAGCAGTAGAGAGAAGTATTGGACAAACCGAAACAGAAGAGTTGGCGGTTATGGTAGACACTTTTAAACCATTAATGCTTACCGAAGATGCGATGAAAATTGCAGATGAAACCTATTATCAATCGTGGTTAGATCATTAATTGATGGATAAGAAGGAGAACATTTCAGTTCAAGCTAGAGCGATGTGGTAAATTAGATGCCCCAGATTGCAAACAAAGAGGTTGAATGAATTCAAAAATTAAAACAATGAGTAAAAAGATAGAATCAGTAAATTACGGATTAGAGAAGATATTTGAAGGAGCGCAAGATTTCTTGCCACTTTTGGGAACAGATTATGTAGAATTATATGTTGGAAACGCCAAACAAGCGGCCCATTTTTATAAAACTGCATTCGGCTTTCAGTCATTAGCGTATAAAGGATTAGAAACTGGGAGTAGAGATACCGTTTCTTATGTTTTAAAACAAGATAAGATTAGGCTAGTGCTAACTTCACCATTAAATTCTAAACATGAAGTTAATGATCATATAGTAAAGCATGGCGATGGTGTAAAAGTTGTGGCTCTTTGGGTAGAAGACGCAAGATCTGCTTATGAAGAAACTACTAAGCGCGGTGCTAAGTCTTATTTAGAGCCAACGGTAGATAAAGATGAGAATGGCGAGATCGTAAAAGCTGGGATTTACACCTATGGCGAAACTGTACATATGTTCATAGAACGTAAAAATTTTAGTGGAACTTTTTTACCGGGCTATGTAAACTGGGAGTCAGATTATAATCCAGAACCAGTAGGGTTAAAATATATAGACCATATGGTAGGGAATGTAGGATGGAATGAGATGAATACGTGGGTAAAATGGTATGAAGATGTTATGGGCTTTGTGAATTTCCTATCTTTTGATGACAAACAAATTCATACAGAGTATTCTGCCCTAATGAGTAAGGTGATGAGTAACGGAAACGGAAGAATTAAATTTCCTATAAATGAACCTGCGGAAGGGAAGAAAAAATCTCAAATTGAAGAATATTTAGATTTTTATGAAGGTCCGGGAGTGCAACATATTGCAATTGCAACTGACGATATTTTAACTACAGTATCCGATCTAAGAAGCAGAGGAGTTGAATTCTTATCTATTCCTCCTGATGATTATTATCATGCTGTGCCAGATAGATTAAAAGCTTTTGAACATGAATTGGGTGAAGATATTGAAGCCTTAAAAAAGTTAGGAATAATGATCGATGCAGATGAAGAAGGGTATTTATTGCAAATCTTCACCAAGCCAGTAGAGGACAGACCAACCTTGTTTTTTGAGATCATTCAGCGAATGGGAGCGAAAGGCTTTGGTGCAGGGAACTTTAAAGCCCTATTTGAGTCTATTGAAAGAGAGCAACAGTTGCGAGGTACACTGTAATAATTATTAAATTCATAAACAATTACTATTTAAATTGTGAAAAATTAATTATGTAGATAAATTTAACGTTAAACCTTCAGAATGTGTTGTTTTTAATGTACAAGTTGCAGACTTTTGCACCGCATTTCTGGAGTGGTTACCAAAATGTATTAATTTTTTTTCATAATTTAAGTTTTAGTTGGTTAATAAGACAAAACCCCATCATTAATTTGATGGGGTTTTTTCTTTTAATACATTTGGAATAGAAATTGTAATTCTTAACCCGTAACAAGTATCATGATATCAGATATTTATTAAATTGTCAATCTATGTGCAAGAGAATTACATTTGTTAGTCTTTTACTGCTTTTACTTCCCCTAAGCATTTTTTCTCAAAACGCTTTTCAAGCGGGAGAATGGTTTAAGTTTAGAATTCATTATGGTCCTTTTAATGCTAGTTATGCTACGTTGGAAGTTAAAGACGAAGTATTAGATAAGAAAAAAGTTTATCATGTTGTGGGAAGAGGAAAATCTACGGGTTTAATGCATCTTTTCTTTAAAGTAGATGATGATTATGAAACTTATATTGACAGAAGATCTAGCTTGCCTTATAGATTTGTAAGAAAAATAGATGAAGGTGGCTACACTAAAGATGTTCAAATAGATTTTGATCAGAAACAGAATAAAGCATACGTTTTAGACAGGAAGCATAATACCAATACTACCTACACTACCGAGAATGAGGTTCATGACCTTATTTCTTCTTTCTATTATATGAGAAATGAGCTCAACGATATGAAGTTGAATGAAGGAGATGAGCTTAATTTAAATATGTTCTTCGATAAAGAAAACCACAATTTTAAAATAAAGTTTTTAGGAAGAGAGGTTATAAAGACAAAATTTGGTAAAATTGCCACTTTAAAATTCAGGCCTTATGTAATGGCCGGGAGAGTCTTCAAAGAGAAGGAAAGTCTTACTTTCTGGGTAAGTGCAGATAAAAATAAGATGCCGGTTAAAATACAGGCAGACCTTGCAGTAGGATCTTTAGATGCAGATTTAGAGGCTTTTAAAGGAGTAAAGCATCCTATTCAAATAATAATGGATTAATACATGAACACCATCAAGCCCGAGATTGCAGAACGAATATTATTACTAGAAGAAAAGTTCAAAAATTCAGGACAAGACATGGGGTCTTACTTAGATGGGCTTCTTTATGATCGTTACCTTACCTATTGGGACTATATCCATCTAGATACCTTACTTAGTCTTCAGGCGCCAAAAACTCACTTTCCAGATGAGGAAATATTTATTACCTATCATCAAATCACAGAGCTTTATTTTAAACTGATGATACATGAGCAAAAGCAGATCATTGAGAACGATCTTCTAACTGCTGATGTATTCTTAGAAAAGATGAATAGGCTTAATAGGTATATGAGAATTCTCATTAATTCTTTTGATGTAATGATCAAAGGTATGGATAGAGAGCAATTTTTAAAATTTAGAATGGCTTTACTGCCAGCAAGCGGTTTTCAATCTGCTGGTTTTAGGATGATAGAATTATACGCTACTCCAATAGAACATCTGGTTCCTTTTAAAGAACGTGCTAATTTTTCAACAGAAAATAGTATCGAAGATCTTTTTGAGAATATTTATTGGAAAAAAGGAGGCATAGATCTATCTACGGGTGAAAAAACACTTACGCTAAAGCAATTTGAATTAAGATATACGCCTAGATTCTTAAGGATAGCGAATTCTGTAAAAGAGAAGACCATGTATCATAAGTACTTGGATCTACCTGAAATTGAAAAAAATAATAAAGAATTAATTGAAGCGTTGCGTACTTTTGATACCAACGTGAATATTAACTGGCTTCTAATGCACATGGGAGCGGCACATAGATATTTAAATAAAGATAAAAAGACAATAGCTGCAACTGGCGGCACAAACTGGAAGGAATTTCTACCTCCAAGTTTTCAAAAAAATAGTTTTTTCCCTAATCTTTGGTCTCAAGAAGAATTTGATGACTGGGGAAAACAATGGGTTACGCACTTGTTTAATACAGAAAAATAGAATTAAAATTGAAGAAAGTAAGTTATTTATTATTGTTGGCGTTAGCATGTATTTCATGCAATGATGTGGTTGAAAATAAAGACATAAGTGAAGTAAAACCTAAGGTTAAGAAAGTTCCCATAGAAAAGGAGTATGGATTTACGCTTAATGATTACGAGGTTGTAAGAGATACCATAAGATCTGGAGATAATTTTGGGGGGATTTTAGGAACCCATGGTGTTAGTGTTTCTAAAGTTTACGATATCACCAATGGAATAGAAGATAATTTTGATCCTAGAAGACTTGTAGTAGGAAAGCCATATGTTATCTTAAAAGCTAAAGACTCTATAAGCACTCCAGAGTTCTTTATCTATGAAGATGATAGAATTGAATATACTGTTGTAAATATTGGAGAGAACATAGCAGCATATAAAGCTCAAAAGCCTGTTTCTGTTAAGAGAAAAACGGTTTCTGGAGTTATTGTTAGCAGTCTTTCTGAAGCTATGGAAAGTCAGGGGCTAAGTGTAGTTCTATCTCACGAGCTAAGCAGTATCTACCAGTGGAGTATAGATTTTTGGAAACTTCAAAAAGGAGATCAGTTTAAAATGGTTTATAATGAAAAGTATATAAACGATACTATTTACGCCGGAATTGAGAATATTGAAGGTGCTGTTTTTGTACATCAGAAAAAACCATATTATGCTTTTAGCTATAAAGTAGATCCAGAATCTGGAGAAACTGATTTTTATGATGAAGAAGCACGTCCGTTAGAAAGCTTCTTCCTAAAAGCTCCTTTAAACTTTAGTAGGATCTCTTCCAGGTATAGTGGAAGAAGATTTCACCCAGTTCAACAACGATGGAAAGCTCATTTGGGAACAGATTATGCAGCTCCTCGCGGAACTCCAATTTGGACTACGGCTTCTGGAACAGTGATCGCTTCAGGATATACTTCGGGAAATGGAAATTATGTTAAAGTGAAACATAATGACACCTACACTACCCAGTATTTACACATGACGAAGAGAAATGTAAAAGTAGGGCAGAGAGTGCGTCAAGGAGATGTTATTGGTTTTGTAGGTAGCACAGGACTGGCAACCGGGCCTCATGTTTGCTACAGATTTTGGGTACGAGGAAAACAGGTAGATCCATTCAGACAAAATTTACCGAATGCAGAGCCTATTGCAGATAATCTAAGAGAAGATTATTTTGCCTCTATAGCGCCTGTAAGAAAAGACATTGATAAGATTCCGTTCAAAAAAATATAATAAGAGCATGAAAAATATAAATCCAACTCAAACAGAGGCCTGGTCTACGTTAAAATCTCAGTTCGAGAAAATTAGATCTCAGGAAATGAAGCAGATGTTTGCAAATGATCCTAATAGAGCTCAGGAATTTAAAATTGAATGGGAAGATTTTTATGTAGATTTTAGTAAGAATAGGATAAATAAAGAAATTCTAGAAAGTCTCAATTCTTTAGCTCGCGAATGTGATCTTAAGAATGCAATACAATCTTATTTTCGCGGAGATGCTATAAATGAGACTGAAAATAGGCCTGTGCTGCATACGGCTTTAAGAGCCAAAGAAGAGGATGTGGTGCGTGTAGATGGAGAAAATGTAATGAAAGAGGTAGCTTCAGCAAAATTGAAGATGAAGCAATTCTCTGCAGAGGTTATTAGTGGTTCTAAAAAAGGTTTTACAGGGAAAGCTTTTACAGATGTTGTAAATATTGGGATTGGAGGATCAGACCTGGGTCCGGTAATGATCACAGAATCTTTAAAATTCTATAAGAATCATTTAGAGGTGCATTATATTTCTAATGTAGATGGAGATCACGTTCATCAAACTTTAAAAGATCTTAATCCAGAAACTACGCTATTTTTAGTGGTTTCGAAAACCTTTACTACTCAGGAGACTTTAAGTAATGCTAATACTGCAAGAAATTGGTTTAAAAAACATGCCCCTGCAGAAGAGGTTTCTAAACATTTTGTAGCTGTTTCTACCAATTTAGAAAGAGTTACAGAATTTGGAATAGCTCCAGAAAATGTGTTCCCACTTTGGGATTGGGTTGGAGGAAGATTCTCTTTATGGGGTGCTGTAGGTTTGTCTATTAGTCTTGCAGTAGGGTATGATCAATATCAAGAATTGCTAGATGGGGCTTATGAAATGGATATGCATTTTAAAAATGAGGAATTTGAAAATAATATACCGGTACAATTAGCAATGCTAAGTATTTGGTATAATAACTTTTTTAAAGCAGAAAGTGAAGCGGTAATTCCTTATACGCAATATCTTCAAAAACTGCCATCATATTTGCAACAGGCAATTATGGAAAGCAATGGTAAAAGTGTAGATAGAAATGGTGATGTTGTAAATTATCAAACTGGAAATATAATCTGGGGAGAACCGGGAACTAATTCTCAGCATGCATTCTTTCAACTAATTCACCAAGGAACCAAATTAATTCCGGCAGATTTTATTGGATTCAAAAAGTCTTTATTTGGAGATGATGATCATCAAAATAAGCTAATGGCAAATTATTTTGCTCAGACAGAAGCATTATTGATGGGGAAAACTTCAGAAGAAGTTCAAGCAGAATTTGATGAAAGAGGAATTGCGAAGGAGGTATCTACCAAATTGAAACCTTTTAAAATATTTGAGGGTAATAAACCTTCAACTTCTATTTTAATAGACCAACTAACGCCTAAAAGCTTAGGAAAATTAGTGGCTATGTATGAACATAAGATCTTTGTTCAAGGTGTAATTTGGAATATCTTTAGTTATGATCAATGGGGCGTTGAGTTAGGGAAGCAATTAGCATCCAGTATTTTACAAGAAATTGAAAAATCTGACGTCTTAGAACACGATAATTCTACAAGAACACTCTTAAAACATTACTTAAATTAATTATTATCATATTGTTAATAACGAGTTAATAGCTTTAAGTGCCACACCATCAATTACTTGCGATAATTTGTTATGTTTGTTTGAATAAAGATGTTAAATACTGAATTCTTAACATTACGTTAAAGTAGGGTATCAGTTAATTGACTTCTTTTGCCGTGAATTATAAACACAAACAAACAATTTAAAGCATGAGGAAATTATTAGCATTAGCGTTGTTTTTAACAACTGCTACAATTTTTGCTCAAGGAACTGTTACTGGAACGGTGATTGATTCCGAAATGAATGCTCCGTTACCGGGCGCAACTATCATGGTAAAGGGCACTAATACCGGAACAACTACAGATTTTGATGGAAATTTCTCTATCAATGTAGATAAGGCTTCTGGTACTTTAGAAATCAGTTTTATTGGTTTCGCAAAGAAATCTGTACCGTTTAATGTTTCTAACGGACAAACTCAAAAACTTGGAAGAATTGGTGTTGATGCCGATGCAAATGCGCTTTCTGAGGTTATTGTTACAGGAATTGCAGATTTAGCTAAAGATCGTCAAACTCCGGTTGCCGTATCTACAATTAGAGCTGAACAAATTCAAGAAAAATTAGGAAACCAGGAATTCCCTGAGATCTTAGCTACTACTCCTTCTGTATATGCTACTAAACAAGGTGGTGGTTTTGGAGATTCACGTATCACAATTCGTGGATTCGACACTCAAAACTCTGCTGTTATGATTAACGGTATTCCTGTTAATGATATGGAAAATGGTGCTGTTTACTGGAGTAACTGGGCTGGATTAAGTGATGTTGCTACTGCTATTCAAGTACAACGTGGTTTAGGTTCTTCTAAATTGGCAGTATCTTCTGTTGGGGGTACAATTAACGTAGTTACAAGATCTGCAGATAAAGCAGAAGGTGGAATGGTAAAGCAAAGTTTTGGTAACGATGGTTACTTAAAATCTACTGCTTCTTACAACACTGGATTAAATGACAGTGGATGGTCTGGATCTTTCCTTTTAAGCCGTACTTCTGGTGATGGTTATGTAAACGGGACAGAATTTGAAGGTTACAACTACTTTATAGGTGTAGGTTACAAAGCTAATGACAATCATGAATTCAACTTCATGTTAACAGGTGCACCACAACAACACAACCAAAGAGGTTTCTTTACTCCTTTGTCTAGCTACCTTAAATATGGTAACGATGGTGAGCCAAATGAAAAATACAATCCAGATTTTGGATATAGAAATGGTGATGAATTTACTTTCTCTGGAAACTTCTACCACAAACCGGTAGCTTCTTTAAACTGGGAATATAAAATTTCAGATAAATCTAAATTATCTACTTCTGCTTACGCATCTTTCGGTCGTGGTGGTTCAATAGGTTCTATTGGTAGAATTAACGGAAACCAATCTTTTGCTTTGCCATTAACTAACGATGGATTACTTCCTATAGATGATATCTTTGCTTGGAACTCTGGACAATCTGTTCCATCTTTCGCAACTAGAGAGGGTCAGCCAACTTCAAGAGCGGTATACTCTGGTGAAGGTCAATATCAAGGTCAATATGTAAACACTGGTAACGGTGACCGTAGCGCTGAAAATGGAATGACACAACGTTCTTCTGTAAACTCTCACAACTGGTTTGGTGTTATCTCTAACTTCGAAACAGAATTAAATGAGAACTTAACATTAGACTTTGGAGCAGATCTTAGATCTTATAAAGGATTTCACTACAGAAGAATTGTAGACCTAATGGGTGGAGATGTTTATGTATCTCAAGCAGATGATAACAATCCAAACAGATTCTTAACTGAAACTTACGATCCAACAATTGGAAATACTTTAAACGTATTTAAGAGTATAGATGATGAAGAAAAAATTGACTACCATAATGAAGGTCTTGTAAGATGGGCTGGAGTATTTGGTCAATTAGAATATTCTAAAGATGCAATCTCTGCATTCGTTCAAGGATCTGTATCTAATCAAGGATTTAAAAGAGTAGATTACTTTAATGAAACTCCAGCAAATCAAGAAACTGATTGGGAAAACATTATTGGAGGAAATATTAAAGGGGGTCTTAACTTCAACATAGATGAAAACCACAACGTTTTCGGAAACATTGGATACTATTCTAAGCAACCTTTATTTGATGCTGTTTACCCTGGTAACAGTAATGCACTTAATGATGATCTTAAGAATGAGCAGGTTTTTGGTGTTGAATTAGGATACGGATTCCGTTCTCAATTCTTCAATGCTAACGTAAACCTTTACAGAACTTCATGGGCAGATAGATTTGATACTGCCTCTACTACTTTCTTTGAAGATACTCCAGAAGAAGTTAGAGGAACTGCAAACTTACAAGGTATTACTCAAGTACACCAAGGTATAGAATTTGACTTCTACGGTAGAGTTGGAAACAAATTCAAATGGAATGCAATGGTTTCTGTTGGAGACTGGGAATATAAAGATGACGTAGAAGCTAACTATTTTGACGATAACCAAAACCCAATTGTAGGTGCAGAGCAAGGTGTTCTTAACTTAGATGGAGTTAAAGTTGGAAACGCAGCTCAATTTACTGCTAGTCTTGGTGCAGATTATACTATTATTGATAACTTAAAAGTTGATGCTACATACAGATATGCAGATAACTTATACGCTAGTTACGATGCTACAGATGCATTAGATAATGCTAACTTTGATGTATTCAAATTACCTTCTTATGGTTTATTAGATCTAGGTGCTTCTTACGGATTAGACCTTGGAGATAACAGACTATCTTTTAGAGTAAACGTGAATAACGTAACAGATAACATCTACATTTCAGAGTCTAACACGAACATCGCTGTTGGAGCAAGAGATTCAGATACTGCTTACGATGGAGTGAACACTAGAAATAATGTTTTCTTTGGATGGGGTAGAACTTGGAATGCTTCAGTTAGCTATAAATTCTAAGAATTTAGAATAACAAGTATATTTTAGAATCGCCTCGGGAAACCGGGGCGATTTTTTATTGAAAAAAACTATATTTACCTAAAATTAATTTTATGTATCAAACAGTTCAATTTATACACTCTTACTGGGCGTATCTAGTAGTAATCATGTTAATTATTGCCTCTGTTAGTGCAATTATAGGCTATGTAAGTAATAAAGAATATGCTGCCAACAATTTTAGGATCTCTTTGTTTACTTTAATAACTACTCATATTCAACTATTAATTGGTTTGGTGCTTTATTTTACAACGCCATATTTTAAGATGTTTAGTGAAGTTGGGATGAAAGGTGTTATGGAAGATCCTGTTCTAAGATTGTATAATATAGAGCATCCAACTTTTATGATATTGGCCGTAGTATTTGTAACTATAGGTTATTCTAAGCACAAGTCTAAACTTACATCGAAACCTAAATTTAAAATGCTAGCCATATTTTATACTTTGGCACTACTTTGTGTGCTTTCCAGAATACCATGGAGTGCATGGTTCTAAATGAGCTTATTGTAAAGATCAAAAAAAAGCCCTGATTCTAAAGAAATAGAGATCAGGGCTTTTTTTTATTTATAATTTTCCGTTCCATTCTGCATAGAACTGTTCCAGAAATCCTAACATATACTGATGGCGTTCAGTAGCTATTTTCTTTCCAGTGGTAGTATTCATTCTGTCTTTAAGAAGAAGTAACTTCTCATAAAAATGATTGATGGTTGGAGCAGTAGAAGATTTGTATTGCTCTTTGGTCATATTTAGATCGGCTTCTATATCAGGATCATAAAGTGCTCTACCTTTAAAGCCTCCATAATTAAATGCTCTGGCTATTCCTATAGCTCCTAAGGCGTCTAATCTATCTGCGTCCTGTACGATATCTAATTCAGGAGATTTGAATTTCTGAGCCTCCTTACCGCCTTTAAACGATATGTTTTCTATTATTTTAACTACATGCGCTATGATCTCTTCAGAAACATCTTGATTTCTTAGAAATTCTTTTGCTATTTTTGGACCCACGGTTTCATCACCATTATGAAATTTTGAGTCGGCTATATCATGCAACAAAGCACCTAAAGTTACTATAAGATCATCTGCTTTTTCGCCCTTAGCAATTAATTTTGCATTCTTGTAAACTCTTTCAATATGAAACCAATCGTGCCCACCTTCTGCATTTTTTAGGGTAGACTTCACGAATTCTATAGTATTAGAAATGATCAAAGCTGTATTCATAATAGAAAATTTAATGGGAGTTTTTTGAGAAAGAAAGGGTCTATCTTAATTGATATCCGCCGTAATGGTGCGTTCTAAATTAGCTATAAAAACTTCAGGTTCTGTATTATTTACAGGTAGAGGTTTATGAACTTTTAATGTCATATGAACTCCTATGCCTAAAGGAAAGTTTCCGTATTGAAAAAGTTTCCAGGAATTATTGATTGTTATAGGCACTACTAAAGCATCCGGCATTTTTCTAAACATTACCTGAAGTCCGCTTACAGCAAATTTCTTCGGGATTCCGGTTCTACTTCTGGTTCCTTCCGGAAAGATAACCGCAGAGCGTTTTGTTTTATTTAAACTAGCTGCAAATTTAGAAATTGTTAAAATAGCTTCTTTAGGATTCTTTCGGTCTATAAGTGCAGAACCACCATGTCTCAAGTTGAATGATATTCCTGGGATTCCTTTACCTAATTCTTTTTTGCTAATGAATTTAGGATGTTGTTTTCTAAAAAACCATATAATGGGCGGTATATCAAACATTCCCTGATGGTTGGCCACAAAGATACAAGATCTGTCTATCGGTAGATCATATGGATTATCTACTGTAAATCTGGTGCCAATTAGATTTAGGCATCTCATAATAGCCAGATTAAATATATCAACAGACTTTTTATGAGCATGATAACCTCCAATTTTTAAACTTACCCATTGTATTGCATGGAATACAAGTAAGGTTAAAAAGAAAAAAAAGTAAAAAATTACCGAAAGTGGATAAGCAAGTATTTTTTTCATCTTACAATTTGATCTTTGCAAAAATACATTTTTACATGAAATCTGCGTCATCCATTATCAAAAGCACTTTTAAAATTCCGGAAATAAAAAAAGCCGACCTGTGAAGATCGGCTTGGTAATTTATTTTATAGTCTTAGCAAAACTCATTATAAGCTGCGGTAAGATTTTCTGCGATCATTTCTGCTGGACGTCCTTCAATATGATGACGTTCTAGCATATGAACCAATTCTCCGTCTTTAAAAAGAGCCATAGATGGAGAAGAAGGAGGAAATGGTAGCATCATACTACGTGCTTTATCTGTAGCTTCACGATCTACTCCTGCAAATACAGTTACTAAATTATCTGGTGTTTTTCCGTTCTGAAGAGAAATTCTTGCTCCCGGACGTGCATTAGCTGCCGCACATCCACACACAGAATTTACAACTACCAAGGTAGTACCATTCTTTGCCATTGCTGCTTCTACTTCTGCTTCGGTATGTAATTCTTGAAAACCTACGTTAGTAAGATCCTCTCTCATAGGTTTCACTAATTCTGCTGGATACATATATAGAGTTTTTTATTAAACATTAATAGTGTACAAAGATACAGAATTAACTTTACCTGAGCTTATCTCAAATCCTTATAAACTAATAGGTACAGTTTATAGTGTAGAGAAATTAGTTTATAGTTCTATTCTAACTAAGTGGCTCAAAATAGTATCTTTGCCCTTTAAAAATTACAGATTTTAATGTTTAAAATAATCTTAGCCTTATTAGGCGTTACCTTTTATAGATTTCCCGGTTTAATACTTGGATTGATCATAGGAACCTTACTAGACAATATGATGGGTTCTGGCAATAGCCCTAAAATGGTTTTTAATACCGGAAGAAATGATGTTTCTCCCGGAGATTTTGAACTTAATCTCCTCTCATTAGCTTCTATAGTTATAAAAGCAGATGGCAACGTTTCACAGCAAGAGTTAGACTATGTGAGAAGTTATTTTGTACAGGCTTATGGAAAAGAAAGAGCTAATGCTACTTTTAGAACTTTTAATGAAGTTATAAAGAATAGAGAGATTTCTGCACAAAGAATATGTAGCTATTTGCAGGCAAGAACGAGGTATGAGGTAAGACTTCAGATTCTTCATTTTCTATTTAGCATTGCAAAGGCAGATGGTAACGTTTCTGAACAAGAGTTGTATAAAATAGCTGAAATAGCAAGATACTTAAATTTGAATCCTAGAGAGTTTGAAAGTATCAAGGCAATGTTCTTTAAATCTGCAGATGATGCCTATAAGATCTTGGAAGTGGATAAATCTGCATCTGAAGCAGATGTAAAAAAAGCATATAGATCTATGGCCAAAAAATATCATCCGGATAAACTACAACATATGGATGAAGCCTATAGAAAAGGAGCTGAAGAAAAATTCAGAAAAGTTCAGGAAGCCTATGAAAAGATTCAAAAAGAGAGAGGATTTTAAACTTTCGCCATCATTGTAATATACTAAGCTAGAATTTTAAAGGAGCTATTTTTTCTCATTCACTATTAATATTGGAATGTGTACTTCATGTCTTACAGATTCCAGGGTAGTACCAAAAATTAGATCTTGAATTCCGTTATGTCCATGAGATCCCATTACTAAAAAGTCTACTTTCTGGGATGTAACGATCTTGGAAATTTCTAAAGCTGCATTTCCAAAACCTATTTGATAGGTTGCAGAATATCCTAATTCTTGAAGTCTATTCGAGTATTTTTCTAAACTGGCAGTATCTTCTCTAGTTTCGTTATCCATAGCGCTTTTTCCAAGGTATCTTGCTGCCGCACTTTCAACAATATGAATAAGTGTAAAACTACAAGATTTTCCTCCTTGCTCAAGAGCAGTTTGTATCACCCGCTCATCATTTACAGAAAAATCTATGGTAATGCCTATATTTTTATAATTTGATGGCGCTCCTTCCATGAAGACTGGAGCTTCCTCTTTAAATTCTACGTTATCTTCTAAATAACTTTTCTTAAGAAGGGGCTGCACTAATATATACATCAATAAAAATAGGCAAGCCACTGCAATAGGAATTATAGTTAAATAGATCAAAAGCTTAGAGGTTCCTGAAGCTATTGCTATCCATGCGGAAATTTCATCAATCACCAAAGTAATATTCAGATATACGATGATCGCTGCGCTAAGCCACGCTAAAATTTTCACCCATAATTTAATGGTGAATTCTTTCATCATTTTTCTGTTAGAATTAAAATGAATGAGTGGGATCACGGCAAAACCCAATTGCAAACTTAAAACTACCTGACTTAAAACTAGTAGGCTTCCTAGAGCGTTTTCTCCAAAATATAGTATGGTGAACAAAGCGGGTATAATGGCTAAAAGGCGGGTGATCAATCTTCTCAACCAAGGTTGAATTCTTAGGTCTAAATGCCCTTCCATAACTATCTGCCCAGCTAAAGTACCTGTAATGGTGGAGCTTTGCCCTGCAGCAATTAGTGCAATTGCAAAGAATGTAGGGGCAATACCTCCAAAAAGGTTTTCTAATAATTTTGAAGCATCCTGAATCTCTGCAACATTATAATAACCATGAACGTAAAAGGCAGCTCCTGCCAATACCAGAATAGCAGCGTTAACAAAAAATGCTAAATTCAAAGCAATTATCGTATCTATAAAATTATATTTAATAGCCTTTGTGATGCCTTTAAAAGAACGCTCAATCTTACGCGTTTGCACCAGAGAAGAATGGAGGTATAAATTATGCGGCATTACGGTAGCTCCAATAATTCTAATGGCTATATATAGGGCATCTCCTGTAAGTTTAGAGGGAACTAAACCTTTCACAACATCACCGTACACAGGGCCTGTTATAAACATTTCTACAACAAAGGAGATCCCAATTATAAATACAAGACTAATGATGAACATTTCCATAGTTCTCATCCCTCTACGGAGAAGAAAAAGCAATAATATGGTATCTAGTGCGGTTAAGCTAATTCCCCATATTAAAGGGAGTCCAAATAGTAGGTTTAATCCGATGGCCATTCCTACAATTTCTGCAAGATCACAAGCAGCAATAGCAATTTCAGCAAGAATGTATAGCGGAATATTTGCCCATCTGGGGTATGCTTCTTTTGAAGCCTGAGCGAGATCAAGTCCTTTAACAATACCTAATCTTGCGCTTAAAGATTGAAGTAAAAGTGCAATAAGATTAGACATTAGAAGCACCCAAATAAGCTTATACCCAAACTGCGAGCCTCCAGCTATATCTGTTGCCCAGTTGCCAGGATCCATATACCCTACAGCAACCAAATATGCCGGACCCAAGAAAGAAAGAATTTTACGCCATCCTTTTTTGTCTGTTTTTACTGAAGAATGAACCTCACTTAATGATTCTGAGCTCATGGTATTTCGATAACTATATTCCTTGCAAATCCTAGTTAAATATCACTAGTTTTGAATTTATTTCTAATTTCAATGGTAAAAAAAATACATTTTTTATTATAAGATGAGACAAATAAAAGTGTTATAATAATGATCAAAATTACTTAAATAACTCACTGTTGATTACTTATTTAACCATCATTTAAGGCTTCTTGTAAAATTTTTTATGCACCTATTTTATATTCTAAATTTCGAAGCTAATAGCAGATCAATTGGATAAGATCTTTAAAAGTTGTTCGGTATTCAAATATTGAAAATAGCGCGCTGTTGCTTCAAATTTTTCATCCATAATTACAATTGCAGGTAAAGAAAAAGGCTTGTTCTTTTGCCTTGCCATAAGTTGAGGAATTTGATGTATTGGATTTCTTCTATTAGCTCTTTCGTTCACAAACATCTGATTTCCGAAGAAAATAGTGTCTGTAGTTTCTACATTCATCTGGACGGCATAATATTCTTTACTTAATTTAGAGACAATTGCTGGATTGGTAAACACTTCCTTTTGCATTCTAATGCATGGCATGCACCAATCTGCATAAAAATCTATAAAAACTTTTTTGGGTTTAACTTTTAAAGAATCTTCTAACTGCTCAAAACTTATCCATTGTGTATTTTCTTTATTCTGAGCAAAAGAATTGCAGCTAGATAAAATAACTAGAGAGTAACCTATTATTAAAGCTATTGATCTCACTTTTATAACGATTTAATTTTTAATCCTACAAATACAGTTCTTGGTGCCGCGGGGCCGTATATATAATTACTATCACGGTTTTTTCCTAAATCAAAATCATCCTGATAACTATTGGTTATATTTTTTACTCCACCCGAGAGTTCCAAACCGGTACTTATATTTGGAAGATCAAAAAGGTAAGCGGTACGAATGCTTAATTCTGTAAAAGTGGGTGTTCTATAATATTTATCTATCTGTTGGCCGGTGTTTTGTCCTCCAAAATGCGCAATATCCATTTTTCCTGTGTACACCATATTAGCACTTACATTTAGCTTTTTAGTAGGCGAGTAGGTAAGGGTTGCATATCCATAATCATTTGGTGTTCTTAAAAATTCACGCTTTGAGGATAGTCCTTCAATGTTTTCTACAGGCTCCTCAAATTTGCTACTTTGCAGTGTAAATCCGGCTTCCAATTCTAAGAGATAATCATAATTGGCTCGGAGTTCTAGAGTAATTCCTTGTACCATCGCACCGTTACCATTACGTTTTTCAAAACGTTCCCCAAATTCATCTTCGCCTAAAGGAAATTGATAAAAAGCGTCTTTTAAATGCGTGTAAAAACCTTCGAACGTAAATCCGCCAATAAAATGCTCGGTGGCATAATCGTAATTTATAGAACCCGTAAAGCTATTGGAGCGTTCTTCTTTTAGATCTTCTGCAAGGGATATTCGTGAAATTCCGCCTCCAGCAAAGGCTATGTGCAGGTCTGTATCAAAAGCTTGTGGTGCTCGAAATCCCGTACCCCAACCTAACCTAAATTGTGTAGTTTCCTTAAATTTATACAATAGGGAAGCACGAGGGCTAAATATGGCATAATCTACCAGATTATGTTTGTCTATTCTAAAGCCGGAAAGAAAATTCAGATCTTCAGTTAAATCCCAGTCGTTTTGCAAGAAGATCCCTAAGTTTCTTGTAGTTTGATCTATTATATAATTATAAGTTCTAATCTCGTCATTCACCGCATCATATATAAATTCTGCCCCTCCAGTTAAAACCGTTTTACCTCCTAAGAATTTCTCTATTTTCTGATTGAATTGCGAGCCCCCTTGATGTGTTGTCACCTCTGAAGTTCCGTATGGGGCAGCAGCAAAAAAGGCCTGCTTTTCTGCCTCATCATCAGGAATAATTCCCGTATAATGATCTCTATCTGTATGTTGACCTCCATAATATATTATTAAAGAGCTTTTATCATCATTAAAATTGATTTGATAATCTAGACTTCCCATTAAGACATTATGTGCCCGTTCTTCACTTTGTTGTGCTAAATAGGCCGGCTTATCTACAATTTCGCCTCCGAAGCGATATTCGTTCAAGCTACTAAAGCTTAATTCTAATTTTGAATCTTCTGAAGGAAGGTAAAATGCATTTACCCCAAATGAATTATCTTTAAGCTTTGGTAATTCTGAAAAATTATCATCATTAGCATCGTACGCATCTCTTCTGCGACTATTCACAAAAAAATTGGCACCAGATCTATAGTTCTCACTCACTACCGTTGCATTTCCATTTATTAAATTCTGACTTGCTTCCCCATCTATATTTTGGTAAGAATAATCGAGGCTGTATGAATTTTGCTTTGGAATTTTGGTGATCACATTTACCGTACCTCCAATTGCACTAGAGCCATAAAGTGCAGAAACTCCACCTCTTACCACTTCTATACGTTCTATCATATTTACCGGGATTTGTTCTAGTCCGTACAAACCGGTGAGGGGACTAAATATTGGGCGACCATTAATTAAGATCTGAGAGTAGCCACCTTGTAATCCATTCATTCTGATCTGGCTGTAATTACAGGTCTGACAATTCATTTCTACACGTAAACCCGGTTGAAATCTTAAGCCTTCAGAAAGATCTGTTGCTACTACCTGTTGTAAAGTTTCACTTGAAATAAGGTTTACAATTACAGGAGAATCTGTTTTACGTTTTTTGGTACGAGTTCCTGTAACTACAATTTCATCTAGAGATTCATTTCCTTCTTCAAGATCAAAATTGAGAACCTTGTTATCTTCTTCATCTATGGTTATTGTAGTTGTTTTAGATAAGTAACCCTGAGATTGTGCAATAATTCTGTACGTTCCTGGAGTTAATATAAGAGAATATTTGCCATCTATATCTGCACTTGTACCAATACTACCATCACTTAGGTAAACAGTAGCAAACGAAATAGGAGTTTTCCCGGAACTGATGACTCCAGAAATAACAGCCTTATTATCTTGTCCTAAGGCCATTGTGGAAATCAGAATAAAAATATAATAGAACTGTTTCATGTGATCTAATTTGTAATACTATGCAAGTCTAATAAAAAATTTAGACAAATCTAAAAATATGTTTTCATTAAAAAAAACTATATTTGTTGCAAATTGAAAAAATGACCTTATCCGAGGAAAATTATTTAAAAGCGATATTCCATCTTGAGAATTCATATAGGAATGGAGTGAGCACTAATGCTTTAGCAGAAGAGATGAGCACTAAGGCATCTTCTGTAACAGATATGGTTAAACGCCTTTCAGAAAAAAGTCTGGTGAACTATAAGAAATATCAGGGTGTTAAGCTTAGTGAACTAGGAAGATCAAAAGCTGTAGATGTTATTAGAAAACATAGGCTTTGGGAAGTTTTTCTAGTAGAGAAACTAGGATTTGCATGGGATGAAGTTCATGAAGTGGCAGAACAGCTAGAGCATATAAAGTCGGATAAATTAATAAAAGAGCTAGATAAGTTTCTAGATTTTCCAAAAAGGGATCCTCATGGCGATCCTATACCAGATTCAGAGGGAAATTTTGCCATCTCTAATAAAATGCTTTTGGCAGACTTAAAGAAAGGGGAAGCCGGAATTTGTGTTGGCGTTAAAGATTCTTCCGTAGAATTCTTACAATATCTAGACAAGAACAGCATCGCTCTAGGTCAGCTCATAGAGATTCTGGAGAAAGAGACTTTTGACCAATCTATGCTTATTAATTTAAATGGAAATGAACTAAAGATCTCTCATGTGATCTCAAGTAATCTATATATTAAAACTTCTTAATTATGATGGATACTATAATTGCTTATTTAGAAAGAATAGACCCAATCTTAGCTGCATTGTATGCAACATTATTCACATGGGGAGTTACAGCTCTAGGGGCTAGTCTAGTTTTCTTTTTCAAGAACATTAATAGAGCAGTCTTTGATGGAATGCTTGGTTTTACCGGGGGAGTAATGGTGGCAGCAAGTTTTTGGAGTTTGCTTGCGCCAGGAATAGAAATGAGTCCTGGAGAAGGTTTTACCAAAGTAATGCCAGCGGTAATAGGTTTTGGTGCAGGAGCTATGTTCTTATTTTCGTTAGATAAGGTATTGCCTCATTTACATGTTAACTTTAAAATGGAAGATAAAGAAGGTATTAAAACTCCATGGCATAAATCTATCCTTTTAACGTTGGCAATCACATTGCACAATATTCCTGAAGGTCTGGCTATTGGGGTTCTATTTGGTGGTGTTGCTGCTGGTTTTGAAGGTGCAAGTATTGGTGGGGCGGTAGCTTTAGCTATAGGTATCGGACTTCAGAATTTTCCTGAAGGTTTTGCAGTGGCCGTGCCGCTTAGAAGACAAGGTTTTAGTAGATGGAAAAGTTTTAATTACGGGCAATTATCTGCTATTGTAGAGCCTATGGCTGCTGTTCTTGGTGCGTGGGCCGTGATGACTTTCCAACCAATTCTTCCATACGCTTTAGCATTTGCTGCCGGAGCTATGATCTTTGTGGTAGTAGAAGAAGTTATTCCAGAATCTCAACAGGATAAATATACAGATATAGCTACCCTAGGTTTTATAGGTGGTTTTATATTAATGATGAGCCTTGACGTTGCTTTAGGATAGATGTTGTAACAACGCTAGCATTCTATCGTCTTTAAGATAAACCAAGGCTTTATGAAAAATGTATTTGTTTGCTTATTGATGATAATCACCACATTGAGTGTTGCTCAAGAGAATGTTAGTAATGTATTTAATATACAGCTAAACCCCGGGGAAACTTTTGGAGTTAACAATAATTCTATTTGCTTTAAAGAAGTGCTATCAGACTCTCGCTGTCCAAAAAATGTAACTTGTGTTTGGGCAGGTGAAGCCAGAGTATTGGTAGATATCTACGAAAATGGTATTTTTAAAGAAGAACAGTTAGTGGTAATAAATGGGAATGACTTGGCTTTAAATCTTGTTTTAGGATCTAAAGAATACGCTATCTCAGGATTTCAATTATATCCCTATCCTTCCATAAATGTTTCAATACCAAAAGATGAATATAGATTAAACCTTAAAATCTCAGAAAACGAAGGGGAGAATTGATTAATGACACCCACAGTCTGAACTTCCACAAGACTTATCTGAAGACTTTGACTGGCTTTTCATAAAAGCAGGTTTCCATATAAATTTGGTAACTATATACCCGGCAGCTATTATAAAAATTATAAAGACTAATATTTCTTGTATCATTTCCATAGTTTTTATGTTGAATTATACTTCTGTTTCTTACAATTTATTTTAGCACCTGGAAAGCTATTAAAGCTACTATATAAGCAAATGCGCTCATAATTACTAACTGAAGCATAGGCCATTTCCATGTATTGGTTTCTCTTTTAACAATAGCCAAAGTACTCATACATTGCATAGCGAAAGCATAGAATAATAGCAAACTTATTCCGCTGGCAAAGGTAAAAAGAGGTCCCCCTAAAATAGGATTTACTTCTGCGGCCATTCTATTCTTAATGGTCTCTTCCTGATCACTTCCAACACTATAGATAGTAGCTAATGTACCAACAAAAACTTCTCTAGCAGCAAAGGAGCTCACAATAGCAATTCCTATTTTCCAGTCATACCCTAATGGAGTTACCGCTGGCTCTATACCTCGCCCAATAATACCTATATAAGAATGTTTCAGTTTATAAGCAGCAATTTCCTGTTCTATTTCCTGTTCCGGAATTTGAGTTTCTACATAAGAACTTTTTACGATCTCTTCAGCTTTATTAAAATTATCGCCGGGACCATAGCTAGCCAAAACCCAGAGTATAATAGAAATTGCAAGTATGATCTTACCAGCACCAAACACAAAAGATTTTGTCTTTTCAATTACATTAATGGCAACATTTTTAAATAATGGCACTTTATAATTTGGCATCTCAATTACAAAATAACTCTTAGATTTGATCTTTAAGATCTTATTTAAGATCCACGCGGCCCCTATGGCAGTTCCAAAGCCCAATAGGTATAATAGCATTAAGGTTAGACCCTGTAAATTTAGTCCAAAGTAAGATTCATCGGGAATTACAAGCGCTATAATAATTAAATATACCGGTAACCTTGCAGAACAAGTAGTAAAAGGTACTACCAAAATAGTAATAAGTCGTTCTTTCCAATTTTCGATATTCCTTGTGGCCATAACAGCGGGAATAGCACAGGCAGTACCGGAGACTAATGGTACTACACTTTTTCCGCTCAAGCCAAACCTTCTCATAATACGGTCCATTAGAAATACTACCCTACTCATATATCCGCTTTCTTCCAATATTGAAATAAAGAAGAAAAGAAAGGCAATTTGCGGAATGAAGATCACAATACCTCCTAAACCGGGAATGATCCCTTCTACAATTAAATTGGTTAATGATCCTGCAGGTAGTGCATTTCTAGACCATTCGCCTAATTGGGCAAAAGTAGTATCTATGAAATCCATCGGGTAGCTAGACCAATCATAAATAGCTTGAAAAATAACCAGCATTATAATGGTGAAGATCACATACCCCCAAACTCTATGTGTAAGTAATCTGTCAATCCTTATTCTTAGATCTGTAGCGGTACTAAGATCTACCGTCATGGCTTCTTTTAGCAACCCATTAATAAATTGATAGCGTAAGATTGTTTCTTTTTGCTGAAGCCTTTTGAGATCACTATTACTCTTAGTATGAAAACTGCTATCTGAGGTTAGAGAGTGTCTGTTTACATTCCCAAAATTTACATCCTGAGTAATTACCAGCCATAATTTATAAAGGGATTGATTTGGAAAGGCTTTTCTTAATCTTCCAAAATATTCCGGATCCATAACAGAGGCGTGTAAACATGGCTCTGTAGAGATCTGTCTATAATTTAAGATCAGTTCTTTAAGCTCCTCAATTCCTGTTCTTTTTCTAGCGCTAACTAGCGCAATTTTGGTATTCAATCTTTCTTCAAGAATGGCAACGTCTAGCTCGATCCCTTTTCGCTGCATTCTATCTGCCATATTGATCACTAATATGGTAGGGATTTCAAGATCTTTGATCTGAGTAAAAAGAAGTAAATTTCTTTTTAAATTTTCTACATCACTCACCACAACCGCTACATCGGGAAAATCTTTATCGTTCTTATTCAAAAGAAGTTCTATAACTACATTTTCATCTAAGGAAGATGCATTAAGGCTATAAGTTCCGGGGAGATCTATAATGTGGGCTTTTAAGCCACGAGGTAATTTGCAGATACCTTCTTTTTTCTCTACTGTAATACCTGGATAATTTCCAACTTGTTGGTTTAGGCCGGTAAGTTGATTAAAGACAGAGGTTTTACCGGTATTTGGGTTACCAATTAACGCAACATTAATTTGTTTCCCCATAGTATTATATTATTTCGATTTCTATTTGAAGTGCTGTTTCTTTTCTAATTGCCACATGAGATCCATTAATGTTTAAATAAATTGGATCGCTAAATGGTGCGGTTTGAAGCAATTCTACATTATTGCCAGGTAAACATCCCATTTCCAATAACTTTAAAGGAACTTCGTCTACAGAGAAAGATTTTATAATCCCTATCTGGCCGCGTTTTAAATGAGCAACAGTTAGCTTCATTTTATTTAGATTGATTTTAAACAAGGCAAAAATAGCTTAAAAAATAGTCATAGAAAAGTTTAGAAGATAAAACTATTCATCTGCATATTCTGCTTTTAGAATTTTGATGTCTTCCATAAGTTTTTCAATAGCATCTGGCTCTGTACCATCGTAAAAACCTCTAATTTGTCTTTTTTTGTCTACAAGCACAAAATTCTCTGTATGTATCATATCATAAGGCCCTGCATCACCCTGATTTTTAGTGGCTAGATACGATTTTCTGGCAAGATCATAGATCTGTTTTTTATCTCCGGTCACCAAATTCCATTTGGCATCTATTACTCCTTTTTCTAAAGCGTATTTCTTTAGTTGAGGTACACTATCTGCTTTGGGAATAACTGTGTGTGAAAGTAAAAACACTTCTGGGTCATTTTTAATCTGCTCTTGGATTTTAAGCATATGATCTGTCATTATTGGGCAAATGGTTACGCAGGTAGTAAAAAAGAAATCTGCTACATAGATCTTATCCTTATAGAAATCTTGGGTTATGGTTTCCCCATTTTGATTTAGTAATTCAAAATCTGCGATCTTATGATATTTTCTAACGTATTGAACCGTAGAATCTACCAACTCCGCATTCACCATATCCGGTTGAAAGATTGGGAGTTCTGGATCTGGCTTTAGCAAGGTGTAAATGCTGTAGATAATAATTATGGAAAGGAAGAGCAGTACCATTCCTAGTGTCTTGAATTTCTTGAAAAATTGAAGCATTTCAGTAACTTTTACACAAAATTACAGTCTAATATTTTATTAATGGCAGGTTCGCTATTAAAATATAAGTAAAGAATCTGAAGACGCATTAATTAGACTTTTTTAGCAGGGTATAAAAGAGTACTTTTGTGCGATTAAAATTTGAAGTATAAAGCATGGATCCATTTATAATAAAAGCAATACAATTACTATTAAGCTTATCCCTATTGATCGTCTTGCACGAATTAGGACATTTTATTCCGGCGAAATTATTTAAAACGAGAGTAGAGAAATTCTTCCTGTTCTTTGATGTAAAGTTTGCACTCTTTAAAAAGAAAATTGGTGAGACAGAATATGGTATAGGATGGTTGCCCCTTGGAGGTTATGTTAAGATATCAGGAATGATAGATGAGAGCATGGACAAGGAGCAAATGGCAAAACCACCGCAACCATGGGAATTTAGAAGTAAACCGGCTTGGCAACGATTAATTATAATGCTTGGAGGAGTTACTGTGAATTTGGTCTTAGGTTTTCTAATCTATATGATGGTGCTTTTTGTATGGGGTAGCAATTATATTGGACCAGATGATATGCCAAGAGGATTTGCAGTTGCAGATCAATTTAAAGAATTTGGTTTTGAAGATGGCGATAGAATACTTGAAGTAGATGGTAAGGAGATGCAAAATTCTCTAGATATCAATAAACATCTATTTATGCGCGATATTCAAACTATTACCGTGCTACATCAAAATGGTAATGAAGAAACAATTTCAGTACCAGAAGATATAGGTTCTGTAATGTTTCAGGAAGGGGTAATGCAGCCATTTGTACCAATTCAATATGCAGTGGTAGATAGCGTACTTGCAGATAAATCTGCAGGTGCTGCCGGACTTAAAAAAGGAGATAGTATAATATCTCTTAATGATACTGAAATTGGATACTGGCATGAGCTTGCTCCAATAGCCAATGAGAATAAAGACAAGAAGGTAGAACTAGTTTACAAGCGTGATGGAAAGATCCTGAGTGCTGAAGTATCTCCAGATGAAGATGGAATGATAGGTTTTACTTCTAAAAGAGATTTTGACATACAATCTCGCGAATATACTTTTGGAGAAAGTATAGAAGAAGGATTTAACTATGGATATTGGACGCTTCACGATTATGTAGCTCAGTTTAAATATGTATTTACTACTAAAGGGGCAACTCAGGTAGGTGGTTTTGGAGCTATTGGAGGATTATTCCCTGATGGATGGAACTGGCAAGGATTCTGGCTGGCAACAGCATTAATCTCAATTATATTAGCTTTTATGAACATCTTACCAATACCTGCTTTGGATGGAGGGCATGTAATGTTCTTACTATACGAGATCGTAACCGGAAGGCCTCCTAACGAGAAATTTATGGAATATGCACAAATGGTTGGGTTCTTTATCTTAATAGCTTTAGTGTTATTCGCAAATGGGAATGATATTTACAAATGGTTATTTAGCTAGTAGATAGGCTAGTACAAAAAGAGGGAAAATTATTTTTCATTTTGATCAAAAAAAATTAAAATTTCCTTTGTTGTGATTTAAAAAATGACATATATTTGCAACCGCAAAAGAGAAATATTTAAGTCTCCAATGCAGGTCCAGATTAAGAGTTAGGATCTTTAAAATTGAAACGTTCTTAGAATCTTAAAATATATTTTCCTCCTTAGCTCAGTTGGTTAGAGCATCTGACTGTTAATCAGAGGGTCCTTGGTTCGAGCCCAAGAGGAGGAGCAAAAAGCCAGACAGCAATGTCTGGCTTTCTTGTTTTTATATGTTTCGGTTAAATTTCTATTAGATGTTTTGTTACAAAATTCAGATCTTAATGAATTATGCTCTATCATCCTTTCGAGCATCAAAACTTCAGTTTTAATACAACTTTATGCTTTTATAAATCTCTTAAAAAGGCAAAATGGTAAATTTGTAATACCTGAAGTTTAATAAGAAGCCAGGCAGAGCAATCATAACAATTCAAGCTTTAATATTATGATCAATTTTACCGCTACCTATACAGACCAGTATCAATTGGCTATGGCCCAGGTCTATTTTAAAAATGGACAAAAAGACCAAACTGCAGTTTTCGATTATTATTTTAGAAAACTTCCTTTTAAGGGTGGGTTTGCTGTATTTGCCGGTCTTGAAGATCTTCTTGAAAAATTAGAGAATTTAAGCTTTAGTGCAGATGATATTGAATATTTAGAGAAGCAGGATTTTGAACCAGAATTCTTAGAATATTTAAAGAACTTTAAATTTAGTGGTAATATCTATTCTGCTCAGGAGGGTGATCTAGTTTTCCCTAACAGTCCTATCCTGCAATTAGAAGCCAATATTATTGAAGCGCAGATCGTAGAGACAATGCTCCTAAATTTATTAAACTTTCAGACCTTAATAGCTACTAAAGCAAGTAGAATAAGATTGGTGGCTGGAGATAAGATGCTTTTAGATTTTGGCTTAAGAAGAGCTCAGGGGCCAGGAGGTTACTATGCTAGTAGAGCAGCTGTAATTGGTGGATTTAATGGTACCAGTAATGTGGTAGCTGGAAAAGATTTCAATATTCCAGTTGTGGGTACCATGGCACATTCGTTTATTATGAGTTATGATAGCGAATTGGAAGCTTTTAGATCTTTTGCTTCAGGAAGACCGAAGGACTGTGTTCTCTTGGTTGACACCTATGACACTCTTAAGAGCGGTATTCCTAATGCGATAAAGGTTGGGAAGGAAATGGAAGAAAGAGGTCAGAAATTGGCTGGTATTAGGTTAGATAGTGGAGACCTTGCTTATTTAGCAAGAGAGTCTAGAAAGTTGCTAGATGCTGCCGGAATGGAATATGTGAAGATTGCAGCTTCCAATCAACTAGATGAATATGTAATTAAGAGTTTGCTAGAACAAAAGGCAGCAATAGACGTATTTGGCGTAGGAACCAATCTGGTTACAGGAAATCCTGATGCAGCTTTAGATGGGGTTTATAAATTGGCTGTTTCCAATGGAAAAGCTAGAATTAAAATTTCAGAAACATTGGCTAAAGTAACTTTACCAAATAGAAAACAAGTATTCAGAATGATTAATTCGGAAGGAGATCTTATTGGAGTAGATGCCGTTTGTCTAAGAGAGGAGTCTAATGTAACTCGTATTTTCGATCCAAAGGAGCCAATCAAATCTATGACAGTTAAAGATCTTCAGAAAGAAGAAGTTTTACACTGGATCATGAAAGATGGAAAAAGAACACAAGCTTCAAGATCACTAAATGAAATTGCTGCTTATGTTACCTCTAATTTAAAAAGATTACCGGCAGAATATAAAAGATTCAATAATCCGCATATATATAAAGTAGGGATAAGTCAGGAACTCAAAGAGGAGCGAGAAAAACTATTGGCTAAATATCAGGAATAAGATGAAGACGCTAATAATTATAGACGTACAAAATGATTTTCTACCCGGAGGTTCTCTTGCAGTTCCAAAAGGAGATGAAATTATAGATCTTATTAATGCATTTCAGGAGAAGTTTGATCTAATAATTGCAACTCAAGATTGGCACCCAGCCGGTCATTCCAGTTTTGCTGCAAATCATTTAGGTAAAGAAGAATTCGAAACTATACAATTGCACAACCAAGAGCAGGTATTATGGCCTATACACTGTGTTCAGAACTCTCATGGTGCAGCTTTTAGTTCGTCGCTTCAAACTTCAAAGATCGAAGCTGTTTTTAGAAAAGGGATGAATCCAGAGATTGATAGCTATAGTGGTTTTTTTGATAATGCCCATGCTAAATCTACAGGTCTTGCTGGGTACTTAAAAGAGAAAAATGCAGAAGACCTCTATTTTTGCGGTCTTGCTGCAGATTACTGTGTTTATTTTTCTATTATGGATGCTTTAAATATAGGTTTTAGCACCACCTTAATAGAAGATGCTACCAGAGCAATAGATCCCTCAAAATTTAAAGATCTAAAGGAGAACATACTTCAAAAAGGGGGAAAGATTGTTGAGAGCAAAAACTTGTTATATTAATTAGAAGATCTTTTTAAAGGCTGTTATAAGTTTGTCAACTTCTTCCTCTGTGTTATAATGAACTAAACTTATTCTAACCACTCCGTGTTTATCTTCTAGATTGAGGTCTTGTATGAGTTTTTTTGCGTAAAAGTCGCCAAAGCGAATTCCAATCTTTTCGTGATCCATTTTTCTAACAATATCAGAACTCATAAATGAATTGTGAACAAAGGCAATAGTGGGAACTCTTTTATTCTTGTCTCCAGAAGTGTTTCCGATAATTTTAATTTCCTCTACAGAATTTAAATAATTAAGCAATCTGGCAGCCAATACCTCTTCATAAATAGCCACCATATCAAAGCTTGTATCATATTTTTCGGGAACAGATAGCGCTGTTTTACCATCCAAATGATGATCTGCCATTTCTTCAAAATATTCTAAAATTCCTTTAAGACCATAGGTCAGTTCAAAATTGAAATTCCCTGGCTGAAATTTATATGGAACATCGTCTGGCTTAAAAAAGTAATGATTTATACCTGGCATATTTGTAAGTAGATGTAATTTTCCATACATCAATGCTAAATGTGGGCCATATACTTTATACCAGCTAAATGTATAGAAATCTACATCCCAATCCTGTACATCAACTTTTCTATGAGGCGCATACGCAACGCCATCTACACAAATTAAAGCTCCAGCTTCATGTACGATTTTAGCAATTTTTTTAATAGGATTAATTGTTCCCAGAACATTAGAGGTATGAGTTACTGCAACAAGTTTGGTCTTATTAGATAGCAATGCTTTCAAGTCTTTATTTTCCAATTCAAAACTTTTTGGATCAATCTTCCAGACCTTGATCTTAATACCTTTTTTCTCAAGATCTGTCCAGCAGGAAACATTGGCCTCATGGTCTGAGTTGGTTACAATTACTTCATCACCTTCCTTCCAGTTCTGACTAATAGAGAGGCTTAATATTCTTAGCAACATGGTAGTTGAAGGTCCAATTACAACTTCATTTTTGTGGTTAGCATTTATAAATTCTGCAATGCTACTAGTGGTTTTTGCCAATCTTTCTCCAGCTTTTTCAGATACAGCATAGGATGCTCCTAATTGAACATTGGAGTTTATAAGATAGTCGTTAATATAATCTACAGTACTTCCTAAAATTTGAGAGCCACCAGCGTTATCCATAAAAATGAAATTATTCTTTAATGCAGGGAATTTTGATCTTATATATTTTATATCCATCAGTATGATTTTAATTTTTATAAAAATGATAGTAAAATTTAATAGGTACTAAAGCCGCTTTTAGAAACCTTTTGCTATGTTATTTCAATCCTTCAAACTCGAAATTACAATATTTCTCACAGACCTTTCCTTGCGAGGATCTACTTAATGTAAAGAGATAGATTTCACAACTTTCAGTTTCCAATAAATAAGAATATATTTGAGAAACTGATAATTAACCAAACCATTTTTTATGAAGAATAAATTCTTACTCATTACTTCCTTCTTGTTTTCTAGTGTAATATTTGCTCAAGATCAAGAAGTTGTTGTTCAGAATATAGTGAAAGAAGCCACAGAGAATTCTAATTTAGAAGCTTTGGGTCATGAGCTTTTAGATGTTGTGGGGCCGCGTTTAGTTGGAACTCCAGAAATGAAACAAGCTCATGATTGGGCGGTAAATAAGTATAAATCTTGGGGCATCTCTGCAGAAAATGAGCAATGGGGAGAATGGCGAGGATGGCAAAGAGGAATTACACACATAGATCTTATAGAACCTAGAGTGAGAAGTTTATCGGGAATGCAATTAGCATGGAGCCCAAATTCTGGAAAAAAACCAATCATTGCAGAAGTTGTTATACTTCCAGAAGCTAAAGATTCTACCAATTTTGCAAGTTTACTAAGTGGAGTTAAAGGAAAGTTAGTGATGATCTCTATGCCAGAGATTACGGGAAGGCCTGATGAAAATTGGAAAGAATTTGCAACAGATTCTTCTTTTGCAAAACTAAAGGAAGATAGAAAGATACAATCTGAAGCTTGGTCTGATAGATTAACCAAAACTGGATATACAAACCGTACCATAGCAGAAGCTTTAGAAAAAGCGGGTGCCGCAGGGATTGTTACGTTAAACTGGTCTAGAGGATTTGGAGCAAACAAGATCTTTTCTGCTTCTACCAAAAAAATTCCAACCATAGAACTTTCGTTAGAAGATTATGGAATGGTTTACAGATTAGCAGAATATGGAGATAAACCAAAATTAAGTGTGGTAGCAGAATCTAAAGAATTAGGAGCAGTACCAGCTTTTAATACTATAGCGACTATTAAAGGAACAGAAAAGCCGGAAGAATATGTTATTCTATCTGCACATTTTGATTCATGGGATGGAGCTACCGGCGCTACAGATAATGGGACTGGTACTATGGTTATGATGGAAGCCATGAGAATACTTAAAAAAATGTATCCAAACCCAAAGCGTACTATTATTGCAGGGCACTGGGGAAGTGAGGAGCAGGGACTTAACGGTTCTAGAGCTTATGTAAAGGATCATCCAGAAATTGTAAGCAATATTCAGGCAGTTTTCAATCAGGATAATGGTACCGGAAGAGTTGTAAATCTTTCTGGTGGTGGATTCTTGAATTCTTATGATTATTTAGGACGTTGGTTGGAAGCAGTTCCTTCTTCTATTAGTGATGAGATTGAAACTAGTTTTCCCGGAATACCAGGTGGCGGTGGATCAGATTATGCATCTTTTCTAGCTGCAGGAGCTCCAGCTTTCAGTTTAAGCTCATTAAACTGGTCTTATTGGAATTATACTTGGCACACCAATTTAGATACGTATGACAAGATTGTATTTGATGATGTTAGAAGTAACGTAATTCTTACCGCAATTATGGCGTACATGGCTAGTGAAGATCCGGAGATGACCTCTAGAGATAGAAGGGTTTTACCATTAAATAAACGTACTGGCGAGCAGATGACATGGCCAGAGGCTAGAGATGCTACTAGAAAAGGTGGTTTAGACTAAATTATTTAAAGTTTAAGATAATTACAGCAAACCAACTAGAGAATTATTTGTTCTTTAGTTGGTTTGCTGCTTTTGTATACCCACCTCCGGCACCATCTACAAAGTGAATATGATCATCTATTTTGAAATCTCTAACATAACAAGACATTACACTCTGCTCACTTACATGTAAACCATATTTTATTTTCCCCTTCTCTTCTAAATTATCTAAATAGGAAGCTAGTGATTTTCTTTGCTGAGGTGTTCCGGTAATTACAGTATTAATTCTCCCGTCTATAGTTAAGGTATCTGTAAGTTCTACCAGTTTTTGAAGATAAGTTTTTCCTGCTAACGTATTGCTCCAGTAATATTTTCCAATTACGGTAGTATACCAATTCTTGATTAGATAGAACAGGTCATACTTGCCTAATTTAGTTCGCATTTCCTCATTCAGTTTTCTAAGGCTTGCTTTTAAATTCAAGCGTTTTACAGAAATAGGTTTTCTACGGTCTAGAGATCCGTATATCGTGTCTATGGAATGAAGAACCTTAGAAAATACTTCAGAAGGATCTGTGTTCTTAGAGGCGGTTACAATTAAGCTAACCACTTCCTGATTTGAATTTGGCGGACTTATCTTATCCCATTTGCACTCCATTCCTTCAAGATCCAGTAGGTCTGGAATTTTGTTGTCTACATTATCAGAACTACTATATCTTGCTTTAATCTTATTTTCTGCATATTGTAGACCCTCTCCAAGTACAACGGGAATAGTAAGTATCTCACTTATTTTTACTTTTAAGAGCTCTAATGAGATCCCTTTGCTATAAATGTCTTTAATAGGAAGCGCTCCTATTTTAAGTTCCAGACCGAAATTCTCTTTTGTATTTATTCTATGCTGATTAAGCGCTGCCATGGCACTTTGTAGTAATTCATTAGGAATTAACATGGTGGCGCCATCGCCTCCAAAGAAAAAAGGAATGGTTATATTTTTTGAATATGCCAAATTGAGTATAGCAATTACAGTGCCCGTAGCAACTAAATTTATTTGATCGTGCTTACCTGTTCTAACGGCTTCTGTAGAATTTTTAATATCTGCGGCAAGTGCATACCAATCTTCAGGAATTTTTGAAAAAAGGGCTTTATTAGCAACCAGATCACTTATAGAACCAGAATGTAAATCGAGGCTGGAATAAAAGTGAAGACTGGAGGTATTTGCCATAATTTTCAAATTTTAGTCGTTGGTTTAACTAAAAGATTTCCCCTACTTTCATTTAAAGAAAATTAGGGGCAGAATTTTCTTTTGGCTTAGTTTAGATCTGCACCTACAGGCTTAGAGCAATCGTGCCCTGGTTGTCCATGAGGAGGATTCTTCTTTTCATCTGCTGGGTACTTGTTAGTCTTCAGAAAGTCATTGTTTTGCTGAATTTGTGTTTTTGAAGCCTGATCTAGCGAAGCGCCAACCGGAAGATCACATCTATGTCCCGGTAATCCATGTTCAGGATTTAAATTACTTGCGGTTTCTTTGTTGTTGCTAGTGGTTTCAGTTTTTGGAGTGGTTACAACTTCTTCTTCCTTTTCCTCTTTACAACTAACTAGGGCTATCAAACTAAAAGCCACTAATGTACTTTTTATAATGTTAGATTTCATAAGCTTTATATTTTAGTAAGTACTTAATTTACTATTCTAGATAATTCTTCTTCTGTAATGTTTAAAAGATCTGAGGCGGGAAGTCTTGTTGTCATCTCTCTCCAGTTATCGTCTTCTTGAAAAATAGCTTTAAAAACAGGGATAGCTTCTTCCAGTCTATCGCTATTGGCTAAAGCTACAGCTTTCCAATATCTCATCTCTAGATTTTCCGGAAATAAAGATTCTGCTTTTCCATATTGCTTTAAAGCCTCATCTACATTTTTAGCTTCTACAGCTAGATCGCCTTTATTCATATATTCATAAGCGCGAGCCACTTTTAGCAATCTTTCTAGTTCTATTAAAGGCTCACCGCTATCATCTACGCGAAGGTCTATTTTTTTATCTTCCCAGGAGTTCTCAACTTTATTAGGTCCTACTACTATAAGAGCCGCAGATTGCCTTCCGCGAATATCACCTCCGGCTGCTTGCGCTGCTTGTAATACTTTTACAACCCTTTCTGCTAAAGGAAGATTAGAATTATCTTTAAAAGCTTTCGCCATTGCCGGAACTATCTCATCATTCAGCATCATGTTTGCTTGCACAGAGAAATTATCTCCTACATGTTGAAGTGCAGATTCCACACATTTTTCTCCTGTAAATGCAGAAGCTTTTCCTTGAGCATCTAAGAAAGCTACCTGTCTGTAATCTTTAGCTTCATCTTTACTAACAAGTTCTTTTAAAGCTACCGCAGCAGATTTTCCTTTTTGCATTAGGTCTAATCCATTAGGACCATAAGCAGGATTTACAAAAGACTGTGTTGCTACTACTCCTACACCAGATCTTCCCCATGGCACCAGTGCGCCAACAGAGAACCAATGACTTTGAACTCCTACGGCCATTTCTCCGGTAATAGAGTCTCGAGCTACAATAGAAAAGGTATGAGCAAAGGGGTCTTTCATTACAGAGGGGTTTTGTGCCTTGCTACTGTTTGAACATAGCTGCAAGAATATGGCAGGTAATAATAATAGATACTTTTTCATTTATGATCGTTTCAGCTAAAATAAAGAATTTTTAAGTGAAGTTACTTCCGCTAAATTTTAAATCTATTAGTATAGCTTTAATAAATCCCACCTCAGAAATTCATTCTGAAAATTTGATCACTGTATTCTGAATTATTAGCACTGAAAAACAAAGACCTGCAAATCATAAAGTTAGTTTTTGATTTGTGCTTAAGTTACCTGAAAATCATTAATCATATAATACCCCTATGTGCTATTTCATATAACCAAATGGGAAACATGCTTTAACAAAAATTTTTCACAATGTGTTAAGTATTAGACAATAGCAATGCGGCATGGGCAGCTGTTTAATATATTTGCAGTATAATTCAACCAAAAATAAATTATATATGAAAGCTAAAAATTTAATACTTAAACCACTTTCTGCATTTGTACTATTACTTGTATTAGCAAGTTGTGGAGCATCAAGATTAAGTGAAGATCAATTAGTGTCAGATTCTGTTAAAGCGAAAGCTACAATATCTGAAGGACATCAAAACATTCAAGAGTTATTTACATCTTCTGCAGGATATGCAATATTCCCCAATGCAGGAAAAGGTGCTTACATTATAGGTGGTGCTTCGGGTAATGGTACGGTATATGAAAATGGTACTTTAGTTGGATATTCTAATATGAAACAAGTAGATGTTGGACTTCAGGCTGGAGGAAAAGCATTTATCGAAGTTGTATTTTTCCAAACGGAGGATGCTTTGAACAAATTTAAAAATGGAACTTATACATTATCTGGAAATGCTTCTGCTGTAATAATTGAGCAAGGGGCTTCTAGAGAAGTAAGTTTTGTAGATGGAGTTGGAGTTGCAACTATGCCAAAAGCAGGTGCAATGGCCGGAATATCTGTTGGAGGACAAAAATTTGAATTCCGTTCTCTTAAATAAGAGTTGTTAATTCAAAATAAAATCCCTCGTAGAATACTTTCTTCGAGGGATTTTTTTTGTTTTATCAAATTAGTTCAGAGATAATCAAGTTTTTAAGAGTTAGTTCTTTAATTTTAACGCTTATCATTTTTTTGCTGTCTATGAGATCTAAAATAACCCTAAAAGAGCTGGCTAAATTATTAAACGTATCTGTATCTACAGTTTCTAAAGCCTTGAATGATAGTTCAGAAATAAGTCCGAAGACCGTTAAAAGAGTCAAAGAATTAGCTGCCTTGCATAATTACAGGCCTAATCCAACAGCAGTAAATCTTAAGCGAAATAGAACAGGAAATATTGCGGTAATTGTTCCGAATATTTCGAATACCTTTTTTGCGAAAGTTTTAGGTGGAATTGAGATTGAGGCCAGAAAACTTGGATTTCAACTTATCACTTATATCTCTAATGAGTCTTTAAAATTAGAACAGCAAATTACCGAGTTAATATCGAATGGTTTGGTAGATGGTTTATTAATTTCTGTTTCGGAAGAAACTCAAAAAGAAGAGAATTTTGAGCATTTACATAGGTTAAATGAATACGAAATTCCAATTGTACTTTTTGACAGGATTAATATAGATATAGATCTAGATAAAGTTGGGGTAAATGATAAAGCAAGTATTTATGATGCTGTTAAATTCTTACACTCTAAAAATCTGAAGAAGATAGGACTTGTTTCTGCTTTAGGAGATATAGGTTTAGGAAAATTGAGAGTTCAGGGTTATTTAGATGCCTGCAAAGACCTTAATCTTCCTGTAACTAAAGACTATGCAATTGCATCTACAGAAATACCCGTGGTTAAGCAACAATTAAAGAAGCTTCTGCTAGAAGAAAGGGTAGAAGGTATTATAGCGTTAGATTATTTAAGCACTTTACTTGCTTCAAGGATCATTCAGGAAAACGGACTCAGAATTCCTGAAGATGTGAAAATGATAGGGTACGTAACAGATGATTTTGCGCCTTTGTTATGGCCTTCTATAAGCTACGTAGACCAACATCCACAGAAAATAGGAGAGAAGGCCGCTACCTTACTTATAGACAGAGTGAATAAGGTTCAGAATAAATCTCCAGAAAAGGCTATTATTAATACAGAATTTGTTCATTTAGATTCTACTAAATTTTAGAACACTCCAAGATGTTAGCACCAAAACTTTTGATATTCGATGTAAATGAGACCTTGTTAGATATGCAACCGCTCAAAGATTCCATTAATAAGGCTTTAGAGAATCCTTATGCTTTTGATATTTGGTTTACGCAATTGCTTCAATATTCTTTAGTGGAAACAATTACCGGCACCTATCACGATTTTAGTGAGATTGCAGCAGGAGTTTTTAAGATGACAGCACAAAAACTTGAAAAAGACTTTTCAGACAATGAGATTAAGCAGATTCTTAGCAAGATATCAGAATTGCAACCACATGAAGATGTGCCGCAAGGTTTAGAAAATTTAAAGGAGCAGGGATATATACTGGTAGCGCTTACTAATGGTAAGCCACGTGTAGCGCTAGAGCAATTGGAGTATGCTGGATTGAGCTCTTATTTTGATAAAATACTAAGTGTAGAGGTGGTAAATAAGTATAAACCTGCGCCAGAAACTTATAACTATGTAACTAAAATGTTTACGGTAGCTAATTCTGAAGCGATGCTAGTGGCAGCTCATGGCTGGGATATTACAGGAGCAAAACGTGCAGGCCTGAGAACAGCTTTTGTAAATAGACCTGGAAAATCGCTGTATCCACTAGCAGAATCTCCAGATCTTAATATTTCTACTATTTTGGAATTAGCCAATTCTTTAAATCGCTAATCTAAGTCCTTAAGATTTTCTAACATTGTAGGTATCAACTCGCTTACTGTTGGATGTATATGTACAGCATCTCTAATAACAGTATATGATGCATCTGCGTACATGGTATCTATAATGCTATGAATATATTCATCTGCTCTTACGCCAAGAAAAGTAGCACCTAAGATTTTATCTGTTTTAGCATCAATAAAGATCTTTAGTTTGCCTTGGGTTTCTCCCATTTCTTTAGCGCGTCCAATTTTATTCATAGGCATGGATGCAACTTTAGCTTTGATGCCTTTATCTTTTATATCTCTCTCATTCATTCCTACACGGGCAATGGGAGGATCTATAAACGCAGCATAGCATAAATATCTATCAGATAAATTTCTTTTCTTTTCTTCAAAAAGATGAGAATTCACAATTTGATAGTCGTTATAAGAAGTGTGTGTAAAGCCACCTTGACCATTGCAGTCTCCAAGAGCCCAAATATTATTTACATTTGTTCTCAGCGCTTCATCTACTTTAATGTTACCTCTTTCATCGGTTTCTACTCCGGCCTTTTCTAGGTTAATTAGATCTGTATTGGGAATCCTTCCTGCAGCTAATAATAAATGAGTACCCAAAATAGGAGTATTATCTTCCTCACATTCATGAGTTACCTCAATTTGATCTCCAACTTTTTTTGCACTTATACAATTAGAATTTAGTTGAATATGAATGTCTTCATTCTTAAAGATATTAGCTATAGACTCTGCAATATCTTGGTCTTCATGTTTTAAAAGTGTATCTCCGCGATCTAAGATGGTTACTTTACTCCCAAACCGTCTAAACATTTGAGCAAATTCTAAACCTATATATCCACCTCCAACAATAATAAGATGTTCCGGTATTTCTTCAAGCTGTAAAATACTTTCATTGGTAAGATAATCTACCTCTTTAAAGCCCTCTGGAATTCTGGGTCTACCCCCAACGTTTATATAGATCTTATCTGCAGTGTATTCTTTACCATCAACTTCTACGGTAGTGTTATTTACAAATTTTCCGGCTCCTTCTATAAGAGTAATATGATCATTATCTGAGATCATTTTATTAATTCCATCGCGAGAATCCTGAACTATCTTGTCTTTCCTATTTTTTATCTTTTTAAGATCAACCTGAACTTCACCTTTAATAGTTATGCCAAGTTCATCACTATTATTAGCCACATATGCTCTTCTTGCACTTGCAACATAGCTTTTAGTAGGAGTACAGCCAACATTTACACAAGTTCCACCTACAAAGCCTTTTTCAATAATGGCTACTTTTAATTTGTTCTTAGCCAAACTGGCAGCTAAAGGAACTCCTGCTTGCCCTGTACCTATAATAATCGCGTCAAATTTCATGTATGTATATTTTAATAGATCGAGAACAGCCGTTTATTTATCAAAATAAGCTTTAAGTTCTTTCTTTAAATTTTCCCATTGCTTTTTATCTCCTGTAATGGCTTGTGCTCCTTCTTTAATCTTAGAGGTACCAAAGCCTATTATTTCTTTTAGACCAATATGTGGAGGTAATGATAATTCTCCACTGCTTACAACAGCATCTATAATAAATGGCACTTTGCTGTGTTTTGCTTCAAGTATTGCACTTTCTATATCTTTTGCATTTTCTACTCTTACGCCATCGCCACCGCAAAGTTTTGCATATTCTGCAAAGTTTACGTTAGTCTCGTGCAAAGCATCTAGTGCGGGTTCTAAACCGGCTTCTTCCATCTCAAGTTTTACAAAGCTCAGTTCAGAATTATTAAAAATGATCACCTTTATAGGTAATTTATATCTTACCGCAGTTATAAAATCTTGCATTGCCATATTAAATGCTCCATCTCCAGATAATGCCCAGATTTCTTTTCCCGGATGTGCGAACTGCGCCCCAATTGCAGCAGGTAATCCAACAGCCATAGATCCATGATTAAAAGAACCTATTATTTTTCTGTTTGAGTGGAACGAAATATGGTGGGAAGCCCATATTGCAGAGGTTCCTGTTTCTACGGTGAAAATAGCAGAATTGGAAGCATGGGTATTCACCATATCTGCAAAAATTTGGGGATGCAGTGGTTTATTATCTCTAGAAACCGAAGCTTCCTCTTTCATGTTCTGCCTCCATTTTTTGAAATTCTTGGTTAATGTGTTTAGAAAATCATCTTCCGTCTTTACGTCAATTAAAGGTAAAACCTGAGTAAGAAATTCTTTTACGTCTCCATGAACTCCAACATCTACAGAAGTTCTATTACCAATATTCTCTTCGCGAATATCTACCTGAATGGTTTTTGTGCCGTGTGGAAGAAAATCTATGTAGGGGAAATCTGTGGCTAGCATAATTAGCAGATCACATTTCATTACTGCACTATATCCTGAAGGATTTCCAATTAAACCGGTTAGACCCACTACATTTTCTGTGTCATGGTCAAATACATCACAAGCTCTAAGCGTATGTGTAATAGGCGCTTTTAATTTTCGTGATAGTTCTAGCACCTCTTTTTTGGCAAGTCTACATCCTTCTCCTGCTAGAATTCCGATATTCTTAGCGTCATTGATAGCTTTTGCAGCCTTCTGGACAGAATTTTTTCCGGGGACCAGTGTAGCATCAGAATGAAAAATTGGGTGAATGAATTCTTCACTCTTAGCATCCATTTCAGCAATATTTGCAGCTATCTCAATTCGGCATACCGTATTATGAGCAACCGCAATCTGAATTGCTTTTTGCATAATCATGGGGGCTTCTTCTGGAGATCTAATAATGGCCTGATATTCACAAACATCTGCAAAAACCTTTTCCAAATCAACTTCTTGAAAGAAATTAGTGCCTTGCTGGCGTTGCGGAACCTGCCCGGTAATTGCAATTACAGGAGTGCGTTCTTTTTTAGCATTATAGAGTCCGTTAATTAAATGTAAGGCTCCGGGTCCTACAGTTCCTGCGCAAACTGCAAGTTTGTTGGTGGTAATACTTTGGCCAAAAGCGGCAAAAGAGGCATTACCTTCATGCTTCATCCCTATCCAGCTTACATCTTCCCTACCTTCTATGGCGCTAACAAAAAAATTTAAAGCATCTCCGGTAACTCCGTAAACACGATCTACCCCTTCATTAACAAGGATATCCAATAATTGTTCTGATACGTTTCTGCTCATCATTCATTATTTTTGTAGTGAATTCAGACAGATTCTAATCAATTGCTATTCTTAGAATTTAAATCCGAATGTAAAAATTACTCTGCTTCCTTCTTCACTGGTATAATATCCTACATTTCCTGTAAAGGCACTAAATCCATTTACAAAAATAGACCCTCCATAACTTTGGTGCCATTTATCAGAATTGTCTATATCATCCCAAATTCTACCATAATCATAACCTAAGGTTGCTCCCAGCCTAATTGGAATGAAGTTGGTTTTAAATTTGGCAAAACCTACTCGTAGATCTGTACTTTGATAGATTGCAGATCTCCCATTAAATCTTTCATTTCTGTAAGCTCTTAAGCTATTATTACCCCCTAAAGTAGCTGCGTGATAGAATTCATAATTGTCTCCAAGAACAAATTCACTTCCAATCTTAGTTGCTAGCACTGCTACACCACTGGGGTGTATAGGGTAGTCTATAGAAACTGCCGGTTTTATATATGCAAAATGATTATCATTACCATCAATATTCTTTTTGTATCCGGTAGTAATGTCAAACTGCATTCCGGCATTAGGGAAAGCAGGGTTATTAGCTTTATTTAGGTATTGGTAACTTACCTCTCCACCGGCATAGATCTGTTCTTCATAAATATCATTTGGCGCAGGAAAATCCTGAGTAATAAATCTATCGTCATTATTAGAAACTTCCATACCCTCAATCATAGGAGTAATCATAAACCTACTACCTCTATTGTTCTTCCAAATTAAAGATGGTGCAAATCTCCATTGTTCAATATTAACACGATTATAATCTAAAGACACATCGTTTTCATCATAACTAGTTCCATTTCCTTTACCAAAATAGTTCATGGTAAAATTAGGACTGGTATAAAGTGCTTCAATTCCTAAGTTCCAGTTATAAAAGATATGTGCAAATTCTCCATTGTACTGAAATTCCCAACCTTGAGTAGCAAAATAATAGTTTAATGCCACTTTATGTTGTGTGGTAAATGGGTTTTTTGCAAGACCGTATGTGGTGTAGGTATCAGATAATCCGGCTTTAAGTCCAGCGTCTGTGCTGAAGCTTAGATTTGGGAAGATCTTATTCTGGGAATATTTTCTATTGGTATAATCGTAGTTATTTACTTCATAAGAATCTGTAAGCCATTTGTGAGTTCCAGGATTTTTGATGGTATTATCTTTACTCTTATAATCATAGACTTTAGCATTCCTAGTATTTTCAAAATCGTAGATATCATGCTCTTCACCTCCTAAAACTTTAAGTTTTATAGGGTTATTTCCATCTCCAACAATTTTAAATTCATCATCACCATCCAATCCATAGATCCAGATTTCCTTGGTATCATTAGCATTATAGCTATTTTTAAATACCACTTTATCTTTATTTGAAATAGAAATAGAGGTTATACCATCTTTCTCTCGAGTAATAAGAAATTTATCATCTTCTTCTGTACCAATAAGCACATCAAACTTATTTAAATGATCAAAATATTCCTGTGCAACCTCTTTTAAATTATCTCTTCTTTGTTTAAGAAGCATTTTAATTTTTTCAATGCTATCATCCTTCACATCTTCCGGAAGATTATTAAATGCTTCATCTATTTGGGCATCTGTAAGATTCTGTTGAATGTAAGTTACCTGATCTTCCCAATCTTTCCAGTCTGAAGTAGTGATAAGTGCATTATCTAAAGTATAAGCTGCAAAGTTGAACCATTTTACACTTTTAAGTGGTTTCTCAAAAGTTTGCATTGCTCTAAAAATTGGTACTCCCAATTTAATAAGTGGAATTATAGGTCCGTCATATTTTGAAAATGCCTGATCTCTATCTCTAGGTATTGGCTGATACATCTTTCTTCCGTCTTCCTGCTCAAATTCTGCCCATCTCCATTGATCAAAATGTCTATCCCAGTCTCCAATGAGCATATCAAAAAGTCTGGCTTTTATATAAGCATCCTCGTTTACGTAAGCGTCTTTGGATTCTTGTAATTCTTCTAATAGATCTGTAGTGCTTAGAATATCATCTGCATTACCAAAGATCTCAAATTCTTTATTTTCGTCTCCCACATGTTCTTCCAACATGTAAAGTTCATCTCCATATTCATCATTAAATATCCCAAGACCTTTTTGTTTAGGCACATAATAGATCTCCGGGTTAGCGTGTAGAATATTAAGATCTTTAGAAAGATCATTTACCGCAAAAGGAGCATAAGGGTGAGAAGTAGTATAATAATCTTCTACAATTCTTTCTGCTACTGTATTTTGAAGATAATCTCCTACGTAATGGTCTTTAATGCTGCTTTGAATAAATCTTACGGCGCTCTTTTTTAAAGCTCTTAGCGTATATTCATTTTCATTATCATTGATCAAGCGTAAAGATCGGGATTGATGCCCTCCACCTTCGGAAATTGGTCTCATATTGTTTGGTAGATCTTCCAAAAATAAGACTGGGGCCTCTATTTTTTTACTGTAAATTTCTCTGTAATGATCTCCCCAAACCCATTTATAGAAACCTGTTTTATCTGTTTCTTCGTCTGTATAGACAGAAGCTGCTTTTGTTTTACCATATTCTGTTCTTGGTCTATAGCTCACTTCATCTAAGGTAGTTCTTTGTCTTTTTATATTCTTTGTGAATATTAATTCTGAAGTATTGCCAGATACAGCGTAAAAATCTACCACAGAGCTACCATCTTTATAGATAGTAAGCTTAGCATACCCATTTTTATCTGATGCGAAATGTCCTTCTTTATGGATCTTAGCTTTTTGAGTTGAAGTAGCTGCACCACTAATAATTTGTGGAACTTCATGATGATCTAGATATTGCAAGTTTCTATCCTTTCCAGACACAAAGATCACATCTTCAAACTCTCTAGCTATTGCTTCCAGTCTATCATGCAATTCTCTTTGTTGCTCGTTATGGAATGTTTGCGATGAAAATCCTCCAATCTTATTGATCAACCCGAATTTAGTGTTGGTAAGAATAGGATCATGTATAGCAACTATAATCGTTTTTCCCTGTCCGTCTTTTAATTCATCTCTAAATTCAATGAAGAATTGTTCGCGTGTTTTAAGATCACATTTGTTATTGATATATGGGTAATTATCCCAGTCTTCCAGAAACCATTGAGAATCTATCATGATCATGGCAATATCATCATTGATATTCTCACTTTCTAGTGCGCATCCATCATTTGGCCAGAATTTGGCTTTACTGTTATCCTGTAAAAAGGACTCTAGATCATCTAAAGCTTTGTGACCTTTCTTATTCCATTCATTCTCACCAGGAGTAAAGATGATTTCCCCATTAAAATCTTTTAAAGGTTGTAGTAAGTTCTTTTGAAGATATTCTTCCTCTTCTTTCCTTTTTTCATGATTCTTTTGATATCCATGCTCTCTGGTTAAGTTTCCAACTATGAGGGCAGTAGCAGCATCATCCTTTTGCGAAGCAATTGTTATTTGCTTAAGTATCTGTTGAGATATATCAGAATCATCTACACCTGTGTTAGCAGTGATATAGAAAGCTCTAGAAATCTCCTTATTTTCTGAAGATCTTACAACCTGAGCGAAAGTTGAATTTACAAGTAATATGATTAAGATAAAAAGTAATTTCTTAATTGATGCTATTTTGCAGATTATTGGGGTAAATGTTTTATCCATAGAGATTTGTGTAAGTGTGATAATGCTTAAATTTTCATAGAGGGGTTCAAGTTTCAAAAAATAAATTATTTTTTTACAAATTTTAACCAACTATAACATTTTGTAAATGGAATCTATTCTAGAAAATTGATATTTATAGGTTTATGCATTAAATTTTGTATTATGAAAATGATGTTTTAAAGCTGTTTCCGGAAATAAAATTAAATTAGCTCAAAATTCTACTATTGAAATTTCTTATAAATTTATTCTTTCTTCTTGGTATTACTCTTGGCTATTCTCAGGAGCTGCCGCCAGTAATTAATTTTGATCCTAATCAATACAATGCTGGGAATCAAAATTGGATGATCTCTCAGGGGACGAACAAGAATTTGTATGTAGCCAATGGCACCGGACTTTTGGAATACAATGGTGAGCAATGGAACTTATACCCGGTTCCAAATAATACTATTATAAGGTCTGTAAAAGCGGTAGGAGAAAAGATTTTTACCGGAGCTTATATGGAAGCAGGGTATTGGGTGAAGAATGAATTTGGAACTTTAAATTATACCAGCTTAAATAGTAAATTTCCTAAGCCTTTACATGATGGTGAGCAGTTTTGGCATATAGAAAATTTAGGAGAAATGGTGATATTTCAGAGTTTTGAAGGCCTGTATCTTTATGATCCTGTTTCGGATAATGTGAGTAGAATAGATACTAAGGGAGAGCAGCCAATTACCAACCTTTTTAAGGTAAATGATCAAATCTATTTTCAACGTGCAGACCTGGGACTTTTTACAATTAAGAATGGAACACCACAATTGCTAATTTCTGGTGAGGTGTTGGAAGGAACAGAATTAATGCAACTATTTTGGAGTGAGAATAAATTACAGCTTATTGGTCGTGCCGGAGGATTTTATAATTGGGATGGAAATGATTTAATACCGTCTCAACAAAATCTCACAGTTAAGATTCAAGGGGTAAGTATCTATTCAGCTATAGATCTTTTAGATGATACTATGGTAATAGGAACTGTAGAGAATGGGATATATCATATAGATAAGAATGGAGAAATACTAAGTCACTTTAATCAAACCAATGGTTTGCTAAATAATACGGTCTTAAGTTTGTTTCTGGATAATGAAAAGAATATCTGGGCGGGCTTAGATAATGGTTTAAGTATTATTAATCTTAATTCCCCATTTGGCCTATTTCAAGATAAAAATGGGAAGATTGGCTCTGTATATACCTCGTATGTCTATAATGATTATTTGTATCTAGGAACAAATCAGGGTTTGTATTGTAAACGCATTAATGAAGAAGAATTTAAGCTAATTCCTGAAACAAATGGACAGGTTTGGAGCTTACAAATTGTAGATAGCACCTTATTTTGTGGACATAATAATGGTACGTATGCAGTAAACGAAAATATTGCGTCTCTTGTTTCTGATAGGTCTGGTACCTGGACAGTAAAGAAGTTGAAGGGTTTTTCTAACGTTTTTATTCAGGGACATTATAACGGTATCAGTTTTATTAAAAAGAATGAAAATGGATTTGAAGATATTCCAATGCTCAAAAATTTTCCTCATTCATCCAAATTCATTGTCCCAGAAGATGATGGGAGTATTTGGATCGGGAATGAGCATAAAGGAGTGTTTAGAATTTCAATTTCTGAAGACCTACGTGATATTACCGACTCTAAAAATTATAGATTTGAAGGTACATCGGGTATAACTTCTAGCATTTTTAAGTTCAATGATAGATTGTATTATGCCACTACCAAAGATATTTTCCAGTATATGCCTACTTCAGATGAATTCTCGAAGGATAATAGATTGGCAGAAGTTCTAAAAAAGGTAAATAGAATTTCAGGGAATATAGTTAATGAGGGAAGCGATAAGATCTGGGGATTTTCTGATAATTCTGTTTTCTATGTAAGTTTATCTCCTCTCAATTCTAAGTATAACTATAAAGCTATCTACCTTCCTAACGATCTTAGAAATGTAACTAAGGGCCATGAAAATATTACAAGATTTAATCAAGACACATATCTGCTAGGGACGGCAAATGGATACCTTACTTTTAATGAATCTGCAATTTCTGCAGAACTTTATGAAGTGCAAATAGATAGAATAATTAAGTCCACTCTAAATAATAATTCAGAATTGGTGAGTCTTAAAGGAGGAGATGCATTTCATTATAAATCTAACAATATCAATATTGACTATAGTATACCGGAATTTAAAAAATTTAATTTTCCTCTTTATAGTTATCGGTTAATTGGATTGAGTCCAACCTGGAGTGTATGGTCTAAATCTGCACGAATTAATTTCAATAATCTACCTCATGGTCACTATGAATTTCAAGTAAGAGGAAAGATAGGTGATACCGTTACCGAAATTGCTATATATAATTTTGTAATAGCTCGCCCGTGGTATTTAAGCTATGTAGCTCTTGCTGTATATGTATTGCTATTTTTGTTTATTATTTATTTGGTGAATAGTGCATATAATAAACATCATCAAAAGATTAATGAAGAAAACAAAAAGGCCTTGAAAATGCAGAATTTAGAGGCAGAGCAAAAGATCGTTAAGCTGCAGAATGAACAGCTTGAAAAAGAGATGGCAAGTAAGAATAAAGAATTAGCTGTTTCTACTATGAGTCTTATCAAGAAGAATGAATTCTTAAATAGCATAAAAGATCAATTAAAAGAATCAGACTCTTCCAAGGTAAGATCTGTGATAAAGACAATTGATAAGGATATCAGTGAGGCAGACAATTGGAATTATTTTAAAGAAGCTTTCAATAATGCAGATAAAGATTTTTTTAAGAAGATGAAATTCTTTCATCCAGACCTCACTTCTAATGATCTAAAATTATGCGCGTATTTAAGATTAAATCTATCTTCGAAAGAGATCGCTCCACTTCTCAATATTTCAGTAAAAAGTGTGGAAATTAAACGATATCGTTTGCGTAAAAAAATGGATTTACCGCGAGAAACGAACTTAGTGGAATACATTCTAGCCATTTAGACCTTTACTAAAGTCTAAAATAACTCTACATTACCTCTACAATACCTATAATTTGATATAGTACATATGTTTATGTAATCATTTATTAATTAAACATTTGTACATTTTACTCCTTGTTTTATAGGGTTTTAGTGTTTCACTACATAATTTATTTTCAATGTATGCCTTTTGTAAAGGTGGAATTGTTAGTGCCTTAACATTCTATTAATATATTGCTAGTGCAATTTTAACAAATAATCTAATGAAGAGATTTACATGCTTAGTAATTGTCCTTTTTGGGGGAATTTTTTCTATGTGCGCGCAATCGTTTTCGGTTCAGGGAAATGTCACAGATGAAAATAATTTACCACTATTAGGGGTCAATGTATTAGTGAAAAATGAAACTAGGGGAACTACCACAGATTTTGATGGTAATTATTCTATCGATAACATATCATCTGGAGATGTGTTACAATTTACGTATGTGGGTTTTATTTCTAAAGAGATCACCATAACAAATCAAAAATCTTTAGATGTAACCTTGCAATCAGACTCTGAAGCTTTAGCCGAAGTAGTAGTTATTGGTTATGGTACACAAAAGAGAAAGGATATTACGGGAGCGGTTTCTGTTGTTTCGGCAAAAACTATAGACGAATTAAATCCTATTAAATTAGAGCAAGCTTTACAAGGAACTGCAGCTGGGGTAAATGTTACTCCATCTTCTGGAGCTCCTGGAGCAGGAATCAACATTAACATTAGAGGTGTTGCCTCTAATAGTGAGAATGGTCCACTTGTATTAATAGATGGGTATCAAGGCAGTTTAGAAACCTTAAATCCAAATGATGTAGAATCTATTTCTATTCTAAAAGATGCGCAAGCTGCAATTTATGGTATTGCCGGAGCAAACGGGGTGGTATTGATCACTACCAAAGGAGGGAAGAAAGATACAGCACCTACTATACAATATGATACATATATTGGGATGCAACAGACCTCGAGAAAAATTCCTGTATTAAATGCTACAGAATATGCAGTGCTAATAAATGAAAGCTATGCAAATAATGGACAAGCATTGCCTTTTCCAGATGTAAGTGGACTGGGTACAGGAACAGATTTCCAAGACGAAGTGTTTGATACCTCTCCAATTATCAATCATAACTTAACATTATCTGGAGGATCAGAAAAAGTGACTTACTCTGTAGGTGGTTCTCATCTTTATCAAGAAGGTATTATTGGAGCTGCTAAATCTGATTTCAGAAGAAGTACAGCAAGATTCAATGTAGGTATTGATATTAGCGATCAATTTAAATTTACTGGTAATTCTATCTATACAAGTATTGATAGAAGATCTATTAATGAGAATGGTTTAGGATCTGTCTTATTTAATGCACTAAACTACGCTCCAACTTTCGCAATAGATCAACAAGATACTAATGGGATCTTTGGGAATGAGATCATTAATCCATTATCTCAAATAGAGAATACGTTTAATGATTATAACTTAAATAAGTTTAATGGTTCTTTTAGTTTAGACTATAAGCCATTAGAAGAATTGGTATTTACTTCTAGAATTGGATACACTTTAGCAAATAGTAAATCTAAAACCTTTAACCCTATAATAGATTTCTACGGGCCAAGTAAAGTTTTTAATAATGTAAGAAGTTCTGTAAACCAAAATAGAATTAATGATAACAGTTATACATATGACCTTTTTGGTACGTATGATAAAACTTTCAATGATATGCACCATGTTACTTTAACTGGTGGTATGACGGTTATTCGCGAATGGGGTGACGGTCTTTATGCAACAGGGTATGATGTTCCAAACAACTCTTATGAGTTTGCAGATATTAGCTTAACCACCGGTACTAACGATGGTTTAAATAACTCTGCATATAAATATGATATTAGAAAATTATCATTCTTTGGAAGGCTTCAATATGATTTTGAAGGTAAATATCTTGTTTCTGGAATGCTAAGAAGAGATGCTTCCACTAGATTTAGTGAAGAGAATAGAGTTGGATACTTCCCATCGGCAACTGCAGGATGGATATTATCTGAAGAAGATTTTTTAAAGAATTCAAATACAGTAAGTTTCTTAAAGTTTAGAGCTAGTTACGGAATTCTAGGAAATGATGAAGCTGGAGGTGCAGAATTTTACAGATCCTTACTTAATGGAGAGGCTACTTATGTATTAGATGGAAATCTAGTTAATGGAACCGCACTAGGAAGATTAGCAAATCCGGGTGCTGGATGGGAAGAAGCAGAAAAGACCAACTTTGGTGTAGATCTAAGAATGTTTAAAAGCAAATTAGATATTACTGCAGATATCTTTAGAGAAGATAGAAATGATCTACTTGTTCAGGGAATACCAGTTTCAGGAATATTTGGAGGTGGAGCGCCGGGAGCCGGAGCGCCTACAATTAATGCAGGTACTACCAGAAACGAAGGTGTAGAATTTTCTTTTAAATATTCAGATATTATTGGAGATGACTTTAGCTACAGCGTAAGTTATAACACCACATTTTTAAAGAACGAAGTTACAGAGGTTAATGGAACTGAATTTATTGCCGGTGGTAATTTTGGAGTAGGACAGCCGCAACCAGCTAGATTCCAGGAAGGTTTTCCAATTGGATATTTCTATGGATATAAAACAAATGGAATCTTCCAAACTCAGGCAGATGTAGATAATGCACCTTCGCAGGTAGCGTTAGGAGCTGCAGCAGCGCCGGGAGATCTAAGATACGTAGATATTAATGGAGATGGAGTTATCAATACAGATGATCGTACCGAAATTGGAGATCCAATTCCTACGGCTACCATGGGGCTTAATATCAACTTAAACTATAAGAATTTTGATTTTACTGCATATACCTATGCTTCTCTAGGGAATGATATGATAAGAAACTATGCAAGAAATCAACCTAATGTGAATAGACACGCCTTATATCTAGACAGATGGACAGGTGCTGGTACTAGTAATGATGTTCCTAGATTAACTACAGGAGCCACTTCAAACATTGCATTTTCAGAATTCTATGTAGAGGATGCTTCGTATGCTAGAATTCAAAATGTACAATTAGGATATTCTTTACCTGGAGAAATGCTTTCCAATGTTGGTATCAACAGATTAAGAATATATGCTTCAGTAAACAACCTATATACCTTTACAAAATATAAAGGTTTTGATCCTGCTGCATCTACAGGTGAAGCTATTGGAGGAGGTATAGATTACGGATTCTATCCGGTGCCAAGAATTTTTATTGCCGGATTAAATCTTAACTTTTAAAAACATCGCATAATGAAGATAAATAGTTCAAAATTTAAAGCTATTCTATTGTTACTCTTACTCTCATTGGGTTATGGATGTAGCGAAGAGTATTTAAAGGATACGCAAGAATATAATATTAGTTCTGAAAATTATTTCAACTCAGAAGAAGATTATTACAATGCGTTGATTGGGGTTTATGATATCCTGCAATCTACTTATGTAAACGTTCTTCTAGGTGAGATCGCCTCAGATAATACGGTAAGTGGTGGAGAAAGCGCTACAGATGTTATAGGGTTTCAACAAGTAGATGCAATGTCTCATACTCCGGTAAATGATAATTTGGATGATGTTTGGGATTGGAACTTTGCGGGAGTACAACGCGCAAATTACATTCTAGAATTTAAAGACAAGACCGAGTTTGAAGGTAAATCTAAGATAATTGCAGAAGCAAGATTTTTAAGAGCTTACTTCACTTTTGAACTGGTAAAATGGTTTGGCCCTCTTCCTCTTAAGGGAGATACTCGATTTGTTTTAGGAGATGAAAAAAGCATCCCTAGATCTCCAGTATCAGAAGTATACGCTCAAATAGAGTCTGACCTTCAATTTGCTGTAGACAATTTAGATTATAATGCTCCACAAGTTGGTAGAGCTACTAAAGGAGCTGCTTTAGCTTTACTAGGAAAAGCTTACTTATATCAAGAAAAATTTGCGCCAGCAGCAAGCGCTTTAACTCAGGTTATAGATAATGGTCCTTATTCATTATCAAATTTTAATACCCTTTTTGAGCAGGCTGGTGAGAATAATGAAGAATCTGTTTTTGAAGTTCAATATACAGGAGAAGAGGGAGCAGGTTTTGAGTGTCTTCAGTGTAGTGAAGGTAACGTAGCAGTAGGTTTTCAAGGGATTAGAAATTATGCCGGTCCTTTATTTGAGCCAGGCTATAGTTTCAATCTACCTACTCAAGAAGCTTATGATATTTTCTCAGATGCAGATATTAGAAAAGATCTTTCCATATTAGATATTGATGCTTGGGCTGCAGAAACAGGAGCAACATTTGCTGAAGGCTACAAGCATACAGGATTCTATAACAGGAAATATCTTCCACGCGAGAATGATAATGCTGGAGATGCAAACTTAACTCAGCCAAACAATTACAGATCTATTAGATATGCAGATGTATTATTAATGGCTGCAGAAGCTTTAAATCGTGGTGGTATAGATGATGGAAAAGCTAGTATGTACTTAAATGAAGTTAGAGAAAGAGCAAATCTAGAACCAGTAACTGTAACAGGAAGCAGCCTTACAGATATTATCTATTCTGAAAGAAGAAAAGAATTGGTAGGAGAAGGTCATAGATTCTTTGATCTTGTAAGAACTGGAAAAGCGGCGCAAGCTATAAATGGATTTACTTCCGGGAAGAACGAAATATTCCCGATTCCATTAGAAGAAATAGAATTTTCACAAGGTAACTGGGAGCAAAATCCAGGATATTAATAATTATAAACAAAGTAAAAATGAAATATATTAAACACCTATTAGTATTATTTTTAGTAAGTATTGTAACGGTATCCTGTGATGACGAGGAAGTATCCTACGCGTTAGATGACTTATCTGCACCTACAGACGTAAATGCGAAATTTGATATCTCTCAAGACGAAAAAGGTTTAGTTACTGTTATGCCAACGGCAAACGGTGCTACGCAATTTGAGGTTTATTTTGGAGATGAAACTGACGAAACTCCTACCATCCTTAATCCGGGTGAAACAGCAACTCATACGTATGCAGAAGGAGAATTTAATTTAAGAATTGTTGCTATTGGTCTTACCGGTTTAAAAAGTGAATTGGTAAGAGTGGTGACAATCTCTATGGATGCTCCAGAAAATCTTAACGTAGATGTTGCAATCTCAGGAACCAATCCTTATGAAGTGATGGTTACACCTACCGCAACCAATGCTACCGTGTACGATGTTTACTTTGGAGATATGGAAGATGAAGAGCCTACAACTATTATGAATGGAGAAACTGCAACTCATATCTATGCAGAAGTAGGAGATTATACCGTAAGAGTTGTTGCTAGAGGTGCCGGAGCAGCTACCTTAGAATACACAGAAGAAATCTCAATTACTGGTGCTTCTAATGCAATGAAATTCCCTATAACTTTTGATGATGCAACTGTTAACTATGAATTTGTAACATTTGATGGAGCATCGTTTGAAGTGGTTACTAATCCAGATCTTTCTGGAGCAAATACAGCTGAAACTAAAGTTGGCGCTATTACAAACAGTGGTGTAGCATATGAAGGTGGATCTTTCGAATTGGGAACACCGGTAGATTTTAGTGGAGATGATAAGACAATTACAATAAAATTCTGGTCTCAGAAAGAAGTCTCTGTATTAATGAAGTTTGAAGGTGGTGTTAATGATGAGCGCCAAAATGAAGTAGTAGCAACACATGGTGGAACAGGATGGGAAGTAATGACATTCAATTTTGCAACTAGTGCTACAAAAAGTTATATAGATGGGAATCAAGGTGTAGGTGAAGCATTTGTTCCTACAGGACAATATTCTATCCTAACATTATTTGTTGATGGTGGAGGAACAATGGATGGTACTTTCTACATAGATGATATTATGAAAGCTGCTGTAGATAATGGAGATCCTTTGAAATTACCTTTGAATTTTGATGGAGATTTAGCATATGCAGCTGCAACTACTGGTACTACTTTTGAAGTTGTAACCAACCCAAATCAATCTGGAATTAATAATAGCGATACTAAAGTTGGTAAAGTAACCAATAATGGAGAGCAATACGAAGCTCTTACAGTGCAGCTTGATGAAGCTATGGACTTTTCTAGTGCAAGTAAAACTATTACTATGAAAGTTTATTCTATGACCGCTTATCCTGTATTATTTAAATTAGAGGCTGGTGTTAATGGAGAAAGAGCTAATGAAGTGGAAGTAAATCATGGTGGAACTGGTTGGGAAGAGCTAACTTTTGACTTTGCAACTAATGCTAGAAAGAGTTTTGTAAATGGAGATGGTGAGAACGGAGCACCTTTTGTTCCAACAGGAAAATATGACTCTTTCTCTATCTTCTTAGACTTTGCAGGAACAACTGCTGGAGATTTTTATATAGATGATATTGAGTTGAATGGAAATGGAAATGGTGGAACAGACGGAGGTGAAACTTCTAAAGAACCAACAACAGCCGCTCCAACACCTTCTGCAGCATCTGCTAATGTAAGATCTATTTTTAGTGACGCTTATGGAGATCCTTCAGCTGTTAATTATTATCCAGACTGGGGACAGTCTACACAATATGAAATGGTAACTCCGGGAGGAAACGCTGCTATTAAATATAGTGATGTTAACTACCAAGGGATAGACCTTGGTGAAGAAATAGATGTAACAGGTTTTGATAAAGTTCATATAGATGTATGGTCTGGAGATTATACTTCTATAGATTTTTACTTGATCAGTAAAGCTTCTGGAGAACAAAAAGTTGCTTTAAATGTAGCACCAAATAAGTGGAATAGTTTAGAGATATCTTTAAAAGACTTCACAGATCAGAACCTTAGCCTAAACGATATTTTCCAATTTAAATTTGACGTTCAGCCAGAAGTTGGAGGTACCTTTTTTATAGACAATCTATATTTTTCTAAATCTGGAACTACAACAGGAGGTGGAACAGATAACGGAGGAGAAACTCCTAGTGGTACAGCTCCTTACAGCCCAATTAATTTTGAAGCTGGTGGTTACGGTGCAAATTTCACTTGGAACGTATTTGAAAATGCAGGAAATCCTGCATTAGAGATCGTAGATAATCCAAGTAAGACCGGAATTAATACATCTTCAAAAGTGGCTAAATTTACCGCCTTGAAAGATGGCCAGCCTTATGCGGGTGTAGAGTCTAAAAGAAATGCAGATCTAGGAGATTTTAAATTTGATGCTTCTAATAAGATCGTAAAGGTGATGGTTTACAAAACTACTATTAGTAATGTAGGTCTTAAATTTTCTGAAGCAAATGGAGAAGCTCAACTAGAGATCTTGGTTCCAAATACTAAGATAAATGAATGGGAAGAACTAACCTTTGATCTCTCAGGAAGTATTGGTGCTGGTGTTACAGGAGTGATCACCCAAATAATTATCTTCCCTGATTTTCAAGATAGAGATGCAGATAATGTAGTTTATTTTGACAACATCACTTTTGGAAGTAACTAAAAATATAAAGATGAAAAAGTTTAAGAATATATTATTTTTTCTTTTTGCGATCGGTTTGACGGTAAGCTGTCAGGATGACGATTATAAATTAGGAAAAGTTACCGTACCTTCTAATCTAGTAATAGATTTTGAGGTTGTAGGGCAATCTGCAGATATGCCATATGGTGATGGTAGTGGAACAGTTAATTTCACCGCTTCTGCAGACGATGCAATGACGTATAAATACGTGTTTGGAGATGGGTTTACATTAGTTTCTCCAAGCGGAACAGCCTCACATAGCTTCAATAAGAACGGTGTTAATGATTATACAGTTCAAGTTATAGCAACAGGAGCCGGAGGAGTTCCTTCAAATAAAATGACAACTGTTACTGTTTTTAGTGACTTTAGTGATCCTGAAACGGCACAATTATTATCTGGGGGAGATTCTAAAACCTGGTATGTGGCAGCATCACAGCCTGGACATTTAGGAGTTGGTCCATCTTCAGGAGATGGGTTTGCATCACCAATCTATTACGCTGCACCGCCATTTGACAAAGCGGGAGAAAGCACTTCTTGTTTCTATACAGATGAGTTAACTTTTAGTTTAAATGGAGAGGATCTAGTTTACGATTATAATAACAATGGAGCTACTTTCTTTAACGCTTCTTATGCTGCAGATTTTGGTGGTTCTGGCGGAGATGATGCTTGTTTAGCATTTGATGGTTCAGGAACTAAAAATGTTTCATTATCCCCTTCAACTTCTGGTCTTCCAGCAGATCAAACTAGTGGTACTGTTATTAATATAGCAGACGGTGGATTTATGAGTTATTACATAGGTGCAAGTTCTTACGAGATTTTATCTATTACAGAAACTACCTTATATGTGAGAGCTATTATGGGTAACGATCCTGGATTAGCTTGGTATTTAAAATTTACTACTACTCTTGGTGATGCTCCTGAAGAAGAAGAATTTGAATCTCAATTTCAGGATTTATCCTGGTCTGATGAGTTCGATGGAGATGCATTAGATACTAACAATTGGAACTATGATATAGGAAATGGTGACAATGGTTGGGGAAATGGAGAAGCTCAATATTATACAGATTCTGAAGAAAATGTAAAAGTTGCAGATGGTAATCTTATAATCACTGCTAAAAGAGAATCTACAAGTGGATTTAACTTTACTTCAGCGAGAATCACTACAAATAATAAACAAGAATTCACTTATGGTAGAGTTTCTGTACGCGCAAAACTTACTTCTGGAGGTGGAACATGGCCTGCAATTTGGATGCTTGGCGCAGACTTTCCAGAGCAATCATGGCCTGGAGTTGGAGAAATGGATATAATGGAATATGTTGGGAATACCCCTGGTAGAGTTTCATCTGCACTGCACCTGCCTGGTAATTCGGGAGGTAATGCTATTGTAGGAGATGTTACAGGAGTTAATGATGCTACTTCAGAATTTCATATCTATGAAGTAGAGTGGACAGCAGATAAGATCACTTTCCTTTTAGACGGAGTTCCGCATCTAGAATTTGATAATGATACTTCTACGCCATTTCAGGACGATTTCTATCTTTTGCTAAATGTAGCTATGGGTGGTAGCCTTGGAGGAGCAATAGATCCTGCTTTCCAAGAATCTTCTATGGAGATAGATTACGTTAGAATTTATAAGTAATTACAATTTTTTTAGCCAACAATCTCGGGGAAATTTAGGTTTCCCTCGGGATTTTATTTTATACAAATGAGAAACTTTAGCTTACTTACCCTATGTCTTTTATGCGGTGGAATTTCATTATTTGCTCAAAATTCTAAAATCCAAAGTTCCGTTAAGAATGTAGAAACCAAAGTAGATTCTGTTCTTGCAATGATGACCTTAGAAGAAAAAGTAGGTCAGCTGGTTCAATATAACGGAAGTTGGGATCTTACCGGACCCGCTTCAGAACTTGATGGTAAACAAAAAGAGAGCAATCTTAAAAAAGGTCTTGTAGGATCTATGCTGAATGTGCTATCTGTAGATGCTACCAGAGAAGCCCAAAAAATGATAATGGAAAATTCTAGAATGAAAATTCCATTGATATTTGGATATGATGTAATTCATGGATATAAAACCATTTTTCCTGTGCCTCTTGGGGAAACAGCGAGTTGGGATCTTGAAGCCATGGAGAAAACAGCAAGAATTTCTGCTATAGAATCTGTAGCAAATGGAATAAACTGGACCTTTTCCCCTATGATTGATATATCCCGAGATGCAAGATGGGGTAGAATTATGGAAAGCTCGGGAGAAGATACCTACCTAACAGGTCAGGTTGCTATTGCAAAAGTTAAGGGATATCAAGGAGATGATCTTGCTGATCAATTAACCATTGCGGCTACAGCAAAACATTTTGCCGGTTACGGATTGGCAGAAGCAGGTAGAGATTATAACACTGTTAATATTGGAGAAAACGTACTTCATAACGTTGTCTTACCGCCATTTAAGGATGCTGCAGATGCCGGAGTAGCAACTTTTATGAATTCTTTTAATGAAATTGATGGAATTCCTTCTACCGGAAACAAAACCCTACAAAGAGACATCTTAAAAGGTGCTTGGAACTGGGACGGATTTATGGTTTCAGATTGGGGTTCTATTCCAGAGATGATAAACCACGGGGTAGCAAAAGATAAAAAACAAGCTGCAGAAATAGCTATTAACGCCGGAAGTGATATGGATATGGAAGGCGGAGCTTATGAAACTAGTCTTGTAGCTTTGGTAAATGAAGGTAAAGTAGATATTGCCAACATAAACGATGCTGTAAAAAGAGTGCTTCGTGTAAAATTTATGATGGGGTTATTTGAAGATCCATATAGATATTCAGACCCTAATGTGGCTAAGAATATTTCTTATAAAGAGCATGAGGCAGTGGCTCGAGATGCCGCTAAAAAGTCTATAGTACTTCTTAAAAATGAGTCTTCTTTGCTTCCTATAAAATCTTCAGTAAGATCTATTGCTGTAATTGGGCCTTTAGCAGATGATAAGGACAGTCCTATTGGAAATTGGAGAGCTCAAGGAGAAGCCAATTCTGCAGTATCAGTATTAGAAGGTATAAAAAGTGCAGCGGGTAAAAACGTTAAGATCAATTACGCCCAGGGAACTACATTGGGTGTTGGTGAACGCAGTTTTTTAATGCCTTTAGAGATCAATAAAACAGATCGATCTGGTTTTAGCAAAGCTATAGAAATGGCTAAGAAGTCTGAAATGGTGGTTATGGTTCTAGGTGAAGATGCTTTTCAAAGTGGAGAAGGTAGAAGTCAGGCTAGTATCAAATTGGCCGGTCTTCAGCAAGAATTACTGGAAGAGGTTTTTAAGGTAAACAAAAATATCGCTTTAGTACTTCTAAATGGTCGCCCATTAGAAATTACGTGGTCTGCAGAGAATGTTCCATCTATTGTTGAGGCTTGGTTCTTAGGGACAGAAAGTGGGAATGCTATTGCAGATGTTCTTTTCGGAACGTATAACCCTTCAGGTAAATTGCCGGTATCTTTTCCAAGATCTGTAGGGCAGGAGCCGTTGTATTACAATCAAAAGAATACAGGGAGACCTTCAAATGCAGAACATGTAACTTATTCTCATTATACAGATGTTGCTAAAGATGCTTTATATCCATTTGGTTTTGGGTTAAGCTATACCACTTTTAAATATGGAGATATAGCAATATCTTCTGAGGCTATGAATGCCGAAGAGACTCTTACTGTAACTATTCCTGTAACTAATATAGGGAAAGTAGCAGGTAAGGAAGTGGTACAACTTTATCTTCACGATCTTGTGGGAACAACAACTAGACCTGTTAAGGAGTTAAAAGGGTTTGAAATGATCTCTCTACAACCGGGGGAAACTAAAAATGTTTCTTTTACTATTACAGAAAAGATGCTACAATATTACACTGCTAACAAGAAATGGGAATCTGAAGTAGGAGATTTTGATGTAATGATAGGAGGAAATTCCAAAGACTTGAAAAAAATCACCTTTAGTTTGAATTAATTAGATCTATGAAAAATTTCAAAATTTCCAGCATTGCAATATTGCTTATTGCAGCTAGCTCGCTTACTTCATGCTCTAAAGTTATATTTAAAGATACTTTTAATAAGGATCAGTTAAATATGGATAATTGGAGTTATGAAGAGGGAGATGGTTGCCCGGATCTTTGTGGTTGGGGTAATGCAGAACGCCAGATCTATAGCAGAGATTTTGTTGAATTGGAAGATGGAAAATTAGTGATCACCGCTGTTAAAGATGGGGATAAGTATTATTCCGGAAAGATCAATACAAAAGATAAGGTTGAATTTAAATATGGAAATATTGAAATTCGAGCTAAAGTAGCCACGGGTCAGGGAATCTGGCCAGCTTTATGGATGTTGGGGGCAGATATTTCTGAAGTTGGATGGCCCGCTTCTGGAGAAATAGATCTTATGGAATATGTAGGGAAAGAGCCTCATACGCTTTACACCTCGTTGCATACTCCTGCAAGCCATGGAGAAACTATAAATTCAAAGAAAACCACTCTAAGAGATATAGAGGAAGGATATCATATTTATAGAACAGAATGGACAGAAGATCACATTAGTTTCTCTGTAGATGGAAACTTAGTTTATACTTTTACGCCAGAAAATTATGATGAGAATGAATATCCTTTTCGTAAACCTTTCTATTTTTTAATAAATTTGGCAGTAGGTGGAAATTTTGGAGGTCCAGAGGTGGATGATGCTATTTTTCCTGCTAAATTTTATGTAGACTATATCAAAGTCACCAAATTGTAAAAGTTTTTAAACATATTAATGTAGATTTATCCCTTCTTCAAAATTACTTTCATGAAAAATAAAACTTACCTTATTCTAATAACCATTGTATCTGCTCTAGGTGGATTACTTTTTGGATATGATACCGGTGTAATAAACGGATCTCAATATTTTTTCAGTCAGTATTTCGATCTCGATGCCGGAATGAAAGGATGGGTTGTTGGAAGTGCTTTATTAGGGTGTTTTGTTGGAGCCATTGTAGCAGGGCCTCTAAGTAAGGGAATAGGAAGAAAATATTCTCTTATTATCTCCTCTATATTATTCTCATTATCTGCTTGGGGTTCTGGACTGCCAGAATTCTTGCCGCAGTCTGTTTCATTATTAGTGGTCTTTAGAATTATTGGTGGATTAGGAATTGGTATTGCATCAATGAATGCGCCAACTTATATTGCAGAGATAGCACCAGCAAAGATTAGAGGTACTTTAGTGAGTTATTATCAATTAGCCATTGTAGTTGGTTTCTTTGTAGTATTCTTAGTTACCTATATGATAGGGCAAAACGCTACGGTAGAAGAAAATATTCAAACAGGTTGGAGATGGATGTTCTGGTCTGAACTTATACCAAGCATGTTATTCCTAGTTCTTTTATTCTTCGTTCCTAAAAGTCCACGTTGGCTTGCAATGAAAGGTTTAAAGGAGAATGCAGTAAGCGTACTTACGAGAATTCACGGTGCAGAAGCAGCGAATATTGAATTTGGTGAAATAGAAAGATCTTTACAGAAAGACAAGAGTAAAGTTAAACTTAGCCTTTTTGCTAAAGGAGTTTTCTCTATAATAGTAATAGGAACTATTTTATCTGTACTTCAACAATTTACAGGAATAAATGCAGTGCTATATTATGGTGCAGATATTTTTGAACAGGCATTAGGTTTTGGTAAGGAAGATGTTTTAAAGCAGCAGGTATTATTAGCTGCGATTAATTTGGTGTTCACATTTGTTGCTATGGCAACAGTAGATAAATTTGGTAGAAAGCCGCTTATATTTATTGGTTCTTTTGGGATGTTAGCAGGGTTCTTATTACTTGGAGGAACTTTAATGACGGGGTCTGTTGGGATTTTATCCTTAATTGGAGTGCTATTATTCATTGCTTCTTTCGCAATGTCTATGGGGCCTGTAGTATGGGTAATTCTTTCTGAAATGTTCCCGAATAATATTCGTAGTGCAGCAATGTCTATAGCAGTTGCAGCGCAATGGGCGGCGAATTATGTAGTAACTCAGGCATTCCCGATGGTTGCCGAAAGCGAAGTGAACAATAATGCGTATTGGAATGGATCTTTACCTTACTTTATCTTCTCGGCATTTATTCTGGGGATAATTATCTTCACTTACAAATTCATTCCTGAAACTAAAGGGAAATCTTTGGAGGAATTAGAAAATATGTGGGATATTCCAGAAGAAGTTAAACATACGTCTTAATAAAAAATTATTTTAGTTGAGGTTTCTTCTCTGTATAAAGAATCTCTTTAAGAGAGTAGAAGCCTCATCTTCCATAATACCGTTCTCAACTTTTGTTTTTGGGTGTAGTTTGGCTCCCATTGCTCTATAACCTCTATCATGATCGCTAGCTGCGAAAACCAGATTAGAGATCTGGCTCCAGTATAATGCTCCTGCACACATTTGGCATGGCTCTAAAGTCGCATACATGGTGCAACCTTTTAGATATTTTCCTCCTAGATAATTGGCAGCAGAGGTAATGGCCTGCATCTCTGCATGAGCCGTAATATCATTCAGCATTTCGGTAAGATTATGCCCCCTGGCAATGATCTTATTATCTATTACCACTACCACACCAACGGGGATTTCCCCTCGTTCAAAAGCAATTTCAGCCTCTTCTAAGGCTTTTTTCATGAAATAGCTATCGTCAAAAATTAATTGCATCTTCAAAAATACAATTTCAAAATGTACCTTTGCTTTATGGCAAAAAGTATTTTAGATTCTATTAATGCTCCATCAGATCTTAGAGCACTTCCACAAGAGAAACTTGAAGCTTTAGCCATGGAGCTTAGAAAGTTCATTATAAATATTGTAGCTACCAAAGAAGGACATTTGGGTGCTAGTTTAGGCGTTGTTGAACTTACCATAGCCTTGCATTATGTTTTTAATACTCCAGATGATTTATTGGTTTGGGATGTTGGACATCAAGCATACGGGCACAAGATCCTAACTGGGAGAAGAGATAGCTTTCATACCAATAGAAGTCTTGGTGGTCTTAGCGGATTTCCAAAAAGAGAGGAAAGTATCTACGACACTTTTGGAGTAGGACATTCTTCCACCTCTATATCTGCAGCCTTAGGAATGGCACTGGCTTCTAATTTAAAAGGTGAAACTAAGAAACAACATATAGCTGTTATTGGGGATGCTTCTATAGCTAGTGGAATGGCTTTTGAAGGATTGAATCATGCCGGAGTAACCAATGCTAATCTTTTAGTAGTGCTTAATGATAATGCTATAGGCATAGATCCTAGTGTAGGAGCTCTAAAACAATATCTCACCAAAGCCACCGTGGGTAAAAAACCAGCACAGGATAATATAATAGAAGCTTTAAATTTTAAATATTATGGGCCGGTAGATGGTCATGATCTTAAAAGTTTGCTTAAGGTATTTGAAGAATTAAAAAATATTCAAGGTCCTAAATTCCTGCATGTTATCACTACCAAAGGAAAAGGTTTAAAGCAGGCTGAAGAAGATCAGGTGAAATATCATGCTCCGGGGAAATTTATTGCAGATACAGGTGAGTTACTTCCAAGCAATTCTAACGGACTTCCTTTTAAATACCAGGATGTTTTTGGACTTACCTTAGTAGAACTAGCCAGAGAGAATGAAAAGATCATAGGAATTACTCCGGCAATGCCAACAGGAAGTTCTCTAAAATATATGATGGATGCTTTTCCAGATAGAGCTTTTGATGTTGGAATTGCAGAACAGCATGCTGTAACATTGGCTGCTGGAATGGCTACTCAAGGGTTCGTTGTTTTTTGCAATATCTATTCAACATTCCTTCAAAGAGCTTATGATCAGGTAATTCATGATGTAGCTTTACAAAATCTACCGGTGATCTTTTGTTTGGATAGAGCTGGTTTGGTAGGAGAAGACGGAGCTACGCATCATGGTGTTTTTGATATCGCTTTTTTAAGATGTATTCCAGATCTAGTGATCGCAGCCCCATCAGACGAACTGGAATTGCGCAATCTTTTATATACTGCTCAATTAGGCTTAGAGGGTCCTTTGGTTATAAGATACCCAAGAGGTAGAGGGAATTATGTGAACTGGAAAAGGGATTTTGTAAAGATCCCATTTGGAAAAGGTGTTAGAATTAGAACAGGGATTGATGTGGCTGTGGTAAGCATAGGGAGCGTAAAAGAAAATGTTAGAATTGCTATAGAGGCAATTTCTGATGCGAATAGGGTAGCTCATTATGATGCGAGATTCATAAAACCTCTGGATGAAGATCTGTTTTTGGAGATTTTTAATAATTTTGAACATATTGTAACTGTAGAAGATGGAGTGTTGGCAGGAGGCTTTGGTTCTGCAGTATTGGAGCTAGCTTCCCGCTTTAATTATAAGGGTAAGATTACCAGATTGGGCGTGCCAGATGAGTTTGTGGAGCAAGGAAGTTTAGATGAATTACAAGAAATTGTAAAAATTGACGTTGAGAGTATAATCGCTGCCATAACTCACCATTTAGATCTATGACTAAAACTTTTAAAAAATTGATGCCTTTAAGATTCCCTACCCTTGGTTTGATATTGCTTTTAACTTTTTTTATTTCTATAAATTCTGCTTTTGCAAGAAAATTCCCCAAACTAAAGATAGATACAGTTTCTGTAGACACCACTACTGTAGATACCACCGCAATTATAGATCAGGATGTGGTGTTGCTTTGGAGTCAAAAAAATGCGGTGGGAGTGAACTTAAACGAAGTAGCATTTGTGAATTGGAATGCTGGGGGTAACAATTCTATTTCAGCTTTGTTTCATGGTAATTTTGAACGTAAATATAAAAAGCAGTATACCCTTTGGAAATCTAATATTGCATTACGTTATGGGATAAACGCCCAAGAAGGTCGAGAAACTAGAAAAACAGACGATCAGTTAATTGTGAATTCTACATTTGGTTATCGTCGAGATTCTACCTCTAACTGGCGTTATTCTGCTAAATTCAATTTTAATACTCAATTCTCCAACGGATATCAATATCCAGATACAGAAAAACCTATTTCTAAATTTATGGCTCCGGGGTATATGTTTTTAGGGATTGGTTCTGAATATACAGATCCAAAAGAAGATCTTACGCTGTATATTTCTCCTGTAACTCAAAAATCTACATTTGTATTAGATCAAAGGCTTTCTAATGAAGGAATGTTTGGGGTAAGACCGGCAATTAGAGATGAGGAAGGTAACATCATCGAAGAAGGGGAAAATGTACGTACAGAATTTGGTTTTCTGTTTACAAGTGGATTTACTAAAGAGGTGTTTGAGAATATTAATGTCGATAATCAATTAAGTTTATATTCAGACTACCTGAATAAATTTGGAAATGTAGATGTAGACTGGCAATTAAACATCAACCTTACTGTAAACGACTTTGTAAAGGCTAGTATTGGCTCTCATTTAAAATATGATGACGATGTGAAGTCTAAAAAAGATAGTGATGGAGATGGAGTCTTAGAAGCAAAAGGGCCAAAGATCCAATTTAAACAAATGTTGGGGGTAGGAGTTTTGTATGAATTTTAGGTTTAAGATCTCTTCCGGCCCATTATCAATTCTTTACTATTTATTTTAAACTCATTCTTTTGTGTAAGAAGGCTTCTCTGTGCTTTCACTTCTCCGCTTGTCTTCAAGCTAAAATTACTTTTTAGCTTGTTTATCTTATCTGAAAATATCAATATCGGTATCCTCTTTTAGAATATCAGATTTGATTTTCTACTTGTATATCATAATTCCATCTTTTTATTTATTAATTTACTTCATTTGTGTAGCGAATATATGTCTAACAATCAATAAGTTACAATTTTAAAGAATGGAAATTCTTAAGTTTTAACTAAAATTAATAGACAAGCTACTAATAGTTAATAGTAATACTATTATATTTGCAAGACTAAAATTAGTAAGGTGGATAAATTATTTAGTAGTTTAAAAATTTCCATTAATTCAGACTTATATCTCAAAGATCCTGAATCTAGTGAGCTTGGTAAGAAGATTGTGGGAAATGGAATTCTCTTAATCCATCAAATTGGGTTTGAGAAATTCACATTTAAGAAATTGGGTGCGGAGATCAATTCTAATGAAAGTTCTATTTACAGATACTTTGAGAATAAGCACAAATTTCTGGTTTATATCACAAACTGGTATTGGGGTTGGAAAGAATTTCAGCTAACTATATCTACTCACGGCATGGGCAATCCTACTCAAAAATTAATTAAAGGTGTGGAGGTGATGACGCATCCTGTGGTACAGGATTTTCGCTTTGAGCATATAAATGAAGTTGCTTTAAACAATATTATTATTAATGAATCTTCAAAATCTTATCTTACCAAAGAAGTAGATACAGATAATAAAGGAGGTTATTTTTCTGTATATAAGAGAGTGGTTGGCCGTATAGCTGAAATGGTAAATACGGTGGCTCCAGAGTATAAATTTTCTTTAAGCTTATCTAGTATGATTATAGATGGTGCATTACATCAGCATTTTTTAAGAGATCATATCACATCTATTACAGATTGCGATTCCAAGATCACAGTTACTGATTATTTTATAGACCTAGTTGAAAAAACTTTAAAATTAGAGAATCATGACTGAAGATAAATTAACTACCTGGCAGCGCTTTATTGGTCTTTTAAAGCTAGAGAAAAAGGACTTCTTACAGATTTTATATTATGCAATTTTTGCAGGATTGGTGAATCTCTCTGTGCCACTTGGAATTCAGGCAATTGTAAACCTTATTCAGGGGGCTAGAATCACTACTTCTTGGATCGTGCTTGTAGCCCTTGTTACGCTTGGGGTTGCGTTCGTAGGTATTTTACAGTTAATGCAAATACGTATTCTAGAAAATATTCAGCAAAAGATCTTTACTCGTGCCTCTTTTGAATTTTCGTATAGATTTCCTAAGATAAAGATGTCTGAATTAAAGAATTTCTATCCGCCTGAATTAGCAAATAGGTTTTTTGATGTAATTACTATCCAGAAAGGGATCTCTAAACTGGTTTTAGATTTTCCAGCAGCAGTTTTACAAATTGTTTTCGGACTTATATTACTGTCATTATATCACCCATTTTTTATCTTTTACGGAATTCTTTTGGTTTTGCTTATTTATCTGGTATTTAGATTTACTGCAAAAAGCGGATTAGAAACCAGTATAAAAGAGTCTAAAATGAAATATAAGATCGCTCACTGGATTCAGGAAGTAGCGAGAACGCTTATAAGTTTTAAAATATCTGGTAAGACCCAACATGCTATCAATAAGAATGACGCTTTAGTAAGTAAATATCTGGATGCGCGTGAAAGTCATTTCCGAATCTTAAGATTGCAGTTCATTCAGATGATTGGTTTCAAAACTTTAGTAACCGCAGGTCTACTAGTAATTGGTGGATTATTAGTACTAAATCAACAAATGAATATCGGTCAATTTGTTGCTGCAGAAATCATTATTCTTTTGATCATTAGTTCCGTAGAAAAAATGATCATGGGGTTAGAGAATTTTTATGATCTTCTTACGTCACTAGAAAAATTGGGAGAAGTGGTAGATAAGAAATTAGAGCCTACGGGAGGTGATCATAGCTTTGTTGAAAATGGAGCCTTAGAAATTGAGCTTTTAAATGTTAGTTTTAAAAGAAATGATGGAACTTTTGTTCTCAAGGATGTGAATCTCACCATTAAAACTGGAGATAAGATCCTTTTGGAAGGAATTAATGGTTCTGGGAAATCTATATTACTTAAGATCATTGCAGGATTAATAGAGCCAGATAGCGGAACCATATATGTGAACGGAATATCTTTAAAAAACATAGATATTAACTTTTATCATTCACTTCTAGGACATTCTATTACAGAAGAGTCTTTATTTGAAGGCACACTGATGGATAATTTAACTTTTGGGGATACTTCAATTTCTCAATCTGAGATCTCTGCAGTTCTAAATGTAATGGGATTGAAAGAATTTGTGCGTCAGCAACCCGATGGTTTAAGTACCACGATATTTCCGGAAGGACTTCAATTGCCTCATACCATTACTAAGAAGATCATTCTTGCAAGAAGCTTAATTAGAAAGCCTAAATTATTGATACTTAACGAACCTTTACATCAAATAGATAAGGAGAATGAAAATGCAATTTTAAACCATTTATTTAGTTCAGAAAAAGATTGGTCTATTATAGTTACCAGTAGAGATGAAGTTTGGCGAGAGCGTTGCAACCGTCATATAGAGCTTAATAATGGTGTCATTCAAAATAATCCCTAATTATCATGCTAAATATCACTAATAACTCTTTGAATGAGAAAATAGACTTTTCCCAATATCAAGCTGGTAAAAAGGTCTTTTTCAAAAAGCATTACAAATATTTTAATAGATTCCTGAAGTTCTTCGCCATCTTCGGTATCGTTGTTTTATTCTTACCGTGGACGCAAACCATTTCTGGAACTGGATCTGTAACTACATTAAGTCCGGAGCAAAGGCCGCAAACCATTCAATCTGTCATTCCCGGTAAGATCGAAAAATGGTACGTAAACGAAGGTGATTTTGTAAATAAAGGAGATACCATCTTATATATTACAGAGGTAAAAAATGAATATTTTGATCCAGACCTAATTGAGAGAACCGGAGACCAGGTAAGATCTAAATCTAATTCTTTGGAATCTTATGATCAAAAATTGAATGCTTTAAATACACAGTTGGGAGCACTGCAAACAGAACGAGAATTAAAGCTAGAACAAGCAAGAAATAAGCTAAAGCAAGCCGTACTAAAATCTCAAAGTGATAGTATAGATTTTGAAGCTGCTAAAACCAATCTTAGTATTGCAGAAACTCAGTTCGAGAGAACACAGTTATTGCAGGAAGAGGGACTTAAAGCAATGACAGATGTTGAAGAGAAAAAACTAAAGCTACAAGAGAATCAGGCAAAATTAATTTCTCAGGAAAATAAGTTAATGGCGAGTCAGAATAATATATTAAATGCCAAAATTGAAATTAATAGAACCCGTGCGGAGTATAGCGATAAGATCTCAAAATCTATTAGTGATAGATCTTCTGCAGAATCTGGTAAATTTAATGCAGAGGCTGAAGTGAGTAAATTGCAAAATTCATATACTAATTATGAGATGCGTAAAGATCTTTACTATGTAAAAGCACCGCAAGACGGATATATAAACAAAGCCATTATGGCTGGAATTGGAGAAACCTTTAAAGAAGGTGAAAAGCTGGTAAATATCATGCCATCTAATTATGATCTTGCGGTAGAAACTTATGTGAAGCCTATAGATCTTCCATTGCTACACACAGGAGAAAAAGTTAGAGTGAGATTTGACGGGTGGCCGGCAATTGTATTTAGTGGTTGGCCAAATGTATCTTATGGTACCTATGGTGCGAAAGTGGTAGCCATTGAGAATTTTAGCAGTGCAAATGGTAAATATAGAGTGTTGCTTGCACCAGATGAAGAAGATTATGCATGGCCGGAAGCACTTAGAGTAGGTTCCGGTGCGAATACACTTGCTTTATTGGAAGATGTGCCTATTTGGTATGAGATATGGAGACATTTAAATGGATTTCCTCCTAATTACTATACCCCTCAAACCGAAAAATCTGAGTCTAAATGAAAGGTTTGAAAGTAATATTGATAGGGATACTCTTATTGCCATTTATTACTATGGCACAGCAGCAAGATAGTTTGTATCTGGGATATGAAGAATATCTGGAAATGGTTAAAGCCTATCATCCGCTGGTAAAACAAGCTAACCTGATAAGAGACAAAGGTGCAGCAGATCTTTTAAAAGCAAGAGGTGGATTTGATCCTAAAATTGAGGCAGGCTATGAGAGAAAAGACTTTAAAGATACCAGATATTATGATCTTTTTAATTCCACCTTTAAAATACCTACTTGGTATGGTGTAGAGCTCAAAGCTAAATGGGAGAAGAACGAAGGCTATTATCTAAATCCTCAGAACAAAGTTCCTAATGATGGTCTTTTTGCAGCAGGAATTTCCATTCCATTAGGTCAAGGCTTGTTTATAAATGATCGAATGGCGGCTTTAAAGAAAGCTAAGGTTTATAGAGAACAAACTTTAGTAGATCAACAACTAGCAGTAAATGAAGTGCTTTATGATGCATCTGTAGCCTATTTTGAATGGTATACGAAGTTTGGAGAACTAGATCTTTATAGAAACTTTATAGAGAACGCAGAAATTAGATATTCTGGAATTTTGAAGAGTTATGAGTTAGGAGATAAACCTGCAATAGATACTTTGGAGGCGAATATTCAAATACAGGATAGAAATTTAAGTTTAACTCAGGCAGAGCTTGAGTTCTATAAAGCTTCATTAAAATTGGGAACCTATTTATGGGCAGAAAATAATACACCTTTAGAGCTAAAGGAAGAGGTGTATCCAACTGCGAACTTTCAAGAAGAATCGTTAACTGCTTTGGCGTTATTATTTGAAGAATCCTTAGAGGATCATCCTAAAATAAGATCTCTAGAGTATAAGGTAGATATTCTTGAATATGATAAAAGATTAAAAGCGAACAAGCTACTTCCTAAGTTTAACATAGAATACAACTTTCTAAGTGCAGAACCAGAGTTGCTAAGAAGTTTTGTAAATGAAAATTACAAATTAGGCTTCAATTTTAGCATTCCTATATTCTTACGAAAAGAAAGAGGAGATCTTCAAGCTTCAGAAATTAAGCTTGAAAATGCAGAGTTAGATGTGGTAAGTCAGGAATTAGAACTTCGTAATAAGATTAAAGCTTTAAGAGAACAGTACAAATCTTATCAAGAACAGGTGGTAATGATCAATACACTGGTAGATAATTATACCACCATGCTTAATGCGGAAGAAAGAAAATTGCAGCTAGGTGAAAGTTCTATCTTCTTTGTGAACACCAGAGAAAAGAGTTTGATCGCCTCCAGGATCAAGCAAATAGCAATTAAACAAAAGCTATGGAATACGCGTGCAGAATTAAAAAGAGTGTTGGCGGTATTTCAAGTAGCAACGAATTAATTTGATACTTCAAGCATTAAAAAGAAACCCCGATATCAATTAAGATGTCGGGGTTTTTTATTCATAACCTAAGTACTTTTATTCGTCTTTAATATCGTAGCGATCTAGCATCATAACCTTATCCCATGCCGCTATAAAATCTTTTACAAATCTTTCCTGTCCATCATCTGCTCCGTAAACCTCTGCAATGTTTCTTAGTTGTGAATTAGAACCGAAGATAAGATCGCATCGAGTAGCGGTATATTTGGTAACACCACTATCTCTATCGTTAATATTAAAGAGCATGGAGTCTTCTCCCTGAGGAACCCACTCATAATCCATACTGGTAAGAACTTTGAAGAAATCATTAGACAATTGTCCCGGTCTCTCTGTAAATACCCCATGTTTAGAATGATCAAAATTTTGATCTAACACGCGGAGTCCTCCAACTAGAACGGTCCATTCTGGAGCGTTTAACGTAAGTAATTGTGCTCTGTCAAGGAAAATTCTTTCCGGCTGAACACGATATCCTATATTGCTGTTGTGATAATTCTTAAAACCATCTGAAACTGGTTTTAACCAATCAAAACTTTCTACATCTGTAAGTTCTTGAGTAGTATCTAATCTACCCGGTGTAAAAGGAACTCCTACATCCATCCCGGCATCTTTTGCAGCTTTTCCTATGGCAACACAACCTCCTAAAACTACAAGATCTGCGAGCGAAACTTTTTTATTTCCAGCTTGAGCATTATTAAAATCACTTTGAATTTCTTTTAATTTGCCCAGCACTTGGTTAAGCTCTTGAGGCCTGTTCAAATCCCAATTATTTTGAGGCTCTAGCGCAATGCGTGCGCCATTAGCTCCACCACGCTTATCTGAATGTCTATAAACAGATGCTGAAGACCAGGCTGCAGAAACCAAAGCGGAAATAGAAAGCCCACTTGCTAAGATTTTATTTTTAAGGTCGGCTATATCTACATCCTCAATAAGATCATAATCTCTTTTTGGAATGGGATCTTGCCACATCATATCCTGCTCCGGAACTTCAGGTCCAAGATATCTATCTTTAGGCCCCATATCACGGTGGGTTAATTTGTACCAGGCTTTTGAAAAAGCATCAGTAAAATAGTCGAAGTCGTTTAAGAATTTTTCACAGACTTTGTTATACTCTGGGTCCACCTTCAGCGCAATATCAGAAGTCATCATCATTAGATCATTCATCTCTCCATTAAGATGAGCATCTGGAGTTTTAGGAGCATTAGGATCTTCTGGTGTCCATTGAATTGCTCCAGCAGGACTTTCTGTTTTCTTCCATTCAAATTTGAATAAATTGATCAGATAATTATTATCCCATGTGGTTGGGTCTGGAGTCCAAGATCCCTCAATACCATTGGTCATGGTGTATTTACCAAAACCGGTTCCTTCCGGGTTTTGCCAACCCATTCCCATAGCTTGTATTGGAGCCGCCTCTGGAGCCGGACCTATCTTATCTGCAGATACCATTCCATGACTTTTCCCAAAAGCGTGTCCTCCTGCAATTAGAGCAACGGTTTCTTCATCATCCATTGCCATACGCTTAAATGATTCTCGAATTGCTCTGGCAGAATCCATAGGATCTCCGTTTCCACCCGGTCCTTCAGGATTTACATATATTAAAGCTTGATGCGTTGCGGCAAGCGGATTTTCAAGATCGCGATCTTCATCAGAAGGTTCTCCTTTCCATCGTAAAGTTTGGGTTACCATCTTATCTGGGTGCCCATCGTAGTATTCACCTACTTCAGATTCTTTAAATGGTTTTCCATTCCAGAACTCCGGACCCCAATAGGTACTTCTGTCCGGCTCCCATGCATCTCTTCTTCCTCCGGCAAAACCAAAAGTTGGAAAATTCATTATTTCTAAAGCACAGTTACCAGTTAGTACTATAAGATCTGCCCAAGAAAGTGCAGCTCCGTATTTCTTTTTTATAGGCCAAATAAGTCGTCTGGATTTATCTGTATTACCATTATCCCACCAAGAGTTGATAGGCGCAAAACGTTGCATTGCTTGTGCAGCACCACCTCTCCCATCAGCAATACGGTAGGTACCGGCAGAGTGCCATGCCATACGAATCATTTGCGGACCGTAATTATCATAATCTGCAGGCCACCACTCTTTAGAGTCTACTAACAGCGCCTTAATGTCTTTTTTAAGTTGCTGAAAATCTAATTTATTAAAGGCTTCTTTATAGCTTTCATCACTTAATGGATTAGCAACAGGTTGTTCTTGGTGAAGTAATTCTACCTGAAGACGATTAGGCCACCAATCATCAACCTGTGGATGTGTTCCAATGGCTCCTCCTACTCGAGTGCCACGAAAAGGGCATTTGGCTTCGCCATCTGGATTTCCCATGTTTTTCATACTGAATTGTATTTTATATTAAAGAATATTATTAATGTGAACTTATTAGTTCACGAATCTAATTATGGATCTATTTAAAATTGTTCTTGTAATTACTCTTACCAGTAGATAGAGGTACTTAGAATTATTATGAACACACGTACTTTATTTGCTTTTAGTTTTAATACCGACTTTGGCAGTGAAATAATCTATTTTTTTTATAGTTCTAAATTTAGAATACCGTAGTTATGTGATTATTAGCACGTCTTTTATAAAAGTAAACTAAATAAAAAAGTATTGTGTTAAGGAAGTTTAAAATACTGTTAAAAGCAGTTAACACACCACTAATCTTAATCTAATCTTAAGGAATGTTTGAGGCTAAGGGATCTAGAATCTTCAGATCTAGCAATTGGGAATTAATGAATAATCGAGTTTGATAACGTAAATTACTTCTTTAAAGATAAATATTGATCCAGTCTTTTTATCGTTTTAGTAATGAATAGATGTATGGTTCTAAAAATAAAAAAAGATCTAAAAAGAAGTTTTAAACTCACTTTTTAGATCTTTAGATTTGTAATATTAGATATTACCTGAATATTAGATTTACTTAGATATTATATCCTCTGTATTTATTAAATGATGCCACGGTAATTCCATCTGTAAGTGATGCGGTGTAAGAACAGATCTTCATCAAGCTCTCGTAAACTGAATCTTCCTCCAATACCTGAAGCTTGGGAATAGATTGTAATACCAATTTATTAAAATTAGAGTCTACATATGCAGGTTCTGGTAATAGAGCTTTGGTGTAGGTGTCCAACAAATAAGAAAGCATTTTATAGCCAGCGATCTCTTTGTCTATAACCTCCTCACTCTGATAGATGTTCTCTACACTTATTTTTATGATGTCTTTAATTTGAGCTTCGTAGCTGCTTTTGTCAAATAAAGCTTCGTGAAATTCGCCTTTTAAGATGGCTTCTTCATTTACTAAGAAAAGCTCTACCGCTTCTGTAATAAGTGTGTTTATAGCTAAGGCTCTCAAATAACTTAGTCTGTCTGCTGTTGAGGTTAGCGAGTGGTATTTTGAGGTGTTAATGCTATTTCTCACCAAGTTAATAAGATATTCTAATGCAAATTCTTCATTGATCAAACCAAGGTTAATGCCGTCTTCAAAATCTATGATGGTATAGCAAATATCATCTGCAGCTTCTACCAAAAATGCTAGCGGATGTCTTGCAAAAGCAACGTTCTTATCATTTCTAATTTTAATAAGTCCAAGCTCTTCTGCCACCTCTTCAAAAATCGCTTTTTCAGATTGAAAAATTCCAAATTTCTTATCGCCTATATTTTTTGTGGGTTTGTGCGGAAGGGATTCTTTTGGGTATTTTATAAAAGCACCTAAAGTAGCATAAGAAAGTCTGATACCGCCTTGTATACCTGGTCTGGTTTCCGTTAATATGCGAAAGCCGTTCGCATTTCCTTCAAATTTCACCAGATCTTGATATTCTTCTGGAGAAAGTTGCTCTTTAAATCTGGCACCATTTCCTAAGCTGAAATATTCGCCTATTGCTTTTTCTCCGGAATGACCAAAAGGTGGATTTCCTATATCATGAGCCAGGGCTGCTGCTGCTACAATAGCTCCAAAATCATTCATTTGATAGCCATGAATGGTTTTAAGATGTGGATGTTTTTCTAAGATCTTTTGCCCGGCTAATCTACCTAAAGACCTTCCAACCACAGATACTTCTAAACTATGGGTAAGTCTGGTATGTACAAAATCTGTTTTTGATAATGGTATTACCTGAGTTTTATCCTGTAAACTTCTAAAAGCTGAGGAAAAGATAATACGATCATAATCTACTTCAAAACCAAGTCTGGTTTCGTTCTGTTCTTTTCTAAGTCTCTTATTCTTATCTCCAAATCTTTTTAAAGAAAGGAGTTGTTCCCAATTCATCATAATGTATTGTTTGCGTTAGGGATTGAGCCATTTGTTTGAGCTCTCCCGACGTTTTTCGGGAAGCGAGTGGCGAAAGCCCGACCCGCAGGGTGACGCCCTAAATCTGAATTCAAAAGTAATAAAAAAGGGAAGTAATGTGATACTTCCCTTTTATTTGTGTTAACTAATTAATTGTTGGAGTTATAATTTTTATTAAGAACCGCACATCAAGCAATCGTCTCCTTCTGCCTCTTTAGATTGTGCAATTAGAGCGCGCAATTCTTCTGGAGAAAGAGAACTACCTTCTTTAGCTACTTTTACAGGTGCAGCTACAGACGGTGCTGCTGTTTCTGTAAAACTTTCTACAGCTACAGCTACAGGTTCTTGTTTTTCTTCTTTTTTAAGGGTGAATTTTATAGCATCTACAGCACTCTTGGTACGTAAATAGTACATTCCAGTTTTTAACCCGCTCTTCCAAGCGTAAAAGTGCATAGAAGTAAGCTTGCTAAAATTGGCATTTTCCATGAACAGGTTTAACGATTGCGACTGATCTATAAAATAACCGCGGTGTCTAGACATGTCTATTATGTCTTTCATACTCAATTCCCATACGGTTTTGTAAAGTTCTTTAAGATCTTGCGGAATAATGTCTATATCTTGAACAGATCCGTTGGCTCTCATGATAGCATCCTTTACATCTTCTGTCCATAAACCTCTAGATGAAAGGTCTTCCAAAAGATGTTTGTTTACTACGATAAACTCACCAGAAAGTACACGTCTGGTATAAATGTTTGAAGTATAAGGTTCAAAAGCTTCGTTATTACCAAGAATTTGAGAGGTAGAGGCTGTTGGCATTGGCGCCATTAACAGTGAGTTTCTAACTCCGTTCTTAAGAACTTTTTCTCGAAGTTTCGCCCAATCCCAGCGTCCGCTAAGATCTTCATCTGTCATTCCCCAAAGATTGTACTGAAATTCTCCTTGGCTAATTGGTGAGCCTTCATATGTAGAATATGGACCTTCTTCTTTAGCTAATTCCATAGAAGCGGTTACAGATCCAAAATATAGCGTTTCAAAAATCTCCTGATTCAGTTTTTTTGCTTCATCGGAAGTAAAAGGCAATCTCAATTTAATAAAAGTATCGGCAAGGCCTTGAACTCCTAAGCCAACCGGACGGTGACGCATGTTAGAGTTTTCAGCTTCTTTAACCGGGTAATAGTTTCTATCAATAACTTTGTTCAAGTTCTTGATCACTCTTTTAGTGATCTTAAAAAGTTCTTTATGGTCAAACTCATTGTCTTTAATGAACATTGGCAAAGCGATAGAAGCCAGGTTACAAACAGCCACTTCATCTGGGCTGGTGTATTCCATGATCTCGGTACACAAGTTTGAAGAACGAATAGTTCCTAAATTCTTCTGATTCGATTTACGGTTTGCAGCATCTTTATAAAGCATATAAGGAGTTCCGGTCTCTATTTGAGATTCCAGGATCTTCTCCCAAAGCTCACGAGCTTTTACTGTTTTTCTGCCCTTTCCTTCGCTTTCATATTTATGGTAAAGCGCTTCAAATTCATCGCCATGAATATCAAATAATCCAGGGCATTCATTTGGGCACATTAACGTCCAAGTTGTATCTTCTTCTACACGTTTCATAAATAGATCTGGGATCCACATGGCGTAAAAAAGATCGCGCGCTCGCATCTCTTCTTTTCCGTGATTTTTCTTTAAGTCTAGAAAATCGAAAATATCTGCATGCCATGGTTCAACATACATAGCAAAAGAACCTTTTCTTTTTCCACCTCCTTGGTCTACATAACGGGCGGTATCATTAAATACTCTAAGCATTGGTACAATTCCGTTAGAAGTACCGTTAGTTCCGGAAATATAAGATCCTGTTGCGCGAACGTTATGAATAGATAATCCGATACCTCCTGCTGCTTGAGAGATCTTAGCGGTTTGTTTTAAAGTGTCATATATTCCATCTATGCTATCATCTTTCATTGTAAGTAAAAAACAAGATGACATTTGTGGTTTTGGAGTACCAGAATTAAATAATGTTGGAGTAGCGTGTGTAAAATATTTCTTAGACATTAACTCATACGTTTCTATGGCAGCATCAATATCATTTAAATGAATACCTAAAGAAACACGCATAAGCATATGTTGCGGGCGTTCTGCGATCTTACCATTTAATTTGAGGAGGTAGGATCTTTCTAATGTTTTGAACCCGAAGTAATCATAATTAAAATCTCTGTTATAAATAATGGTTGAATCTAAAAGCTCTTGATTTTCTTTTATTACCTTATAAACATCTTTCGCCAAAAGAGGTGCTTTTTTACCTGTTCTTGGGTTTACATATTCGTAAAGATCTGTCATTACCTCAGAAAATGTCTTCTTGGTATTTTTATGTAGGTTGGAAACAGAAATTCTTGCTGCTAAACGTGCATAATCCGGGTGAGAGGTAGTCATAGTGGCAGAAACTTCTGCTGCCAGATTATCTAATTCACTTGTTGTAACTCCGTCATATAAACCTTCTATTACGCGCATGGCAACCTTTAGAGGGTCTACCATTTCATTAAGGCCATAACACAATTTTCTAATTCTTGCAGTGATCTTATCGAACATTACGGGTTCTTTACGCCCGTCTCTTTTGTGTACATACATAGGTAATAAATTTTTAGGGATGCAAGAAGAATACTTCTTGCCACCAAGGTTTTAAATAATGTCTGATCTAGAAGCAAGCGTGGGGGGACAAGCTTTAAATACTCAGAGTTAGAACTGATTTTATTAGAAACCGGGGAATTAGATTTAAGCTAATTTCCCGGTTTAGGTTGCCAATATTTAAAAATCGGCATCAAAGCTTATCTTATTAGTGTCTTTATCTTTATTCATCACGCCGGCTTTTTGATATTCTCCTACGCGTTTTTCAAAGAAGTTAGTTTTCCCCTGAAGATTTATCATATCCATAAAATCGAAGGGATTAGCACTTCCATATTCTTTTTCACATTCAAATTCTACCAGTAATCTATCTGCTACAAATTCTAAATACTCGGTCATTAATTTGGAGTTCATTCCTATTAAACTTACCGGTAGGGATTCTGTAACAAATTCTCTTTCAATATTTAGAGCGTCTACGATGATCTCTCTAATTCTTTCTTTAGGTACTTTATTTACAAGATGATTGTTGTGTAAATGCACTGCAAAATCACAGTGTACACCTTCATCTCTAGAGATAAGCTCGTTAGAGAACGTAAGTCCAGGCATCAATCCACGTTTTTTCAACCAGAAGATAGAGCAAAATGCTCCAGAAAAGAAGATCCCTTCTACGGCAGCAAATGCTATAAGTCTTTCTGCAAAAGAATCAGATTCTATCCATTTTAAAGCCCAGGAAGCTTTTTTCTTTATTGCCGGAAAAACTTCTAATGCCTGAAAAAGCTGATTTTTTTCAGTTTCATCTTTTACGTAGGTATCAATAAGAAGCGAATAGGTTTCAGAATGGATATTTTCCATCATGATCTGAAAGCCATAAAAGAATTTTGCTTCTGCATATTGCACTTCATTTACAAAGTTCTCTGCCAGATTTTCGTTCACAATTCCATCTGAGGCAGCAAAAAATGCCAAAATATGCTTTATGAAGTAACGCTCATCTTTAGTTAACTTATTATTCCAGTCTGAAAGATCTTGGTGAAGATCTATTTCTTCTGCGGTCCAAAAACTAGCTTCCATTTTTTTATACCAATCCCAAATATCATGGTGTTTTATCGGAAAGATTACAAATCTGTCTTTGTTCTCTTGTAAAATGGGTTCTAGTTGTGCCATAGGTTTGATATGTTTTTGGGTTAAAGAATTCCGTAGAAATCTCGTGCTAACAAATATTCAAAAATCTAATAGATATTGAAAGAATTATGAGCAAACGTTTTCAACAAAGTAATGAACATAGAGGCAAAATCCTCATCTTATAAAAATGTTAAAATATAAATATAATTATCATAAAATCAGTTGTTTGTGAAGTTTTTACTAGGCTTGAGAGAAGATGTGTTAAAATGGGTTAAGCCCTTTAAAACTGCAGAATTCTATTAAAATTTCAGACTGTTGATAATTGATGATTTAAGCATGAGAAGCAACAATAATGATACTTTCTCATTCTTAGCTTAAAAGCGGAAATAGAATGAAGTTCTTAATATAAGGCTTTATTATTTCTGAAATATAGCAAATATGAACTCAGTTTGATTTGAGAATGGAAATTGCAATTTTAGCTTCAATTACTAAGATGATCTAAACTGAAGCTAGACAGGATATTTCTTGGGGAATTAAATCTTTATATCTGCTAAAAAAATGTATGGTTTATTATTTAGAGATGGAGGCTGCTGTCTTTTCCAGTTCCATATACCAGTCTTCACCAAATTTTCTGATCAAGGCTTCTTTTACGAATTTATAAACTGGTACCTGAAGTTCTTTTCCTAGAGAACAAGCATCATCGCAAATATGCCAATGATGATAATTAACTGCAGAGAATTCAGAATAGTCCTGAACTCTAACTGGGTATAAGTGACAAGAAACCGGTTTTTTCCAAGATACTTCTCCTTGGTTATAGGCTTCTTCTATCCCACAAAGAGCAGTAGATTTATCGAAGATCACATAGGCGCAATCTGCTCCATTTATAAGTGGAGTTTCAAGTTCTCCATCTTCTCCGGTAATTGAGGTGCCTTGAGCCTCAATAGCTGCAATTCCTTCTTTCCTTAAAAAAGGTTTTACCTTAGGATAGATCTCTTTTAGAATTCTTGCTTCCTCTTCATCTAGAGGTGCTCCGGCATCGCCATCTACACAGCAAGCGCCTTTACACACAGAAAGGTTGCACACAAAATCCTTTTGGATTATCTCTTCAGAAACTATGGTTTTGCCTATTTGAAACATGGCGCAAAGATATTTATTTAAGCCGAACTACCTCAAACTTTTGGCCGCAATTTATCAAGCTCAAATTCAGTAAAAATTAGCTTGATATTCGTTTATTTTTAGTCTGATAAAGTGTAATTTTGCAGCCTTATTTTTAATAATGATTTTGATGAATATAGATTTTAGAGAAATAGCCACTGCTACCATGATTTTATTCGCTGTAATAGATATTATTGGAAGTATTCCTATTATTATAGATCTGAAGAAAAAAGCAGGGAAGATACAAAGTGAAAAGGCTTCTATAGTTGCCGGTATCCTGATGATCGTTTTTCTATTTTTAGGGAAACAGATCTTAAATTTGATTGGGATAGACGTAAACTCTTTTGCGGTTGCCGGTTCCTTAATTTTATTCTTTCTAGCTTTAGAAATGATACTCGGAATTACGCTTTACAAAGATGATGCTCCAGAAACTGCTGCCGTTGTGCCGTTAGCATTTCCTTTAATTGCAGGTGCCGGAACCATGACTTCCATACTATCTCTTAGGGCGGAATATGAAACTATTAATATTATTATAGCAATTATAGTTAACATCATATTTGTCTACCTAGTTTTAAAATCTTCTGGGAAGATCGAGCATTTCTTAGGAAAACAGGGAATCAATGTGATACGTAAGATTTTTGGTGTAATTTTGTTAGCAATTGCAGTAAAATTGTTTGCAGCAAATATTCAAAATCTGTTTATGTAATAGATTTAATTGAGAATTAATAAGTTCTAACAAGCCTGAATTAGGTTTTTAAAACTTATTACTAAAATGTTATTCAGATGAAAATTTTAATCTACATATTAATGGCAATGTCTTTAGCTGTCATTGCCTATAACTTTACAATTCTAGATTTTAATAATGTGTTGGAAGGCGATAGTACTATTGCTCTAATTGGAATCTTGGCCGCTAGTTGCGTTTTAGTTCTATTAGGTATTCTACTCACTTCTAAAGCTATTGAAAGAAAATCTAAATTATAGTAAGATTTTTTTTTTCAACTATTATGGTTTGGAACTTCAAAAAGTTCAAATTCGTAAGCTTATTCTTTCTCTACTAACACGATAGTTTTGTAAGAATACACTTACACTGCTTAATTTTATTTAGTTTGATTTTATCAAATCTTAGATAATTGGATGATATCGCGCTGTTGTTGGTTTAAACGGATTTACCTCAAGATTTATTAGACGTTCAATATTATTATTAACAAATTTAAAATGCTAAGGGTAGCTTATCTCCTTAGGTTGGTGCAATTTAAAGTATGCGCCCTTATAGATTGTTATTTTTACGTTTTTCAGTTCTTATTCGCTGCGCTTAAAATGCCTATTCGTTTCAAGAAAATACATATATTTTTGAAATTAATGAACTAAGATTTGGTGATTTTGCTATAAGTGAAGGAGTTAAAATTGCAGAATAAATCTTTATGGATTAGAACTCTAAGCAATTGATTTTTAAAATTTTGGAATCTATTTGATGAAAAGGGATTTTATTTTAGAGATCTCTATATCTACTAAAATAACATGAAATAAGTGATGACAGTTACCGGAAGTGAAGCGATCATTAAAATTATAAACACGCGGTGGATCTTTCTATAAATAAGGGCTCTTTTTAATTGCCTTTTGAATTGATGATCTCCAGAAGAATGAATTTGCTCTTCAATAGCTTTTAAAGAGACATTAGAGGAATCTACGAGGATTTCTTTCTGTAAAAATAACAATGCACTATTATCTAATAGTCTGAAGCTCACGGCTATTATGTAAAAAAATAGCGGTGAAAGCAATAGAAAAATAGCCGTATAGTCATTATAAGCGTCCATTATCACGAATATATTAATTTGACTGCGATAATTCTATCACTTTTTGAATAATTCGGTCATCTATATTAATTATCCGTTGAAATTCATTAGTGCTAAATAACTGCTCTGCCATTACGGCTTCTAAATAGGTCTTTAAAATAGAAAGATTATTCTTGATATCTAAAGGTATATTTTCATCTTTCGTAAACTTGAAAAAATTAGATATTGTTTTATCTGTAATCATTTCTCGGTCCTTAAATTCTTCCCAGGTTAACTTGTTATAAAAGGTTCTATCTCTTTCTAATTCCTGAAAAATGAACTTGCTGAAGAGTCCCGAAGATCTTAGAAGAAAGGACAGGGCTTCTTTCTCAGAATTTGTATCCTTAGGAATAAAAATATCCGGGATAATACCTCCGCCACCATAAACTATCTTACCTGCAGGTGTGGTATATTTTAAAGAATCTGTTACATGTATGCTATCTGCATGCGCAAGTTCACCGTTTTTGTATCTACGGATGTAATCATTAAAGTAAGCTTCATTGCCTAAATTATAAGGTTTCTGAATAGATCTACCGGTAGGGGTGTAGTAACGAGCTATCGTAAGTCTAACAGCGCTTCCATCGCCCAAAGCCATTTCTCGTTGAACAAGACCTTTTCCATAAGAGCGTCTACCTATAATAGTTCCTCGATCATTATCTTGAAATGCACCGGCGACGATCTCACTGGCAGAAGCAGAATTTTCATTGATAAGAACGTATAGAGGTTTATCTTCATAATTCCCCTTATTTTTAGCAAAGGTTTTTTCTATAGCGCCAGATTTGTTCTTGGTAAATAAGATTAGGTTTCCGTCTTTTAAAAATTCATCTACAATATTTACCGCCTCAGATAGATAACCTCCAGGATTATCTCTAAGATCTATGGCTATTTCTTTTGCGCCTAAAGTTCTTAAGTGTGAAAGGCTCTCTTTAAATTCCTGATAGGTAGTTTCTGAAAATCGATTAACCTTTATATATCCCAATTTATCGGTTAGCATATAGGCAGCATCAATACTTTTAATGGGAACTCTAGATCGTTCCAATTCAAAATTCAGCAATTTATCAACGCCTTTTCTGTAAACCTTCAATTTAACCTTAGAGTTCTCTTCCCCCTTTAGTTGTGCTATTATGGAATCTGTACCTAGATCTCTATTAAATAATTTTTGATCATTTGCATATAAAATCCTATCTCCGCCTTTAATCCCTATTTTTTCGCTAGGTCCTCCTTTCATAGGCTGAATAACTACAATGGTATCTTCCACTTGATAAAAGCTCACTCCAATTCCTACAAAATCGCCATTCATATTCTCCGTAACGCTGGCATATTCCTTTTTGGGAATGTAAACAGAATGTGGATCTAGATTTTCGAGAATTTTATTTACAGTAACGTCTACAATGCTATCCGTATTAACCTCATCTACATATTCATATTCAATATAATCTATAAGCCTGTTCAGCTTTTCTTTTTTGCTATTAGAACTAAATAACACCTGCTCTTGAGTAAAATTGAGCTGTGACCCCAAGATCAATCCTGCGGCACACGCTAAACCTAATAAAAAAGGCAGGTATATTTTATTTTTATTCTTCAATCTTCAAGTTCTGTTATTTGAATAATTTCTATGCCTGCTTTTTCTAAGAATTCTATCCCGGAATTGTCTTTATAGCCTTCTTTATAGACCAACCTCTTTATTCCTGCCTGGTGAATAAGTTTACTACATTCTTTGCATGGTGATAGGGTAATATACAAAGTAGCGCCCTCACAGGACTGTGTAGAAGAAGCAACCTTTAAAATAGCATTTGCTTCGGCATGAAGTACGTACCATTTGGTATACCCCTCATCATCTTCGCAATAATTTTCAAAACCTGTTGGAGTACCATTATAGCCATCAGAAATGATCATCCTATCTTTTACAATAAGTGCGCCAACCTGCTTCCTTTTGCAATGAGATAATGCACCCCATTCTCTTGCTATTCTAAGATACGCTTTATCATATCTTTGTTGTTTCTCATTTCTCATAGTTGAAAGCAATATCTTGTATTTAACTTACCACAGCTGCATTAAGGTTTCTTGTAAGATGGGTAGCAGTATACCAATTACAATAGCAGAAATAACTAAGATCCAATCTCTGCGATTCACTTTTAAAACTTTCAAAAAGATAAACGTGAAGACCAATACAGAAAGTACTACTATAATTTGAGCAGCTTCTATTCCTAAAGTAAATTCTAGAAGCAATAAAAACTTGTTCTCCATTCCTGAAGCTATCATCTTAAAATAGGTAGAAAACCCTAATCCATGAATTATTCCAAAAAAAACGGTGGTGATATAAAGTAAAAGAGCATTTTTATTCTCTTTCTTTTTAGCAGTAAAAAGATTAAATAGTGCCGTAATTAATATAGAAATTGCAATGAGCGCTTCAACATATTTGGTGTCTACATTTACAATTCCGTAGGCAGAAAGCATTAAAGAAATAGTGTGTCCTAACGTAAAAGTAGAGGCTAAGTAGAGCACTTTTTTCCAACTAGAAAATGAATAGGATATAACAAGTGAAATTAAGAAAAGAATATGATCATAAGCTTGCCAATCTAACACATGTTCAAGGCCTAACTTAAAATATAACCAGAAATCAGACATATTTTATAAAGATAAAGTTCGAAAGTACGACTTCTTAGAATATTGGCAAAGGGAGCAGAAGTTCAAATTTCAGCAATTATAGAACCCTATACTTATATATCTTTCTGATTAAATCTTGCATTGGGATTAACAGATCTTTCTCTACTTAATTAGTTTTCAAAGCTTTCCAAGATTTTTTACCAATGTTCACCAAACCTAGCATCAGAATTCCAGCTATAAGTCCAAGAAAGAATTCTACAACTATTGCCGGAATGTTCTCAAATAGGCCATGTAGGAAATCAACGTTATGCGAGAATATTCCGCCTGAAACGAGTAATAAAGCTATGGTACCAATTACAGATAAACTTTTGATCACCTTTGGTAAAGCAGCTACTAGAAACCTACCAAGTTTGTCTGAAAAGCTATCATCTCTATCATTCATATTGATAAGTTTGGCTCCAAATTCATCCATGCGTACTATAAGAGCTACTATTCCATAAACTCCCACCGTAGCAATTAAGGCAATAATGGTTACTACTATTATTTGTGAAACTATAGGTTCTGTACTAACCGTACCTAGAGCAATAATTATAATTTCTACAGAAAGGATAAAATCTGTTAGAACGGCAGATTTAATTTTGTCTTTCTCTCTAGCTAAAACCTCTTCCTCAGAAAGTTCTTCTAAAACCGGTTTTTCTTTTGCATGAGCATGTGGAAATATATATTCATAGATCTTCTCTGCCCCCTCATAAGCAAGATACAATCCACCTATAATTAAAATAATTGTTATGGCTACAGGCACAAAGGCACTTAGTAGAAATGCAATGGGTAGAATTATTATTTTATTTAATAAAGATCCTTTGGTAATTGCCCAAAGCACAGGAATTTCTCTGGAAGACATAAAGCCAGATGCTTTCTCTGCATTCACAGCTAGATCATCCCCTAATATCCCTGCGGTTTTTTTACCTGCCACCTTTGTCATAACAGAAACATCATCCATTAAAGCAGCAATATCATCTAACAATGCAAAAAATCCGGAGGCCATATTTATTTAATTAAAATTAATGAGCCGTAAGTTCTATCTTTTATATGAATTGTGAAAAAATTTATCTGTTTGTTAGCATTTGAAAGACTTTATATATGATTCCATTAAATCGATGTAAAGTTCAATCTATAAAGTTTAGCTTTTCATTATATTACCAACTCTATACGTTCGAATTTTACTTTTAATTTATACCCATGAAAAATTTTCTTCTAGGAATAATATTTCTATTTACCTACACTGCATTTTCTCAAGTTAGTAATTACCAAAAAGAATGGCAGGAAATTGATGATCTTGAAATAGAAGGAAAAGTCTCTACAGCAAATGAGCGTACCAAAACTTTAATTGAAAATACATTTCAAAAAGGAGACCTAATAGATTATATCAAAGCGAAGGTATATCATTACAGGCTTTACCAGATCAATCATGAAAATTCTGAGCAGTACATTTTAGACGATTTAAATGTTGCTATAAATAAGATCCCTTCTCCTTATAAAAATATTCTAAGAAATTATAAAGCAATATATCTCTCAAAATTTTATAAGCTTAACCGTTGGAAGTTTAAAGATAGGAGCCAGGTATTAGATACAACCCAAAGAAACCTTGCTACTTGGTCTCTGCCGATTCTTTTGGATAGTATTAAAATCACATTCAATAAATCTCTGGAAAATCAAGAGCTTCTATTTAACACTTCCAATGCTGATATTTCTGAGATTCTATCCAGAGATTCCTTCAACGCAAGGTATAAGCCAAGCCTATACGATGTTCTTTCTACCAATGTTTTAGATTTCTTTGAAGATTCAACTTTTTTTATAACTGAATTCGGGGACGAAAAATTCAGCTTTTCTGAAGATCAATTATTTTCTGTTACTCCAAAATTTTATGAACTAGTAATTAATGATGTAAGTTCTTCTGCTTTGGAAAGAATAAAGATATATCAGCAACTAGAAAAAAATCACGCTGAGAGAAATGAGGTAAAGTCACTTATCTTTTGGAAGTTAGAGCGTTTAAAATTCTCAAAAGAACTGTTAGCCACAGATGTCGCTAATAAACTATTTTTTGATGCATTAGAAGCACTATCAAAAGATCATACCAATAAAAGAGCTCAAGCTATGATCCTTTATGAAATGGCTAATTATTATTATGAACAAGCTGAAGAAAGAGGAACTGATGAGAAACTCAAAAACGCTGATTTTTTGAAAAAAGCCATTGCGTTATTGGATATAATAGCCTCAGAATATGCTACAACTCCCACCATTCAGAACGCAACTAAGTTAAGGGCTCATATTACTAAACCTTATTTTAAAACTGAAATTCAACAATTTTTACCCTCAGAACAATCTGGTCGAGCTTTAATTACCTACAAGAATATAGACACTTTATATTATAAGACATTTCCAGTAGTGTCTAATTTTTTTGAAGATATAAACTATAAGGATAGAGATAATTTTGTGAAAAAGGCTGCTTCAAAATTCAGCGATAGTTTACAGGTTATACTTCCAGAGCCGGATGATTACCGCACTCATACTACAGAGGTGATTCTTAAAGCAAAACCTTTGGGCAATTATATGGTGTTTTTTTATTCACCAGATGGCGCTCTTAACTATGGTATGTACCAAGTTACAGATCTTGCAGTTTCTAGTACTGTATTTAATTTAAATACTGTTTTTAATGTTTCTAATAGAAAAACAGGTAAAGCACTAAAAAATGTTCAGTTAAATATTAATTCTGATAATGGGGATAATGAAATTAAAAAATTCACAGATTCTAATGGCGAAGTAACAGTTGCCAATGTTAGCTCTTATTATGATAGGAGCAGAAACTACTACATCAAAGGAAAAGATACTCTGATAAGTTATTTGAATAGAGCTACGATTAACAATGACAAAGAATCTACAGAACCAATAAACGCTAAGACCATCTTCTTTCTAGATAGAGCAATTTATAGGCCGGGGCAGAAAGTATATTTTAAAGGGGTGCTGCTACAAAACAAGGACAATATAACCTCTGTGGTTACTAATGAATTTATAGAAATTTATGTAGATGATCCAAATAGAAATGAGATCCTAGAACTAAGATTTAAAACCAATGAGTTTGGATCTTTTACAGGAAGTTTTGATCTGCCAAAATCTGGTATTACTGGAGAATTTAAGATCTATGCAGAAGAAGATACAGCGTCTAATACTGAATTTTGGAATGAGATTTATAAAAAAGGCAATTTTCAATATTCATCTAAATTCTTTAGTGTAGAAGAATATAAAAGGCCAACGTTTGAAGTAGCTTTTGATACTATTAATAAAAGTTTTAAACTTCAAGATAGTGTTAAAATGTCTGGTAGTGCAAAGTCTTACATGGGTGCTGCTATAACCAATGCTATGGTTAAATATGAAGTTACAAGAGAGGAAATGATTGCGTCTTGGTGGAGATATTCCTACTCCAATCCTGTAATTATTAAAACAGATTCTGTTCTAACACGGGATACCGGAGATTTTGAAATTAATTTTATTGCTGAAGCAAAAAAGGAAGGAGTTACCAACCCCTTTCAGATATATAGATATTCAGTCAAGGCAAATGTTACAGATATAACTGGAGAAACCAGAACCGCTACAAAAACGGTTAAAATTGGTAATAAGAGTCTAATTTTGAGTTTAGATGTTCAGAAATCCCTTGATTTAGGAGATACCCTTCAAATGTCTTTTTCATCTAAAAATCTTAATGATTCAAAGGTGCCGGTATCTGGAGAACTAAGGATCTACCAATTAGAAACGCCAGAAAAAAATTATAAAGCGAGGTGGTGGGAAGCTCCGGAATTTAATTTAATTACAGAAGAGGAGTTTAGCACACATTTTCCAAATGAACCTTACTTAAACAAGTTGCCTCCAGAGCAATGGCCAAAAACTAGCATGGTTTATCAATCTAGTTTTGAGTCTGATGGAGAATTTGAAGATAAGCTTCAAATAGCTAAAGGTTGGAAAGAAGGTAGTTATCTTATTGAAGTAGATGCCAAGAGCTTAAATAGCGAAGGGGTTTCTAAAGCCATTTTTAATATTAACAATCCAGAGAGCAACTATTTGAATAATGGCCAGATTCTCGAGGTGACTGTTGTCAATAGAGAAAATATAAAAACTGATGGTTATGCGGAAATCAAAATTAAGACACCTTATAAAGATCTTCATTTAAAGGTAGATGCTTACAGCAATAAAAATGCTGTTATAAGAAAAGATTTAATTATGGTTGATGGCACAAAAACCATAAAGATACCTGTTAAGAACTTAGAAGAAGCAGCGTTTAAATTGGTGGTAAGTGGAATTCGTGACAATAGAGTAATTGAATTTCAAGAAATAATAAATTTAAAAGCTGACGAAAAGGCTCTTTTAATAGAGGCTAATACCTTTAGAAATAAAATTCAACCCGGGATAGAAGAAAAATGGAGCTTTACTATAAAAGATAGTGATAATAAGATTCCAGATGCAGAGGTGCTGGCATCTATGTATGATGCTTCTTTAGATCTTTTTAAATCTAGTAGGTGGAATACCACCACAGATCTAGAGTCTGATTATGGCAATTATCCATATTTCAGGTCTTCGTATATGGTTAATACCATGAACCTTTACGCAAACCATAATCCTTCTTGGGGGTATAGACCAACGGAGCTTTATTTTAATCAGCTAAGAACATTCGGATTTAGCTTTGGAAATAAAAATAATTGGTTTTACAAGAACTATTTACAAGCTAAAAAAGCTGAAAGTCCCTTAGTTCTAAAGGGTAACGTGAGAGGGAAAATAATTGATGAAAAAGGACTGGTATTACCCGGAGTTAATGTTTTAATTAAAAATAGTACCACTGGAACTCAGAGTAATCTTCAAGGAGAGTTCGCATTAGACGCGAAGGTTGGAGACGTTCTTGTATTTTCATTTATAGGAATGAAATCGGAGGAATATATTGTCATGAACGAATCTGAATTTGTTTTGGTTCTACAGAATGATAATACTCAATTGAACGAGGTAGTTCCAGCTCCACAAGCAGAGACATCAGCAGGAGGTTCAGAATTGAATGCAGAGATGATGCTACAAGGCAAAGTTGCGGGAGTAGAGGTATTAAATGAAGTTATATCTATACGGGGGAGTTCTACTTTAAATAATGCTAAAACTCCGCTATTTGTAGTAGATGGTAAGCTAGTTACCACGTACGATCTTGATTCTAAAGATATAATTAATGTGGAGGTTTTAACTGGAATGGAGGCAATTAGCCAATATGGTACAAGTGCATCTAGTGGGGTAGTTATAATTACTACCAAAGCTGGAGTAGCAGACCTTCAAAAAGTAGAAGCAAGAAAAGATCTGGATGAAACAGCCTTTTTCCTGCCTCAGTTAAAATTGAGTGAAAAGGGTATGCTCGAATTTAGTTTTACAAGTCCTGAAGCTCTTACTCGCTGGAAATTGAGATTATTAGCGCATACAAAAAACTGGAATGTTGGAAGCTTACAAAAAACAATAATTACTCAGAAAGAATTGAGCGTTGTACCTAATGCGCCTCGCTTTTTAAGAGAAGGAGATACCATCATTTTTAAGGCGAAAATCAGTAACCTTTCTAAAGGAACCTTAACAGGAAATGCTATTTTAAAATTATTTGATGCGGTTACTATGCAGCCTATAGATAATGCGATGAATAATTCTGAGAGTCTCAGAGCTTTTAAAATGAATTCTTCAAAAAGCGAAGTGATTTCATGGAAATTGGTGGTGCCAGATACAGTTGGTGCTGTAACCTATAGAATTTTGGCAAAAGCCGGAAATTTTACGGATGGAGAAGAAAATCTGCTGCCAGTTCTAAAAAATAGAATGCTGGTAAAAGAAAGTATTCCATTTTTTGTTCGGGCAGGAAAAACGGAAGAGTACGTTTTTAAAAATCTAAAAGAGCAGCACTCATCAACATTAAGAAATCATAAATTCACTATCGAATACTCTTCCAATCCTGCGTGGTATGCTATACAAAGTTTACCTTATTTAATGAATAATGAACATGAAAGTTCTGAACAGATCTTTGCCAAGATCTTTGCAAATTCTGTTGGAAATCATATCCTCAATTCTCAACCTAAAATTGCGGCTGTATTTAATGAATGGAAAAAAGATAGTTCTTTAGTAAGCAATCTGGAAAAGAATGAAGACCTAAGATCTATACTCTTGCAAGAAACCCCTTGGGTTATAGATGCAGAATCTGAAACTGCCAGAAAGAAGAGAGTTGCAGAATTATTTGATACCCAAAAGATAAATCTAGAATTAGAATCTGCTCTTGCCAAACTTGTACAATTGCAAAATCCTTCTGGAGCATTTCCTTGGTTTTATGGCGGAAGAGATAATTTTTATATAACTCGAATTATTTTAACAGGGTTTGGTAAACTTGAAAAGCTTGGAGTTGCTTTAGATTATAAAAGTTTTATAAACAATGCGATTGTATACTTAGATAAGGAGTTTTTAAGAATAGAAAAGTTAGATACTTATTATAGAAAAAAAGATGATTTCTATAAAAGTAATTATGCTTTGTCCTACTTGTACGCAAGAATTTATCATCTTAAAAAGCATCCATTACCTAAAAAACATCAAGAGTTAGTAAACAAAATTATCAAATTTCAAAAGGAGGAATGGTTACAAAAATCATTGCATGATAAAGGAACTTTATCATTAGTTTTAAATGCATTTGGAGAAGAAGAAGCAGCAAAAAAGATCCTTAAGTCTTTAAAGGAATCTGCAGTTCGTTCTCAGGATTATGGAATGTATTGGAAAGAAAATCAATCTTCTTGGTCTTACAGCAGAACATCAGTAGAAACACAAGCTATGCTTATAGAAGCTTTTAGTGATGTGCTAAATGATGAAGAGGCTGTAGAAGAAATGAAGATTTGGCTTTTGCAAAATAAGCGAACCACCCATTGGAATACATCAAAATCTACTACGGCAGCTTGTTATGCTCTTTTAATGAAAGGGAAAGATTGGCTAAGTATTTCAGATAATACTGTTATTAAAGTTGGGAATAAAATGATTAATCCCGAAAAATTAGAAGAAACTAATAAGGAAGCAGGTACCGGATATCTAAAAATAAATTGGAGCGCGAAGGAGGTATCTAAAGATCTTGGAGATATTCAAATTGAAAATAATACTACTACTGCCGGTTATGGCGGTGCCTATTGGCAATATTTTGAAGATCTGGATAAAATAAAGGATGATTCTGAAAGTCCGTTAAGCTTAGAGAAGGAACTTTATCTGAATCTACCAGATAATAAGTTAAGGAAAATAACATCTAATACTCCTATTAAAACTGGAGATCTGGTAACAGTAAGACTAGTTGTAAGAAGTGAAGCAGCTATGGATTTTGTGCATCTAAAAGATATGCGTGCAAGCGGATTTGAACCTACTGATGTGTTAAGCGAATATAAATATCAGGATGGTACAGGATATTTTCAAAGCACACGAGATGCTGCCACTCACTTTTTCTTTGACTCCTTAAAGAAAGGTGTTTACGTATTAGAATATACAGTTAGAGCTAATAATGCCGGAAAATTTTCTAATGGCATCACGCTTTTAGAGAGTATGTATGCTCCAGAATTTTCTGCTCATACTAAAGGGATTCGAGTAGAGATCAAAAATTAGTATTATAGTTTTAGAATACATTAAAAGCCTGTTTTTACAGGCTTTTAATGTATAATTATTTCTCTCAAATATATATTATGCAGGATCCTCTTTATAGATTTTATGTTTGGGAATTGGTATTATAATTCCTTCTCTATCTAATTCCTTTTTAACTGCTTCTAGTTGCTCCCAGTATGCCGGCCAAAATTCTATAGATTCTACCCAGCATCTAGCTTTTATTTTCATTTGATATTCACCAATCTCATTTAGCCAGACATCTACCGGTAAATGAGTTGCTAATTTTGGATGAGTGTTCATGCCATTAGTAACAACTCTTCGTATCTCATCCATATCTGTATCAAAAGAGAATTTTAGATCTAGGTCTATTCTTCTATATTTCTCCATAGTGCGGTTATCTACGTCGCTGTTAGACACATTCCCATTAGGCATTGTAATTATTCTGCCATCAAAAGTCTTTATTCGAGTGTATAGTATATCAATTTGTTCTACAAACCCCAGATTGTCGTTTACATTAATTAGGTCCCCGATCTTAAATGGTTTAAAGACCAAAATAAGCACCCCTCCTGCAAAGTTCGATAAACTTCCTTGTAAGGCTAATCCAATTGCAATCCCGGCGGCTCCAAAAACTGCAATAAAGGAAGTTGTTTTTATTCCTAAGATAGAACCAACTACAAAGAAAAGAAAGCCATAAAGTAGAAATACACTAAGACTTTCCAAAAAAGTTTTAAGCGAAAGTTCTACCCTAGATTTTCTAAGAGTTCCTTTTAATATTCTCATCAAGATCTTTATCAGGAATATTCCGAAAATAAGGATCACTAGAGCGTAAATAAGTTCTGGCCCAATTTCTAATAAAAATTCTAGTAACTGCGATTTTAGTTTTACCCAAAAGTTTTTATCCATGTTAAAATATTATTTAAATGGCTAATATACAGAAGCACAAAAGAAGTTGATATTTTATAGAGAGATTTGGCTGATGTAAGTGTCTAATAATGAGACGTGATTGCGTATTTGGTTTTTTAAAAAACAGTAATTAGGAAGCATTATTAAAATAAAATAGAGTAGCTTTAAGTGCTCAAATTCAGGAACTTATATTTTTTATTCTTAGCTAAAGGTCTTTAATAAGTCATTTTAATTATAGAGAATGAAAATTTCTAGTCAATTTTTCCTGATTTTAATACTTCTGTTTGGCTGTAAAGCTATAGAAACTAATGATGCTGTATTAGAGGAAGCCAAGAGCTTCAAGAATTTTAGAGGTTTTGAACCTGTAGATCCTACAGAATTTAATGATGATATCTTAATTGTTCAGGATGGATTAATTGCCAGTAAAGATCTTAAACTATTAAATGCTGAAGAAACTCTGGGTTTTTTAAACAATGAGACGGTTTTGGTCTCAATAGGGCTATTGACATCCGAAGGTAAGATAGCCTATATCCCTTTTGCTATATCCAAAAAGAACACCAGCTATAAGGTGACTATGGATTATATGAAATATGCAACGCTAGGCCAGCGAGATGAAAGAAACAATTTTATTGGTTATAAGCGGGTAGGGGTTGGATTACGACTTATTTCATTAATTACCACCGCAGAGGCAGGAATTAACATAAGTGACCTGTATTCGATTGGACTCGCTGCTAAAGCCGGGAAATTGAGCGGAACTTTAATGATTGAGGTAATTGGAATAAAATCTAAAGATGTTACTACATTATTGCCATTGCCATCAGAAATAAACCAAACCACCATCCAAAATGCAATGCAGGCTTTGGCAACCATAAAATCTAAAATTTATGATGCCGATACAAAATTATATCCGCAGGTAATGGCCATTAAAGTAGATATAGGTGCGCGTAATCAAAAGATAGCAACAGTGAGTGCTAACAATAATGCGCCCATTGTATCTGCAGGAATGAGCATGTCTTTAGATGATGATAAAGTTGAAGATTTAGATGATAATAGTATCAAACTTCAATTCCAGAACAATACTATTGGTACTGGCTCTAAAGAAATGAAGGCTGCAACATTAGAACGAAAAGCTTTATATTCTTTATTAGATAAAAATGTAGAAGGAGCACTTAGAAACTTGGAAGAATGTGAGCAAGTTTTACCGGGCTATCACAGTGTTTATGAGGTAATGATTCTTCTCAAAAAAAATCGTGTTGCGCTACTAGATAAAGAAGACTCATTATGGCAAGAAGTTTACAGACAATTGTTAAATAATTTCTCATGGAGAATACCGGAATCAATTAAAAAAAAGCTTAGAGATTCTACTAATTAAAATTCTTCTATATGGATTCTTTTGTCTCATCTTTATTTTAATAGATAGCATTTCAGTATGTGTTAATAAAAGATCCCGACATTATTATCGGGATCTCTATTGATTTAGTATTAAATGTAAGTATTAAGCTGGGATCATTTTAGCTTTATCTTCTCTATCCCAGTTTCTATGATCTGCAATAGCTTTAATGAAAGCTGAAGGTTTTTTATTGATAAATACAGCAGCATCTTCTTTAAAGTCTTTACCAAAAGTATCATCAAATAGGTCTTCTCCTTCTCCATCCATCGCTATAGCTTTACAATGTTTTAAAGTCTCATTGATGAATTTCTTTGCCTTGGCATTTTCTTTTAAAGCCTTAATGCTTTTTGAACCACCGGGAATATATATAGCATCAAAAGCAACACTTTCTGTAGTCATAAGTGCAGCATCTACCTTGTGTGTTTTGCTATCTGATCCTTTTACCGTTCCACCATGAGTAGCCACTATATTTACAACAGCATTTTCTTTTTCTAAGGCCTGTTTCATACTGGTAACATGATCTGCATTAAATCCATCACTTACTAAAAAAGCGATCTTTCTAGTAGCAATAGTATCTGTTTTAATATGCGTTTGGCTTAGAGCTTCAGATTTATCTAGATAATCCTTTCTTTTTTGAGGCTCATTTTTAGTGCCATCATCATCTGCTCCAATAGCTTGGTTTATTGGTTTTTCAACACTAGAAGGAACCTTTAATCCTAAATTATCTGCAACCTGTTTAGCAAGATCTTTATCTATCTTATCAATGAGGTATAACATACGCTCCTTAATATAGTCTTGGGTACATTTTCCAAGTTCAAAAGAGTAAGCGTCTACAATGTGATTTTGTTCCCAATCTTTTAAACTTCTATAGAAAATTCCCGGTTGTGAATAATGATCGCTAAAGCTCTCGCTTCTTGCTCTTACTTTATTAGCATCTATTCGCTCTTCATAACTTGTGAATCCACCTTCAGCCATTTTTGCTAAATGAGGACAACCACCGCTCATAGAATTTGGGAAGTAAGCGGTATTCCCTTTATTAACCGTCATTCTCATGTGCCCGTCTCTCTGGTTATTATGTACCGGATTAATAGGTCTGTTAATAGGGATTTCATGAAAGTTCGGACTTCCTAATCTAGAAAGCTGAGTATCTGTGTAAGAGAATAATCTTCCTTGTAGTAATGGATCATTACTAAAATCTATTCCTGGAACTATATGTCCTGGGTGAAAAGCGATCTGTTCTGTTTCGGCAAAGAAATTATCTGGATTTCTGTTAAGAGTCATTTTACCAATTCGCTGTACTGGTACCATCTCTTCAGGAATAAGCTTTGTAGGATCTAAAAGATCAAAATCAAACTTATGCTCATCTTCTTCAGGAACTATTTGAAGACCGAGTTCCCATTCTGGAAACTGACCAGAATCTATAGCATCCCATAGATCGCGACGATGAAAATCGCTATCTGCTCCATGAAGCTTAACCGCCTCATCCCAGGTTACAGATTTGACCCCTAATAATGGTTTCCAATGAAATTTTACGAAGTGAGATTTCCCTTCTTTATTTATCAATCTAAAAGTATGGATTCCGAAACCTTCCATCATTCGTAAACTTCTAGGAATGGCACGGTCGCTCATTGCCCAAATATGGTTATGAAGCGTCTCTGGCGTACGAGAAACAAAATCATAAAAAGTATCGTGAGCAGAAGCTGCCTGAGGAATTTCTCTATGTGGCTCTGGTTTAACAGCATGAATTAGATCTGGAAACTTCATAGCATCCTGAATAAAAAAGATAGGCATATTGTTTCCTACCAGATCAAAAATTCCTTCTTCAGTATAAAATTTTACAGCAAAACCTCTAACATCTCTGGCCATATCTGCAGATCCCTTAGATCCTGCCACGGTAGAAAATCTGGTAAACACAGGGGTTCTCCTATTAGTATCTGTAAAAATTCCGGCTTTGGTATATTTCTCCTGACTTTTATATAGTTCAAAATAACCATGAGCTCCGCTTCCTCTTGCATGCACAATGCGTTCTGGAATTCTTTCATGATCAAAATGAGTGATCTTTTCTCTTAAAATAAAGTCTTCTAATAGTGTTGCACCACGCTCACCGGCTTTCAAGGAATTATTGGTATCATTAACCTTAAGTCCTTGATTGGTAGTCATAGTTGTGCCCTTTGGATCTGAAACATTTTGCTGCATCTCCTCCTTCTTTGCATTATTTTTTTCTTCCTTCATTTCTGTGGTTTTTGCTTTCTTAAAATTAGAATTAACCTTCTAGTGTCGATTATAAAGGATTGTTAAACAATAGTCAAAGCTTTCTTAAATTATAGTGCAACAGATGGTGATAACGCATCTGAATATTTCTTAACAGCTTAATAATCTGAAAATTGTAGTTAAGGAGATTGAAAAAATCATATAAAAGAGATGTTGCCTATAAATGTCTATAATGTTAAAAAAGCGAGAAATGATCGAAGAATTTTTAAATCAACCATTTTTCGGCGTGAATTTTGAAAGATCCTCATCAGAATTAATAATAAGGCTTCAGTTACCCTACTTTCTGAATTTTAACTTAAACCATACTTCTTGTATGGATTGCCGTAAGGAAATTAAAAGTTATGATAGTATTTTCGGAAAGATATAGTACCCCATCAAATTTTATAATTGAGTGTCGGATTTCTGCTAATACCACATATTCTCTTATAGCTGGTAGCGAGTGGAAACGGCATTTAATTTATAATTTTTAATCTTCTGAAAATGAGATATCTTCTTCTTATTAGTATAGAAATTTTCTGGAAACTGGTACCCGAATCTAAGAGGCCTAAATGTTTGTATAAGACTACCTGTTCTCGTAAAATTTATACTGTTACTAAAGATCACGGTTTTATTGAAGGTCTAAAGATCGCGCTGTACAGGTTTAAAACCTGTAGACCTGGGTATTCTCTATTTGAAAACCCGGTAACAGGTAAGAAGCAAATGTTACTGGCAGATAATAGTATTTTGCCAGAAGAATTAATTGCAGAAAGGTATTTGAAGAAACAGTTTGAATAAATATAAAAGACTCCTCTAACCATGTTTAGAGAAGTCTTTTCAGAATTTAATCGGGTATTAATAGTTTTCTTTTATATAGTAAATTTAGGATGCTTTTTGGAATGTGTTTTTTCCTGTATAGTTCCAGTAGATATGTATCAATTGAAATCCAATTTTAGCAGAATCCTTCATAGAAAGTTTAGATCCATCTGCGTGTATCCATCTTTTTAATGGTTGCTCACATATAATATCTCTGGCTTTTTCTTTACCAAAATGATGCTTCATTCTCATAAATATTTCAACATCAAATAGCCACTTTGTAAGGAAAGGTTTATTAAAAGCAATCGGGATCAATTCTTTTCTCATGATCTTTGCTCCACATTGAGTATCTCTAAAAGACATTCCTAGAATGTTGCAAATAATAAGATTAATGGTCATACTAATTAGCTTTCTTGCACTTTCTTTAGTGATATTTGCTCCCATTCTACTTATTCTAGAACCATTTACAATTTGAAAATCTGTGGTAGAAATTGTCTTTACCAGATCATCAAAATCTGTAAGGTCTGTAGAAAGATCTGCATCTAAAAAGCCTAGATAATCTAGATCATCATATTGTGCCATATGCAAAAGCCCTTGTCTTACAGCCTCTGCTTTTCCTCCATTTTTCTCACAATCATAGATACTTATGTAGTGTTCTCTTCCGGCACGTAATTGCTCTAATACTTCTATGGTTTTGTCTGAACTTCCATCATTCACAAAACAAAAGTGATATCCAGAATTTCCTTCTATGAAATCTATAAATTCTTTAGATTTTAATCTCTTTTCTTCATTATAACAAGGTATAACCACACCTACACATCTATTTTGAAGAATAGAGTTGGTAGTAATAATTTTTTCGTTTTCTAAAGCAGGACCTACCAATCTTTTAACTCTAGCAGAGATCTCATCCAAGCTAAGAGGTTTTTTCATAAAATCATGAATGCCAAGCTCAAAAGCTTCTAAAAGGATCTTTTCATCGGTATTACCAGAAAGAACCATAATAGGAGTTTCGTCTTTAAGCCAATTTCTAATATATCTTATAATTTCAATTCCAGAAGTTCCAGGCATATTAATATCTAAGATTAAAAGATCCGGCTGAAAACTTTTATAAAGTTCTAAAGCACTTTCAGAATGAGTTGAGGTTTTTACCTCATATCCAAGATCTTTCAATCTCTTTTCTAGGGGCATTAAAACTAATTGCTGGTCATCTACGGCTAATATTTTCATGGCGATTAAGATTAAATTCTGATGTAAAAGTATATGGATATACCGATCATAAATTCTATATTAGATAAATGCGTAGGTTTGATTCGATGAATGGAACGTTCGATACGATGACTGAATTTGATGCCTTTTAAGCTTCACTTATCTTTATGTCAACTAATTACAATACATGCAAGGTCTAAAAGAAGCCACCAATAAATACTTAATTGCTGCCTTAATCATAGGAATAGTGTTTCATTCTTCCAGTATTTTCTTCACCTTAGAAAATACGTATGATGCACTTATACACCTATTTTTTGCAGAGCATTATTCTAACAATTGGTTTGAACCTTGGAACTATAAATGGTATACGGGGTTTACAGTAATGGGATATCCACCGCTGGTACATCAGGCCATTGCGCTGTTCTCCTATATTGGCGGACTTAAATTTGGGCTATTTACCACAGCTATAATAGCGGTGATCTTATTTATTACCGGGGTTTATAGATACTCTTTGCTTATTACCGCTAATAGAAAAGTAGCTGGTTATGCTGCTTTACTAGCAGTGTTTTCATCCTCTTTTGTAGAAACTTTGCATATTTTTGGACAGCTCCCAAGTATCATAGGCCTCTCTGTGCTTATGCATTCTTTGCCCGAGATCTATCTGTATATTAAAACAGGGAAGTGGAAGTATTTTCTAAGAGCCGTTTCTTTAATAGCGGTAACAGTAACATCGCATCATGTAACTCCAATTTTTGGAATGATATTTTTTATCTTTCCTTTAATAGGAATGGTGATCATGGATCATTCAAGAGAAATTGCAGGCTCATTTAAGGATGTAACTTTTAGGGTATTTCTAAATTCGTTTTTCAAACTTTTTAAAAGAATAGTAATCTTTGGCTTTAGCTCTCTATTCCTTATAGTTTTTTGTATTCTGCCGTACTGGATAAATTCAAAGAATAATCCAATTACACAAGTACCAATTCCGCATGGGAGTAGAGATAGTTTTATAGAGGTTACTTCTTCTGGTTTAGTGTTCTTTATTATTCCATGGGGAATCTTATTTTTTCTATTTCCATATATTATTTATCGCTATTTTTCTAAGAGATATATATTTTTTGGATTATCATTTCTGATGTTATTTATATTGGGAACCGGTGGAACCACTCCAATTCCCAAGCTACTACTAGGCGATACTGCCTTTAATATTTTAACCCTAGATAGGTTTACCCTTTGGGGCTCTATAATGGCGCTACCCATGTTTGGAGAATTTGCTTATAGGTTTTCTGAAGGTGATCTAAAACAAAGAATTCAGGATAGGTTTGGAGCGGTGTACCATAGATTAATAGGTGGATTTCTTGTAGCTGTGTTCTTATTTATAAGTGTTTTCACCCTAAGCATGAGCTATTTTAGGCCAATGCAGCCGCAGCAAATAAAATCGCTTCCTATTATTAACTTTCTAAATCAAGATCAGCACGATCATTGGAGATTTTTAACCCTTGGTTTTGGAGATCAAATGGCATGGCTCTCTGCTCAAACAAAAGCCCTAACGGTAGATGGAAATTATCATTCTGCACGTAGATTACCAGAACTTACCACAAGAGCTGTAGAACGCTTAGAGAATTCAAAGTTTAGAGGAGTAGAAGGTATAGGTTCATTACAGCAATTCTTAGCGGTACCAGAGAAATACAATTTAAAGTACATTTTCTCTAATGATAAGTTCTATGATCCAATTCTGTATTTTAGTGGGTGGCAAAGATTACAACAGCTGGAGAATGGGATCATGGTATGGGAGAAGCTTAATGTACCACCCCTATCCAAGGTTATTAGCATAGAAGATGTACCGCTCTTTTTAAAACTGATGTGGGGCATCATTCCAATTCTAACCGTTATAATTGCTTTTATCATAAATTTCCAACTTATTTGGTGGAATACTTTAAAAACGAAGATACCTGCAAAACCAGATTTTCTAAGATATGGAATTGAATATAAAAGGTTTAATCCACTAATTGTAAAGATCAATCATTTATGGGCTTACGGGCTAACACTGCTTATTTTGGCACTTTCTGCATGGGGTTATTTTGAAAATAGCACTCAAATTAGCCCAGAGAATGTAGTGGAAGCTTATTATGATGCCCTAGATTTTAAAGAATTTGAGAGAGCACATAGCTATTTAGATCCAAATTCAGATAAAAACCTTTCACAATATATGCTGGAAGTATCTGTAACCGATGGTATTTTGAGCTCTTATGCTAAATTGGATAGTATACATGTAGAAATTGAAAGTGTAAACGATTCTGTTGCGATCGCCAAAACAGCTACAAATTGGATCACAGCTTTAGAAATGATTAAAAAGGAGGATGTTCATTATCTTAAAAAAATTAAGAATAAGTGGTTTATAGAACCGGCAACAATAGATAATGATCTACCACCAGATCAGTTCTTTTCTGAGAATAACACAAAGTTCTATAATCATGGAAGAAGAAAGATCTCTACCCAGCAAACCTACCATGAAGATATATTAAAGCAGCCTGTACTAGAAGTGCTTTCTGCTAAATTGATTGAGTATAATGGTAGATATGCCATTATAGGAGAAATTCAGAATATAGATTTTATGCCGGCAGATGTTGTTATTAAAGGTACTTTATATGATGAAGCTAATAATGAACTGGCATCATATAATGCCAGACAAACCATGAATCATAAATTAATGCCGAAAGAGATCACTAGTTTTAGAGTAGATTTTGAAGGCATAGCTTGGCTGGAGAAGAATTCTGCTATTCCAGAAACTTTTGATCCTGCACAATTTACTCCCATTTTGTTAAAAGATAAGCCCGTAAAATTCAATTTACAGTGTGCAGGGAATGTGGCTATTACAGATCTTTATAAAAGTGTTTCCGTGAATTCTATGGAAGTGGAAGGGAAAAGACTTCAGGGTTCTTTATTTAATTTTGGGGTACAGGAAGTTACCATTCCGCAGGTATTATTCTCTTATTATAATGAGCAAAAGGATCTTATTTGGGTAGAACATCTATATCTGCAAAATGGAATACGGGTGCAAAGAAAGCAAAGTTTCTATAATGATTTCCCAAAGCTTAATGGTTTGAAGATCATTGATGATTCTATGAAGAATGTATTTGTTAACGGACTTCCAAATACTTCAATAGCCGGGAAAGTGATCCCAGACCGAAACGCAGAGCAACTCAATTTGAACTTGCAGCGTGTGGAGGCAGAAACGTTTAATTATATAAAGGTAGATTTGAATAATTATATTGGCAATCCAAGATGAGAAATATTCTTATTATAGCATTTCTAGTACTCTTCAGTAATTTTTCTGAAGAAGGTAGGGTTGTGGATTCAACAGGTAATCAACTAAAATTTAAAGCTTTATATGAAACAGGTGAAAAGATAAGAGTTGAATTTGACTCAACTAGCGTAAAGACATTTATGAATTTACAATATTCTTACGGGAGTACAATTATTACCCCTACAGAAGATGATCAAAAAAGTTACTTTCAAATTCCGTCTTTTATTTCAAACAAGGCTGGATTGGTTTCCTGGCAATTAATACGCGATGGAAAAATTCTTCAAAATGGTTCTTTTACCATTCAGCCAGAAGAGCAACCAATATTGATAGAGACCTATTTTGGACCTAGAAGTATACAAGCTGGAGATAGAGATTTTAGTATGCTGGTTGCTATTCCCACAGATAAATTTGATAATCCAACGCCAGATAATACCACGGTGGATATAGCCGAGTTCTTTTTAGGAGATCTTCAAAATACAACACAACTCACAGAGAATATGTTTAGTTGGATAAATATTTTCAGTAAACATACTTCAGCAAAAATTCTTGTGGGCGTAGAAAGTAATGATACTCAAACTAAAGAACTGGTAAGTTTTGTATATCCATCTACCGCAACAGATTTTAAAATTCTAGCACAGAGAGAACATAATTTTGCAGATGGTAATCAGATAGCCAGTATTAAAACTACTATTTTAAAAGATGAATTTGATAATATAGTGTCTGATGGAACCATGGTAAATTTTATAATTACTAATAATGCCGGCGCTATATTGGAATCTTCCGCCGGGAGTATAGATGGAATAGCTACCGTAAAAGTGTTGCACCCTAGCGCGGAAGATAGCTGGGAAATTCAGGCAAATGTAACCGGAATGGCTCAAAGTGATATTCTTCAACTTAATTTTAAAGCAGCATTAGAAGATTTCCCAATAGTAATTCTGGAGCATGAAAAAATACTAAAAGTTGGACCTATAAAAAGTTTTATGAATCAGATCATTCCGGATGGGGCTGAAGTAGTTTTAAAAATTGAAAACAGTAAAGGTGATGTGGTGGCTAGGATGATGAAGACTTCAGAAAACGGAATTGTTGAATTTGAACTGAACAATAAAGATCTTAGATCAGAAAAATATACTTTTAAGGTAATAACCTTGGGACTATCCAAATCTATTCAGGTAACATTTTAATGCGAGAAAAGATCAATAAAAATCTATATAGGGCTTTAATAATTCTTAGCTTCTTAGCTTTGAATGGGCTAATAATCTTTGGAATTAGCTCTGTGTTAGGTTTTTTAAATACGGGAGCAGAGAGATCTACCATGTTGCATGCCGAGATTAAAGGCACAAGAATGTATCTTCCTAAGATAATATGGGATACTACTAACGTGGAAGGTAGACCTATAGAAAAAGAGCGTTTACAAGAAATTGAGCGCGATTATCTTAATGCATGGTATGTAAAACAAGTTGCTCTTAGTACCAATAAAGATGATGGAATTGCAGATTACTATACAGATAGTGCTCGGGTAAACCTTTTTAAGAATCTCAAATTTAACAAAAAAGAAAAATTACATTTTAAATCAACTTCTGTAGAACACCATCCAAAATTAGAATTCTACAGTGCAGACGGTCAATTTATTATGTTCACAGATAAGAATGTGGTGGAATATAGGCACTCATTTTTAGATGAACAATCTATAGCAACGGTTACAGATACTGCTACCTATAAAGTCATAATGCTGCTGGAAGATGGATTTTGGCGAATTAGACATCAGGTAAGAATTGCTCCAGAAAAAGTGGAGGTGGTGAAAAAAGCGCAAATAAACTGGAAAGTTGAAAACAAACAATTGCTTTACAATGGAAATCCCTTTGATATAAAAGGTATTAATTATTACCCTCAGACAACCGCCTGGGATCTTTTTGGAGAAGATTTTGATTCTAATATTCTAGCTAGAGACTTTACCATCATCAAAAACGCAGGGTTAAATACATTGCGAATTTTTGTGCCTTATGATGATTTTGGGAAAGCAGATGTTAAAGAGGAGAAATTGAAAAAACTACTTATTTTAATGGATCTTGCAGAAAAATTAGACCTCAAGGTTGTGGTTTGTCTTTTTGATTTTTATGGAGATTATGATGTTCTAAATTGGACTCTTACGCATGAGCATGCGCGTCAAATTGTAACTGCGCTCAAAGATAAAAAAGCCCTTTTGGCTTATGATCTTAAGAATGAACCAGATCTGGATTTTGATAGCAGAGGCACTCAAAATGTTATAGACTGGTTATCTAATCTAAATAAGATCATTAAAAAAGAAGATCCTGCGCATTTGGTAACTGTTGGATGGTCTGATCCAACTAAAGCTGAAATTCTTCAAGAAGAACTAGACTTAATCTCATTTCATTATTATAGATCTCCAGAAGAATTTAAAGAAGCATATTCAAAACTTAAAATTGTTGTTAATAAGCCTATGATCTTAGGAGAATTTGGAAGATCTTCTTATTCTGGTATATGGAACCCTTTAGGATATAGTTTGGATGAACAGGCAGAATATTATAAAGCAATGCAAGCTTTCCTATCTAAAGAAAAGCTTGCATTCATGTCTTGGACATTGTATGATTTTAATGAGGTTCCATCTAATGTAGTAGGAGTTTTACCCTGGAGGAAAGCAAGGCAAAAACATTTTGGGTTTTTAGATGCTTCCGGTAAGGAAAAACCTGCTTTTAAGCATATTTCAAATTAGCTTTAGATACTATTATATTGTTAAACTCATCTACATACATCTGTGCTATAGTTTCCATTGGTAGGCTACAGGCAGCTTTATAATTGGTTTTACTAATTTCAATTCTATGCGCATCGCTTTCAATGATCTTTGCGATAGATATAGCTAAGGAATCTACATCTCCTGGTTCAAAAAATTCTCCAGTATATCCTTCATCTTCTACTAAAAGCGCTAGATCTCCCAGATTGGGCATTACTACCGCTTTCCCGTAACTTCCTGCCTGATGTAACACTCCAGAACTTCCTGTGGTAGAAGTGTAAGGAAAGGCAACTACGGTGCTTTCTCCAAAAATTACAGGTACATCTTCTTCTGCAACATAACCTGTAAACGTAATGCCTGGAACATGACTATATCTTTCTTCAACACTTTTTAAGTAGCCTGGAGTATTTGGGCTATCTGTTCCCGCTATTACGATCTCCAACTCTTCATTAGAAGTAAGTCGTAATTTTTCTACAGCTTCTATTAAAATTTCTACTTTCTTATAGGTTCCAAATTTCCCGAAAGTCATTATCTTTTTTGGGCCTTTTGGAAGCTCATAGTTTGGTTCTGCTGGAGTTTCAAAAGATCCATGAGGTAAAAGTGAAACATTCTTAGCATTATACTTCTCACTAAGAACTTCAACATATTTTGCAATGGTTACCGCAACAACGTCTGCTTTTAGAACTACTCTGGTAAGACTAGTGCCTATAAAATTAAAGATGCTTTTTAAGATACGATTATCTGTAAAACCTGCATTACTAAGATCTACCTGCTCTAGAATGTTGTGTAGTAAAGCTACAGTAGGAATTCCTTTTAACTTGCAAATAAATGGTAGAAATAATCCTAAAGCTGCCGGGATCTTCTTATCTCCAAATTTCATGAATTGTAGATTGAATAAAACAGCATCTGGTTTAGTCTCATTAATACTTTTATAGATATTGATAACATTTTTGTAGCTGTTAAACTTCCAGCTTTCTTTCACTGTGATCTTACAATGTGGCGCATCAAAATCTAGTTGTTTTGCTTCTGAAGTATGATCTGTTATCAGAATCAGTTCGTCTACTTCCGGATTGTTAGCAAAATGCTTTGCAAGGTGATATCCATACTCGTTTAAAGTTACTTTACTTGGCGGAAATGCGGTTACAAGGGCTAGTTTCATGGTGCTGTGTTTTAAAGATTATTATGTTTCTTGATGTAAATATCTAATCTTTACATCTGTATAAGAGATTTTTTCGGTAGATGGGGATTTACTTTCGGTGAAATATTCCTTTGTTCTGATAAAAGAAATAAGAGACTTGAATAAATAGTAGAGAGATCATGGCAATAATTTGTAGATCAACCACTTGAGCTAAGCTATTATGCCAAATACTAAGCATGCTCAGTTGAACTATCCCAAAGATCCCAGAAAGTAATACCGGAATATATTTATCTAGCGAAAGGAAATAGTATACAAATACATTGGCGATTGCAAAAAGAGAACTTGCTAAGGCATATTTCCATAACAATCCTGCAATCTCTAAATACGCTTCTCCAAACATCATACGAATGATCAATTCAGGAAAAAGCATGGTTGTAACTACCACTGCTAAAGCAAGAAATCCTATAATTGTTAAGTATTTAAAAAACAACTTGGTAGTATCTAATCCGGCTTTAGATCGTTTTACAACTTCTGGTAATAAAAGCATTACAAACATCCAGGCTACAAAGTATACCAGTCTACCAATAAGTGCCAAAGAAGCATAAAGTCCGGCTGTGTTTGCATCAAAATAATGTTTTACCAATAAGATGTCTCCATTGTTTATCAAGATCTGGGTAAGCTCGTAAAAGGCAGTTATAACCACAAACTTCTTTAGGTGAGATAATTCATCCACAGAGATCTTTGGCAGATTGGCAACATTAATTTTCTTGTAGGGCATTAAGCCAGGAATAAAGGAGATCAAAATTCCGAAGGAAATTAGATCGGCGCTGTTGAATGGAAGTATTAAAATAAGGCTTAAGGTTAGAAATAAGCGAGTAAGCATTTCAAATTGATAAGTAAGAGAAAGCTTTATAAAATCTTGTTCTCCTTGAAAAAAACCTCTATTCACACTCATTACAAAGTAAAGGGGAACACCCACACCAAAAATACTGAACATTAAAGACGAGCTTGTTTGAAACCAATTTTGGAGCTCTCCAGAAAACAGAATAATCAAAAGTCCTGTTATAGAACCTACGATAAATCCCCATTTTCTGGAAACCTTCAAGAATGACTCTCTTTTTGCTTCGTCAAAACTTCCGGTAAACTTTGCAACGGTAATTTGTAGAGTCATGGCTAAAAAAGACAAGATCAATAAAAATGTTACCAAAATGGCTGCATCTGCAAAGGCTTGTGGTCCAAGCAATCGCCCTAGTACCAAATTATATAGATAATTACCCACATTAACCAAAAGGGCACTTATCATAAAGATCTGTTCAGATTTAAGGTTGAAGCTAAAAGACTTAAGTTTTAAGGTGATCATGGTGGTAGATTTTATTATGCTGAATATTTTGATGCATTAAAAGTGGAAAGCGTTATGCCAGATCCAAATAAGGTAGTGTTGATCTTGGCATGTGGCGCACTTAGAAAGCTTATGTGTACCCCATTCTCTTTGGCATATTTGGATAATCTTTTTAACTTTAGGATACCCGTCATATCTATAGTGTCCAATTTTTCTAAGCTTATCTTTATGCGAGTATTCATTTTAAGAATGATCTTAAAATATTTGATTACTTGATTTGTATTATCAGATGTTAGTCTACCTGTCATTTCAAAAACTCCGTTGTTAACTCTTATAGATAGTGCCATAATTTGAGGTATTATATTAATACTGATGCTAATATCTTGGTAATTTCAATGTATATAGATTAACTTTCGATGATTGGTAGTTTGCTATAGGTGAATATGACAGATGTTTATTTAACTTGCTAGTGTCCAACAAACCAGCCTACATTATGATAGTTACCCAACGATTTTTAGTTATTCTAATGCTTTTCTTAGGTCTTGGAGCTTCTGCTCAAGAGATGCAAAAAGGTTTTGATCAATTAGAAAAAGGAGAATTTGCAAAAGCAGAAATGTTCTTTGCAGATATTCTTAAAGAGTACCCAGAGAATAAGACCGCTAAACTATGTTACGGGCGTGCTATTGGACTTAATGATCAACCGCAAGAGGCTATAGCTTTATTTGAAGAAATGTTGGTAACATATCCAAACGATCTGGAGATCCAACTTAATTATGCAGAAAGCCTACTTTGGAATAAAGATTATAAAAAGGCAAAATCCTATTACGCAAATTTAGTAGAAGAACATCCAGGTAATTTTGGTGCATTATTAGGCTATGCAAATACGTTAAGCAATTTAAAAGAGTATAAACCTGCTTTAAATTATATAGAGCTGGCTTTAAAGAAATCTCCCGGGAATCCAAGCGCTAAGATCTCTCAAAAATATATTAGACTTGGCTATGCAAATCAAGACTTGCAGGAAAGGAACTATGAGAGTGCTTTGAACTTTTTAGATGAAAACCTTACCGACTTCCCTTTAGACAAAGAAACCTTATTAAATAAGGCCAATCTTTATCTTATCACAAAAAATGGATCTGCAGCCAAGAGCGTTTACGAGGAGCTTGCTATAAATAAGAATGATAGTATTCTTGCTTTCAGCGGAATTTCTTTAGCGTATCATATAGATGAAGATGAAAAGCAAGCCTTGAATTATGCAGAAAAAGCTTTAGAACTCTCTAAAACCACTAACGATACTTTGCGAAAATTTGAAGCTGAAGAGCGCTATGTGCAGGCACTTATCTGGAATTCAAAATATAAGCGAGCTGAAGATTTTCTGGATAGAATGAAAACTAATTATAATGAGCCAAAAAAGATCTTAGCTCTTAAAGCCACCTTGGGGATGTATACCGGAAACTTTAAATCTAGTATCAATAATTACCAGCAGTTATTAGCATTAGACGCTACTTCTTTTGATGGAAATTTAGGGTTGGCAAACGCTCACTTTGCGAATGGTGCGGCTATAGAAGCCAAACAATATGCTAATACAACATTAGAGATCTACAAAAATCAATTAGATGCACAACAATTTTTAGTGAAATTAGATAAGTCTTTTACTCCAATGCTAGAAGAAAATTTGAGTTATTCTTATGATAATGGAAATAACAGAGCACTGGCAACCACCACATCGTTACGATTACCTTTAAGTACAAAATTGGAAGTTTCTGGAGTGTATTCTTATAGAAATACAAAAAACACCAAAGATCTACAGGAAGCCAATTCTAATTATTTCAGCCTTGCAGGAAAATATCAACTACAGCCAGGGTTTGTATTAAGAGCTAATGTTGGATTGGTAAAAGCAACTTCAGAATTTACAGATTTCACCAATCTGGTGGCAGAAGTTGCAGCACAATTAAAACCATTTTCTAGAAATGATCTGGAGATTGGATATAGAAGAGATCTTCAAGATTTTAATGCTGAATTGCTGAATAGAAAAATAGCAGGGAATCATTTCTTTTTAAATAACAACTATTCAACAACTTTTGGTTTAGGTTGGTATTTGCAGTATCTATATACACAACAGAGCGACGATAATACTAGAAATTTACTATTTACCTCTTTGTATTATAATATTTTGAAGAAGCCATTCTTAAAAGGAGGACTTAATTATCAATACATCACCTTTAAAGACCAAGTTCCGGCTATTTATTTTAGTCCGGAGAAATTTCATGCTGCAGAGGTCTTCTTAAGTCTTACACAGAATAATCAGAATAGTAAACTTCTATATGATCTAACCGCAGCCACCGGATATCAATTTATAGAAGATCAAGAAAAACAAGGAACCTATAGACTTCAGGGAAAATTTGGCTATCAAATTTCAGATAGATTTGTAGCAGGTATCTATGGAAATCACAGTAATATAGCTTCTGCTACTGCTGCAGGATTTACGTATACCGAATTGGGGCTAAACTTAAAATGGTTTGTAAGCAAGAAGCCTATTTTTAAATATTAAATATTGGCTTAACAGTTTGGCTGATACCATGTTTTTATTGGGAATTCCCTAATAAGAACTTCCAGTTCTAATTCTGTAATAGGTTTGATGAGGTAGCCGGAAAGTTCACTAAATTTTTTGGCTTTTTCAACATCCTCAGGATCGTCAGAAGAAGTAAGCATATAGATTTGGATATTCTTATCTATATCTTTACTCAGATTATTGTATTCTTTTAAAAATTGCCATCCATTCATAAACGGCATATTAATATCAAGTAAAACTACATCTGGTAGCATGGCAGTATTCGATAATCTTGATTTAATACAATTGATGCCTTCTTCTCCATCTGCATACTTTTCTACTACAACTTGTGGATTAATTCTTTTTAAGGTCTTGTCGGTTATAAATTGAAAGATTGGATCATCGTCTATAAGAAAAAAAATCATGGCTATTTAGTTTTAATTGAACGTGATAATAAATGAGGAGCCTTTACCGTATTCGCTCTCTACTCTAATTTCGGCATTTAAAGATTCTAACTGGGTTTTTACCATAAAAAGGCCCATACCCTTACCAGAAACATTTCTGTGAAATCTTCGGTACAATTTAAAGATTTCAGATTGATGTTTTTCAAGATTAATTCCAATTCCATTATCTTCCACAATAAGAATTCTTTTTTCTTTTTGCCTGATTGTCTTGATCTTGATATAACTTTCTTTAGTTGGATCTCTATATTTAATAGCATTGGAGATTAAATTTTGAACAACACTCTGAAAATATATTTTTGAGAATTTAATAGTTTTCCAACCGCTTAGATCTATTTCTACATTTACAGTACCATCTATGGTTTCTACAAACAAACAAAGCGACTGTTCTATAACTGGTTTGATCTCGAATTTTTCTATTTCTATGGTATCATCATTAAGAACTCTCACATAGGTTAACAGGTCTTGAACAAGTGTATTAATACTACCCGATATAGTATTTAATTTTGGAATAATTGTTTTTACTTCTTCATAGTCTTCGGAACCACTTACCATAGAAATGAGTGCAGACATACTTGTAGTTGGAGCTCTTAAATTATGTGCTACTATACTATTATATTCTTTAAGCTGCCTATTTCTTAATTCTAATTTCGTTTTTATAGATGTGAGCAGCACATTTTGATTTTCAAGCGCTTTCCTTTTCTTTTTTAGTCTTAACAAATAGACTTCTTTTATTTTTTCATTCTTTACTTCACCTTTAGCCACATAGGCGATTATGATAAAGCAAATAAGGTTTAATACAAAGAGTGCTAAATAGAAGTTCATAGAAGCAGCTAAAACATCTGTATTTGAAACTCTAGAGATAAGGTACCACTCATTAGAAGAATTTAATTTGGAACGATTGCTATCTATTACATTAAATTGAGAAATTGCTTCTTTAAAGTCCAACTTAGTTACAACCCAAAAATTCTTTCCAGTTCCAAATTGAGTTTCTTTATCTTGGGTAATAGCTTTCCAGGTTTTTGGAAAGCTGGTAGAAAAATCCAGGTGATTATTTGGATCTGTTAGATGCTCAAAAGCCCTGTTGTTATTTTCTGAATTGGCAAGAAATTTACCGTTAGAATCTACCAGGTAGAACGTGTAATTTAATTTTTTAGTAAGCGTAGCGAGTAACTCTTTAGCATCGTAGTTTATAACTACCATTCCAAGTTTTTCTCCAGATTTATTAAAAACAGGAGCGCCACCTCTAATCATTGGGCTAAATGGTCTTTCTATTTTGCCGTTTTCAATATTTAAATTTAATGGAGAGAGATAAATTTCACTGCTATCTAATGCAATGGTCTTTTTAAAATACCCTTCATTTTTTTTATTTTGAAAATTCAGGTCATTTATAATTTTACCATCTTTAGTTCTTATTAGTCGTAGTGCCTCTTCTCCATTTTTTTTAATGAATCTAAACTGACTGTAATGATTCATGCCTACAATAAAATTACCCAGTTGCTCTTCGTATTTCTGGTTGTATCGTGGGTCAAAATCTTCTTTTGTAAAATCATTCTGACTCCAATAAAAGATATTTGCAATAATAGGATTAAGATTTTCGACAATAAGATTGCTTTTAAGCGCGAGTTCTTTTAACTCCAAATTGGAGATGTTCTTTTTTTCATTATAAAATATCCATATAGATAGCAGTAGACTTACTACTAAAAGAGGTAGGTAATATTTAGCAACTCTTTTTATCATTCGGGGAAAATGATCATTGTTATAATTGATTAGATTTTGCCAACTATCAAAAACCCAAAAAAATTATTTAAGGGTACAATTATGAATTTGGCATTCTGGTAGGGCAGAGACTAATATAATATTATTTATTATCGAAATGAGTTAAACATTATTTAAAATGAAATAAAAATTTAGATTTTTTGTGAAAGTTATTATCAAGTTCATATTTCAATAAAAATTAAATAAAAAAAGCCGAGGGAATTCCCCCGGCTCAACTAGCCAACCAACCAACCAATCAACCTAATTAATCTATTTCATCAATAAATTAATAGAAAATCTTTCATTTTTTTCAGTAATTATTAAAGCTTTGTACATTCCCGGCGTCATGTTATACAATTCTACAGGAAATTCTATCTGTGCAGAATTAGGTCTATAACTTTTGCTCCATACCTGTCTACCTTTAAGATCGAATATGATAATATCTGCTGTTAGTCTGGCCTCGGGTAAAACTACAGTAGTATTTGTTTTGAAAGGGTTAGGGTAATTATAGGCATAGGGCTTTTCAATAAATTCATCTTTTGCAAGTTCCTCTGTTGGGAGATTCGGGAGATCTCTAAAATCTGTAAATGATACTTTTTCTAAATTCAACTCAAAATTAGAGAAGCTAGAATAATCTCCAGGAACAGAAAACACTAAGGTTTTTAAAGGTTCATTATTATAGTTCTGGCTACCATTAGTAAAATCTGAGAGTCTTAGGTTTAAAGTTTCCAAAGTTTCATGCGCTTCAATTTCTAATCGAAATCTCTTGTCCCAATCTTGTAGGTCTTCTGTTACCAATATTAATTCAACAGCTTTAGAATTTTTTATATCAAATTCTATTGCCGTAAAAGGGGAACTATCAAAAGCTAGGTCTCCCGGAAGAATTGCTCTAAAAAGATTAACGGTACCATACACCTTTCCGTTAAGTGCTATGTTTCTTTCCAGTCTATGATCTGTAGCAAATTTCTTCTCTGTATCGGGAACTATGTTAAAATTGTCTATTTGAGTTTCTTCTGCCACATAATCTATTCCCCAGGGTCCATCGGCTAAATAAAGCGCGTCTGGTTGCGGAGAGTTATACCCTTTTATTTGTAAACCAACATCAAAGAGGCTACCCGCATCAATTCTTATTTCCTGCTCATAGTCTGATGATAAAAATTGTTGTTTTGTAAAAGAAATCTCTTCATCGAGCTCTGTTTCTCTCAAGTTTCCATCTATCTTAAAGCCTACATCTTTATTCTTGTTCTTCACGATAAGATGAAGCTGGCCATCTTTATAAAACCCACGTTTTACAAAGAGGGTAGGGAACTTGCCAGCTATCTTATCGCTTACCAATGAGTTGTAAGCTAAAAATTTATCTATTATATGCCCTGCAATACTGCTAACCTGGCCCATGCTTCCTCCCCAAACCTGGAAATTTGCAAAATCTCCCGCAGGATAATCTGCGATGTTCCAAAAAGAGTAAAGCTTATTTACATCATCTAAAGAGATAGAAAAATTTACAGCATATTCCAACTTCCCGCTATCTCTTAATATTTTTATCATAACCAGATCATAACCTTTAAGATTGATGGTTCTAATGTCTTCTAAGCTTGCAGAATTCAAACGGTCACAGATCACTTTAGAGTGATTGTAAATACTCCCTTTGGTCTTAGTGATTAAGGCTGCAGCTATACGTTTATCACCTTCATAATAATCTGCAGAAAAAACAGCTTCAGCATTGGTAATACCCATAAGATCTTCCGGACTTGAAATTTTTCCCACTTCGGTACCAAACATTCCGGAGGCTGGTAGAAGAGAGGCTAGGTCTACACCATTTGGTCCTTTTTGTAAGGTATTGGCACTCTTAAAATTTTGTTGTTTTGATTTTTGAAATTTATTGTAACTATTTTTAAGTCTGTTGAAGTTACGTTCGGCAATTAGTCCTGCTAATCTTCCATTGCTTTCAAGTCCACCTTTATTGGCTGAACTAACATCTGTAGCACTCTTTATATCTGCATAGTTATAAGACTTAATTGCTTCATACGGGTTTGCGGTAACAAAAAAGATAGCATCATTAAAATCCTGATCACAGTTGCTCCAATCTCTTCTTATATCTTCTATCCCCAGATAAATTCTTTCTTGCTGCTCATCTGCAAGCAACACCATATGTTGTTTTAGATCTTCAGAACTTTCTGGATTGTATTTTGGGTTGGAAAACACCTGAAGGTTCCCTTTAGTAACTTTAGAGCCATTCCATCCATTGGCAAGTAGAACCCAGCCAATTCCGGTTCCTGCTTTAAAATCTCCAATCTTTACTTTATTTCCTTTTTTAAGGCCTCCACCAGAACCACTTGCGGAAACGTTTGGGAAGATAATGGTGATATCTTCCGGTTGAGGTTTTGTTGCAGTAGCATCATTAAGATCATAAGTATAAAATCCAAGTACGTTTCTATAACCTGCACCTTCCTTAACAAAAGTTACCCACACCGCAGCATCTTTTTCTAATTGTACATCATTATCATAACCAGAAGAGATGTAATGAGGATTGTAATCTGGTACTGGATAAGACTCTGGTAAGGCATTCTCAATAAGAGTCATGCTTTTCGGGTTGATATCGTCATTAGCACTTTCCAGATATTCCGGTACACCCAAAGCATCATAACCTCCTAGAAATTTATAATTCTGAGCGTTTATTTGAAAGCTAAAAAGCAAGATTATTATAAGTAGAGGTCTAAGCATAGTTCTTAATTTTTGATAAAATTAGATAAGAGAGCCATTAATTTTTAATTCTTTCGATGAACTGAAAAATAGTGGAGATGAATGTAAAATTCTAAAAGATGAACGGGTAAGTGGTTGATGTTGTTTTATTTAAACATAAAAGCCGAAGATCTCTCTTCGGCTTTGCATGCACCACGTCAATTACTTAGCTAACCTAAACCAAGCAAAATTATAAATAGCTTTAATTAATTTCTAACTAAAAAAGAGCCAGCCATTCTTAAAGAAATGGATCTTAACGGTAGGGTATCCACTGGCTCTTTTTATTTGGGCTTCTGTTCAAATATAGAACGAAGCCCAGTAGCATTTGGGAGAAATTCGGTGGTCGTCAAATATTAATCGACCAATGGAAATAAAGTGTAGATGAATGTTTAGAGAAGATTAAGCCTTTTCATAAGTTCCGGCCTGTTAGACCTACTTACAGGAACCACATCCTTTTCTATAAGAACACTATTATCTTCTATATCTATTATTTTTTGTGTATTAATGATATAAGATCTATGTACTTTAAGGAAAAGATCTAACGGTAATTTATCTTCAATTTTTTTAAGCGTGGAATGTACAGTGTAATTCTTACCAGAGGTCTTAATTTGGATATAATCTCCTTTAGCCTCTATAAGATAGATCGTAGGAATATCTATTTTAATAAGTCTTCTATCAATATTTACATACAGATCATTCTCTGTTTTGTTTATAGAAGAGACAGTGTCCTGAGATGTTTCTGGAGCTTTAAAGTTGAGTGCTTTTTGCACAGCCTTATCAAAACGTTCCTGAGAAACGGGTTTCACAATATAATCTACGATGCAATCATACTCAAAGGCTTCAATTGCAAAATTTCTGTCTGAAGTGGTTAAAATGATATTTGGCGGATTTTTCAAGGTTTGAATAAAATCAAACCCGGTAAAATCTGGCATATGAATGTCTAGAAAAATAAGATCTGCAGACTCCTGGTTGAGAAATTTAATGGCTTGTAACGCATGGGAGAATTCTGCTTCAAATTCTAAATGAGGATTTTTTTTAATGAATTGATGAATGATGGTTCTAGCCATTTCTTCATCATCAATTATAAGGCATTTCATATGGTGGTTATTTAAAGCTGGTCTATAAATAAGAGCATTTGCTGTAAGATCTTTTCAAACTCTTCATCGCCTTTTGAAATACCTTCTCTAAGCTCTGTTTCAAAGCCTTCAGCAAATTCGTAACTCTTCTCGAGACCTAAAATACTAATTTTGTGCTTAATCTTATGCACATTTAATGCAGCTTCAGAAAAGTTATTCTCTTTAAAGTTCATTCTATACACCTCAACTTCTTCCGGCAGTTCTCTTTTCACTACCTCTAAAAGTTTTGCTTCAAATTCTTTATCTCCACCAGATAACTCGTGGATGTATGACATGTTTGGTTGTTCTATCATTTCGGCAGGTTAATATAAAATGTGGTTCCTTCTCCTAGTTTGCTATCTAAACTTATACTCCCGTTATAGTAATCTACAACTTTTTTCGCAATAGAAAGTCCTATGCCGGTGGAAGCCTGATCGTTCTCTATTTTTTCGAATATTCTGAAAATTTTCTTGTGATGCTTTTGTGAAATTCCTCTCCCATTATCGGTAACACTAAATCGCCATTCTAAAGCAGTGCTTTCTACAGAAATTTCTATACTTCCTTTTTCCTTGTCTATGCTCTTAATTGCATTTTGAATTAAATTCTGAAAAAGCTGTTGTACCCTAAATTTGTCTGCTTTTATCTTTGGGAGGTCTTTCGAAATATGAAGTTGTATATGATCTGGTATATACAGCAACTCTTCAATTTCTAATATAAGCTGATGAGTGTCTACCTGATATTGAACAATATCTGCCTCATCTATGGTAGAATAATGTAAAATTCCATCTATAAGCGCATCCATCTTCTCAAGATTATTTAAAATAAGATTAAAATGCTGTTTTCCTTCTTCATTTAATCCTTCAAAATTGTCTTCTATGATCCAATTCACTAAAGAATTGATGCTCCTTAATGGCGATTTTAGATCGTGAGATACGATGTGAGCATAGTCTGAGAGGGATTGATTCTTTTTTTCCAGGCTCTTAAAAAGTTCTTCTTGCTTGGTTACAGCAATCTTTAGATCTTCACTTTGATCTTTTATATAAATCGCCAAATTCTTTACATCTAATTCACCGGTCTGGCGATCTTCATATTCTTTTAGATTTAGTGCTGCAATAGCCAAATGTATGCTATCCAATATTTCTTTTTGGCCTTCTGCTTCTTCTCTTAATCTTTCGTTAGCCTCAAAAAGCTCATCAGAACTTATTTTCATGGCTCGTTGCTGCATATTAAATTGATCTTGATGCGTTTCATAAGATCTATTTACGGCTTTTATAAATTCCTGTAGATTTTCATCTTTTAGAGCATCGGCACCTAAATGTTTAGAGATCTGCCTTCTTAAAAGTGGGTTCATTCGCTTAGTAGGGTTAAGGTCATGGTTTGATTATGTAATTCACATGATTGCTCTCCATAGTATGGCGCAAGCTCTCCATAAGAGTAGAAACCTGTAACCGCTGCGGTATTGCCAATCATTTCTATTACACCTTCTATCTCTTCTTCTACACGTTGATCTAAAACCAATTTTCTGCCAATACAACTAACTAAAATTGCAAGCTCCGGTTTATTTTTTCTGGCATCCATAGCTAATTTTGCTGCCTGATATGCACCTTCAACAAGTCCGTCTGCAGACGCCATCATTAACTGTACTTTAGAGCCTTGAGGTACATCACCTGCAAGAGTCATAGATTGATTTTTTGTATCTATACCAAGTATGGTTCTTACTACTGGTTCTTTTTTTCCTGAAGCTTTAACATGTAATGGATATAAGAGCGATGCTTGAGGCAATTCTGAAGCTTTTTCTCCTAAGTATTTGGAATATAGTTCTAATGCAGGTTTCCCGTCTAATTCAAACAGAACATTATCTTTAGAACTTGTTATTACTCGTTCTGGTCCAAAGGGAATCCATCCGCCAACACTAGAGTATGAAACTTCGATAGTTTCTCCATAGAAACCAATTAATACCACTTCTCCTTCGTTTGGAGTTTGATGGCCTGCTAGGGTTTTTTCAAATCTAGATCCATCTCCACACATTCCTCCGGTAATGACTACATCATTATCAAGATTAGATTCTAATCCTTCAATTAAAGCACTACCATTTACAAAACTACCTTCAGAAAGTACAAAAACATGCTTCAGCCCTTTTTTAGGAAGTTGAGTAATTAGCTTTTCTCCTATTAACTTAGAGTCTTGCTGATAATCTTTAATATTCTCGGTCTTTATTTTATAATTGCTCTTTTCAAACTCTATTGCAGTTATGGTAACAGTACCTTCTTCAACATTACTATTGCATATCTCTCCGGCAGTAGATCCAAAGACGAGATTGTTATATGGGAATTCTCGCTTTATGGTAGCTATTATTGCTTCATCTTCCAGTAAATAACGATCTGCAAAAACAAAAACTAAAGGATCCTTAAGATCAGATCTATCTCCCTTATATTTCCAGTTACCTGCGTTGTATTTAGCCTGTACTACCTTCATTCTGATTTTTTAATTGTAAAGAAAAAGGTAGTTCCTTTCCCAAATACACTTTCTAACCAAATTTTCCCGTTATGAATTTCTATGATCTTCTTCACAATACTTAATCCAATTCCGCTAGAGGTCTTACTAGAGTTTACAGAACTAAATATCTTAAAGATCTTCTCAAAATGCTCTTCTTCTATACCACAACCATTATCTTTTATAGAAAAGATATAATGCTCATCATCTTCTTTTACATCTATTTCTATAAGTCCTTCTTCCTTGTCTATGTAATTTACAGCATTGCTTATAATATTTTGAAATACCTGTTGCATGCGGGTAGCGTCTGCTTCTATAATTGGAAGGGTACGCTTAATTATGACCTTGATATGATCTGGGATATAGATCATTGATACTATATCTTTTACAAGATCTTGAAGATTTACAATAGTTTTGGACGCTCTATGACTTTCCAGGCTGGAGTATTTTAAGATATTCTCAATAAGATGATCCATCTTTTCTACCTTATTCTGCATAAGATCTAGATTAAGAATTCCATCATCTCCTACCTTATCCTTAAAGTCTTCACGAGTCCAGCTTATTAATGCAGATATATTTCTTAAAGGCGATTTTAGATCGTGAGATACTACATGGGCATAATCGTTAAGCTGTTCGTTCTGCACCTCTAAACTTTTAAGTAGATCTTTTTGCTGTTCTTCTAATTGTTTTTGAGTAGTAATGTCTAAATGAATTCCTATAGAGCCTACAACATTTCCATTTACATCATAATTTGGTGCGCCACTTATAAGCCAATTTCTTAGCTCATTATTTTTGGTCTTGATCTTAACTTCGTAAGAGTCTGAAATGCCTTCCTCTCTTTCCTGATTCTTTTTGTAAAAATCTGGAATATACTCTTCCAGTAATAAAAGCTCTGCAGCTTTTTTACCTACCAACTCATCAATAGAATATCCACTTATATCACAAAAGCTTTGATTTGCCATAATGATATGATCTTCATTATCTACTTCAACAAGACCAAGATTCATATTAGCAATGATATTGCTATATTTATCTTTTTGAGCCTTAAGATTTTCCTTATAACGGCGGCGGATGGTAATATCATCATAACTCCATAAATGTCCCTTATATTCCCCGTTATTAAAGATAGGAATATAACTACGCTCTAAGACTCTGCCATCTACCATTTGCAGTTCTTCTGCTATTACAGTCTCTTTATTTTCCAGTAATTCCTGAATTCTTTTTACAAATCCTTCCGGATCATGAAATTGCATTTTAGATTCTTCTGCAGAGGTTGTACAATCTACGTTTATAAGCGCTGCCGGAGGAGCAGGGATATTGAAAATATCGCAAAATTGCTGATTTGTCAATCTTATTTTTCTATTCTCATCTTCTAATAATATACCGCTTTGAAGGTTCATTATAATTCTGGAAAGTCTATTTTCAGATTCCTTTAAACGTTCTTTAGCGATCTTCTCTTTGGTGATGTCTTCTACCGTAGCTACTTGATAATCTAGCTCACCATTATTATCTCTAACGGCAGTTACCGAAGTTTTAACCCATAGATAAGATTTATCCTTTTTTAAATATCGCTTCTCTAGCGTGTAGGTATTTATCTTCCCTTCGTATAATTGAGATCTTAGTTCCTGAGAGCGATCTTCATCATCTGGATGGGTAATGCTGCTGGCACTATGGCTAAGTAGCTCTTCTTCTGTAAAACCCAGCATTTCACAAACAGCATTGTTTACAAAAATTAATTTTTCAGCTTTAGAATCTGCTAAAGAAATTCCAATAGGAGAGTGATTAAAAACTACATCTAGTTTTCTTTTTTGATCTTCAACAATAGTTTTAATTCTGGTCTCTTCCGTAATATCTCTGGCGATTCCCTGAGCAGCTATAGGTTTCCCAGCTCTATCATAAATAATACTGGCATTTATTTGTACTATTTTCTCCTCTTTATTTTTGGTAAGTATCACTGCATTATAATTATTGAATTTACCCTTATGGTATAATTCTGCAAATGCTGTGTTGGTATATTCCTGAAATTCTTCTTTTACAAGATGTCTTAGATTGAATTTTTCTTTACTGATATCATAACCTAATAAATCTATGGCAGCTTGGTTCATTCGAATTACTTCTCCTGAAATTTCCATAACCACGTAAGCATCAATAATATTTTCAAAAACACCTTCAAGTTCTGATGTTTTTGAATTTAAAAGTTCTTCTAATTTTTTATTTGAAGTTTGAAGTTGTTCAGAAATGTGATAAAGTTCAGTAGATTTTTGCTCCAGAATTTGCTCTGCAGCTTTTCTTGATTCCTTTTCACGATGAAGTGCTCTTTTTAGTATTTCAATTTCTCTGGTTTGTTGCATGGGGCTGCTTGTAAATCAAAAATCTCACTTTAGTTCCATCCTGTTTAACCTTTTCTAATTCTATTTTATAATTAGAATCATAATGCTCAAACGTTCTTTCCATCAAAGCTTTGGCAAACATGTACATAGATCTTTCAGAAAAATACATCATTTCAAGGAAATTATCCTCATGTTTTATGATTTTAAATTTTGGAAGCTCTGCTCCGGGGTATAATTTTCTAACTTCTACATGAATATGATTTTCTATAGAAGCCAACATTTCTATTGGAGAGGTATATAGACTAAAAATATTAGCATGATTCTTCTCTAAAACATCAAAAAAGTATCTTCCATAAGTATATACCAGATCATCTATAGAAATTCCGGTCTCTCCACTAAGATTCACAATGAGACTTTGCATTTCAAAAAAATCATAGGTACCAACAGAGGTATAGATTCCTTTAGAGGGCAATCTAGATCCTTCAATAATATTATCTAGAGTCTCCAGTCCAAAACTGTTCTCTACCATCTCTAAGAATTCTGTAAAAACAATTCCTTTCATAATTAAGGTTTAATCAATTCGTTCTCGCTCCAGTAATTAAGAACAGCATTTAGTTTTTGTACGTATTCCTCATACTTAAGAGGCTTTATTACATAACCTGCAATTCCAATTTCATAGCAAGTTAGAACATCTTTTCTATTATTGGAAGTGGTAAGAATTATGGTAGGAATATATTTAAGAGTCTCATCTGCCTTCAAGATCTTTAGGAATTCTATTCCATTCATCTTTGGCATATTAAGATCTAATAGAATAATGTCTGGCAATCTATTTTTATCTGACAAAATTTGCAGCGCTTCTTCGCCATCTTTTGCTTCGCGAATGCTATGCTTAAGTTCTATTTTATTAAGAGTACGATTGAGTTTCATCACTTCTATCTCATCGTCTTCAATAAACAATATGTTGAGCTTATTTTTCATTTTCAGTTAGAATAATTGACTAGGAAGTCAAAGATCTACATTTTTATGCTTCTAAATTTGAAACATCGTTGATACAAAATATAGCTTCGGTGAACGGATATTAAGTGTAGACGAGTGGTAAACAGGAGCGGATTACGTTATTTTAAGTATTACCGAAATTAGTTTTTAAAAGCATTTTTTATTTAATATTATTCTGATGTTCAGATAATTATATAGGCTTATGAAATTTTATTTAAAGTTAGTCTAAATAATTTTGAGGAAATGGTATAAAGTTTTTAGATTTGGCCCTTAATCTTTAATCAATCTGAATAAGCTTAAGTGAGAAATATTTCTATAATTGCCTTAGCAATACCTACAGTAAGCTAATATTTAAGTAAATACATACACCTGTTTTATCCTCAAACCATGAAAAAAAAGAAATCTTATACCTTCCGAAAGTTTATGACAGATATCCATTTGTGGTTGGGACTTGGGAGTGGTATCATAATCTTTCTTGTGTGTTTTAGCGGAACAATGTTGGTTTTTGAGGAAGAGATAAAATCAATTTTTGCTGAAGAATTAAAAATCTCAGCTCAATCTGATAAATTAAGTATTGAAGAATTACAGGAGCAAATGTCTAAAGAAGGAGCTATATCTTCTATTGCTATACCATCTGCAGAAACCGAACCTTACGTGTTTAGGATTAAAACGTCCCCTAAAGATAGGCGTGGAAGCAGTTTTATGGTAGATCCATATTCTGCGAAAGTTCTAAAACCACAAAAATCTTCATTGGATGGTTTCTTTGGGAGTATGTTTAGATTACATAGATGGTTGCTTTTAGACAGCAAAATTGGAAGACCTATAGTAGGAGTGGCTACCATTATCTTCTTCTTTCTTAGTATTACCGGGATCATAATTTGGTTTCCAAAAAAATGGAAATGGAAGGCTTTTAAACCTGGTCTTAAAATTAAGTTCTCGGCTAAATGGAAACGAATAAACCATGATCTACATAATACTTTAGGATTTTATTCTTGTATAGTATTAGTAGTAATGATACTTACTGGGCTTTGCTGGTCTTTTGGTTGGTATCGTGATGCAGGAAGTATGGTTCTGGGAACTAAGATCTTTGGTGAAAGGGGAGGTGCTAAAATTAATTCAAAGTCAGAGGATCTGCAGGTACTCAAAATAGGGGAGATCTATGACATTTCGAATCGGGAATTAAATTATTCCGGAAAGACCAATATCACTTTACCGCAAGATCAAAAGGGAGTCTATCAAATTAGAAAGTATAATGATGCCAACTGGTCTCCGGTAACTTCAGATAATTTGGTAATAGATAGCGATGGGAGCGTGCTTAAAAAAGAACTTTTTAAAGATAAACCTTTAAATGTTCAAATTGCGACCTTAATAAAACCAATACATACGGGTGCGATATTTGGTAAATTGTCTAAGATCGTATATTTCTTGGCTTGTTTAATTGCAACCAGTCTTCCGGTTACCGGAACTATCATTTGGTGGAATAAGTTTAAGAAGAAAAAAGGCAAAAAGAAGAAAAAGAAAAAAATTGCTGTTCGTTAACGAATTGAAAGAACACTAATTTAATAAAATACCTATCAACCTTATCCACCGGGTGCTGTAAATGGCTACTATAGATTGTTATAGAAAAGTTCGTTTAGCTACCTTGCCGTTTTTGAGCAGCAGTGTTTTTAGTTCTAATGATAATTCCCAAGATCATTAAACCTAAAGATACACCAACAAGGCATCCATTTGCAATATCAGAAAGTGGATAATACTGAGATAGAATTTGCGAACCCGCCATGACGAATAAGCCTGTAGCTAATAGAATGGAAGCTTTTTTATTGGAGATATTCATATGTTGACTGTTATTGGCCTTCTAAAGGTAATATGTTACATACTTATATTTAGAAGCAATTATCAGTTCAATACAGAAATAATTTAAAGTAACTAAGTATTATAAATTTAATCTAGGAATTGCTCTTATGGAAATGCTTTTATAAAAACAAAAAACCCATCAAAATTCGATGAGTTTTTTGTTTTTAATAACTCTTAGATTATGAAAGTTCTGCTTCAAAATATTTAAGTTTTTCAATAGCTGGTTTTTTACTGCTTTCTATTCTATTTACAAGAGCTTGAAGTTTCTTATTATCTTCAGATATATTTGCCACTAGGTCACTAAAGCCATCCAATCTATTATCATGCAACCACATTTTTAGATTTTCATCTTCTTTCCAAAGTTCTTCATTCACCAAAGTACCTAACAACATTCTTAGCCAATCTGTATCGCTGCTTGGGAGTTCAATTACCTTGCATAGTTCGTTCTTCAGTTTTTCATCCTTATCTGAAGCTTCAATATGGGCAATCATTGCTGCGCTAAATACAATTTGTATCCCTCTAATGATCTGTAATGTTATAGTATCTTTAGAAAACACCGGTTTAGATTTAGCATGGCTAAGTGCATTGGCAGAACAATCTACACATACAAAATGTTCTTTTACAGGAATAGAGCCTTCTATAAAGCTAATATTGTCTTTGCTTACATGCTTTACTCGGCCTTTACGCACTACGTTCTTAATTCTTCTAAGTTGCTCTAGTTCTAATTTACTAATTGTAGCACCCCTAAACATTTGCGGCTTCACATTTTGATCTATTCTAATTAATACTCCAGATTTCTCAAGTTTTTCAAAAAGCTCAGAAATTGAATCTGCTTCTTCTAAAGCTTCAAATTGTAAAGCTAGATATTGCAAATAATCTTCTAGATATTCTTCAGAAGGTTGTAGATTTTTTCGGTCTATAAGCCATGCATCTCTAGAAACTATCCAGGTAATTTTATCTGGATTTACGTTATGTTCTAAAAGCCATAAACAAGCATCAATCCCGGTTTTTCCACCGCCAATAATTACAAATTCTGATGGAGCCTCCGTAAGTTTAGGTAAACCATTAATTGGAATAAAATTTACATCGGCATCTACAATATAATTTGGCGGATGACTGGCTGGCACCTTAGTTTTCATATAGGTGGCATCTACTGTTTTTTTATTAACCTTTACCTCATGCATTTCATTAGTAAGAAGAGAGGTAAATTTTCCATCTCCCTTATACTCACACATTGGAAAGAATTTTACTCTTCCGCTAGGCAAGTACTTATAGTTCATAATATCATCATAATAAGCATTAATTGCAGCTCCAGATGCCAAGTGCTTCAATCCTTTATTAAAGCCTATTTCATCCTTTCCATTCTCTCCCAATTCTGTAGAACTCACACCATAATAAGTAGATGGTTGATGAAGCCTTACAAATGGATAAGCTAGATTCCAATGCCCTCCCGGTTTGTGATGTTTATCTACCATGATAATATTCGCATTGGTCTCTGCCAATATGATATCTGCAAATGCCATCCCAACAGCTCCAGCGCCTATAATTAAATAGTCTGTTTCAAGAATTTCTTCATTTTTGGCCTCTTTCATTTATGCTTAACTTGTTTTTAGTAGATTAGTTTATGGTAAGAAATTTAATAAGGTCAGTTTCATCTTAATAGCCTTATTTTACTCTGAAACCGATAATCTTGCAAGTTAATTATTTTATATAAAAGAGTAGGGTAAATGGAGTTTTCTATTGATGAGATGATTACCTGTTTACTCAAGGTCTTTTATAAAATGGACTAATTCAACCTTTTCTGAATACCCAAGTTTTTCATGGAAATTTCTAGAAGCTGTTGCAGGTAACCAAGTATCAGATCCTATTTGGCTACAACCTTTTTCTTTGCACCACTTTTCTCCAAGAGCAACCAATTCTTTTGCAACTCCCAACTTTCTGTATTCAAATTCTAAATAAATACCTTCCAGGTAACCTGTAGGTAAATCTTTTGCGCCTTCAACGTAATCTGTTCTAATAGAAAAGAATGAAAATCCAACCAATTCATCTGTAGAAGATGTAGCGATGAAAATTCTTTTAGTCTCAGTTGCTATTGCTTTTCTTAAGCGCGCTTCTAGATCTTCTTTTTCTAAACCTTTCCAAAGTTTCATGCTCATCCCCAAAATCGATTTAAGATCTTTAAGTTTTGCAGAGGTATACCTTATCTTTTCTTTCATAAGTTATAATATCAAATAGCTGAATTAACCTATAGGTCGATAAAATTTTGCTGATTATTGTATATTTTTCTGAAGGTAATACCTTGGTAAGAATTTCCAAAAGGTTAAAAAAATCGATTTGATCTAAAAGCTTTTTATAAGTAACTTCAAATTAAGACCTTCATTTTATGAAAAATCCATTCCTTCAGAAAGATCTATTCTATTAGGGGTTAAAATATCTCTTGGTTTTACAAAACTAGATGAATTTACTACTTGCTCTATGAGCGTATTTGGTAATTTCTCCAGAAAATACTTAGAAGTAGCATCAGAACTTTCAGAATTATTAACGGTGTTGATGGAATTGGTATCTCGAGTGATAAAAAGTTCATTTTTAGCTCTAGTTAATGCCACGTATAAAACCCGTCTATCTTCTTCTATGCTTTCTTCGCTATGTAAATTCCAAGCACTTGGATATACTTTAGGGGAAACATTCAGCACATAACAAACATCAGATTCTAAACCCTTAGCAGAATGCACGGTAGAAATGATCACGTGATCTTTGATCTCGCTATCATTTAGTTGAGAACCTTCCAAAACCGGCTCTCCATTTAACTGTTTTGCGTTTTCAAGAATTCCTTCAGAAATTAACTGACCGATAGTGGAGTAATTATCTCCTAACATTTCGAGCACAGGAAAGTCAGATTTTCGCTTTTCCTCCCAATCTTTTCGGTATTTAAAAGCCAAAGGCATTTCCATTTTAGAATAGGTTTCCTTGATAGCTCTCTTTACATTTCCGGAATTTATAAAAATGGTGTTGTAAATATCTCCAATCTTTTCTCCATCTGCTCCACCAATAACGTCTTCTAGATTCTGCGCACACTCCAGCGGATCTTTAAATTCTAAAATTTTAGAGATATATTTTCCCGCTCTAATTTCTCCGATTCCGTCCCAAAAAGTAAGAAAACGCATCCATCCAATTTCATCATATACATTGTTAACCACTCTTAGAGCAGAAATTACATCTTTAATGTGAGCAGCTTCCATGAATTTTCTACCACCATAAGTTACATAAGGAATCTTCTTCTGAATAAATACCGCTTGCAAAGGTTTGGTGTAATAAGTAGATTTTGAAAGTATTAAATGATCTATAAAGCTCTTGTTGTTTTCTGAAAAGTTCTCAAGGATATTTTCTGCTATAAAATTAGCTTCTTCCCATTGGCTTGCAACATTGATCAATTTCGGTTTTAGGCCTTCTCCTCTTGTAGCAACCAATTTCTTCTTATAATCTAAACTCGATTCCTCTAACAACCAATTCGAAAGATCTAAAATCTCTTGGGTAGACCTATAATTTTTGTCTAGGATCAAGATCTCAGAGTCCGGCACACGTTCTTTGAATAAATGCACGTTTTTAAAATCGGCTCCTCTAAAAGAATAGATAGACTGCGCATCATCTCCCACACAATAAAATTTTGCAATTTCTAAGAATGGTTCTAACAAATACCATTGCAGCGGATTGGTGTCCTGAAACTCATCTATCAATAAATGCTTGATCTGGTTAGAAAGAATGGCTCTGGCCTCTTCATCATTTCGCAACCTGTTAGCCACGATCAATAAAAGATCGTCATAATCCAGATAGCGCCCTTCGCCTTTTTTAGTTTGATACGCCTTCAGTAAAACTGCTACTTTAGGCCTTATGATATCTATTTCATCATTGGTTTCTTCATCCACCTTCCCTTTATATATCTTTTCCCGAATAGAATTGGTAAGATTTTGTCGCGTATTTCTTCCGTAAGAGTATATGTCGATTAACTGCTGAGGTTTTATGCGAATGCCTTTATACTCAATAACTTGATCTCCACACACCATTTTCATAACACTTAACTGATCGTCTGGATCTATTACCGTATAATTAGAGGCACCGAACAAATTGGGATAGCGCACAATTAGTTGGTTGCACCAAGAGTGAAACGTAGACCCGTTCAAACTTTGCGCCTGATTATTAGATAGTGAAGATTTTACCCGCTCTACAATTTCGTTTGCAGATCTTTTTGTGAAAGTAAGTATCTGAATTTTTTCAGGAGGTGTACCTTGTTCTATGAGATAAGCAGCTCTTCCCACAATACATCTGGTTTTACCCGTTCCCGCGCCGGCAAGAACTAACAAATGCTTCCCGCTAAATTCTACCGCCTTCTTCTGCTGCTCGTTAAGAATATGATTCTCCAATTTCTTTTTTTGTAAAGATAATAATTATTAGGCAATTAGGATTATTTCCAAAATGCGGAATATTTCCTATTTTTGACCCGATGATATTTATCTATATTCAATATATAAGGCTGGGTGTAAAGACAAAAGTTCCTTTTAGAGTGGTTCTTTATTCTGATGATCTGCATCACGATTTTAAAGTTTTTAATATAAGACCGGAGGTTTCTATTCCTAAGAAAGTGTATGCTCTAAATGCAATTGATAGACTGGAAGTATTAGCTAGTGATCCTTTTTGCAATGCTGCCGATGAGTTGATTGATCTTTTTAGAGATCAGCAACTAGTTTTTAGTGAAAAAGAACAGTTCAATTTACTAAAATCTCAGTTTAGGAATATTGGTTACAATTTTAATTTGAAGCCCACTATCTTATGGTTTTCAGATAAAAAAGGGAATAGCACACTAGAGCAACTCACCGATTTGATCTCTAAACGATATCAGCTAAAATCTTTAGAATTTGCTAAAGCTATTGTAGCGGAAATGGCTAATTATAAAGATCAAAAAGGGCAGCAATTAGAAGTTTATAAAGAGGTGCATCTAGATCGTAAAGCTCATGATCTTTCAAAATATAATAATGCTGCCGGAGTCTACTTTTTTCTGAATGCAGCGGAGGAGGTGATCTATGTAGGGAAGACCAAAAATATAAGAAAACGCCTGCAAAGTCATTTTTCGAATACTGCCAAACAAACCAATATAGATTATTCTCATGTACACGATATAGATGTGATCTATACTGGTAATGATACGATTGCGCAATTGGTAGAGACCGAAAACATCAAAAATCTACAACCTCTTTACAACTCGCAGCAGATCACAGATCCCGATCCTTTTATTATTACATTAAGCACTACCGCCAAAGGAATCTCGAAGATCAAGATAACCCGTAAAGAATTTGATGACAGTTTACCCGAAAAATATTTCAATCGAAATTCTGTAATAGAATCTCTAAAAGATTTCTGTATTGATAATAATTTATGCAGAAAGCATTGTTCGCTCGAAACGGTGAAAGGGCCTTGTAGCAATGTTACAAAAAGAGGGATTCCCTGTGTTTGTTCTGGTGGAGAATCTATAGAAGATTATAACAGAAGATTTCAGATCGCTTTTGATGAATTCCGAAGAAAAACCACTAAAAAGATCTATAGACTAAAAGGTAGAAATAGTTCTGAAGATGCCTTTATCTATGAGCATAACGGAATTTATGAAGGCTATGGTTATATTGAAAAAGCTATGGACATTTCAAATTATAATGATATTTTAGGGCATCTGGTTAAACAAAAGAATAATTACGATACTACCAGAATTGTAAGTTCTATTACAAAAAAGATCAATGATCGAGATGTTTTAGAATTGTAGGGTTCATAAATATTTAAATTCAGAACTCAGGGACTTTCAAAATTTATGTAACATTAGTTACTTGTATTTATTTTCTTAAGTTTTACTTTGTAAAAAATTAATTTGTCATGAAAAGATCCATATTATATAGCATTTTATTTCTCAAATGTCCCCGTTGTAGACAAGGTGAGTTTTTAGAAGCAAATCCTTATAAAATTTCTAATATGAATAAGGTGAAAGAGCATTGTCCAAAATGCGATCTAAAATATTCTATGGAGCCGGCATTTTATACTGGTGCCATGTATGTTTCCTATGCGGTGGGTGTGGCAGTTGCAGTAGCAGTTTATGTGTTGTCTTTAATTTTTAGACTCGACTTTGGTCCTACAGAAATTCTGGTAAGTATTATTATTGCCTTAGTTATTACCATGCCCTACATTGGAGCGGTTTCAAAATCTATATGGGCGCACTTCTTCTTTAAGTACAATGCGGAAATAGCTGAAAAGGTTAGCAAAAGTGCTAGTGCCTAAATAATATCAATTCCTTATAATTTTTAAAAAAGTGGCGAAATAACGTCGCTTTTTTTATTGAGGGTAACAAAAGTTGCATGACAAGATCATTATGATGATTAAATTTACCAATAGAGATATATTACAGATGAAAAAGATACTATTGATTATGGCGTTTTTAAGCACATTATTTGGTGCAAAAGCTCAGGAATTAACTAATATAAACATCCTAACTGTTTCAGAATTTAACCAGCAAACATTGAATAATGATGTTCAGTTAATAGATGTTAGAACTGAGAAGGAATTTAATGAAGGTGCAATTGAAGGTGCACGTAATATGGACTTTCTTCAACAAGAAAGTTTTATCAAGCAAATTGAAAAATTGGACAAAAATAGGCCGGTATATCTTTATTGTCGTTCCGGGAATCGTAGTCATCAGGCAGCAGAGCAATTAAAGAATATGGGTTTCGATACTGTATATGATCTAGAAGGAGGTTACTCGCTGTGGTCTGCAAAGAAGTAGCTTTAAAGAACGTATAGTTCTCATTTTCACTATAAAATCCTAACCATGAAGTTTATCGCGATCTTTATAATGATATTACTGTTGTCTACGGGTTGCAAGCAAAAATCTGATGCAGCGTATACTTCTGAAATCATTCCCTCCAATACTACAGCTTTAAATGGAAAACTTTTGATGGAACAGAAATGCTATGTATGTCATAGTCCATCTAAATCCATGCAAGATAGATTAGCCCCACCAATGATCGCGGTTAAGAAGCATTATATAACCGAGGGTATCACTAACAAAGAATTTGCTTTAGAGCTATGGAAGTGGGTGGAAAATCCATCCAAAGAAAACTCTAAAATGAAAGGTGCTATAAACAGATTTGGGATCATGCCTAAACAGTCTTTTAAAAAGGAAGAGATAACTGCCATCGCTTATTATTTATATGGTAATGAAATAGAACAACCCGAATGGATCGAGGAGCATATGGGTAAAATGAGAGGGAGAAAAAGAATGAATTAATTAACAATATGAAATTATTAGGGCTCATAGGTGGAACTTCTTATCATTCTACAATTGTATATTATAGAATGATTAATGAAATGGTTGGCAAAGTGATAGGTTCTCAAGCAAATCCGCCGCTGTTATTATATAGTTTGAACATTGAATTAATGCGGGCTCAAGATATTGATAAAATCAATCTCGAATATTTAAATATAGCTAAGAAGCTAGAATCTGCGGGAGCAAAAGCTATTGTTATATGTGCTAATACTCCTCATATGGCTTATGATTTTGTTCAGCCTAAGATCAGTATTCCAATTCTCCATATTGCAGATGCTATAGGAATAGAAGCAGAAAGATTAGGCCTTAAAACTTTGGGCTTGCTAGGAAATAAACCTACCATGACAAAAGGATTTATTTCCTCTATATTAAAGAAGAGATATAATATAGAAACGATCATCCCAGAACCTATCAGAATACAAGAAGCTCACAATTTTGTTTCCAATGAGTTAACACAAGGAATCTTTTCTGAAACTGCTAAAGGCTTTTTTACAAATCAAATGAAATTGCTTAAAAAGCGTGGTGCAGAAGGAATAATTTTAGGATGTACAGAATTACCTATCTTATTTGAAAATACTCATTTTAAGTTGCCTCTTTTAGCCACTACAGATCTTCATGCACAAATGGCTACAGATTTTATTTTAGGCTCCTATGAGCCTAATTTATAGAGGTCTAAGATTTTGAATTAATTGTATTTGTAGTTACAATAGTAGCTATGATATAGCCATAAATAACTACACTTTTCATATGATGAATTTGCTGAATTATAACTAGTGTAACATAAGTTACATTGTAAACTATAGTTATAACCTATATTTAAATAATAAAATCTAAACATTATGTCAAATCATTATCAAATTCTGATTATTGGTGGAGGTACTGCTGGAATTATGACTGCTGCACAACTTTTAAAGCAGAAAATATCTTCCAGTATAGCTGTAATTGAACCTGCCTCCACACATTATTATCAACCTGCCTGGACCTTAGTAGGTGCTGGCACTTATGATTATGATAAGACAGGAAGACCAATGGCTAAAGTTATCCCTAAAGGAGCGAAGTGGATCAAGGATAAGGCTACAGCTTTTGAAGCCGATAAAAATACAGTGGTAACAGCACAAAACGGTTCTATTACTTATGATTTTTTGGTGGTGGCTCCAGGTCTTGCCTATGATTTTAGTTTAGTACCAGGGCTAGGCGAAGCAATGGATAAAGGTGTAGTTTGTAGCAATTATACAGACCCAAAACATACTTGGGATGTTGTAAAGAATTTTAAGGGTGGTACAGCCTTGTTTACACAGCCTGCAACTCCCATTAAATGTGGAGGTGCACCACAAAAGATAATGTACTTGGCAGAAAGCTATTTCAAAAAGAGCGGAGTTCGTTCTAAAACAGATGTTGTTTTTGCTACCGCAGGAACTGTGATCTTTGGAGTAAAAGAGATAGCAGAAACTCTTATGAAAGTAGTTGATAGGAAAGATATTAACCTACGTTTTAATCATAAGCTTGTAGAAGTAGATTCGCAAAATCAAATTGCCTGGTATGAGCTTACCAAAGCTGTAAAAATTGGTGGATGTGTTGTAATGTCTAATGATGACGATGAAAATTCTTTAGATGAAACTTTTGAGTACAATTACAAGGATGTGAAAGTAACAGTTAAAGATGGTAGATATGGAATTCATTATGATATGCTCCATACTGCGCCTCCTTCTGTAGCGCCTAAATTTGTACAAGAATCTAATCTAGTTAATGATGCAGGATGGTTAGATGTAGATCATGAAACCATGCAGCATCTTAAGTATCCAAATATTTTTGGATTAGGCGATGTAGCGGCGCTTCCAACGGCTAAAACCGGGGCGGCTATAAGAAAACAAGTTCCTATTGTTGTAGATAATTTACATTTATTAATAGAATCTAACCATATTGGAACCATGGCTTATAATGGGTACTCTTCATGTCCTTTAGTTACAGATTACGGGAAAATGGTTTTAGCTGAATTTGATTATAAGAATCAATTTCTTCCAGATCCGAAGCTAAAAAATTTATTGATCTTTGATAGTTCTAAAGAGCACTGGCGTTTGTGGATGTTAAAAAAATACGGACTACCTTATCTGTATTGGAATAAGATGTTGAAGGGAGAAGATGTATAACAACCGTTAGAATTGCTCTTGAAACAGTTTAGCTGTCTGAAGACTTTTAGAAAACTTCAAAAACTACTATTATGAAAAAAAATATGGGAATAATAGATCGCATAAGTCGTGTTATTATTGCAGTGATTGTTGGAGTTTTGGTCTGGCAGGGATCTATTGAAAGTCCATGGTCTTATATTGCAATAATTGTTGCGGGAGTATTTCTATTAACGAGCTTAGTAAGCTTTTGCCCTTTATATAAATTGATTAATATAAATACCTGTCCAACAAAATAGAATTTCAGTTCTAATTAATAAGATTAATATACTTCTGATGATTTTTGGTGGTATTCGTATTGAATAATAGGAGTTTTGAAAACACTTTCTTTTTAATACGTAGAAATAATGAATGACCAGGTTACGGATTTTTGGAATGACCGCTATAAGACTTCAAAATATGCTTATGGCATTTTTCCAAATCAATTTTTTAAAGAACAGTTAGAGGGAATTAAACCTTCTACAATTTTACTGCCAGCAGAAGGGGAAGGGCGTAATGCTGTTTATGCAGCATCTTTAGGTTGGGAGGTTACTGCTTTTGATATAAGTTCTAGTGGTAGAGAAAAGGCCATGCAGTTAGCTAAACAAATGGAGGTCTCTATTAATTATGAAATAAGTGATGTACTAGATTTTGAAACTAATGGTTACTATGATGCAATTGGTTTGAGCTATGCACATTTACCTTCTGAAATACGGAAGGAGGCATATCAACATTTGCTGCAATTTTTAAACATTGGTGGCATCGTGATCTTTGAAGCTTTTGCAAAATCGCAATTAGGAAAATCTTCCGGTGGCCCAAAAAATTTAGAAATGTTATTTTCTATAGAGGAGATTAAAGCTGAATTCCCTCAACTTGAATTTAAAATTTTAAAAGAAGAATCTATAGAACTCTCTGAAGGTGATTATCATCAGGGAAAAGCGGAAGTGATTCGTTTTGTAGGAGTGAAAAAATAGAATATATTATAATAATAAAAGTAAAAATTAAGCCCTTCATTTCTGAAGGGCTTAATTTTTTTAAAAGCCATATTTAATGAAAGCAGAGAAATTACGCCCCGGATCATTAATAGGCACTCTTCCAAAATCTGCCTGATTCGCAAAAGAGAAATTCAAATGGTTATTATAAGTAGCATCAAAAACATTTAAAACTGCCAACCCAAGTTGTAAATTTTTAATTGGTTTTAAACCAAATCTTACATCTAAGGTTTCATAACCAGCGGTTTCTTGCTCTCTAAAACTTGAAGAAATTTCATCTTGCTTAGAGACAATCTGGTAATCTAAATTCGCCCAGAATTTGCTTCTTTCAAAACCAACACCCAATCTTATAGTTAATGGAGGCGTTAAGGGTAAGGACTCATCTAGATCTTTGTTTTTAGTATAAACATAAGAAACTGCCGTCTTAAAGCTAAAATATTGAGCGAAATCTATCGCTGCTTCTGCTTCGAAACCAGTCTTGTATGCCTTATCCAGATTAATAAAACGTTTTACCTCCTGTGGTAACGCAGTAGGCATAAATTTTCTATTCAGCGAAGGATCTACAACTGGTACGATGTAATTTTCATAAAGAGAATAATACCCAGAGATGCTATAACTCAACGCTTCAATTCCATTCTCAAAATTCTCTACACCTCGTAAGCCTAGCTCGAATTGATTATTTACTTCTGCCTTTAGAAAAGGGTTACCAAAATACTCAAATGGATCCTGACCCACCGTAAAATGATTGATGTAGCGTTCTATCATATTAGCAGAGCGTACACCACGGCCATACGCAAGTTCTACAGCTGCATTTTCTGAAAGTGCATGTTTCATGGAAACCGTTGCAGAGATATTGTGCTCATCACGTTGCTCTAAGTTTGGATAAAATTCCTGGAAATCTGCTTCAGGATCTCTAATGTCTGATAATACAAGATCATAACGTATTCCTGCCGTGAGCATAGTTTTATCTGATAATGCATATTTGCTTTCAGCAAAAAGTCCAAGGTCATTCACATAAGAATCTTGCCAAATTTTGTCTTGAAACTCTACAGGTTGAGGTAATAGATCTCCCATCATATTGCGTTTTACAAGACGTGTTCTTCCTCCATCTCTAGCAATTAATAAAGCATCCAATCCACCGTAAAGAATCCAATTTTCAGTAGGTTTCATCTTCAATTCAAATTTCCCACCAGCGGTGGAAGCATCTATTGTAGAGAGGGCTTCAGTCATCATAGATGAAGGCCTTCTATTATTAGACATTATGTGATCTACATAAGAATAATACACTTTAGCATTCATCTCCTTTATAAAGCCTGTCAAATTTGAAATTTTATAGTCTAAAGATAAAATTGAACTATTGTCCTCATCGGTATCCATAGGTAAACCCGCATGTAAAACATCACGGCCAAAAGATTGTCTCCAATTTAATTGTAACCGTTGATTCTCCTCTATATTATAACCTAAACGTAATCCATAATCTAGACTTCTAAAAGCTGAAGGTATTTCTGTCCCATCATCGTCCTCATAATTACCAAAATCGCGATATCCTGCATTTACCTTTACATCATAAGTGTCACTAACCTGTTGTAAAACAAGAGAAGAAACTAATGCATTGCCGTTAGTTTCATACCCCGAACTTAGGCTGCCATGAAAACCAGTAGTTAAGGTGTTTGGTTCTTGGGTTACAAGATTAACAATTCCTCCAAAGGTTGCTCCAAAACGTACAGTGTATGGTCCTTTAATTACCTCTATACGTTCTATTTCTTCAGGAATTACGTGTGTTGTGATGGGATCCATTCGGTTAGGACATGCATTCATTACTTTTGTCTCTCCATCAAATTGTATATTTAATTGTTCATATTGCGATGCTCTAAACGATGGATCAATGGCATAGTTACCGCGTTTAATGAGTGAAAAACCATTAAGATCACTAAATAGATCTGCTACATTCTTAGGTTGAACCACTTTTTTAGGCAAATCTATCTTTTGCATACTTAGCACTGGATCTAACAATCCTTTTCCTATAAGAATTACTGTATTCAGTTCTATAGGATCTCGGGTAGAATCTTGTTCTTTTTTATAGGTCTCTTGTGCTTTAAGAGACATGGGTAATAGTGCGCATAGAAGCTCTATTTTAATAAATTTCATTAGATATTATTCAAAATTAATAGCATATTGACTGAGAGCAGGTATTTTTAATACAAGCTCTAGGGTATTTTTTACTATTTAATTAGGAATATCTAGGAGGATGAAATATTGAAATCGTATAGGAATTTGTATCAACCTCATGATAATAAAAATTAGCTTCTTTCAATTTTAGAGGTGAATGTAAGATTTCGAAGATATTAGTGGCTTGATAATATAGTAATTCCTGTCTCTCTATCTTTGGAATGTTACTCTTACTATCGCTGGAAGAATCATCAGAAATTTTAGTAAGAAAACATTTCCCATTACATTCTAGTGCGGGTTTATCTTTGTTCTCACATAACTGCTCTATAAAACTTTCAATATTTAGCTTATACCAGCCATAAGTAATTGTAAGCATCAGGCTATTGCTAAATAGAATAAGAGATACTATGTAAGTAAAAGCAAGCCTCATTCTGCAAAAATATCAATTACATTTAGCTTAAAAGGTGACTATTGTTACCTAGAGTAAAAGATTGATCTGAATTTTCCATCAGCCTTGGGATATAGTTATTGGTGATGTGGCGTTACTTCAAATTACCTTTAATATTTGGTGCTATAATCTTCTTTTTTTTAGTTTGATGTAACTAAAGTGACATAAAAATCTTGAAAATTCTACCTACCTTTATTATTCCAAATAGTACATAAATGGACACTGAAATCCTCGCTCGAATACAATTCGCATTTACCATTTCCTTTCATTATATCTATCCTCCGCTAAGTATTGGTTTAGGTTTAATCATGGTTATCATGGAAAGTCTATGGATTAGAACTAAAAATGAAAAATATCATATTCTTGCTAAATTCTGGACCAAGATTTTCGCCTTAACATTTGGGATAGGAGTAGTTACAGGAATTGTAATGGAATTTGAATTTGGTACCAACTGGGCAACCTATTCTAGATACGTTGGAGATATTTTTGGAAGCGCCCTTGCTGCAGAAGGAATCTTTGCATTTGCCTTAGAAAGTGGTTTTCTGGGAATATTACTTTTTGGTTGGAATCGTGTAAAACCATGGGTTCACCTGGTCTCAACTATAGGAGTATTTCTTGGCTCTATGTTCTCTGCGGTGTGGATAGTAGTAGCAAATAGCTGGCAGCAAACTCCGGCAGGTTATCATATAGTAGGGGAAGGTATGAACGCCCGAGCCGAAATAACAGATTTTTGGGCAATGGTATTTAACCCCTCTAGTGTGGATAGATTAACTCATACATGGTTTGCAGCATTTCTTGCAGGAGCTTTTCTAGTTTTGAGTGTTCATGCTTATTATTTATTAAAAGGAAGATATGTGGAGATTTCAAAAATGGCATTTAAAATTGCCTTAGGAGTCGCAACAGTGTTCTCTTTACTGCAATTGGTTACAGGTCATAGTTCTGCAAATGGAGTTGCAGAAAATCAACCAGCTAAACTCGCAGCATTAGAAGGGCATTATGAGGCAAGCGCGCCCGCAGATATGTATCTCTTTGGATGGGTGGATAATGAGAGTCAAGAAATTACAGGTTTAAAGATTCCCGGAGGACTGTCATTTTTAATAGATCAGGATTTTGATGCTCCGGTTATAGGTTTAAATGCATTTCCTGAAGAAGATAGACCTGGCCAAGTAAATGCGGTCTTTCAGTTTTATCATATAATGATTGCTATAGGAATGTTCTTTATTGCACTCACATTATATGCCTCTTTTTTATGGTGGAGAGGAAAGTTATTTGAAAAAAGGTGGGTCTTGAAGATCTTTGTTTTTTCTGTAATACTTGCTCAGATCGGGAATCAAGTAGGGTGGTTTGCTGCAGAAATGGGAAGGCAACCCTGGGTTGTATATGGCCATCTAAGAACTTCTGAAGCTTTTTCTCAAGCTGTAACAGCAAATCAGATCGTATTTTCATTAATTCTATTCTTATTAGTTTACTCTTTGTTATTGTTCTTATTTCTATACCTCTTAAATAAAAAAATAAAACATGGTCCCTATGATGAAAATGATGATGATATGGGAGAAAGAAAGCTTACCAGAGAAATTACAGATGAAGTTGCTAAATCAATAAACGCTTAGAATTATGGAAACATTTTTAGGAATAGATTATCCAACTCTTTGGTTCTTGGTAGTAGGTGGCTTATTTTCTGGCTATGCAATTTTAGACGGATTTGATTTTGGTGCAGGTGCCTGGCATTTATTTTTTAAAAAGGAACATAGTAGACGCATAGCGCTTAATGCCGTAGGTCCTGTTTGGGATGGGAATGAAGTTTGGTTGGTTATTGGCGGGGGGGCTTTATTTGCCGGTTTTCCAGTTATGTATGGTACTTTCTTCTCGGGTATGTATATTCCATTCATGCTATTTTTAATGTTTATTATATTTAGAGCGATCTCTATAGAATTTAGAAGTAAGGAGGAAATGTTATGGTGGCGCAAAATGTGGGATATTGCTTATAGTGTAAGCAGTATTATGTTGGCTTTTCTTCTTGGAGTAGTTTTAGGTAATGTGTTACAGGGAATTCCGATAGGTCCAGATCAGGAATATGATGGAAGTCCTTTTTTAGGATTTTTAAATCCGTATGCTATAATCACGGGCTTTACTACACTATTCCTGTTTATGTCTCACGGTGCAATTTATCTACTTCTAAAAACCGAAGGAAAACTTTTTGATAAGCTTGAAGGATTGCTAAAAAAAGGAATCATTCTATTTATTGTATTCTTTGTTATAACATCTTTGTACACTCTTATTTATATTCCTCATCTAAGCGACGATTTTAAAGCAAATCCTATCTTATTTATAATTCCCGTTCTTACATTTTTAAGTATTGCAAACATCCCAAGACTAGCGAGTAAGAGAAGATTCAAAATTGCTTTTTTCTTTTCAGCCTTAACTATTTCTTTAATGATGGTGCTGGTAGCAATAGAACTTTATCCCACTCTTTTATATTCTACCATAGACCCTGCTAATAGTATTACAATATATAACGCTGCCTCTTCAGATAAATCCTTGGGAATTAGTCTAACCATGGTTTTAATTGGTACTCCTCTTGTTTTAGGGTATACCTATTTTGTTTACAAGACCTTTGCTGGAAAAGTAAGATTAGATGATCATAGTTATTAATACTCTTAGTTAACCAGTATTTAAAGTGATCTGATCATTCTTAAAATTGAAACTTAATCTGAAGCTCTAATGTTGAAATAGACTTGCAGCACTTTTCACCTTAATTATAAATCAGGTAAGATGATTAAATATCATTTTCGGTGTAAAGACTTGTAATTTTCTCTATCTCAACATTAATTTCAGATCTTTCTGAAATAGCAGATAGCCACACTTCGGTTAGGATCTTACTGGTTGCACTACAAGCTTGCAGTCCATAAGAATAAGGTCTGCATCCGGAAGTATGTGTAAAACTTATATCGAAGATATTGTTATTTGGAGTTCCATCTTCGTCTATCAATCTATAGGCTGCATCTACATCTATACCTCCTGTATAAAGACTGAGTTTATCTTGATCTGTAAAGATCAGTTCTCTATTTACGCTTTCAGGAAGTTCAATACTAGTTTTTACTTTCTCAAACTGTGCTCTCGCTTTTCTCACTTTTCCACCTTTAATAAGTGAGGTAAAGGGAAATTGTTCTAGATCAATATTTTTTTGTCCGGCACAGTTCACAAACATTTTATAGTCTAATGGAATCTTTGTGCCATCTTCTTGTTCAACTTTAATATGAGTGCGGTTCTTATTTACAGCGTCCTCCATTACTTCAACTTTACCTGTAACTAGCTCTATGCAGTCTGCATCATAGAGTGCCAGAAGAATATCTGCAGAAGATAAGGGTAGTGCTGCAATTACATTCATTAAGAATGACATCACTTCATTGCGAATAAATAAGTGATCTTCTGCAGGTAACAATTCAGCATGAAAATTTAAGCAATACATAAGATCATCTAAAGTTTCCTTCCAATAAATAGGCTTGTTGTTCTTGATAGAATTGCGGGCTTCTATTCGTTCTTTTCTCATACCTTCAAAAGAATCTGAATACTCATGCTCTAAAGACATCAGTTCTACAAATTCTTTAAAGTTGATACGTTCCTCTTTCAGCTTGCTTGCCATCTCAAATTTTTGATCTCTTTCAAAGGCTTTAATCAATGCGTTTCTACAAACCTTATCGAAAAAAGTATGTATCCGAAGAAATCCGTCTTTATCTATGAGTGATAGCATCTTTTCTTTCTTTACGTGCCTATATATCTCACGCATGGGAAATTCTTGTTCATATTGCAAATGTGGTAGCCACCCTCCAGAGGAGTGCATGCTTATTTTAAAACCTTTAGCTTCGGAATATAGCTTATAATTAAGCTCCCCGTTAATTTTGCTAAACCTACCGTGTCTGTGAGCTAGAGATGTTACTACATCAAATGCACTTAAAGAGGCTCCAAGAGTTCCTATAGTGAAGTTGTAAAAATTACCCGGAGAAGGCAATAATTTTTGAATAGGCCATGGAGATGAATAATATCCAATATCTAAGTTATCTCCCTCAGACCAATGGTGTCCGGTAGCGATGATTACCTTCTCAAATTCTCTTGTAGTTCCTTTGGAAGTCTTTATAATTACTTGTTCATTTACAGTTTCAATATCTATTACTTCCTCTTCTTTTAATTGATGCACTAGAATCCCACCCTCACAAAGTTTTTTGATAATGTTATTGTATTGGTCCTGAAAGTAAGCCCCTAAAGAGATCCTGCTATATACCTTAGTATCATCTATTGGCAGATTAACGATGTTCCATGATTTTAATAATGCTGTATCCTGCCCTCTCAGCCAATCCCCAAAACTTGTAGGAAGCTCTGGGATCTCTTCAGAAGAGATATTGGCAAGATTATACATGTCTGTTGTTTCAGGGTTATAAGGCATTCCTATTCCCATAAGAGCTCCTTTTTCAAAGATGCTTATCTCATCTATAATAGTATTAAAAATTCTCAGATGTTCCGCAATATGATTAATAAAATAGAGTGCAGTAGCACCAGATCCTATAATAGCGATGTTGTTTTTATTCATGAGCTCTTTGTAATTGGTAATTAAAGATATCTCATTCTAATGTCTGCTTATGAATTGAAGATGATAATATTTAGAAGGGCTATTGCCTGTTGGAAGTATTGTGAAGTCCTTATTTTATTGAATGTTGCAGCTTATATGTCTAATTTTTAGATCTAATAATTGTTAAATATTGATCTCGTCTTTAATTAACGGTAGCTAAAAGATGCTGAAGAGGAAATAAAGCGAAGAATGCTTGGAAAATTATGGAATGGGAAGTAATAGTCTAAAAAAGAAAAAGGATATTTAGAAAATGTTGATTCTAAATATCCTTATATTAATGTTATCATGATTTTGAAGATAAATTGTCTCTTGGAGCTGTGTGTTCTTTTTTATCTTTTACCTGATGATTAATCTTTGCTCCTTGAGTTGCCTCATGATTAATAGCTTGCTCTTTCTTACTCGTTTTCTCTGGATTTGGATTTTGCTGACTCATAATTTTAAGTTTATGTTTTTGAATTTATCGCCCAGCTAGGAAATAGTAAATAGTACTTTTTTCAACAGCGGGATTTACTCAAATTGTTTTAATGTATTTATGCTAGTAATTACTTCAAATAGATCGTGTATGATTATTATATAATTACTGTTCGATCTCTAAAGAACAATTTATTTCTTGTCTTTATTTTTATCCTCATTTCTTTTTTCTTCAACACTTTTTGCGTCGTCTAAAATTCCTTCAGCATGTGGGATTGGGTGCTTTCCTTGTTGGTTTTCGTAATTCGGAGTTTTCATATTAATATTTTTTAATTAATTATAAATAAGGAGGAAGTTTTCCTCTTAATATAAAATTACAGTATTAGAAGAAAATTATGTTTTTTGATAACAATCTTTAACATAAGTGTGTTAAAGAAACTAGCTATTATGTTTTTAGGATAGGAGTATTGAGTAAAACACTTTCTTAAATATAATTTTTTTGTTGTAACAGGATTTATTATCTACTAGAATTAAAAGTATTTAGCCTTTTTAAAAATTCTAGCTTACAAAATGAGAGTGTTAGTTAAAGAGTCTTTGCAGGAATTTGGTCCATAGCATGCTCTGCTATTGCTGTGATGGTTAGTGAAGGATTCACTCCTGGATTAGATGAGATCATGGCGCCATCTATTACAAACATATTCTTATAGCCAAAAACCTTATTATGTTTATCTATTACACCTGTATCTATATCTTCTCCCATAACGGCACCCCCTAATATATGTGCAGTAGATGGTATACCTGCTAATGTTTCTAAAGCGAAGGATGTACTAACTCCATTTATTGCTTTGCGATACGCCTTTGCAAGTTGTATAGATTCCGGAATGAATGGAGTAGGAGCCTTCCCGGTACTTACCGTAGAATACATATGCCCAAAAATATTTCTTTTAAATTTTAGAGTGCTATCTAAAGTTTGCATAAAAAGTAGCACAACGGTATTCTTAGACCAACCGTTCACGAAATATATCTTAAAATAGTCTATAGGATTTTTAAAGAGTTTTACCAGCGTTTTGAAAATACGGGAAGCTACATTAGAACCGGTTACGTAAGGTAAATGTGCTAGCTTCCATGCGTCTGATCCTTCTCCGTACCTACAGATCTCTAGATGACTATTCTCATCTGTATTTAAAATACTTCCTATTGCCACACCTCTAGAATAATTCTTTTCCTTATTCAACCCAGATACACTTATTAATGTTTCATTGTTACTTCTTATATCTTCACCTACTTTATTAGATAGTAGCGGTAGCGATTTCTTTTTTAGTTTTAGCAGCAATTTCACAGTTCCAAGAACTCCTCCAGAAAAGATTACCCCCTTTGTGGTGATCTTTCTATTCTGATTCAGCCATTTAGTGCTACTTCTTGTTAAAACCTCATATCCTTCTGAACCATCTTTGGCATGGATCGATTGCACATCTATAACCTCATTTTCTGCTATGATCTCTGCTCCGTTTTTTTGAGCTAGAAAAAGGTAATTCTTATCTAAGGTGTTCTTTGCATTATATCTGCACCCCGTCATGCATGCACCGCAAAATGTACAACCAGACCTATCTGGCCCCTCGCCATTAAAGTAGGGGTCTTTTTGGGTAATATTTGGTTTTCCGAAGAATACTGCAACTCGCGTAGCTTCAAAATTTTCTTTGATATCTAGATCTTCTGCAACTTTTTTGAGCCCCACATCGCCATCAAATAATTTTGGATTTTGTGCTGCACCTAACATTTTAAGTGCCTCCTGGTAATAAGGTTTTAATGTATGTTCCCACGCTTCTAGATCTTTCCAGCTTCCAGAATTAAAGAACGCTGTTTTGGGAGTTGGTAAGGTATTAGCGTAAACCAAAGATCCACCGCCTACACCAGCACCAGAAATAATTGCAATATGTCTAAAGATTGATAGTTTCATAATACCGAAAAATTTTAATTTCGGCATCCAAAGCCATCTTCTAAAATTCCAATTGGTTTTAGGGAAATCTTTTGCTTTAAACCATTTTCCTTTTTCTATTACCAGAACCTTATAACCTTTTTCTGATAATCTAAGAGCACTTACAGAACCTCCAAAACCACTACCAATTATTACATAATCATATTCTGTATCCATGTTTTGTAGACTTCTTTAGTTAGATCGAGGCATCGTTCACTAATTTAATAAAATTTAGCTCCTCAAAAACTCTAAAATTTCCTTATCCTTATACAAAATTATTCGTTTTTAATTAAAGTGCTTTTGCGATTTTTAAGGAGATCGCAATGCTTTTAGATTTAACAAAACACCTAGGAGTCTAGATTAAAAAAATCGGCTAAATTTACATTTAAGAATGAAGATCAAATTAAGTCTTCCATTTCAAAATTCATCATATGAGTAATTCTAAAATAAGTATTTCTGGCAGCTATCTAATTAAAGCAATACTTATATTTGGAAGCATCTCTGCAATACTTTACATAGGTTCCAGCCTTCTACTTCCTCTTTTTATAGCAGCTATTATTGCAGTTCTTTTAGATAAACCTGCCAAGAAAATGAAAAAGTGGGGAGTACCAAATTGGTTGGCTATAACACTCTCTGTAATTTTAATGCTAGTAATATTTTTTCTATTGACATGGCTAATAGGTTCTCAGATCAATACCATGGCTGGAGATTGGCCAACAATTAAAGAAAAGGCCACCAGTAAATTAAATGATCTTTCACAGTGGGCAAATCAGAATTTAAATTGGGATTATAAAGATTATATAGACAATAATAAGAGGCTAGTTCAAAAAATGGAAAGTGTTGCCGGAGTATTTCTATCTTCTATTATTAATCTTCTTTCACAATCTTTTGTAATATTCATCTATATAGTTCTTCTATTAATGCAAAAGGTCATGTTTATCCGCTTCTTTAAAAAATTGACCTCTAATTCTGAAGCTATGGGATCTCTTCTTAGCAACTCATCAAAAATAATTACAAGCTATCTTTTCGGGAAAGGAAAAATCATGATTCTTTTATTTGGGATCTATTACTTAGGGTTTATTTTAGGTTCTGTTCCATATGCGCTGTTCTTAGCACTTTTTGCGTCTTTGTTTTCTATCATTCCATATGTTGGTAATATAATAGGAGGTGGTGTTGCAGTATTATTGTCATTTCTATATGCTGGTGCAACTCCTGCACTTATTGTGATAGCCGTAATTGCTGCTGCTCAATTATTAGAAAATTATATACTTACACCTTGGATTATTGGAGATGAAACGAATTTAAATCCATTTATCACCGTTTTTGGTGTTATTCTATTCTCTGCATTATGGGGAATTGTAGGTGCCATTATAGCCTTACCAATTATAGGTGTTCTTAAAGTAATTTTTGATCATACTAAGGGTATGGAGGCTTTTGCGTATCTAATTCAAAAAAAGGACTAATAGGGTTGCTATAGTTAAGAATTCTGATAATTTATAGATTTCCGAGAGCTACCCTAAGTTCTGAATTGTTCTTTTTTTCAATAATCTTTCAGAGGTTTTACCAATTAGAAATACTACAAAAGCCAAAATTCCTGAAATAATAAAACCGGTAATAACAGAAAAGTTTCTTGCGGTATCAGAACTTACCCTTTGCATAGCGATCTTTTGCTGAGGTGTAATTTCAGTCCCGCTAAAAAAATCATCTCCATTCAAATCAAATTCAAGCAAAGTGAGTTTCAACGAAATATCAGAATATGCAGCTGCACCAACTATTATTAAATAGAAACTAAAGAACACGGTTAAACCAATCCATAACCACTTACGCTTTCCACTAAAGAACATGCCCTTTCTTTTGTAGAATATAGCAAGAAGGGCAAATACAGCAATAAGAGCAGGAATTATTAGATGGTATGGTAGATCTATTCTGTTCATGCTTTATGCGTTCTCTTAATCTAAATAATATTTAAGCCCTATTCCAAAATTATTAGAATAAAAGTTCTTCAAGGTGTAGAATTCCAGATTACCGCTAAAATAGAGCTTATCATAAAAAGGGTAGCTTAAACTTCCTCGATACCGTTGAAAGTTATCAGAAAAAGTGTCTAGAAAGTAAGCTGCATCTAATGTTATATTAATGTCTTTTTTAGGAATATTAAAAGAATATCCGGCACCAATACCTCCATATAGCCTTTCCTCTAATGTCCAATATGGATAACCGCTGCTTTTATCGTTATTACCTAACAAACCGGCAATTTCTGTAAAACCTGATATTGAAGACCTTCCATTTTGGTATACCTTCCCGTAAAAAGCCAAAGCTGCTGTAGCATCTACAGTGCCATCATCATCATAATGATTTCCTTCTAAATATAAGGTAGACCTAAAGATCTTATTGATCCTTAGTTCTTCGTATATGTTAAGTTGAGTTTGGTAAATTTTTAATCCATAAGCCCCACCAGTTAATGCTGGCCTTCTAAATGCTGCTGCAGCGCTATAAAGGCTGTCATGACTTATAGAAGCTCCAGCTCGTAAGTGATAATATACATTGTCTGCAGTGTCAAATTCCAACCTCGCACCTCCGGAATAATTAAATTTTCCTGGTTTTATAGCAGTTTGAAATTGATAATCCAACCCATATAAACCTCTGTCTATATTTTCTTTATCAACATTAACCACAGGCACTCTGTATGCCTGATTTTTTACTGCGCTAATGATATGTGTATTGTATTTACGATCTCGAAGTCCGTAACCCAGCTTGGCTTCATAATAGTTAGGATCTAACCTATCTGCCACCATAATTCCATTTAACTGAATAAAATCGCTTTCTGTTATTCTTATTTTCTTTCTTATAGATGCTGCAATAGGTGCATCAAATAGTTCTGGTGTTTCTAGTAGAAGTTCTTTTTGAAGACTGCTATCTAGATAAAGCACGTCTTTATTGAATTGTGTTCTAAGCTCCTCTTTTTTGGCTGATGCTGCCATGGTATTAGTAAGCGTCCAGGCTTTTTTGTAATTCTTTTCGGAAATATAGTAAGAAACTAAAAAAGCTTGAATTTCATCAAATTTTTCATTTGAAAGTTTTGTATTGGCATAAAGCGCCTCTATTTCTTGAGTTTGCTTCAATTGTGCGTGCCAGAACAATTTAGTAAGCACCGGAAATTCTGTAGTACAATTGCTCCATTCAATAGCTTTACGATAACTCCCCTGGTTTCCGAAGGCGTATGCAATATCTAATGCGATAGATTTATAGTTAAGACTGCACGGGTCTATATCTATAAGCGCTGCTGTAGCTTTAGATGGTTCATTAATCAATAACCAATTTATATATAAAGTATAATCTCGTGCTTTTATCTTCTCAACATCTGTTGTTTTAAGATACCATTGGTCTATGGTTACTTTATCTATAGAATTTGAACAATTAGACCAGGCTATCGCTTTTTCAAAATTGTTATGATCTGCATAGAACCAGCTTATGATCTCTCCCGAGTTTTTATAAGTTTCACAAGGTTCAGACACATTAAATATGGACATAGCCTCTTTAGGATAGCGCTTAATTAAAATCTCTATAAAAGAGGTTCTATTATCTGGATCTGCATCTTTAATTAACTGTTTTAATTCAGCCGCACTTAATTTAACCTCGTCTTGCTCCCCAAAATATCCTATATAGTCCATTTTGGTTTTTGGGTCATTAGAAATAGCTATCTTCTCCGTCATCCAATATTTGCGAGTTTGCAAATCCGGATAATCGCTACCTTTTACAAATTTTTCAGCTAAATAAATGTACCTAAGATCTTTATTACTATTCTCGTATTTTTCTTTTAATAAAGGCCAGATCTCTGCCTGACTATTATTCCAGCTTAAATATTGGAACAGTTCTGTCCAATTACTTTCATTATAAGCAATGGAATTTGTAATACTAGCTCTAAGTTGTTTGATGTTTTCTGAAGGATTGGCCTGTACTGGTAGTTCTTCTAAAGAGAGGTATTGCTCATATTGTTCTATTAAAGAGATGTTAGAGTTATTGTTTTTACCGAAAATTCGAGGAGCACTTATAGTTCCAGCAGGGGTTTTTATCATGTAGAGGCTACCTTTATGAAATGCTGTTTTACTAAATTCATAAGATCGCTTTTTAAAAGATTGTTCCATTAAAGCGCTATTTTTGGAACTTACATAAACAAACCACCAGTTTGCCTGCTCCATGCTTAATTTCACTTTTACTTCATCTTTATTAAAGCTATAAGTATAAGTGGATTTTCTCCAATCTTGGGCAATCTTAGCAGCATCCTTAACTGCAAAAAATCTCATTAATGGATATAATCTTTTGGTTTGATGGATATAAGACTTAAAGCTAGGAAATAATCCTTCAGAGCCATCCTCAGATATTTTCCAGCCTAATCTATCCTGATTCCTGAATTCGTACACCTCTTCGTAATTTATGGTGTTTGCCGGAATTTGATAAATATCATCTGCATGGATAAAATGAGACCAGATACCGGTGTATAAATATAAATTTTGCTGATTGTATTGATTAGCAACATCCATAACATAACCACTAGTTACTCGTGGAAAATTGAAGAAATGATCATTATAAGGTTCTACATCATATTCTCTATTTCCACCTTCTTTGAAATCGCCTAAATATAAACTTGCGTTATATTTAATGGAAGGAAAAACTTTAGCCAGAGCTGCAAATCCTAAGCTATCTATATTGTTTGAAGGTGGAACATAAGTTACTGGAAGTTTTCCATAGGTTTTTAGTTCCCATCTCTTTTTTGCTGCTTTTAATCCCAGCACCATAAAGTCATAACTAGGCCAATCGTTCTTTAAGAGAGAAACGTGGTTGTACCCGTGGAAAGCCAACTCGTGTTTAGATTTCTTAATCTTATTCATAAGCCAATCTGACGCGGAAAGACTTTTTCCCTCCACCCGTTTTTTAGATTGTTCCCATTCTTCAAAAGTAAAAGGAGGTACCGTAAGATTGCGATAATCAAAACTTACGTAAGCAGAATAAACAAGACCTTCTTCTTCTCCTAATTCCACCATATCTGGCCACCAATGGTCTGTATAAAATTGGGCCTGAGTAACATTCATTTCAGAATGTACCGGTTCCATGGCCATATCATAAAGTGGTGCTGGAAAATCGTCTAAAAAAATACTTGTGGTGTTGGCTACAGAATAAGGCATTCCTTCCAATCCTTTTAAGAGCATGCTAAATAACAAACCTCTATCTCGTTTTTCAAAAGCCTGAGAAGTGTTCATTAAAATCACTTTCCCGTTTCCTAGATCGTTTTGAACAATAGCGGGATACTCCAGATCATTACTAGAGGTAGCTATTACTTTAATATTTGGAGAAAAATTCTCTCTAGAAATTCCATAAAGAACGGTTCCTATTTTAAAGGCTTTATTTTTGAAATCTGGGAGAATATCATCTTTGGAAAGATATCCTTTAGCTTCTGTATTTGTTATTCTGCTCGTATTTGCCAGAACTCCGGCTAAGAACTCAAATTTTTCTCCGGCACTAATTGTTGGTAGCAATAACATTCCTCCATTATCTATAAATTGAAGTATTTTATTATAAGCATTATCACTTAGCTCCTGAGGTTCAGTAATTACTACTACCTTATTGTTAATTCCTAAATTTGGATCAGCATTAAATTTCTCCAGACTAATGGCTCTAAATGGGATTTTAGAGTAATTAAGTGTTTTTTGAAGATTATTCTTATAATCCATACTAGTAGACTCTTTTGGGTCTACCAGAAATGTTACCAAAGGATCATCACTATATGCCTCGTAACTTACTTCTGCCGTTTCTTTACTAAAAACAATTTCATTTTCTACATCTTTCTCACAACTTAAAAATGTGAAAAATACCGTAGTTAACACAATGATTATTCTATAACCTCTTATCATTCTCACAGCAATAAATCATTTATTTTACTAGAATTCGGAATATTCACGATCTCAAAAACTTTTATAGATTCTCCTACATAGATAGGTTTCATTTCTCTTCCACGTTTTCTAAGAGTTTGCAGACTTTTAAAAACCTCATCAGGAACATGTGCATTACGCTTGTTTGGAACAAATACAAAAACACTTGATGGTAATATGACTTCGGGATGTGTTTTTAAATATTCTTTCTGTTCTTTATACTTATGGAAAAGCGCATCTTTTTGAAGATAGGCACTATTAAAATCTGAATAACTCAAAAAGTAATGCCCTCCACGGCTAACACGACTATTTTTAGAAGTATTAACCACTGCATAAGAATAGGGAAGTCTATTGTTCTCAATTTCAAAATACGCTTGAAGCACATCTCTTTTAGAGCTAAAAACGCCTTGAGTTGCGCTGGCATCATTTTTACTCATATAAAAAATACCAAAAGCAAGAACCATTGCGAGACTAATTTCAACCGAATTTGAGATGCTCACCTTTTTAAATAGGGCTTGCACGGGCAGATATATCAAATAGAATAAGAGCCCTAATACTATAGGCAGGAATACAGAAATAACCTGAAGCAAAAGGTCTTCATCAAAAAACGGAACTTCTACAGTATATATAGTCAATAAAAAGATCACAAAGATAAGAATGGTAGATATAGATCTCCAACGTTCTGATTTTTTAAAAATTAAATATGCTGAAACTAAACCTAAGAAAAGTGTCGCTCCAAGATAATACCAAACTAATTCAGAGAAAGGAATAATAAGGTTTGGGGTATATGTATAATAATCATAAGATGCCAGCTTAGACATAAAGACATCTATAAAATTTCTTTCTAGAAAAAAAGATGCGATAGCATAGATGCCAGCCATAATTAAAGCACTTAAGAAATAGGCCTGTATAGATTCTTTATTATAGGCTCTTTTTTCTGAAGGATTGATAAGGTAACAGATAATAAAAAATGGTAATAAGATCCCTAGCGCAATAAATAAGTTTAAAAAACTCAACGCCAAAATACATACAAGACTCCAATTAAAGAACATCCTTTTTTTCTGTCTGAAACTTGTAGGATACATATTAAAGATCATTAACGGCAAAGCAAGAGACATAGAAAGGAATACCGTTTTATGCTGCAATAATGAATCTATATTTAAAGGAATAATGGAGTAACCAAATCCAAATACAAGTGCAGAAAGTAATCCAGGCCCGTGTTTGTGAGTAATTTTATAAAGCGCCCAATAAATAATTACTGCCAACAGCGCAGACTCGATAAATCCAGAATTGCTAAGCGCCAACATATCACTTAAACCTGTAATTTTAGCGTAAAGAGAGATTATAGCATAGCTACCCATAGAATCTGTAACAATACTAAACCAGGTTTGATCTGCAATGGCCTTCATTTTATCTAGATCTTCATACCAGGAAGAACTCAATAAATAATTATCATATTTTAAGAAATAATACTTGCTCACTAAGATCGCTGCGAATATAAAAGTGGCGATACCTATTTGCCAGAATTTGATATTCTTAGAATCTTTACTTTCAGGCTTTCTTTTTTGAAAATTCTTACTTTCTACCAAAGCCCTATTATTCTCAAACCGTTTCACTACATAAATTATAAATCTGCTATAAACCTTTTGAAGCTGTTTTTTTAGGGGTTTACCTTTTTTAAGATTTAGAAAACTCAGCATAAAAAAGAGCGAAGTGATCATTAAAATGAGCATGGTGTCAAAACCATTTATCTGTGTTAAGAACAAACTTCCAATAATGGCAACAGATAGAAGCATGATTAGCCTGGGAACAAAGAATTCTATACCTGTTTGTTCTGGTAGTTTTACAGCAGATAGTCTATAGAAAACATAGAAGATCAGGAAAAAAAGGAAAATTCTTAATGGACCCAGCAACGTAGCGCTAAACCAAAATAGGATATCATGGTTCATAACGCGGAATGTTTTGAAGTTCTATTTCACCTATAAAAAGGTTTGTCTTGTAGCTTCTCATACGTTTAAGTACTTCTTTGGCCAGATCTCTAGTATCTGCGTATTCAATTATTATGGTAGGCAAGCCAAATTGCTGACTTGTCCTATTAAGGTGATCTAATCTTTCTTTAAAGTCTTTGCTTTCTCTTAGTTTATAAGTAGAAGTTTCAAAATTATAATCTGTTGCTATAGATTCTACAGCAATAGAGTTTATTAGATCTTTTGTTTTAGGCAAAACCTCAAGTCCCGCATTTTGCATGAGGTGAGTTGTTGGATATTTTTCTTTGATCTCTTTTAAAAAACTAACCAAAGCAGCTAGTTTGTAAGGGGTAGGTCCAAATGAAGTATAATTATCTATATTGTCTAAAAACAGACCGTCAAAACCTTTTTCTTCAATATTGTTCTGCACAATTTTAAACACTGCTTGTCTCGTATTTTTATTAGCTAAATCTAAAACGTAGCTGTTCCAAACCTCATTTTTAGACAAGGTGTATTTTGAAATATCGCTGTAATGAGAGGCAGATTCATTCACTTCCCCAAAGCTTACGTAAGCCAGCACATTTTGGTTGTGCATTTTCAATAATTTAATATCTTCTGCAGAAAAATGTGCACTTTCTATGATTAGATAATCATAACCTTTTACAGTTTCCGGATCAAAATCTCCATAGTTTACTAAAACTTTTTTCTCAATATCATTCTTGCATTTAGAAAAGCTAAATATGGAAAAGCAAACAATGTACATCATTATAAATTTAATACGCTGCATAATAGTAATAGTCCAGATTTTTAAAAAAACGTTTGGTGTATCTAAATGTAACGATCATAAATACTAAAGATCCTAACATCATGCCAATTACGGCATATTCATAAGATATCAACCTGCTGCAAAGCACACCAAATGTAAAGTTGGTTATTAGTGCTGCAATTATAGCTATTAGGGGTTTTCTATTTTGATTAAGAGTATATAGATATAAGGTGTTAAGAACACCAATGGTTAGGAAAATATATCCTAAACTACCTAAAATGCTTACTTTAATACTGAGCTCAGATAGGGTTTCATCAAATCCGGCGCTGTATCCCCAAGGTTGCGTCATAATAAGATATAAGAGTATGGCAACTCCTACAGTGGTTATAAGTAACAATCTTAAATTTCTATAATATAATTCTATCATCTTAGAATTGAATTTCTTAAATTTAGAATAGCTGTGAATAAGCTGATAATAATCTAAATGTCTGTTAAACGATGTGATGCTATATTCCAGAACTCCCCCCAATAAGAAAAAGAATAGAATGGCTAGATCCATTCCAATCTCATAATCTTTTTCGTAGTAGAATAAATAGGGAATCTCACGATTTGTAGAAGAAGACCAGGCTATGATCCTGTCCATAAATATAAAAAGGAAAAAGAATATCCCATATAGAAAATAATTAAAATTCCTGTAGATAGACAGGGTAACCTTTGGTTCTACGATAGACCGGGATATTTTCCTCTTTAGTGTATGTTTTAGAAACCACTGCAGGTAAAATACAGAATCAATGCTGCAAAAAGAATACTGCTCCAGTGTATAATGTAAACAGGTATGTTGGTAGTAAAATGCAATGCTAAAGCCAAAGCAGTTCCTAAGGTAATACTCACCGTGATCATCCAACGTTGCTTTAACGCATATAGAGGAGCTAATACTAAAAGGAGAAACCCAATTAATAAAGCATAGGCAAAGCAAATTATAACAAAACTAAAAGAATAAAGTGGGGTTATAAAGTTGAGTACTGCAGATAGCAGGAATATAGCAAAGATGGTTTGTGTACCATATTTTATGATCTTGATTACCGAATGCCGGGCCATGTAGAAATCTTCATTATACCAGTAATAGGACACCTGTTTCCCAATAACCTGAACAAACCCACCTGTTGCAATGAATCCAATTATTACACCTAAAACTACAGCGGTAGATTGGAGGTTATTAAATTTTGAAAAGGTCCAGAGCGATATGCCAAACAGTACAATAGATATCACTTGAATTGAAACAGGAAAAAAGTTTGCTATACCAGAGCCATTTTCAACTACAAATTGCTTTAAGGCTCGAGAAGAAAAGTTAGAAGCTATTGCTATTTTCTTATAATTTTTAGCTTCTGCAATACGTTGTTTATCGTTCTTAAGATTATTATAGGCTCTAAGCCCAAAGGTTTTGTAAATGTACTCTGCAAGGTGAGAGATACTTTTAAAACCATAATCATTTTGAGCATCGATTTCTCGTATCCCTAAAGATTCTATAGTGGCAATTATTACATTTAGGTTTACGGGCTTACCGTTTCGTTCTTTAACCTGTATAATTAGCGATGCTACCGCTTTTATTTGATCCGGACTCATTTATTCCACCTCCATGTATTTGCTCTCTACTATATTCTCTTGTAAAAGCGATTCGTAAATATCTTCATATTGTTGTATGAACTTTGAGATGGTAAAATTGTCCAAAACTCGCTGTCTGGCATGGTTAGCCATATTTAAGCGTTTCTCATTATCCTGCAATAATTCTATAATGCGTAATCCAATCTCTTCTGCATTTTTAGGTTTGCATAAATATCCGCTGTTTTCATCTAGTGCCTCTTTTACACCACCCACATCTGTAGAGACTACAGGAACACCACAACTCATACTTTCTATTACAGTATACGGGAAACCTTCTGATATAGATGTTAGGATAGATAGATCTCCCTCCGGGAAAATCTCATGAGAATCATTTCTAGGTCCCATAAATCTAAAGTTTTCCTCTACTCCTAATTCTTCAATAAGTTCTAAACAGGTTTGAGTGTACTCTGGAACTGCTTTATCGTCACCATAAACTAGGTATAGTATTTCTGGAATTTCTTTCTTTACAACTGCGCAAGATCGTATCATGGTTAATACATCTTTTAATTCAAAGATCCTTGCAGCAGCCACTACGGTTGGTATCTTCTGAAGATGTTGAGGTTTAGGTTTAGGCTTGAATTTTTCAGAATCTATTCCATTATAAATTATAGAGATCTTTTTAGGATCTGCCCCATACATTTTTTCCCATTTTATATTGAATTGATTTACAGAAACAATCGCATCAGATTTGTAATAAGCCAGTTTTGCTATGGCTTCAGAGAATTGTATTAAAAGTCGTTTTAAAAAGAACGGATATTCGGAATTATTAAGCGCCAATAGACGCTCTCTAATAAATACGCCGTGCTCTGTAAGCATTATCTTGGTACCGTATTTATAATGTGCAATCAAAGCCGGAATAACTGGGAAACCGGAGAGAGTTAGGTGCGCAATAGCACATTTTGGAACGTCGGTAATGGCCAATGGAATTAGAAATCTATAGATCCATCGTAAACCAATAGTAATATCTATTAAGGCTGCATCCGGGCTATAGTCTCTTACGATATTTTTAGAGATCGCCTCTCTGTAGGCCTTCCAAACCGGCTCACTTCTCATGGTCTCTTTATAGTCATAGTCTTCAAAATACAACCATAACGCTCTAAAAACCTCATCTAGGTCTTTAACATCTACATTTTCATCATAAATTAGGTTCAGAAGCTTAGAGAATAATGGAACAAAATTCTTTTCTACTACGGCAGTAGTAGTCCATTCTTTCTTTCCCACGGTTTTATAATATTCATCACCGTAACTAATATAATCATAAGGCTCATCTGGGGTCCATAAAGGAACCTGAATCACTTCCGTGATATTCGGACTTAGATCATATTTAGGCTTATTTTCAAAATTTGCATTTATAGAGTACAATTTGAAATTTACGTTTTGCACCTTACTACATAATAAATGTGCCCAAGTAGAAACTCCACCCCCATTATAAGGATATGTTCCCTCCAATACCAACATCACTGCTTCCTTCCCCATAGGTTTTTAGTAAGATTCTTCGAAGATACAATTCCTACAAAAATATAATCATTTTTTAAAGAAGCAATTCCTTAAAAGCGTAATTTTGAATGGTTTTTATGCATCTAATTGACAGAGAACCTTATTTATGAAATGCTTTTTCATGATTTTCTTAGCCCTGTTGTTAACTATTAATCTTGGATGTTCTAGCAACGACCCTGAAATGCCACTGGAAGATCTAGATTTCCGTCAGGAAATGAGAGATTTCGTAATTGATATTAGTACTTATTCTCATAGTTTGGCTCCTAATTTTATGATTATTCCTCAAAATGGAATAGCACTTATTACCAGCAATGGAGAGCCGGAAGATCCTAGAGCTACTGCTTATCTTAAAGCCATAGACGCCAATGCACAAGAAGATCTTTTGTATGGTTATGAAGACGATGATAAGCGTACTCCGGTTGATGTAACTAAGGAGCTTAAAAGTTTGCTGGATATTTCTTATGCTGAAAATAAAAAGATATTGGTGGTAGATTATTGCTGGACTTCCTCGAAGGTAATGAAATCTTATGCTGAAAATAATGATAGTAATTATATATCCTTTGCTGCACCAAGTAGAGAGTTAGATAAGATTCCAGATACAAATACTACTCTTAATAATGAAAATTCTTCGAATATCACCTCTTTAAAGATGGCTAAGAATTTTTTATATCTGTTGAATTATGACCAATTTAGTACTAAAAATCAGCTGCTAACAGCACTCTCCAAAACAAATTATGATCTTCTAATATTAGATGCCTATTATAATGAAGAGATTTTCACGAAAGAAGATGTTCAGCAATTAAAGACCAAACAAAACGGTGGGAGTAGATTAGTGATTTCTTATATGTCTATTGGTGAAGCCGAGTCTTACCGATATTATTGGGATAGTACTTGGAAAAAAAATACTCCGGATTGGTTGAGTAATGAAAATCCGGAATGGGAAGGCAATTACAAGGTGAAATATTGGAACAAAGACTGGCAGAACATAATTTATGCAGCAGAATCTTCTTATACAGATAAAATTATAAAGTGTGGTTTTGATGGTGTCTACTTAGATATTATAGACGCATATGAGTATTATGAATAAGCGATAAATATTTCCGCTCATTGTTATAATATTCGCAAATGCCTATATCTTGATATTATAGCATAGGTTTACTTTTAGTTGATCTCTTCTTTTTTTTGTAATTTCTTCCATACCATAGTAGTATCCCGGTTACAGGTAAACTTGCAATGGTTAAACTTATCAAAAATGCTAAGATCTTACCAGCAATACCACCAATAGCACCAATGTGGATATCATAATTCATTCTTAGAATTTTATCTGCAATTTTAGCATCTTCATACCTGCCATAAATTGTTGGAGATTTTATTTCTTCCAGAGAGTTTTGATCAAAGAATAAAAAATCTGAATCGTAATAGATACCATCTGTATTAGTAACTTCTACATATATAGATTCTGATGCATTATAAGGGTAATGTATTTCGAAACTTTTTGCTTTAGGATTTTCATTTTTAAGCTTTGGTAATAAAAGATCAATTGGTAACGTGGACGCACTAATATTTTCTGGACTAACCATATTTTCCGGAATTAAAAAAGTTGGATTTTTCTCTCCGCCAATAGTTACATACATAGATTTTTGAAACCAATCATAAGACATTACAAGTCCGGTAAAGGCCAATATAATGGCTAGCGGAATGCTGTAAAAACCAACAATAGAATGTAGATCAAAATTCTTTCTTTTCCATCTCGTGGTCTTTTTCCAATTAAATTTTAATCTGTGCTTTAAATTTTTAGTTTTCTTAGGTAACCATAGAATAAATCCTGTGATCATGATAATAACAAATAATAACACAGAGATAGCAATGATCTCTTCTCCCAACCAAGCGGGTAACCATAATCTGGTATGACCTTTAAGAACGAAAGCAAAAAATCCTGAGAAATGATCATTAATTTTTAGAATCTCTCCGGTATACGGAGCTATGAACACACTCTTATAAAATTCTGGCTCCAAGTCGTAAAATACTACTTCAATGTTTTCATTGGTTTTTCCATAAATAGCACCATGAATGGTGTTTTCTGGAAATACATCTTCTGCAATAGTTTTTACTTCAGAAGGAGTTAAGATTGCAGTACTTTGAGGTTCAACATAGATCTCTTTGCTAGTTAGGGATTCAATCTCTTCTTTAAAAACCCAACAGCAACCGGTAATGGCAACAACAAAAATTATAATACCTGTAACTAAGCCTATTATCTTATGTGCCTGAAAAACGATCTTCTTAAAATTCATAATAATATATTAAAAGAAGAGTAATTCCTAAAAATTACTCTTCTAGGTTTGGCTAATTAAAAAGTGTATGAAATGTTGGCAATTAATGCTCTTGGAGTTTGCGGATTGATGGTAGACCACCCTTTATAGTATTCTTTATTAAGAACATTATTCAGTTTTAATCCTATTCTGTAGTGGTCATTTTTATAGTAAACCGAAGCATTTGCTACAAAATAACTAGGTAAAATAAAGTTCCCGGTAGTAGTATAATTCTTAACAAAACGCTCACTGGCTCCGTTAAAACCTAATCCAGATCCAAATCCATCTAACACGCCGTTAAATTGATAATCTGCCCAAAAATTATATAAGGTTTTGGGACCGGCTTCTAAAGGCCTTTTATTCAGAATTAAAGGATCGTCTGTTTTGGTGGTTTCACTTTCATTATAGCTGTAACCTGCTCTTATATTTAATCCTCGTAACGGATTGGTGTTTATTTCGATCTCAAAACCTTTACTTTCTATTTCCCCACCCTGAATGCTATTAAAAGGAGAGTCTGGATCTTGTATCACTCTATCTTTAACCTGAATGTTATAATAACTTGCTGTTAAATTGAATCTATTTTGAAAAAAGTTAGTCTTTATTCCAATTTCCGTCTGATTGGCTCTTTCAGGCTTGAAGGTTTTAAGTTGTTGTGCGCCATCTTCGGGATTTCCAACCAGTTTTGGAGCTACATTATTGAAACCATTTTGATAGTTTCCAAACACCGAAAGTTTATCTTTTATTGGCTGATAAAGCAGTCCGAATTTAGGAGATAGCGTATTTTGCTGATAGTTGTCTTCTTCTGTATTAACATCCCCTTCATTATCAAACCTATCTAATCTTAAGCCTAACATCGCAGAGAAATTATCGGTAATACTTAAAACATCAGAAGCATATAAACTATAGATATGATATCTAGATTTGTTATTCCCTACAGGTTGAGAAGCTAGCACAGCGTCTACAGCTGAGGTGGAAAGCGGATAAAGATCCTCTTCCACATTCTCTGTAAATGGATTATCTCCATTGGCCCCACCTTGTGGAGTGATGTTGCCATAAAAAGCATAACCCGTACTATTATCTGTGGTAGTAGCAGTAAAGTAATCTAATCCAATAACCACTCTATTTCTTAAGTTTTCAATCTTAAAATCGCCAATAAAATTTTGCTGAATATCGGTGGTTTGAGTATTGGAGTTTTGTTTGTTTATATATCTGGTAAATGTGTTGTTGGGTAAAATTCCGTATTCAAATAAATAGGAATAATAACCATTGGTAGAAGTTGCACTTTTTGACACCAGAGTTTGAGACTGCCAAGAATCTGAAATTTTATAATCCATCTCCACTCTATAGTTCTGATTGGGATTTTCTAAGGTGAGATCATTACTCGTAAAAGATAATTTATTGTTGTAGTTAAGTTCTTCAAGATCTTTAGCCTCAGATGGTGCAGATCTGTTCAAGAATAAAAATGTAGGATTGGTTTGTTCTGCCTGTGTGATTTCTGAATAGAAAGAAAATGAAAGTTTGTTACTTACTTTATAAGACAGAGAAGGTGCTACGAAGAAAGATTTTCTAAATCCTGCGTCCTGAAAACTTTGTTCTGTAGTATAAGCGGTATTTATTCTAAAATAGAGATCGTCTTTTTTGCTTAATGCGGTATTATAATCACCAATAATTTGATTAAGCCCGTATGATCCGGTAGAAAAGGATAACTCTCCGCCAGTTCCTATATACGGTTTTTTGGTAACTACATTTATAAGTCCTCCGTAAGAACTTACAGCGTTACCAAATAAAGTAGCAGAAGGGCCTTTTAAGACTTCAATTCGCTCAATATTCGCAGGATTAATGGTTCCATTCGTTAATCCAGGCAATCCATTAACCAATTGAGGCTGCACAGAAAATCCACGTAGTGAATAATAGCCAGCTCCATCACCACCTCGACCGGTAGATGCCCATAATTGTTCTACACCTGTAGCATTTTTTAAAGCATCATCAAAATTTGTTGTTAGTTGAGATTTTAATAGTTCTGTTGTAATAGTGCTATAAACCTGAGTGTTCTCTATATCTTTTAGAGGTAATTTAGCCACATAAGCGGTTTTCTTTCTAGAGAATTTGTTAGTGCGTTCTCCTTGTATGATCACCTCATTCAAGATCTCGCTGCCTTCATAGATAACTATTGGTTTTAAATTTAGATCTTCATTGTTGGTAATGGAAAAAGAAATTTCTTTGGTTTTAAAACCTATATAGGAAATAGTTAGGGTATAGTTTCCGTCTTTAAGATCATAAAAATAGAATTCTCCTTTATTGTTAGACAGGGTGCCTTTATTCAGACCGTTTAATAGAACGGTTACGCTAGAAAGCGGATGCATATTTGCATCGTTAACTATTCCGTAAACCTGAGAATTTTGTGAAAGCATCAAGCTGCCGGTTAACATTATGCATAGAAGTAATAGTTGTTTCATTTGTTTTTATTTAGACTAATTATAAATAATATTTTTGGTCAAATTTATATTTATGAACCCAAATAACCTAACTATTTATAATAATTCTAAATAATATTCTATAAATGACTGTGTATGATATCTTTAAATATTTATAGTGTCAAATGGGGTTTATTTCCATTAGATCATCCATTCTTTTTTTGGTAGTCCGAAGTCATTAAAGTGAAATTCGCACATGTATCTTCGTAGAGTTTGGTTGCTGAGAAGGCCAAGTTTCTAGGTTTATTAAAATAGTAATTTGTGCTGCAAGAACTATCTTGTAACTGGCATTTGCCTTTACATATGCGGTATGAATTCACAACTTCTTTTTAGATTAGTTTGAATTTTTTACTTGCTTTTTTTAGCGTCGTATAATAAATAATCTCATTTTGATCTAAACCAATTTTACTTGATAAGATCTATATTCATACTTTATTAAAGGAATTTTTAAAACCTGGATATGTTAAAGTTTCGTAAATCTTATGGTTGAGTTAATTTTGTAACGTTTTTAACGATCTTATTGAAGGTTAGAATGTTGATGTGGTGTATGTCTGAAGAGAACATTCAGCTACATAAAGATAGAGTGATCTGGATTGGTAGAAAAATGATTGATTTAGGTGTTGTGAATAGCCCAAGGAAATTAGGAAAAAATAAAACCCCGATAATTAAATGATTATCAGGGTTTTTAAGTACTCGAGGCGGGAGTGCTTTAAAATTTGCTCGTGCCTCTATTATTGGACTTTCCAAGCATAGCCGATGGGAGTGTCCCCGAAGTGGACACCTTTAACTAAATTTTAACTTTTAAAGGATCAAATTACTATTTATTTAATCAAATTTAGTTCAGATTCAGACTCATCCCAGTTAGTATAAAAAACTCATGTTCCAGATCTTGAGAATAGTTTTCTATCCTATATTCGAAACCAAGCTCAAGTTCTAAATCTTTCAAAGCAGAAATTTCTAGATCAATTGAGAATCTTTGTTCGGCCTCTGGTTTTAGTTGGGAAGAAATAGCATATAAAGCTTCCGTTCCTAATGTTAAAGAGAAATTTTGGTCTAGAGGAAATAAATATGATATATCATATCTTAGACGATGTATTGTATTTTTTCTAAATCTCTGTTCGAGGCGTAATCTATGGAAGAGAGATGAATTTATAGGCACAAATTTTATTTGCTCAATAATTCTGATTTCATTTGTTTCAATAGGATTGAAGATTTCTTTAAATCTATATCGCAGTCCTAGACTTAAAAGCAGTGATTCATTGGTTTGATAATTCGTAAAATGATTCAACTCGAGGTGCTCATGTTGATACCCAAATATTCTTTCACCATCAAATCTTTCTTCGAGCAGACTGCGACTACCTACTCCAAAATTCATAGACCATCTGTTTACTAAAGTGAGAGAAACCTCGAATTCATTTTCAAAAAAGTAAGATTGCGTATTTTGTGTAAATGCAAGATTATTGCTCGTAAGAAAAAAAAATAAGAAGAGAGTTATTTTTATTTGAGCCTTGAAAGTCATTTATCCTTACTGTTGGAATTTTAAATTTAATTTCTTTTACATTTATCCCAGTAAACATATAGTCCGAAAATTACCAAACTAACCAACGATCCCCATAATAATCCGTTTTTTAAAGAATCGGTACTTTTGCCTATTACAGCTATAAATAGTGTTAAAGGTGCAATCCCAACTATAGTAGCAAAAATAAAGCGCCAATATCCCATTTTAAGAATTCCCCCAACAAAACTTATCGCATCATTTGAAAGAAAAGGGTTTAAACGTGTAACGATTACTGCCCAAAAACCATAATCTTCCAAAAAATTGGCGATCTTTTTTTCAGATTTATGACCAATTAATTTCTCTACAATCCCAGGTCCAAAATATCGACCAATCCAATAACCTGTAGAGGAGGCGGTAAATATGGAAACCAGTACAATTAAACTACCCCAAACCGGACCGTAGGCCAAAATCGAAACAACCATAAGCGCAACGGACGGAATCACTAGAAGGAACATTTGCGCTACCATACATAATACTAAGAGCAAAGGGCCAAACCAACCAAAACCATCTACCCAGTTTTTGATACGTTCATTATTATTGCTAGTAAGTACGCTCCAGCTCTCATTTAAGAATTGTTGTACGCTGGGAATCAAAAAATAAGAGCCAATTATCAGTGCAATAATGCTTATGGAAATATATAATGGTGCTTTGCTTTTTTTAATTGAAGCATTTTCGAGAGATGCAGTATTCATATATTAATTTTTCTTTAAAATAACCTCTAGAATGTTGGCTGGGTTACTCCCTGCCTCATTCGATATGAAGAGTCTGCCGGTAGGAGTAAATGTAAGACCTTCCGGTTGATTAAATTTATCTTCATCTAAAGCGTATAATTTTTTAAATTTTCTGTTCTTATCTAATATGAGCAGCTTGGGATCTTTAGCGTCTAAAATATATATCTCACCGGTTATAGGATGAATCTCAATGTCTGAAGGTCTCAATCTTTTACTTATATTATTGCTAGAATTTTCCAGTAACTTATCCTTCATACCAAGTTTAATAAAGGGGTTTTTATTTAATTCTTTAGTTTTTAAATTAAAGGAATATACCCCTTTATAATCATCACTACCTGATTCTCTATCTTTAATGGCTAGTAAAAGCTGATGATGAGCTAGATCCAGACAAAGTCCTTCGACATTATTAGAAGCAGTTAGGAAAGTTTCAAACTTTGAGATATTTGGATGATTCTCCATAAAATTGAGAATTTCGAAAATAGTACCATCACTTCTCAACGCGTATGCATTTTTTTCATGTATTGCTAGACCTTCATAATCTCCTTTGTCAGCAAATTCTATTTTCTTCTCAATCTTGGATGTTTTTAAATTATAGATAAATAGGATCCCATCTTCATCCTGAATTCCCACAATTTTATTTTCGTCAATCCATTCTATTCCTGAAATTTCAGACAAAATTTTGGGAAGTTCCCATGTGGATTCGATCTGATAGGAATAATCTTTATTCTGTGTGAAAGTTCCTTTTCTCTCAAATGAGAAAATTAATCCTCCCACCAAAATAAGTACTCCGAGTATAATTGATAAAACAGTTTTGTTCATAATTGATAATTTTAAGTAAAAAAATCGCTTTATAAATAGGCATTTATAAAGGTTGATATTTCTTGTAGCTACTAGATTAATCAAAATATTTTATCTGTGGATTTTGATCTCCAGTTGAATTAAAAACCAGTTTTTCGTCCATTAGGCTTCCATCAATTTCTATCTGGTAATAAGTAATTTTTCCAATTTTTAAAATTTCATAGTCATCAATTTTTCTCATATCATAATTAGTCTTGATGGTGTTATTCACAGCTTCTGGTAATTGGGAAGACAAGATTTCATACTTATATTTAATCAAGTTACCATCCCTCGCAATTATGGCGGAATAATCTATATTTTTATATTCAAATTCTACTTCATACTTATCTTTAAATTCCTCCCATCTAATATCTATTGCTTCTGGAAATTCTCGCTGAAAAGTATTTAATACCACAGAAGGAGTTTTCACATCAGGACTATCATTGTAATTACAGGATATAAGGATTCCTGCTAAAATCACTGTCATTAAGATTCTTCGTTTCATATTACAGATTTTAAAGATTACCGCAATATGAAACTGAAATCAGGAAAGAACCTGGAATTTATCTTGTAAGATTATATTTTGGGAAGAAATTTAGGATTTTGGAAATACTACTTTGAAAATGTGTCTTTCATCAAAATAATATTCTAATTCTAGATCGTATTCATCAGCTATGGCTTTAGAGATTGCCAAACCAAGACCATTGGAATTTTTACTGCTTATTTTATAGAAACGGGTAAATAATTTCTCTTTTTTCAAGGCTTCTTGTGTAGATAAGTTAGAGATTCTTATCTCTTGTTTCTCAATTTCAATATTGATCAGACTTCCATTTTCCCCATAAACAATTGCATTTTTAATGAGGTTGGTGAATAGAATGACTGCCAGGTCCCTATTCATTTTAAAAACAATGTTTTCTTCGGATGTTATTATACACTCCATTTGTTTGTGAGCAGCAAAATCTGAAAAATCCTCAACCACTTCTTGGATAATTGAAATGATGGATACCTCTTGTACATAAAGGAATTGTCGATTTTCAATCTTACTTAATAGCAGCAAGGATTTATTAAAGCGGGTCAAACGCTCTAAATTATTCAGTACCTGGGCAATTTGCACTAATTCACTTTCGCTTAGATCATAGTTTTCAATATATAATTCTAACTTATTGATACTAATAGCCAACGGAGTCTGCAATTCGTGGGAAGCATTTTCGATGAACTGCTTCTGACCTATAAAGCTATCTCGGGATTTTTGCAGGAGGACCTGAATTTGTTTATTCAATAAATTAAACTCTTCAATTGAAGTTTGCTGAACCTTTATATTTTCATCCTTTTCAATATTAAAATTTTTAAGCTCAGTGATAAGTTTGTAGAATGGGTTCCAAATTTTATTGAGGACAATATTGTTCAAAAATATTATTGAAATTATTAAACCTAAATATAGCCATAAGAGTGAGTACAAGAGATCTTCTATAAGATCGTCTTCTTCGACCATCGAGGTAATAACTTTTATCTTGTAATATTCATTGTTATGTTTAAAAACACTTTCCAATAGCCTTACTGGTTCAAAATCCTCTTCATTATGCATATACATCAAAGTGTCTCGGTAGTGATCTTTGATATTATTAGCATGTTCTGATTTGATTTTTTTGAGCGTATAATAACCATCTCCAAAGTCATTTTTCTCTTCAATAGAAATATTTTCTACTGCACGACGAATCACTAACATTTTTTGATTTTCTAAACCATCGTCCATACTATCGTATATTTCATCCAGCATGGCATAATAAAATATGACCGCCCAAATTGAAAGAAGAACAAATAAGATTATTGCAAAATATCTGGTAGTATAATTTAGTAATTTCATAAACTTATCAGTTTATATCCAATTCCATAAACTGCTTTTATTTCAATGTCAGCCTTATATGTATTAAGCTTTTTTCTTAAATTCTTTATTTGGGAATAAATAAATTCAAAATCATCACTTTGGTCTATATAATCTCCCCAAACATGCTCTGCAAGTGCAGATTTATTTACCAACCTGTCTTTATTTGTGACAAGGTATAAGAGAATGTCAAATTCTTTTCTATTAAAACTAATTTCGTTATTATCAATAAATACCAGATGTTTATCAAAATTGATAGACACATTAGCAATGTTCAGAATATTATATCCATCAAATTTTTTGCGTCTTAAAACAGCATTTATTCTTGCATGTAATTCTGCAATATGAAAAGGCTTTGGCAAATAATCATCTGCTCCCAGATCCAGTCCTTTAATTTTATCATCTAAAGAATCTTTAGCAGAAACTATAATTACGTTATCTGATATTTCTTTATTTTTAAGCTCCTTTAGAATTTCAAGTCCGTTGCCATCTGGCAGAGATATATCAAGCAAAATACAATCATATTCATATACACCAATTTTGGAAAGTGCATCATGATATCCATCTGCAGTTTCTACTACAAAATCTTCTCTTTCCAAAGAATTTTGCATATTCTCTCGCATTTCCTGCTCGTCTTCTATTATAAGTATTTTCATATTCGGTGATAAAGGTTAAAAATACGAGCTAATTCTAGAAAGATTTGGGAATTTCAATTTTATTATAAGTTCCTAATTTCTTCCAGTTTTGGCTTCTTTCTTTGAATCAAATTAAAAAACAACTATTATGAAAAATTTAAAATTAGCTGCTCTTACTTTATTTGCAACTGTGGCAGTAAATGCGCAAGACTTAAAAAATAACGAAGTTCCAAGGGATTTAAGACTAAATTTCGAAAAGGAATTTGTCAATGCCACAAATATAGAGTGGGAAAAACAAAATGATCTCTACAAAGTAGAATTTGATATAGCTAGAAATGAAAATGAAATTTGGTATGATGCTTCCGGAAAAACTATAAAAACGGAAAAAGAATTAAATGAAGCAGAACTACCACAGGCTATCAAATCTAAAATTAGTACTTCTTATTCTTCTTTTAAAATTGAGGATATAGAAATGAAGGAAGAAGCGGGTAAAATTACTTACGAAGTTGAATTAAAAAAAGGTTGGAACAATGAAAAAATGGTAATTTTTGATGAAATTGGTTCCATTATTAAAGAATATGAGGATTAAAGAACTTACATTAATATTAAATGTATATAAGCTATCAAAATTTATTTGATAGCTTCATTTGTTTGAGAGAAGATTATAGGAGCTTGTACTTTATGTGTTTTCCTTATTAAATTATTCTTACGGATTAATATAATTTTTTTAAATATCTCTTCGTACAATGGAGGTGACTATTCTTTATAAACTGGAATAGCTATGTTTATACAACAATTATAATTATGATCTATCAAATTAATCGCCTTCATAAATGCTACCACTTACTAAATCGAAAAAAGGAGCGGGTATGATATGTAAATTTTATTAATTATTAAAGATAAATTTTAAATAGAGGTATTTTTTAATTGGAAACTCGAATAACATTCTCGTTACATGTTATAAAAAGTCAGGTATTTCTGTTCGAATGAAATAAGCGATTATAACTATAAAACAATCTATTATTGAAGATATGCGTAAATCAATATATATTAGTCAGTCGTTCTTAAATTTATTTCTGTTGATTCCTGGATTATTAGTTTTTTAAAATTTTCTTTTCTTTCGTTTGAAAGAAAACTACGCTCAATCAATTCTTTCCACTCAAACATACCTCTCCCAATTCGCTTCCAAAGATTATCAATTGCCTTTTCTGGGATATGTGCTTTTAACATAGCTTCATTAAAATCATTCTGCCTTAGTTTTCGCTTTTTCCCGTTAAGTGTTAGCGCTAGATCTTCATCTTCTTCTGGCATTAGTAGTTTTACAGCAAGAATGTCATAGGCCGGTGCCAATTGATATGAATTGGTTTCTGTAGATATCAAAGAAAAGTTCTTTAAGTGCATATCATTATTACCAATTAGGTAAGATACTATTACCTGTTCATAAAAATGCACTACGTCCATCAATCGATTTCCATTATGCTTTAAGATAGCTCTGGCAATTTGTTCATATGAACCTCGATATTTATGTTCTGTAAGCCGTTCAGTAAATTGGCAGGCATCTTCCATAGCATATTTATTGTTTTTCTGATCCCGATCGATTCTACGTGTAAGGTATGCGAGCTCTCCATCTTTCAAAGGAATTAGTAAGAAAGGAACTGTTGCAATTCCACAAGCCTGAGCCATTAACATCGATAATGCCTCTATTTCCGGCATTTGAGGATACTGTGAATAAGGTGGTTTTAAAATATATTTACCATCCAATGCTCCTACTATGGTTAATCTTTTATTTTCTTCTTTGTTAGTGAACCCTAATGAAAGTTTTGGCTGCACACCGGGTACCGTTATACGTTGTGAGATATTTTCTTTGGCTAGTTTTTCCAGTTCTAATATTGAGAAGTTTAATTTCAATACAGGAGTTTCATTTTGCCAGAAATCTGCAAGACATTTAGGATGATAAATTATATCATCCTTTTTTAAGGGCATAAAACAGGCTAAACAATTTTTCATAACGGTGTCACACTTATATTGCCTATACAATCTTTACAGGTGTCCATCAGTAATCCCATACGATCACGTGGATTTAATTTCCAGTTTTTTTGAGCGATATTTAATAACCAACCTTCTGGTATTAAACCATCAAAAAATGGAAATAAATATTCGGCTTTAAAAGGTTCTTTTTGAAGTGGCAATGTCAAACTAACAGGTTTCTTAACCATACTATCTAAATAAGTCTTTTCATACTGAAAAAAATATCCTTCCTCATTTTCAGATAGTATTCCAGCTAATACATCGTCAATAAAAATTTTAGCTTTTCTCATTTGTTATAGGCTGAGGTTTCAAAGTAGCACCAAAAAAAAGCAATACCTGATTTACTTTATCAGTCATTAAATTGGGCTTACCTTGTTCTAGGTCACGAACAAAACGCAGCCCTACTCCCGTCAGGTCGGACAGCTCTGTTTGGGTCATTTTACTCGCTTTCCTCTGTTTTCGCAAATATTCGGCAATAGGATTGCTGCGATTCCATTTTTCCATAATATACCTTTACGGGTGCAATATAATAAAATTATCATGTTTTATACCTGAATAGGTATATTATTTAATTTTTTAAGAAAATATACCCAATGAGGTATATTTTAATAATTTTGATTAAATCCTACTGAAAAATATCTCCGAATTTTTCAGAGCTGAAAAGCGATTCGTAATAATGAAAAAGTCAGTAGCCGTGAAAAAGAGATAAATTGCAATGAAACTATTCCTATTGCAAAAAATAAGTGCAGATTTGACGACAACTTAAAACTATTTAAGTAATAACTATTCCTTTATCTATTCTTTGGAGTGAATATAAGGTAGGTAGAAAGATACTATGGTAAGATAAGAGTACAATTTTTATTCAATGGTCACCCCAAATTCACTATAACTTACTCTATGCTTAATTTCTGTTGGGTGTAATTAAGGGCTAATTAAGTATTAAACGCTTTTTTTTCATAAATATAAAACGCGCATTCTAGTTAAAAGAATACGCGTTTTTTAATTAATTTGCTAATTCACTTATCTTAAACGTCCTATTCCACCAACGAATGAAGCTTCTACTGTTGCTCCTTTAACAGCTGTTGCAGTACTAATATCTGTTTGGTAAATATTTACAGTACCATTAGCATCAGAAATTGAGGTATATACTTTTCCTTCTTCTTTAAAAGCTGCAAAACTGCGCCCGCCGTTTCCGGTAAATTCCGGCGCACCTTCGATAAGAGAAATAGTTTGACTTGTAAGATCTACAATTGCTAAACGCAAGTTTGTATCACTCCAACGATTATCTATTGTACGTTCTGCAACAGTTACGGCTGCAAATAATTTATTATTTCCAATATAAATAGCATGAGCAATACGCCCTCCTGTCATAGCTTCGCTTGTATTGAAGAAATAATCTGGGTCAAAAGAACTGGTACCTGCTGGAATTCTCAAGATTCCAGCGGGCTTAGTCGATTGGCTATATCCATTTGTAAAGCTAGAATTTGAAATAGTATATAGATCACCATTTTCAGCTTTAAAAATACCGCTTCGCGTATTAAAAGCACCTGCTGGTCCTACACGAGTATCTGTAATTACTTTTACAAACTCAAAGCCGGGGTAGCTATAAATTGCTACATATTGTGTATCAGTATTTTTGGTTTCGTAAGTAGTGGCATTTACAGGGTAAAAGGTTTGATATAATTTCCCTCCGCTTATCTGCATTCCAGTATGAAAAATCCAATCTTGAGTAATATCATACACACTGCTAAATGGAATGTTGGTGATATTGTTTTTTGTATTGGAGGCAATATCTACCGTATAAAACTTTATGTTTTCACCCATAGTCGGACTTAAAGGAGAAGAAATACCAACCATGGTATTTCCATTTCGATCCACGTCTTGAAATCCGTCTACTTGAGAATCGAAAGTAAGGCCAGATTGAATATTTAGTGTTCCATCTTCAGAGGCTGTAATGGTATTTACATCGGGTTATTAATTTGCACATTAATCGGTGCAATAGTTGGGAGTATTTCAGCTTTTTTTCTCTTAAGTTTAGAATGGGCAACTAACTGGAGAGAATTACATTTATGGATTATATGGTTACTTCCTTTAGGAGGTTTTGTAATAGGACTTTCATATTATTTTTATGGAGATAGTGTTGTCAAAGGCAACAATCTGCTTCTAGAAGAATTTCATTCTCCCAAAAAGATAATTCCATTTAGAATGGCTCCCTTAGTACTTTTTGGTACAGTGCTTACTCATTTCTTTGGTGGATCTGCTGGAAGGGAGGGAACGGCTGTACAAGTTGGCGGTGCGGTCGCGGATCGATTTACTAAACTCTTTAAATTATCCAAACTAGATCGGAAAATCGTTCTGATCGCTGGTATAAGTGCAGGATTTGCTTCTGTTTTTAGAACACCTTTGGCTGGAGGAATATTTGCTTTGGAAGTGTTGATTTTGGGAAGACTTAGATTAGATGCCATCGTTCCAAGTTTCATAGCAGCTGTTTTAGCTGATTTCTTTTGTAGAATATGGAATGTTTCTCATACTCATTATTACATTAAAGAAATTGCCGATATGAATCCTGAAAATCTTTTATGGGCATTATTGGCAGGAATAATTTTTGGTCTTGTTGGAATGTTATTTTCTAAGTCGACTCACTTTTGGAGTAATCTTTTTAAAAAATATATTAGTTATCCTCCTTTTACCTCAAAATGAAATAGAAACTGTTTTAGAAAAGATAAAGGAAGGTAGTGTGTTCACACATTGGGAGGATGATAATGATCGAAAACATACGCCAGATGCTCCTGTGGGGCATTTTAAAATGTACTATACGAGCAATATTGATGATAGTGTTGAACCAATACTATTAGATAATCCATATCCTGAATTGATGGAAGTTCCAATAGTGGACTTGCAATAAAAAACTGGACTTTAAGTTGAGTGACTATGCTGCTAGTTTTTGATTATACATATCTCTTTCAAATTCTTTAATGGTTCTGTTTCCTAAATAAGAATGTCTTCTTCTGGTATTGTACCAGGTTTCTATCCACTGAAAGATAGATAACTCTGCCTGTGATCTAAGTTTGTACTTATGCCAATATACCCACTCTACTTTTAGAGATTTAAAAAAGGATTCCGCCACGGCATTGTACCAGCAATTTCCTTTTCGACTCATAGATTGTTTTACCAGGCCATTATAACTTTTAAGTAGATTGGTAAATCTTTGGCTGGGATACTGAATACCTCGGTCTGAATGGAAAATCAAAGGTTGTGTGATTTTGGTATTTTTAATAGCCATCTGCCAAGCTTTTATAACAGTATCTTCGGTATTTAGGGTATCACTTAAATTTTCTATTAAATAGATCGATAATCACTGTTAGATAACTCCAACCCTGATTGGTCTGAACATAGGTAATATCGCTTACCCATACTTGATTAGCTCTAGCTACATTAAAGCATTGGTTCAACAAGTTTGGTGCTATGGGATATTTATGGTTACTATCGGTGGTGGCTTTAAACTTACGCTTTCTCTTAGCATATAAATAGTTTGCCTTCATTATACGGGCTACCCGTGGCTTTGAAATCTTAAAGCCTAAAGCTTTCAATTCAGCTTCTATTCTCGGAGCTCCATAGCTCTGGTGGCTATCCTCAAATATATCTTTGATTAATGAAGAGAGCTTCTGATTTTCTTTCCAAAGGGTGCTGGGACCAGATTTTAATCAATGGTAATAACCGCTTTTACTCACAGCTAATATAGTGCACATCTTACGGGCAGGAAATTTCATACGATGCTGTTTTATGAACCTGTATTTTTCTTGTCGCTCGCGGAGAACCTGCCAGCCGGCAGGCTGGGATGCCAATCGCCTTTTTTAAGATATCACGTTCTAATTCGGCTTCTTTAAGCTGTTTCTTTAAACGAGCTATCTCTTTTTGTTCATCGGTCATTTTAGGATTACCCTGGCCGGGAAAACTATTTTTACCATAATTCTTTTGCTCTTTACGCCACCGGTAAAGAACAGCAGGTAAGTAATCCAAGTCTTCACAAACCTGTGCTACACTGCCTTTGGCATAACTTAATTCTACTGCTTTTTGTTAAACTCTAAAGTGTAATGTTTGGCTTTACGTCTCATAATTGCTAAGTTAATAACTTGCAATAATAGTCACTCAACTCTATGTCCAGTCTAATGTAGTAATTCCAAGTACTAAAAGGTTTAATTTTTAGTCAACCTATTTCAGGAAATGACACTTCTCCGCATTACGCACAACGTTTAGTATATGAAGCGTACCGCCCGAATGGGAGCTATGATTTCATATAAAGTGTTATGAGCTTTTTTACATTCTTCATTGTCACTGGAAAATTGTCCATGCTCAAGTCTCTTATCTCCATTCCAAGGCCCCTTATTTATTTCCACATTTGCAGTGTAACAAAATAAGTCAAAATGAAATTTAAAAGTTTATTTAAATTAAGTAGCTTAGTTCTACTTCTAGGGATAACAATTCAAACATTTTCTCAATCTAAAAAAAGCAATATTATGGACAACACAAAAAATGAAAAAATCGGATTATTAGTAATCATGAAAGCGAAAGAAGGTAAGGTGCAAGAAGTGAAAGAGTTTCTTTTAGGTGGTTTATCATTGGTAAATGCAGAACCAAAAACTGAATCTTGGTTTGCATTTCAAATAGATGAACAAACTTTCGGAATTTATGACACATTTGAAGCTGAAGAAGGCAGACAGGCACACTTAAAAGGAGAAGTGGCAAAAGCCCTATTGGCCAATGCTGGAGATCTTTTAGAAGGTTTTGATTCTAGCAGAGACATTAAGACCGTTGATGTTCAAGCAAGTAATCATAAAGTGGGTAATCAGAATAACGGATTGTTGGTGATTATGAAAGCCAAAGAAGGAAAGACATCTGCAGTGGAGGATTTCTTACAAGCGGGCCAGTCATTGGTAAATTCCGAGCCTGCAACTTTATCATGGTATGCTATTAAAATCAATGAAGAAACCTATGCCATTTTCGATACGTTTGCAGATGACGCTGGCAGAGATGCTCATTTGACAGGGAAAGTAGCAGCAGCGTTGATGGAGAATGCGCCTTTAATTTTGGAAGGCTTTGATGCTTCAGCTATTCAAAAAATTAACATTCTAGCTTCAAAATAAATATTTGATTTAGGAAAGGAGTGCTTTTGGCACTCCTTTCTTTTTAAATTTGAATGAGCTAAAAAATAAATTTAGTATGGCCCAAATAATTATAGACAAACAAAACGGGGAACTTGCGTTTAGATTAGAAGAGTTCAACGACCTAAGCCAGTTTGATCATTTACAAAGAAGAAATTATTATTCTATCGTTTTGTTATGTGGAATTAGCTATGAACTAAGCGTTGATTTTCAAAGTTTTGAATTGCAAGGAAATCAAATGATTTGTTTGGCTCCGTATCAACCTTTCATGATATGTTCTGAAGAAAAGTGTCAGGGTTATTTATTGAATTTTCATCCCGATTTTTTTTGTACATATAGACATCAAAACGAAATAGAGACCGAGGGATCCCTTTTTAATAATTTCCATGGTTTACCCTATTTTACTGTAAACGAGCAAAGCCTATTTCTTAATTTGATTGATCAAATTTCGAAAGAGATGGACAAAGACTCAATTGCTCAGCATGAAGTTCTTGTGGCATTTTTAAAAGTGTTTTTAATAGAAGCGGTCAGACATAAGAAACAATTTGATCAACAATTAACTCCCAGATTGTCAGATTCAAAAACAGAAATTTTACAAAATTTAGTCGATGCAATTGAGAGTAATTATTGCAAATTCCATTCTCCCCAAGAATACGCAGATGAACTATGTGTAAGTCCTAAAACTTTAGCCGGTATCGTCAAGAAATATCTCAATCAAACGACTTCATCCTTAATTTCAAATAGGATTATTATTGAGGCGAAACGAGAACTTTATCTAACTTCTAAACCAGTGAAACAAGTTGCTGCTTTTTTAGGTTATGACGATGAATTCTATTTCAGTCGTTTTTTTAAAAAGAAGGTAGGAGTATCACCTGATAATTATCGTAAGACAGTTGGTTTTGCTAAACTAGATTCAAATTAATGTCTTGTCCTGAAATATGGCTACAGGTTAATCCCGATAACTATCGGGAGATTTACGCTGTTTTTAAATATACCATATTCGGTGTTTTATAGTCTAAAGATAAATGTAATCTTATTTCGTTGTATAGATTAATTGTTTTTTGTTGCTCTCTTTGCGTGTTGTAGGCTATCAAAGGTCTAGTCGAGATAGAACTCGTCTTTTAGAATCTCTCTAGAGTTAATTTGATTAAAAAGCCATTCAAATTGGTTTACCGCCGTTTTTACAGTTTCATTTTTACCTAGAAGATACGTATAGCATTTTGGGTGTGTTTCAGTCTTAACTTCATTGTTCTCTGCAACCCAATACAATGATTTGGAAATAAATGTAAATCGCCAATCGGAAGCTTTTTTGTTGTGATTTCCTGCAGCTAAAATTTCATATCCTTTAAATATTTCAACAATTATTTCAGTGCTTGATTCTAATTTATCATTTCCGCCTTTACCACTAATTATTAAAACACGTTTGGTTGTTTCAATTTTCGGTAAAGAAACCGACTTCCTATTTTCTGAAGATAAAAAAACGGTATAAATTGGTTTTTTCTTTTACCCAATCGGGCGTATTGGAACTCTTGCTTTTTTAAAAATAAGTAATTTAACAAGGATAAATAGTAAGTAATGTCCCAAACAAATTTGTATCATAGTTTGCAGTGGTAAACTTTGATTAAAAGCCCTAGAAATAAGCAACAATAAAAGCCCCAAGCTAGGAAAACCTAAAAAATTTATCCAAGCACTAAGTTGCACGCTTATGATCAACTTATCATTAAAGCGTAATCTGCTATTGTTAAAAATTTTAATTAAACATTGCATATTGCCGTAAATCCATCGATTAAGTTGTTTACATATACTGATAGTGGTAGAAGGGATTAAACCTTTACCAACTATTTTAGGAATATACCATAGGTTACAACCATTGGCTAACAATTTAATTCCTAAATTAGCGTCTTCGGTAAGGGAAAAAGATTTCCAACCTCCTACCTTATTTAAGGCTTTTACAGAAATTAATGTAAGCGTACCCGTAGGTAGAGCTGTACCTTTCTTATTTCCACCATTAGCATATGTATTAAAGTAATGTTCAAATTCTTTTACTAGAAAATTTTGCTCCGAAGCATTATAATAAGCTTGCGGAAATTGTACAACTGCTAATTTAGAGTTTGTAATATAGCGAATTGCGGTAGATAAACATTTTCTATCTAACATATAATCCGCATCAACCGTAATAACGTAACGTGTGGAAGGATGAGATTTTTTTCTACAAAAATCTAACGCACCTGCCTTGAACCCTTTAAGCTTTTTCTGGTGGAAAAACTTAACTTTATTATGTGAAGCACAAAATTCCTGTACGGGCTTCCAATTAGCCTCTTGGGATGAATTATTGTCGAAAACAATAATTTCGAAGTTTGAATAAGTCTGGTTTAAACAGCTCTCTATTACAGGGATGACAATCTCTGGTGGCTCATCACAAATAGGAATATGAATTGAAATAAATGGGGAATTTTTGTTCTTTCTAAGAGGAGTATAAGTACGTTTTTTTCTATATGCTAGCCATAACTGACTTATTAATTGGAAATAGTGAAAACCAAAATTAATAAGTAATAAAAACACAAAAATTGAAGAATCGTACCACATTAAAACTAAACCCACTAAAAATATAATACTATACAGAAAACCTCTCCTCATAAAACTTTATTAAGATGATAAAATTAAAGAATGTGGGTAGGTATAAAGTGCTTTATACGGAAAACACTTAACTGTATTGCAGACTATTTTCTTAATTATATTATGTATGTAGTATATAGTTTTTACAATATTCATAAAACTTGTTAAACTTAAATAGTTCTTTCATTACAAATGTTACATTTAGTATCTTAAATAAATTACTCAATTAGAAACCAATTAAATAAATCATTATGAAAGCATTATGTTATCACGGAAAGGAAGACGTTAGAATTGATAATGTCCCCGATCCAAAAATTGAAGATCCAAGAGATGTTATCATTAAAGTGACTTCTACCGCAATTTGTGGATCCGATCTCCATATTTATGGCGATCTAATGCCTACCATGAAGGATGGTGACATCCTTGGTCACGAGTTTATGGGAGAGGTTGTAGAATTAGGAAAAGATGTCAAAAAATTAAAAAAAGGAGATCGTGTTGTAGTTCCGTTTACGATTGCCTGCGGAAATTGTGATTATTGTGATGATCACAAATATTCTCTTTGTGACAATTCTAACCCGAATGAAGAACTTTGTAGAGAAAATTTAGGACACTCCATTTCCGGGCTATTTGGATTTTCGCATATGTTGGGAGGATTTTCTGGAGGACAGGCTGAGTATGTAAGAATTCCTTATGCAGATTTTGGACCAATTAAAGTTCCGGATTCTTTAAGTGACGAACAAAGTTTATTTCTCTCTGATATTTTCCCAACCGGTTATATGGGTGCAGAAAATGCAGATATTAAACAAGGTGACACGGTTGCAATATGGGGTTGTGGACCAGTAGGCCAATTTGCAATACAAAGTGCTTGGATGCTAGGAGCAAAACGTGTAATTGCTATAGACGTGATTAAAGAACGTCTAGATATGGCTGAGAAACATAGTAAGGCTGAAGTTATTAGAACTGTAGATGCAGATGAAGTATATGCCAAACTGATGGAAATGACAGGTGGCAAGGGCCCTGATTGTTGTATTGATGCGGTTGGTGCAGAAGCTCACGGTACGGAAGGCTTCAATAAAGATCTTGATAAAGCACAGCCAAATGCGTTGGCTCAAATATTTAAATCCTGTAAAAAAGGAGGAAATGTTTCTATACCCGGCGTTTATGTAGGAGAGGTTGATGGGCTACCAATGGGAATGGCAATGAATAAATCCCTTAATTTAAAAATGGGACAAACACATATGCAACATTATTTAGATCCTCTACTTAAAAAAGTAGAAGAAGGAAAAATAGATCCTTCTTTTATTATCACACACAGAATGAAATTAAGTGAAGCTCCGGAAGCTTACAAGAAATTTAGAAATAAAGAAGATGGTTGTGTGAAAGTGGTTTTGACCCCTTAATTTTTTAAAAATAAAATATTTCATTTATGTATAAAATCCTTTGTAAAATTTTACAAAGGATTTTATATATAGAAATGATCTAATGTAGTCAAGATGAAATGGAATTTAAAAATTTGTCATGTGCCAAAATAGGTTGACCTTTTTTTAGGTTAATTATTAATTCAAAAGCAGTTATTTTTTTGTTTTTGCGAGAATAAAATTTGGAAAAATTTCCTAGCTTTTCTGGGCTTAATTTTCCCACATTTTATTTCCCGCCCTCTGCGTAGTTTTTTCGACAACATCATGCGGTTTTTCTTTTATAAGAAAGGTATTTCGTTTCATTTTAACTGCAATGAACTTCTTCTGGAGTTTTGAATTGAAGTGACCAATGCAGTCTTTTTTCATTGTAAATTCTTACGGCTTGAGCAATCATTTTAAAGGCAGTTTCTTTGTTTTTGATGGATTGTTTTAGACCAAATTCCCCCCCCCCCTCTTTAAAATTCCATTAACACGTTCAGCGACAGTGTTTTCATAAGGTTCATATTGTTGGGTAATGCTTAAAATGAATCCTTTTTTTTTTCGGCATATTCAGAGAAAGCAGGACAGCAATATTGGATCCCCCTGTCTGAATGGTGAATAATTTCTTTTTCGTGATGAATAGCGTTTCTTTTAGCCATTTTTAGTGCGTGGATCACGATTTCTGCAGGCATTTTGTCGGAGTAACTCCAGCCCATAATTTTCTTGGAATAAAGATCGGTTACTAAAGCCAAATAGGTGTGTCCAGAATCCGTTTTGATGTAGGTTATATCGGCAACAAACACCTGTTCGGCATGAGTTATTTCCAATTCTTTAATTCTGTTAGGAGACTTGTAAAATCCATGTTTAGAGTCTGTTGTGATGTGGAAGCGTTTAGTTTTCTTTATGAGCATTCCGTTAAAACGGAATAGGGAATTGAGCTTGTTACGACCCATTTCGATACCTTTTTGTTTGAGTTTAGGAGCGATTTCTTCGTATAGCTTTACGGTTCCTGTTTTCCGTCTTTATTTTCGAATTTCAGCGATCATTTCTAATACCGTTTGGTTTGATTTTTCTTGAATTTTATCTGCTTTAATTTTCTGATAGTAAGCTTGTTTAGATATCCCGAGAGATTGGTATATCCAGCGTTTCTTAAAAGGTTTTAATCCTTTAATTTTTTCTTTTTGCGCTGAATCTCGTTTGCCAATTTCCCGGGCAAGAACTTTTTTGAGAGTTCCTTTCCGGTAACTCGTTCAAACTCAATGATGATGTCTTGCTGGAAGTCTTTGATGCCTTCTAAATCGTAGGTTTTTTCGCGTAATGCTTTAATCTCATCGTCTTTGCTTCTGTATTTTTTTTCGGTCATATAATTGGATAGTTTCTTTTGCCAATAGGCGATTGTACTTTTGGAAATGTTGTATTTCTTGGAAGCAAAGTTAGCAGAAATTTGTCCGTTGGCAATTTGCTGAATGACGAAAATCTTGAATTCAAAAGAGGTTTCTTTACCGTTTCTTTTTCGGCAGGGCTGATTGTTTTGTGTGTCCATAGGATACTAAAAGTGTTTAAATTTTAGTCAACCTATTTTGGTACGATAGATTTTTTAAGCTGACGCACAACGGAAAAGGGCTTTGCGAAGGAGCGGATTAGAAAGACTGAACTCTCAACTTTGTACTAATTTAAGCAAAATCATTTTATCTATTTGCTAATTTACATTTTAAAAGCAAATAAAAAATTGGTTTTTGCGGATTAAATGCAATAACCTTGAATTAAGCACTTAACCCGCTATTGCTTATACACATTGTGCCTGTTGCACAAGTTAGCAAAAAGCTAACATACGGTTATACTTAATTTACAGTTGTGTTCTAATTTCATGGTATGCAAGGAAAAAAAGTATATCAAGAACAGCTGTTCAACAGTTTTCAGCTGAGTGAGCGGGTGCCGGTCACTAATTTCTACCGCCGATTGAAAGAATCCTTACACTTAGATTTTCTCTATGATCTTACACGTGGCTTTTATGGCAGCAGCGGTCAGAAGAGTATAGATCCGGTGGTGTTCTTTAAACTTTGCCTGGTGGGCTATTTAGAGATTATCATCAGTGACCGCAAACTTATCGAACATTGCAGTATGCGGCTGGATATCTTGTATTTCATCGGGTATTATATTGATGAAGAGCTACCCTGGCATTCTACCATCAGTCGTACACGACAACTCTTCCCAGAAGAAGTGTCTCATCTTTGTTGTGCGCAGGCTTATTAGTATTAATGTTTTAATTATGCTTTTTCACATTATTTTGGTAATCCGACAAGCAGCTTGGAAATACTTGTAATAACTTTTGCTTTTGTTCTTCAATTCCAATTTTAATAATCTCGATGTATTCCGCTTGAATCTTTGCAGTTGATCATTTACAATACCCTTTAGTCAAATCAGGATATTTTACTGCCATTTCTTTAGAATCTGCTAAACATTTTTCCATTAATATATTAGCGCTTTCATTTGTACAACTTTGGTTTTTGGTTCAGCCAGTACGGGTATTATTACCTTACAGGGAAGAATTGGTAGGAGACATTCGAAGAAGCAGGTGGCACGGTGGCGTTATTGATCTAATAATGGATTCAGTAGGTGGAATGGTTGGAATTGCCAATTTTATTTCTAAAGAAGATAAATTAGCAACTATTGATCTTAGAATTGATGATTTACAAGGTGCAAAAGCATTTAATTATTTTAAGATAATTTAGTACTTTTGGGCAATAGACTAACAGCAACAAGTATGCAGGCTTTCCAGGAAGGTTAAGTGGTTGCTGAAGGAAAAGTCGCTTACAATTTCATTAAAAGTAAATCCTGAAAATTGAATATTTGGAATATTTTCTAAAACACCGACATGCTACTTGGCTCGAACTATTCTTCGACCTTGTTTTTGTATCCAGCATTGGAGTAGTAACTCATTCTCTGGCGCATACTCATAATAACCATTTAACTCCTGAACAGATTTGGCTATTCCCATTACAATTTATTTTGATCTGGTGGATCTGGATCGTACATACCTTATTTTCCAATCGATTCAATCATGATAATAGGACTGAAAGAATCTTTAGTCTTACAATTATGTTCTTGATGATAATCATGTCTGCATTTTTTGGAGATGATCTCTTTCAGGATTATCCTGCCTTTGTCGGTTTTTATGCGGTTATAAAGTTAATATTGGTGTTTTTATTTTTTAGAGCATCTAATCAAGACCAGCACTCTGTAAGTTATGCTAGGAAAAGTGGTTATATAATTCTTTTAGGCACGGGAATTTCAGCTATTTCCATTTCCTTGGAAACACCCTTAAGGGAAATTGTTTTGGTTTCAGGAATTCTAGTTGAAATGCTCGGTATTTATCTTGTAAGTACACGGAATTTGGAGAAACCAAAACCAGTCCATCGCGAACATATGGTAGAACGAATAGGATTATTTTCAATAATACTTCTGGGAGAATCTATTATAAGTCTTACAGGTACTTTAAGAAATGTCAATTGGGACATTTTAAGTATTGTGGCGGCAGTTACGGGTTTTATTATGATTGGCCTTATTTGGTGGATATATTATGATAGTTTTCATGTTAATGAGCGGATTAAATCTATGACCAACGGGTTTCCTATGTTGTATTCCCACTTGTTTTTAGCTATGGGTTTTGTAATCTTGGCTAATGTGATTCGACATGCTATTTTAAATGATCTAAATATGGATGAGTTTAGAATTCTGGCGATTACGGGAATGAGCTTTTTTTATATCGGAAAACAAACCGTTTATATTGTTTTTATTCCTCCCTTCCGTAAAAGGATGACAATTAATACACTGGTATGTATTTTTATAACCATAGCATCAACCTATTTGCCAAAAATAGAGTATGCGCTTGTTGGAATTACAATAGGTATGCTGTTTTACACGTTTGCCAATTTCAAGTTTATCTTAACCAAGGATATATCTGAGTATGTTTCGAAAGAATAAAATTATATAGACTTGCGTACAACGCATATTTGTGTATGAATAGTAGCGAAATTTTTGCGATCACTTTTGCAAAGTAATTTACAAAATAAAAAAGAATAGCGACTTGGATTAAAAAACTAAGTCGCTATTACTTATACACGTGTTGTTGTGAGTAGTTTTTACTTTAACTTTTCTAGTAATAGTTCGGCAACTAGTTCTGAAGATGCAGGATTTTGTCCAGTTATTAATAAACCATCTTCGACCGCATAAGGATTCCAGTCTGCTTTTTTAGTGTAAATTCCACCATTACTCTTTAATATATCTTCAACCAAAAATGGAACAACAGAAGTTAGTTGAACAGCTTCTTCTTCTCCGTTTATAAATCCAGTTACTTTTTTCCCATTAACCAAAGATGTCCCATCCGTATTTTTTGTGTTTTTAAAAATTGCAGGAGCGTGACAAACAGCAGCAATAGGTTTATTGTTGTTATAAAAATCTTCTATTAAGGCAGTTGAGTTTTCATCTTCAGCTAAATCCCATAAAGGACCGTGTCCACCAGGATAAAATACTGCGTCATAATCTGCTTGATTTACAGTTTCCAATTTTATTGTTTTAGACAAGATCTCTTGAGTTTCTTTATCATCATTAAATCTTATGGTTGCTGGAGTTTGGAAATCTGGTTAAAAGTATAAGAAAGTGTAATTATACTTAAAATGGGGAATAGTGGTGTTTCCCTAAGAATATCTTGGGTATCCTATTCATTTTCCTAATGATGATCAGTTATATAAGTAGTTGCCTGTCCTCATGTAGTCTTATACTTAAAACTAAGTAAAAAAGGACGCCCGCTAAATCGGAATTCCATTCACTCATTTACTTCGCTTCCGGTTGTTTTTCAATTTCAGTATCTCCATTTCCTTCCGGCCGTTGCTGTCCTTACCTTTTTTGTAATGCAAAATACCAATATTTAGAAGTTAGTCCAGGTTGCATAAGCCAGTCGTCCCTCCTTTTTATAAACCTTCCCTAATTCTAAATATTAGCAACTGTATCAGCATCAAAAAAGGGAACAGCAAACGGCGCTATGGGAAGTAAATCAAAAAATAAAAATTATGAAATCATTTCAAAACAACAAAAACGGAAGCGAAGTAAAAAAATCAAAAAAGGAAAACGCTCCGGATATAATAAGTAAATCAACGTTTAATCAACCTGTATTAAAAGCAGGTATCTAAATCTTTTAATTATGAGTAGTCTAAGAAACCAAGTACAGTTAATCGGTAACGTAGGGAATACCCCAGAAACCAAAAATTTCGAAAGTGGTAAAAAAGTATGCAGTTTTTCACTGGCTACCAATGAGTACTACCACAAGGAAGGGGAGAAAATTCAACAAACCGACTGGCACAATGTAGTGGCCTGGGGAAAACAGGCAGAGCTTATCGAAAAATATGTCGATAAAGGTAAAGAAGTGGCCATCCGCGGCAAACTGACTTCCAGATCCTATGAAACCCAAAGCGGAGAGAAACGATATGTTACCGAAATTTTAGTTAGTGAAATCCTGTTTTTGGGAAGTGGAGAAGCTTCCGGTAATTAAGCTACCTGGACTTTTTAGTTCTCGAGTAAAAACAAAGAGGGCGTCATCGTCGAAAATTTCGCCCTCTTTTAATTATTAACCCTTTAAATAAGCTAATGATGAAATCCAAAGTTAATGAAATAGCGGTAAGCTACAGCGGAAGCTTAAAAACAAATTTGCTTCCAAAAATAACCAGTTCGAGATGTGCGGCCGATTTGGCATTTAACCACTGGAATAAAAATAATATTGAATTGCAGGAAACTTTTAAAATTATACTGCTTAATAATGCTAATAAGGTTAAAGGAATTTATGAAGTTTCTAATGGAGGTATTACAGGGACCCTGGTCGATATTCGAATCCTATTCGCAGTAGTATTAAAGTCCTTGACCACGGCAATAATTTTAATGCACAATCACCCCAGTGGAACCCTTAAACCAAGTGAAGCAGATAAAAGCCTGACCCGGAAAATTAAAAATGCGGCATCTTTTTTTGATGTTAAAGTACTGGATCATATTATTCTAATTCCTGATGGTAATTATTACAGCTTTGCAGATGAAGGCATTCTGTAATTTACCTGGCCAATGCTAACCAGATTTTAAACACTTCTAATTTTAGGGGTGTTTTTTTAGGCTCAGATATTTCTTAATGAATCTTTTAAGCAAAGCAGTTCTATAACAGGAACGCGCAAAATAGCCTGGTTGGTGGTGCTTAAAAATATGAAGCATTTTACGTTCAGTTCAAGTAAAAAAGGAAAATCCCTGTTATCTGGATTTTCCTTTCTTTCATTAAATGAAAAATTCAAATGATTTTAAATATAGCAAAAAGTTTATTCGTCAGGTATTCTTTGCCTTGATTTTGTAAAAATAATGTATCTTTATTACACTGATTTTCAGTATTCAAATTTACGCAGTGTATCCATTTTTGACTTTCGCCGATATTCCTGCACATCAAAAAATTATTAATTCGGAAATTTTTCCGGGAATTGGCAAGTGGCTTTTGACTGTCTATATGGACAGGCAACAAACCAAATTGTACGGCATTTTTGTCCCGCGCTGCGGGACGAAAAGGAGTAGCAAGAGGGTAACACGCTACGCGATGTTAAGCACTCCTTTTCGTTTTTAAATAACTGTAAACCAGTTGTTTAAAATATATTCAAATTCCTGTTTTTAAGCAATTTGCGACAAATGCCCTGCCAGGGCCCAATTTTAGGGAAGAATTTGCGACAAATCGACGAATTATGGATTCATTTATTGGCATCAGGTTCAAAAAGGAAACAGCAAAACGCTTCCAGGAATTTTCAAGAACACATTTCAAATCACACACCGAAGCCCTGGAGACAATGCTCGACTTTTTCTTCTATAACGAAATTTCTCCAAGAGAAAAATTAGGGCCTACAGGTAGGACTATCGAAGCTTCTTTTAAGAAACGTATTAATGCGGTTATTGCCATTATGAGGGATATGGAAAAGACGCAAACCAAACCTACAGTTGCGATGATAGAATCACTTTTTCAAACCGATGAACCAATAAAGAAACCATTGATTTTAGAAAAGAAATTTATAGAGGAAAAGAAGGAAGTTCGTTTCCAAGAAAAACTAAATCCAAACAATCAACTTTAAATTTTTGAAAAATGTATATCACAATCACACCTCAAAAATTAGGTGGCACATACTCCCAAAGTTCAGCTGATTTTGTGGGCTATTTGGAGAAAGAAAACCAAGGTCTGGAACAGGAAAAAATGGAGCACTTTTTTAATCAATACACCGATAATATTTCTGCAGAGGTAGTGGTAAAAGATATTGATGGAAATGGTGGAAAGCTTAAAAAGACCGAACCGAAATTCTATTCCATTACGGTCAGCCCTTCACAATATGAATTGAAAAGATTACAGAACCATAGCGAGGATCTAAAAAAGTACACACGTGAACTCATGAAAGATTATGTTGCTTCGTTCAATCGAGAAATCAACGGATGCCCTATAAGAATCGATGATATAAAATATTATGCGAAGATCGAACATCAACGAACCTTTAAAGGAACGGATATACAGATCAAAGAAAATCAACCTTATGCTACAAAAATACTTCAGCTAAAGAATGAAATCAGAGGAATTCAAAATGGGACGGTTAAAGGGAATATTAAAAGTAAAAAGCGGGAAATTATCAAGTTGGAACGTGAGGCACCAAATCAACAAGAAGGAAAGCGAATTGTGCAAGGAATGCCAAAAGCCGGAAACCAAAGTCATATCCATATCATCGTTAGTCGCAAAGATGCTTCCAATACCTTCAGCCTTTCGCCCGGAAGCAAGCACAAAGCTTCGGAAGTGGAGATGCACGGGAAGCAAGTGAAACGCGGTTTCGATCGTGATAAGTTTTTTGATAGTGCAGAGAAAACCTTTGATAAAACTTTTAGCTATCATAGAAATTTTGCCGAAACCTACCAGGCAAGAAAAGATTTCATCAAAAATCCGAAAATCTATTTTTCTGCCCTGATGAAACTCCCCACAAACGAAAAAGCACTTGCCTTTAAAATAATGGGCAAGGCTGGCATCCCAATGATGCCTCGTATTCCTGTTACACAAGCACAGTTAGCGATGAGAATATTTAAGCAGCTTAGACGTGGAGCGGAAGTGGCTATTAAATCGAGTTCCATAGGAATCTAATATAAAATTATGCAATTAGACAATCTGTTAATGGTATTTCTAATTATTGGTTTGGCCAGTAGTGTTTTCTATGGAATGTACCGGGTAAGTAGATTCGCTTTCCGTGTTAATTTTATAATACTTGGTGCTCTTGTATTTTATAGTGATGAAGAATTATCATTGGTATTAAGAGTACTTTATTTGGTCTGCCCGCTAACATTAATTAATGCAGGGATGTATGTGTTTTTGCACAAAACTGATACCCCAAAAAATGGTGATATAAAATATCGGGTTAACTTTCCCACCACCGAAGGAAATTTTAAATTGGATAACATCAAGCGTGGTGCATCGGTTATTGGTTCTGCTGGAAGCGGAAAGACTGAGAGTGTAGTTTACGGTTTTCTGAAACACTTTCGAAAAGAAAGTTTTTGCGGAATTATTCACGATTATAAAGATTTTGAACTAACGGAGATGGCATATCCGCTATTTAAGGATGGTGATATCTCCTTTAAGATCATTTCCTTCGATAAAATCATTCATAGGGTAAATCCTATAGCTCCACGCTATTTAGAGAACGAGGAAAGCGTAAATGAGGTGTCTCGGGTACTAATTGAAAACCTTTTAGAGCAAAGAGAATCTGGAACAACCGGAACAACTAAATTTTTTAATGATGCTGCGGAAGGATTGATCGGAGGTCTTATTTGGAAACTGAAAACCACCTATCCCGAGTTCTGTACACTTCCTCATTTGATTGCTATATACCAATATCTCGATACCAACAGCCTTATCCAATTTCTTGAAACCAATACAACATCGAGAGCAATGGCAGATGCTTTTATAAGTGGGAAAGATTCTGAAAGACAAACAGCTGGAGTAAAAAGCACCTTAGCCAATGCGCTTAAACGAATCAGTACGCAACGTATTTTTATGGCACTTTCTGCTGATGAAGTACCACTAAATATAAATAATCCTGAAAATCCATGTGTGATTTCAATCGTGAACAATCCCAAATTTGAAACTTCCTATTCGCCCGTGATCGCTACAATCATCCATACACTTACCAAACAAATGAGCGTACGCGGTCAAAGACCGTCTTTCTTATTGATGGAAGAAGCACCCACCATACGTTTATTGAATATGCACCGTATTCCGGCAACTTTGCGAAGTTATAACATCGCAACCATTTATGTAATCCAAGACAAGATTCAGAACGATATGATGTATGGAGACAAAGCGAGCAAAGCAATTCTAAGCAATCTTTCTTATCAGTTTTTTGGTAAAGTGAACGATCCGGATACCGCAAAATATTACGAACGATTCTTTGTAATAGTTAAAGATCCAACAAAAAGTGTAAGTCGAGGGTATAACCTAGATTTTGATACGCGCGTAACAACAGGTGAGAAGGAAATCCCTAAAATAAGAGCTGATGTTTTTTTTCGTTTAAAGCAAGGTGAATTTATTACCTATGCGGATGGGAAGGATAAAAAAGTGCAATTTAAGTTGGAGAAGATTGAGAGAGAACTTCCAAGGGTTGTAAAAGAATTTTCTAATGAAGATTTGGAAGCTAATTTTGAAAGGATTTATGAGGAGGCTAGGTCTATTTTTAATAAATAATATATTCACTAAATCTATAACTGAAATATTATTATTTCTAACTGTCAAGTAAAAATTGGAAAAAACTTGACAAATATTACTGTAATGAGTATCTTTGTCCTATCATAATTATGAATATAACAACATCAATAAAGAACAAAGTCGCTCGTATAAATACTGGAGAAGTATTTACATACGATACGTTATCTATTGCTCAAAGTGAATTTTCCGCAGCAGCAAAGGCTTTAAGCCGCATGGTTTCCAATGGCGTAATCAAAAGGTATAAAAATGGGATGTACTATAAACCCAAACAAACCGCTTTTGGAGAACTAAAACCAAGAGAGGATGAATTGCTTAAAAATTATCTCTTTGAGAACAATAAACAAATTGCATACATAACCGGTGTTCGATTATACAATCAACTTGGATTGACCACCCAAGTTTCTAAGGTTGTAAGATTAGCAAGCAAGGATAAAGAGATAAAGACGAAAATAGGAAACCTAATTATAAAACCTGCCAAGAGTTACGTGCCTGTTACAAGAAAGAATGTGCCTTTATTACAACTCTTGGACGTAATGAAGGATTTTAAGAACATTCCAGATATGGACAAAAAAAGAGCTGTTAATTTTCTGAAGGAACAGATTGAAAATCTTACGGCTGAAGATAAAGGCAAGTTGACCATTTTCGCAAAAGCATACCCACCAAAAGTTAGGGCTTTATTGGGAGCACTTCTTGAAAACCTTTCCTATAACGAATTAAGTGAATCACTTAAAGAAACCATTAATTATTTGAGCAATTATGAATTTGGAATATCCGAAAAAACATTGCCTACTATCTCAAACTGGAACATTGCCTAATGAAATTACATAATTATAAAGACGCCTTTGAAGGAGCAATCGTCGCAACTGCTCAGCACTTTGGAATTGCAGAAATCTATGTTGAAAAGGATTATTGGGTAACTTTTGCCCTCAAAAAGATTTTTACGGATCCCAGTTCCAAGGAAATCGCTGTTTTTAAAGGTGGAACATCCCTTTCCAAATGCTTCAAAATCATTGAGCGTTTTTCTGAAGATATTGATATGGTGGTCATTAAAGAAGATGGAGAAACAGAAAATTCCTTAAAACGAAAACTCAAAAAAATAACAAGCACTTTGGAAGAATTTATGACTGTCATTCCCAACCATCCTTTAGAAAACAAATGTGGAAAGATTAGAAAAGTGGTCTATGGGTATGACAAGGTTGGAGTTAAAGGAGCGTATGGTCAAGTTCGTGACCACATTGTTCTGGAAGTTTCAAGTCTTGGTAATTCACATCCTTCGGAAAAAGTCAGTGTGCACTCCATGATTACGCAATTTATTGCCACAACCAATAGCCCGGACCTTATCAAGGAATACCAACTTGAACCATTTAAGGTAACGGTAATAAGCATCGAGCGCACCTTTTGTGAAAAAATAATAAGCCTTGTCAGATTTTCATATACCGAGAATCCTTTAGAGGATTTGGCTAATAAAGTTCGTCACACCTACGATTTACACCAATTACTAAAGCAAAGTAAGATCTCATCTTTTTTGAAATTGGATGATTTTGAAACAATGCTAATACAAGTAGGAAAAGATGATGACAAAGCCATACCTAACGATAAGGAATGGTTGTTCAAACATCCATCAGAATCTTTATTTTTCAGGGAAACCGAAATAGTTTGGAAAACTTTGAGTAAAATTTATGCTGGCTCTTTTAAAGAGTTACTTACCGGAGAATTGCCTGATGAAAAGGATGTGCTTCAATCTTTGATGATGATTGGATCAAGACTAAAAGAAATAAAATGGAATATTAATTAAGCGATGGCGAATAGGAAAAGTCAGCATTTTATTTTCGTAATTTCTTTGAGTGAAATTTTTCTCACAGTTCAATCCCCCAGTCGACTAGCCGTTCAAAGCTTCATCTATCACTTTAAAATCAGCTTCTGATTCTTTTTTCATAACACCATTAATTTGGGTTAATGACATATCTATGCGATAATTTCAGTTCAATATTTCGTTCCCCATCTTTTTCATTCAATTCTAAAATTGCCCTACGGTCATTGGATAACGAAAACTTGGGCAACACATAAACGAATCGTACCGTTTCGTTTTCACTAATTTTGGAAGGTACATTATATCGAAACAGTGGTTCTTGACACAGACGTTGCAATGATTTCCTTTTTCCTTTTTTTCTTGTTTCAACCGAAAGATTCAGGAAATTTAAATCGTAATCTAAGGTTGACTTGTTATCGATCTCTAGAACAAAATAGAGCTCCTCCTTATCAAAAACAATATTCTCAACACTCAAAACAATACCTTCATTCCTATTATTAATTCGACCAATACTCTGTTTTCTGTCAAGAAGAAAGGAACAGAATTTTTCATAATAATACTTTCGAAAATTAACACGTTTCTCAGAAGTCTTAACCTGAATTACATCCTTTACTCTTGGTTTCTCATTTCCGATACTACTTGATAGAGGAACGAAATAATTGAGCTTTGATAGCTGGGCTTTATAGCGGACTATATATGAAAAAATAGATCCATCATTATTCACTACCAAGAGATTGCTTTCCTTTCCTGGTTTGGCCTGAAGCAAACCGAAATACTGTTCTTTTTCACGGTTGTAAGTAAACACAAAATTCTCTGCACCAGTTATGCCTTGGCGTATAGGTTCTGGAAAAAATAGTGCAACGTTCTTTGTATCATTTGCATAAATGGTGTCGAGGACTATTGTGGTCTGCGCGTTCACTTTTGCGAAAGCTAAAGGAACAATAAAAGCCGAAATGATGATATAGTTTTTCATAAGAGTGCGTTTTTAAATGCCCATTATGGGCCTCATAATTTTGGTTTTAGAATAAGTTGGTAATTGTTAAGTACGGTCACTTTCAGACTACGGTTATTGCGTTTTAGTACTTTCGTGATTCCTCCCACTTGCGGGACACTCGGAATATTAATATCCCCTATAATATCATCAAGTACTTCGTTGGTAGCCTCTGCTCGAATGTTGTTTTCAATATAGATACCTTCACTACCATCTTGCAAATCGAAGGCTTTGAGCTTCGTTGGATGATGTTTGATATTCTCGATTTCTATTAAAGCCCTATTGGGTTGAAAACTGATAAATCCAAAAACATAGGTGTTTTTTGGCATTTGCTTGTTGTTAATCATTGCAGCTTTTGAAAGTCGCATTTTCAGTCGGCTATTTTCTTTTACAACTTGATCGCCATCAACTACTACATATATTGTTTCATCTGTATTCCCGATAATTGAAATGTCGTTGGGCTTAGGCGAGGAGGCAAAGAACAGTTGATGTTCCAAACCCATTTCCTTAGCTTGAATCTTCTGTTCCCGTTTTATTTCCTGGGGATCTATTTTTTGAATTTTTTTGTGTGCTATTTTTCTTTCTCTAAGATTCTGATAGGTCGATTCAGAATATTTCATTTTCCCAGCGGAATAGATGCTATCAACAATGCGTTTCTTTTCCCGTTCCGGCAGATCTGGATCATAATAACCTAGGGAATCAATCAGTTTTTCATCGTAAATACTCGGAGCATTGTTCTCACGGACTTCCTTTAAATCATTGATAGCATCTAATTTAGAATCGTACTCTTTTTGGTTTTCTTCTAAATTGGGTACCAAGGTCTGCTTAAGGTTTTCATTTTTACTTTCATCATCGCCCATTACCATCAAGGAATAGGAAATCAGAAACAAAAAAATTACAGCTAGTACCGTTGCGAATACAATTTTATTTTTTTCTATTTTCATAATCGTGTGTTTTTAAATGCCCATTATCGGCTCAATTTTCATTGTTTAATTTTTTTAAGGTATTTTCGAAATAGTCTGTAATCAATAATCCGTGCGGATTGTTGGGGAAGTTTCTGTCAACTATCATTAGGCTTCCTGTGGAAACCAGTTCGTAGGTGTCAATTATAGAACCCCTATTGATTTCGAAAATGGTTGTGGTTGTGAAACTGTATGAGCCATTACTTTCGGTTAACCTTGAATCGATACTCTGTACCTTTTGGACCAATGAATATTGCAATAGGCGATTATAAACACCATCCGCTTTTTTCTGTCGGTATAGATTATCTACAGAACTGTTACCCAACCAGAGTGCCTTTTCTAAATTCCTTTCGTAATTGCTCGCATAGATATTGTAGAAATAAGTATGAAACAACTCTAAATGCGCCAAAGCTTCCACCCTGAAATTCTCCTTTTGGGTAATAAGTTTTAGCGGAATAATACTGCCATCTGTATTGATCGCAAAAGCACTATTCAGGGCCTTTTTATTCGTGCTAAAAGCCATCCATAATGAAAATATGCTAAATAAAAAGGCAAAAATCACAACCGAGAACACGATGAATCGGTTTAATTTTAAGATGTTGTAAATGTTGTTATATGGTGCTTTCATTTTGATTGGAATTAGGAGGTGAATAATCTGAGCGTAAAAGATGTTGCACGTCTGTACAATTTGAATTTTAAGAAAACGATAAAGCCAACTGAACCGAGTTGTATCACAGGCGCAAAAAAGCCTTGACCAGCATCGGTTCCGAATAAGTTGTTCCAGAAATTTGTATTGATTTCTGTATAGAGAGCATTGATAAATACATTGACCAGAAAGAAGGCAGGTACAAGCATATAAACCGCGGCATACAATTTAAAAAAGGTATAGGCCAGCGAGCGAAATTTTTCAAATACCGCTAAACTTAATACCAAAGGAAAAAAAGCTTGCATAATTCCTAAAAGAAAGAACCGTTCTGCCAAGAATAGAGGATATATGAAAAGATCCAAAATCCAAAGTATGACACTAAATATGAATGCGAAAATTTTAAATCCATAGAGAGGGGTTACCAAAGCTTCATAAAGCATTGTCATAGCATTTTTTGCAACATCTATGAGATTAACATCCTCTTCAATAGGAATATCCTGCATTTGCAAAGGCATAAGATCAGGTGCTGTGCCGCGATATTGGGCTTCTATGGAAACTAGAATGCTATCGAAGAATCCTAAAATCTGTGTTGAAAAAATAACCAATAGTACTACCGCAAAATTTTTAGCAAGTTCCCCTGGAGTCAATCCCCAGGTATATCCGTCCTTATCAGAAATACCTTCGTTATATTTTTTAAGAATATTAACCAGAAAAAACAGCACAGCAAGCGTTTTCATTCCGGCAATAGTATATTGCGAGAAGCTGCTGTCCTGTATGGTCTGGAATACCGTATCAATATATTCCAGTCCTATTCCTAAAATAATAGTTGCAGCCATTTTCTAAAAATCAGTTTCACGATAATTAATTTTATCCTGCATTTTTCTAAAGGAAATAATATCCATGTATCGTTTGGTCTTGACTTTGATATTGGAAACCATTTCCTTTGATTCCAGTTCTTTTTGTTTAAGGATTTCAGCACGTTCGGCATCGCTCATTTTTAGATAATCACTGGATAATATTTCATCGATGAAGTCCATTGTTTCTATAGAATTTTCTACAATGGCAGTAAACGATTCCGAAACTCTGGCCACTTCATCGAGTTTGATATAAGGACTATCAAGAATATCCCTTAAATCGTTTTGCATCATCTGGATAAGACGTTGGTTGTTTCTTCCTATTTCGCGAACAGCATTTAATTGCCTAACCACATCGTTGACCTTTTCTATATTTTCTTGTTGGGTTTTTAAGAACTGAACAGTCTTGATAATATTTGCAGTTTGCTTCCCTGATTCTATGAGTTGTTTTACCAGGCTTATAAAATTGGTATTGTCATAAGTAGGCATTCCCTGGCACGCAGCGCTTGCAGGCAATAATTGGGAAATCATAAGAATTAGTCCTAATGAGATTGTTTTGATTTTAGTCTTCATGGTATTATGTTTTAGAGATGAATTCTATTATTGCTTGTTCCATGTTCTGGGTTCTTTTGTAAATGGCCATTATGGCTTCATTTTCCTCTCCGTCCGTTAGGTAAGCGGCATAGACTTCTTTCGGAACTTCAAGCCTAAAAATGTTGCTTTCCTTTCCAATCTTGATGAACATTTCGGTGTACTTCCTTTGGCCAGAAAGATTGTTTTTGATAGACTTTAATTGGTTCAAGTCGTGGGTGGAGAGGTTGAGCCTTTTTACCAGTTCGTCATAACCTTTCTCGTTATTAAGGCTATAGATTACCTGAGTGTTTTCCAGAATGCTTGCCGAAGTGGTATTGTTAGGTAACTGATTGATAGATTGTAAGATGATGCCGATAGCACCATTTTGCTTACGAATAGCTTGATAATAAAATTCTACGCTTTCCAATACATTTTCAAACTTCAATTGCTTGGCAAACTCATCGAATAGGATGATACCTTTTTCAGCCCTGTTTTTCCAGATTGTTCTTTGAATAGCTGACTTAATCAGCTTCAACATTACGGACAGGATTTCCTTGTTGTCTTTCACTTCATCCAGTTCAAAAACGATCAGGCGTTTATCCTCAATTTTATAGGTCTGGTCTTGGCTTACCTCAAAAAGAAAACTATATAGTCCATCGCCTACATACTCCGACATTACGTGTAAGAAGCTTGTTACATTAAAGTAGTCAGAATGAATTTTGAGACTATTTAGTAGATCATCCTGATTGTTCTCGATGAAGTTGTAGAAACCTTCCAAAGAATGATTTACAGAAGTACTATCATAATAATAACGCAGTATTTTTTTAACGGAAACCGAATGGGCTTTTGTTATTTTCAAATCTGAGGCAAAGAGTTCAAATAAGAAGACAGATAAATCTTCCAATCGTTCTGGTGTCAGGTCATTTTGATTGCTGATGTAAAATGGATTGATACCCAGATTCTTTCCGCTCTCATAACGCAATATGGTGTGTTCTTCCGGATAGAGTTTAGCGAATTTGCTATAGGAACCACCCAAATCGATAATTACAAGACGAACGCCACTCTCAAAATATTGACGTAGAATGTTATTTGCCAAAAAAGATTTACCCTCGCCTGTAGGAGCGAAGATGGCAAAGTTTCTAGCCTTGATACGTTTTTTACGCTCATCCCAAACATCCTTTAATACGGGAATGTTATGTTCACGGTCGTTAAAAATGATGCCGGTTGTATCTGATTTATAATTGGTGTTGTTGACAAATAGACAAAGTGCATGTTTTAAATCGGTTACGTATAAATCGTTATTTGAGAAATTGGATGAGAAACAGCAGTAACTGTTTAGTATATAATTTTTGCGTTCTTCTCCTCTTGGGTAGTAGGGAATGATATCAAGTTCCTTAAATTCAGTTTTTATTTTTGAAGTTATTTTGTCTAACTCTTTAGTTTCCTTTGCCCAATAAAAAACGTTGAGATGTCCACGGATAATTCTGGAATTGTCATCTGCATTGATTTGGTCAAGGATATGCTGAATCTTTCCAAGCACCACCTTGTTTTGTGAACCGAAGTTTGAACTCTTGCTGAGTTCTTCAATTTTCTTATCGAGCAGCTTACGCCACTTATGCTTGTCATCGAGATATAGAATTTGGTTGACAATATGATTTTCTTTAAGCGTAAGCCCTAAGCCATCAATAAACCCTTGGTGAAACACAAAATCGTCTGAAGTGAATCTCTCATTGGTCTTGCTACTCTGTACACTTTCGCCAAAGCACAGTTCGCTATTGATGGCAAGGGCATCAAAATGGTTTTCGCCAATATTGACGCTTTTATTATCCAGTAAAATATCAGTATCACAGCCTTCATTAAATCCATTGAAATAGGTATCTGTGAGACCGACAATTTCTTTTTCGTTTAATGGGGTGAGAGACAGTTTCCGGCTGTTATTTATAAAAGAAACAGAATCGTGTATCGAGTTGGCGAAACTTTTAATGTTATCATCCAGTTTCTGTACAATTCCCTTTGAAATTTTTCGAAAAGGATTGACATATTTAGAATTATTGAGTGCTTTATTCTTGGTTAAGATGAAGAATAAATAACATTTATGCTCAATATACTCCCGGCCTTTAAAATGCTCATGTGTGGCTTTTTCCAAAAAGGTGTTGTTCGGAAGTTTTTCTGAGGAATATATTTTTTTGAGATAGATATCCTGTTTATGAACCACGGTTCCCACAGGCAACGACTTCAAAGCTTGAAACCAGGCACCGTGTATATCTTCCAAATCATTTTCAGATAAAGAATAGATTTCTGGCAGATCTCCTTTATAACACAAGACCACATTACCATTATTAGCAAAAATGATATTGTCTTGAATATCTGCAATAGGTCTGTATGCTGAAAGGTTAATCTTGTTCATAATCAAAGCCTGAATTTCTTTTGTTACTAATTATTTTCGGGAAGGAGTTCGCTATCTCAAACAGTTGTGGATTGTTCGTGATACGGGTCAGTGCAATGAAAAGCGCAGTATTAAAAATTAAGATGCCTATAATTATCCCGAAACTGAATGAAAAAATAATAATCATAAGCGATCCTAGTATGGACATCATCATCAGGGCAAACAGGGAAATGGGTAACCCAAAAATGATTGCCTTTTTTCTAATATTTCTATAGATCTCGAACTTTTTCATAAGTACTGTTTACTTAAAAGTGTCTTTTATAAACTTATACTACGATCCCAATTAGGTAGGTAAAGATGCCTACTACTGCCCCAGCGATTAAAACAAATACAAGAACCCTTGTAATACCTTTTTTGAGGTCTGCATTTTCTCCAAAGAAGTGACCTGCATTAAACAGGAAGCCAATTAGGAAAATCACCCCCAGAATGATGGGGAAAATAGTTCTTATGGTATTGGAAACTTCATTAACTGAATCTTCAATACCACCAATTTGAGCAAATAGCGAAGTGGAGATCATCAAAAAAAATGCGGTTAATAATAATGAATTTTTCATAACGGAAAGGTTTAAAATTTTGATTCGTTTCGTTATTTGAAATATACATATATTTGATTATAAATAACTGGTAATCAAGTATTTGTAAATAAAATATTATTTGGTTGTATTTGAATTCGGTTGCTATTATTTGATATTAAATTCTATTAATTCTTGAGTGGAAGTTGTTAATAACCTAAAACCCAAATATGAAAAATCTGCTCAAAAACGTCAGTTTTGTCATTTTGCTTCTAAAATTGTGCTTCATTTTTGGACAGGAAAACGTAACTCAAAAACGAATTGTAATTGACGTTGGACACGGAGGAAAAGATTCTGGTACCATTGCATTAAATGATATAAAAGAAAAAACGATTGTTTTGAAGATTGCTAAGGAATTATTGAGTATTAATAAAAAGTCGGACGCACCAATGGATATTTATTTGACTCGATATAGGGATACCTTAATCTCATTATCGGATAGGCCTAAACTTGCCCAAAATCTTAATGCTGATTTTTTTATTTCGTTACACTGTAATCATTCGGATAATCCAAAGGCTAGAGGAATAGAGGTATATGTTGGCATGAATGAATCTAGATATTCAAAAGAGTCAGTTTGGTTTGCCTATCAATTACAAAACCATATTAAAATGCAATTAGGGTTTGATAGTAGGGGTGTAAAATTTGCAAATTTTCAGGTGTTGAAAAAAATGGTTAATTACTGTCCTTCAGTTCTATTGGAGATTGGATTTTTAAGTAATCCTTATGATAACAAATACTTTATGGAAAATTTTAATATTACGGCAATGGCCAAAGCAATTTTATTATTAATCCAGAATCTTTAACTCATGAAAATTTTATTTGAAGCATTAATTAAAATCTTGAAAAAAATTATTACTTTTTAAATTACTGAATCTATCGATTTCTATAAATCTTGTAGAAAATAACTATCTCCTTTTATCCGCACTTTCTCTGTCAAAAGCTATCAAATTAAACAATTCCCTCATTCGGCTACGTACCCGATTGCCGTATCGTTCTTCCAATTCTTCGGCATTTAGATTCGTTGTTGCATGAGTTTTTATTTTATATTTTGATTGCACGTATAGATCGTATCTTGAAAGAAGAACTTCACCCATCACATTGAGATCTTTTCCGTAAAACCTCCCAGGAGGCTCCACTCCCAAATCGTCAAAACAGAAGAATTTATTATTTCCATATTCTTCGATTGTTTTATAACCAAGATGGTTAAAACTAAAAGTTACATTTCTACATGGAATCATCTCATAGGGTCTTTGCAAGGGTACGATATAACGCAATAATTTCATTAAGCTGGTTTTCCCACATCCGACTGGTCCTGAGAGTAATATTCCTTTTTCTATATCTAAATTATATTTTCTGCAACTTTCTTCGTCGCGAATGAAGTAGGAGCACAGCTGCAATAATATTTTTTTATCTTTTTTGTGAATTTTAAATTTATTTCCGAAAAGCAGTTTGCCTTTGACATCAAGATAAATAAGAATTTTTGAAAAATCGTATAATACATTTTTTCCATCAAACTCTCCAAGCGAATATTCCACGCCAGCTTCAGATATTTTAGAGGGGTTGTCCATAATCCTTGTTTTTAGTGGTTCGTAAGTTGTCCTTAATTTGAGACGCTTCTTTCGGATTTGATATGATTTCATTGGCTAATAATTCTGCCCTATCCATCCAGTGGATGGCCAAAGCACGCCAATCTCGAATATCTTTTCCATCGCTGGTTTTCCAACTCCGAGTTTCATAATGCTCAAAGAATTTTTTTCCTTCATCAGCATTAAAACTTTTTTCCTTAAAAAAATTAATTACGGCCTGCCTGCCCTTTGGCTGTTTTAATTTATTTACTTGTTTGATATTGTTTATAGTAGATACCAATGCTTGTCCACTAGTGGGACGGTGCGAGTCCATAACATGTTCAGATATGGGATGGTACTGGTTCACAATAGGTACACTTCTGGGATGGTACTTTTCCGCGAGTTGTTCTAACATGGGATTGTACTGTCCCGTAACTGGTTCGTCACCTGTTTCAATAATGGCCATCTTAATTTTACTTCCTTTATACGGATTATTTGACGGTAAATAGAATAAATAGCCCCAAGAATGTAATTCAGTTATGCACCTATGGTAGGTGGATTTTGATCCTATTTTTGAGGCGATCATTAAATCCCTGCGGTTCACATAGAATTCATCTGCAAATCGACTACTGTTCCACTCTTGAAATAGTGCCATGTATAAACTAATGTGGGTAGGGTTTAAACGGTCATCAAAATAGAAGGTTGAAAAAGCTGTATTTAATAACTTTATATAGTTCATCGCTTATAATTTATCTCACGCTGAACACGGTTGGAATCCATCACATTTTGAATCTCCACCACATCATAATAAATAATACCTCCAACTTTGGAATATGGCAGTGTACCATTGATTCGGAGATTCTGTAAGGTCCCTGGACTAACTTGCAGTAAATCCATAACCTCTGAAGATTTAAGATATTTCTTAATCTTCCCTGAAGTTTGTTTGGTAAGAAGATCTTTAATGTCCTCGAGTAATTCCATTTTGAATTCTCTAAGATCGTCTGTGGTAATAATTGATGTTGGCATAATAGAACAAATTTAATGGCTCAGAACATAATATTTGTTTGTTCCTGACCTGGTTTATAATTGTTCCATAAAATTGAAATTGTTTAAGGAAAATATTTCACCATATCTTTCGGAGTACGATAAATTTTAACTTTTAATAGTTTTTGATTTGAATTGTTGAAATTTGGGAGTAGAGTAGAAGGTGAGAAGAGCAATATTAAATAAATATTATTGGGCTCCGGATATTCGTAGTTACGCTTTACTTCGAAAAATTATTTTTCATCATCTTTTCGCATCTTAGCTTCTAAGTTGCTCGCAAGCTGGTAAAGGTATTTAGCCCTGGGATCTTTCCGAGCTTTCATTTCGCCGTAAGATTTATAAAAATTATCTAGCTTAATATTAAAGAAATCCTCGAAAGCAGCAAAGAGGGTTTTAAGATCTGCTGTTCCATGATTAATATCTCCTGCATTATGAAGTGCATATATGATTTCAACCAAGGAAATTTTAGAACCCGACCATACTAGAAGCTTTGGTTGTCGTTCCCTGAAATTACCAATGCTACCGGGTTGAATTAATTCTAATTTCTCTCGAATATAATGTATGTAGCGATAAAGCGCCTGTATCTTAGACCAAAGCATATCATGACTGGTGGAAAATTCAGGATTTTGATAATAATTAATAGTAGGGCTGAAAGAAAAATCTCTTCCACCTTTTCTGCTGAAGAATTCATGATCCAAATAATTATGGTTTTGTTCCATATAATTCACAAAACTATTATTGGCTGAAAAGAACTTGTTGATTTTCTTAATTTCTTTTTCTAAATAGCGAACTTTATGAGAATTCCCTGCTTTTGGAAGCATCAGTTCACAAGATCTAACTTCTGTAAAATATATAAGATAGCTCATGGGTAGCGGTTTGATATTTCTGAAAAAATCAATTTCAGATTGGGAATCATCAAAGTCGTTCTGTTCAACCTGTCTTTGCAGTTTAGATAAAGTTCTAATGCATAGGCTAATACCATCCTCAGCCTTGTTCAAATCAGTTTTTCCTGATTGAATTAGGCTGTCAACTTTTTCGCTAAATGTAGACATCGCTTTCTCGAACATTACTTCGGTATTTTTTGAAAACAAATAATGCCTTTGCTGTGCTATTTTCAATATGGCTTTTTATAGGGTAAATATTAAAAAATATGCTTCAAAGGGGGAGTTAATCTTTTCTAAGCCAATCCAAGGCTTCTAGGCTAAAGTTATCATCGGCCTGAACATAGGCTAATTTTTGAATCAAGGTTGCTCCTAATTTTCTTTTTTCAAAACTAGCGCTAAGTCCTAAATCAATCTTGGAAAATCCGAGCGCATTCGCTCTTAGGATTGTTTTATAAAGTAATTGTCGGTATATATTAAATTTCTCGTTTTGATCATAATCCATTCCTATTAAGCTTGGGATATAAGTATCACCTGAATTAGTACAAAACATGACCCCCATGGCATTGTCAGAGTTCTTAACTTCAACTTTTAGACTTAGGACTAAAAATTCCCATTTTGGATCTTTACCCATTTCAATAAATAACTTTTTTGGAAATTTAAAGGTGTTGATTCCTAAGTTATTACTCCAAACCTGTTCGAATAATGAATAGTAATAATCAACTTGGGCAGGGGTAGGATTCTTAACTACTGATAAGGTAAAATAATTTTCAAATGCTTTCACTTCTTTTCTAAAATGCTTTTTTGAACGTTTGCTGAGCGATTTCAAATATTCGTCTTCATCATTCCAATAGAGGTTGGTAAGTTCACAAGCATCGGGCATATCTATGGAAATGAATCCTTGTTCGTGAAGAAAAGTGTTTAAAGAATTAGTTTTTTCGAAATCCCTTATGATGATAAGTTTTGCTCCAACTTGAGTCTTTATCTGATCAAGTTTATCTAAAAATAATCGCATTGATTGTAGATGTAGAGAATGTTTACTATCTAAATACAAATGAGCCCCCTCTGAAAAAACCGATCCTGATGATAATACTATATCGGTCATATAATAGGGGTCCTCCTCACGCATCTCTTCAATAATTTTTGAGGTTTTTACATTAGATAGCATGTCATTTTTTAATAGCGCACTGGTAAGAGATACTGCCAAAACCATTTTGCCTTCTTTATCCTTTATCGTAATATAATAGAAACCCCAATTATGCTCGGGTAAATTGTTATTAGTGAAGACTTTTTCTATAAAATTTAGACCATCCCAATCAAATGTACCTTTTCCTGAAAAACAAGTATCCCATTCCTCCTTATCTATTTGTTGAATTGTTGTAGTACATTCCAGATTTAATTCATCAATTTTAGAATCTCTTACTTTTTTTATTTCGGTTTTCTGAATTCCAAAAGAGTGGTGAATTTTAGACACATTGGTGTATGTTTCTTCCATTGCAAGCGGAAAGTAATAACTCATAGCATCTACTAATGCTTTTATATCTATCAATTCATTATGTCTGGAAATTGTTATTCTAACGCCTGTATTTTTAACCGGAACGGCCGGGAATAATCCAAGGTTTACAAAAAATCCGGCATTCATCATTTTGCTTACAAAATTATAACCTGTGGCTGGGAGTCCAGTGCCAATGTAAAATACCGGAGAATCATTTTTATGTACCAGTGGCAAATCTGTTAACTCTAGTAATTCATTGAAATAATTTATTTTTAGCTCCAAATCTGATTGTAAATCATAGATCTCCGGCGATAAATGAATATCTGCGGAAGCAATTGCAGCAGCCACGGAGGCTGGTTCTAATTGGGCAGAAAATGTGAGTGGTCCGCCAAAATTTTTAATTTTTCTATGCAATTTCTTATCAGGGCAAACAAGGACGGCGCCACTAGCTCCGAAAGTTTTACTTAAAGTTCCAAATAATAATATATTTTGTGGAAGCTTTTTCAATACAGACATCACATACCCGGAACCATGTTTTCCTCTCCAGCTCATTCCATGGACATCATCTATGTAAAGATGTAATTGGGGATACTTTTGGGATAACTCTATAAGGTCTTGTAACGGAGCAAAATCACCGTACATAGAATAAACCCCATCTGCCATATACCAAATTTTATTGACCTTATTTCTTAAGTCTTTGATATAATGTTCCAGCATTTCCATATTACTATGTCTGATCATCCTTACCGTAACACCTTTCGATTTCAAAACTTCGGTAGCACTTTGTACACTCCAGTGCACCTGGTGGTCTAAAATCACAGCATCTCCTTCCCTTACAGCAGTCGGGATAACTGCTAAATGCCCAAGAGTGCTATTTTTAGTAATGAGTATGGGATGCTCATACATTTTAAAAATTTTCTCTTCTAATGGGGCATAAAGCGGATGAGAAATATATGTTTTAGATAAGGGAAACTGGGTTCCATATTTTTGAATAGCATTTATTGCTGCGTTTTTAAGCCTTTTATCCTGTTCAAGTCCCAAATATCCCGTGGTGCCGAAATGATATAAAGATTTACCATTAACAGTTATTCGACGTCCATTTAATTCATCACCTTCTGCATGAAGATGGATAACTCCGGCATTAGTTGCATTTGTAATTACTTCATCAACCGTATCGAGAAAATTATTGTGTTTAACCTTAGCCATAATTTTTGATATGAATATTCCCTTTTCAAGCTATGATAAATATCTATTATAATTCTAACCGTTATAAAAAAAAGTCTTTTCAGAACAGTTATTCGTCTTTTCGTTCAAATGCCATTAAATCTTATGAGAATAGCTTTATATCCTATTATATAAAGTCAAGAATGATGTTCTGGTAAGACGTATTGAAAATTTATTCTATATTAGTGATATCCAAATTATTACGGGATGGTTGTGGATGGTACTTATGCAAAAATGTGGATTTCCAAGGGGATCTTATACTTTGTCTATAAAGAAATTTATGAGATCAATCGGAGTATGGCCAAACAGATCGTTAGCCAGCGGTTACAACTGCAAAATGAAAATTCATATCCTATATTTTGCGATCTAAGGGCGGTCACTAATGCACAAAAACAAGCCAGAGATTATTTGGCAATTGAAGGTGCATATATGACTAAAGCTCTTGCAATACTAGTGGAAGATGAGCACGCCATGGTAATTACTCAGCTATATATAAAAACAAGCAGCCCGGCTTATCCTACTAAGGTATTTACTAATAAGGAAGAAGCGCTTGCATTCTTGCAAGACTACAGATAAAAGTAACCATTAATAAAATAATTATGGAAAGGGAAATTAGCAACGATGAGAAAATAAGATTAAATTCTTTACATCAGCAAATCATTGAAATTGCCTGTGGTAATTTTATGTTTCGTCAAGAACCTTCAGGTCGTAGAGATCATATAGATACTATAACAGTATTACTAAACATGATGTCAGAAGAGATTAATTATTCCTGTTTTAACGCTCAGCATTGGGACGAATATCCGGAATTTCATTTTTCAATATTTCTAAATACACATTATCACATAACATCCTATTCTTCTGGAACCTTAAAAATTTTAAAATGGGATGATGAAAATTTTGATAGACCAGTTTCAGTAATTCTTTCAAATAATTCAGTAAAAGCGTTAAAAGAGGAACTTCAAACAAATAATGGTAAACCCTATCAGCGATTAATTCCTTTAGATTTTCTAACAGAAAATAATACTCTTTATAGGGTTCCTTGTACAATTCAGAAAATGATAGGCATGAGTTCAGATTGTTATTATGTAATTACAGCTTTCCGTTTGGGACATAAAAATGATGAAGAGGAAGTGAAACAAAATAATACCAGTGGCTCTTCAAAATTAGGAAAAAAGGAAAATGCCGCGACCAAATTATTGATAAAACAAGTTCGTCTCTATATACTGCGAAATTTGCATACTGAACTTCCTTCCCTGAAGGAATTGGGACTTATTCATCGTACAAATAAAACTAAGCTTAAAGAAGAATTCAAGAAAATTTACGGCACTACGATCCCGCGATTTCATATGGAAAAGAGGCTGGAAAAAGGTGCATTATTAATACGAAGTACTGAATTACCTATCTCCATAATTACGCAGAAATGTGGTTTTAAGGATCACTCGCATTTTTCTAAAAATTTTCGACGCCAATATGGAAAGACCCCCTCGTTATACAGAATGGAAAATGCTTGGTCAATTCAATAGCAGAATAGTATTACGGCTTTAGCAACCATTTTCTTTAAGGTTAATTGATGAAATTTACTTATGTAAATGATAGTAGCCTTAAGCTTAAACTTTTTTCAAAATTCAGTAATACACTGATATTTTACAAAGATTAAAAATAGAAATCTTTTTGCGCAGAAAGTAGGAGAAGCCGAAAATCCTTCAAAGAGTAGGTATATATTAAAACTTTATATTATGAAAAAGTTATTTTTAATTCCAGCAATGGCGCTTCTTGTTGTTCTAGGCATGTCCTTTACAAGTTTGGGAAGTGAAACAGAAGTTCAACTGGAAGCGGTTGCGAATGATTATGTATTGGATAATGGTAACTGGCGAGCAGTCCCGGAACAAAATTGTACGGGAGGTACACAAACTTGTCAGGTTCAATTTGGTGCAAATGGACCAATTTATGATCTATATGATGAAATGGATCAATTTACCAAGAAAAACCAAAGTGATGGAACTATAATTGTTCTTTAATAGGTTTAATTTAGAATAGCCTACTGATTAGTTTCAGTAGGCTATTTCATTATTAACCTGAATGATTTCATCATGTAATTTACTCGGGTAGCACCAGAAAGTTCTGTAAATTGTCTTTTACAATATAATTATCGATGGCATCATTGACATCTTTTAGGCTAATAAAATTTTCTATTATTCCGGGATATTCTAAAATATATTCCTCATAATCGCTTCTATCTTCCAATCGACTCTTTAAAAATTGTGGCCAAAAATTAAAGTAACCGAATGAATTTATTCGAGAACTAAATCTTATAGATGCATACTTAATATGAGATGCCAACCAATCATCATCCACACCAATTGTTTTGAGTTTTTCGATTTCCTTCATCGAATTGGCAAACATACTGCCTTCGTTTCCTAGTGTACTACTGAAGTTTATCTGGAAGGTGTATAAACTATCATTTAATTTGATCCACTGCCCGCCTGCACCGGGAGCATAACAATCTAATCGTAAAACCTTAACAAGTCTTTCATGAAAAGCATTATTAACAAGATCTAAAATAATCTGATTTTTAATTGTTGGGTCTATCTTAACCGGAAAGTATATTTCAGAAAATGATTGGTCAATACCCTTGTAGCGTAAAGTATCACTTCGTCTCTCTAGTCTTTTACTCCATTTTTTAATTTTTTCTCCTTCACGACCTCCTGAAACAGGTAAGCCTGATAAATAAGGTGCAATTTCTTCTATAAGTTCCAAGGACTGAAAATCACCTGTGACAATGAATGTATATTCATCAAAGTTTGAAAAATGTTGCTTAAAGGTATGTAACATATCTTTTTGACTCAATTCATTTATGGTTTTTTCATCAAAAGATAGGTGTTTTGGATTCCATATTTTTTCGATCTTGTCTTTAAAAAAGCCAGTTCCCCCTTTTATTTGGTAAGGGCTAAAACGTTCCTTCATTGTTTTCTTCCAGTATTTAAAAGCGTGAACATCATTATTAGGTGACTTAATGTATTGAATAAAAAGATTAAAGAAATTATGTATATTCTTTCTCTCAAAATTCCCTTCAATAAGAAAATTTTCCTGATCTGTTCCGAAGTTCATCTGCATATTATGATCTCTCAGGAATTCTTCAATTTGAAAATGAGTATGCCAATCTGTGCCAGCAATTGAGGAGTAATTGTGAGCTAATAGATTTTTATTATAAAGTTCCGAATTCCCGTTAAAACGTATGGGTTGGAAACCTAAAACTTCTATTCGATTTTTAAAATTTAGAGATTGAGGTTTTGTAGGCTTCAACAGAACTTTAATATTATTTCCGAATGTGACTGTAGTTACATTGACAGAATTCTTAACTATATTCATTTTAGGGATAATATTTTTATCTACTACGCTTTTAATCGAATAAATTTTCTTTGATGGAGAACGATATTTTGCAATGGGAATATCATATGCCTTTTTAATAACCTTTTCAATTTTATAATCTTTCGGAATGTAGATTTTTGGTACATTAATAAAGATGAAATCAGTATTTTCTAGCAAATTTCTTCTTTCATTTGCAAATTTTTGTAATTCCGAAAGAGAGATTTTCTCGACAAGGTTAGCTAATTTTTTCCGCACACTATCAGATGGCGCTGCATTCTGATACACAAAATGATTCTCATATTCCCTTGAAAGTTCTTTTGAACTTGGGGAAGAAATTACCATCGTTGATTTTAATCTGTCTTTTGCTTCCTGCAAATCTTGCTGTGTGAAATTGGAGTGCATAATCACATCTGCTTTAACAGCTTCAAAGATTTTATCTTCTATAGAAGCAGATTTTTGATCTAATTCAACACTCATAAGTCCAATGCTTATTTGGCTACTAGCCAATCCATTAGTATAATATCTAGTCGAGTATCTTGAAAATGAAGGTTCATATTGCCTTTCATATTCTGTTTTTCTTTTTGTTATGATAGATTCATATAAATTTTGAAGAATACCAAAGTAAATGTCTTTTACCGACCTAAATCTGAATTCATAATTGGTTCTTTTGGAAAAAATATCAAGTCGCCAATTAGTGTTCAAGGTATCATTAATAGATTCATATTGGTTTTCCCCGGTTAATTGATATTCAAACTTTTTAATAGCCTGAGATGGATTCCTAATTTCTGATGGTTTAGTTAATTTGGAAAACTTATTTTGAATGATATTTTCAAGACTGTCAAGATTAAAAGATCCAACCACTATAGCAGCTTGTAAATCTGGTCTATACCAATCATGATAAAAATCCTTTAATCGTTTAATATTAATATTTTTTACAGCCTCAATACTTTCATTTATATCTTTAGAAGGAAATGAGGTATTTCGAAGAATAATATCTCCTTCTTTATTGTATAGCCAATTGCTATAAGCATCAGTCGGCCGTAATTCACCAAGTATGCTTCCTTGATGCATATCAAGGTGTGAAGAGTCAATTCTAATACCTCCAGCCCATTGTTCCAGAACGTTTAATCCAAGTTGGAGCTTCTCCTTACTACTATTTGGAATAAACAAATAGTAGCTAGTAGAAAGTCTGCTGGTGTGAGCTCTGTGATCAATTCCTTGAAGAGTAAGCATCGTTATCAGATCGCTATATTTCTCTACATCCCGAACAGCCACATGCTCTAAAAGATGAGCATACTCGGATTGATCTTCATCTTCATGAAATCTTCCTGCTTTAACAATCATTTTCATAATTACTTCTCCTTGTGGATCATCATTATTCTTTAGGTAATAAGTAAAACCATTATCAAGTTTACCAAATCTCACGGTACTATCTAGTGTAATAGGCCTATCTGAAAGTTTTGTCTGTGAGACTTGTCCGTAGGAAAAAAATGTACTTAAAATAAAGCTTGTTGTGTAAATTAATTGTCGATTAATAACCATCATTCTGAATTAGATTTGGATTTTTTGAAATTTCTTCGCTCGGAATAGGATAAAAGCCATCGGTTATTTCCCAGGTAGGACTATTATTAAAAATAGTATCTATATAGCCACTTCTTTTTAGATCAAACCAACGATGACCCCATTCTGTAAATAATTCCTCACGGCGTTGGATATAAATTTCTTTCAGTAATGCCTCACCAGAAATGGTGGGATTAATTTCTGCTACTAAGGGTAAATTTGCTCGCTTACGAATCACATCCAGATCCTCGACTGCCTCCTGAGTTTTATCCATTTTTAATCTGGCTTCAGCGCGAATCAGGTATTGCTCTGCTAATCTTAAGACCATTGAATATTCCTGGATAGGAAATTGGGAACTAGCACTGATTTTATATTTATGGCTGAAATATGCCTTTAAAGATGCATTATATCCAATCCATTTTTCCCGACGAAGATCATTCTCATTGAATTCTGCAACTAGAGATTCATCAAGTTTTAGCGTAGAAAAGAAAGAAAAAAATGGATCGATAACGAACATACTACCATCATTCGTATTGGAAGCAATACCACCACCTCCAATCGGTGAGATTTGCCATATGGCTTCACGACTATTAGCAAGGAAAACATCGTCAAGGTTTTCCAGAATTTCGTAGGAAGCTGTCTCTTGTAAGACTTCGGTACTCAATCTTTCTGCATTTTGCCAATCTTCCAGAAACAAATAAACTCTTGCTAGAAAGGCCTTGGCAACGTATTTATTTACGCTGGTCTTTTCAGAATTCCGATAAGATGTATTTAATACCTCAGATGAGAACTGAAGATCATTTTCAATTTGAGTATAAATCTCTTCTTTTTCTACCTGTGGTTTCAGAGCATTAATGTTGTAATTTGTTTTTAGAACGAGTGGAACTTTATCATATAAATTAACTAAGTAGAAATAGGTAAAAGCTCTTACAAATCTTGCCTCTCCTTCCAATTGTTGTTGTAACTCTACATCAATGGAAGTAGAATTTGTCAGGCCCTCGATAAAAGAATTGCACAAATAAATAATGTTATAAGCACTTGACCAAAGGTCCAGGTTACCAGGATTAGTTGGGGCAATTTCGTGATCCTGGAATTCCATCATATTGAGATTCACAGAATTGAAATACCGAACGTTATCTGATGATAACCCAGCCAATACCGTGACGCTGGATCTGGAACCACTTGAGAAATCTGCCTGATATAGTTCATTATAAATGCCATTCATGGCACTTATTGCGGTTTGATCATTGCTGAAAACTTCAGATCTTACTAATTTATCTGTAGGAGCATCAATAGATACCTGATCATCACAGGAAAAGTGTAAGCTAAGAAGAATGAGAATGAAAGTTCGAATAATTAATCTATTAATTTTCATTGCTATTTTTTTTAAAAGTTGATTTGAGCTCCTGCTGTAATGGTTCGCAGATTGCCAATAAAATTGCCGTTGAAAGAATTTTCGGGATCCATTCCACCATACGATGTTATTGTCCAGAGGTTTTGTCCGTGTAAAAACAAATTAAACCTCTGTATCCCTAAGCCCTTAAGAGCTTTCTCTGGAATATCATAGCTTACTGATAGAGTTTTTAAACGAAAAAATGATCCGTCTTCAATAAAACGAGAACTATTAATAGCATTAGAAAATGCTAAATTACCTTGATAAGACTGGGTTGGAGTTTGGAAGTCATCCCGAGAATAGTTAGAGAGTATGTTTTGTATTCTCCCTGCATTGTAGTAGATCAACTTTCCATTTTGCTTTACGAACTCCCACAAAAATTGTAAAGAGAAGCCTCGATAAGTAAAATTATTGTTCAAACCTCCAAAGAACTCTCGTGTACGATCTTCGACAATAGTTCTGTCTTGAAAGTCTAGCTTGTCATCTCCATTCACATCAGTGAAAGAATAGTAGCCGGTTTCTGAATCTATTCCGGTGTAATCATAATTTAATGAAATGTTGAGTGGTTCTCCCACACGGTAAGTATTGGCATAGGAAGACTGCTCAATACCGGGATAACTCAGGAGTTCATTTTCAGGAAGACTTATATTGAAAGAAGTCTGCCATCTAAAGTTTTTATTGTTAAAATTGACACTATTTAACTCTAACTCTAATCCCCTATTTTCTACAGTAGCAGGTAAATTAGCCTGCACAGACTCGAAACCTGTAATTGCTGGAAGTGTATATCCTACTAGCTGATTCGAAGAACGGTTACGATACCAGCTTAAACCAACATTCATCCTATTTTTCCAAAAAGCAACGTCAAGACCCACTTCCATTTTCTTATTGACCTCCCAAGAATAATCTGGATTTGCAAGTGAGGTAGGGTATAAGCCTCCTGGACCTCTAGTTGCTTCATAAGCATCGAGGTATCCATAATCTCCTATTTGGTCATTACCCGTACTTCCATAACTCGCTCTCAACTTACCAAAAGATATAAAGGAAAATACGTTTTTAAAGAAGTCTTCCTCTGAGAAGATCCAGGCAGTTCCAATGGCACCGAAATTCGCGAACCGGTTATTGGGACCAAATCTGCTCGACCCATCCCTTCTTCCTGTTAAGTTGAGATAATATTTTTTGTCCCAGTTCATCCCAATACGGGCAAATACCGCTGCATATTTATATTGGATGTTTGAGCTTTTGGCATTAAGAATATCCTGCGCTGCAGCAAGGTTGCCAATGAGTGCCTCAGAGGCATAATTGCTTCCTTGTAAACTTTGACGTGAACTGTTATTTTCCTGAAGAGTGGCACCAAGTATGGAATTTACTTCCATTTTGCCAAAATTGGTATTGTAGGATAACTGTGGCTCTATGATCCATGCTTTTCTTACAGAGCTTAAATGGGCAGACCTATTTACTGGTTTTCCACCTGGATTATAAGATCTCGCCGGCATCTTCCACAATTCATTGCTATCATAACGAGTGTATCCAAAACCTGATTTTATTTCGAACCCCGGTAACATCTCGTAAGAAATACTTGTACTTGTAATCAGGTTATTGGTGCCGATATCATTACTATTGAAATATCCTTCTAAGGGGTTTACAAGTCCTGCTTCTGCCCATTCTGACCAGTTTAGTGTTCCGTTGGGATTAAGTAAAGCTGGGGCATTGGGTGGAAGCAGATTTAGAGAACTGAGTTTAAGATCTCCAGTAATCTCATTCCTATCTATACCATAATTTAGAGAAGCTGTAATTTTGAACTTCCCATCTTCAGAAAAATGATTCAGACTCATATTTCCTGTGATTTTTTGGTATTGATAATCTCCGGGATAGACAGTTCCTTGTGAAAACCATGAACCACCCAATCTGAAAGACGTTTTGTCATTCCCTCCACTAAAAGTCAAATTAGCATTCGTAACTTCAGCATTTCCTCCAAATGCATATTCCTGCCAATCTGTATATCTTTTCTGGTCCCAAAGCACAAGATCATATGCATTTCTTTGGGTAGGTTCCACAGCGTCATTTTCAAAGGCACTTTTTCTAATTGTCAGATATTCTGACGTTCGAAGTAGATCCAATTTTTTCGGTACTGAAGATATTCCGGTATAAGTGCGTATGTCCAGACCGGTTCCTTTTTGCGCACCAATTTTAGTAGTAATAAGAACCACTCCATTAGCTCCTCTGGAGCCGTAAATAGCCGTTGCATCTGCATCTTTTAAGACTTCAATACTTTTAATGTTTGAAGGATTTAGGTTATTTAAAGGGTCAAGCCCTGAATTGCTCAAAAGTGAGTTGGTTTCTACAGGCTCTGCACTTATAGGGACTCCATCAATAATATATAATGGATAATTTCCTTCCGCTCTAAGGCTGTTAATACCTCTTATTCGGATCGTGGAAGCCGCTCCAGGGTTGGCTCCGCCTGATGTTATCTCAACACCCGCCATTCTACCTTGTAGAGCTTGTAAAGGACTCACTACGGGCTGTAATTCTATCTCTTCTGCTGTTACTCTAGAAATATTTCCAGTGCTTTCTCTTCGAGTAGTATTATAATATCCTGCATTTATTTGTACCTCCCCAAGTGCGGCAATATCTTCTTCTAATTGAATATTAATTACAGTGTTTTCCTCTAGAGGGATTTCTACTTTTTTGAACCCTACAAAAGAAAAGACCAAAATGGCATTGCCAGGAGCACTTATCTTATATTCACCATCTAAATTTGTAACCGTACCTTGTAAAGTATTCTTAATTGTAACAGTAACACCGAGAATTGGAATCCCATTTGGATCTGTTACTACTCCCGAAATCTTTTGCTGTTGCAAGGGTAGGGCAGTAGTGGTTGCTGCCATAGCAGACTTAGATAGGAAAATAAGTATCCCACTAAGAATAATTAGCGCCACCCATTTAAGGTGCGAGTAAGTATTTTTCATAATATTGTAATGTGTTAAATGAAACATTGTTTTATTCAAGCTTTGGCCTTCCCCAACCGAGTCCAATCTAAGGGGAAGGCTTTTGAGCTTAATACCTATTACTAGGCTAATTCAATTCCTTTGGTTTCAAAGGAGTAATATATTCCCACCCACCCACGCTGTATGGAAATAGGGTTATACAGCTCCCACGGGATTATCACCTGTACCCGCAACAGGTTTGAAACAATTGCAGCTTTTCTAATTATTCTATAAGAATAACTGAGCAAGCCGTTTCACGAGAGTTTTATTTGATTTTTACCCGTCCCGCAACGAGTTTGTATTAGACATGATTTTTGTCACAAATTCCAGTAATTAGGATTTGGGACTGCGAGACTTTATAAGAATTTGAAGGAAATTGCTTTGAAAATAAGAGGAGAAATATATGCCTGTTTTAAAAAATAAAAAGGGCGTTAAAGCTCAACTTATGCCATCAAGGTACTGGTATACCGTGCAACGATAAGAGAGCCCACGCCCGGGTCGTGAGCATCCTTGCTTATCATCTCGTTGCATAAATTACCAGTTTTTGACGGCGAGATTCAAAGCGAATGCTTCTAATTTTTTACTTTAAGAAGTTTCGCAAATATAATAATATCAGGTAAATATAATAAAATAATTCTTTATGGTGATATATCACCGTAAAAATTTCACACTTAATTACCATATTAACTGCTAAATCAATATTTACGATGGATAGCAAAGAGGTTTTGGAATTATATATGAAAGAATTTTCAGAAAATTTAAATAAACTTAGAGCAAAAAAATTTAATACTTTAAATAAAGTTGGAACTAATTCTTCCTTTGATCCCAGCAACTATAATAAATATGAAAAAGGAAAAGGTAATCCCACAATAGAAACCATATTAAAAATGGCAAGTTTATTAGAAATAGAGCCTAAGGAGTTATTTAATTTTGAATTTGATATCAAAAAACATAAAGTTGAAATGTAATTTTGTTGTAATTAAAATTTTAAGTCAGATTGCTATTGATCAATTACTCACCTGAAATAAAACTTATTTTAATTAAACTTAATTCCTTTTTACATCCTATTTGGTCTCTACAAAAATCTTATTTAAAGTGTATATCTGCTATGTGATTTTAAACTAAAAATGAAAATTGTCCCTTATTGAATGCTAGATAGTACTGCTCTTGAGTTAAAATTAGATTGAACCCATATAAAGTTTTATTATATTTCTTTAAAGTCTATTAAATTAATCATTTTTATTAATTCTTTAAGGGCAATTATTTAATAAAGAAAAAAATGAACATTTCCACAGTCTTATTAATTACTCCTTCTAAAAATGATGAAAACTTGCGCTTATCCCGGAAAATTCTGGAATAAATAAGTATATTGTTATGGATATAACTAGTTACCCACAAGCTGAAAACCAGCCGCATATTTTAGCACTTTCGGTTTTTCCCAACACATAAATCCAACGCTCTAAAAACCAAAAGAGCTAAAACTTTCCCAAAATTCGTAATTATGTATTTAAGTATTTGCTTAAATACATAATTAATTATATGTTTGTACAACAAAGCAAATAACTTTAATAAAAATATATACACAAATGAAATTAGAAATAACCTGTACAAGAGCGGAAGCCAACCATAAGCAGTTACAAAACTGTATGGAGGCATTGGATAATATGGAAGGGAGTTTTCAAAAAATGACAAAACTTTTATCAATTGCAGGAAGCGATGTAAGATTGAGAATTCTTTATTTATTGAATTTAGAAAATGAACTATGTCCTTGTGATTTAGCTGATATACTAAAAATGAGTGTTCCTGCGATCTCACAACATATACGTAAAATCAAAGATGCAGGAATAATCAATTCAAGACGAGATGGTCAAACACTTTATTATTCATTAAATAAAGATGAAACAGAGATATTTATTAGCATTTTTAAATCTATCGAATTAATTAGAAAAACAGCATAATTTATAAAGAAATGAAAACAGAAAAAACATCAAAAAATGCAGCATACACAGGTTTATTTGCTGCTGTAGCAGCATCATCTTGTTGCATACCACCTGTTATAGCATTAATAGCTGGCGTTGGAGGAAGTGCATCTGCACTATCTTGGATGGAACCTTTTAGACCCTATTTAATAGGTTTAGCTGTAATAGCTATTGGCTATGCTTGGTATGCTTACTTAAAACCCAAAAAAGCCGATGACTGTTGCGAAGTTGATGCAAAACCAAAATGGTATCAAACCAAAGGCTTTTTAATAGGCATTACATTGTTTGCAGCTATTTCAATTAGCTTTCCTTATTATTCTCATATATTTTATCCAGATAACAAAAAAGAGGTTATTGTCGTAAATCAATCAGACATTCAAACTGTAAATTTTGATGTAAAAGGTATGACTTGCGCTTCTTGTGAAGAACACGTTAAGCACGCTGTTAACGAATTAGAAGGTATTGTTAATGTAGCTGCTTCTTATGAGAAAGCTAATGCCGAAGTGGAGTTTGACAATACAAAAACATCTAAAGAAGATATAGAAAAAGCTATAAATTCAACGGGTTATAAAGTTATTAATAAATAAAAATAAATCTTATGAAAAAATTATTAGTTATATCAGGATTATTCCTTTTATTATTTTCATTTAATGCACAAGCACAATCGTGTTGTTTGCCGAAAAATGACAAAAAGGTAGAGAAAGCCAATATCAATATGCAAGAAACTAAAACAGTTACTTTAAAAGTTACAGGCATGACTTGTATGTCTTGTTCAAACCATGTAATGAAGGCTTTAGAAAAAGTAGAGGGAGTTATAGAACCGTTGGTCGAGTATAAAGAGGATAGAGCGGTTGTGACTTTCAATCCAAAGTTAACTACAGTAGAAGCCATTATTGAAGCCATTAATAAAACACCTTATAAGGCAAGTTTGATGGAGCCAAAAAGCTAGGGAAACTAAAGTCGCAAAAAAAGTTGGGGTATAATACCTCAATTTTTTTCAAACTGTATTTAAGTATTTAATTAAATAATTGTTCTAATGAAACAGTCAAAGAAGGAAGTTTTCAATCCGGACCACTTGGATTGTTGCATAGAGATTGGCGATTGCGAATTGCAAAATCCGCCACAGGAACTGATAGATAAACTAATTGGACAGCCTATTAGTGATTGTAAGAAAATTATTGAAGAGTTTCTTAAACCTAAAGAAAAATTAGTTATAAAATTTAAAAAGAAAATAGGTTTTGAAACCAAAAATGATAATAGATAATGTTAATCTAAATCTAAAAATCATGAAAAAATTAATAATCTTATTCGTAGTCATAACGTTAGTATCAGCTTTCACTGTTGGTTGTACAATTTATGATGACGAACAGATTCAAGAACAAGCTATTGATGAAAATGGAAATGATAACGGGGATGATAACCCAAACTCAACAATTGAATATACAAGCTTAATAGCAGATGAAACAACCTTACCTACTGGGGAGAGTACACTTATTACAGCAACTGCTACAGGAGAAGGACTTGAGTATTATTGGTCTGCCAGCCTTGGTGATATTGTTGGTAGCGGTGAGCAAATAACTTATACAGCTGCATTTTGTTGTGAAGGGAGTAATACCATAACATGTTCTATTAGAGATAATCTGAATACTTGGAAGCACAAATCAGTGACTATTGAAGTTAGTTTTTAGTGACTATTACAGTTAATTAAATGAAGAAATTAATTTTTATACTTATAAGTTTATTGTTTATGTACCAAAGTGTCAATGCTCAATGTTGTTCTGCAGGAATACCAGTTGGAGGGAGCACAAATATTGGGATACTTGAAAAGAATAATTTTCGTTTCACTTCTTTTTTTAGTTATAGTGAATCTGCTGGGTATTGGTCTGGTAGCGATAAGTCTATATTTAATCTTGTAAAAAGAGCAAGCTATCAATACGTTGGAACTATTTTGTCTTATGGCTTATTTAATAAGCTCACAGTGGAAACAGAATTTGGGTATTATTTAGATAAATCTCAAATATATGATTTCGAATCTGATGTAAACATCAAAAACCAAGGTATTAGCAATGGTATAATTTCTGCAAAGTATAATGTTTTAGCAAATTTAAACAATCCTTTTGAGTGGACTGTTTCATCAGGTGTTAAGTTCCCTTTTATTTTAGATTATGCAAGAGAAAACAATGTAGTATTGCCAAGGGATGTTCAAACATCATCACATGCAATGGGAATTATTGGTCAATCTTTTTTATACAAAGGCTATCCTATTAATGGCATTCAATTATTCTTAATTAATAGAATAGAGATTAATTACAAAGATTATAAAGATTATAAATTTGGACCCGCATTGATTTCAGCATTCTTTTTCTCTTATAATTTGGAACAATCCAATTATACGGGAATTGCCCAGATAAGACACGAATTTAGAGGAAAAGATGCTTTTGAAGACACAAAGCTCGATGCCACAGGAGGTCATTTGGTTTTCCTGTCACCACAGTTAAATTACTCTACAAATAAATGGAATTTTTCGTTGCTTGTAGACATCCCAGTTTATAGATATTATAACGGAACACAACTGGGAAATACGGCTTCTGCATCGTTTTACGTTACAAAAAATTTCGACTTGGCTTCTAACAAAGCCGAATTGCCATTTTTAAACAATAATACTGCTAAAAATTAATTTGAATAGAGGCAAATAAACGATGGTTAAGAATTGAAGCTTATGTAGCCAGTCTTTTAATTAAACTATATCGGTATAGTCATTTAACTTTTAAATAAATTAAAACATTTCGCCAAAATGGAAGTTTGTCACACAAGTAAACAGTCTCTAATTCTTATTCCGGACATCAGCGGATTCACAAAGTATGTTGCTTCGTGTAATATAGAACATAGCCAAGATAAAATTGCATTGCTGTTGGAATCCTTATTGGAAAACAATTCCCTGAAATTTAAAATTTCTGAAATTGAAGGTGATGCTATATTATTTTACAGTTATGATTTTCCATTTTCCGCAGCGGAAATAATTAGTCAATGTCAATTGATGTTCGACAAATTTCATCAAAGAATAGATGAATTTAAACGATCGAAATGTATGTGTGAGTCTTGCCAAAATCTATATAACCTTTCACTAAAATTTGTGCTTCATTTTGGACAACTTGGCTCTGTAATGGTAAAAGACTATTGTAAACTCTTTGGTAAAGATTTAATAATAGCACATCGGCTTCTTAAAAACAAAATTAGCTCAAATGAGTACATACTTTTCACGGAAAATTTTAGCAATCAATTTCCACTTATAGGCACTCATCTTGATAACCATACGGAATTGGTCAACGACATTTTCAATTTAGAAGACATCGGTGATATTGGTATTACTTATTTCGATTTGAAGGCATTAAGTTTAAAGAACAGACAAGGTACGACTTGTTAAAATGATCAGCATTTTCTTCGTGCGGAAAATGAAATAAACATAATCTAAATTATATACAAAATGAAAACAGCAAAGCAATATTTGGGCAAACAATTAAACACCATGTTATCTGAAATTCAACTTGATGATAATAATTTTATCGTGAATGTCCAAAGGGAATTACTTAAAGGCAATCCACTGCCAAAAACAACATTTTATGCACTTATCGATGCAACTAAAGAGAAAGCTGATTCACTGTTGGAATTATTAGGAGAGCTAAATGAAAATAACCAAATTACAGCCTTTTCTGGTTTGTCGATTACACCTACCAACCACAAGTTTATAGTGCAAGGCAAAACACTTTATACTTGGTGTGCATTAGACGCTATATTGTTTACCGAATGGCTGGATGTTTCGTCCCAAATTATATCTCAAGACCCAATTGACAATTCTATAATTGAGTTGAATATTGAATGCGATCATTTGATATCATCTAATCCATATCCAATATTTCTCTCTTTGATTGAAAAAATGGACTCTTGCAATATCAGAGGTTCCTTTTGCAATCACGTCTTTTTTTTTGCAAGCGAACAAACCGCAAAACAATGGCTTGACAGCAATGTAAATGGCAAGATATTAACCATGGAAGATTTATTTGAATCGAATAAAATTGGCTTAAAATGTTGTTAAAAATAATCACCTATATTTATTAAGCACCACATAAAAACAAATTTCGATTTGAAGGCATTAAGTTTAAAGAACAGACAAGGTACGACTTGTTAAAATGATCAGCATTTTCTTCGTGCGGAAAATGAAATAAACATAATCTAAATTATATACAAAATGAAAACAGCAAAGCAATATTTGGGCAAACAATTAAACACCATGTTATCTGAAATTCAACTTGATGATAATAATTTTATCGTGAATGTCCAAAGGGAATTACTTAAAGGCAATCCACTGCCAAAAACAACATTTTATGCACTTATCGATGCAACTAAAGAGAAAGCTGATTCACTGTTGGAATTATTAGGAGAGCTAAATGAAAATAACCAAATTACAGCCTTTTCTGGTTTGTCGATTACACCTACCAACCACAAGTTTATAGTGCAAGGCAAAACACTTTATACTTGGTGTGCATTAGACGCTATATTGTTTACCGAATGGCTGGATGTTTCGTCCCAAATTATATCTCAAGACCCAATTGACAATTCTATAATTGAGTTGAATATTGAATGCGATCATTTGATATCATCTAATCCATATCCAATATTTCTCTCTTTGATTGAAAAAATGGACTCTTGCAATATCAGAGGTTCCTTTTGCAATCACGTCTTTTTTTTTGCAAGCGAACAAACCGCAAAACAATGGCTTGACAGCAATGTAAATGGCAAGATATTAACCATGGAAGATTTATTTGAATCGAATAAAATTGGCTTAAAATGTTGTTAAAAATAATCACCTATATTTATTAAGCACCACATAAAAACAAATCATTTTTAATATGAAGAATTTATTTAAAAAGAAAAACGAGTTATCTCAAAAAACAGAAACTGTTTCATTACAGATAGAAGGAATGACCTGTAGTGGCTGTTCATTACATATCGAAAAGGATATCAATAAAAAAGATGGTATTCTAATCAGTTCTGTGAACCACGAAACTGGTAAAGGAGAATTTACTTTTGATACTGCCAAGTTGAATAAAGAGGAATTGATTAACGCTGTAAATAGCATTGGTAAGTATACGGTTGTTAAAGGCAATGAAAAAGAGGATTGTTGTGATTCAATTTCGGATAGCACGACAGATAAAGCGTCCAACAAAGGAAAAAATCAATTCGATTTAATTGTTATTGGTGGTGGTTCTGCGGCATTTTCCGCAGCCATAAAGGCCGAAAGTTTAGGACTCACAACACTAATGGTTAATGGTGGTTTAGATTTTGGTGGCACTTGTGTTAATGTAGGTTGTGTACCTTCTAAAAATCTAATTCGAGCTGCCGAAACAGCTTACCACGCTACACATTCTAATTTTGCAGGAATAAAACCAAAAGGCGTTGACATTGATTTCGCACAAGTTATCAAGGATAAAAAAGCTTTAGTTGCTGCATTACAACAACAAAAATATATGGATGTGGTCAGTGATTTTAAAGGCTTGACCATGCTCAAGGGATGGGCAGAGTTTGTGGATACTAAAACCATTCTTGTAGATGGAAAAGACAAGTTCACTGCAACCAATATTATAATAGCCACGGGAGCAACCACCAACATACCTAATATCGAAGGATTAAATGAAGTTGGGTATTTAACTAATGTGTCTTTGTTCGATTTAGAAGAAAAACCAGAAAGCCTAACCATTATGGGCGCAGGTTACATAGGGTTGGAAATGGCAATGGCATATAATCGTTTAGGAGTAAAAGTACGTATCATAGAATTTACCGATAGGCCTTTACGAAGTCAAACCGAAGACATTACTGATGTTTTAGTTGAACAAATGAAAAGTGAAGGGATTGAAATTCTTCCAAATTTTAGAGCTTTTAAATTTGAAAAAGAGGGCAACGATACTATTATTCATTGTAACTGTCCTGATGGTTCTACAACACAAATTGTTGAAAAAGGACATATTGTTGTTGCTACAGGAACCACGCCAAACACGTCTAAATTAGGTCTAAAAAAAATAGACCTAAAATTATCAGAAAGAGGGCATATTGTGGTTAATGAAAAAATGGAAACTAATATTTCCAATATTTATGCAGCTGGTGATGTCACTAATACACCGCCATTTGTGTATACAGCAGCAACCGAAGGCAGTACAGCCGTTAATAATGCATTTTCATTATCAAAACAAAGTGTAGATTATGCATCATTACCATGGGTAGTATTTACAGACCCTCAAATTGCGGGAGCAGGTATGGATGAAATTGAAGCTGAATCAAGAGGCATTCCTTTTGAAGTATCAAAATTAGATCTAACACATGTACCAAGAGCTTTAGCTGCACAAGATACCAGAGGATTTATAAAGTTGATTCGTAATACGGAAACGGATAAATTAATTGGAGCAAGAGTAATAGCACCAGAAGGTGGTGAACTCATCCAACAATTAAGTATGGCTATTAAATTTGGAATTACAGTAAAAGATTTGGCTGAAAGTTTTTATCCATACTTGACTTTGGGAGAAGCTGTTAAACTGGCAGCCATTACTTTTGGTAAGGATGTTTCTAAATTGAGTTGTTGTGCAAGTTAATCCCTACTAAAAGCCATACACATTTGCAATTCGCTCAAAGCCACCACGCCATCAAAAATTGCAAAAGAGTATGTCTTGCCAACGCTCAATCCGAACATTTAAGAAAATATCGGAATTGAAAAGCAGAACGGAATAAAGCCAGTGGGTAACAACGTATATAAAAAATAGCAGTTAAGAGCTAAACTAAAAGTTTGGTTCTTTTCTGCTATCTTTGTTTTCAACTGAAAAATGGCACATACAAATCTGCTACTTTTCATATACAAGACCGTTAGCTGCAACCTAAAAAAATGTACTTTCCTGAAATAGGTTGACTAAAAATTAAACCTTTTAGCACTATACCTAATGAAAGAACAAAATGAACACTGTCGAAAAACTTCCTACAAAAAAGTAGGGTATGATCTTAAGCTAGTTATTATTGATCAGATCCAAAATGCACAAATCTCTATCAATCATGCTTCCGATAAATATCAGGTTTCCAGAGCTTCCATCTATTACTGGTTGAAAAAATACAGTACTTTAGAACAAAAGAAACAAGGGATGAGCAAGAAAGATGAGATCAAGAAACTCAAAGAAAAAATAGAGGAATTAGAGTTTGTAAAAGACTTCCAACAAGACATTATTGCTGACATGGAACTCATTACCGGAGTTGATATGTCAAAAAAGTCATTGCCCAAAACATTAGCAGACGAGATCGAAAAAAAGAAGCAAAACCGTTTAAAAGAAAATGGTTGATCCAATGTTTTGGGGTTTCCAAACAAGCTTTTTATAAGCGCTTAAAATCTCATCAGAACAGGCAAACAGAGCAACAGCTAATTATTCGACTCATCAAAGAGTATCGGAGTCAGTATGGACTGCGTACCGGTGGAATTAAACTGTATCAGGAATTAAAGGCTGATATGGACAGACTCGGTATTAAAATAGGAAGGGATAAATTCTATCGAGTAATGCGAATGAATAACCTGCTCGTTCCTAAATTAAAGCGGTTCCATATCACAACCGATTCAAAACACCGGTTCTTTAAATACAAAAACCTCGTAAAAGACAAAGTTCCCACCAGGCCGGAACAACTTTGGGTAAGCGATATTACCTATATTAAAACGCAGAACGGACACAGTTACTTGGCATTAGTCACAGACGCCTATTCTAAGCAAATTATGGGTTATAAATTGGCAAGCCATATGAAGACATCACTTTGCATCGATGCGCTTAAAATGGCCATTAAAAACAGGAAATACAAGAATCAGAAACTCATTCATCATTCAGATCGTGGAATTCAGTATTGCAATCCCCAATACACCAGCTTTGCTGAGGAAAACGGAATACAAATGAGCATGACCGAGAAATACGATCCGTATGAGAACGCCGTGGCTGAGAGAATCAACAGAACGCTTAAATATGAATACGATTTAAAACGAACTATAAAAAATACTAACTTAGCGAAGAAGATGGTCAAAAGGGCTGTTGAGATTTACAACAACAAAAGACCTCATTTTAGTCTCAAATTGAACACCCCTAACTTTGTTCATTTGAATAGAAATGTAGACTATCATTCCTACAAAAGGAACAAACAAAATTTAGAACTATTGACCATTTAAACTGTTGAAAATTGAATCAAAAATGGTCAACCTATTTCAGTATAATACAAAACGAACAACTTATCAGATGAACAAACTATTCCACATATTCAGAGTTGACGAAGAAGAAGCAAAAAAGATTTCTGGACAACCTGACGAACCCCACAATCACGAGTTTGAAGAGTTATTAATTGGCATTGAAGGTGAATTGGAGCATTTCATTGATTTTAACACTACCAAAATCCAATCTCCTTTTGTGAATTTCGTAACCAAAGGAAAAGTACACAGAGTAGTTCCAAAGCTACATAATGGCAAATGCGATATTTGGGCAATTCGTTTTAAAAGCGAATTTATTCCAGAAACCACATTTCAACTCTATTCGTTTTATCACACTCAAGCAAATTTAGAACTTGAAAAAGGACATTGTTTTCAGAGACTGGTTACCCTTTGTGAGATGATTTATGCCGAAACACAACAAGACACAACAGACCTTTCCATAATAAGGCAACTATTGGGTGTCCTGTTCACGATGATAGAAGCCGAACGAAAAAAGTTAGAACCACAAGACGAGCCTATTCAAAAAACGCAACATATATCCTTCGGAAACTTCCTGACGATTCTTGAAGAAAATTACCGAAGACCATTTGGTGTGGAATTCTATGCGGAAAAACTTTTTATGTCGTCAAGGAATTTGAACATCATCTGCCAAAATATTTTAGCACAGAGTGTTTCAGAAATAATCGAAACCCGAAAATTAATTGAAGCTAAAAACCTATTGATCTCTACAGAAAAAACCATATCTGAAATAGCTTATGAATTGGGCTACAATGAGAATTCTTATTTTTCTAACGTCTTTAAAAAAAAGGCAGGTCAATCGCCAGGTAAGTTCCGTGAAGAGATGAAAAATAGGTTAATTTCCTAAATCTACACTCCTCTTACCGAAAAGTGTAATTTGCTTCATCGTAAGTGCTACTATCTTTGTAAACAAATATTATTAACAATTAAATTTTATATGATTATGAAAAAAGTACTGATTTTATTAGCAATTACATTTTTGAATGTAAACGTATTCGCACAAGCAAACTGGAAGGTAGACCCTTACCATTCGTCCTTAAATTTCAATATTTCACATTCCGGAATTAGTATCGTGAATGGGAAATTTATGGAATATACCGGAAACCTTACTACAAATGGGGAAGCTTTAGAAGGGGCAAATGTTGATTTTACTGTTAAAGTAACAAGTATCAATACCAATGTAGAAGACAGGGACAACCACTTGAGAAGTGCTGATTTTTTTGAAGTTGAAAAATATCCAGAAATGACTTTTAAAAGCACGAAAATCTTAGCTACTGGAAAACCTGATCAGTATTTATTATATGGCGACCTAACCATAAAAGATGTAACCAAACCCGTGATTTTTGATGTGTACTATGGCGGAACTGCCAAAAGTGACCAGGGCGAAAAATTAGGATTGAAAGCCAAAACCACCATTAACAGATTTGACTACAATATTAATTATGATCCTACCGCAGCAGGTATTGGCAAAGATGTAAACATAGTGGTGCACTTACAGTTTGCCAAGCAGTAATACGTTTAAAAATTATCCAATAACATTAAAAATATAAGAAAATGGAAACAACAAAATGGGCAATAGACCCAACACACAGCGAAATTACATTTAAAGTAAAACACCTGATGATTTCTAACGTAAAAGGAGAATTTAAAACCTTTCAAGGAACCATAGATGGCGAAGATTTTACAAAAGCAACCATTTCGGCAAACATTGATGCAAGTTCTATATCAACGAACAATGATGATCGAGACACGCATCTAAAAAGCCCCGACTTCTTTGAAGTTGAAAAATATCCGGAAATTACATTTGTGAGCAAATCCATTAAAAAAGTAGATGATGATGAATACCAATTAGTAGGTGACCTTACAATTAAAGGTACTATAAAAGAAATCACACTAGATACCGAGTTTGGAGGTTATATGAAAGACCCTTACGGAAACGAGAAAGCAGGTTTTTCCATAAATGGTAAACTGAACCGAAAAGACTTTGGCCTTAATTGGAATGCCGCCCTGGAAGCCGGAGGTGTAATGGTTGGAAATGAGATAAAAATTAATGCAGAAGTTCAATTTGTAAAACAATAAGTCATGAAAATAGGAATAACAGGTGCTACAGGCCAACTGGGCCAATTAGTAGTACAAAAGCTAAAAGACAAGAATCCCGATGCCAAATTAGTGGCACTCGTGCGAAATCCCGATAAGGCAAAACCTTTAGGTATAGAGGCCAAAGCTTTCGATTATGAACAACCAGAAGCTTTACCAAAGGCTTTAGAGGACATAGATCGTTTGGTTTTTATATCGGGAAGCGAGATAGGTAAACGTGAAACCCAACATAAAAATGTAATCAATGCGGCAAAACAAGCTCAAGTTAAGCAAATTGCCTACACCAGCTTGCTGCACGCCGATACGTCGTCAATGATATTAGCTCCAGAACACCTTGCTACCGAAAAAATGCTGCAAGACTCGGGCATTCCGCACACGATTTTACGTAATGGATGGTACACCGAAAATTATACTGCGGGATTAAAGCAAGCAGTAGAGCAAGGTGCTATAATTGGTAGTGCGGGAGATGGAAAAATTTCATCAGCAACACGTGAAGACTATGCCGAAGCTATAGCCGAAACCATCATAAACGATGACCATACAGGCAAAACGTATGAATTGGCTGGTGATCAAACCTTCACCATGCAGGATTTGGCTGCCGAAGTGAGCAAACAAACGGGTAAAAACATCGAATTTGTGAACCTTCCAGAAGCAGAATATGCACAAAAGCTACAGGAAATTGGATTACCTGAAGGGATGGCCAAAGCGTTTGCGAGTTTAGATTATAGCGCTTCTAAAAACGATTTGCATGATGAAAGTGGCGAACTCGCCCGTTTAATTAACCGTCCCACTACTTCTTTATCACAGGCGGTTAAAACTGGATTGAATTAAATTTTAAAATTACGGCAATAGAAACATAGAATCTATTGCCGGTTTTATTCTTTATTCAACACAATTGGTTATTAGAATACGAATAGATTATTAATTGATCCTAGTCCACTATTGCAACGCTATAATTATTGCAACGCTATAATAGGTCTGAAGAAGTGGTCAATACGGTTTGTTAAATAGCCAGTCCAATTTCTTCAGCTACCAATGGCGAAATATTGCAGATGAAAGGAGGTATTATTGATATTGTAATATAAATATAGAAGATGAAGGTTATTCCAGGACATACATGTCGTGTAATTAAGAAAACTCAACTAACAAAAAATATGCTGCGCATAGATTTTGAAATTTCGCAATCTAATTCGGCTATTGTATTCAAACCAGGTTGCTATGTAAAGTTACACCTCCCTGTGGCCAACCGAAAAAAGCCTAAAGTGCGCACTTATACTTTAAAAAATTACGATGAGGTCAATAAAATTCTCACTATAGATTTTGCATTGCACCAACCCGCCGGCATAGCAACAAACTGGGCAATGTGTGCTTGGGCTATTGAACTGAACGCTTTATTCTTGTTTGGCGCTGTGGGGCTAATTTTTACGGGAGCAGGAAAATATTCAATTGATTATCGGTTGGGTAAAAAAACGGCCTAATCTAATTTTTGCAGCAAATGAATAGAAAGCAATTTTTAAAATCAATAGCTTTATTGCCCTTAATACCTTACAGTATGACATTAAAAGATTTAAACAAAATGACCTCAACAATGAGTAACACAGGTAAAATGCCTGTGCTTTTCTTAGGTCACGGCAGCCCTATGAATGCCATTGAAGAAAACGAATTTGTTTCGGCATTCAGAAAATTAGGTCAAGAAATTATAAGACCAAATGCGATTCTTTGTATTTCAGCACATTGGGAAACTAAAGGAACATTTGTAACAGCAATGCAAAATCCACCAACCATTCACGATTTTGGTGGTTTTCCACAAGCATTGTTTGACGT
>NZ_JQLP01000002.1:0-5893 GCF_000744275.1 Gillisia sp. Hel_I_29
GAATCTCCTCCTAAATTGTAAAAATTATCTTTGACTCCTATGCCTTCCTCGCTTGAGAACTTCTTCCCAAACTTTTACCAAACTATGCTCTATATCATTTCGTGGGGCTACATACTCAACCCCATGACTAATCTCTAACCCCTCTGGTGAGGGTAACGAGCGCCTGTCTATCTTGCCATTAGGTGTTAAGGGTAAACCTTCCATCGCTACATAGTAACTTGGTAGCATATAATCGGGTAAAAAGCCCTTTAAATAACTGCGCAGTGATGCGCTGTCATGATCCAAGCTGCTTACAAAATATGCAACCAACTCCTTAACTCCATCATTATCATTGGCCAAAACTACAGCCTCATCTATATCTGCATGCCCCAATAATACACTCTCGATCTCGCCTAACTCTATGCGATACCCTCGGATCTTAACCTGAGCATCCTCTCTCCCTAAAAACGTAATCGTGCCATCACTATTCCATCTGCCCAAATCTCCCGTCTTGTACATACGAGTACCTTCTTTAAAGGGATTTGAGACAAATCGCTCTTTAGTAAGTAACTCATTGTTTAAATAACCGCGAGCCAAGCCAGATCCTGCTATATAAAGCTCTCCCGTTACACCTACTGGCTGTAATAAGCCCTCCCTATTTAATATGTAAATCTCTGTGTTGGAAATTGGAGCGCCAATGGGAATACTCAGTGGCAAATCATCATAAATGCTTGACACTTTAAATATAGTTGCACAAATGCTTGATTCTGTAGGACCATACGCATTAAAATAAAGTCCTCCATAAGTTAAAAATTCAGAAGCCTTTTTATAATTTGCAGCTTCTCCTGCTGTAATTAATTTACTCAATCCTGAAAGCCTTGAAACATCTAATTGACTCAAATACGATGGTGGAATTGTCGCTACATCAATAGAACAATCCTTAATAAAGTCTTCTATCTCTTCAGGGTTTCGACGTTTTTCTGAGTCAATAATATACAATGAACCTCCTGATAAAAGCAAAAGAAAAACTTCCCAAACTGATGCATCAAAAGAACTAGAGGCAAATTGTAGACCTCGATTGCCCTCTTCCAAAGATAAATAGTTAATCTGAGATAATATAGTATTTAAAATACTTTCATGCTCTACCATAACCCCTTTAGGTTTCCCTGTAGAGCCACTCGTGTAAATAACATATAACAAATTAGAAGGCAATAAACTTATCGATAAATTATCTGTCGAATAGTCTGACTTATTATTATTATTAAATTTATCTAGAAATTCTTCGTCCAAAAGCACTTTACACTTACTATCCTCTAACATATAAGCTATTCGATCCTCTGGGTAATCAGGATCGATTGGTACATAAGCCCCTCCACTCTTTAAGATCCCCAGGATCCCCACAATCATCCAAGAACTTCGCGGTAGCATAATCCCTACCAAATCATCTGGCTCGATGGTATAATGTGCTTGTAGATAATGTGCTAATTGATTACTGCGCCTATTAAGCTCCTCATAACTAAGACGCTCCTCTTCATAAACAACGGCTATAGCCTCTGGGGTTTTACTTACCTGCTCCTCAAACAATTCTACAACGGTCTTATCTCTCGGGTAATCAAACGCGGTCGCATTAAAAACATCTAGTAACTCCACTCGCTCTTCTTCTGCCAAATAATCTATACTCCCTATTAAGGCCTCTGGATTACTAAGTAACTTCTCTAGAAACTCTTTATAATGAACTATAAAGCCTTCTAGCATCTCCTGCTCATAAACATCTGTGTTGTATTCTAGTAGCAATGCCAAATAATCACCACGTTCCTCAAAAGTGAAACTCAAATCAAACTTGCTTAAATTAAACCCCTGATCGGTTATCAATTCTACATCTGAATCACTTATACCTATTCCCTGATGAGCATCTCCTGTGTTTTGTAATACCAACATCATATCAAATACAGCACTTCGACTCGTATCCCTACGAAGTTCTAAATCCTCAACAAGACGATCAAAAGGATATCCCTGATGCTCATAAGCATCTAAAGTCCTTTGACGAACCCGTCTAAATAAATCTTCAAAACTATCCTCTGAACGAACTTCATTACGTAATGCTAACGTATTGATATAAAATCCTATCTGGTCCTCTAAATCTGAATGCTCTCGCCCTGCAACGGGTGTCCCTACTACCAAATCCTCTTGACCCGTATAACGGTACAACAATGCTTTCAAACTAGACAGTAAGCCCATAAACAAGGTACCTCCCTCTTGATGGCTAAATCGCTTTAACCCCTGAGTAGATTCCTTTGATATGTAAGTGCGAAGTAATTGACCTTGATGACTCTGTATCACGGGACGTACCTTTGAACTTGGTAAGTCTAAAACGGGAAGATCTCCTCCCAGTAAGCCCGTCCAATAATCTCGATGGCCCTGATAAATAGATGTACTCAATTGAGACAATTGCCAACTCGCATAATCCTTATATTGAATCCGTAACGCTGGTAAGTCTAATTCGCCTCCACTCTTATAAAACTCATAATACTTAAATACATCTCTTGACAATACATCCATACTCCATCCATCACTAATAATATGATGCATATTGTAATAAAAAACATAACGGTCTTCTGATACCTGTAGTAATATAGCGCGTAATAGTGGACCTTTGGCTAAATCAAACTCCACCATACGGTCGTTATCCAGATAATTCAATACCGAGGACTCGATATCTGCTTCGCCTTGTAGATCCAATTCACCGATCTCAAAACCTAAAGCATCTCGTTCTAATATCCACTGACGAATCTCTCCTTGGGAGTTCTCCTTAAAAACAGTACGTAAGATCTCATGACGGTCTACTACCGAATAAATGGCACGTTTAAATAAATCTACATCATAACTGCCATCTAAAAATATACGTGAAGGCATATTGTATGCCGAAGAGCCGCCCTCAAATTGACTCAAAACCCATAAACGTCGCTGTGAATCTGATATAGCATAATTCGAAGATATTCCTATTGGAGGTATTACAGAGTAATGTTTCTTAATTGAAGTAACTTCCAAATACTCTTTAATAATATCTTTGTTAACTTTTATCAAAGCCAGAAGTTCTTCATTAAAGCTAACGTTGTCTTCAAAAAACAATACTTCTAACTTATCATTTTTTAAAGAAACTCCAACCCCATTGTCTCTGATTTTTTTAATTATTAAAGCAATTTTATCCATTATATCAAATGATTATCTTTTTTACAACCTCTTCTTTTTTAATCTTTTTCAGCCATTTAACATTATCAATTTCTAATGCAATATTTTCAATATTTAAATTATAAAACACTCTTTTAACCTCTAAAGAAAGGTTAAATTGTTGATGAATTTTTGCTGTCATTCGCATTACATTTAGACTATGTCCTCCCAGTTCAAAGAAATCATCCTTGATACCAATCTTATCCTTACCTAAGACCGCTTCCCAAATGGCTACTAACTGCTTCTCTGTATCTGTCTCTGGGGCTACATACACTACCCCATGACCTATCTCCAGACCCTTAGGAGATGGCAATGATCGCCTATCTATCTTGCCATTGGGTGTTAAGGGGAAGACATCCAACGCTACATAGTAACTTGGTAGCATATAATCGGGTAAAAAGCCCTTTAAATAACTGCGCAGTGATGCGCTGTCATGATCCAAGCTGCTCACAAAATATGCAACCAACTCCTTAACTCCATCATTATCATTGGCTAAAACTACAGCCTGGTCGATCTCTGAATGATCCAGTAATACACTCTCGATCTCGCCTAACTCTATGCGATACCCTCGGATCTTAACCTGAGCATCCTCTCTCCCTAAAAACGTAATCGTGCCATCACTATTCCATCTGCCCAAATCTCCCGTCTTGTACATACGAGTACCTTCTTTAAAGGGATTTGAGACAAATCGCTCTGCCGTTAACTCCTCATTATTTAAATAGCCTCGAGCCAATCCAGCTCCTCCTATATAAAGCTCTCCTGTAACGCCTATTGGCTGTAATAAGCCCTCCCTATTTAATATGTAAATCTCTGTGTTGGAAATTGGAGCGCCGATTCTTGGTCGATTAAGAAAATCATCAAGGTTTGTATTAGTAATATCATATACACATGATCCTATAGTACTCTCCGTTGGGCCATAATGGTTCACTAACCTAATACTACTACCTTCAATTATCTTAGCTATATCTGATATATTTGCTCGCTCCCCTCCTGTAAATATTAAACGAAGAGTCTTTATTTTTAATAAAGAATTATTTTCATCTCCTTGCAATAGCAGATTTAAATATGTTGGTGTAACCTTCAAATAACTTATAGACGTGCTTTCTATATACTCAATTACAGATAGGGGATCTTTTAATCTAAATTTGTCAAGTAAATGGAGAGTACCTCCATTTAAAATACAACCATAAATACTTGTTAGAATTAAATCAAAAGATATACTAGAACTTATTAAGCTACTATCATTATTTCCTATATCATAAGTATTTGTTAGCCAATGGTTATAATTAATTAAAGAATTATGTGATATTTCTACTCCTTTGGGCTTCCCTGTAGAACCACTAGTATAAATAACATATACCAAATTAGAGGGTAATAAACCTATCGATAAATTATCAATCGAATATTTTGACCTATGCTTATTAAACTTCTCTAGAAAAGCCTCATCTATCAATACTAATAGATTACTATTTTCTTGTATATAAACTGTACGATCTTCTGAAATCTCTCTTTCAATTGGCACATATGCTCCACCACTCTTTAAAACCCCTAAGATTCCTACAATCATCCAAGAACTATGCGGTAACTTTATACCAACCAAATCATCAGGCTCAATATTATAAAGCTCTTTTAAGTAATGCCCCAATTGATTACTACGTCTATTGAGCTCCCCATAACTAAGACGCTCATCTTCATAAACTACTGCTATGGCCTCTGGTCTCTTTAAGACCTGAGACTCAAATAAATCTACAACCGTCTTACCCTTTGGATAAGCCACTTCTGTAGCATTAAATACATCTAACAACTCTTCACGCTCCTTATCATCTAAATAGTCAATACTATCTAATATACTGTCAGGAGCACTCACAAAGCTTCTCAATACGTTCATAAAATGAGCCTTCATTCGCAATATTTCCTCTTGTTCAAAACATCCTTGGTCATATACAAACTCAACTCGCAACTGCTGATCTTTAAAAGGAACTACCAGAATTGTAAAATTATAATTCGTTTGCTCATAAACCTCTCTTGAAACAACAGATGAATCCTCAAAAGACGAATGGTCTTCTTCCTCACTAGGAAGAACATCCAACTCCTTGACCGCATAATTCTCAAAAACCATAATATGATCCAATAAGTCCATTCCTAATGGACTCTGAGACTGAACCTCCGATAAATTTAAATAATGATGTGGTAAACTAGCGATCGAGCCTTGTTGTATCTCTTCTAGTAAATCTTTAGCTGTACTTACTTCTGTGTATTGTATTCGAACAGGGATCGTATTGATAAATAATCCTACCATATCCTCTATACCTGGTATAGCATCAGGTCGTCCAGAGACTACAGCTCCAAAAACTACATCGCGTGTATTGTTATATCGCGATAATAAATACCCCCAAACTCCTTGGATAAAACTATTCTCGGTTATCGATAATTCTCGACATAATAACTGCATCGATCTCAATAAATCTCCTTCTAGCAATAAATGCTCCTTCTTCTGTGAATAATCACCTTCCAATCTATTATTTACAAATGGTAAACTTGATTTACTATCATAGCCTGATAAATAATTTGACCAATAAGACAAACTAGAATCCTTATCTAATCCTTCCAACCAACTAATATAACTTGAATATAATGATACTGGTGATAAAGTAACTGGTCGTTTGTTCTGAACTCCATACAATAA
>NZ_JQLP01000003.1:0-344698 GCF_000744275.1 Gillisia sp. Hel_I_29
ATAGCTCGTACTCCCCGAAATGCATTTAGGTGCAGCGATAATTTAGTTTTATAGAGGTAGAGCTACTGATTGGATGCGGGGGCTTCACCGCCTACCAATTCCTGACAAACTCCGAATGCTATAAAATGATTTTTATCAGTGAGGGCATGGGTGCTAAGGTCCATGTCCGAGAGGGAAAGAACCCAGACCATCAGCTAAGGTCCCCAAATGTATATTAAGTTGAAAAAACGCGGTTGAACTGCCCAGACAGCTAGGATGTTGGCTTGGAAGCAGCCATTCATTTAAAGAGTGCGTAACAGCTCACTAGTCGAGCGGTTCGGCATGGATAATAATCGGGCATAAATATACTACCGAAGCTATGGATTTACAGATTACTGTAAGTGGTAGGGGAGCATTCTAATAGGGTTGAAGGTGTACTGCGAGGTATGCTGGACTAATTAGAAAAGAAAATGTAGGCATAAGTAACGATAATGCGGGCGAGAAACCCGCACACCGAAAGACTAAGGTTTCCTCAGCTATGCTAATCAGCTGAGGGTTAGTCGGGACCTAACGCGACCCCGAATGGGTTAGTGGATGGACAACAGATTAATATTTCTGTACCTGCCCCACGTTAAACGTGACGGAGGCGAAAAGTTAGTGCGTACTGACGGAATAGTACGTTGAAGCCAGTGGTAACACGGCGATAGTACACAAAAGCTTCGGCCGGCGTGATAATCTAGCAAATCGACTTCCAAGAAAAGCAAGTGGTGGCAGCCCGTACCGTAAACCGACACAGGTAGTTGGGATGAGAATTCTAAGGTGCTCGAGAGATTCATGGTTAAGGAACTAGGCAAAATCGACCCGTAACTTCGGGAGAAGGGTCGCCCATCTTCGGATGGGCCGCAGTGAAGAGGTCCAGGCGACTGTTTATCAAAAACACAGGGCTCTGCTAAATCGAAAGATGACGTATAGGGCCTGACACCTGCCCGGTGCTGGAAGGTTAAGAGGAGATGTTAGCTTCGGCGACGCATTGAATTGAAGCCCCAGTAAACGGCGGCCGTAACTATAACGGTCCTAAGGTAGCGAAATTCCTTGTCGGGTAAGTTCCGACCTGCACGAATGGTGCAACGATCTGGACACTGTCTCAACCATGAGCTCGGTGAAATTGTAGTATCGGTGAAGATGCCGATTACCCGCTGTGGGACGAAAAGACCCCGTGCACCTTTACTATAGCTTAGTATTGACTTTGGACAAGTGATGTGTAGGATAGGTGGGAGACGTTGAAGCTGCATCGCTAGGTGTGGTGGAGTCATTGTTGAAATACCACCCTTTACTTGTTTGAAGCCTAACTTCCAATGGAAGGACAATGCTTGGTGGGTAGTTTGACTGGGGTGGTCGCCTCCAAAAGAGTAACGGAGGCTTCTAAAGGTTCCCTCAGCACGCTTGGTAACCGTGCGTAGAGTGCAATGGCATAAGGGAGCTTGACTGAGAGACATACAGGTCGATCAGGTACGAAAGTAGAGCATAGTGATCCGGTGGTTCCGCATGGAAGGGCCATCGCTCAAAGGATAAAAGGTACGCCGGGGATAACAGGCTGATCTCCCCCAAGAGCTCACATCGACGGGGGGGTTTGGCACCTCGATGTCGGCTCGTCACATCCTGGGGCTGGAGAAGGTCCCAAGGGTTGGGCTGTTCGCCCATTAAAGTGGCACGCGAGCTGGGTTCAGAACGTCGTGAGACAGTTCGGTCTCTATCTACAGTGGGCGTTAGAAATTTGAGTGGATCTGACTCTAGTACGAGAGGACCGAGTTGGACGAACCTCTGGTGCACCAGTTGTCACGCCAGTGGCATTGCTGGGTAGCTACGTTCGGAAGGGATAAGCGCTGAAAGCATATAAGCGCGAAACCCACCACAAGATGAGATTTCTTTAAAGGACCGTGGGAGACTACCACGTTGATAGGCCATAGGTGTAAAGGCAGTAATGTCATAGCCGAGTGGTACTAATAATCCGTAAAGCTTAGTGCAGTTCTCCCCCTACATCCCCTAAAGGGGACTATAAAGGGGAGAGCGAAAAACCTATCTAATTGCATTGTTATTTATCTAATTTTCTTCTATTGTTTATTTCCTATATATGTTATGTTATTAGAAGTTAGTTATACACTTTTGAGTGTATCACTGCTTAAAGATTTAAGGTGGCTATTGCATCGGGGCTCACCTCTTCCCATTCCGAACAGAGAAGTTAAGCCCGTTAGCGCAGATGGTACTGCTGTATTGTGGGAGAGTATGTCGTCGCCTTGTTTTTGAAAACCCCTTCATCACCAGATGAAGGGGTTTTTTTATACCCTATCCTCAAATAGGAACAACCCAGCGTTACACATAATAAAACCCCTTCCGGATAACGATATCCCGGAAAGGGGTGTTGTTGTTTTATATACCCAATTCGCAACACTTCAGTTCCTATATAAAATACACCACCCCATCTGGAGATTACCTCTGGATGGGGTGGTGTATTTTATATTAGAATTTGATGCTTACTCGGCCAGGGATTGTAGCAAGCTACCACGTAGCGCGAAAAGCCCGGCGATAAACCATCAGGTTTAGCGGGACGCACTAATCGAATAGAGATCTCATAAGTGTTCTTATACCTTTAAACATAAAATACATAGCTCCAGCGCACGCCGCTATACCTAAAATTAGTACTGCTATATATAGTGGATGGTCTTGATTATTAAAGGCACTGTATAAAATACTAGGGCCTAGAAAAGTTAATGGTAAAGCTCCTGCTAAATATCTAATTCCTTTTCCTAATAACTCCTTATTGGTATGCTTCATCTTTTACAACATTTTAATAGATCAATTAATTATTTGATCTCATAACTCATTAAATTCGACTGGGATAATCTGAAATATCCAAAAGCAAAATTGTCCGGATTTGTTTTATTAATTATATTTCCTCTTACAGTAGTTGGTTGCGTTTGAAATGGACCTCCATTACTATCTCCCGCTTGAGATCTTAAGATAAATAAATAATTGTAGAATTGTTCTGAGATTCCTTGGATTTCATAAAAGACCTTATCTCCAGGGGCTAGATCTTCATCTGAAAAATATGCAAAGGTTCTATTTCCATTGGTAAACTCGTCATCATATATTTGAAGAGAAATGTCTTTAAAAATAAATCTAAATAAGTAAAAATTACTTTCCTCTATAGGATCTGAATAATATCCCTTTAATTCATATTCATCTGAATTGAAGCCACCGTTTTTAGATTGAACGATTTCTTCTAATTCTACTACTGGCTGTAATATTTCTGTTGCCGTATAGGTTTCATCTTTATATTGTATAGTTAATGAATATCTAGCATTTACTTGAGGGTTGAAATTTTCACTTTTATATATTCCAGGATCAACTTCATTGAATAAAAACTTTTCTCCAGAATCAGATAAAACCTGAACCCTAGCGTTTGTTGCAGGTGGGGTTATAGTATCAAAAAAAGGTGCGGTAGTACTTAATTTAATAAACTGGTTATTTCCGTCTGTATCGGTTCTCCAAATGATCGATGCCTCTATTACTAACCTAGGTTCAGATTCATTGAGATCTATATCTACAACATCTTCACAAGAAGTAAGTAATATTAAAAGAATAGAAGTGATTATGATATTTAACTTTCTCATATTTTAGAATTTGAAGTTGTAAGTAACTGATGGAACTATGCCAAATAAAGAGAGTCTTACGGCTTCATTATTTCCTGAATCTTCGTTATTTCTGAAATTTAACGATACTGCATTCTTTCTTCCATAAACGTTGTAAATTCCAAAGTTCCAAGAAGATTTATAATTTCTACCTTTATTTTTAATTGGTGTATAGGTTGCAGAAATATCTAACCTGTGAAGTGAAGGGAGTCTTGCGCTATTTCTATCAGCATAAACTGGTATAGTTAGATTTTCAAATTTATATTGAGCACTAGGATAGGTGGTAGGTAAACCTGTTTGATATACAAAGTTAGTATTCAGTTGCCATTTCGAATTCAGGTCATAGCTTCCAATGATAGATACATCATGTGTTTTATCATATGCAGTTTTATACCATTTACCATTATTAATTCCTGTTTCTAATGAGTTTCTACCCGGGGTTTTTTGTTCTGATCTTGAAATTGTATATGCCAACCATCCAGTAAATCTTCCGAGGTTTTTCTTAACTAGCAATTCTAATCCATAGGCTCTAGCTGTTCCCGGAAGTATTACCTGTTCTATAGCATTATTCGCAATTAGATCTGCCCCATCTATATAATCAATTCTGTTTTGAATCAATTTATAGAATCCTTCAACTTCTATAGAATATTTATTGTTAGATATATTTCTAAAGTAACCTGCTGCTACCTGATCGAGAATTTGGGGCTCTATATACTTGCCGCTTGGCGTCCAAATGTCTAAAGGGGTAGGTGAGCTCGTATTTGTTATAAGATGTAAATATTGATACATTCTGTTATAGCTAAGCTTTACAGATTCATTATCATTTAAACTGTAGGCTATAGCGGCACGAGGTTCCAATGCCCAAAAATATTCCTGAACTTTATTTTTAGAAAGTGTAGTGGAACCAATAGGATCTGCTTTCTCATAAATACTGAAGTTCTCATTGAAATTTACCGCCTGATCATTTTGATACCTATTCAATTCTGATTGTCCCAACCTAAAAAAGTTACTAAATCTGAAGCCATATTCTGCAGATACGTTTTCAGTCAATTTTTGTTCAGCAGAAAGATAAATAGCGCTTTCAAAAGCATATTTCTTGGTAAGATCAAAATCTATAATTCCTGAAGTAGTACCGCTAGGTTCAATTTCTCCTGGATTAAATTCATAATATGTATTTTGTATGCCATAATCTAAATTTAAATTATCGCTGATATTGTGGTTAAAGTCATATTTTAAATTCAGATTTTTTATACCACTATTCCAGTTAAAACCTACAAAGTCTAAGGTAAGACCGTAGTAATAGTCACTATAGATTACAGAGAGATTTGTAAATATATTATCTGTTAGTACATGATTCCACCTTAAATTGAAAACAGCATTTCCGTAAGTGTTTTTAAAGCTCTCGCTTATATTAAAAACATCTCTCCCAAAGTACCCAGAAAATAGTATGCTATTGTCATTATCCAGTCTAAAACTTAGTTTGGTATTAAGATCATAGAAATAGGCTGCATTATCATTATCTGTAAATTTTAAAAATAGATGAGCGTAAGAACCCCTTCCGGCAATTAAGAATGAACTTTTATCTTTAACTATTGGGCCTTCAGCTAATAGTCTGCTAGAAATTAAACCTATTCCACCATTTGCTTTAAATTCTTTGCTATTTCCATCTTTCTGAAAAATCTCTAGAACAGAGGAAACTCTTCCGCCGTATTTAGCAGGAATACCACCTTTATATAGTTTGAGGTTTTTAATGGCATCTGGATTGAAAACTGAAAATAATCCAAATAAGTGAGATGAATTATAAATTGTAGCTTCATCTAAAAGTATCAAATTTTGATCTACAGCTCCACCTCTCACATTAAATCCAGATGAACCCTCTCCAGTATTAGAAACACCAGGTAGAAGTAACAGTGATTTTATAACGTCTACCTCTCCAAACACTACTGGTAATTTCTGAATGGTGCTAATATCTAATTTATTAACGCTCATCTCAGGTTTTCGAATATTCAATTTTTCAATATCTTCTGTGATCACAACCTCCTCCAAGTATTCTGAAGTTTCATTTAAGGAAAAATTTAAGGAAGTATTCTTCGAGAGCTCTATGGTGGTAGTTTGTTCTTGAAAACCTAAGTAAGAAATTATCAACGTATGTTCTCCCTTTGGAAGTTTAATTGAATAAAAACCGTATTCATTAGTAACTACCCCTGAGTTGGAATTTGCCACAAGCACGTTAACTCCATATAAGGTTTCGTTGTTGGAAGCATCCTTAATTACACCATTAACGGTAAAAGTTTCCTGGGCATATGAAATTGTGAAGCCAAGAATTAGAAGAATTGAGAGTAAAGTTCGCAAGCTAATTTTTATTGTAAATATAAGACTTGTAGGAAGATGGACATAGTATAGATGATCATCTTAAGACTTTATTTTAAAAATAACTTTGTTTTAAAATTATTGGCGTAAAAAAAAGCCCCGATGAAATACATCAGGGCTATAAATTATATGAATAAGATTATTTTAATATCTTAAAATCTTATTCAAAGTTTCACTAGGTCTCATGGCATCGCTTGTAAGATCTTCATTTGGATAATAATATCCATTTATATCTACAGATTTACCTTGTGCTTCAATAAGGTCTTGAAGTATTTTATCTTCATTAGTAGACAGATCTTTCGCAATTTTTGTGAATTGCTCTTTAAGTTCCGAATCTTTATCTTGATTTGCTAGCGCTTGTGCCCAATAAAGAGCAAGGTAAAAATGACTTCCTCTATTATCTAGTTCATTAACTTTTCTAGAAGGAGATTTGTCATTTTTTAAGAACAATTCTGTAGCCTCATCTAAGGTTTCAGATAGAACTAAGGCTTTCGGATTATTGAAATTTGTACCTAAATGTTCTAGAGATACTGCTAATGCTAAAAATTCTCCTAATGAATCCCAACGCAGATGTCCTTCTTCCAAAAATTGTTGGATATGCTTAGGTGCAGATCCACCGGCACCGGTTTCAAAGAGTCCTCCGCCTTTCATTAATGGTACTATAGATAGCATTTTAGCACTGGTTCCAAGTTCCAAAATTGGAAATAAATCGGTTAGATAATCTCTCAATACATTTCCTGTTACAGAAATAGTATCTTTTCCTTCTTTAACTCTTTTTAAAGTAAATTCTGTAGCCTTTTCTGGCGACATTATTTTTATCTCTAAGCCCTCAGTATTCAGATCTTTTAAATAAGTGTTTACTTTTTTGATTATTTCTACATCATGACTTCTACTCTCATCTAACCAGAAAATAGCAGGCATTCCTGATGCTTTAGCTCTAGTAACTGCTAATTTTACCCAATCTTGAATAGGTGCATCTTTCACTTGACACATTCTCCATATATCTCCTTCTTCAACAGAATGTTCCATCAAAGTTTTTCCTGAAGCATCTACAACTCTTACTTTACCGGCAGTCTCAATTTCGAAAGTTTTATCATGTGAACCATATTCTTCTGCTTTTTGAGCCATTAAACCAACATTAGGAACTGTACCCATAGTTGTAGGATCAAAAGCTCCATTCTTTTTACAAAATTCTATAGTTGCTTGATAAATTCCTGCGTAACTGCTATCTGGAATTACAGCTTTTGTATCTTGTGTATTTCCTTGAGCATTCCACATTTTACCTGATGTTCTAATCATAGCAGGCATAGATGCATCGATTATAACATCACTAGGTACATTTAAATTGGTAATGCCTTTATCTGAATCGACCATGGCAAGGTCTGGTCCATGTTCAAAATCATGTTTAAGGTCTGCTTCTATCGCTGCCTTTTCATTTGCCGGAAGCGATTTTATAGATTCTAAGAGATCTCCTAGCCCGCTGTTAGGATTAACTCCAAGCTTTTCTAGTGTAGCTGCATGTTTACTAAAAACATCTTTAAAGAAAACTCGCACAGCATGACCAAATATAATAGGATCTGAAACCTTCATCATGGTAGCTTTCATGTGCAGGGAGAATAGAACACCTTTATCTTTAGCGTCTTGTATTTGAGATTCTAAAAATTTGATCAACGCTTTTTTACTCATTACAGTTGCATCGATGATCTCTCCATCTAAAACTTTTAGATTGTCTTTTAGAACATGCTTATTACCTTTTGTATCTTCTAATTCAATTTTTAAGGTATTAGCTTCTGAAAGTGTAAGTGATTTTTCATTAGAATAAAAATCGCCTTCTTTCATGGTAGCAACGTGAGTTTTAGAATCGGCATCCCATTTCCCCATAGAGTGAGGGTTTTGTTTTGCATAATTCTTTACCGCTTTTGGTGCACGTCTATCTGAATTTCCTTCTCTAAGAACAGGATTTACAGCACTACCTTTAACCTTATCGTATTTTTGCTTGATGGTTTTCTCCTCATCAGATTTAGGCTCTCCAGGATAATCTGGCAATTTGTAACCTTTAGCTTGAAGTTCTTTGATGGCAGCTTCCAATTGCGGTTCTGAAGCACTTATGTTAGGAAGTTTAATAATATTAGCTTCTGGATGAGAAACCAATTCTCCAAGCATTTTTAAAGCATCAGGTACTCTTTGTTCTTCGGGAAGCATGTCAGAAAAATTAGCTAAAATTCTTGCAGCTAAAGAAATATCTGTTGGTTCTATGTCTATGTTGGAGGTATCTGTAAAACTTCTAACTATTGGTAAGAACGAGAATGTTGCCAACATAGGGGCTTCATCTGTTTTGGTATAAAATATTTTTGATCGGTTTGTCATTATATATAATTATTTTAAACACAGGAGTTCTGAATAGAAAAATTCTAAAGACGCTGTGAAGATTAATGATTCGGTATTTTCTAAGTATAAGGCTTAAACCCACTTAGCCTCGCGAAGATAGCATTTTTGCCAATTTTATCATAGTAGAAAGTATACGAAGTCTAAGATTGTAACAAAACTTTATAAATAAAAAAGCTATTTCAGCATACCTTGTATACTGAAATAGCTTCTGATGAAATAACGCTTTACCGATCGATTTAAAAAATCATTGTAAGTTGATTAAAGAACTTACACGTGCGTTACTTCTCATGATACAAGTTGATCACCCACGTGAACAAATTATATCAAAAACGTTTTTATCTTATATCACAAAAATAATAAAGGATAAAAACCTATGTAAAGATTTTACTCTACCGTATTTAACCATGGAAAATCCTTGTGTCATTCCAATCATAAATTAAATACACTTAAAGTTAAGAAATTTAATTTAAAACTAAAAAATTTTAACACGCTAATTTTCAGGTGTTTGTATTTAGATTTAAAGCATAAAAAAGCCCCATACAATGGGGCTTTAATAAAATCATTTGAAGCGTAATTACTTTCTTCTTTGCTCTTTAATACGAGCTTTCTTACCAGTAAGTCCTCTGAAATAATAGATACGTGCTCTTCTAACAGCTCCACGTTTATTGATTTCAACTTTTTGAAGTGCAGGTAAATTCATTGGGAAAATACGCTCTACTCCAACAGTTCCACTCATTTTTCTGATGGTAAAAGTTTTAGAAACTCCTGTTCCTTTAACTTGAATTACTACACCTCTAAAAAACTGAGTACGGGTTTTAGCACCCTCCTTAATTTCATAATACACAGTGATAGTATCACCTGCAGAGAATTCAGGAAAATCTTTTTTTGTAACGAATTCGTCTTGAACGAATTTAATTAACGATTCCATAATAGATAGTTTAATATAATACTAAAGCAACATGCACGGTTTTCGCCAGAGGTTGGTTCAGAAACGAGTGCAAAATTAGAAAATTAAATAATATAAACAACCAATAATTTAATTAATCTTCATCTAATAAATCTGGTCTTAAATTCTTGGTTCTCAGGTAGGATTGCTCTTCTCTCCAGGTCTCAATTTTTGGAAAATTTCCAGAAGTTAATACCTCAGGAACTTTCCAGCCTTTGTAGTCTGCAGGCCTAGTATAAACAGGAGGTGCAAGTAAGTCGTCTTGAAATGAATCTGTAAGCGCAGAAGTTTCATCACCTAAAACTCCTGGAATTAATCTAATTATGGCATCGCATAATACTGCAGCCCCTAACTCACCGCCGGAGAGCACATAGTCTCCAATAGATATTTCTTTAGTAATAAACTGCTCACGAACTCTGTGATCTACACCTTTGTAATGACCACAAAGAATAATTATGTTCTCCTTAATAGATAACGTATTTACTATTTTTTGATTAAGTGTAGTGCCATCTGGTGTCATATAAATCACTTCATCATAACTACGCTCAGATTTTAATTTAGTAATGCATTTGTCTATAGGCTCAATCATCATCACCATCCCTGCTCCGCCACCAAATTGGTAATCGTCTATCTGCTTGTAGTTGTCTGTAACGTAATCTCTAAGGTTGTGTAGATGTATTTCAACCAGTCCTTTTTCTATAGCTCTCTTTAATATAGAGACTTCAAAAGGACTGGTTAAAATGTCCGGAACCACTGTAATAATATCTATTCGCATGTTATTTTAGTTTACCGGTGCAAAGATGAGAAATATCTTTACAATATATAATTAGAAAAAGTAGCTTATCTATCGCTAGATTTATTTCTTTCGTCTTGTAGTAATCTTCCAAGTCTTTGTTCCTTTTCTAATGCTTTAGCACGATAAAGCTCAAATTCTTTTTCTGTGGTAGATAACTTGTTTCTTGCTTCAGACGTATCAGAATGTCCTTTTTTATATCTAAATATAAAGAATAGCAAGGCTATAATAAGTGCAGCTACTATTCCCCACATTAATGCCATATAACTTCCTTTGCTAAAAGGCATCCCTAAAAATGTAATAGCATCTTTCTGTGCAGTAACATCTTCTAATTGTTTTTGAGTTTCTTCTAGATCTGCTTTTAGTTTTGCACTTTCTTCTTGTTGCTGATTTAAAGAATTTTTCTGTGTAGTAATTTCGTTTTTTAGAATTCCAATGAAATTGAGAGTGTTCTTTTTAAGCGTAATTAGATCTGTATAATCTACAACCTTATAACCTTGATAATCGTTAGAATCTTCAATTAATTTGGTGAAGGCATCGTTAATTGGTGTCTCTTCAGCCTGATAGTCCTGCGCTTTAAGGTTCATTACACTTGTAAGGAACAGTAAAGTAAAAAATAATGCTTTATTCATTTGGGTGTTTTTGGTTAAATTATTTAGACAACGCAAAGGAAAAAAACTTATTGCCATTAAACTTAAAATAGCACAAAAAGGTTTATTTTTTTATCAGCAGTAGCTTTTAACTATTTTCCATCTTTAGATCTTTTTGCATCTTCAAAATTAATATTTTCATCCACATCTCCTTTAAATGCTTTTATCCAACCGTTTTTAAAAATATTAAAAACTGTTGGTAGTATTCCAGATTTCACTTCATTTAAATCTCCTTCCAAAGGTACTTTAGTTGCTAGAGTATCTGTTCCGTGGTTTTTTAGAAGGAACTTGAATGTTCCCACAAAACCTTCCCATAACTTTTTAAATATTCCTCCATCATCATCTTTACTAATGAGCTTGGCATTGATGAACATAGGTTTTATGCTTCCTTTTAAATATCCATCTGCAATAGCTACTTCACTATAAAGTTCAAAAGTTCCGCTTTCAAAATCTACACCTGCATATTTCAAAGTAATATCATTTACGGCGGTGACATTTGCCTTTTTTAAAGCAAAGTCTATATCCATATCTGGAATCTCCTTTAATAGATTCAACTCTCCTTCTAATGTTACGCTTCCATCTCCAATAGAAGTTGCTGTTGCATGTAGGGTAGAAGGTAAGGTTTTATCTTTATTAACCACATTACTTAAATTAGTGGCATCTAATTCTATATTCTGAAGAAACATTTCTATATCCGGACTGGAAGATAACTGCGCGAAATTGGCAGTTCCATTGTGAATAGCAAGGTGATTAATGTCTATAGGAACTAGATCTGTAAGTGCTTTGGTCCAATCTTCTGTATCTGCCTTGCCTTCTGGCCCCTCTTTTTTCTGATCTTCAAAAATATAATTGAATTTGGGATCGTACATTTCTATCTCACTTACAATCTTACCTTTTAAGAGAGATTTCCACTCTATGGATATATCGGTTTCTCTAAAATCTAGAACAGGGGTATCTGTTTCTGCTTCGGTTTTCTTTAGAATTAATTTTTTTACCACATAGGCTCCGCGCCATAATGCTATGTCAATATCTTCTACATGTCCCTCATATCCAGGGATGTCATTTAAGGTTTTATTTACATAATCTTGGAGGAGATAAGGTAGCGCGATTCTTATAGATATTAAGATAACAATGATGAGAATAGGTACATTGTATCTTTTCTTATAAATTCTTTTACGCTTATTAGTCTCACTCATCTTTAAGAAATTTTCACAAATTTCAGATTTACCTTGCATAACATCAGTTAATAAACTGCTAAAAATAAAACCCCCACCATAGTGGTGGGGGTTTCTTTATTAAAATTACTTTTTCTAGTAATAAGTAAAGCGTCTAACTTTTGCAATATACTTAGCTAGTCTAATTACCTGATGACTGTAACCGTATTCATTGTCATACCATATATAAAGAACGATATTCTTTCCATCTTCTGTTACAATGGTTGCTTTACTGTCAAAAATAGAAGGAGCAGAAGAACCAACAATATCTGAAGAAACCAACTCATTGTCTAGAGAGTACTTTATTTGTTCTACCAATTCGCCTTCTAAAGCATATTTTTTAATAATATCATTAATACCTTCTAAAGAAGTTTCACTTTGTACTTCTAAGTTAAGAATTGCTAAAGATCCATTTGGGACCGGAACTCTAATTGCATTAGAAGTTAATTTTCCTTCAAACACAGGTAACGCTTTTGCTACTGCCTTACCAGCTCCAGTTTCGGTAATTACCATATTCAATCCTGCTGCACGACCTCTTCTGTATTTACTATGCATATTATCTACCAAGTTCTGATCGTTGGTGTAAGCATGTATAGTCTCTAGGTGACCATGAACTACCCCCAAAGTTTCTTCTACTGCTTTTAATATTGGAGCAATAGAATTTGTAGTACAAGAGGCTGCAGAGAAAATGTCTTCTACATCCGGATCATAATTTTTATGATTTACTCCATGTACAATATTTGGAATACCTTTCCCCGGAGCAGTTAACAATACTTTAGAAACACCATTACAAGATAAATGTCTTGATAAGGCTTCTTTGTCTCTAAAAGCTCCAGTATTATCTATAACTAGGGCATCTTCAATACCATAATTTGTATAATCTATTTCTTCCGGATTTTTTGCTGAGATAATATGAACGGTAGTTCCATTAATTACAAGTGCAGAATTGTCTACATCTATAGTAACTGTTCCAGAGAAATCTCCATGTATAGAGTCATTCTTAAGAAGGGATGCTCTTTTTTCTAGGATATTGGCATCAACATGATCTCTGGTAACGATAGCTCTTAATCTTAACTGACTTCCTTTTCCGGTTTTAGTCATAAGCTCTCGCGCAACCAATCTACCAATTCTTCCAAATCCATAAAGAACTACGTCTTTAGGAGTAACTTCTTCATATTCTTTTGCCTTCTTCAATTTATTTGAGATAAAGGCTTTTGCATTGTTATAATCTACATCTTCTATATGATACTCATAGGTTAGCTTACCAATATCTAATTTAGCAGGAGGAAGGTCCAGATCTTTAATGGCCTGTGCGATCTCCACAGAATCGAAGATTGAAATAGGTTTTTGAACAAATTCACCTGCATATTCGTGCAGATTTAAAATGTCACTTACATTTAAATTGATTAATTGGTTTCTGAAAAGAACCAACTCGATAGATTTATCGTACCATAAATCGCTAATAATTTTAATGAATTCTACCGAGGCGCGTCTGCGATCGGCCTGAAAAGCAAGTTCCTTTTCGTAAACTTCGTTAAATCCCATTTTTAATAGATTAAGTTGTGTGTTTAAAAACGCTGCAAAAGTATATATTTCAAACGTTTTCGTAAAATATTTATTCAAAAAAAATACCCGCCATTAAAATGGTGGGTAAGGCTTATTTTTATTGAGCTTATCTCCAAATGTAAGTTTGCTCTCTACCTTCGCTATTTACGAAAGTTACACTAATTGGCTCTGAAGGATCTCTAGAAGTTATGATCTTTCTAACATCACTTATGTTATTGACTTTACTGTTGTCAATTTTAGTGATCAAAATTCCTATTAATGCTTGAGACTGAGCATCTCCTTTTAAGGCTCTACTTATCTTTACTCCATTAGAGCTGCTATAATTTTCTAGATCTGATTTTGAAGCATTGGTAACTTCAAGTCCAATTGACTCAATAGCAAATGTTTCATATTTGGTGAGTTTTACTTTTAGCAACTGCTCCTCTCCATCTCTTAAGATCTTAACATTTACAATGTCATTTGGTCTTTTTGAACCAATATAACCAGTAAGGTCAGACATTTTTCTTACTTCAATATTATCAATTTGTCTAATAACATCTCCCTCTTTAATCCCAGAAGTGAAAGCACCACTTCCCTGATCTATATCTCGTACCAAAACACCTTGGGAAGTTCCAAGATTAAATTGGTTGGAAAGATTTTCATTTACATCACTACCTCGAATACCTAAGATGCCTTGTTGCACATTACCATACTCTATAAGGTCTTCTACAACTTTTCTGGCATTATTAGAAGGCACTGCGAAACCATATCCAATATAACTTCCTGTTTGGCTCGTAATAGCAGTATTTATACCTATAAGTTCCCCGTTGATATTTACCAAAGCTCCTCCGCTATTTCCAGGATTAATGGCAGCATCGGTTTGAATGTAAGATTGAGGCGTTCCATCATTACTATTAAAATCTCTAGCTTTAGCACTCACAATTCCCGCAGTTACGGTAGAAGTTAGATTAAAAGGATTTCCTACAGCAAGTACCCATTCTCCTAATTTGATATTATTGGAGTCTCCAAATGGGATATAATCCAGTTCCTGTGCATCAATCTTAATAAGTGCAATATCTGCTTTAACGTCTTTTCCGATAAGTTTTGCCTTATACGTTTTGTTGTTGTTTAAGGTTACTTCCAATTCACTTGCACCATCAATAACATGATTATTGGTAACTATGTACCCATCTGGAGTAATGATAACTCCAGATCCGGTGCCCCTTAGCGCCTTTTCACTTTCTCCTTTTCTAGCATAATATTCCCATGAATTTCTAGGCTGTTTAAATATTGCTACATTTTTAACGTGTACCACGGCATGAACAGTCTTTTCTGCAGCTTCCGTGAAATCTGCATTAGTACCATAATTTGGAGTGTTATTGGAGATTGGGAATAGTTGTGACTCTTGTTTATTATGATTATTCAAAAAAGAGGTATCCTCATTATTCAAATATTGATAAGAACCCAAAGTTAATACTCCACCCAAAATGGAGGCTCCAACGAATGTTGCGAATTTTTTCATGCTATTTCTATTTTTATATTCAAAAAATCTCAAATTTTAATCAATGTTATTCTTTGATTTATTATTTGGCGATGGCCTGTTCTCAACGAAAAATCAGTCTGAATGTTGTATATTTGGCCTTCAAAATAAAAGGTTCATGAAACTCGATTTTTACAAATATCATGGCGCTGGAAATGATTTTATCATGATCGATAATCGCCAGTTACTGTTCCCCAAAAATGATACCAATTTAGTGCTTAAACTTTGCCATAGAAGGTTTGGAATAGGGGCAGATGGATTGATACTATTGGAAAATTCTGAGGTAGAAGGAGAGGATTTTGTTATGGTTTACTATAATTCTGATGGAAACCCAAGTAGTATGTGCGGTAATGGTGGCAGATGTATCGTAGCTTTTGCAAATTTCTTAGGAGTTATAGGAGAGCGCACCAATTTTATTGCTGTAGATGGAAAACATAAGGCCTGGGTAAAAGGTGAGACCATAAGTTTACAAATGCAAGATGTAATTGCAGATGGCTTAAATGAAGGTCATTTATTTCTAGATACCGGTTCTCCTCATCATATAGAATTTTCTACAGAGGTAGGAGACTTAGATGTAAAAAAGCTGGGTTCAAAAATTCGATACTCAGATATCTATAGTAATTTTGGAGGAACTAATGTGAATTTTGTTCAGCAAAGTGATGATCATTCTTTTCTGGTTAGAACTTATGAAAGAGGAGTTGAAGATGAAACTTACTCCTGTGGAACGGGAGTAACTGCGGTGGCAATTACTGCGCACGCCACGGGTAAAACAAATTTTAATAAGGTTAATCTTGCTACTCCGGGCGGTAATCTAGAGGTTAGTTTTGATAATAATGGAGCTCAGTATTCTAACATCTGGTTAACGGGACCTGCGTTACAGGTTTTTAAAGGAAGTTTAGAATGTTAACATTAACCGGAGAAAATGTTAGATTACGAGCACTAGAGCCAGAAGACCTAGATTTTATTCTTGAAGTAGAGAATACCGAAAAATTTTGGGAGATAAGTGATACAAAAGTGCCATATTCCAGATTTCTAATTAAAAAATACCTTCAAAATTCCCACAGGGATATTTTTGATGTTAGGCAATTAAGGTTGATGATCTGTGATCTGGGAGGGGATCCTTTAGGCTTAGTAGATATTTTTGATCTGGATCCTAAGAATAGAAGAGCTTCTCTAGGGATATTGATCATTAAGGAAGAAGATAGAAGAAAAAAATATGGGGCAGAGGTAATTTCTCTAATAAGCCAATATTGTTTTGTTCATCTAAATTTGCATCAGGTTTATGCCAACGTTACCGTGGATAATTTGCCTAGTATTCAACTTTTTGAAAAATGTGGTTTCAAAAAAGTGGGAATCAAAAAAGACTGGAACTTAATAAACGGAAAATTTAAAGACGAGATTTTATACCAATTCATCAATAATGTACATTAAAAAAATACTTTTAATTATCGCCCTTTTGGGCTTAGTTGTGCTGGGATTTTTCAGCTATACCATCTACAATAATATTTTTGCTCCAAATACGAAGTTTGATAGTGATTCTACAGTGGTCTATATTCCAACCGGCGCAAATTATACTGTAGTAAAAGACAGCCTTTCTCCTTTAATAAAAGATATGGAAGCATTTGATGCTGTTGCACAGAAAAAAAATTACGTGGGTAATATAAAAGCTGGGAAGTATTTGTTGAAGAAGAACATGAATAATAATGATCTTATTAATGTCCTTAGAAGCCAGAATCAACCTGTAAAAGTTGTTTTTAATAATCAGGAAAGGTTAGAAGATCTTGCAGGTAGAATATCCAGACAAATAGAAGCTGATAGTTTAAGCTTGTTGAGTGCAATGAAAGAAGAGGAATTTCTTAGCGGGAATGACTTTACATTGAGAAATGGCTTGGCAATGTATATTCCAAATCAATATGAATTTTTCTGGAATACTTCTGCGGAAGAATTTAGAAGCAGAATGCAAAAGGAGTATAATAAATTCTGGACGCAAGAGAAATTAGATAAAGCTAAAGAAATAGGCTTATCACCACTGGATGTTTCTGTTATAGCCTCGATAGTTCAAATGGAAACAGCAAAGGTTGATGAAAGACCAAAAGTTGCCGGAGTTTATATGAATAGGATCAATAAAGGGATGAAATTAGAAGCAGATCCAACAGTTATTTATGCTATTAAAGATAAGACACAGAATTTTAATACAGTTATTAAACGTGTACTTTATAAAGATCTAACCTTAGATTCTCCTTATAATACTTATCTATATAAAGACCTACCTCCAGGGCCTATATTTATGCCAGACATTTCATCTATAAATGCGGTGCTTAATTATGAAAAGCACGATTTTATTTTCTTTGTAGCTAACGTAGAAAATTTTGGATATCATAAATTTGCAAAGACTTTGCGTGAGCATAATATCAATAAGCAGGCTTATGTTAATTGGGTGAATAAACAAGGAATTAAACGATAATTTCTAAAATCTCTTACAGCAAAAAGCACCTAAAATGGGTGCTTTTTTTTGTTTGGTATATTTTCGGATTTCTCGGGATCTACTGTTGTTTAATTAAAAATGTAGTGAGGATACTCATTTTGGCAAAAATTTGAGTTCTTATTCCGATTAATTTTTTAGTCTCAAAATAGGAAGAAATGGCAAAAAATTTATCACTTTTAGCAAGCTAAATGGTCTCATTTGCCTTGCTACTACACGCGTTGTACCTTAAAACTTGATATAGGAAATTTAATAAAATCGTAACTCGCTGAATATCAGCAAATACAATATTATAAAATATTTAACATGCTGTATATCAAATTATTAAAAATAATCGTACATTTGCCCGGCGAAATTGATAGGGGCTGTTTTACTAAGCTATTCAACCTATCAGAATCAAAAAATTATGAGAAAAAAAGTTGCAAAAATTTCAATCTTTCCAATCATATTGGCAGGATCTATATTTTTTAGCTTTTCTACTAAAGAAGCTGCAAACCTTGAAACTTATGCTACCCCTTCAGATGTTGTTCTGGAATACACGGTAGCTGCTACTCCAGATAGTAGCGTTACCGAGGTAGAGGCAATTAAAATTTTACCAGCACTTGGTAAATCTTATTTAGGTTTTAAAGAAGCAGTTGCTTTTAAAGAGTCTAGAGGAGATTATAAGATAATTAATGAATTTGGATATTTAGGGAAGTATCAATTTGGAAAGGGAACTTTAAAATTGATAGGAATCTATAATGCAAATGAATTCTTAAATACTCCAGAGTTGCAAGAAGCGGCATTCTATGCCAATGCCTCTAGGAACAAATGGATCTTGAAACGTGATATTGCAAGATTTGTTGGAGAAAAAATAAATGGTATTACAATTACAGAATCTGGTATTCTTGCTGCGGCACATTTAGCAGGTCCTGGAAGTGTAAAAAAGTATCTAAGAAGTTGGGGAGCCAATTCTTTTAATGATGCATTTGGAACAACTATAGGGTATTACATGAAAAGGTTTGCCGGTTATGATACTTCATTTGTAAAACCGGAGAGAAAAGCTAAGGCTGAAATATTTCAAGCTTAAATTAAAGCTCTTTCTGTATCACAAAAATAGTAGGCCTTTTATGAAGGTCTACTTTTGTTTTAGTCCAGTCTGAAATAGTTTTAGTGATAATATATTCTGTGGGAAGTGTAATATCACAAGCTATGCAAAGTTTTGTTGCAGCATGTAATTGCTGTGTCATATCTTCCAACAACTTATTATTTCTATAAGGAGTTTCTATAAAGATTTGCGCCTGATTTCTTTCTAAAGAAATTCGCTCTAAATTCTTCAATTCGTTCTTGCGTTCTTTTTTATCTATAGGTAAATACCCGTGGAATGTAAAACTTTGACCGTTCATTCCGCTTCCCATCATTGCAAGTAAAATGGAGGAGGGGCCTACAAGCGGTACCACCTTTATTCCCATTTGATGTGCGAGCTTTACAATCTCCGCACCTGGATCTGCAACTCCAGGACATCCTGCCTCACTTAGCAAGCCAACGTCCAGACCTTCTTTGCATGGATCTAGAAAAGAACTTAGGCTGGCAGGGTCTGTAAATTTATTTAGTAAATTTAATTTTAAAAGCGGTTGCTTTTTGCTTGGAACTACATCTTTAATAGATCTTCTTGCGGTTTTTTCATTTTCAACTATATAATGATCCACTTTTTCTATAATCTTTTTTATAGATAACGGGAGCACTTCTATCGGGTTTGAAGTTCCCAAAGTAGTTGGGATCAGGTATAGTTTTCCAGAAAATTGAAAAGGAGTGTTCGCCATGTTTATAAGAAGTTTAGCTAAAATTAAGCATTTAATTTTTTAGCGATGATCGTACAGGCTTCATCAAGCATATTATATACATTCTCAAAGCCTTGTTGTCCACCTTGGTAAGGATCAGGAACATCTACGTTCTCTCCGGGAAAGACTTCATTTAAGATGAGCTTTACTTTTTCTTGATCTTCAGTAGAAGCTGCTAATGAAATCACATCATTGTAATTAAAATTATCCATTACATAGATGAGATCAAATTTTTTAAAGTCATCAGCTTTAAATTGTCTCCCGCGTTGATCTGTAATATCTAGTCCATGCTTTTTAGCAACAGCAATAGATCTTGAGTCTGGAAGATCGTTAACATGATAATCTCCAGTACCGGCAGAATCTACATAAACAGTATCACTAGAAAGTTTAGATTTCAGAATTCCTTCTGCCAATGGAGATCTGCAGATATTGCCGAGACACACCATCAAAACATTGGTTTTCATAAAGCTACTTTTTATAGGGTAAGTTTCTTGTTAAGGTCTTCGACAAATTTTTTGAATTGCTTATCGGTGGTTGCAAGATTATCTACCGTTTTACAAGCGTGTAATACCGTTGCATGATCTCTTTTACCTATTTGACTTCCAATGCTGGCAAGTGATGCTTTGGTAAATTTCTTTGCAAAGAACATTGCTAATTGTCTAGCCTGAACGATATGACGTTTTCTGGTCTTAGATTGAAGTGTTTCTACATCCATTTGAAAATAGTCACTAACGATCTTCTGGATGTAATCTATAGAAACCTCACGTTTTGTATTCTTAACGTAATTATCTACAATTTTTTTAGCCAGATCTAATGTGATATCTTTTCTATTAAAAGAAGAGTGAGCAATTAAAGAGATGATAGCGCCTTCTAATTCTCGAATGTTCGTTTTAATATTATTAGCTAAAAACTCTATGATATCTTCCGGCATTTCTACACCATCGCGATAGAGTTTGTTTTTAATAATAGAAACTCGGGTTTCAAAATCTGGGTTTTGCAATTCAGCTGAAAGCCCCCATTTAAACCTTGATAGCAACCTTTGCTCGATATCCTGCATATCTACCGGAGCTTTATCACTAGTAAGAATTACCTGCTTTCCGTTTTGATGTAGGTGGTTAAAAATATGAAAGAATACATCTTGCGTTCCAGCTTTTCCAGATAATAATTGAATATCATCTACAATAAGAACGTCTATGATCTGATAGAAATGTATAAAATCATTTCTATTATTCTTCTTTACAGATTCTATGTATTGCTGTGTAAATTTTTCAGCAGAAATATATAATACGGTTTTCTCCGGATATTTATCTTTAATATCTACACCAATAGCATGAGCTAAGTGAGTTTTTCCTAAACCAACTCCTCCAAAAATAAGTAAAGGGTTAAATGATGTTCCTCCAGGTTTGTTAGAAACTGCTAATCCTGCAGATCTTGCTAGTCTGTTAGATTCTCCTTCCAAAAAATTCTCGAAACTATAGTTAGGGTTTAATTGAGATTCTATCTTAACATTCCGAATTCCAGGAATTATAAATGGATTTCTAAGTTCCGGATTTTTATGTCTTACAGGAACATCTACTTCTTGAGAAGCAACATTGCTTCTTTGAGTACTAGGAATTTTTTCTGTGAATGGAAGTTTGTTGCCGTAGGTGTTTTCCATTTTGATCACATAGACCAATTTGGCTTTTTCACCTAATTCTCTTGTTAGAGAAACCTTTAAAAGTTTTACATAGTGCTCTTCCAACCATTCATAAAAGAATTTAGAAGGAACCTGTATGCTCAAGGCACAATCTGTAAGTTTTACTGCTTGTATCGGTTCAAACCAAGTTTTATAAGCCTGGGGTGTTATATTATCTTTGATAAAAGCTAGACAGCTATTCCAAACTGATTGCGCAGTTTTTGACATGCTTGTTTTCAGGTTATTTTAGGTTAGTACGTGGTTGCTTTTTCGGGATCGAAATCCTCCCAAATCTTGGTGGAACAAATATGTGAACAAATTATCTAATAAAAAAACCGTTTTGATGTTGACTTTTAATAAAAATTTACGCATACTTCCTTTCAGGTATGAAAGTACAAAACCTAACGCAATTAACTCCATAAAACTCCTATGAAAAGTCATCAAACCTATGTTAAAGTTAGATATGCAGAAACAGACCAAATGGGTGTGGTGCATCATGGAAATTATGCACAGTATTTAGAGATGGCCCGTATAGACTGGCTTGAGGAGCTAGGGGTGTCTTATGGCTCTATGGAAAAAGATGGTATTATGCTACCTGTCTATGAAATGAGTTTCAAATTTTTGCAACCTGCACACTTTGAAGATACTTTAAGAATAGAAACGAAATTAATGGAACTGCCTAGAGTAAAAATTGGCTTTGAATATACTATCTATAATCAGAATGAGCAGCTAATAACAACGGCTTCTACGGTTCTAGTTTTTATAGATTCCATTACTAAAAGGCCGGTGAGATGTCCGCAGTTTTTACTTGAAAAATTAAAAGATTAGTCTTCCACTTTTTTTATTTCAACTTTATAAATACCTTTAAATTTATCAAATATGGCTTCTGCATCTTTTTTTCTAATTGCGATGTAGATTTTGCAATCTAAACCTAGATCTTGTTCAATTATATTAAGGTTGTGTTCTTTAATAACTCGCATTACGATATTCATTTCCGGATAATCAAATTGAAGCACAAAACGTTCATCAATGGTTCGTTTTAAAATATCACTAGCCTCCAACGCCAATTGGGCTGCAGTTTTATAAGCGTTTATCAAACCGCCAACGCCTAATTTGACTCCACCAAAATATCGAACTACAACGATGAGGATATTAGTTACCTCAAAAGACTGAATTTGACCATAAATTGGCATCCCTGCAGAGTTTGAGGGCTCTCCATCATCATTAGCTCTAAATTGATGATCTTGAACTTCCTTACCTATCTGCCAGGCATAACACCAATGTCTAGCCTGATGATGTTTCTTTCGTAATTCTTCTAAATGTATCTTGGCATCATCTTCAGAATGAATAGGAAAAGCATAGCCAAAGAATTTAGAGTTCTTGTCTTTAAATAAGATCTCTTCAGATGGTTTTGTAATGCTTTTATACGTGTCTTTCAAAATATGTAATTTTAACTGGTAGCTACTAAAATTATACTTAAAATAGCCAAGAATATACCAATCCAGTTTTTAGGAATTAAATGTTCTTTGAACAAAACTATACCAAGCAAGGTAGACACCAAAACAATGGCGACATTATTAATGGTAAATACGGTAGAACTTTCCATTCCTTCACTTCTTAAAGCTAAAACCAGAAAGTAAATAGAAAAGTAATTCGGAATACCTAAAGCAACACCGCCTAATAAGTTCCTTTTTGTAACTCTTAGGCGTCCTAAAAAGCCCTGAACTATTAAAACCATAACCCCTATGATACCAGCAATGGCAAAAATTGTGGATGAAAAAAGTGCAACTTCTGTCTTTGAAACATAGCTGGCTTCTAAAAATTTTATACTGGTATCTATTATTCCGCTACCCAAAAACACTAGGATCGGAAATATTAAATTCTCCTTTTTAATAGCAATTCCGCTTCTATTCTTAACAGAACTAAGATAAACAGCTACTAATGCAAGGATGATTCCGACAGATTTCATTATGCCGCTACTTTCATTAAAATATAAAATACCGAATAGAACAGGGATGGCTACAGACATCTTAGTAGCTACCGAAACCACAGAAAGTCCGCTGCGCTGTGTAGTTATTGCGGCTAGATAAAAAACAACAATAAAGAGAACTCCTAATATTAATGTGCCTAGAAACCAATCTTTATGAGGTATAGCAGTAATGTCTGTGCTTTTTATAAAGCCAAAAAAGCCTACAGCACAGGCTATAAAATAATTTACAATAATTGCCTGAAGCGTATTAACTCCATATTTTTTGTAGAGATTAAAAACCACAAATATTATGCTGGATGATAAAATGCTGAGGAGAAGATATATCAAAATAGCTCTTTTTGGGAGGTGAATAGATCTATGATATCTTCTCGTGTAGGTTCTAAATTCCAAACATGGATGCCTAGTTCTTTTGCGGCGTCTGTATTTGCAGAAGTATCATCTACAAACAAACACTCTTCCGGTTTTAACTGATGCTTGCTAAGCACGAATTCATAGATATTTCTGTTCGGTTTTCTATAGTGAATCTCATGAGAAAGATAGAAGGCATCAAAACAGTTCTTAAAATCTTCAAAGAACGGAACCTCTTGTTTTATCCAATCTATATGAATTTCATTGGTGTTGCTAAGTAAGATGAGTTGAAAATCTTTTTCTTTGGAAAGTTTCTGAATAAATTTTAATCTGTACTCCGGGAAATCTTTTAAAATAGCATTCCAAGATCTTCTAAATTGATCTTTTTCAATAGCAGGATATCTATTGGTATAAGCGCCTAAAAACTCATCTGAAGTGATATGTCCCTGTTCATATTCAAGATTTGTTTGTTGCAACTCTTCAGAGAGCTTTTCTATTTTTAAAGAGTTCAATTCTCTTTGAGTAGCAGATTTATCAAGATTTATAAATATATCTCCAAAATCGAATATGATGGTTTTAATCATTTTTGTAAATCTTTAAATAATCATTCTCTAAGTGCTGTTCCAGAACTTTTGTGCCTAATAAAGATGGAGAAGAAGTCCCCTTTAAAAATTGATTTTCTCCTGTAAAAACTCGCGCTTCATCCCAAAGGTTGGCGTCTATAAAAGTTTGAAGGGTTTTGCTCCCGCCTTCAATAATTACAGATTGAATTTGATGTTCATACAGAGTATTCATAATTTGAGAAGCAATCTCTTTTAGAAAATCTATTTTTTCAAAATATAATAAATTAAAATCTAGTTCTGGTTTAGAGTGCATACCACAAATTACAATGGTTTTAATGCTACCATCCAGAATTGCCGAATCTTTTGGGGTTCTTAAATTTTGATCTATTAGCACGCGGGTGGGATTTTTTCCTTCCCATAATCTGGAATTTAGTTTAGGATCGTCCATTACGGCAGTATTAGTTCCCACCAAGATTGCTTGTTCTTCACTTCTCCATTTATGAACCAGTTGCTTAGAGTATTGGTTGGTAATCCAAATTGGTTCTCTTTTATCTTTCTTCTCCGGGGCAAGAAATCCATCTTCAGATTGTGCCCATTTCAAGATCACATAAGGTCTCTTTTTTTGATGATAGGTAAAGAACCTTTTGTTAAGATCTTGTGCTTCTTTTTCTCTTACGCCTACAACTACTTCGCATCCGGCGCTTAGCAGTTTTTGAATTCCTCTACCAGATACTTCCGCAAAAGGATCTACCGTAGCAATAACAACTTTTTTAATTTCTTTAGCTATGATAAGATCACTGCAGGGAGGAGTTTTTCCGTAGTGGCTGCAAGGTTCTAAACTCACATAAATAGTACTCTTCTTTAAAAGCGATTTGTCTTTAACTGAGGCAATTGCATTTACTTCTGCATGCGGCTCACCTGCTTTATGATGCCAACCTTCACCAATAATTTTCCCTTGGTGTACAATTACACTGCCAACCATTGGGTTGGGATAGGTGTTTCCGAGGCCGTTTTGGGCCAATTCTATGCATCTATTTATATATTTTTCGTGTATCTTCACATCACAAAAATATGATTTATTCAGCAAAACATGAGTTTTAAAATTAGAGAGATACAACCGGAAGATAACCAGCAAATTGCAGCCTTAATACGAAAGGTGTTGGTAGAAATGGGAGTTCCTAAAGTGGGAACAGCTTATGAAGATAAATCTTTGGATGATATGTACAGTACGTATCAACATGATAAGATGCAATATTTTGTAGTAGAAGAAAATGGAACTCTTATTGGAGGTTCTGGAATTGCGCCATTAGTAGGCTTAGAGGCTGAAGTGAGTGAACTACAAAAAATGTATTTTCTGCCTGAGGCAAGAGGGCGAGGTATTGGAGCGCATATGATGGAAACTTGTTTGCATTTTGCAAAGGCTCAAGGTTTTAAGCAGTGTTACCTAGAAACTCTTCCATATATGGAAAATGCGAGAAGACTTTATGGTAGATCAGGGTTTAGATCATTAGAAAAGCCAATGGGAGATACAGGGCATTACAACTGTACCATGTGGATGATAAAAGATCTATAGAGATAGTCATTTAATAAAACAAGATTGAAGGTTCTACAATTTAAAGATCAATTTATAAATGCCTTAAAAGAGGAATATCCCCCACAGGAGATCAATTCTTTTTTTAATTTATTAGCTACTTCATACTTAGGATTAACTCGATTAGAGATCGCTCTAGATCCAGCTTGTGTCATTGAAGATGAGGTTCTTATTAAATTTAAGGAGGCTCAACAAAGATTGGTTTGTCATGAGCCTATACAATATATTCTTGGAGAGACAGAATTTTTTGGCCTTCAATTTAAAGTAAATGAAAATGTACTAATTCCTAGACCTGAAACAGAAGAGTTGGTGCAATGGATTTTAGATGATCTAAATGAAAAGAAGGAAGCGCAATTTGAGATCTTAGAGATTGGCACCGGTACAGGTTGTATTCCAATTAGCCTTGCGCATCATTTAAAAAATTCTAAAATCTCTGCGGTAGACGTTTCAGAAAAAGCCTTAGCTATAGCTACAGATAATGCTAAGTGCAATAATGTTCATATATCTTTTAATTTAAAAGACATTCTTGCCACAGATTTCTTGGATGAGAAGTTAGATGTTATTGTTTCCAATCCTCCATATGTAAGGGAATTGGAAAAAAAAGAAATGCATAGGAATGTTCTGGAGAATGAACCTCATTTGGCTTTGTATGTATCAGATGAAGATCCTCTGATATTTTACAGGAAAATTGGAATGTTGGCAAAATCTGGATTGAGAAAATCGGGAAGTTTATACTTTGAGATAAATCAATATTTAGCCAAAGAGACTTCCACGATGTTGCAGGAATTAGGTTTTAATACTGAAGTTAGAAAAGATATTTTTGGCAATGACCGAATGCTGAAAGCAAATTTAAAATAGAACTTTTCGTTAATGGAAAATAATTTAAAGAGCATCGCTGTTTTTTGTGCGAGTAGTGATGGGGAGGATGTAGAGATCTACAAAGAGGCTTATGCTGTTGGTGAATTTCTTGCTACGCATAATATAGAGGTTGTTTATGGCGGAAGTAAACTTGGCCTAATGGGACAGGTTGCCAAAGGCGCTTTAGAGAATTGTGGAAAAGTAACCGGTGTAATTCCAGACTTTTTAAAGACGAAAGAAGTGGTGCATTTGCAATTATCTCAATTAATAACCACCAAGGATATGCATGAGCGAAAGCTTAAAATGCACGATCTTAGTGAAGGATTTATAGCGCTTCCCGGCGGATTTGGAACTTTGGAAGAATTGTTCGAAATTTTGACTTGGGGGCAGTTAGGCTTACATAAAAAACCGATTGGTATTTTGAATACTAATAATTATTATGATGAGCTTTTAGCAATGCTCCATAAAATGGCTACCAAGAAATTGCTGAAAGAAGAAAACATGAGTTTGGTATTAGTTTCCGATAATATTGCAGATCTTTTGCAGAAGATGAAAGATTTTAAACCTATGCCGATTCCAAAATGGATGAATAAAAATCAGACCTAAACGTCTTGATCTGAAGATGTAAACTACTCTATGAAGATAGAATATCTAAATATTTATACTTCAAAACTGGAAGAGCAATTAAAATTCTTTCGGGATCTCTTTGGACTAAAAATTCAGAATTATACTGAAGAAAGTTTTGAGGTGCTGATAGGAACTTCAATTCTAAAACTTTCTAAAAATGCTAATGCTACTCCATATCATATAGCTTTTCATATTCCAGATAAACAAGAGGAGATCGCCTTAGAATGGGTGAAAGAAAGAGTGGCTATTATTAAGAGTTACAATAATGAAATTGTAGATTTTAGTAACTGGGATGCTAAGTCACTTTACTTCTACGATAAAGACGAAAATATTTTAGAATTCATTTCAAGAAGAACGCTTAATTCGCCAAAATCTGCGATCTTTTCTGAAGAAAGTATTTTAGGGATTGCTGAAATTGGTCTGGCGACTTCTAACATTAGAAAAAGCTATGAATTTCTCAGTAAGAACTTTCAGCTTGAAAAGTTTGATGGAAATTTCGAAAAATTTTGTGCCATTGGAGATCCAGATGGTCTTATAATTACCATTAATAAAGATTTAAAAGACTGGTTTCCAGCTAACGATAAAGCTTATGCTTCAGGTTTTAGCTTAATATACAGTCATCAAAATAATACACATCATTTACAATTCAAAAACGATGAATTGCACTACATATAAAATTTGTGTCCCATATTTTTCCGCTTAAAAGATGAAGATAGAAGAAAGAATTACTCAGCTCCGTAAAGATTTGCATCAGCATAATTATCATTATTACATTCTGGATAGCCCGGAGATAAGCGATTATGATTTTGATATGATGCTGGAAGAATTGCAGAAATTGGAAACGGAAAATCCTGAGTACAATGATCCAAATTCTCCAACGCATAGAGTGGGTGGGGCGGTTACTAAGAATTTTGAAACGGTAGTTCACAATCATAGAATGTATTCTTTGTCTAATTCTTATTCAAAAGAAGAGTTGGAAGATTGGGAGAAGCGCGTTAAAAAGATGGTAGATGGCGATGTGGAATATGTTTGCGAATTAAAATATGATGGTGCTTCTATAAGTCTTACTTATGAAGATGGAAAACTAGTGAGGGCGGTAACTCGTGGAGATGGATTTCAAGGTGATGACGTTACCAATAATATTAAGACCATCAAATCTGTTCCTTTAAAATTAAAAGGAGATTTTCCGGAGAAATTTGATATTCGAGGTGAAATTGTGTTGCCTTTAGAAGGTTTTGTAGCAATGAATGCGGAACGTGTGGAACTTGGTGAAGAACCTTATGCTAACCCGAGAAATACAGCTTCGGGAAGTTTAAAACTTCAGGATAGTGCAGAGGTGGCTAAAAGACCTTTGGAATGTTTATTATACTCCATTATAGGCGAAAATATCAATTTAAAATCTCAAAATGAAGGCTTGGAAAAAGCTAGAAACTGGGGGTTTAAAGTCCCAAAAGAAGCAGAACTGGTTAAGAATGTAGATGAGGTTTTACAATTTGTAAATTATTGGGAGAAGAACAGGCATGAGCTACCTTATGAGATAGATGGAGTGGTAGTGAAAGTGAATAATTTACATCAACAAGAGGAGTTGGGTACTACTGCCAAATCTCCAAGATGGGCTATTGCTTATAAATTTAAAGCAGAACAAGAATCTACTCTGTTAAAGCAGATCAGCTATCAGGTAGGGAGAACCGGCGCCATTACTCCGGTAGCAAATTTGGATGCTGTTCAATTAGCCGGAACAGTGGTGAGAAGAGCTTCGCTGCATAATGCAGATCAAATTGCGAAATTAGATATTAGAGAAGGGGATACCGTTTTTGTAGAAAAAGGTGGTGAGATCATCCCAAAAATTGTAGGTGTAGATTTTACAAAACGAGATCCAGATTCTAAAGAAACCGAATATATTACTCATTGTCCGGAGTGTGATACAGCCTTGGTTAGAAAAGAAGGAGAAGCGCAACATTATTGTCCAAATGCAAATGGTTGTCCTCCTCAAATTATAGGAAGAATTCAGCATTATATCTCTAGAAAAGCGCTGGATATTGAAGGCCTTGGTGGAGAAACAGTGGCTTTATTGGTGAATGAAAACCTGATTGGCAATTACGCAGACCTTTATGCATTAAGGAAAGAAGATGTGTTGCCCTTAGAGCGAATGGCAGAGAGATCTGCAGAAAACTTGATCCAAGGAATTGAGAAATCTAAAGAAATTCCGTTCGAGCGAGTTTTATTTGGATTGGGAATTAGATATGTTGGAGAAACGGTAGCTAAAAAACTAGCCAAACATTTTAAGAATATTCAGGCGTTATCTAAAGCGTCTTTGGAAGAATTGGTGAATGTAGACGAAATAGGGGAGCGCATTGCCCAAAGTGTGGTAGATTTCTTTTCTTCAGAAGAGAATGTTCACACTATAGAAAGATTGACAACTTATGGAGTGAAATTGGAAATTTCAGCTGAAAAATTGGCCAATCAAACCGATATTTTAGACGGAAACACATTTGTGATCTCTGGTGTTTTTGAAAAGATCTCTAGAAACGATCTTAAGAAATTAATTGAAGATAACGGCGGAAAAGTTTCAGGATCCATTTCAGCTAAAACAAATTATTTAGTGGCAGGAGAAAATATGGGGCCAAGTAAATTGGCAAAAGCTGAAAAATTAGGGACTACTATTATTAGTGAAGACGAATTCTTAACGATGGTTCCTGCTGCGAATTAATTGTTAGTACGTAAAGTAAACTAAAGTAAAAATGAGATTTTGAAGGAATTCAAAATCTCATTTTTTTTACCAATGTTATAGTATGAGCCGTCAATAAATTCAGGGTGATGAAAGAATTGAAAATGGGGTTTAATTGTAATTAATTTTAAACAGAAATACTTACTCCTTTGCTTTCAATATTGTTGTCATTATCTAAGTAGAAATCTATCCTGCCCAGATAAACTCCGTAGCAACCAACCTGATTTACCAGCACTTTTTTACCTGCTTTGTTGGTCTCGATAGTAGGGCGTTCTAAAAAGGTGTGGGTATGGCCACCAATTATTAGATCTATATTTTCTGTGGCTCTTGCTAATTTTATGTCAGAGATCTTATCCTCATTTTTGTATTCGTAACCCAAGTGAGAAAGACAAATTACAAGATCACATTTTAGTTCCTCTTTCAGAATTCTGGTCATATCCTGAGTTACTTCAATAGGGTCTAAATATTTAGTTTCCTTGTAAAGTTTATCGGTAACCAATCCTTTAAGTTCAATCCCTATCCCGAAGATACCAATCTTAACTCCATCTTTCATGTAGACTTTGTAAGGTGAGGTATGACCGTTCATTACAGTATCATTGAAGTCGTAATTTGAAATTAGGAAGTCGAAATCTGCATTTGGAAGTTGAGAATACAATCCGTCAATGCCATTATCAAAATCATGATTTCCTAGCGTTGCAGCATCATATTTTAACTTGCTCATTAATTTAAACTCCAATTCTCCACCGTAAAAATTAAAGAAAGGCGTGCCTTGAAAAATATCTCCTGCATCTAAAAGCAGTGTGTTTGGATTTTCATTTCTTATTTGATGCACTAACGTTGCTCTTCTGGCAACACCACCCATATTTGGATTTTTAGGATCTTCCGGTCCAAAAGGTTCTATATGGCTGTGCACATCGTTGGTGTGTAAAATAGTAATATGTTTTCTAGAATTCTCTTTAAAAGACATCGTTAAACCACCCAAGCCAATAAAAGCTCCGGTTGCGGCGGTTTGCTGAATAAATGATCTTCTTTTCATGACTTACTTAATTTGAATATATCTATTGTCTTTTACGGTCTTAATGGTGTCCACCTTAATAAAATAATCTATAATCGCATTTCTGATCTTATAATCTGTTCGGTAAAGATGTACAGGATCTTTAAAAAAGTTCATATTATCTCCACCTTGCTGCAAATAATCTGAAGTTGCTACAAAGTAATTTTTTTGAGCATCCAGCGGTTTATCTTGAATTTTAGCATCTATCACTTTAAAATCTTTGTCCACTCTAATCTGAACTCCGCTTACAGGATGTGCAGTTTTAGCAACTTCCAGATATTGCAATAGTTCCTTCATTCTCTCCGGAGAAAGTTCGGTGATAACAATTTCATTTTCAAATGGCATAGCAGAATAGGCGGTTCTGGTAGTAATATTACCTTTTGCGATGGAAGACCGGATTCCGCCAAAATTTAGAAGTACCATATCTATAGTATTACCGGTTCTGCTTTTAAAAATAGGGTTAGCTTGTTCCAAAACCAGATCTGCCATCATATTACCAATAGGCGTATTTAGCGATCCATCATTCTTTACCAGATTTGTTGGATTATAAGCCAATGCGCTATCCAGCACATTTTCAATATGATTGGCATAGGGTTTTATGTAATTTTCTATAGAAGTGTCTGCAGCAATTTCATTATTTATTGCCAATCTATTTCCTTCTATAGTAGAAGTATGAAATTTTGCACTGTTGCAAGAAATTGTTCCTGCGAGTACTGCCAATGCAACAATAGATCTCAAATTCATTTTAATTGGAATTAATTTAGAAGAGCACAAAGGTAGTAAGGTTTTTTATTTGACTTGTTATTTCATAGTCGAAATACACGACCATAAGTTGATATAATTTTAATTCTAAATTAAAGTTTCACTATTAACAGCCTCTGAATATTAGATTTTTATATATTTACCGTCTTACAAAAATTTAAATGAAAGCGAGATATTTTGTTGCTATTATTGGGTTAATTCTGCTCTTTCTTAATTTTTTTGCTATTTATTTTAATATCGACTGGATTTCTAATACCGCTTATATAACCTTCTTCTTCCTTACGGTGCTTTACTATATTAATAAAACAGGAGTGAACAATGGCTTCTATTATCTGTTTATGCTAAGTACGTTTCTGTCTTTTGTCTTTAGATTGTTCCATGGGCAATGGTTTAATGATGAGGTTTCATTAGTATTATTATCATTGGGGAATTTTGCGTTGATCATAGAAGCATCTAAATATGTTGAGATAAAAAATGCAGGAATATCTATGCAATTGTTTTTTCTTGGATTGGTATGTATGAATGCCATGCTCATCTTTACGCATGTTTATGAGCTTAAAGCTTATATATCTAACAGCTCGGTATTCTATCTTTACTCTTTATATTATTTAAACTTATTGATCCTAGGGATCGTAGCATTTCTATATTATTTGAATTCTTATTCAAAGAAATCTATGTATTTTATATCACTAACGTTAGCATTGATGTTTGCAGACGTATTGAGAGATATGGATGTTTTCTATCTAAAGGATATGAGTGTAGAACTAGCAGAGAACATCCTAAGATTTGCAGCAGCATTTTTCGCGGTTAAGTTCTTTACTACACGAGAAAAACAATTAAGACTTGTGAATTTCATCTAGTTCACACTAATATAGTACAGTAAAGCGTTATTAGTAATATGCAAGCCATCATAGCTTTAAATTGATATAATTGCATACAATAACTTTTGGATTATTGCAGATGTTAAGTTTTTGTCAGCTCTTATTGGTCTAAACGAAAGCTTAGGGTGCTATGCTAAATCTTATAATTTAGGTTCGACTTGATCTAATAGATATAGTATTAAATGGGCTTAAATTTTTAGTGATATTAAAGAGAATTTATTTGAAAAGAATTTTATTTAGTTCTTACTTTTGCTGAAGGTTTCGAACAATAAATAAGAGTTGCCTCATAATTGTGTTAATTGGAATGATTAGATGCTGATCTCTTTTTGCAGGCTTAGAACGTTATGAGTTTAATTGAACCGATATCTATATTTTTATAACAGCTTAAAATTAATTGTTGATGAATAATAAATTTAAAGGAACAGGGGTTGCTATTATTACTCCATTTAAAACAGATCTATCTGTAGATGTAGAAGGATTAGCGTCATTGGTGAGACGCCAAATTGATAATGGTATAGATTATATAGTAGTTCTGGGAACTACAGGAGAGAGTGCTACTCTTACTAAAGGAGAAAAAGAACTTGTTAAGAATACTATAATTACTGCTAATAACGGGCAGCTACCTTTAGTTTTGGGTATTGGAGGTAATGATACTGCAGGTTTAGTTAAAGAATTTCAGGATACAGATCTTACCAGTTTTGATGCCATCTTATCTGTTTCTCCCTTTTATAACAAGCCTACTCAAGAAGGGATTTATCAACATTATAAAGCTTTAGCAGCTGTAGCTACAAAGCCAATAATCTTGTATAATGTTCCTGGTAGAACGGCTTCAAATATGTTGCCTACAACTATAAAACGTCTGGCTACAGACTTTAAGAATATTATTGGAGTAAAAGAAGCTGCCGGAGATATTGTTCAGGCTATGAAATTGATCGCAGCAGTACCTAAAGACTTTCTAGTGATCTCTGGAGATGATATGATCACGTTGCCAATGGTATTGGCAGGAGGTCATGGTGTGATCTCTGTAATAGGCCAAGGATTACCTTCAGAATTCTCTAAAATGGTGAATCTGGGATTAGAAAATAAGGTAAAAGAAGCGTACGAATTACATTATAAAATAGCACCGTCTATAGATATGATCTTTGCCGAGGGAAATCCTGCCGGGATCAAAGCTTTATTGCAGGTTAAAAACTGGACGGAAGATACTGTGAGGCTCCCACTAGTTGCAGCTTCAGAGAACTTAAAGAAAGAAATTGGAGACTTTGTTTCTAACTTTAAATAACAGATTTATTAATGAAATGCACGAGGCTCACTAAAGTTTTTATAATCTCATAGAAAAGAGTACTTTTGCAAGATGTTTTTACAAAAGATGAAAAAAGGTTTATTATTACTAAGTGTGTTTTTAATGTTGGTATCTTGTGGTGAGTACCAAAAAGTATTGAAAAATGAAGACGTTGGTGCAAAATACACTTTAGCCGAAAAGCTTTATAACGAAGGCAAAGCGGAAAATAGTAAAGCTAAGTTTAGAAAATCTTTAAGATTACTAGATCAAATTGTGCCTCAATATAGAGGGAAACCTCAGGGAGAGAAAGTAACTTTTATCTATGCAGATACGTATTATGAATTAGATGATAATTATAATGCAGGATATCAGTTCGAGCGTTTTACACAATCGTATCCTAACAGCGAAAAAATAGACGAAGCAGCTTTTAAGAGTGCTAAAAGTTATTATTTTCTATCTCCAAGATATGACCTAGATCAAACAGAAACAGTTAAAGCAGTAGAAGAGCTTCAAAAATACATAGATATGCATCCGGAAGGAGCCTATATAGCAGAAGCAAATACATTGGTAGCAGATTTAAGAGTAAAGCTTGAAAAGAAAGCTTTTGAGATCGCTAAGCAATATCACCATACCACCAATTATAAGTCTTCTATAGTAGCTTTTAATAATTTTATTACAGATTATCCAGGCTCTCCTTTTAAAGAAGCTGCGTATTACTATAGATTTGATTCTGCTTATGAGTTGGCGATCAATAGTTATCAATACTTAATGAAAGAGAGATTAGAAACGGCAGGTGGTTATTACAAGTCGTATAATAAATATTACCCTGAGGGAAGCGAGTATTACGAGCAGATACAGGTTTCAAATCAGGATTTAGAATCAAGACTACAAAATTTTTAATTATTTACCCATGATGGATTTAAAGAAAAGTAATGCGCCAATAAACACTACCACTATCGACAAGAATTTGGTAGATGCCCCTACAAACAATATCTATGAGGCTATTGCGATCATTTCTAAAAGAGCAACTCAGATTAACTCTGAGATTAAAAAAGAGCTTTTAGAAAAATTAGATGAGTTCGCTACTTATAATGACAGTCTAGATGAGGTTTTTGAGAACAAAGAGCAAATAGAGGTTTCTAAGTTCTACGAAAAATTACCTAAGCCACATTCTTTAGCAGTACAGGAGTGGCTAGAAGACAAGATCTATTACAGAGATACTACAGAAACTTCTGAAGAAGTATAATACATGGGGGTGCTAGAGGGCAAAAAAATACTGCTTGGAATTACCGCAGGTATTGCAGCGTATAAAACGGCTTCTTTAGTACGATTATTTGTAAAGTCTGGTGCAGAGGTTAAGGTTATTATGACTCCCGCTGCAAAGGATTTTATTACTCCTCTTACGCTTTCTACACTTTCTAAGAATGAAGTGGTCTCTTCTTTTACAGAAGATGATGAGAATGCCGTATGGAACAATCACGTAGAACTCGGCCTTTGGGCCGATTTTATGCTTATAGCCCCTGCCACAGCCAACACTATGGCTAAGATGGCAGGTGGTACAAGCAATAACCTATTGCTTGCAACCTATCTTTCTGCAAAATGCCCGGTGTATTTTGCTCCTGCTATGGATCTGGATATGTATCAGCATCCTGCAACTAAGAAAAGTCTAGATACCTTACAATCTTACGGCAATATTCTTATCCCTGCAGAATCTGGAGAACTTGCCAGTGGCTTAAAAGGGGAAGGTAGAATGGCAGAACCAGAAAATATAGTTGCCTTTATAGAGAATAGATTAAGTATTGATCTTCCTCTTAGAGGTAAAAAGATCTTAATAAGTGCCGGTCCCACCTACGAGGCTATAGATCCTGTAAGATTTATTGGCAATCACTCTAGTGGAAAAATGGGATATGAGATAGCAAAACAGGCTTTGGCATTGGGAGCTGAAGTTATTCTTGTTTCGGGTCCTACAGGTTTAGCCCTAGAAGCTAAAGAGCTTACCATTATTAGAGTTACCACAGCACAACAAATGTTTGAGGCTATGAACAGCCATTTTGAAAATGCTGACATTCTTATAGCTGCAGCTGCGGTTGCAGATTATAGACCCAAGACTGTTGCGGCTCAAAAGATGAAGAAGAAAGACACTTCTTTGCAGATAGAGCTAGAACCAACCATAGATATTTTAGCTACCTTAGGAAAGCAGAAAACCCATCAGAAATTAATTGGGTTTGCATTAGAGACCAATAATGAGCTGGAACATGCAAAAGGGAAATTAGAACGTAAAAATCTAGATTTTATAGTACTCAATTCTTTAAATGATAAAGGTGCCGGCTTTAAGTCTGATACCAACAAAATAACTATAGTTTCTAAAGAAGCGATTAAAACTTTTGAACTTAAGTCTAAGACAGAAGTTGCCAAAGATATTTTAAAAGAAGTAATTTCATTGATGCATGAATAAGATCGTTCTAGTTATTGTTTTCTTTTTGAGCCTGATCTCTGTAAGAGCTCAGGAATTAAATGCAGAGGTTATAGTTAATGCCGAACAAACAGGGCAGGCAAACTTATCTGTGTTTAAAACATTGCAAAGATCTCTTTCAGAATTCGTGAATCAAAATTCATGGACAGAGAATGGATTAAGAAACGAAGAACGTATAAGTTGTAGTTTCTTTATTAACATCACCAATTTTGAGAATCAAACATTTTCAGGAACCATACAGGTGCAATCTTCCAGACCGGTCTTTGGATCTACCTTTATAACTCCGGTTTTTAATTTTAATGATGAGCAATTCAACTTTACTTATCAGGAATTTGAACCTTTAAACTACAGTCAGAATTCATACACTTCCAATCTGGTGTCTGTTATGTCTTATTATATTTATACCATTTTAGGCCTGGATGCAGATTCTTTTGAGCAGGAAAGCGGAACTCCGTATTTTCAGGAAGCAAATAGAATTGTAACTACCGCCCAACAAGGTAATTCTGCAGGGTGGAAAGGTTCTGATGGAACCAGATCTAGATACAGACTTAATGCAGATCTACTTTCCGGAGCTTATTTAGATTATAGAACAGCTATCTACAAATATCATAGATTGGGGCTAGATGTTATGCATAAAGATCCGGTAGCAGGTAAGAAAGCTATTTCAGGATCCATTCAGAATTTAAAGAAAATGAATGAGAGCTGGCCAAATTCTTTATTAATGCGTGTATTCTTTGATGCGAAAGCACAGGAGATCGAGCAGATCTTTTCTGGAGGGCCAGAAGTTCCATTATCAGATCTTATTAGAGATCTTAATAGAATAGCGCCTATGTATGCTGAAAATTGGAGAAACATCCAATTCTAGCACTTTCCTTTTGATAGAGAATAAAATCTCACGTATCTTTATCCTTAAAATTCATACATCTTGTTGACCTCATTATCAATTAAAAATTATGCCTTGATTGAAGATATCAAGATCAATCTTCAGCAGGGTTTTACTATTATTACCGGAGAAACAGGAGCCGGGAAATCTATTATGTTAGGTGCTCTTGGTTTATTACTTGGTAAGCGTGCAGATTATAGCGGAATTAGAAATGCAGAAAATAAATGCGTAATAGAAGGCGTGTTCGAAATTTCTAATTATAAACTACAGTCCTTTTTTAAAAAGGAAGATCTGGACTATGAAACGCAAACAATTATTCGAAGAGAAATATTAGCTTCAGGTAAGTCTAGAGCTTTTATAAACGATACTCCGGTTACGCTTCCTGTTTTAAGTAAGCTTGGAGATTTTCTAATAGACATTCACGGGCAACATCAAACCTTAAGCTTAGGTGAGAATCAATACCAATTTCAGGTTTTAGATACCTTGTCTAAAAATAAAGATCTGTTGCAGGAATATACTGCTTCATTAAGATCTTACAAAAAACTTCAGCAGCATTTATCAGAATTAAAAGAGTCTCAGGCGCAAGCTTTAAAAGAGCATGACTATAATGTATTTCTATTAAACGAGCTTGAAGAAGCTAGGTTAAAAAATGGAATGCAGGAGGAGTTGGAAGAACGCTTTGAAGAGTTGAGCAATGTAGAAACGCTCACAGAACATTTAGGGGCTGCCGTAAATTACATTCAGCAAGAAGAGATAGGAAGTTTAAGCAGTTTAAAGGAGGTGAGAAATAGCCTAAGTAAAATTGCCGGACTTTCTTCTAATTATACCTCGCTTAAAGAACGGGTAGAAAGCGTTATCATAGAATTAGATGATGTAGCGCAGGATCTGGAAACTTCTTTAGACAGAGTAGAAGCAAACCCCAAAGAGCTGGAAGAAGTAAACGCCAAATTGCAGGTGATCTATAATTTGCAAAAGAAGCATACTGCAGAAACTATACAGGAGCTTCTAGATATTGCTGCAAGTTTGCGCGAAAAAGTAGATCTTACAGAAAATGCAGAAGCAGATCTGGAAAAGGTAATTTTAGAAATAAGCAATGCTAAGGTAGCTTTAACCAAGATAGCTAAAGAGATTCATGATAAAAGAGCAAAGGCAATTCCAGGCTTTATAGCCAAGGTAGAAAAGATCTTAACAGATCTTGGAATGCCAAACGCCAGATTAAAGATAGAGCTCAATTTTAAAGAGGAATATTTTAATAATGGTCAAGACCAATTATTGTGGTATTTGTCTGCCAATAAAGGGGGAGATTTCAACGAGCTTAAAAAGGCTGCATCCGGAGGAGAATTATCTAGAATTATGCTGGCTGTAAAAAGCATTCTTGCTACACAAAGCAAATTACCTACCATTATCTTTGATGAAATAGATACAGGTGTTTCCGGAGATATTGCTCAAAAGATGGGAGATATTCTGCAGAGTATGGGAAGCAGTATGCAGGTGCTGGCAATTACTCACCTGCCGCAAATTGCAGGGAAGGGAAGCAAGCATTTCAAAATATTTAAAGAAGATATTAAAGATTCTACGGTCACAAAGATCAGAGAATTAGAAACAGGAGAAAGAATAGAAGAACTAGCAATGATGCTGGGTGGTAACACCCTTAGTGAATCGGCTATGGCGCATGCAAAATCGCTGCTTAATTAAATCTAGTTTGTTATCTTTACCCGCTTAATACAATACTAAAAAATCATTTAAACATGTCATACAATCTACTAAAAGGAAAAAGAGGAATTATATTTGGAGCTCTAGATGAGAATTCTATTGCCTGGAAAACTGCAGAACGCGTTCATGAAGAAGGTGGAACTTTTGTACTTACCAATGCACCAATTGCAATGAGAATGGGAAGCATTAAGCAATTAGCAGAAAAAACCAATTCTGAAATCATTCCTGCAGATGCTACTAAAGTAGAAGACCTGGAAAACCTTGTTACCAAAGCTCAGGAGATCTTGGGAGGTAAGATAGATTTTGTATTGCATTCTATTGGAATGTCTGTAAACGTGAGAAAAGGGAATCACTATACAGATATGAATTATGATTATACTCAAAAAGGATGGGATGTTTCTGCAGTGTCTTTTCATAAGACCATGCAAGTGCTTTATAAGCAAGATGCCATGAATGAGTGGGGAAGTATTGTTGCATTAACCTATATGGCTGCACAAAGAGTTTTTCCAGATTATAATGATATGGCAGATAATAAGGCATACTTAGAATCTATAGCTCGTAGTTTTGGTTATTTCTTCGGAAAAGATAAAAAAGTAAGAGTAAATACTATTTCTCAATCTCCAACACCAACAACTGCAGGGCAGGGAGTAAAAGGATTTGATGGATTTATAGCTTATGCAGATAAGATGTCTCCTTTAGGAAATGCAACTGCTATGGATTGTGCAGATTATACCATTTCTCTTTTCTCTGATCTTACAAAAAGAGTAACCCTTCAAAATTTATATAACGACGGTGGATTCTCTAATATGGGAGTTAGCCAAGGGGTGATGGAAACATTTATGAAAGAAGAAGAATAGAGCCACATCTATTTTATTTATACTATTAGAAGCCCCGAGATATCGGGGTTTCACATTCCATAGCTTCACCTAATTAAAATCATAATCTAACAGCACTATGCAAATTCACTATTCTTTTATAATACCTGTATATAATAGGCCAGAAGAAATTAGGGAGTTGTTGCAAAGCATGGCAGTATTAGAATTTTCTGCACCTTTTGAGGTGGTGATCATAGAAGATGGTTCTACAATATCTTCTGAAGCGGTAGTTAAGGAGTTTGAGCAACTACTTCAAATTAACTACCACTACAAGCAAAATACCGGTCCTGGAGATTCCAGAAATTTTGGAATGATGCAGGCAAAAGGCAATTATTATATCATCTTAGATTCTGATGTTATTCTGCCTGCAAATTATTTGCAAGAAGTAGATTCTTATTTGTCTTCTCATTTTGTAGCTTGTTTTGGAGGTCCCGATGGAGCTCATGAGAGTTTTACCAAATTGCAAAAAGCAATTAATTACGCCATGACATCTTTCATAACCACTGGTGGTATTCGTGGAGGTAAAAAATCTGTTGGAAAGTTTCAGCCCAGAAGTTTTAATATGGGTCTTTCTAAGGAAGCATTTGAAGCTACTGGAGGTTTTGGGTTAATTCATCCGGGAGAAGATCCAGATCTTTCTTTAAGATTACTAGATTTAGGTTTTGAGAGTGTATTAATTCCTGATGCTATTGTGTTTCATAAACGGAGAATAGACTGGGATAAATTCTATGTACAGGTAAATAAGTTTGGAATGGTGCGCCCTATTCTTAATATCTGGCATCCTTCTTCTGCAAAGATCACCTTCTGGTTCCCATCTTTATTTATGATAGGCTTATTGATATCTTTACTGTTCTTGCTCTTAGGAGTTCCATTTTTTATACTGTGCTATTTGCTATATTTTATAATAATAGGAGTAGATGCAGGAATTAAAAATAAAAGTTTATATATTGGAGTGGCAGCAATAAAAGCTACCTTTATTCAGTTTTTTGGGTACGGAACAGGATTTCTAAAAGCTATTTGGAAATTGAATTTTTTAAAAATGGAGCCTCAAAAAGCTTTTCCTAAGCTATTTTTTAAGAATGCAAAATAAAGTGAAAATACGTAAACCTTTAATAAAAAGAGGGCCTTTTAAAACCTTCCTTTTCTTTTTAGGCTTTTCTACAGTGGTTTGGATATTCGTGCAATTCTCCAAAGAATACACAGAAGCGGTAGAGTTACCTATATCTTATATCAACGTACCTAAAGATAAGATCCTCTCTCCAGAGAATCCTTCCAAATTAGATCTTAGAGTTAAAGAGAACGGCTTGCATATTGCCTTTAATAGATTATTTCCAAAGGTGTTGTATCTAGATGTGAGCGATAGTAAGATGGAGAATGGGAAACTGATCTATAACCTGGAAGAACAAAAATCTGCACTATTATCTCAGCTTAATTTAGAATATGATAAAGCAGAGTTCCTAAAAAAGACCCTAAACATAAGCTACCAGCAAAGAGAAGTGAAAAAAGTTCCTATTCGCTCTAATGTAGAATTAGATTTTGCGGTGGGCTATTCTGCGCTAGACGATGTAGAATTTCAACCAGATTCTATTATGGTTAGTGGGCCTAAAGGAATATTAGACACATTATCTCAAGTACAGACCAAGGTGCTGCGTTTAGAAAATATCAATAATGATATAAGTGGAACGGTAAATCTAGACACTGCCAAGTTGGAGCGTCTTACCTTCTACCAAACTAAAATAGACTATACGTTACGTACCGATAAATTTACAGAAGGCAAAGTACAGGTTTCTATAGATCTTGTAAATGTGCCGGAGGGAATGAATGTAGTTATCTTTCCAAAAGAGGTTACCGTGATCTATCAGGTAAGTTTAAAGAAATTTAATAGCGTTAAGAAAGAAGATTTTAAGGTAATGGCAGATTTCAAAAATGCCGTTAATAGTGATGGATATCTTCTGGTACAGCTTACAGAGCAACCACCACAGGTAAACAACGTAAGGCTTAACGAAAAGAAGATTCAATTTGTTATAAAGCGATGAAGATAGTTGGACTTACCGGAGGCATAGGAAGTGGAAAAACTACCGTGGCCAATTTTTTTAAAGATCTGGGAGTTCCGGTTTATATTGCAGATGATGCTGGCAAGAGACTTATGGCCACCTCAGAAGAAGTGAAGAAGGCGGTGGTCGATCTATTTGGCAAAGATGCATATATAGAAGGTTCATTAAATAGAAAGCTGATAGCGGCAGAGGTTTTTAATGATGCCGAAAAATTAGAGCAACTTAACCAGATCGTACACCCCGCAGTAGCTAAAGATTTTTCGGAATGGCTAAGCCTTCAGGAATTTCCATATGTTATTTATGAAGCGGCAATCTTATTTGAAGCCGGAGGCTATAAAAAATGTGATCTGGTTCTACTGGTCACTGCTCCAAAAAATTCTCGACTAGAAAGAGTGCAGAAACGCGACCAAAGTTCGCTATCAGAAATTGAGGCTAGAATGCAGCATCAATGGAGCGATGAGCAGAAACAAGAATTGGCAAATTATGAGATCTTAAACATAGATCTGGATAATACAGAATCTCAAGTGAAGAATCTGCATAAAATTTTCTTAAATACTATAAAAAAGTAGGACTTGTTTTGTTAACATTTGGTTAAACCGATAATGCTCTAAATGTTAAAATCTTACTTTTGATGCATGAATAAAAAGTTATTCCTGCTTTTGATTGTGCTCATGAGTTTATCCCTTATCGGGATTATATTCGTGCAGGGTTACTGGATTAAAAGAACCGTAGAAGATAAGGAAGAACAATTTTCATATAACGCCAAGCAAATTCTAATTAGCGTTTCTAAAAAGCTTCAAAATCAGGAGATTGAAAACTTCTGGTTTGAATTTGCAGACAAAGACAGTACTTCTAGTGCATTGGATGAAGATCTTATAAATGGCTATTTTAAAACCGATGATGCTGCTAATGAAGATACCGATGGTGTTCTTCCCGGTGGTAGTATAGAAGAAGATAATAAGGTATCTTCAGATTTTCTTGCCTATGCTCAGGATAGTGCTCAGGTATCTAAACTGATAAACAGAAGGGTTGAAGATATTTTTAATGATGAGAATGTAAATCCAGATCAGGCAACTTCAGAAGAGCGATTAAATAGAATGATGAGAATGCGAGATGTGGAAAAAGATCTTTTAAGATCTTATATCTCAGAATTCACCTCTAGAATTCCTATTCATAAAAGACTTTCTAAAAGCAGAATAGAAGATTTAATAAGAAATGAATTAAAGAACTATAATCTAAATTCAGAATTTGAATTTGGGGTTTATAATAATTCGCTGGCAACCAAAGTTCATACAGATAATTTTGATATTGATGATCCTGCTACCTATAGTGTGCCTTTATTTGTAAGCAATGCCGGAGAGAGTAATTATCAGTTACTGGTTAATTTTACCGGCAAGAAAAAAGTAGTATTGTCTTCTGTTACTTTAATGGCAGTACTTTCTATTATTTTCACGCTTATAATTGTAATTGCGTATTCTAGTGCCTTATCTCAATTGATAAAACAGCGACAGATCTCTCAGATCAAGACAGATTTTATTAATAATATGACGCATGAGTTCAAAACTCCTATTGCTACTATTAATCTGGCTTTAGATGCTATTAAAAATCCGAAGATCATAAACGATCAGGAAAAGGTAGCCCGGTATCTACAGATGATTCGCGATGAGAACAAGAGGATGCATGCACAGGTAGAGAACGTATTACAGATCTCTAAATTAGAGAAGAACGAACTAGACCTTAAGAAAGAAAGATTGCATTTACATGAGGTGGTTACAGATTCTATTACCCATGTAGAACTTATTGTAGAAGATAGAAATGGCTATATAAGAACTCATTTTGGTGCGCTGAAATCTTCTGTGCTGGCTAATGAAGATCACCTAACCAATGTAGTGGTGAACATTCTAGACAATGCTATAAAATATTCTGATGAAGCTCCAAAAATAGATATCTATACAGAGAATGTTAGAAATAATATTGTGATGAAGATTAGAGATCAGGGGGCGGGAATGTCTAAATCTGTTCAGAAAAAAATATTTGAAAAATTCTACCGTGAGCATACGGGAGATATACATAACGTTAAAGGGCACGGACTGGGTCTTGCCTACGTAAAAAGAATCCTGGAAGATCACCACGCAACAATTCATGTGGAGAGCGAAAAGGGAAGAGGAAGCACATTTATAATAAAAATACCGTTAATAACATAGATATGGAAACTGAAAACAAGAAAATTTTACTAGTTGAAGACGATCCGAATTTTGGAACAGTCTTAAAAGATTATCTAGCAATGAATGACTATGAAGTTACTCATGCTAAAAATGGTATGGAAGGTTTTGAAAAGTTTAAAAAAGACGATTTTGATCTTTGCATACTAGATGTAATGATGCCTTATAAAGATGGATTTACATTAGCAAAAGAAATTCGCGATAAGAACGAAGATGTGCCAATTATCTTTCTTACCGCAAAGGCAATGAAAGAAGATGTATTAAAAGGATACAAAGTTGGGGCAGATGATTATCTGAACAAGCCTTTTGATAGTGAAGTTTTGTTGATGAAAATAAAGGCTATTATGCAGCGTAAAGCTACAGATAGCGTTGCAGACAGCAAACAATTTGAATTCCAGATTGGTGGATTTCATTTAAATTCTAAGTTGAGATTTTTAACTTACAATCAGCAAGAGCCAATAAAACTTTCTCCAAAAGAGAATGAGTTATTGCGTTTACTGGCACTTCATGAAAATGATCTAATGCCAAGAGAACTTGCATTAACCAAGATCTGGAGAGACGATAACTACTTTACGTCTAGAAGTATGGATGTTTACATAGCAAAATTGCGTAAATATTTAAAAGTAGACGAGAATGTAGAGATCTTGAACATTCACGGAGAAGGGTTTAGACTTGTTGTAAAGAACAGAGAGAACACCGAAGCATAAAGAATTAGAATTTCAGTTTCTAAAAGAGGCTGTATAAAGGTTAGTTTTGGGGAATTTGAGGTTCATTTCATGTACTATGAAAAGAGCCGGGAAACCTTATGAATAACTTTTATACAGCCTCTTTGTATTTAAATGTTAACAGCTTAAGATCTTAACTTTAGAGATTGGGTACTATATTTGCATCACCCTACACTACGCAATGAAAGATAATTTTAACCACAGCTTACCTACCGGCAACGCACAGAACGCTCGTTTTGTGAATAGGGTAGTGGTTTTCTTTGTGTTCTTCTTTTCTATGCTGTTTTTTTCTGAAGGAGTGGTGGGGCAGAATGGTCTTACTATAACATCAACGGAATCTCCCGGTCCTACTTCTGAAAATCCAATTCCAATAACCATTGAGTTTGATGATGCAGTAGATTTTCTTTCTCCGATTGATTTCTCGATCATTAATGGTCAAGACTTGCAAAATTTATTAAGAACCGATGTGAATTTTGAATATAAAGACGAAATCGATTTTGACCCCTTCCTTATAAACATTACTACTTCGGAATTAATAACTGCTTTTCTTTTTGATTCAATCGATGAATTATTTAAGACTAAATTAGGCGCTTCCGTTATTAGTATTGATTTTAATTCTAAAAATGAACTATTTTATCTTACGTTAAACAATGGAATATATAAATTAGGTGATCCTAAACCCGTAATTACTAAAGATAAATTCGATTCACCATTGGATTTCGTGATTAATAGGACTAATGGGAACTTTTATGTTGCAGATAATGGTAAAAAACAGGTTCTAATTTTTGACTCAAATTACCAAGAGTTGGATCCAATTGGTAATGGTACAAATGGAGAAAGTGATTTTCCTCGAGGAGCAACAGGGATAGCTTTGGATGCAGCTGGTAATATTTATGTAGCTGATAATTTTAATGGTCAAAACGATTCGGGAAAGGATGCTATAAAAATTTATCAACCTAACGGAAAACTAATTAGAAAGACTAGTTTTTATAATTCCGAAGAGATTATAGAACCGTTTCGAATTGCAGTTGATAAGAATAACAATATTTATTTAAGTGATTCAGGTGGGACAAATGGTCGAATTTTAATTTTTGACAATAATTTTAATCCAATTACAATCATCGAAGGTGTTGAACAAGGTACACCAGGGAGTTTAATTGTAGATGATTATGGTTATTTGTATGCTATAGATTACAAAAGTGATTTTAATTTAACCAACCTATTTAATGACCCGCTAGAAGTCCTTAATAATTATGAAACTATAAGAGATACAAAGTATACTGTAAATGTTTTTAATACGAATAAGAACTACACATTTGTAAAGAAATTTGATAATGCAGAACTTAATCTACCAATAGATATTGCTTTAAATAGTTGCGGTTTAATCCATATTAATAATCTAAAGCTTTCAGGTATAGGTCCTATGGGTGAAATTGCTTTAGGTGATGAGGTTTATCCAACGAGTGTAAATGCTACGTTTGATTTCTCCATAAGAAAATTTAAACGTCAAGATACTTTTACGGCAGAAGTAGTGCCAGATGCTCCCGGTGAGGTTTCGGTAAGTTTAAAAGATATTGACTTTTTTAAATGCGATCCACAGCCAAGAACAACTTTTTCTATTGAATATAAACCGGAGGATAACACTACTCTAATAGCTAATTGTAAGGCTATAACTCTTTCTTTGGATGCTGTTGGAAATGCAACTCTGACGGCGTCACAAGTTTATGATGGCGATGCTGCAGCAGATAATGTAACTCTAAGTTTGAGTAAGTATAATTTTAATTGTGCAGATATTGGCAAAATTGAAGTTGTTCTTACGGTTACTGATAAAGATGAACCTTCGCTTTCAGATACTTGCTCCGCAGAAATTACCATTATAGATGATATAAATCCAGATGTAAAATGTATAGCTCCCGGGAAAGAATTCTTTTTAGTAGATGGTTCAGTAACAATTGCAGCTTCAGATATAGATAATGGATCAACAGATAATTGCGCTATAGTTAATAGAGAAGTAACTCCCAAAATTTTCACCACTTCAGGAATCAAATCGGTTACTTTAATAGTTACAGACGCTTATGGAAAAATAAGCCAGTGTAACACCACTATTAATGTATTAGACAATACGCCACCAGAAGCAAAATGTAAACCAGTTAATCTTTTTTTAGATTCAAATGGTAAAGCAACATTAACTGCGGCTCAAGTTTATGACGGAAATGCTGCAGCTGATAATGTAACTCTAAGTTTGAGTAAGTATAATTATAATTGTGCAGATATCGGCAAAGTTGATGTTGTTCTTACGGTTACTAATAAAGATGAACCTTCGCTTTCAGATACTTGCTCCGCAGAAATTACCATTATAGATGATATAATTCCAGATGTAAAATGTATAGCTCCCGGGAAAGAATTCTTTTTAGTAGATGGTTCTGTAACAATTGCAGCTTCAGATATAGATAATGGATCAACAGATAATTGCGCTATAGTTAATAGAGAAGTAACTCCCAAAATTTTCACCACTTCAGGAATCAAATCGGTTACTTTAAAAGTTACAGACGCTTCTGGAAAAATAAGCCAGTGTACCACCACAATTAATGTATTAGATAATACGCCACCAGAAGCAAAATGTAAACCAGTTAATCTTTTTTTAGATTCAAATGGTACAGCAACATTAACTGCGGCTCAAGTTTATGACGGGAATGCTGCAGCTGATAATGTAATTCTAAGTTTGAGTAAGTATAATTATAATTGTGCAGATATCGGCAAAGTTGATGTTGTTCTTACGGTTACTAATAAAGATGAACCTTCGCTTTCAGATACTTGCTCCGCAGAAATTACTATTATAGATGATATAATTCCAGATGTAAAATGTCTAGAAGATAAACTAATAGCATATACAGATAGCAAATCTTTCAGACTGGAAGATTATAGAGAACAACTCACTATCTCAGATAATTGTTCTTCGAATTTTGAAATTGTACAGACTCCTGCTTCGGGAACAATTATTACAGAAAATACTACGGTGAACTTTAGCGTTACAGATGAGAATAACAACCAATCTGGTTGTAGTTTTAATATCAAATTCTTTAAAGAATCTGAACTTCAAATTCTTAACTGTCCTGGAGATCAATTTTTTCAAGTAGATGAAAACTGCAGTTATGCAATTCCGGAACTCGCTTCTACAATAAGTACTAATATAGAAGGCGCAACGGTAACTCAAAATATTACTGCAGGATTTAGTGTAAATAACGATCTCACATTAGTAATCACTGCTAAATTTGAAGATCAGATGGACACTTGTGAAGTAAAGTTGATAACCACAGATGCTATATTTCCTACCATAGAATGCCCTACAGATCAAACAGAAATGGTGCAGCAGGGAGAAGGTTTTCAATTGCCAAATTATATATTGAATGCTGTTTATGATGATAACTGCTTTATCCAAGAATTAAAACAGCAACCCGATGTTGGTACCGTGATCTATGACACTACAGAAATTATATTAACGGTGGTAGATAGTTATGGGAATTCAACAGAATGTACGTTTAACGTGAATATAATCACCGAAAACCCAGATCTGCAAATTACATGCTTAGAAGATCAAACCGGAAATTTAGATGCTAATTGTCAATTTCAATTGCCAGATTATACGCAACAGGCACAGGCTAATTTTGACGCTGTTATTACCCAATCTCCACTTCCGGGTTCTTTAATAAGCTCAGATACTAAAATCACCTTAACCGCCACAGGAGATACCGGGCAAACCAGCTGCTCTTTTAATATAAATGTGGTAGATGCTACTCCGCCGGTAGTAAAGTGCGTGGGGATTATAAACTTAAGGTTAGACGCTGGGGGAACTGCTAGTTTGTCTCCTCAAGATCTGGATGATACTTCTTTTGATGCCTGTGACAGCATTTCAAGAACACTTTCTAAGTCAGATTTTTCTGTAGCAGATCTGGGCACAAACATATTACGATTAACAGTAACAGATGCTTCGGGAAATTCAGGTTTTTGTGACACAACTGTAAATGTATTGCCTTATGAGGAGAATGCTATAGATTTTACGTGCAAAGAATCTTTTATACTTCAATTAGATAACAATGGAGAAGCTCAACTTTCTTCTGAAGATCTATATACCGGTACGGCAGGAAATTATCAGTTTAGTGTAGATAAAACCTCTTTTACGTGTGCAGATAAAGGCAGTAATACGGTTACTCTGTATTATAGCGATGGCAACACCGGTGGTAATTGTAGGGTAGAAGTTGTGGTAGAAGATCTTCTTCCACCTGTGGTAAGAACTAAAGATATAAGCATTACCCTAGATGCTAATGGTACTGCCAGCATCACCACAGAAATGCTTAATGATGGCTCTATAGATAATTGTGGAGATATAAGGCTGTTCTTAGATAAAACAGATTTTACATGTAATAATCTTGGTGAAAATAGGGTGATCTTAAGGGCTCAAGATGGTAGCAGTAATCCTGCAAGTGCTACCGCTACAGTTACCGTACTTGGAAATTGCCAGGAGCCGCCAGTCACGCCTACAGGGCCAGGTTATATCTTTATATATCCTAACCCTACAGATGGGCCTTTTTCTTATTATCTGCCTGCGGGTATCGCATTGGAGAAAGTTGAGGTTTATGATATGCAGGGAAAATATATTACCACCACCTTATTTGAGGAAGGAACGGTGCAATATAAGATGAACCTTAGCTATTTACAAAGCGCGGTTTATGTGCTTAAATTATATACCAATAAGGAAGAACTTATTTTAAGGGTTATAGTGAGATAATAACTATTGCATGTTAGATCTTAGATAAGCTATGATCTCTTCTGCAGGAGTTTCATGCTCGAACCACTTTATAGTTTCATCTTTTCTGAACCAGGTGAGCTGTCTTTTAGCAAATCTGCGGGTATTCTTTTTAATTTCTTCTACAGCTGCTTCCAGATCCATCCTGCCTTCAAAAAATGCGAATAGTTCTTTGTAGCCAACAGTATTAAGAGCATTTAATTTTCGTTTCTGATATAAAGATTGAGCTTCATCCAGCAAGCCTTCATCCATCATAATATCTACCCTTCGGTTTATTCTGTTATAAATTATCTCTCTCGGGGCAGTAAGTCCAATAGATAGGGTCTTAAAACTTCTGGTTTTCTTCGGCTTGTTCAGAAATGAAGAAAAAGTACTTCCTGTACCAATACAGATCGCTAAGGCTCTAATAACTCTGTGAGGATTGTCGGTATCTATTTTTGCAAAATATTCTGGATCTAGGTCTTGTAATTTCAATTTTAAAGGAGCAATGCCTTCTTCTTGCAGTTGTAAATTTAGGGCTACTCTTATGTCTGCATCTACTTCCGGAAATTCATCCAGACCTTCAGTAAAACTTTTTACATAAAGTCCGCTGCCACCCACCAGAATCAATACCTCTTGCTTTTCAAAAAGTGCTTCTGATGTGCTGATAGCTTCCTTTTCAAAATCTCCTACAGAATAATCATCTTCTATAGAGATATGCTGAATAAAATGATGCGGGGCCTGGGCCAGTTCTTCGTTGCTTGGCGCAGCAGTACCTATAGACATTTCTTTATAGAACTGTCTGGAATCTGCAGATATGATCTCTGTGTTAAATGCATTGGCGAGTTTTATACTTAGCGCTGTCTTTCCAATTGCCGTTGGTCCTAAAACGTTTATTACGTATCTATTCTCCATTTTAATTAAAGGCTATGCCCGCATTTATGGCAAAATTCTGCTTTGTTAAGGTGATTGCTTTCTGCACAATTAGGACAAGATTGAGTATTTACCTGTTTTTCTGAAGTGGTATCCATAGAAAACTCAGAACTTACAATTCCTGTAGGTACCGCAATAATTCCGTAACCCATGATCATGATGAACGAAGCGATGAACTGGCCTAGCGGAGTAACCGGATGTATATCTCCAAAACCTACCGTGGTGAGCGTAACTATACACCAATAAACCCCAACGGGAATGCTGGTAAATCCATGTTCCGGACCTTCTACCAGATACATTAAGGTTCCCATGATAATGCAGATTATTAACACTGCAAATAAGAAAACCAGGATCTTTGGCTGACTGCTCTTTAGCGCACGCATTAGTTTATTAGACTCGCCAATATATCTTGAGATCTTTAAGATCCTGAACACCCTTAGCAATCTAAGCGCTCTAATAGCGAATAGCATGTTGTAGCCACCAAAGAAGAAAGCTAAATAAGAAGGAAGCGTAGAAAGAAGGTCTATAATACCATAAAAACTAAAGATGTATTTTCTGGGTTTCTTTATAGACACTATCCTCAAAACATATTCTATGGTAAAGAAAAATGTAATGATCCACTCTGTGATATAGAATTCCTGTCTGTATTTAAGATTAACAGGAGCTATGCTTTCTAACATTACCAGTACAATACTTAATACTATAGCAACCAGAAGAACAATATCAAACAGTTTCCCCATGGGAGTATCTGCTTCATAGATTACTTCATGAAGCTTAGCTTTCCAGGCCGGATAAGATTTTTTAGTTTTCAATATATCGTTTCTACTAAATAGATATTTGTGTTTAGCTATTCTCTTTAAGAACAATTAAAGATTGATCTTGGATCTCTAAAATATGGTTAAAAAACTCTTTAAGATAAGGATAATATGCCGAAGGATAAACCGCCTTTGGGAAAGTGACCCTTAAAACTACCATCACCTCTTTTTCGGAAACCTTTCTTGTAGAGAATTGAATGGATCCTCCATTTTCAGGTAAGGAGTAAGCTTTAGATTCTGGAAGTGCTACCAGCGTATGATCTTCCGGTAATTTTATTTTTGCGTAATAATAATAGCCATCTTTAAATCCAAAATCTATAGGATAATTTCTTTCTTTAAGTGTAAAGGGATTTTTGTCAAAAAGCTTAAAGCTGAAGGGGTTAAAATAGATCATTCCATTCACTTTTTGAGACTGATTCTTCAAGGTATAATCTATGCTTAAAGGTTCTTCGATCTCTTTTTGATTATAGATCTCAAAATTGCTTGATGTGGTAAAGCTCATAGGAGTCGAGATCTTATTAAAGACCTGCTCTTGGCTTATTTCCTGCAGGTCATTTCTTACCTGTAGCGCATGATATCCACTAAAAGATTGCTTAGAATGTCCACTTGCAGTCCCGTCTTTATAGATAGCTAAAGAATCTTTATAGGTAACATTAGAGTATGTTTTGGCATTTATATCTATCCAGGAGCTTTCAGAATCAAAATCTATGAGTCTGGCGTAAGAGTTCAATGCTCTAAAAGGAATCATTCCAAATTCTATATTCTTTTCAGAAGCATCTAATAAGTAGGGAGTATTTTCTAATTCTAATTGTACCATCAAATAATTGAAATCTGATAATATTGGATACAGTTTAGTAGGAGTTCCATTGTTTCTAGTAGAGCTTAATACTGGTTTAACGGTAAATCCTTCATTCTCATAAATATTATGAAGTAGAATATTTATGGAAGCAATAGTTCCAGATTTATCTTTAATGATATCTTTTAAGTTCATATCGTAAAAGATCTTATAACTGCCATTCCAGCTATAGGTATTTTTTACAAAATTGAAGATCTCCTGTGCTTTTTCCAGGCCTTCAGGCATCGATCTGATGTTTTCAGGAAGCAGATCTTCTACCAGAGAAGTGCGCTTTAATTGCTTTCCCAGACCATTATCAAATTTTATTTCTTTATCTACATCTTCCCAGGATTTGGTATATTTTCTAACATATCCGTCTAGTTGAGTGATAGATTGCAGTTCATATTCTATTCTAGATACATAATTATGGCTAGAGGTTAGATGGGATTCTGCTATAAATGCGGGAATATTGTTCATTACATATGTAGTAACCATACAATCTGCCGGAACTGCTAATTTTGAAGTAAAGAAGCATCGCTTTTGAATATCGCTTTCCTGAGAAGCTAATTTAAGTTCTCCAATTTTTTGAATATTGTACTTATAATTCCCTGGAATTTTGCTGTTGAATTCACTATAAACCTTTGGAATTTCGGTTTGAAACCACCAGGTTTGAAAATTAAAGATAAAAGGAGATTCTTTTGTATAAGAGTACACCAAAACAGCTCCTGGTTTTAAAGCCGGAAAAGTAAAGCTCACCATGTCTTGATATGTATTTTCTTCTGTATATATCTGGGAGTCTAATAACTTCTTTTCTTTTCTAATTCCGTCTTCCAGATAATAAGTGGTAGCTACAATGTCTTTGATCTTCTGCCTGTCGCTTTCAGATTTAGAAAGTCTTATTTTGATATTTGCAGTATCGTAACCTTCATTATTTAAGATCTTAATTTTGGCTTCATACCTTGTTACTATCCCATGATCATTAACATCTTGAAATTCTGTCTCACCTTTTTCATAAATATAAAAAGCATTAGCAGCAGCATCTTTCTCGTAGCTAGTAGCGTTTAGATCATATTCTGATACCTCAGAATTTTTAATATTGAAGCTTTGTTGAGCGTATATGCAAAGGTTAAAAAGTAAAAAGAGGGGGAGTAAAAATTTAGTCATTTGTTTGCAGTTGGATGATCTTAAGTTTCTTGTTCCTTCTTAAATAACTCTGAATGATATGACGTACATCCCTGTCATTTTTCATAGGAGTTATTATAGACCTCACAATTTCGAGGTTATTCAGTTGGTAATTCAAATTGAAATATCCTACACCTTTAAATTCTCCATTTTCCACAAGCAAGGCGCTTTTTTCATCTACCTCACGGCCACGGTCTACCACCAGCATGTTTTGATCTTTATAACTATATATTTCTATAAGTTCTCTTACCCGTGCATTATAGTCTAATGGCGATTCTAGATCTATACAGGCACCATGACAATTCTTTATGGTGTATCCAAAACATTTCCCGGTTCCTAGCTCCAAGCCGCATAATCTATCACATAGATTGTAAGAGGAGATCATGTTTCTAAGCGTAGATTTTGCCTGCTGCATATTAGAAAAAGTGGTAACATTACTCTTTCTGGCATCTGCTCTTGCAATCTTTAGGTTGATATAACCCTTCTCATCAACAAATTGATAGAGGGCGTAGCTAAAAATAGGTTTGTTAGAAGTCTTATTATATTTTGGTTTATTCTGTTTTACCTCTTCATTTTCTTTAAGGAGAGCTATAAGTTCATTACCGGTAGCTTCAAAGCTTACCGCTGCAACTTCTTTTTGGAGTTCTTTTGCCTTAAGATTATCGTTGGTAAAATGCTGATTTACTTTTTTGCGGATATTCTTGCTCTTACCAATATAAATAATGTCTCCATCACTATTGTGAAGATAATATACCCCGGTTATTGCAGGAAGTTCTTCTAATAACTGAACAAGTTTTGTGTCTAATTGTTTTGAAGGCTCATTTTTAACCGATTCTTTTAAGATCTCTTTTTGAGAATCTTTAGCCAGCAACATTTTGAATAATTTCACGGTTGCCTGGGCATCTCCATTTGCGCGATGCCTGTCACTTAATGGAATTCCCAAAGCTCTCACAAGTTTTCCAAGGCTATAAGACGTCTGCCCCGGAATAAGCTTTTTAGATAATTCTACGGTACAAAGCGTTTTACGCTCATAATCAAAACCAAGACGTCTAAATTCTAATCTTAGTATTCTATGATCAAATTTGGCATTATGGGCTACCACAATACAATCCTTAGTGATTTCTACAATGCGTTTTGCTACCTCATAGAATTTGGGTGCATTGCGCAACATATCGTTATTTATACCGGTAAGTCCTACTACAAAAGGTTGTATGGGTTGCTCCGGGTTTACAAGACTAATAAATTGATCTACTACCGTTTGCCCATCAAATTTATAAATGGCAATTTCGGTAATTCCTTCTTCATTATACTTCCCGCCGGTGGTTTCTATGTCTAATATTGCGTACAAATATGATCCTTCTTCTTAATTATAATTTCTCTCTCCAAAAATAGCACTTCCTATTCTAACCATAGTGCTACCACATTCTACTGCCAACTGATAATCTCCACTCATCCCCATAGATAAGGTCTTCATCTTTGGATACGTTTGCTGGAATTCTGTAAAAACAGAATGTAAATATGAAAACTCTTTTTTAACCTGATCCATATCATCGGTAAAGGTTGCCATACCCATTAATCCGCTAACCTCAACATTTTCAAATTTTGCAAAAGCTTCAGAATCTAAGATCTCTTTAGCTTCATCTTTTGAGATCCCAAATTTAGAATCTTCATCGGCTATTTTTATCTGAAGCAAACATTTTATGGTACGTTCGTTCTTTTTAGCTTCTTTATTAATCTCTTTAAGAAGCTTTAAGCTGTCTACAGCATGAATAAGAGCAATGTAAGGCGCCATATACTTTACCTTGTTGCGCTGCACGTGGCCAACCATGTGCCATTCTATATCTTTTGGCAAGGCTTCCCATTTATCTGTCATTTCCTGGATCTTGTTTTCACCAAAAATGCGTTGCCCTGCATTATAAGCTTCTTCCAGATCTTCATTTGGTTTAGTCTTGGAAATGGCTACCAAGGAAACATCACCAAGTTCTTCTTTATATTGTTTTATATTTTCTGAAATGCTCATGCTGTTATATGTTGTAATTTTAAATCTATATTATTACGCTGTCATTATTCCATCTTCACAGAAATGCTTTTATAGGAAGGACATACACTCGAAAGAATTGAGAACTTAAAAAGAGATCAGCAAATTTTAAAACTCATAGATGGTAAGTCCGCTTCTTAATTTAGGTTCTATATAGGTGCTTTTAGGTGGCATAATAAGGCCTTCATCTGCAACTTTCTTTATTTCTTCTATAGTAAGTGGTAGCATTCCAAAGCCAACGGCAAAGGTTCCATTATCTACCTGAGATTTCATTTCTATAAGATCATTCTTTCCGTGAATATAGGCAATCCTACTATCATTTCTAAGATCTATAATTCCCAAAATAGGTTTTAAGATCTTTTCATATAAAATATTAGTATCCAAAGTGCTTAAGGAGTCTGTAAATTCATATCCTGTTTTTCTAAGATATAGCGAGTAAAATTCGCCATCTAGATACATATTGAAGTGATGCTTGCTCGTAGGCGCATAGGTCTCAAAATTCCTGTTCTCAATTCTAAACCATTCATCAAGCTGCATGAGGAATTCTTCTTTACTCAACCCATTAAGGTCTGTAACCATCCTACTATACTCATAGATCTTTAAATTGCTCTCTGCAATAAGATAGCTCATAAAATAATTATAGCTCTCTTCCCCGGTATGCTCAGGATTGGCTTGCATAGATTCATTTGCCAATAAGCAAGAAGAAGCACTTCTATGGTGGCCATCTGCTATATACAGATGTGGCATCGTTTCAAATTCTGCCTTTATCTTATTTACATTAATTTCATCATCTATTTTCCACAGGTAATGAGTTTCCTTATTATGGGTAGTAAACTCATATTCCGGGATCTCCTTCATAGCCTGTGCCAGAATATTATTGATAACCTCAGAATCTGGATACGTAAGCAATACCGGCTCCGTATTAAATCCTACTACTTTTAGATAATCTTTAAAAAGTGTTTCTCTGTATTCTATAGTATCTTCGTGCTTTTTTATAAGGTTGTTCTTATAATCTTCTACACTTGCTGCAGCTATAATTCCACAAAATACCTGACTTCTAGCAATGATCTTGTAGAGATAATAGCACGGAGTTTCATCTCTGGTAAATATCTCCTCTTCTTTAAACTCGAGATAGCGATTCTTAACCAATTGAAATCTTTTTTCTCCTGTTATTTCATGCTGAAATTTATATCCGGGATTGATAATATGTAAAAAAGAATATGGATTGTATTCCAATTGCGCCGTAAGTTCGCCTATGCTATAATCTTCATACGGTCTTGATGCAACGAGTCCTGCCTTGTCACTGGTAGGGCGAACTGCTCTAAAGGGAATGATCTTGGTCAAATTCTGAAAATAGGTATAATAGATCAGAAGTTAGGATCTGCATTCTAACTTCTGATCTTTAAAATCTTTATATAAATTGAGCTGATACTTTTTCAGCCTTTCTGCTCTCGGAATAATCGTAGAAACCTTCACCAGATTTCGCTCCTAATTTTCCGGCTCTCACCATATTCACCAATAATGGGCATGGTGCATATTTTGGATTTTTAAAGCCGTTGTACATTACTTCTAAAATAGAAAGACATACATCTAAACCTATAAAATCTGCAAGTTGTAAGGGACCCATTGGGTGTGCCATTCCTAACTTCATTACCGTATCTATTTCATATACTCCGGCAACGCCATTATACAAGGTCTCTATTGCCTCGTTTATCATTGGCATTAAAATTCTATTGGCTACAAATCCAGGATAATCATTTACTTCTACCGGAACTTTATTCAATTTTTCTGAAAGCTCCATAATATCTTTCGTTACTTTATCTGAAGTATTATACCCTCTAATGATCTCTACCAATTTCATAACCGGTACTGGATTCATAAAGTGCATTCCAATAACTCTTTCCGGATTAGAAACCTCTGCCGCGATCTGGGTAATAGAGATAGAAGAAGTATTGCTGGCTAAAATAGTGTCTTTAGAACAGTTAATATCCAGCTGCTTAAATATCTTTAATTTAAGGTCTACATTTTCTGTAGCTGCTTCTACAATAAGATCTACATCTTTAACGCCACTAGGTATATCTATAAAAGTTGAAATGTTATTTAAAGTTTCAGCTTTTTCATTTTCAGAGATCTTCTCTTTAGAAACCATTCTGTCTAGATTCTTAGAAATGGTATCCAAGCCTTTTTGAAGACTTTCTTTAGAAATATCTATAAGGTTAACTTTATATCCAAATTGTGCAAACGTATGTGCAATACCGTTACCCATGGTTCCGGCTCCTATTACTGCTATATTTTTCATTATTTAAATTTTTATAATTGGAGGTTTAAAAAAATCCTCTATTCTTTATTACTTGAAATTCTGATAGCGTTTATTTTTTAAAACTATCTATAACCATATTGGCAACACGCAATGCTTCTGCACCCTGTTCTAAACTTACTATGGGAGTAGTATCGTTATTTATGGCATCTGCAAAGGTTTCTAACTCATCTAAAATAGCATTGTGCTCTTCAACCTTAGGGTTGTCAAAATAGATCTGCTTTTTGATACCTTCAGCATTTTGTAAGATCATGGCAAAATCATCTGGTGTTTCCGGTGCATCCTTCATCTTTACCACCTCACAGTTTCGCTCTAAGAAATCTACAGAAATGTAAGCATCACGCTGAAAGAAGCGCGCTTTTCTCATATTCTTTAAAGAAATCCTACTAGCCGTTAGATTGGCAACACATCCATTTTCAAACTGAATTCTGGCGTTTGCTATATCCGGAGTTTCACTTATTACAGAAACTCCACTGGCATAAACATCTTTCACTTCAGATTTTACTACACTTAAAATAACGTCAATATCATGAATCATAAGATCTAAAACCACCGGCACGTCGGTTCCACGAGGATTGAATTCTGCCAATCTATGTGCTTCAATGAACATAGGTTGCTCTATTTTATCTTTAATCGCTCTAAAGGCAGGGTTAAATCTTTCTACATGCCCAACTTGGCCTTTTACCTTATGCTTTTTTGCTAAAGCTATAAGTTCTTCGGCTTCTGCATAAGTGGAGGTAATAGGTTTTTCTATAAAAAGATGCTTCCCGGCAGAAATTACCTCTTTAGCAACTTTAAAATGAGCGTTTGTGGGTGTAACAACATCTATAACATCTACTAGTGCTAGTAGCTCTTCTGGAGAATTAAAACTTTTATATCCAAATTCCTGTTCCACTTTTGCGGCTAGTTCTTTATTATCATCATAAAAACCAACCAACTCATATTTAGAAGATTCTTGAAGAAGTTTTAAGTGGATCTTTCCTAGGTGTCCGGCACCAAATACTCCAGCTTTAAGCATGTTTGTTACATTTTTCACAAAAATAGCATTTCTTGAGTTAAAGCCAATATCATTTTGGCTGTAAATGAGTTAGCACGAGAGTTAAATAATAATTAAAACTTAGCTTGAACCCTAGGGTATGTTTGATTAATTTTATCCCGTAAAACATAAAAAATTGCTAAGAGATACATTTAAACATAAAGGGAAAAGACAACAGTTAGCTGCCATTGTGGAGGCAAAGGGAGTTAAGGATGCTAAAGTCTTGGAAGCTATTAGAACTATCCCAAGGCATTTATTTATGGATAGTAGTTTTGAAGACCATGCCTATCAAGACAAGGCCTTTCCAATAGCTGCAGATCAAACCATCTCACAACCCTATACCGTAGGATTTCAGTCTGAACTTTTAGAGATCAAGAAAGGAGATATGGTGTTGGAAATTGGTACCGGAAGCGGATACCAAACAGCGGTTCTTTGTGAACTTGGAGCAAAAGTTTATAGTATAGAGCGGCAGCGAGAACTTTATAGAAAAACAAAATTATTTCTTTCTAAAATTGGATACAGGCCAAAGCATTTAAGTTTTGGAGATGGCTACAAAGGATGGCCAGAATATGCTCCTTTTGATAAGATAATTGTTACAGCAGGTGCACCCTATGTACCAAAGCCATTATTAGCTCAATTAAAAGTAGGAGGTAGGTTAGTGATCCCTGTTGGAGATAAGGTACAGGTAATGACTCTTTTTATTAGAAAATCTGCAAAAGAGTTTGAAAAAAGAGAGTTTGGAGATTTTAGATTTGTTCCGCTTTTGGAGGATAGAAATTAGAATGAATTTCCTCTTTTGTATTTAATACAACTATTCAATTTGATGATCTCTCTTTATGTTTAGCTTGCCTCAGCATCTGAGTGTAAAATTATCTATTCAAAAATACCCAAGAATTTCAGCCCAAATATAAAAGCACCTTCTTGTTGCCCATTAAAATTAGAGACCACATAGTCTAACCTTAAAAATCTGTATTTTCCAAAGCCTAGATTATTTAAGCCTACAGAATATTCTGTATAAGGATTATTGTCTTTGGTAGCAAGCAAGTGCGCCCCGATCACCAAATTGTAATTCAATTTATTTAATAAAGGGAGCTTTCCTAAGATAAACCCTTTAAAATTATGCTCTGCATGTGCTTCTAAATAGTTGTTATTGGTACTTAATTGATAATAAGGTAATAGGTTGTATTTGTTGAGGTAAGAACCGTTTCCAATACGCGTTTGGTTACCATCAAAATGTCTGTAATCTACAAAAGCTATAGCTTCCGCATTTATAAAAGTTCCTCCTTTTATGCTATACCCAAAAGACCCTTTATTGCCTAGTTCTAGATCTTGAAGGATCCAGAATTTGAACTGATCATAATTGTAATTTGAGATATCTGCTGCAAATCCTTTTTCGTAACCTAAATACAGAGTAGGATATTTATTGGAAGAAATATTATATTTTCCGTCCGGATAGCTCATATAATTCTGATCGAAATTGATCTTACCAGCCAAATTAAATTTAAAAATATGATGATCTAGAAATGGTTTTGAGTCAAAATTATCGGGTTGTAACGGGTTGTTAGAGGTATATTGCACATCATCATTAGTAACCCAATATTGATCTGTAGTATTTAGCAAGGCAGATCTATCTTGAAAGCTAAGATCTGTTTGAATTTCTAGTCCGTTAAAGACTTCTTGTTGCCAGGCAATCTTTCCAAATTTACGTTGATATAGTTTAAGGTAATTTCTCTCAAAGAATAAACTTGCAATATCATTCATTCTTGTTGAAATTGGATTGGTGTCATTGATCTCTGCAGTTTCAATTCCACCTGAGATACTTAGCACTGGTTTGCTGAAATTGTTGAATTTTTGTTGAAACTCCGCGGTATATCTAAGTTTATCTTCACTAAATCCATAGTTAAGTTGAGTCTTAAGTCTCCAGTACTTTCCAGAATTCTCCTGCTGTTCTTTTCTATAACTTATAGTCACATTCGTATTCCATCCCTGCACGGTATTAAAATGAGTGCCAAATAAGGGAGAAGATATACTAAATCGCTGTTTTTTATAAGAGTTGGCATAACTGTAGCCAAAAGCTAGATTAGAAATATTGAAGCTGTTTTGTGCAGTGTCTACAGAGTCCAAATATTTTTTAGAGGTTTTTAATATTTGTATGCTGTCTTTTCTAACATAATCTGTAAGTTCTTCATCTGTAAGGGGCACGGGTCTTAAGCTTTTCCAAAACAAAGAGTCCTTTTTATTAGCCTTTTCTGCAAAAGACATTACTTCTCTAGAAAAGCTGCTCTTTTCAAACTGAGGGGTGAAATTGTAATTGCTGTATACCGCGGTAAATCTTCCATCTCCGGAAATTCCGAACATTGCAAAACTAAAATCTACCGTTTGCGAGATCTTTATCCAGAACTTGTTCTCTTCAGAATATTTGAAATTTTGAGTGAAGGTAAGTCGCTCTATAGGCGAAAATTGGATGGCTTCTCCCGTAGTATCCAGTTCTACCCCAAAGATCTGCCAAGAATTATCTACGATATAAATGTATCCGGAGAAAACCCTGTCATTAGGTCTTTTTGGTTGTACCATAATTTTATTGATCAATTGTCCGGTATCAGCATAAAAGATACCTTCTAATTTATAGGTGTAGTAATTAAAAGCATAATCTGCAATTGGAGATACTATTTTAGCGTTGAGGCCTATAGTGTTCTTATAAAAAGAAAATTCAGATTCTCTGGCAGAGTTAAGGCTAAAGCCATTATCATCTCCACTAACTTTAGATGCGAGGATAGTTTCTTTAAAATCATCTGGCGCTTTAAATGCAATATTAGAAATAGTTTCACTAAGATAGACTATGCCACTGCGGGTAGAGTCTAAACCTCCCCCAAGATCTCCTACTTCTTGGCCTAGGATTTTTTCGGGAGCATTCTTAATACGCCATAAACCTCGAGAATAGTAATTAGCGGTATATTGTTCTAATCTTGCCAGATTTTTATTGCGATTCTCTATAGCCTGCTTTATGATCTTATTTGCAGGATTTTCTTTTGAATTGATAGTAACTTCTTCAAGATTGGTAGTAGTTTCTTGAAGGGTAGCATCTAATATAAGTGGTAACTCTTTTATTGCTACATTTTTTCTAAGCGTTTCATAGCCCAGGAACTGAAATACAATATTATAGGTGCCGGTTTTGTCTATGTTTATCTGAAATTTTCCGTCTTCGTTGGTAGTAGTTCCAAATAGGCCATCTTCAGTATAGATATTAACATATGGCAGGGTTTCTCCATTCTTGTCTGTAACGGTGCCCGAAACTTGAGAAAAGCTAAGATTAGAGATAAATAAGAGCACAAATAAGATGCGTAATTTCCAGATCATTAAGATAAATTTCTGTCGGGAAATTAGCGAAAATTACTCAATAGGGTTTAGGCTTAGTTAAAATCTTTTTTAATTCGGTCTAGCCTACGTTTGCTTTCGCGATCTTTAATGGTCTCTCGCTTGTCATATAACTTTTTACCTTTTGCAAGACTTATCTGCATTTTTGCAAGTCCGCGGTCGTTAATAAAGACTTTAAGCGGAATAATCGTTAAACCAGAATTCTTAACCTCTTTTTCGAGTTTTCTTAATTCACGTTTTTGAAGTAACAATTTACGCTCGCTCTTAGGGTTATGATTGAAATGGGTGGCATGAGAATATTCCTCCACATGCATGTTAATAACAAAGAGTTCGTGATTTTGAAACTCGCAAAAACTTTCTGTAATAGAAGCTTTTCCTAATCTGATAGCTTTTATCTCTGTTCCTGCCAATTTGATTCCTGCAATATATTTATCCAGAAATTCATATTCAAACTTAGCTTTCTTATTCTTTATGTTGATGTTATTCTTCATACCACCACAAAAATAGGAAGCTTTCTATAAATTAGCATCATTATTAAGATTTCGTTCTAATAAATGCTTCGAATATTTTAAAAGAACCTAAGGTAATTCTAAGTGTACCTATAATTTTGGCTTGATCTTATTTAAATGAATGAAGATGGATGATGAAAGATACATGCGGTAAACGTTCAATGAAGAGCTATCTATATTTAATAGATGTATGTTTTTGTTTATATTTGAAGTTGTTATAATATTCCTATGAAAAACCTACTTTTAGTCCTTTCTTTAGTGCTCTTTATTTCCTCATGTCAAGATAAAAAAGAAGAGATCACTGCTCAAGAGATCATCGATAAAACTATTGAGAAGTCCGGAGGAGCCAATTACAAAAAAGCTACTATCGAGTTCAAATTTAGAGAGCATACTTATAAGAGCGTTAGAAATGGAGGAGAGTATCGCTTAGAGCGTACTACGGTAGATTCTACAGGAACTTTTGTAGATGTGTTGAGCAATACAGGTTTCGAACGTTTAAGGGGAGATTCTTTGGTGAAGGTGCAGGATTCTATGGCGCTAAGAATTGGGAGTAGCGTAAATTCTGTTCATTACTTCGCAAATCTTCCGTACGGCCTTAATGACAGAGCTGTTAATAAACAACTTGCTGGAGAAACTATAATAAAAGGAGAGCCATATTATCAGCTAAAAATTACTTTTCAGCAAGATGGAGGAGGAGAAGATCATCATGATGAATTTATGTATTGGATACATAAAGATAATTTTACGGTAGATTATCTAGCGTATAAATTTCATGGGTCTGAACGCGGAATTAGATTTAGAGTAGTTTACAATCCGCGAGTTATAGAAGGAATTCGTTTTGTGGATTATGAGAATTATAGTGTAGAAGATTTTAATATAGATCTTAGAGACCTTGGTAAGATGTACGAAAATGGGGCGCTAGAATTTGTGTCAAATATTGAAAATGAGAATGTTCAAGTACAAATTAGAAAATGATCTTAGAAGGTAGGTGCTATAGATTTTGTTCTTTTAGAGCTTACTATTTAGCCTTTGCCATCCACCGCCGTTATAAACCTGAGTAAAACCATTTGCTTTTAGCACTCCTTTAGCAGAAGCACTTCGCATTCCGGAAGCGCAACAGGTAATTATAGGTTGTTCCTTATTTTTTAAGGTATTCAACTTTCCTTGTATATGTTCAAGAGGAATGTTTTTGGCACCTTGTACATGCCCTTGATTAAATTCATTAGGACTTCTAACATCTAAAATAAGTGCTCCATTTTTCACCAATTCAGCATAATCTGGTGCAGGAGTAATACCTAATAAGCTTTTAATTCTTTCTAACATGATCAATCGGTTTGTGATAAATAGAAATTTACATCCAGCCACGAGCCGGCATTATAACATTCAATATCATTTTTAGAGATATATTGCTGAGCTTGTCCGCTTCTATTTCCAGATCTACAGCATAAAATTAAAGGTTTTTCTAATTCTTTAATTTCCTCCATTCTTAAAGGTATTTCATTAAGCGGAATATTTATAGCTCCTACTACACTACCTCCAATAAATTCTGCAGGGGTCCTTACATCTATAATCGTCCCGCAATGATCTTTAATCATTTCTTCTATTTCCATAAACTTAATTTTTACGCGACTGTTTTCAAATCGCTTAAGACAAATTTAAATTTATAGATGCAATTTTTCGGTAACCTTTGTTACAGAGATACTTAGTTGAGGTGATGTGTATGTTCTAAGATAATATTTCTTGATTAGAAAATTGATTAATTTCAATTTATATCCATTAAAATATTGATAAACAGAATTTTATATCCTTAGTTAAATATGCTAAATGCTAACTGAGAGATAATTATACTATTAGCCAAAACAATGTAACTCCTATACTTCTAAAATTCTATTGCGGAAATCACTTCTAACTTAATAGGTTTATTAATCTTTTCTTCGATCTTGGTTTTTATCATTTTCATCTTATTTGCATCTAAAGATTCTGAACTTACCAATTTTACTGAGATCAAAAGCGGTTTCCCTATTCTAACCTTAATATCTTTTAAAATGGCTTCATCTAATTTTATACCTTCTAACTGACTAGTAATTTGTGCTTCGGTTTGTATCCTGTTAAAGGAAAGTGATAGTGGTATCATTACACAAACCAGAATAATAAGTGTATAGATCAATCCCATTCTAGCTCTTCTAAATGGTGCGAATCCTAAAACTAGAAAAGTGATACCTGCAAACATGATGATGCCGGCAAGGTTGGTAAGGTAGAGAAGAAAAGCTCCAGAGAATACTTCCCAATCCAGCCAACCAATCCCAATTCCTGCAACAGCTAATGGTGGAACTAGTGCCACAGCAATTGCCACCCCGGCTAAACTTTTTGCAATACCTTCTTTAGCATGCGCATAAGCTGCTGCAATTCCAGAGGCTACTGCTATTCCCATATCTAAGAGCGTAGGAGAAAGACGTGCATCTATTTCTGATGTAAGAACCTTTAGGGGGATTATTAAACTTACCCCTGCGGCAACAAGTAATGCTACAGCAGTTCCAATGAGAATCGTTGAAATTCCAGTTTTTAGCATATTGGTGTCATATCTAACCATTCCCATAGAAAATGAAACTATTGGAGAGATAATAGGTGCAAGGATCATTGCCCCTATAATTACAGGAGAAGAATCTCCGAACAAGCCAAAAGAGGCTATTAATGTGGAGAGCACCATCATTACGATAAATGGGGAGGTAAGCTTAGCATTCTCTCGCAAGACTTTGAAAAGATCTTGAAATTCTTCTGTGGTAGCTCGTGGCCACCATGGCAGTGTTCTTTTTGTAAGCTCCTCGGTTTTTTCTCCCGTTGGCAATTTTTCTATTTTAATACTTTTCTTAGCTTCCTTACCATTTTTATCGTTAATGTAAAGGCTGCTTTGCCTAAGTTTTAAGGTTTGGGGTTCTATATGAACTTCAATCTCTTCGTTTGTTTCCTGCTTACCATCTACTGTATAATCTAAAGATCCACATTTATTTATACATAAATTTGATGTCTTTATTCTGCCAATAAAATCTGGTAACTGATCAAAGGTTTTGGTATTTGGTACCAAACTTCTAAATAAGAACCATATAAGTTCTAAAATGTTCTGAGGAGAAATAATGAGTGTATGAAACATTCCATCGTTCATATAACTATCTTCTATTAATCTTTTTGAAATAATAGAACTAGAGGAACGTTCTACAATCACAATCCCTAAACCAGAAGTATTAATTAATTTTTCTCCATCTACGCTCAAATTAAATCGCCTATGTGATAAATGGGAAAGTTTTCTAATATTCTTTAGAAAATTATAGAATTCTGAAAAAAGGTTGTTGTTATGATCCTTTCTTTTCAAAATAAAGACACTTCCAATATTCACAGATTGAAATACGGGTTTTCCATTACAGAATAACATGTCTAGATTATAACTTTCCTCTAGACCAAAAATATCTTCCAGACTTTGCTTAAGGTCATTTTCTATACCGAGTCCTTTTCCAGTAAAAATAAGTTCGGGGTGGGGGAGTATGGCAACTTGCCAATTTTGCTCTGCTGCTTTAGGTAAAAATTCTGATAGCTCCTGATCTCCTAGGTAGGTAAGAATTACAGACTTTTCTGAATCTTCTATATCTAAAACATTATCATAGGTAAGTAATTGATATTCCTTGTTTTCTAACAAAGGTAAGATCTCAGTTTTAACCTCTTCTAGATCAGTATTTTGATGCAGTATATAAAGCATTGGCTGTTATGGGCTTTTCTTACTGCAATATAAGATAATTTAAAACCGCCAATTTTTCATTTAACCTTATGTTGGGAGGGAAATGCTTTTGTTTACTTGAGATCCTTAAAATTTAATATTAGCACAGCGCTAAAAAATAAATTTTATATTATTAAGAAAAACTAATTCACTTTTTGCTGACTTTCGCTAATCATCAATTCTTTTAAACTTTCCATAGAGATAGGCTTTACAATGTAATTGCTTACATGATCATAAGCTTTAGCTTTTATAACATCGTAAGGATCTACGGATGAGGTTACTATATAAATGGTGATCTCCTTATTAGAAGGGATCTTTACAAATTCATCTAAAAACTCCCAACCATCCATTACAGGCATATTAAGATCTAATAAGATAACATCTGGCATATTCTGTTCCTTATTGGAGATAATAGCTTTTAGGTTACTAATGGCTTCATGACCGTTATGAAAAACAAGAAATCCATTGCAGAAATCTGCAATTTGCATGATCTTTTTGGCGCTAAAAACAAAAATAGGATCATCGTCTATAATGCAGGCAATATCAATTTTTTTCATACTTAAAATATATTTTGAAAGTGGTTCCTTTATCAACGGTGCTTTCTGTTTCTATCTTACCGCCTAAAGCTTCAACCTGATTCTTAGTGATAAAAAGACCTATCCCTCTGGCATCCTTATTTTTATGGAAGGTTTTATACATCCCAAATAATTTTGACTCATTCTTTTTTAGGTCGATCCCAATACCATTATCTTCTATACTCAAAACAACAAATTCATCTTCTATATATGTACTTAGTTTTATATAACTATCTCTTTCTCGAGAGCTATATTTAACTCCATTGGTAAGGAAATTTAGCAAGATACTATCCATATAAGCAGGTATTCCTAAAACTCTTATGGTAGCATCTACCTCATTAATGATCTTCACATCAATATCTCTAGCAATGGCGCCAATGTTTTTTGAAGATTTATCTATACATTCCTTTAGGTCTATCTTTACAAGATTGTCTTTCATAGAAGTGTTGATGAGAACAACTTCATTAAGGTGAGCAATGGTTTCTTTAAGGTTTTCTGAAGCTACGTTCAGATATTGGATCATTTCATTCTCTTTAGCCTCCGGATTCTCCTGAACGTAAAGATCTAATAGCATTTCAAAATTTCCGGAATGAGATCTTAGGTTATGAGAAACAATATGTGCAAAGTTCTTTAAGCGCTCATTTTGATCTTTTGTAACTTCTAATAATGAAATAATTTCTTTCTCTGCATTTTTAAGCTGCGTGATCTCTGTCCCAATTCCTAAATATCCAATAATCTCTTTCTCATCTTTTATAGGAGTTACGGTTAAAAGTACAGGAAATTGAGTGCCGTTCTTTCTAACATAGGTCCATTCTCTGGTATCAAATTGACCTTTATCTGCCAAAGCTGTAAGCGGTTTGATATCTCTTACATCTATTCCAAGAAGTTTTTCAAGTTCTCTACCTCTTTTTTTGATCTCTTTTTTTAGATGAATTTTTTGAGGGGAACATTTATTTTCCATTTCCTCTCTAGAATATCCCAGTAAATTCTCTGCTCCTTTATTAAAGGAAGTTATTATACCGTTGGTATCTGTAGCAATAATACTCACTCTAGAACTAGCCTGAAAGATACTTTCTAAATAAGCCAGCGTATTTTGTAGCTTCTGTTGTGTCTTTTTCCTAAGGGTAATATCTGTTATCTGCGAAACAAAATGTAGCGGAGCCCCTGTTTCATCTAAAACTATGGAGACAGAAAGTATTCCGTGAATAGTTTCTCCATTCTTATGAATGTAACGTTTTTCTATATGATAGAAATTTCTAATCCCTCTAATTAGTTCTTCCAGACGTTGGAGATCTATTTCCAGATCATCCGGATGCGTGAGATCTTCCAGAGTAGATTCTAGAAGTTCTTCTTCAGTATATCCAAATATGGAGCATAGACTTTTATTCACTTCCACCCATTGTCCTGTAATGTCTACTATTGCCATTCCAATAGCTGCATTTTCAAAGTTACCTCTAAATGTCTGCTCACTAATTCTTAGTCGATCTTCGGCTATTTTTTTTGTAGTAATATCATGCATGGCAACTACAGCACCAAGAACATTTCCATCAATATCTTTTAAATGCGAGCCATTTACGCTCACGATCTTATAGGTTCCGTCTACTTTTTGAATTATAATTTCTTGATTTTTAACAGAGCCTGTTCTTAAAGATTTTATGAGCGGGATGTTCTCTGTAGCAAGCGGGGTTTCCCCATCTGCTTCAAATAGATTATAATACTCCGGAAATTCGCTTGGATTTATAGGTTCTGCGGGTAAACCATGCCACTCGTGAGTGGCTTTGTTGAAAAGGGTAAGTTTGCCTTGTGTATCGCAACAAACAATTCCAACTTCAATATTATTGAGAACAGCTTCCAATAAAGCTTGTTTTTCTTTTATGGCTTGCTCTGCTGCTTTAATTGGTGTAATGTCTGAAGTGTGCATTAAAATTCCGCCAATCTCATTATTGTGATTGTACCAAGGGCTTACTTCCCAGCTTAACCAATGCAACTCACCATCAAGGCCTATATAAGAATCTTCCTCTTTTTTTAAGGTCTTCCCGCCTAAACATTCCTTATGTATAGCTTTCCATTCATCACTGATGTTAGGAAATATATCGTAATGACATCTTCCGATAATTTCGATCTCATCTATGCCGTAACCAATCTTCCAACGCTGTGAAGCCGCAAGATATCTCATGTTATTATCAAACATGGCGATCTCACTTGGAGCCTTATCTATAAATAATTTATTTCGTTCGAATTCTTTTTTTCGCTGAGTAATCTCTTCATGAAAACCTGTCATCCACTCAGCTTTTCCATCTGGAGTATAACTTACAACTTTACCCTTATCCAGCACCCAGATCCACGAGCCATTTTTATGTCTCATTCTAGCTTCGCTCTCGTAGACATCGTTTTTTCCTGAAATGTGGTCATCTAACAATTTAGCACATCTTTCTGTATCGTCTGGATGACAGAATCTATTCCAAATGTCTGGAGTAATGGGTTGAAGTTCTTCTAAAGAGTATCCTAGAATTTTAGCCCATTGCTCATTAAAAATTACTTCGTGAGTTTGTAGGTTCCATTCCCAGGCTCCAATTCCGGTACCTTCAATTATTTGTTCGTAATGTTTTATTTTTTTGGCAAGATCGTCATTGGAGGTAATGTTCTTTAAGCCTATCAATTGGCGTATAGGTTCATTTTTCTCATTATAAACTAGATATTGCGCAGCTTTAAATGTAAGAACCTTCCCAGATTTATGATGATACTCTTTAAACTCATCAAACTCCTGAAGATCAAAATTAATAGTGGTTAGGTTTTCTGAATACTCTGCTTTAGAATCTATTCTTAAGAGCCTAGAGCTTTTGTATAACTCCTTAGAGCTTTTTAATTTTGAAACCTCTTTCTTTAAATAACCAAGGCTATTCCAAAACTTCATATCCTGCCATTCATGATCTTCATTTATAAGATCACGAAATATGATTCCATCTAATCCGGATTCTTGAATAAAGTCAAATATTCTGATATCCTTTTGAATTAGTGCATGTAATTCTTCCTTAAGATAAGTCATTAGTAGGGTTTCATATTGAGGACACTTTTACTAATATATATAATGATTTTATAAAAACCTTCAATTAAAAAGCAATTATTTTGCATCATGCTGAAAGTGAGCGATTAAATGATGTGATTTTTTAATGCTAATTTCTCTGAAGGAGTTCTTATAAGATCATATACGACATAATAAGACTTTTGGATGATACCAAAGGTCTAAAAGTAAGGTCTTAATTTACCAATGCTAAGAAATATCTACCATGATCTGATGTTGAATAAGATCATCAAAAGTTTCTCGTTTTCTAATTAAATGCGCTTTTCCATCATTCCAAAGCACTTCTGCAGGTCTATAGCGTGAGTTAAAATTACTCGCCATAGAGTAGCAATAGGCTCCGGCATTACTAAAAGCCAAGATATCTTCTTCTTTAATTTCGGAAATTCTTCGGTTGTTTGCAAAAGTATCGGTCTCACATATGTAACCCACTACTGTGTAAAAACGCTCTTTACCCTCCGGATTAGAAATATTATGAATTTCATGATGAGACCCGTAGAACATAGGTCTAATTAAATGATTAAAACCGGTATCTATTCCTGTAAAGATGGTAGAGGTAGTTTGTTTAATAACGTTTACACGTGCTAAGAATTTCCCAGATTCACTTACCAGAAATTTTCCAGGTTCAAACACCAACCTTAGTTGTTTGCCATATTCTTTACAGAAGGTTTCGAATCTTTGGGTAAGCTTTTCACCTAATTCTTCAATATCTGTTTCTATATCTCCTGGCTTATAAGGCACTTTAAAGCCGCTTCCAAAATCTATAAAATCAAGATCTTTAAAATTCTTGGCTGCTTCAAAAAGAATTTCTGAAGCATAGATAAAAACACCAATATCTAGAATATCACTTCCGGTATGCATATGAATACCATTAATATTCATCCCTGTATTTTCTACAATTCTTAGTAAATGAGGCATTTGGTGAATGGAAATTCCAAATTTAGAATCTATATGACCTACCGAGATATTAGAGTTTCCACCAGCCATAACATGCGGATTTATTCTAATGCAAACCGGAACTTTTGGATGCTTAGTTCCAAACTGTTCTAATATAGACAGGTTGTCTATATTTATTTGAACACCCATTTGTGCTACCTGTTCAATTTCTTCTAAAGAAACTCCATTTGGAGTGTATATAATGCTAGAAGCATCTGCACCAGCCTTTAGCGAAAGTCTTACTTCCTGAATAGATACAGTATCTAAGCCGCCGCCTAAGGAATTTATCAGTTTTAAGATGGAGAGATTAGATAACGCTTTTACTGCATAATTAATTTGAAGATCATCAACGTTACTAAAAGCATTTTTTAATCTGTTGTATTGAAATCTTATCTTTTCGGCGTCATATACGTAAACCGGTGTACCAAATTCATCTGCTATAGCAAGTAAGTCTTGATTTGTCATTTAAAGTAGAATTTTACGTTGCAAAATTAACCCACAATTTTAATTATATATAAGTAATATCCAAATATTACACATTAAAGATATCTGTTATATTTATTGGAGGATGTATAAATAGATCTAATTGCGATTAAACTTCTACAGCTAGCGAAGGTTTTCTTTTTCGTATAAAAATAACTCCCAGCGCTATTAGCACTCCCGTTCCCGCCATTGCTGCACCTACCAAAGTTGCAGATGTAAAGCCATACCCCGCGGCAATTGGCAATCCGGCAAGATAAGCTCCCGAAGCATTCCCCATATTAAAAGCACTCTGGTTTAAGGAAGAACCTAACATTTCAGAACCTTTAGAAGAATTGATAACTGCCATCTGAATAGGAGTGGAGATACAGAAAGCTACCATACCAATAAGAAACGTCATAATTAGGATAATAAAAGGATCATGTGCTAAATATGTATTCGCGACCAATAATATTACCATTACTATAAGGGTGAGAATTACAGCGTAAATAGGGCTAAACTTCTCTGCTAATTTCGCGCCAATTAGATTTCCTACTACCATTCCTGTTCCCGCTAAGATCATTGCATAACTCACTACACTCTCATCATGCCCGGCAACATCGGTAATTAAAGGAGCGATGTAACTATACCACGCAAAAAATCCTCCTGTACCAACGGTGGTGAGTAAGATTACCATCCAAAGTTCCAACTTCTTAAGCACTTTCATATCTTTTTTAAATCCGTCTGGAGAAGATTTATCGAGTTTGGGCATCCAAAATCTAATGCTTAACATGGCTAAGATTCCTATTACACCTACCATTAGAAATGAGATGCTCCAGCTGTAATGGTGCCCTAGATAAGTACCTAAAGGCACGCCTAGTACATTTGCTAAGGTTAGACCGGTGAACATGGTGGCTATTGCTTTGGCAGATTTTCCGGGTTTAGCTAATTTTCCTGCTACCACAGCGCCAATTCCAAAAAAGGCACCATGTGGAAGCCCAGACAAAAATCTAGAGATCATTAGTAGTTCATAGCTATTTGCAAAAGCAGATAAGGTATTAAAAACAGTGAACCATAACATGAGCAGTAATAAGACCTTGTGTGCAGGCCATTTTCCTCCAATGGCTGTAAGTAGGGGGGCTCCTACCACTACACCTAAGGCGTAGGCAGATATGAAATGACCGGCTTGAGGGATTGTAATATTTAATGCACTTGCAACATCAGGTAAGATTCCCATGATCACAAACTCGGTCATCCCTATTCCAAATCCTCCTATTGCCAGTGCTATTAACGCTTTATTCATCTCAAAAAAATTAAGGGGCAAAAATAATGTAGATTAATAATCTAACGTAAGATTTTAATGGGAAAAAGCGATATCGATTTAGTGATTTTGAAGTCAATAATAGCCGCAGAATCGGTGCTTTTACAAAGTTTTCAGGAGAAGTATGTTATAACCCAAAAAAGATTGGTACAATACTTTTACATTTGTTACTTTTGCGTTCCATAATTAATACTGAAGAAAAAGCAGATTATGAACATACACGAGTATCAAGGAAAAGAAATTTTAAGCAGCTTTGGCGTGCGCATACAGCGTGGTATTGTTGCTCATAATGCAAAAGAAGCAGTTGATGCTGCCAAAGAACTTACAGAGCAAACCGGTACTGGTTGGCATGTAATCAAAGCTCAGGTTCACGCAGGTGGACGTGGAAAAGGTGGTGGGGTAAAACTTGCTAAGAACCTTAAAGAGGTTGAAGAAATTGCAGGACAAATTATCGGGATGAACTTGGTAACTCCTCAAACTTCTGCTGAAGGTAAAAAAGTACATCAGGTATTAGTTGCAGAAGATGTTTACTATCCTGGAGATAGTGAGCCGGAAGAATATTATATGTCTGTTCTTTTAAACAGAGGAACAGGAAAAAATATGGTGATGTATTCTACAGAAGGTGGAATGGATATAGAGACCGTTGCAGAAAATACTCCAGAATTGATCTTTACAGAAGAAATTGATCCTGCCGTAGGTTTAATGCCTTTCCAAGCTAGAAGAATTGCTTTTAACTTGGGATTGAGTGGTGCTGCATTTAAAGAAATGACAAAATTCGTAATAGCACTTTACACTGCATATGAAAAGTCTGATTCTTCTTTGTTTGAGATCAACCCGGTTCTAAAAACAAGTGATGATAAGATCCTTGCAGTAGATGCAAAGGTATCTTTAGATGATAATGCACTTTTCCGTCATAAGGATTATGCTGAGATGCGTGATATTCGTGAGGAAAATCCTGTAGAAGTTGAAGCTAAAAAAGTTGGACTTAACTACGTAGATCTAGATGGGAACGTTGGATGTATGGTAAATGGGGCAGGACTTGCAATGGCTACTATGGATCTTATTAAGCAAGCAGGTGGTGAGCCAGCTAACTTTTTAGATGTTGGTGGTACTGCAGATGCAAAAAGAGTGGAAGAAGCTTTCCGTTTGATCTTAAAAGATGAAAACGTAAAAGCAATTCTTATCAATATCTTTGGTGGTATTGTACGTTGTGATCGTGTTGCTCAAGGTGTAGTAGACGCTTACAAGAATATGGGGAACATTAATGTGCCTATTATTGTTCGTTTACAGGGAACCAATGCAGATATTGCAAAAGAATTAATAGACAACAGCGGATTGGATGTACAAAGTGCTACAGAATTCCAAGAAGCTGCAGATAAAGTTCAGGCGGTTTTAGCTTAAACTTTTTCGCAACATTATAGAATTTATAAAGTCCCAAGATCTCTCTTGGGACTTTTTTCTTTTGGATAGGGCAAAAGAATCGGGGGGCTAAAAAATGTTTAATACACCTGGTCTGGAACTTTTTGATCCAAACCTATACTTTAGAATAAGCTCATGAGAGCCATCATTATATTTACCAAATTCTTGCAAGCTTAGATCATAAGCATATCCCACCTGAAAGTTGGAAAGGAATTGAAAACCTATAGTTGCATTTAAAGCTTCATCATATCGATATCCAATACCGAAATTGAATTTCTGATTATACATAAGATTTCCGGTAACAGTTAGAGTGATAGGATTTCCATTTACCACGGTAGCGAGTATACTTGGAACAAAATCAAAATTCTGATTAAGGTTAAGTAAATATCCTGTTTGGAAGTTGTACTGAAGTTTGTTCGCAATTACATTGCTTATTTCTTCATCATAAAAATCCTGTTTAAAGAAGTTGGGTACAGAAAGTCCTGCGTACCATCTATAGGTATGATACATAATTCCTGCTCCTGTTCTAAAATAGGTTTTATTATCTATATTGTTTCGAGCAAGATCTCCTTCATTCTCAAAATTTCCCTTAGTAAAGTCAACATCTAATAGGGTAATACCTAAGTTAATTCCAAAATCTAGATTACTTTTTTCAGAAAGTCTAATAGAATATGAATACAGCCCATCTACAGAACTATAGGAGCTAGGCCCAATTTCATCGTGAAGAATATTAAAGCCTACTCCCATCTTATTATTATTAATAGGTATTCCAATAGATAGTAATTGTGTTTCCGGAGCTCCTTCTATACCCTGCCACTGAGATCTAATGATCCCAGTAATAGTGGTATTTTCTAATGAACTAATCGAAGCAGGGTTCACATTTTGAAGGTTGTAGAAATAGTTTGAAAATTTTGCTTCTATCTGTGCTTGGGCTGCTATAAATGGCATCGTAGATAGGCAGCTTATTAGCAGCGCTTTTATATATATATGTTTCATAATTATCTTATTATTTGAATCCAACCTTTAACTTCTGGAGAACCATTCCCTAGATCTAGAACATAGAAGTAGGTTCCATTTGGAGCTGAATTTTCAGATCCTATGCTAAGGTTTCCATTTGCTTCACCTCTCCATTCATTTCTATAACCGCGCCTTTTATAAATAAGATTTCCGTCTCTATTAAATATTTGTAAGAGATTATTTGGATAATTCTCGATGCAGTTAATTTTGAATGACTCATTCATTCCATCATTATTTGGTGAAAATTGATTGTAAACTGTTAAACAATTCGGGAATAATTCTATCGCACTAACATTGTTCTCTGGGGAATCATCCCTAGGAGAAACTTGCTCGATCATTACTTGATTGACATATATACCTATATCAAGAACTTTCGCTTTTATAATTAGTTCTGCTTTAGAATTAGCTGCTAATTCTGAAATTCGCCATTCTTTTAAAGCAAGATTAAAAATTCCTTTTGTTGAACTAGCACTTATTAATTCGAGTCCATTTTCTAAAATTTCTTTTACAATGAGATCCTTAGCAACATCATTTCCATCATTTTGAACTGTAATTGTAAATTCTACTATAGTTCCAATGGTAGGAGTGGTGGTGTTAACGCTAATTGTTATAGCTACAGAAGATCTTTCTGTACAACTATCTCCTTCAGCGTTTGGATCGCATGGGTCTAGCGGATCGGTATTATTAGCTACTTCATCTCCATCGTTAATTCCATCCCCATCAGTATCTGCATCTTCAGGATCTGTTCCCAGAGTATCTTCATCTGTATCATCAAGGCCATCCCCATCTGTATCTATATTGCATTGCTCTCCTGTAGAATTTGGATCACAAGGGTCTAAAGGATTGCTTCCGTTCATAAATTCTTCGCCATCACCAATTCCATCATTATCAGTGTCGGGATCGTTCGGATCTGTACCTAATGTATCTTCTTCCGCATTAGAAAGACCATCCTCATCTGGATCACATTCTGGTCTGGTACTATCAGGATCACATGAGTTGAGCGGATCGGTATTATTAGCTACTTCATCTCCGTCGTTAATTCCATCATCATCGGTATCAGGATCATTTGGGTCTGTTCCCAGAGTATCTTCATCAGTATCATTAAGACCATCTCCATCGGTATCCACTTGACATTCAGCTCCGGAAGAATTTGGATCGCATGGGTCTAGCGGATCGGTATTATTATCCACCTCATCTCCATCGTTTATTCCATCGTCATCAGTATCAGGATCATTAGGATCTGTTCCCAGATCTGCTTCTTGCTGATTTGAAAGTCCGTCATCGTCAGGATCACATTCTGGTCTGGTACTATCAGGATCACAAGAATTGAGTGGATCGGTATTATTAGCTACTTCATCTCCATCGTTTATTCCATCATCATCAGTATCTGGATCATTGGGATCTGTTCCTATAACATCTTCCTCGGAATCATTAAGACCATCTCCATCGGTATCCACTTGACATTCAGCTCCGGAAGAATTTGGGTCACAAGGATCTAAAGGATCGGTATTATTAGCTACTTCATCTCCATCGTTTATTCCATCGTCATCAGTATCAGGATCGTTAGGATCGGTGCCTAGATCTGCTTCTTGCTGATTTGAAAGTCCATCATTGTCTGGATCACATTCTGGTCTGGTACTATCAGGATCACAAGAATTGAGCGGATCGGTATTATTAGCTACTTCATCTCCGTCGTTAATTCCATCATCATCAGTATCAGGATCATTGGGATCTGTTCCTATAACATCTTCTCGGGTATCTGTTAATCCATCTCCATCGGTATCCACTTGACATTCAGCTCCGGAAGAATTTGGATCACAAGGGTCTAAAGGATCGGTATTGTTATCCACCTCATCTCCGTCGTTAATTCCATCATCATCAGTATCAGGATCATTAGGATCTGTTCCTAGATCTGCTTCTTGCTGATTTGAAAGTGCGTCATCGTCCGGATCACATTCTGGTCTGGTACTATCAGGATCACAAGAATTGAGCGGATCGGTATTATTAGCTACTTCATCTCCGTCATTTATTCCATCGTCATCAGTATCAGGATCATTAGGATCTGTTCCCAGATCTGCTTCTTGCTGATTTGAAAGTCCGTCATCGTCAGGATCACATTCTGGTCTGGTGCTATCAGGATCACAAGAGTTGAGTGGATCGGTATTATTAGCTACTTCATCTCCGTCATTAATTCCATCATTATCAGTATCAGGATCATTAGGATCGGTACCTAGATCTGCTTCTTGCTGATTGGTAAGTCCGTCATCGTCAGGATCACATTCTGGTCTTGTACTATCAGGATCACAAGAATTCAGCGGGTCGGTATTATTAGCTACTTCATCTCCGTCGTTTATTCCATCGTCATCAGTATCAGGATCATTAGGATCTGTTCCTAGATCTGCTTCTTGCTGATTTGAAATTCCATCATTGTCTGGATCACATTCAGCTCCGGAAGAATTTGGATCACAAGGGTCTAAAGGATCGGTATTGTTATCCACCTCATCTCCATCGTTAATTCCATCGTCATCAGTATCAGGATCATTAGGATCGGTACCTAGATCTGCTTCTTGCTGATTTGAAAGTCCGTCATCGTCAGGATCACATTCTGGTCTGGTACTATCAGGGTCACAAGAATTGAGCGGATCGGTATTATTAGCTACTTCATCTCCATCGTTAATTCCATCGTCATCAGTATCAGGATCATTTGGATCTGTTCCTAGATCTGCTTCTTGCTGATTTGAAAGTCCATCATTGTCAGGATCACATTCTGGTCTGGTACTATCAGGATCACAAGAATTCAGTGGATCGGTATTATTAGCTACTTCATCTCCATCGTTTATTCCATCGTCATCAGTATCAGGATCATTAGGATCTGTTCCTAGATCTGCTTCTTGCTGATTTGAAAGTCCGTCATCGTCAGGATCACATTCTGGTCTTGTATTATCAGGATCACAAGAGTTCAGCGGATCGGTATCGTTATCCACCTCATCTCCGTCGTTTATTCCATCGTCATCAGTATCAGGATCATTAGGATCGGTACCTAGATCTGCTTCTTGCTGATTTGAAAGTCCATCATTGTCTGGATCACATTCTGGTCTGGTACTATCAGGATCACAAGAATTCAGTGGATCGGTATTATTAGCTACTTCATCTCCGTCGTTAATTCCATCGCCATCAGTATCAGGATCATTAGGATCTGTTCCTAGATCTGCTTCTTGCTGATTAGTAAGTCCGTCATCGTCAGGATCACATTCTGGTCTGGTACTATCAGGATCACAAGAATTCAGCGGGTCGGTATTATTAGCTACTTCATCGCCATCGTTAATTCCATCATCATCAGTATCAGGATCGTTAGGATCGGTGCCAAGATCTGCTTCTTCTGAATTTGTTAAACCATCATTATCCGGATCTTGATCTGCTTCACATTGTGAGGTTAAAATGGTCACTTCATGAACATCAAAGGATTGCTCTAAGCTTACATTCAATAAATTTAATAGCTTTATTTCAATTTTATCGAATGCCAAATTTGGAGCTATGTTTACACGAATGATCTTTTCAGATTTTAGTTCTGTAAGTAATTCCAAGTTTAATAAAGAGGATAAGCCTACAGAATATACCTGAGAATTATTTTGATATAAAAGCACGTCAATATTGTCAAATAATTTCAGGTCTACCAGTGCACCATCCATCTTAAAAGCAAGAGAAACTTTATCTGTAGAAGCAGAGCTGCTCTGTAAATAGAATAATTGAGATACGCTCGCGGCAACTCCTAAAGTTCCATTGCTAATTTCAGAGAAGGTATTGATGTTGTTATCTATAGCAAACTGTGGATTACTAACACCAGCACCACCTAAATCCAACACCTCTACAGATATTCCGGTGGCATCACTAGAGGTGTAAGAAGGAGAGTAACATTCTGTTGGGGTATCTCCACCATAAAAAGCCTTATATACTTTGGAGGAATTCTTAGTATTAAGACCTAAAGCGGCTGAGGTTTCATCTCTTATTTCAATCCTATTGTAGTTGCTTAAAGGAACAATTGCAACATAGGTATTTGAATTTGCATCTGTAACCACTCGAAATCTATCTGAGATGTCGCCAAATTGGCTACTGGCAGAAAAAACTTGGTTGCTATTGTTACTAGCATTTACTTCTAAATAATGGTCGCCAAAGAGCACATTATCTACAATATCTGCAAGTCTAGAGCCTAAAGTTCCTTGAAGTAAGAAATTAAATAGATCTTGGTCAAAATCAATTTGAACAAATGATACGGTATTAGGATCTAAAAATGTTGGATATTGTAATTCCAATATTCCCGATTCTCTTCCCGCATTCAAAATAATCCCGGAATTGGAATTGAGAGTAGCAAAACTATCGTTATCTAATAGCGCATTGTTTGCATTATCCACATTATCTTGATAATGAATAGATGTAGCTAAATTCTTACTTTGTGCACTAGTGTTGTCTAAATCACCAAATACAATAAATACAAAAATTAAGAAAAACGCATAACGAAATCTGAGAGTAGGTAATTCTTTAACCATAAGCTATATTATTAAATTAATATTCGCAAATGCTTAATAATCAACAGTTGTAAAACTGATGTAGGGCTAAGAATTATTAAATTGATTGATCTGTTTGGTTAGATTAAAACTAAAAAATCTTATTGAATTAATCAACTACTAAGTCTATCATATGTCAATTATCGATACTATTAGCTCTTGAACAAATTAAAATATAATGTTAAATAATTTGATCATTAGAATTATTGAATCTTTACAAAAAGCTTATTGTTGTTGATAATTTCGAAAAAATTTTATTTTGATTTTTTCATCTAAATTACTCAAAATTTACCAGCGTTAATATTATGTTAAAGCTGTATTTAATTAAAATTCTGATCTGTTTTTAAGCGGAATTTTCCAAAAATTGAACCTTATTTTATATTGAAGAATTAATATTTATGCGGATAATGATCATTTGAAAAGGTATTCTAGGTAAGAATTTAATTTTTAATTAGAGGGGTAAATTAAAAAAGCATCCTATCTTATTAGAAAGGATGCTTAAATTGTATAAAATGTTTACGTTATTTTTCTTCTGCCGGCTTTTTCTTAGGCATTGGTCCACGCATATGAATGACCAATCCATTTAAAAAATTTCTAAGAAATTGATCTCCACACTCTACATATTTTGGATGATCCTCATTTCTAAAGATCGCGCCTAATTCACTTTTGGTAACTTTAAAGTCTACAAGACCACAAATAGCTACTATATCGTCATCACGCAATTTTAGCGCCACACGAAGTTTCTTGAAAATATCATTGTTTGTTAAACCCATAGATACAAAAATAGACATTATAATGTTTTACGCATATAATTTGCCTTACAAATAGTGCTAATGCTCATTAGATCTAAAATCTGGATAAGCATTCATTCCATGCTCATGTTGATCTAGACCTTCCATTTCTTCTTTCTCCGAAACTCGCAAGCCACTAGTTCTCTTAATAATGTAAAGAATAAAATATGATGTGGAGAGGCAAAAGATCGCGATGATGGCTATTCCTTCCATCTGTATTATAAATTGTGCTATGCCCGCCATTTTACCGAAAATTCCTACGGCTAATGTCCCCCAGATACCGCATATTAAATGAACAGCAATTGCACCTACAGGATCATCTAGCTTTAATCTATCTACCAGAGAAACTCCAAACACAATAATGATCCCTGCGAGTATTCCTATTATAACAGCATCATTAGGAGACATTTGGTCTGCTCCTGCAGTAATTCCTACCAATCCTCCTAGTATTCCGTTCAAGAACATCGTAATATCATAATTCTTGTATCGAAGGGTAGAAAAAAGAAAGCAAGATATTCCACCGGCTGCTGCGGCTAAAGATGTAGTTACTAAAACCAAGGAGGTTGCTCCAGGTTCAGCCGATAGTACAGAGCCTCCGTTAAATCCAAACCATCCCAACCAAAGTATGAGCACCCCTGCAGCTGCTAAGGGCAAATTATGACCCGGAATAGGTTTAGGATTTTTATTTTCGTCAAATTTTCCAATTCTTGGTCCCAATAAATAGACGGCTACCAAGGCTGCCCAACCTCCAACAGAATGAACTAGGGTAGAGCCGGCAAAATCATAAAAACCAAGCGTATCCAAAAATCCACCTCCCCATTTCCAAGAACCAACAATTGGGTATATTAGACCTACATAAATAATAGTAAATATCATAAAACCTCCAATCTTTATACGTTCTGCAACTGCCCCAGATACTATTGTGGCAGCGGTTGCAGCAAACATCCCTTGAAAAAGAAAATCTGTATAATACGTATAACCACCATTAGCATAAGTTATAGATAATCCGTTTTCTGGAATAGTAAGTCCAAATCCTGCAAATTTTATAATACCTGTAGAATTTTCACCAAAGCCCGGATACATTAAATTAAAACCTCCTATATAATACATTAGGAGTCCGGCGCAAATAATAAATAGATTCTTGAAAAGTATATTAATTGTATTTTTTTGTCTGGTAAGTCCTATCTCTAAAAATGAAAACCCCAGATGCATAAAAAATACCAACCCGGTGCAGATCATCATCCAAACATTGTTCGCAGTAAATATAGCTGTCTCCATAGAATTTTGAACTTCGTAGTGTATATTAATAAAGAGTATCCGTGCCTTTCTCGCCGGTTCTTATTCTATAAGCTTCCATGATCTGGGATACAAAAATTTTTCCATCTCCAACTTCACCAGTTTTGCCTGCAGAAATAATTGCATTAATAGTATCATCTTCAAATTTATCTTCAACCACTATGGATAGATATCTTCTCTGAATGTCACTTGTGCTATAAGATACCCCGCGATAAACACTCCCTATTTTCTCATTTCCAACACCGGTAACATCCCAGTAAGAGAAAAAGTTAATTCCTTTTTGATGCAAGGCTTTTTTAACAGCAGAAAATCTTGACTTTCTAATGATTGCTTCTATTTTTTTCATGGAAATCTATTTTGAAATTGTTTCAAATCAGAATAAAATTATAACTACTAACACATTGGCTAAAATATAAATAATATCAATACACCCCCTTATTTTGAGGGGCTACTGATTAAAAATGTATATATATTAATTTTTAGTAGTTAAAATTAGGGGGTATGTATTATTATTCATTAAATATCCTTTTGTTTAAGGTATTCATATTATTTCTGAATTTTGTCTGACCTGAGAGTTTTATTTATATATAGTTTTAGGTGCGCAAATATTAAAATCTGATCTATTGGAATGAAAAAAAGATCACTTAATCTGCCTAATCACAAATTTTAAATTTTTCTAACTGCCATAAAATTCTGCTCTATTTTTTGAAGAATTAAGAATTCTATAAATAGAATAGAGTAATCAGAAATAAATTAATTACGACCTTTGAGATCTTAGATATTTAAATTGCACGTAAAGAAATATGACCTCAAAAGATATTAAGATTTTTAGACTTGAAAATGAAGCTGGAACAATTTTAGAAATTTTGAATTTAGGCGCTGCAGTATTCAGCTTAAAATTAAAAGATCCAAAAGGTAATTTTATTAATGTTGTGGTTGGACCCAAAAATAAAGAAGATTATATAACAGAAGAATATCTTCAGAAAAATATGGGTTTTGGAGCTTCAATTGGAAGATATGCCGGAAGAATATCTCAAGGGAAATTTAAATTGGACAATAAAGACTATCAACTTTATGAAAATAATGGAGTACATCTTCATGGTGGAGAGCGAGGCCTTCAGCATAAGATCTGGCAGAAGCATTCTGAAACTACAGGTAAAAATCCTTCTATAATTTTATATTGCAATTCTGAAGACGGAGAGGAAGGATATCCAGGAAATTTAAATGTGCAGGTTCAATATACACTTACAGAAGAAAATAAGCTGGAAATTGTGTACACAGCAAGTACCGATAAAAGGACAATAGTTAATCTAACGAATCATACTTATTTTAATTTGAGCGGGGAGGGGAGTATAAGAGATCATGAACTTTATATTAACGCAGATCAAATTTTAGAAGTAGATGAAAGATTGAGACCCACAGGAAATTTGAGATCACTAAATTCTGAACTAAAGAATTTTTCAAGTTCTAAAAGAATTGGGAACACATTTGTAGATGATACTTTTATTTTGAAAGAAGGCAGAATAAAAGCCAAGGTCTATGCTCCAGATGCTAACTTAGAAATGGTCTTTAAGACCAATCAACCAGCCGTGGTGGTATTTATTCCTAAAGATTTACCAACAAATTGGAAGTACAATACAAGTATTGCACAAGAGTTTCCATCTATTTGTTTGGAGGCGCAAAACTTTCCAGATGCTCCAAATCACTCTCATTTTCCTTCCGCTGTATTACAACCTGGAGAAACCTATTCTAATAAGATCTCTTATACATTTAGTTTTAAATAAGATCGGGATAAAATAAAAAGGCCGAATGATAACATTCAGCCTTTTTATTTATTAAATATTTTAAAATTTATTCCATTATAGAATAGATGCTATAAGAGTTTGCTGGAGCTTCTAATGTTACAGTTCCATCTTCTGCAACTGTAGTAGAATAGCTTGTTTGCTTAGCATAATCCATTATTTTTTTCCCTGCCCAATTTGAATTGATCTCGCGTCTTTTAACATTACTGTTGGTGTTAATGTATAAGATAATCCCGGGGTTGGTAGCTGTTCCTTTTCTTCTCATAATATATTCATCATTATCATTAAAAAGAACTTCAACTTCACCGGTGGCAAGAGAATTATGAATTAATATTAAATTCTTTAATTCATCTTGAAAAATTGCATTTTCATAGTCGGAATAGAATATTGTAGGATAACCATCATGCGTTAAAATATAAGCATAAGCTTTCATTTTATTACTTTCATCTATTCTGTTATCTACATTGTCATCTTTTTCTGTATCATGATTTGCAACAAAGGTTACTGCTTTTTCAGGATAGGTTTTGCGAAGCATATCTTTTCCTAAAAAGGTAAGATCTTTATTTCTGTCAAAAGCTTCTTCCATTTTATAGAAGCAAGCAAAATCAAAAGCGGAAGCTCCAGAAGCTTCTACCCATTTTTCTAATACGGCGCCGTTACCATCATAATTTTCTCCTACTGCAAAACCACCTACTTCATTTAACCAGGCCTTTACTACCCAAGGTTCAAATCCTTTTACATAATCAAATCTCCATCCATCAAAGCCCATTACATTTTTATAATATTTAGCTACAGAGTTGTCTTTTTTCCAGAACCACTCCTGTACACGTTCCTGATCATGACATACATCCTGTTCTGCATAGAAAAGATCTCCAGAATCGCGCTCGTGAATATCATTAGGATGGTAGTCTTTATAACTTCTATTGAACATTCCTGAAGCATTTCCATGAGTTTCATCAAAAAGTGTGTAAGTGTTCTTATTTCTGTATGGATTAAATTCTTCTCCACCACCAGAGTTATGATTTAGTACAATATCTGCAATAACTTCCAAATTGTGATCATGAGCATTGCTTATAAGACTTTCTAATTCTGCTCTGCTTCCAAAGCGAGTTTCTACGGTACCTTGTTGGTTAAATTCTCCAAAATCAAAATAATCTGAAGGATCATATCCCATAGAATACCCTCCGGATTGTCCTTTGGTTGCTACAGGAAGCCATAATCTATTTACTCCTGCATCTGCCCAATCTTCAATATGGTCATTTATAACGTTCCACCAATCTCCACGAGGTTCCACATCCCAATAAAAGGTTTGCATCATTACACCTTGTCCGTTTTTATAAGCATTTAGATCTAATGCTTGAGGTTGTGAGGTAACGGGAGGATTTTCTCCACCATTGCCACCATCGGTATCAGGAGTATCTGCATCATCACTAGAACAGGCACTTAAAGATAGTAGTGCAGTAAATACAGTACCATAAATTAATTTTCTTTTCATCATAAGTTTAGTTTTTAAAAACAAAAAAGCTGTCTGAAGACTTTTAAGATTTAACTTAACTTCTAATAATTAGAAATAGGTTAAGCCTTAATCTTTAGACAGCTTTAGGATTATATTATTGTAAGATCTATTCTGTATCTACAACTGGAATGAAAGTGTAACGTCCGGTAAGGTCATTAAACCAAACTGTATAAGTTCCAGCTTTCACCATAATGTCATCACCATTTGCGATTCCACTTGGGAAACTTTCTCCACCTCCCCAGTTTACATCCCAGGCTAAATTAGCTCTGAATTTTAATGGACCATCTGTAAGAACTACATCATTAGCTTGCCAGATATGCTTGTCAAAATCAGAATTTGTCATTTTGATGTCTGGAGTTGGGTTATCATCACCAGGCCATCCAACAGAAGTTCCCGCTCCAACAATTCCTATTACATCATAAGTAGGAGCTGCACTAGCATCATAAGCTTCAAAAGAATACGTAAAATCTTCTCTGTTAACCATTAAAGAGTAATACTGATCTGTAGCTACACCAAATGCAGATGGATCTCCACCTAAGGTTTCGCTGCTAGTAAAAGTACCAGCGTCAAGACCCCATTGTGGTTGCCATTCACCTTTAGTTTCAAGTAATTTGAAACCTTCAACATCTGCTCCACCTTTAAATCTACCGGTATAGTAGTATACATTTTCATTTGCAAAGTCTCTAAACAATGGTGTATTGTTATTATTGTTTTGCCATCCTGCAGCAGTTGCATCTCCAACTAAATAAAATTCTTTATAAGATGGACCTTCTGTATCCCCTTCAGGTAAAAGAACAGTTAGAGTTAAAACTTCTGAAGTTTGCTCAACTACGTTTCCTGCATCGCTTCCTGCATAAGCTCTAACTTTAAAATAAAGGTTACCAGTATTTGGAAGATCTGTTTCTACATCGTTGTCTAATCCTGCTTCTGCAGCAAGCTCTAACATTGAGGCAACAGTTACAGAAACGTTGGTAGTAGAAACATCACCTAAAACGGTATAGCTGTCAAAAGATTCTGAAGCAGATCCCTGAAGTTCATAGTTAATAGGAGTTTGTACATCAAAATCAACTTCATTCCATACAAATCTTTCTGCTAGGTTATCTCCATTTGCAGCTCTAAGAGTATAAACTTCTGAAGTAGAATTTGTAAATGATATTCCTTCCGGATCTGGTTTAGCGGTGAACGTGAAATCATCATCCTCAGAACACGCATTTAAGCTAATGATCGCGATGAAAGCTATGAATAAGTTAGTTATTTTTTTCATTTTCTTTATTATTTATTAGTAGCCTGGATTTTGCTTTAGATTAGTATTTATTAAGATAATGTTACTTGGTAATGGGAAAAGATCTCTAAAAGATTCTACTGCAGTTCCGGATTTAGCACCCCCTTTAAAAGGCCATAAATAGTTTCCTGATGTATAATCGTTAAAGCGGATAAGATCTGATCTTCTCTGACCTTCCCAATAAAGTTCTCTTGCTCTTTCATCTATAATGAAATCTAAGGTAAGATCGCTGCTGTTGATATTTCCAGAATCGTCACCAATAGCTCTTTCTCTTAACTCATTAATATAACTTGTAGCTGTTTGAAGATCACCTCCGGCACCACCTCTTAATACAGCTTCTGCATAAGTAAGGTACATCTCTGCTACACGTATTACAGGAAGATCTGTATCTACAAATTCTCCACTTGCATCATTACCCTGTTCACCATTAGATTTGATATTGGTAAATTTAGTAACAGCATAACCATCTGTAAATGTATTAGCGATCTTATTGATCTCTAGATTTTGACCTTCTGTGTAGAACAAAGCTCTACCATCAGACCATTCTGTTGGATTTCCATCTGCATCTTTGGCAGTTACAGCATAGTCAAATTTATTAACTAGTGCTTTGGTAGTTCTAAGACCTTCCCAGCCACCATTAACTCCAGAATTAGAAGCATCCATACTACCACCTATAGAAGCGTGCACAAGAAATGTTGTTCCTCCATAAGTTCTAGATTGATTTCCATCGAAATTAAGAGCGAAGATAAATTCTTTCTGAGCTCCGTTAGAATTGTTATCTGCTAAGAATAATTCATCATAAGCAGATCCATTTCCGTTTGCATCTGTAGTATTAATGCTATAAGAAGAATTTATCGCTTTTGAAGCATAAGTAACAGCATCGGTATTTCTATCTTCACCTACATACACATCAGCATTAAGATACAGCTTAGATAAAAGTGCCCATGCAGCAACTTTGTCTACACGGCCATATTCATTAGCACCACTTTCTTTTAAAAGATCTTGAACTTCAAGAAGTTCAGACTCTACGTAATTGAAAACTTCTGTACGAGAAGATTGTGATGGTAAGTCTGTAGAAACTTTGTCTACTAGCGGCACATTTGCATAAAGGTCTACTAGGTTGTAGTAAGCAAATGCTCTTAAAAATCTAGCTTCTGCTATGTAAGCTTTAACTTCATCATTATCACTTAAAGATTCTGCGTTTGAAATAAAGGAGTTGCAAAAAGAAACTTCTTGTGCTAGACGATAGTACATTGCTGTAGTAAAGTCATTATTAGCTCCCCAGCTCATGGCATGAAGATTTGGAAGACCCGGGTCACCCCATCCTACCACTGCATTATCTGTAGTAAGCTCGTTTAAACTAAACAACATTCTAGAATATTGAGATGTACCTTCATCTATTCCAGAAATATCAGGCTGCCCAGCAGGACCTTCCTGACCTGTAAGTGCTAAACTAGCATATAATTTTGCTAAAGCACCCTTAGCTTCATCTGCATTTACAAATACATCAGCCTCGGTAAAACTATCCGGATCGATAGGTGTCTGATCTAGATCGTCATGGCATGATACTATAATAAGTGCCGGAATGACTAATATTAATTTTTTTATATAATTCATTTTCATAATTCTATTATTAGAAGTTCAGATTTACACCAACAGTAAAAGTTCTAGGTCTAGGGTAGAAGTTATTATCTATTCCTCCATCTATTTCTGGATCAAGACCTTCGTAATCTGTAATTGTCAAAACATTTTGTACAGTTCCGTAAATTCTAAGATTAGATGCTTCCATAATGTTATCAAAAGTATGTCCTAAAGTTATGTTGTCTAACTTAAAGAAAGATGCCTCTTGTACATAATAGTCACTCTGTAAATTGGTTTCTGTAATGTTTTGAAATCCTGCATTATAATAATCTGTATGCAGGTTAGTTAAAATGTTATTAGCAGTTGCTCTATTTAAATGAGCTCTACTAGAGGCCATGTTGTTGTATGCATAATTACCAAGGTTTGCTCTAGAAACGATAGATAGATCCCAATTCTTAAAATTAAGATTGGTGTTTAATCCCATTGTAATATCTGCGTTAGGGTCTTTATATAAATACTTGTCATCATCATTAATTTGATTATCGCCATTTCTATCTACATAAGCGCCTTCAATTGGGTTGCCAGCTTCATTGTAAACTTGTTTATAAACCCAGTAACTAAATGGTGCAAAACCTTCTTTATGTAATTGAACGTTGTTTCCGGTACCACCACTAATTCCACCTTTTTCTACCTGATCTGGCAGATTTGTAATTTCATTTTCATTGTAAGCAATGTTATATCCAATGCTCCAAGTAAAATCGTCTGTTCTTACAGGCACTACATTAAGTTCAAATTCTAAACCTTTGTTCTCCATATCTCCAATATTCTTGTCGATACCATTAGAGAAGTTAGTGAAAGGATCTATAGTTACAAAGCTAATTAGATCTTCTGTCTTCTTGTAATAAGCGTTTACAGAACCGGAAATTCTATTTTCAAATAGCGAGTAATCTATACCTGCATTCAGAGTTTTACCAACTTCCCATCTAAGATCTTCATTATAAGCTTCTGGACGGTAGGTTTGGAAATATCCAGATCCAAATTGATAGTTTGCATTAGATCTACTACCTGTGTATTTAGTTAAGAAATTATAATCCCCTAAACCATTTACGTTTCCTATCTCTCCATAACCAACTCTTAATTTTAATTGATTAATTGTATTAGAATTGAAGAAATCTTCATTTACCACATTCCATGCAACTGCAAAAGAAGGAAAATATCCCCAACGATCGTCTGGATTTAATTTTGAAGATGCATCTGCTCTAAGTGTGGCAGTTAGTAAATATCTATCGTCATAGTTGTAGTTAGCTCTACCGAAGTAAGACAATAATGTGCTTCTCCACTTATCTATAAATTCAAAATCGTTACCATCTTCCTGAGCTTCGCTATCAAAGCTATAGTTATCATTTTCAAAACTCTGGTAAGAGTATCCTGCAACTGCAGAAATAGAGTGCTCGTTTATGTCTTTTGAATACGTTAAATACGCATCAAATAATTTATTGGTAGAATTATTCACAAAATTTGAATAAGAACCATTCCAGTCTAATTGTGAAGAAGGCAATTGATCTGAAACGATCTTTCTACCATGGCTATTTGTTTTGTCATAACCTACATTTACAGTAGCTGTAAGATCTGGGAAGAAATGCAATTTGTAATCTACCTTCGCATTTCCAATTAATCTTCTAACTTCTGCAGTATCATCTATTAAATTTAATAATGCAACCGGGTTAGTAGGGGCTAAACTATTTTGAACACCATCAGAATTTAACCATGTAAAGTAACCTCCAAAAGGAGAGTTAGCATCGTATATAGATTGAGTAGGATCATAATCTACAGAACTTCCAATAGCTCCACGATCTGCAAATGTATTCTCTGTATACATTCCACGGCCATTAACTTCTACTTTTATATGGCCATCCATAAATGAAGGACGTAAACTTACAGAACCTGTTGTTCTAGAAAAGTTGTCACCTCGTAAAATACCGTCTTGATCTGTATACCCAATACTTGCACGGGTTGGCATAAAACCTCCAATATTTCCGGTAGTACTTAAGCTATGATCAAAACCAATAGCCTCTGTATAAATTTGTTCCTGCCAGTTAGTATTGCTAGAACCTAGTTTCTCAATATCAGATGGAGCTCCATTCTCATTGATTAAGGATCTAAATTGATCTGCATCCATTACATCTACATAATCTGTAGGACGGAAAATACTGGTAGTTCCAGAATAGTTGAATTTAAATTCTTGACCTGTTCCTCTTTTAGTAGTTATTAATATTACTCCGTTTGCAGCTCTTGCTCCATATATTGCAGTAGAAGATGCATCTTTAAGAACGGTCATGCTTTCAATATCGCTAGGGTTAATAAAATCTAGTGCGTTTCTAGATCCACCTGCGTTATCATTACTTAATGGAACTCCATCAACAACAAATAATGGAGAGCTGTTTAAGGATAAAGATCCCTGCCCACGAATAATGATCTTCTGACCTTCACCAGGAGCACCACCACCAGAAGTTACATTAACCCCGGCTATCTTACCCGTAATTAATTCTCCCGCGGTACTAATTTGACCCTTGTTAAAATCTTCTGTAGATACTTGGCTAACGGCGCCGGTAGCATCTTTTCTTCTTACAGAACCATAACCTACAAGAACAACTTCATCTAAAGCGTTCTGACTTTCGTCTAGCGTTATGTTAATTGTTTTTTGTCCAGTAAAAGGAACTTCTTTTGCCGTAAATCCAAGAAAAGAAAACACTAAAACGTTTTCGTTACTAACGTTAGTTAAGGTATAATTACCATCAAAATCGGTAACTGTTCCATTTGAGGTACCCTTTACGATAATGTTAACTCCCGGAATAGGTATTCCGTTAGAAGTTTCCGTTACAGTACCTGTTACGGTTTGTTGGGCAAAAAAGCTCATTGGCAGCAAAAACAGCAGATACAACGTGCTTTTAAATAATTTTTTCATAAATGATTTTGTTAGTTTGACTAAAAATTAACTTTATATTTCCACTTCCAGTTGTTAAAAGTATGTAAATTTTAGGTCAACTTTTGGGTCATTTCAGCTATTGGCACAACGCAAACGTTTTCGTGTTGAAAACTTTTGTAAATTAACGATCAAGCAGATTTTTTATGATAATTTTACTGAAAATTGAATTTGCCGTCCTAAGAATAATAATTCTATGAAAAGAAAATTAACCTTAAAACAAATCGCCAAAGAATTAGACGTCTCTATTTCTACAGTTTCTAAGGCTTTGAGAGATAGTGCAGAAATTAGTGAGGATACTAGAAAAAAGATTAAGGCCTTTGCTAAACTATATAATTACAAGCCTAACAATATCGCCTTAAGCTTAAAGAATAGGAAATCCAAGACCATAGGGGTGATTATTCCGGAGATCGTGCATCATTTCTTTACCACCGTAATTAGCGGTATTGAGCAAGTTGCAAATGAAAAAGGATATCATGTTATTATATGTATGTCTAATAATTCTTTTGATAAAGAAGTTATAAATATGGAACTTCTGGCTAATGGAAGTACCGATGGTTTTATAATATCTGTGGCCAAAGAAACCCAGCAGAAGCAAGACTATCATCACTTAAATGAGGTAATTAACCAAGGGATGCCGTTGGTAATGTTTGATAGGGTGATTGATGAAATATATTGTGACAAGGTGATAATAGATGATTTAAATGGTGCAAAAAAAGCTGTTCAGAAATTGATAGATCTGGGTTGTAAAAGAATAGGATTGTTAACTACCGTAGATTATGTAAGTGTTGGAAAATTAAGAACAGAAGGTTACCAAAAGGCGCTGCAGGAGAATAATATCGAGGTCGATGAAGATTTGATCTTAAAGGTAGATAACTTTGATCTAAGTGAGAATGAGATCCAAGAATTTCTGAAGGAAAAAAATATGGATGGCCTTTTTGCCGTGAACGAACATTTTGCGATCTATGCCATTAAATCTTTCCAAGAAAATGGATTGAAGGTGCCAGAAGATGTGAAGGTAATTGGGTTTACTGATGGGGAACTATCTAAAAGGTTCATTCCTAGCTTAACAACCGTAAATCAGCATGGGGCAGAAATGGGAGCGCAGGCAGCCAGAATTCTAATAAGAAAATTAGAAAATCAAGATGATGAGGAGCATTATCAAACAGTTATAGTAGAAACTGGACTTGTGGAACGTACTTCTACAAAAATTTAATTTAACATTGGAGTTTTAAAAAAATATATATCTTTACCAACTTTAATACCTCTCAAAACTGATATTTTCACTTCCTGATTATATGTTTTGACGAGTCTAGTGCTTGTCGTAATAGTAAATTAAACTTACGATATGCAAAAACGCACCCTTAGTTTTTGGGAGATCTGGAACATGAGTTTCGGTTTCCTGGGTATACAATTTGGTTTTGCGCTTCAAAACGCAAACACCTCCCGAATTTTTGAAACTTTAGGCGCCAATGTAGAGGATATTCCTATACTATGGATCGCCGCGCCGGTTACAGGATTGATCATTCAGCCTATTATAGGATACTTTAGTGATCGTACTTGGACCAAATTAGGTAGGAGAAGACCCTACTTTTTAATTGGTGCAATTTTATCCTCTCTGGCACTATTTATCATGCCAAATTCTCCAACTTTATGGGTTGCAGCCGGAACATTATGGATGATGGATGCCTCTATAAATATCTCTATGGAGCCATTTCGTGCTTTTGTAGGTGATAATTTACCAGAAAGGCAACGTACTCTAGGGTTTTCCATGCAAAGTTTCTTTATAGGAATTGGTGCTGTGGTTGGCTCTTTATTACCTTATATGTTTACCAACTGGTTTGGTGTAAGCAACACAGCTCCAGAAGGTATCATTCCAGATTCTGTTAAATGGTCTTTCTACGTGGGTGGTATAGTTTTCTTCCTAGCAGTACTTTGGACGGTTATTAAATCTAAAGAATATTCTCCGGCAGAGCTTGCAGCTTTTGAGAAGTCTCATAAAGAGCAAAATCCAGCTCGAGTAGAGCCTGTTATAGATAAAGCAAAGAACATTAAAGTACAGTTTATGTCTGGTCTTGGAATGACCATCTTGGGAACTGTAGTTTCTGCTTTTATCTATTATGAAAAATATACAAAAGAACTTTATATCTTATTTATAGGTCTCATTATAATAGGTCTATTATTTATGATAGTTTCTCAATTACGTAAGAATAATACGAGAAACGGATTCACAATTATTATTACAGACATGTTAAACATGCCATCTGCTATGAAGCAACTGGCGTGGGTGCAATTCTTTTCATGGTTTGCACTATTCTCCATGTGGATCTATACCACGCAGGCCGTAACCGGACATGTTTTTGGAACAAGAGACACTACCTCAGAACTTTATAATGATGCGGCAGATTGGGTAACAGTAATGTTTACTGTTTATAATGGAGTTGCAGCAGCAGTAGCATTTTTGTTACCGGTACTGGCTAGAAGAACAAGTAATAAATTCACACACATGCTGGCACTTTGTGCAGGAGGATTAGGGCTTATTTCTATCTATTTTCTTTCAGATAAAATAGGACTGTTAATGGCCATGGTGGGAGTTGGAATTGCATGGGCGAGTATTTTGTCTATACCATATGCCATGCTTTCAGGATCACTACCTTCAGCAAAAATGGGTTACTATATGGGAGTTTTTAACTTCTTTATTGTAATTCCGCAAATAGTTGCAGCAACCATATTAGGATTTTTAGTTAAAGAACTTTTCAATAACGAGCCAATCTATGCGCTAATTATAGGAGGAGTTTCTATGATTGTAGCAGGATTATTAACATTAAGAGTAAAAACTCAACGTAAAATTAATATAAGTGAGCAATAGTAAAGGAGTCATTTTTGACCTGGACGGGGTAATTGTAGATACTGCAAAATTTCATTTTTTGGCTTGGCGAAAGCTAGCAAATGATCTTGGATTTGATATCACAGAAACCCAAAACGAAGAGCTTAAAGGAGTAAGCCGAGTGAAATCTTTAGAAATAATCTTGGGCTGGGGTGGCGTAACACTTACCGAAGACGAATTTATGGAACAAATGGCGATGAAGAATGATAATTATCTTTCTTATATCTCTGGAATGACTAAAAGTGACATTCTGCCAGGCGTTTCTGAAATCATTGATTTTTTAAAAGAAAATGATATTCCAATTGCTTTAGGCTCTGCTAGTAAGAATGCAAGGAATATATTAGAAAAAGTAGGCTTGTATCAAAGTTTTGATGCTATAGTTGATGGGAACGATGTAAGCAAAGCAAAACCTAATCCTGAAGTTTTCCTTAGTGCAGCAGATCAGTTAAATGTTGCACCTGAAAACTGTGTAGTTTTTGAAGATTCGGTTGCCGGAATTCAGGCTGCAAATTTAGCTAAAATGACAAGTATTGGAATTGGTGAAGAAGCTGTTTTAAATGAAGCCGATCACGTTTTTACCGATTTCACAGAAATTGAAATAGATTTTATTAAAAAATTAGTTACCAAGTAAGCGATGAATCAAGATTATATAAAACCGGATAGCTGGTCTATCATTGAAGAAGGATTTGAGAAAGGACGGGTGAAATCTTCAGAAAGTCTTTTTAGTATTGGAAATGGAGCCATGGGGCAACGTGCCAATTTCGAAGAATCTTATACAGGTTCTTCTTTTCAGGGAAGTTACATAGCTGGTATTTATTACCCAGATAAGACAAAAGTTGGCTGGTGGAAAAATGGATATCCGGAATATTTCGCAAAAGTATTGAATGCTCCAAACTGGATTGGGATAGATGTTGAAATTGAAGGTGAGGCTTTAGATCTTAATACGTGTAAAAGTATTGAAGATTTCCGCAGAGAATTGAACATGAAAGAAGGATGGTTAAAACGTAGTTTTGTGGCTACCCTTCCAAATGATATAAAAATTAAAGTAACTGCTACCAGATTCCTGTCTATGGAATTGGATGAGTTAGGAGCTATAGACTATAATGTAGAACTTTTAAGCGGGAAAGCGAAGATCGTTTTCAAACCTTATTTAGACAGCGGAATTAGTAATACCGATGCTAACTGGGAAGAACGTTTCTGGAAAACGGTAGCGATAAAAGAAGAAGGTCATCAGGCTTTTATTACATCTCAAACGCTTAAAACTGAGTTTTTGGCGTGTACGTATATGCAGTCTGAAATTTTTGTGAATGAAGAGAAAGTTCAAGCAGACTTCAATTCTAAACAAGAAGAAAACAAAATAGAATTCTCTTATGCTGTTTTTGCTGAAAAAGGGGACACAGTAAAGATCCGTAAATATGCGGGTTATGTTACAGACATGAATCATGAGAAAAATGGGTTGGTAGATGCAGCTAAAAATGTGCTTGCTACTGCCTTAGATCATGGTTTTGACGCTTTGTTGCAAATGCAAAAAGAAACCTGGGCTAAGATCTGGGAAATGGCAGATATTTCTATTGAAGGAGATGTAAAAGCACAACAGGGAATTAGATTCAACATCTTTCAGCTAAATCAAACTTATTCTGGTAAAGATGAACGTCTTAATATTGGACCAAAAGGATTTACCGGAGAAAAATATGGTGGAAGCACCTATTGGGATACGGAGGCTTATTGTATTCCATTCTACATGGCTACAAAAGATCAGCAGGTTGCAAGAAACTTATTAACGTACAGATACAATCACCTTCAAAAAGCTATTGAAAATGCAGAAAAATTAGGCTTTACTAATGGCGCTGCTTTATATCCAATGGTTACTATGAACGGGGAAGAAAGTCATAACGAGTGGGAGATCACCTTTGAGGAGATTCACCGTAACGGTTCTATGGTATTCGCAATTTACAATTATGTGCGCTATACAGGAGATTTTGATTACATCCCAGAAAAAGGTTTAGAAGTAATGATTGCTGTGGCTCGTTTCTGGCAGCAACGTGCAAACTTCAGCAAAGCGAAGAATAAATTTGTGATCCTTGGAGTTACCGGGCCTAACGAATATGAAAATAACGTGAACAATAACTGGTATACCAACTATTTAGCAAAATGGTGTATCGAGTATTGTATGCAAATGATAGACAAGGTAAAATCTGGTCATAAAATAGATTATGATCGAATTATGGGGCATACCAATCTTTCAGATTCTGAATTAATGGAATGGAAGGATGTGGCTGAAAATATGTATTTCCCATATTCAGAAGAAAAAGGAGTTTTCTTACAACAAGATGGTTTCTTAGATAAAGAGATCATTCCTGTGGAAGATCTAGATCCTAAAATGCGCCCGATAAACCAAACATGGAGTTGGGATAGAATTTTGAGATCTTGTTATATTAAACAAGCAGATGTATTGCAAGGTTTCTATTTCTTTGAAGATCATTTTAAAGAAAATGAGTTAGAAAAACATTTCGATTTTTATGAGCCATTAACCGTTCATGAATCTTCTCTTTCTCCTTGTGTACACAGTATTCAGGCTGCGAAATTGGGAAGAATGGCCCAGGCATATGAGTTTTACGTTCGTACTTCTAGATTAGATCTTGATGATTATAACAACGAGGTAAAAGAAGGGTGTCATATTACAAGTATGGCGGGAACTTGGATGAGCATTGTAGAAGGTTTTGGTGGAATGAGAATCGTAGACGATAAGCTTTCCTTCAACCCAAGAATTCCAGAAGAGTGGAAAGGCTATTCTTTTAAAGTGAATTTTAGAAATCAGATCTTAAAGATCAAGGTAGCGGCAGATAAAACTACTTTCAGTTTAGAAGGAGAGGAGGCTATTAAGATCTTGGTAAAAGATAGGTTGGTAGAAGTCATTCCAAATGAATTGATCACCGTTTAAAAAATTAATAAATATTGAGAGATCCGGAAAGCACATATTGCATTTTAGTTGGAAGATATCTTCTTTAACATTTAAATGTATTGCGCTCTCTGGATCTTTTATTTCTTAGAATATCGAATTTATGAGAGTATCTAACCTTTTATTTTTAGTCTTTTTAGTCTTTTTAGTTTGCGGATTTTCTGTGAACGCGCAAATAGATCATATGGAACCGCCATTTTGGTGGTCTGGAATGCAACAAAATGAATTGCAGATCATGTTCCACGGGAAAGATATCGCCCAATATGATGTAGCTGTGAGCAATGATGTTGTGATCAACGGCATTACAAAAACCGAAAACCCAAACTACGTTTTTGTAACCTTAGATTTGAAAGATGTAGCAGCAGGAACATTAAAAATCGATTTTAAGAAAAAAGGGAAAGTGACTTTCAGCAAGAATTATGAAGTAAAGGAGCGTCGTGAAAGTTCAGCTTTACGTCAAGGTTTTGATGCTAGTGATGTTATGTATCTCATCATGCCAGACAGGTTTGCAAATGGAGATCCTAAAAATGATTCTTCCAAAGAAATGTTGGAAAAAGCAGATCGTGAGAATTTAGGAGGGAGACATGGAGGAGATATTCAGGGAATTATAGATCATTTAGATTATATAGAAGAATTAGGAGCTACAGCATTGTGGAGTACCCCGTTATTAGAAGATGATGATCCTACATATTCTTATCATACCTACGCGCAAAGCGATGTTTACAACATCGATCCTCGTTATGGTACCAATGAAGATTACAAGCGTCTTTCCGCCGAAATGCATAAAAAAGATCTTAAACTTATTATGGATTATGTTACCAATCACTGGGGCGCAGAGCACTGGATGATAAAAGATCTTCCTACCTACACATGGATTCATCAGTTTCCGGGATACGCCAACTCTAATTACAGAATGACCACGCAAATGGATCAAAATGCTTCTGCAAGAGATCTGAGATATTGCGTAGATGGTTGGTTTACCAAGACAATGCCAGATCTAAATCAGAGCAATCCTTTAGTGACTACATATTTACTTCAAAATGCAATTTGGTGGATAGAGTATGCAGATCTAGACGGATTTAGAGTGGATACCTATTCTTATAATGACAAACAGGGAATTGCTGCATGGACGAAAGGAATTATGGATGAATATCCAAATTTCAATATCGTTGGGGAAGTTTGGATGCACGATCAGGCGCAGATCTCTTTTTGGCAAAAAGACAGCCCAATTAGCGCCATTCAAAGTTATAATTCTTACCTGCCTTCTGTGATGGATTTCACCTTGCATGATGCGTTAACCTCTATGTTTAATGAAGAAGATCAAGGTTGGGGAAATGGAATGATGAAAGCTTATGAGAATTTTGTAAATGATTTCTTGTATGCAGATATCGATAATATTTTAGTCTTTGCCGGAAATCATGATACCAACAGGATCAATCAGATCTATAATGGAAATCTTGATAAGTACAAATTGGCAATGACACTTGTTTTCACCACTAGAGGAATTCCTCAGGTATATTATGGTGATGAGTTAGGAATGATGGGAGACAAAGACTCTAAAGGAGATGGAGACATTCGTCGCGATTTTCCCGGAGGATGGCAAGGTGATAATGCAAGTGCTTTTACTCAAGCAGGAAGAACAGATAATCAGAATGATTTTTATTCTTTCACCAAGAAACTGTTGAATTATAGAAAGAATAAAGAAGTACTTCATTTTGGTGAATTGATGCAGTTCTTACCGGAAGACAATGTGTATGTGTATTTCAGATATAACGAGAAAGAAACGGTAATGGTGGTAATGAATAATAATTCTGAAGATAAAGAGATCTCATTAGATCGTTTTGCTGAAGGAATTAAAGATCATACTTCCGGAACAGATATTTTAACCGGAGAAGGAGTAGATCTTTCTGGGAAATTAAAGATCAATGCAAAATCACCGATGGTGATCGAGTTGAAGTAATTTTATAAAAATAAAATTTGAAAAATAAGCTAACATTCATAATCTCAAAACAGCTTTTTGTTGCTCTGTTTATAGGAATAATTTCCTTCTCATTACAGGCACAAAATCCTGACAGAAAATATCAAGCACATAAAGTAGAAGCTAATGTGATCACCATTTCTACCAACGATGGAGCATACCGGTTTATGCCTTTCACCAATGAGATAATGGAAACCTCTTTTATTCCAAAAGGTGAAAAGTACAATCCGGAATCTTTTGCGGTGATATTATCGTCTAAAAATGTGAAGGTAAATGTTTCTGAAGATGATAATTCATTAAAAATCGATACCGATGGCCTTGATGTTGTAATTACAAAAGCTCCATTTCAGGTAAGCTTTTATTTTGAAGGTGAAAAAGTGCTTTCAGAAAAAGCTGGTTATACCAAAACTGAAGAATATGAAAAATTAGACTTCAATTTAAATGAATCTGAAATGCTTTATGGAGGAGGAGCTCGTGCCTTGGGAATGAATAGAAGAGGCAACAGACTTAAACTATACAATCGTGCACATTATGGCTATACCACCAAATCTGAATTACTCAACTATACGCTTCCAATTGCTATTTCTTCAAAGAAATATTTGTTGCATTTTGATAATGCTCCTATTGGATATTTAGATTTGGACAGTGAGCACAACAATACGCTGACTTATGAGACAATAAGTGGCAGAAAGACCTATCAGGTAATTGTTGGAGAAACATGGCAAAATATTATTTCAAATTATACCTTATTAACAGGTCGCCAGCCAATGCCGCCTCGTTGGGCATTAGGTAATTTCTCGAGTAGATTTGGATATCACTCTCAGCAAGAAGTTTTGAATACCATTGAGAAATTTAAAAAAGACAGCATTCCGGTAGATGCTATTATTTTGGATCTGTTTTGGTTTGGTCATGATATTAAAGGCACCATGGGAAATCTCGAATTTGTAAAAGATTCTTTCCCGGAGCCTAAAAAGATGATTGCCAAATTACTTAATAAGGGCGTGAATACCATTTTAGTAACAGAACCATTTATATTAACAACGTCCAAAAAATGGGATAATGCGGTTGCTAAAAATGTATTAGGAACAGATTCTATTGGCCAACCTTTTAAATTTGATTTTTACTTTGGGAACACCGGTTTGGTAGATATTTTTAAACCGAAAGCGAGAGATTGGTTTTGGGATATTTATAAAGATCTTAAAAGTTATGGTGTAAAAGGTTGGTGGGGAGACCTGGGAGAACCAGAAGTTCATCCATCTAAATTGCAACACAGTATTGGCAGCGCAGACGAAGTTCATAATATCTACGGGCATTATTGGGCAAAACTTATCTATGATGGTTATAGAGAAGAATTTCCAAAAGAACGTCCGTTTATTTTAATGAGAGCAGGAGCAGCAGGGTCGCAACGATTTGGTTTGATTCCATGGTCTGGAGATGTGAGCAGAAGTTGGGGTGGGTTAAAACCACAACCGGAGATCTCTTTACAAATGGGACTTCAAGGGCTGGCTTATATGCATTCAGATCTTGGAGGTTTTGCTGGAGATCTGGAAGATAATGAGCTTTACACACGTTGGTTACAATATGGCGTTTTTCAACCCATTTTTCGTCCGCATGCGCAAGAAGCAGTAGCCTCAGAACCTGTATTTAAGAATGCTGAAACTAAAGCACTCGCTAAAAAATCTATTGAGTTGAGGTATCAATTATTGCCTTATAATTATACGCTCGCTTATCAAAACAGCAATTCTGGGTTGCCTTTAATGAGACCTTTATTCTTTGAAGAATCTGCAAATTATAAGCTTTATAGCATTTCTAACACTTATTTATGGGGGAATAATTTTTTGATCTCTCCGGTGGTTGAACCAAATGTTTCTGAAAAAGAGATCTATTTTCCGGCAACTTCTAATTGGTTCGATTTTTACACAGGACAACAATATAAGAAAGGAACAACTGCTGAAGTGCATTTAGAAAAAGATCATATTCCAACATTTGTAAGAGGTGGGTCTATCATTCCGATGGCTAAGCCTATGCAAAATACTACTGATTATAACGTTTCAGATCTTGATCTTCATTTTTATTATGATGCTGAAGCAAAAAAAAGCGAAGCTGAAGTTTATAATGATGATGGAAAAACTCCAAATGCGTTTAAAGATGGAGCTTATGAACTTTTGAAAATGAAGAGTAAGACTTCAGCAAGCGAGCTTGATATTGAAATTAAAAAAGAGTTAGGAGCAAATTTCAGATCAGAATTTAAGCATTTAGATATCATCATTCATAATATTTCAGCAAAACCAAAAGAATTAGATTTCAATGGGAAATCTCAAAAATTCAGCTGGAATGAGAACGCTAAAGAACTTAGTTTCAGAATAGAATTAGTCACAGAAAACTCCACGATCCATTTAAAATTCAATTAATCATTTATAAAAGTTAACTATGAAAAGAATAGCATTAGCGCTGGTAACAGTAGCATTTATGGCTTCTTGCAAGAATGACAAGCAAGAAGAAACTGTAACTCAGGAAAATGAGCAGGAAACATTAGCTCCTGTAGCAGATTCAGATCTTGAAAGTTCTGTAATTTATGAGGCAAACATTCGTCAGTATTCAAAAGAAGGATCTTTTAAAGCATTTACGAAAGACATTCCGCAGTTAAAAGAATTGGGAGTTAAAGTGATCTGGTTAATGCCAATTTATCCTGTTTCGGTAAAAAATAGAAAAGCAACCGGAGGAGGGTTTGTGAGTGATATTAAAGATGAAAAAGAGCGTGAGAAATATTTAGGAAGTTATTATGCAGTAACAGATTATACTGCTGTAAACCCTGAATTTGGTACTGAAGAAGATTTTCAAGATTTGGTAGATACCGCTCATGAAAATGGCATGTACGTGATCTTGGATTGGGTAGCAAATCACACAGGATGGGATAGTAAATGGATTACAGAGCATCCAGAATATTATACTCAGAATGACAAAGGAGAGATCATAGATCCTATTAATCCTGAAACTGGAGAATCTTGGGGGTGGACAGATACTGCAGATCTTAATTATGACAATAAAGATCTTTGGACTGCAATGACCAATAGTTTAACATATTGGGTAGATAAACATCAAGTAGATGGTTTTAGAGCTGATGTTGCAGGTGAAGTTCCAACAGAATTTTGGGAACAAGCTGTAGATAAGATTAAAGCTATTCGTCCGGTATTTATGTTGGCAGAGTCTGAAGATAAAGATCTTTTTCACAAAGCTTTTGATATGGGGTACAACTGGGAAGGTCATCATATTATGAATGATATTGCTCAAGGAAAAGCTACGGTTGAAAAGTGGGATGCTTACATGAAAAAGATAGACACTACCTTTCAAAAAGATGATATCTTAATGAATTTTGTAACCAACCACGATGAGAATAGCTGGAGTGGAACTGTTAAGGAAAGAATGGGAGATGCTTCTGAAACTATGTTGGCGCTTACCTATACAATTCCCGGAATGCCTTTAATTTATAGCGGACAAGAATATGGTCTTGACCATAGATTAAAATTCTTCGAAAAAGACAGTATTCCAAAAACTAAAGGTCAAGTTTGGGATTTAATGGGGAAATTAGGAAAACTTAAAAATGATGATGCAGCTTTAGCCGGTGGTAAAAAGGCATCAGCATATAAAAGGTTAACCACAAGTAATGATAAAAATGTATTGGCTTTTGAAAGAGCAAATGGAGATGAAAAAGTGATCTACATTGCGAATATGACCAAAGCTCCTGCAGAGTTTACTTTAGATCTTAAAGGAGATTTTCATGACTATATTAAAGGTCAATCTGTTGAACTTAAGGCAGATCAAAAGATGAATTTTAAGCCATGGGAATTTATCATATTAACAAATAGATAGGTTTTTTTCCTAATATATTATTAATGAGCCTCAGAAATGAGGCTTTTTTTATGAGTTATCAACCGAAAACGATTGAGTGCTGATTGAAATTAGGTTTTAAGGCTCAAATCGAATATTTTTACATTAATGCAAGAAAAAATCAAGAAAATAGGAGTGTTAACATCTGGTGGTGATGCTCCCGGAATGAACGCCGCAATTAGAGCGGTAGTAAGAAGTTGTGCTTTTAATAATATTGAATGTGCAGGGATCTATAGAGGATATCAAGGTCTTATAGAAAATGATATTGAAGAATTAAATGCTAGATCGGTACGTAATGTTATAAGCAGAGGAGGAACTTTTCTGAAATCGGCAAGATCTAAAGAATTTCAAACCAAAGAAGGAAGACAGAAAGCCTATAATAACCTAAAGAATGCTAACATAGATGCATTAGTAGTTATTGGTGGGGATGGAACCTTTACCGGTGGGCTTTTGTTTGATACAGAATTTGATTTCCCGGTTATCGGGATTCCAGGTACCATAGATAACGATATAAGCGGAACAGATTTCACTATAGGATATGACACTGCTTTAAATACAGTAGTAGAAGCTATAGATAAAATTAGAGATACCGCAAGTTCTCATAACCGACTTTTCTTAGTGGAGGTTATGGGGCGTGATGCTGGAGATATTGCACTTAACAGTGGAATTGGGGCCGGGGCAGAAGAGATCTTGATACCTGAAGAAAATACAGGGGTAGATAGACTTATAGAATCTTTAAGAAAAAGTAAGAAAACTGGAAAAACATCCAGTATCATAGTAGTTGCTGAAGGCGATAAAAGTGGAAAGAACATTTTTGAGCTGGCAGAATTTATAGAACAAAACCTGGATGAATATGAGGTAAGAGTTTCTGTGCTCGGACATATTCAAAGAGGGGGTTCTCCAAGCTGTTATGATAGAGTATTAGCAAGTAAATTAGGAGTTGGAGCAGTAGATGCTTTGTTAAGAGGGGAGAGAACCATTATGGTTGGAATTCATCATCAGCAAGTGGTCTCCGTTCCATTAAAAGTTGCTATTCAAGGAGAACCTAAATATGATAAGAATTTGAGAAGGGTGGCAGACATCACTTCTATTTAAAAAAAATTAAATTTAGAAAAAATGAGTGTAAAAGTTGGAATTAACGGTTTTGGCCGTATTGGAAGAATAGCCTTTAGAAATGCTATTTCTAGTGGAAAAGTTGAGGTTGTAGCTATAAACGATCTTTTAGATGTAGACCATCTTGCTTATTTATTAAAATATGATTCAGTTCACGGTCAGTTTGATGGAGAAGTGGAAGTGAAGGACGGGCATTTAGTAGTTAATGGAAACACCGTAAGAATTACTGCAGAGCGCAATCCCGAAGATCTTAAGTGGGATGAAGTTGGAGCAGAGATTGTTTTAGATTGTACAGGAATTTTCACGTCTATGGATTCTGCCGGAGCTCACTTAAAAGCGGGAGCTAAAAAAGTGGTAATATCTGCACCCTCTAAAGATATTCCTATGTTTGTAATGGGAGTAAACCATAAAGATGTTAAGGCTGAAGATACCATCGTTTCTAATGCTTCTTGTACTACAAACTGTCTAGCGCCACTAGCTAAAGTGATTGATGATGAATTTGGAATGGTAGAAGGTCTTATGACAACTGTGCATGCAGCAACTGCATCTCAGTCTACCGTAGATGGTCCAGACAAGAAAAATTACAGATTAGGAAGAAGTGCCTTAAACAACATTATTCCTACTTCAACTGGAGCTGCAGTAGCAGTAACTAAAGTAATACCTTCTCTTAAAGGAAAACTTACAGGAATGGCTTTTAGAGTTCCAACTGCAGATGTTTCTGTAGTAGATCTTACAGTAAGAACAGAAAAAGCTGCAACTTACGAGCAAGTAAAAGCAGCCTTCAAAAAAGCTTCAGAAGGAGCTTATAAAGGAGTGATTTCTTATACTGAAGAGATGGTAGTTTCGCAAGATTACGTATCAAATACAAATACTTGTAATTTTGATGCTGATGCAGGAATTGCATTAAACGATAATTTCTTTAAATTAGTGGCTTGGTACGATAACGAATATGGTTATTCTGCTAAACTTGTTGAACTTGCAGCACACGTGGCTTCAATTTAATAAAGCACACTAAAATAATTCTGAAGGCTGTTTTAAAAGCAATATTTAAACCTGCGTTTAAAACAGCCTTTTTTACTATATAAAGAAATAATAATGATATTAATTGCCGACGGTGGTTCCACCAAATGTGACTGGATCCTTCTTGATATGGAGGGAGAAGTAGTTTTTAAGACTCGTACTAAAGGACTAAATCCAGCGGTATTTCCAAAAAGACAACTCGAAGAGCGTTTAGCAGAAAATGAGGATCTTAGAGGAGTTATTGACACTGTAGAAAAAGTTCATTTTTTTGGTGCCGGATGTGGAACAGAAACTCCAAGGAAATTATTAGAAGATATTATTGCTTCTTATTTTACCCATGCAGATGATGTTATGGTAAAAGAAGATATGGTAGCTGCGGTATATGCTGCAACCACAGAGCCTGGAATAGTTTGTATTTTAGGAACCGGTTCTAATAGTTGTTATTTTGATGGTGAGAACATTGAAATGACAGTGCAATCTTTAGGCTATATGCTTATGGATGAAGCTAGTGGTAATTATTTTGGAAAACGATTAATTCGTGATTATTACTACAAACGTATGCCTCCAGAATTGGCTGTTAAGTTTGAACAGTCTTTTAATCTGGATAGCGACGATATTAAAAGGAATCTTTACAAAGAAGAAAACCCAAATACTTATTTAGCATCTTTCGCTGAATTTATTTTCTCTAATGAGCGTAATGGATATTTCTACAAGCTTGTTCATGAAGGTTTGCAAGAATTTATTCACTCTAGAGTGCTTTGTTTTAAGCAAGCTCAAAATGTGCCAATTCACTTTATTGGTACCATAGCTTACTTTAGTGAAGATATTATTAGAGCTGTAGCACAACCTTATCAATTAGAGATAGGTAATATAATTAGACGCCCAATAGACGCATTACTAGAACATTACCGTAAAAACGTTATTAAAGTTTAGTATTTAGCTAACTTAATTTTGCTACATTTAAGTAAAACCTATTTAAATGTTGGTAAAAGTATATGGGAGTGCTGTTTTTGGGGTAGAAGCTACCACAATAACAGTAGAAGTGAACGTTGCTAATGGTATTGGATATCATTTAGTGGGTTTGCCAGATAATGCCATTAAAGAAAGTAGCTTTAGAATTTCTGCTGCTTTGCAGAATAATTCCTTCAATTTTCCTGGTAAAAAAATAACAGTTAATATGGCTCCGGCAGATCTTCGAAAGGAGGGTTCTGCTTACGACCTTACTTTAGCTATTGGCATTCTTGCTGCCTCCAAGCAAATTAAAGCCGAGAACATTTCAGATTATATCATCATGGGTGAGCTTTCTTTAGATGGAAGCTTACAACCAATTAAGGGCGCTCTTCCAATTGCGATCAAAGCAAAAGCTGAAGGTTTTAAAGGATTTATTCTTCCTCAGCAAAATGTGAAAGAAGCTGCTATTGTTAGTGGAATTAATGTATACGGAATAAGTAATATTACCGAGGTCACTAATTTCTTTGATAAGGATATTCCGTTAGAAGCTACGGTTATTAATACGAGAGAAGAATTTAAAAATGCCCAGGAACATCTAGATCATGACTTTGCTGATGTGAAGGGCCAGGAATCGATAAAGCGCTGTATGGAAATTGCAGCTGCCGGTGGTCATAATGTAATTCTTATTGGTCCACCAGGTGCAGGGAAGACGATGTTAGCTAAAAGACTACCCAGTATTCTTCCTCCTATGACGCTACATGAAGCTTTAGAAACAACTAAAATACACAGCGTAGTGGGCAGAATTAAAGACAATGTAGGTCTTATGTCTCAAAGGCCTTTCAGGAGCCCGCATCACACTATTTCTGATGTAGCTTTGGTTGGTGGTGGTGCATATCCGCAACCGGGGGAAATTTCTCTTTCTCATAACGGGGTTTTATTTTTAGATGAATTACCAGAATTTAAACGAGGTGTTTTAGAAGTGTTACGACAGCCTTTAGAAGATAGAGAAGTTACTATTTCGAGGGCGAAATTCACTGTTACATATCCATCCAGTTTTATGTTGGTAGCTAGTATGAACCCTAGTCCGAGTGGGTTCTTCAATGATCCTTCAGCTCCAATGAATTCTTCTCCGGCAGAAATGCAACGGTATTTGAGCAAAATTAGCGGGCCCTTACTGGATAGGATAGATATTCATATTGAAGTAACTCCCGTTCCTTTTGAGAAATTAAGCGAAGAACGAACAGGAGAGAGTAGTGTAGAGATCAGAAAAAGAGTAACTAGGGCTAGGCAGCTTCAGACAGATAGATTTGAAAGTTTTGAGAATGTTCATTATAATGCCCAAATGAGCGTAAAGCAGATTAGAGAATTTTGTATGTTGGAAGATAGTTCTAAGCAATTACTGAAGAATGCTATGGAGAAATTAAATCTATCAGCCAGAGCTTATGATAGGATCTTAAAAGTATCCAGAACAATTGCAGATCTAGAAAATTCAGAAAACATAAAAGGTGCGCATATTTCTGAAGCTATTCAATACAGAAGTCTAGATAGAGAGGGTTGGTTAGGTTAATTTTTTCTTACTTTTTTAACCTATCCGAATGATTTTAATACATTTGAGAAATTAACAATTAAGTTGACAGAATCCCATCTAAAATGAAAAGAACTTTCCTATCGTTACTGCTTGTTTTATTAATTGGTTGCAAAGGTGAAAATCGTGATGATCCAGAAAACGCTACAAATGCTGCATCAGATAGTGTATCAAAATCTGTAATATCTATAGACGCTTTGATTGGTTCTGATGCTATAGCACTAAATTTAGAAGAAGCAAACAAATTGGTGGAGTTGCCATTGGCTTGTATCAATACAGAATATCCAAATAAATTAGGGCAAACCCTAGGCAGCGAAGCAGATATTAAAAACCCTAAAATATTGCACCCAGCATTCTATGGCTGTTTTGATTGGCATTCTTCTGTGCATGCGCATTGGTCTTTAGTAAGACTATTAAAAGAATTTCCAAAATTAGATAAAGCCAATGATATTAAAGTAGCCTTGCAGCAATCTCTATCAAAAGAAAATATAGATGCAGAAGTATCTTATTTTAGAGGGGAGCACAATGCAGATTATGAACGTACCTATGGTTGGGCATGGCTTTTAAAACTAGATGAAGAATTGCGTACATGGGATAGCGATCTAGGAGTGGAGCTTTCTAAAAATATGCAACCGCTTACAGGAATAATAGTTGATAGATTTTCAGAATTCCTACCAAAATTAAATTATCCCATAAGAGTTGGAGAGCATACTAATACTGCTTTTGCCTTAAGCTTTGCTCATGACTATGCGGTAACTGCAAACAATGAAAACTTTTTATCTATTATAGAAAAACGAGCCAAAGATTATTATTTAAAAGATGATAATTGCCCAATGTCTTGGGAACCAAGCGGATTTGATTTTCTATCTCCTTGTTTAGAAGAGGTAGATATTATGCGAAAAGTACTTCCTAAAGCTGCTTTCGACCTTTGGATCCAAGATTTTATGCCAGACCTAAAAAATAAAGATTTCGCTTTAGAACCGGGAGAAGTGTCAGATAGAACTGATGGAAAATTAGTGCATCTGGACGGACTTAACTTTAGCAGAGCTTGGGTGATGTATGGTCTAACCAATCAATATCCTGAAATCTATGGTCATTTAAAGAAAGTTGCAGATCAACACGTGAGTAGTTCTTTTAATAATCTCACAGGAGATAGTTATGAAGGAGGGCATTGGTTAGGAAGTTTTGCTATATACGCATTGCAGGAAGCCAAAGTTAATAAGTGAAAAACTGGCTTAATAATGTAGGACCGGGAGTTTTAGTTTCGGCGGCATTTATAGGTCCCGGTACAGTTACCGTTTGTACTTTAGCCGGCGTTAATTTTCAATATGCCTTACTGTGGGCCTTGCTTTTATCTATAATTGCTTGTATTGTGCTTCAAGAAATGGCTGCAAGGTTGGGAATTATAGCACAAAAAGGTTTGAGTGAATGTATTCGAGATGAAATTAAAACACCTTCTCTAAGAAAACTTGCAATTGTACTTATATTTTCTGCTATTGTAATAGGTAATGCTGCTTATGAAGCAGGGAATATTACCGGAGCGGTACTTGGAATAACTTCTGTAGTAACTCCAAAATATTATGATATTGGTTTCTTTTCTATAAATCTTTGGAGTATTGCTGTAGGCGCAATTGCTTTTGGATTATTATCTCTGGGGAATTATAAAATATTAGAGAGAGTATTTATTGGTTTGGTGCTGGTAATGAGTGTTTCATTTGTTGTAACCGCAATTATTACCAATCCCGATCTAACTAAAATATTTAAAGGTCTTTTTCTTCCGGAATTAGGTGCAGATAAAATTCTAACCGTAATTGCATTGGTGGGGACTACCGTGGTTCCTTATAACCTATTTTTACATGCCTCTTTGGTTGGAGAAAAGTGGAATAAATCCTCGCAATTACCCATTGCAAGAAAAGAATTGATAGTTGCCATTGCATTAGGCGGGTTAGTTTCAATGGCTATTGTTATTACCTCTGCAGTTCCTGGCTTAACTAATGTGAATAGCGCTGCAGATCTTGCGCAAGGTTTAAAACCTTTATTCGGAGATTTTGCAGGATGGTTTATAGGAGTTGGTCTTTTAGCAGCAGGAATTACTTCTTCTATAACTGCACCCTTAGCTGCAGCATATGTGGTTAAAGGTTGTCTAGGGTGGCAAGGTGGTTTAAAAACATTTAAATTTAAACTTGTATGGGCTAGCATCATTCTTTTAGGTGTGACCTTTTCTTCTCTTAAATTAAATCCTATAGAAATCATCCGTTTTGCTCAAATTGCAAATGGCTTATTACTGCCTATAATAGCTATTTTCTTATTTTGGATAGTAAATAGATCTTCAGTACTTGGTAGGTATAAAAATAATAAGGTTCAAAATATTTTGGGGATGATAATTATTATCATCGCTATTTTTTTGGGAGCAAAATCCATTTATACAGTATTCCAATCTTTATAAAATTTCTATCATGAAAACTATACATATCAATTGCGATCTAGGAGAAGGTGGCAAATTCGATGCGCAATTAATGTCTCTTATTTCTGCTTGTAATATTGCTTGTGGAGGTCATGCAGGAGATCAAAATTTGATGTTGCAAACCATAAGAATGGCCATGAAAAATCAGGTGGAAATAGGAGCCCATCCTTCTTATCCAGATAAAGAAAATTTTGGTAGAAAGATTCTTAATATTTCAAATTCAGATCTTAAAAAATCCATTTGCTCACAGGTTTTATCTTTGATGAAAATCGCCAAAAATGAAGGTGCCAAGATCAGTCATTTTAAACCTCACGGAGCGCTATATAATGAAGCTGCAAAAGATGAAAATATCGCTCAAATTGTTGTGGATTCCATCTTAAAATTAGATGAAAGTTTGATCCTTTATGCGCCTCAAAATTCTATTATTGCTGACTTGGCAAAAACTAAAGTTGAAGTGTTTTTTGAAGCCTTTGTAGATAGAAATTATAATCCAGATTATAGCTTGGTTTCAAGAGAAAAATCGAACGCGCTAATAACTAAAAAAGAAGAGGTTTTCAAACATGTTTTTTCTATGTTTTCAGCGTCTAAAATTCGATGTGAGAATGGAGAGGAAATTACCTCTTTTGCAGATACATTTTGCTTGCATAGCGATACTGAAAATTCGGTAAACATCATGAGGTATTTAAAGGAGAAATTTCAAAAAAATGAAATAGAAATACGCAGATATGAACAGTGATTTTCCACGATTTACAAAGATGGGGGAACGCTCAATTCTAATAGAATTTGAGCCTGAAATCTCATATAATGGCTTAGAAAAGCTTTTATTTTTCAAAAATAAATTAGTAAAATATTATTCTAAAGTAAAGGTTGAGGTAATTAATACATATTGCTCGTTATTAATTACTTACATATTTAATATAGAGAATATCTATAGTGAGTTTAGGGGCTTAAAAGAGCTCTTGGAAGACACGAATATAACAAAAAATAACAACTACACTATTTTTCATATTCCGGTATGTTATAATGAAAAATATGGTCTTGATCTTCAACTTATGTCAACACACAATAAGTTATCTGTTTTAGATATTATAACTTTACATACCGCTCCAATTTATACTGTCTATTTCATTGGTTTTTTACCTGGGTTTCTATATCTGGGAGGGCTAGATAAAAGACTTCAAATTTCTCGTAAAAATGAACCGAGATTAATGGTGGAAAAAGGAGCCCTTGGAATAGGTGAAAAACAGACAGGAATTTATCCAAAATCAAGTCCAGGCGGCTGGCAAATTATTGGTAATTCTCCAGTGCAATTATTTGATAAAAATAGCAATCCTCCTTGTCAAATTTATGCAGGAGATAAAGTGAAATTTTATCAAGTTTCATTAGAGGAACATGATGAAATTATGATTGAAAAAATGAGTGGTAATTTTCAATTAAAATCAGAAGAATTTAATGGCTAAAATTGAAGTTTTAAGACCCGGTTTATTTTCAACTATTCAAGATCTAGGAAGGCATAATTTTAGAAAATATGGAGTTCCAATTAGTGGCGCTATGGATATGTTTTCTGCTAAAATGGCAAACCTTATTTTACAGAATTCTGAAGATTATGCGGTGTTAGAAATTACGCAAATGGGGCCAAAATTAAAGTTTCATTCTGCCGCGAAAATTGGAATTACCGGCGCCAATCTTTCCCCTAAAATCAACGACGAAGAAATACAAAATGATCAGGTATATTTTCTGGAAGAAGGAGATGAACTTTCTTTTGGTAAAAGAGTAAATGGCTGTAGAACTTATCTATCTATTTCCGGCGGATTTAAGACGGAAACTATTCTTGAAAGCAAAAGTTGGTATGAGGGAATTTCTGAAAATATCAAATTAGAAAAAGGAATGATCCTTTATTTTCAAGATTTCGAACAAAAGGATGCAGCAACAAATGCTTCGGTTAAAATAAATAGTAAACATGTATTTGAAACAAAAATTGAATTAGAGGAAGGACCGGAATTTTATAAACTATCCACTTCAACTAAGGAAGAAATTAAAAATAGATTTTTTACGATCGATAAGAATAACAGTAGAATGGCTATCCAGCTTACAGAAAAACTTAAAAATGAATTATTGCCAATTATTACTTCTCCGGTAGTTCCGGGTACGGTGCAATTAACTCCTTCCGGAAATTTAATCGTTTTGATGAGAGATTGCCAAACAACGGGCGGTTATCCAAGAATATTACAGTTAACAGAAAATGGAATAAATACAATGTCTCAGAAGATTATGGGAGATCAAGTAATGTTCAGTTTTAAAGATTTTGGAAATTAGATATTTTTAAAATGGAAAGTAAGAATATAAAAAAGTGCCTTTTCAATATTAATATTAAAAGCCCTACCTAATAATATTAAGACCTTACGGCACTTTTTAATCCTGATCATTCTAGAAGACTAAAATGATATTTCAAAAGTAATAGCAACTTTGGAGTTTGGAAAGGGTGTTTTTCCCCTTTTATCATTTTATATTCTATATACTTAAATAATTTTCTAATTTTAACAAAATATTTAAATTTTAAGATTATTAATTTTTAAAATCATTAATGATATGAGTAGAAAAATTACTGTGGCAAAGGCTAAAAAGTTGCAAAAGAAATGGTGGGAAACTAGATCTCTGGTTACCACTGGGGGTACTACACATGAAGATACATGTCAATTTTATTTTACTGTAGAAGAATTGCAAGCTTATTTAGATGATGTTAAAAAGAAATCTGAAATGCAAGGTGTAGATACACCAGGTATAAATGTATGGTTTGGTGCTTACGAGGCAACAGATACAGAACCAAGTTTAGCTACGGTATTCTTCTCACCAACAAAGAGAGTGAAAATTGATGATTCTATAGAATTTGAAGATGTAGATAACGAAGAAATAGATCCATTAAATAACGGTACTGGAAAGTGGCCTCCAACTATGTACTAATATTCATTAAATGGATACTTTAGATTACTATTTAAAATATAATATATATATAACCCATATTTTTGAATTATTAGCTGCTCTTGCGGGCAGTTATTATATTACTAAAAGCAAAAATACAGCATTCAGATTCAAGTTTTTTGCTTGGTATTTATGGTTTGTGCTAATTGCAGATATTGTTGGATTATATGCAGTTTGGAATTATTTTGATAATTACCAAACCTTTCCATGGTTACAAGATTCTCCCTTTGCTCGCAATGAATGGTATTTTAACTGTTTAATTGTTATTTCTTATTTAGTTCAAAGTTTAATGTTTATTGATTCTTTAATTGCTTCAAAGATGAAATGTGTATTAAAGGCTGCAACATTATTTTATTTGATATTTGGAGTAATAGAAATCTTATTTATCGGAGATGTTTTTAAGGAATATATTATCATAAATATTTTTCTGGGAACAATGCTGCTTTTGAGTAGTATAGCGGTGTATTTCCAACAGCTGTTAAAAAGCGATAAAATTCTTTATTTTTCTAAAGATCTATTGTTTTATATAGCTATTGGAGTAGTTATTTGGAATCTTTGTGTTACTCCAATTTATATTTACGATGATTATTTTAATACGGAGAATGAGGAGTTTATATTATTATACGCAGCAATCTTGAGATACTGCAACATATTTATGTATTCTGCTTTTGCAGTTGGATTTGTGGTGTGTGTTACCCCTTTTAAAAAGATTGGTATATGGAAGAAACCTGAGTAACCTAAGTCTAGGTGCAAAATTAAACATAGAATAACTTATTAAGTCTTATGAAGTGCTAGAATATATATTAGAAAATAAATTATATTCTGGGGCGATATTAGAGCTAATGGCTGCTATTTGTGGTAGTTATTATCTTTAAAAAATCAGAACTGCTCCACAAAAAAATAGAATTTTTGTCTGGTTTTTATGGTTTGTTTTTTTCGTAGACACTGCTGGGTTTTATACTATTTGGAATTATTTTGATAATTATAAAACCTTTCCCTGGTTAAGAAATTCTGTACTTGTAAGAAATGAATGGTTGTATAATCTTTTAAAACCAATTACGTATCTAGTGTATTGTTCGGTATTTGTTAGTTCTTTCAAAACTTTTTTGCTCAGAAAGTGGTTTAGGCTTGCAATGTTTTTATATGCTATAATTGCTTTAGCTGTAATTCTGTTTTCAGGAAATTTATTTGTAGAATATCTTATTCCTAATATATTTTTGGGTAATTTATTGCTTTTGGCATGTGTGGGCACTTATTTTTTGAAGCTGCTTAACAACGATGATATTCTATATTTTACTAAAGATTTGCTTTTTTATATTGCCATTGGGACCGTAGTTTGGAACTTATGTGTAACACCTATTTACATTTATAACACATACTTTAGTTGGGAAAATAAAGAGTTTCTCTTGTTCTACAGTTCTGTTTTGAGGTTTTGCAATATTTTTATGTATTGCACTTTCTCCCTTGGCTTTTTAATATGTGCGCGATCTGGAAAGTGAAATCTTTGTTCCATTAGAAAGAGTTCTAATGGGTATCAATAAAAAAGTGCTGTTCCAGTAATTCCAATATTAACAGCCCTACCTATTAATATCTACACCTTCACAGCACTTTTTTGCCCCAAAACATTTTAGCTAACTAAAATGACTAAGTAAATGTATTTGAAACCTACAGCTAAATCAAGGGTATTTTTCCCCTAAATGATGAGACGATATCTAATTTATGTAATATTTGTAAGAAAAGCACTACAGTATTAGCTATGTAGAGGAAATGAAACATAGTTATATTAACTCGTATCAGGTTTTTAGTTAAATTTATGCTCAGATTGATAGTTTCACCCTAATGTTAGCTAAAGAAGAGTTCTTATTAATAATCTATTTTGTTGTAGTAATTTTATTACTTACCACATTTACTATTGTATTCTTTATCACTTATCAGAAGAGAAAGAATAAGCTATTGTTAGAAAAATATGAAGCTGAAAAAAGATTTGAAGATGAGATCGTCAAGTCTAAATTGGAAATTCAGGAGCAAACATTAAAAAATGTAGGTTGGGAATTACACGATAATATTGGCCAATTACTTTCGGTAGCGAGTATGCAGCTAAATATACTTTCTAAAAGTATAGATAATAAATCTACCATGGCCGTATCAGATATTAAAGAGGTGGTAGCCAGTTCTCTTCAGGAAGTTAGATCATTATCTAAATCTTTAAATTCTGAAGTGATTCAATTTAGTGGATTGGAAGAGTCTGTAAAAAACGAATTGTCCAGATTTGAGAGATTACAGGTAATAGAACCAGTTTTTAGATTGCAGGGGGATGGATTTGATTTAGATCAAAAAGACACCATTATCTTATATAGAATCCTTCAGGAATTATTTTCAAATGTTATTAAACATTCCAAAGCATCTAAATTAGAAGTCACTTTTGATTATAGTAGAGAATCGTTAAAGATTATTGTAAAAGATAACGGAGTAGGTTTTAATATGAATAAGATCAATCGAGGTTCTGGAATGTTTAATTTGGAGAGTAGAGCCAAACTAATAAATTCAGATCTAGATATAGAATCTTCTATAAATAATGGAACCATAGTTACCTTAATATATCCCACAGAGATCCATGAATTTGAATAAAAAGGTTATAATAGTAGATGATCATGTTCTCTTTGCACAATCTTTAAAAGGTCTTGTGAATTCTTATCAGAATTATGAAGTGGTAGAAGTGTTTAAAAATGGCAGCGAGTTGGTTGCTTATTTTGAAGCTAATAAGAAAAGACCAGATCTGGTTCTATTAGATATTAAAATGCCAGTTCTCTCTGGCTTGGAAACCATGCAGTGGTTAAATCAACATCATCCAGATCAAAAAGTTTTGACCTTAACTATGGAAGATGATGAGTATACGATACTTTCAATGGTAAACTATGGGTGTAGGGGGTATCTTTTAAAAGATATAGATCCGGAAGAATTTCTTTATGCCTTAGAAACCGTGTTGGAAAGTGGTTATTATTTTACAGGAGAACCGGAAAGGATTAGACTCCATCAAGCTACCCCGAATGCTATCAAAGATATTACAGCTAGAGAATTAGATTTTATAAAATTAGCCTGTACAGAATTGACCTATAAGCAGGTGGCAGAACAGATGAATTTAAGTCCGAAGACCATAGATGGTTATAGAGAATCATTATTCCATAAACTCTCGTTAAAAAGTAGGGTAGGTCTAGTTCTATATGCCTTTAAACATCAATTGGTAAAAGTTTAAAGCATTCAATACCTTGAATTTTCTCCTTTTAATTGACAAAAAAAATATAGGATCTCAGATCTAAAAAAAATTGTTCAAATATTTTATTTCTAGAGTATCTTCGCTAATAAATAAAAAGTATAGTTGTGTTAGATTCAGCCAAAGTAGAATTAAGGAATTTACGTGTAAAAGATTACGAAGAATTTAAAAAATCTATGGTGGAAGTCTATAGTTCTTTAGATTCCGCATATTGGAGCAAAGCCGATATTAAAACCTTGGTAAGCAAATTCCCTGATGGGCAGTTTTGCATTATTATAGATGGTAAAATAGCAGGTTGTGCATTGTCTATAATTGTAGATTATGATAAAATTGATGAAAATCATAAATACATAGATATTATTGGCGGTGAAAATTTTGCAGCTCATTCTATGAGTGGAGATGTACTTTATGGTATAGATGTATTTATTCATCCAGACTATAGAGGGATGAGATTAGGAAGAAGATTGTATGAAGCACGTAAAGAGCTTTGTGAACAATTGAACTTAAAATCTATAATTTTTGGAGGGAGAATTCCAAATTACAAAGAATATTCAGAGGAGCTTACACCTAAGAAATATATAGATAAAGTGAAGCTAAAGGAAATTCATGATCCGGTGCTGTCTTTTCAACTATCAAATGATTTTCATGTTAAGAAAGTATTGAAAGGGTATTTACCTGGAGATCATGAAAGTTTAGAATATGCCACTCTTATGGAATGGCATAATATCTATTATACCAAGCCGGAAAAATTAATTGACACCAAGAAAAAAGTAGTAAGGTTAGGTTTGGTGCAGTGGCAAATGAGATTATTTAAAGATTATGATTCTTTAGTAGAGCAAATAGAATTTTTTGTAGATGCTGTAAGCGATTATCAAAGTGATTTTATTCTATTTCCGGAATTATTCAATGCTCCTTTAATGGCGCAATTCAATCACTTAAATGAAGCCGAAGCCATTCGAGGACTTTCTTCTTATACAGATAGGTTGCTGGAAACGTTCAGAGAGTTTGCCATAAATTATAACATCAATATTATTACCGGAAGCATGCCGCAAGCGGTTGGGGAACATATGCATAATGTTGGATTCTTATGCCGAAGAGATGGAAGTGTAGAGCGCTATGAAAAACTTCATATAACGCCTGCAGAAGAATCTGCATGGGGTATGAAAGGTGGAACAAAGTTAGAAACTTTTGATACAGATTGTGGTAAAATTGGAGTACTGATCTGTTACGACGTAGAATTTCCGGAATTACCGCGCTTATTAGCAGAAGAAGGAATGAATATTCTATTCGTACCATTTATGACAGATACACAAAATGGATATTCTCGAGTGAAGATCTGCGCCCAAGCTAGAGCGGTAGAAAATGAGTGTTATGTAGCTGTTGCAGGTTCTGTAGGAAATTTACCTAAAGTTAATAACATGGATATTCAATATTCTCAAAGTGCAGTATTCACACCTTCAGATTTTGCATTTCCTGTGAACGGTATTAAAGCAGAAGCTACACCAAATACAGAAAGCACTTTGTTGGTAGATGTAGATCTGGATCTTTTAAAAGAACTTCATAATTTTGGAAGCGTTAGAAATATGAAAGATCGCCGTAAGGACTTATATTCTCTAAAACGAAAAAAATAATTTTTATAGAAATTTTTTGTTTAGATATGCCTTGTTATAGTAACATGCATATTTAAACAAAAATTTACTGCTTTAAAGTTGTTTTCGTAAATTCTCCACAGTTACTTTTATTTTAATACCATTCCACAGATATAAGGTTAACTGTGAATGATGCCATGTACAACTGAGTCTGAGCTTCTAACAATACAGATTATTCAATTTTAATTTAGTTTTTTAATTGTAATTAAAAAATTAATGTACATTTACACTGTGATTTCAACTACTCAAATAATAAAATCTAGTTTACGCTTAAGGCAGTCTCGCCGCTAGGCATAGCTGCATCTCGATTTTTTGATTTATTATTATTTGAATTTTTACCATTTTGAAACACTTTTCCCACATTTTATTAAATTCTAATTTCGGTTTATTTACCGAGATCATTTTAAGGCGTCCACGCTTCATCCGCCGCACCTAGTGTGCGTCTATATTCTATGGAACTAAGGTGAGTCCGGTTCTCCAATTCAAATCAATCTTATTTAAATTTTTCAACTTTAATCTTTTATTAGATGAAGATTACTATTGCTAATCTATCTCATGCTAAATATGCTGAGGTTATATGCGACACCATGGCAGAATCGGCTAAGGTCCGAGGAACCGGTATTGCAAGAAGATCCCCTGAATATATCCTGAAAAAGATGGAAAATGGCAACGCCATTATCGCTCTTCAGGGTGATAAATTTGCAGGTTTCTGTTATATAGAAATTTGGAGTCACGAGAAATTTGTGGCTAATTCGGGGCTTATCGTTCATCCTGATTATAGAAATTTAGGACTGGCAAAAGATATCAAAAAAGCAATTTTCTCACACTCCAGAAGTAAGTATCCGAATGCTAAGATCTTTGGTATTACAACCGGATTGGCAGTAATGAAGATCAATTACGATCTTGGATACCAACCCGTAACTTTTTCTGAATTAACCGAAGATGAAAGTTTTTGGAACGGTTGTCAAACCTGCAAAAATTATGACATCCTTACACGTACCGAACGAAAAATGTGTTTGTGTACAGGAATGTTATATGATCCCGCAAAGAAGAAAAATCTAGAGAAAAAAGAGAAATTGAATGAGAAAGCTTTCAAAAGATTGAAAAGCATAAAGCAAACCCTTTTTTATAAAACTAATAAAGAAAACGTTTAACTCTTGTAGTATTGCAAGGAGTTTCAGTTATAAAATATTAAGCATGAAAAAAATAGTAATAGCATATAGCGGCGGATTGGACACTTCTTACTGTGCAAAATATCTTTCAAAAGAAGAAAATTTTGAAGTACATGCAGTAAGTGTAAACACCGGTGGATTTACCAAAGAAGAAATCGAAAAGATTGGAAACAACGCTAAACAGATAGGAGCAAAAACCTACAAGAATATAGATGCGGTTTCTAACTTTTACAATAAGGTAGTAAAGTATCTCATTTTCGGAAATGTTCTTAAAAATGATACTTACCCATTATCTGTAAGTGCAGAGCGAATTGTTCAAGCTATAGAGATCGTGAATTATGCTAAAGAAATTGGAGCAGAATATATTGCTCATGGTAGTACAGGCGCTGGGAATGATCAGGTAAGGTTCGATATGATCTTTCAGATCTTGGCACCTGGAATCAACATTATTACTCCTATTAGAGATAAGCAACTTACCAGACAAGAAGAAATAGCATATCTGCAAGAAAACGGATTAGATATGAACTGGGAAAAAGCAAAATACTCTGTAAATAAAGGTCTTTGGGGAACAAGTGTTGGAGGATCGGAAACTTTAACTTCTTCATCTCCATTGCCGGAAAGTGCTTATCCTTCTCCATTAGTAGAAAAGGAGTCTAAGCAAATTTCCTTAACTTTTACCAAAGGAGAACTTACCGCAGTAAATGATGATGAAAATTCTCCGGAGAAGAATATTGAAATTTTGGAGAACATCGCTTCAAAATATGCTATTGGTAGAGATATTCATGTGGGAGATACCATTATTGGAATTAAAGGAAGAGTTGGTTTTGAAGCTGCTGCGGCACTAATCACCATTAAATCTCATCATTTATTGGAAAAGCATACGTTGAGTAAATGGCAACTTCAGCATAAAGATTATATCGCTAACTGGTATGGAACTCATTTGCATGAAGGGCAATATTTAGATCCTGTAATGCGAGATTTTGAAGCCTTTCTTAAGAATTCTCAAGCCCAGGTTACCGGAAGAGTGTTTTTAACGCTGCATCCGTACAGATTTGCTTTAGACGGAATAGAATCTCCATTCGATCTTATGAATAGTAATTTTGGGAAATATGGAGAAGAGAATAAAGCCTGGACAGCAGATGATGCCAAAGGATTTATAAAAATCTTGTCGAATGCCGGGAAGATCTATGAATATGTAAAACAACAATAATGATTCAAGCAGGAATTATAGGTGGAGCGGGATATACCGCCGGAGAATTGGTAAGGATCTTATTAAGACATCCGGAAGTGATTCTAGACTTTATCTATAGCACATCTCAAGCCGGGAAAATGGTTTCCTCAATTCATCAGGATCTTTTGGGAGATACCGATCTTAAATTTGGGGATCATATCAATTTAGAAATAGATGTAGTATTCATATGTCTTGGGCATGGAAATTCTAAGAAAATCTTAGAAGAACATAGATTTTCGGAAACTACTAAGATCATAGATCTAAGTACCGATTTTAGAATGAATTCTGAAGATCATTCCTTTGTTTACGGCCTTCCGGAAATGAATAAAGAAGCTATTAAAAACGCGAATTATATTGCTAATCCGGGATGTTTTGCAACCGCTATAAGTTTAGCAATTTTGCCTTTAGCCGCTAATGGATTACTTAAAGATGAAGTTCACGTAAATGCAGTAACCGGAGCCACTGGTGCTGGTACTTCCTTATCAGACTCAACCCATTTTGCTTGGAGAGATAATAACTTTTCCAGTTACAAAGCTTTTGAACATCAGCATTTAAATGAAATAGGACAAAGCATTAAATTTTTACAACCAGATCATGCTGCCGAGGTAAATTTTATTCCCAATAGAGGAAATTTTTCTAGAGGAATTCACGCTACGGCTTATACCAATTATTCTGGAAGTTTAGAAGATGCAATAGCTATGTATTCTGATTTTTACAAAGATGCAGTGTTTACTCATTTGGTTGAAGAAGAATTACATTTAAAGCAAGTGGTGAATACCAACAAGTGTTTTGTAAGATTGCAGAAATTCAATAATAAGCTTTTAGTAACGAGTGTTATAGACAATTTGTTGAAAGGAGCTTCCGGACAGGCTGTGCAGAACATGAATTTGATGTTTGGTCTGGAAGAAAGTCTTGGGCTACAGTTAAAGGCAAATTATTTTTAGAATTAGATTCAAAATACAAACTTGAAAATGGAATTATTTGACGTTTATCCGCTCTACGATATCACTCCTGTAAAAGGGGAGGGCGTATTTGTCTATGAGGCAGATGGAACAAAATATTTAGATCTTTATGGTGGTCATGCCGTGATCTCTATTGGGCATGCACATCCAACATACATTAAGGCAATTAGCGAGCAGGTTGCAAAATTGGGGTTTTATTCCAATTCTATTAAAAATCCAATGCAACAGGAATTAGCAGATAAATTGCAAAAAGCTTCAAAATTGGAGGATTATGCGTTGTTTTTATGCAATTCTGGTGCAGAAGCTAACGAAAACGCGTTGAAACTAGCTTCTTTCCACACAGGAAAAAGTAAGATCATTTATTTTGAAAAAGCTTTCCACGGAAGAACTTCCGGAGTGGTTGCGGTTACCGATAATGAAAGTATTAAAGCACCTTTCAATAAAGATCACAATGTAGTAAGATTGGCTTTTGATGATACGGAAGCTTTAGAAAATGAATTGAAAAAGGGAGACACGGCTGCAGTGATCTTTGAAGTAATTCAAGGAGTTGGTGGTTTAGATGAAGCTACTTCAGAATTTTATAAGAAGGCTTCTCAAGCTTGTGAGAAATATGGAGCTGTGCTAATAGCAGATGAAGTTCAGTCTGGATATGGTAGAACTGGTGATTTTTTCGCTTTTCAAAAACATGACATTCGCCCAGGAATAATCTCTATAGCAAAAGGAATGGGAAATGGATTTCCAATTGGAGGGATCTTGATAGATAAATCTATTGAAGCTAAATCTGGAATGTTAGGAACTACATTTGGAGGAAACCATTTAGCATGTGCTGCAGGAATAGCAGTCTTGGATGTTCTAATGAAGGAGAATTTGATGAATAATGCCAAAGAACTTGAATTGATGTTCAAGGAAAAGGCTGCAGAAATTCCAGAGATCGTCCAAATAAAAGGAAGAGGTCTAATGCTAGGATTAGAATTCGATTTTGAAGTTGCTCACTTAAGAAAAGACCTATTATTCAAGCACAAAGTTTTTACTGGAGCCGCTTCAAATAAAAAATTATTGAGAATATTACCTCCACTAAATATTAAAAAAGAACATATTAATCTATTCTTTGATGCTCTTAAAGCAGAACTTAAGAGATCTAAAGAAACCATATAAGCATGAAGAATTATATAGATCTAAATGATATAGAAGATTTGCCAGCTTTGATAGCGGAGGCAATTCAACTTAAAAAGAATAATGATCAGGCACAACTTGGAAAAGGAAAGACCTTAGGAATGTTATTCTTTAATGCAAGTTTAAGAACCAGATTGAGTACAGAAAAAGCTGCGAAATTATTAGGAATGGAAGTGATGGTGATGAACGCCGGCACCGATGGTTGGGCGTTGGAGTTTGAGGACGGAGCTGTTATGAATTCAGATAAAGCAGAGCATATTAAAGAAGCGGCAGCCGTACTTTCTCAATATTGCGATATTATTGCAGTAAGAGCTTTTCCAGGTCTTAAAGACAAGAATAAAGATGAGGCTGAACAAGTTATCAATAGTTTTAAAAAGTATGCCTCTGTGCCTGTGGTTAACTTAGAAAGCGCTACCGGTCATCCGTTACAAGCATTAACCGATGCTATTACTGTGATGGAGCTCAAAAAGACAGAAAAACCTAAAGTTGTACTTACGTGGGCGCTGCATCCAAGAGCTTTGCCGCAATCTGTTCCAAATTCTTTTGCTGATGTAATGAAAAGGCTGGATGTAGATTTTGTAATTACCAATCCTGAAGGTTATGATCTTGATAAAAGAATTACCGGCGATACTCCTGTAGTTCACGATCAAAAAGAAGCTTTAAAAGATGCCGATTTTGTATATGTAAAGAACTGGAGCAGTTACGATAATTACGGACAGATTCTTAATTCCGATGAAACCTGGATGTTCGATCTTGAAAAGTTGAAAGTAACCAATAATGCTTCTGTCATGCATTGTTTGCCGGTGAGGAGAAATGTGGTAATTGCAGATGAGGTTTTAGATAGTGAAAATTCAAAAGTGATTCATCAGGCCAATAACAGAACTTTTGCTGCACAAGCTGTTTTAAAGAATTTACTTAAATCATAATTATCAAGATAACTCAGCATGAATGATCAAGTTTTAAAAGTTGTAAAAATAGGAGGGAAGCTCATTGAAAATGAAGAATCTCTTTCTGTTTTTCTGAAGGATTTTTCATCATTACAAGGGCCTAAGATCTTGGTTCATGGTGGAGGAAATTTGGCAACGGAAATAGCATCAAAACTTGGATTCGAAACCAAAATGGTAGATGGCAGAAGGATCACCGATAAGAATTCTATGCAAGTGATCACTATGGTGTATGCCGGATTAATAAATAAGCAGATCGTCGCAAAACTGCAGGTTTTAGATATTAATGCCATTGGGCTTTGTGGTGCAGATGGAAAGAGTATTATTTCTAAAAAGAGACCGGTAAAGGAGATCGATTTTGGGTTCGTCGGAGATGTGGTTTCAATTAATACCTCATTTATCAATTCATTATTAAATCAAGGCATTACTCCGATTTTCTCTGCTATTTCTTATGATAATGAAGGTCAGTTGTTGAATACAAATGGAGATTCTGTTGCTGCATATATCGCTACAGCCATGGCTAAAATTTGCGAAACAGAATTATTGTACTGTTTTGAGAAAAAAGGAGTGCTGGCAGATGCTACTAATAACGATTCTGTAATAGAAATTTTAGATCAGAAAAAATATCAGGAGCTTTTGGAAAATAAAGTGATTAGCGATGGAATGCTTCCTAAGCTTCATAATTGTTTTCAGGCTTTAAATAACGGAGTGTCTCAAGTTAGTTTGGGAGATGCCGGACTTTTAAAAAAGAGTGCAATTCATACAAAAATCATTAAATAATGAATATTAAGGAGCTGCAGGAACAAGCTATAAATTTGCTGAAGGATCTCATTCAAACTCCATCTTTTTCGAGAGAGGAACAAGGAACTGCACAACTTTTGGAAGCATGGATGCAGAAAAATGAGATTTCTTATAACAGAGATCTTAATAATGTTTGGGCAGTAAATAAACATTTTGATACTGCAAAACCTACATTGCTTTTAAATTCTCATCACGATACAGTTAAACCAAATTCGGCATATACCAAAGATCCTTTTAAAGCTGAGGTTTCAGAAGGGAAATTATTTGGATTGGGGAGTAACGATGCTGGTGGGTGCTTAGTTTCTTTACTTGCAACTTTCACCTATTTCTATAATGCTACAGATCTAACTTATAATTTGATTTTTGCAGGGACTGGAGAAGAAGAGATCAATGGTGAAAATGGAATTGCGAGCTTAATACCAATTCTTCCTAAGATCGATGTTGCTATTGTTGGAGAACCAACCTTGATGGAAATGGCAATTTCAGAAAAAGGTTTGGTTGTTTTTGATGCGGTGGTAAAAGGAACACCGTCTCACGCCGCACATCCAAATGACAATAATGCTATTTATAAAACGGCTTCAGTGCTTAGCTGGTTTGAGAATTTTTCTTTTGGAAAAATTTCTGAAAGTCTGGGAGCAGTAAAACTAACGGTCACTCAAATAAATGCCGGAGTACAGCATAATGTGGTGCCGGCGAATGTAGATCTGGTAATTGATGTAAGGGTAAATGATAGCTACAGCAATGCTGAAGTTGCCGAGATCCTTAAAAGGGAAGCTCCAGTAGATTCTATTAAGCCAAGATCTTTGCGTTTAAATTCATCCTCAATTCCAAAAGATCATGCGTTGGTAAAAGCAGGTCTAGAATTAGGAATGGATACTTACGGCTCTCCAACATTATCAGACCAAGCAATGCTAAGTTGCCCTTCTCTAAAGTTAGGCCCGGGAGATTCTTTAAGATCTCACTCTGCAGATGAATTTATTTATCTGAATGAGATTGAAGTTGGCATCGAAAAATATATTCAACTGCTTGAAAAAGCTTTAAAATAATTAATATCGTTCAGCTGAAGTTTAAATTTTTTAGCTGAAACGAGATCAAAAATTACATTATGAAACTTTGGGATAAAGGTATTTCTATAGATAAAAGAATTGAAAAATTCACCGTTGGAAACGACAGGGAATTGGATATGTTCTTGGCAGAATACGATATGATCGCTTCTAAAGCACATGCTAAAATGCTAGGGAAGGTTGGAATTCTTGCAGCCGATGAGGTTGATAATATTGTTGTAGAATTAGATAAACTATTAGTTCAGCTTGAAAATGGCGAATTTAAGATAGAAGCAGATTTTGAAGATGTTCATTCTAAGATCGAGTTTGAATTGACAAAAGTTCTTGGAGATACCGGAAAGAAGATACACACGGCTCGTTCTAGAAACGATCAGGTTTTAGTTGCGATGCAGCTCTATTTTAAAGAGAATTTAAAAAGCATTCATGCTAAAACCGAAGAATTGATAGATGTGCTCCTTGGTCTTGCTGAAAAGCATCAAGAAAAATTACTTCCGGGATATACACATTTACAGGTAGCGATGCCTTCATCCTTTGGGTTATGGTTTTCAGCCTATGCAGAATTGTTGATAGATGATCTATATCTTTTACAAGCAGGTTTAAAGATTGTAGACCAAAATCCTTTAGGATCTGCTGCTGGGTATGGTTCTTCTTTTCCAATAGACAGAGAATTCACCACCAAAGAATTAGGTTTCAAAACTTTAAAATATAACGTGGTAGCGGCACAGATGAGCAGAGGTAAATGTGAACGTACGGTTACTTCTAATATAGCATCGGTGGCTAATACGCTTTCTAGATTTGCTATGGATATCTGCTTATATATGAGTCAGAATTTTGACTTTATTACCTTTCCCGATGAGCTTACCACCGGTTCTAGCATTATGCCGCATAAGAAGAATCCGGATGTTTTTGAGCTGATTAGAGGAAAATGTAATAAGCTGCAAGCTATTGCAAATGAAATGATCTTGATCACTAATAACCTGCCAAGTGGATATCATAGAGATTTTCAGCTTATAAAAGAGAATAGCATCTACGCGGTTGAAAATATAAAAGAGATCTTAGATATTTTTATCTATTCTATCGCTTTGATCAAAGTGAAAGATATCAATATGCAGGATGAAAAATATAAGTATTTATTTACTGTAGATAGTATAAACGATTTGGTGATTAATGGAGGAACTTTTAGAGACGCCTATAAAGAAATTGGAGGGCAAGTTCAAGATGGAACTTACAAGCCTGCAATGGGTAAGAAACATACTCACATTGGGAGCAAAGACAACTTAGCATTAGGTGAAATCGCAAAGAAAAAATCGCTTTAAATAATCTTTCACTAAATAAAAAGCCTCTAGTTTTTAACTAGAGGCTTTTTTAATATTATTATTTGACGTCTATCTTGATAAGCCTAATGCGCCAAAAGTATCACCTTGGTTAACATCTCCACTTCTATATCCTTTCATAAACCAATCCATACGTTGTTTTGAAGTTCCATGGGTAAAAGCATCGGGAACAACTCTACCTTGAGTACGTTTTTGAATAGCATCATCTCCAACGGCATTTGCTGCGCTCATAGCTTCTTCAATATCACCTTCTTCTAAGTATTTTTTATTATAATGAGCCCAAACTCCAGCGTAGAAATCTGCTTGAAGTTCTAAGGCTACAGAAAATTCATTGGCTTCTGCCTGACTTTTACCCTGTTGTAATTGTCTTACTTGTCTGGAAGTTCCAACCAAGGTTTGTACATGATGTCCCACTTCATGAGCTATAACATATGCAATGGCAAAATCTCCACCTTTGGCTCCAAATCTATTTTTCAATTCGTCAAAAAAGGCAAGATCCATATAAACTTTTTGATCTGAAGGGCAATAAAATGGTCCTGTAGCCGCAGAAGCACCACCGCAAGCTGTCTGTACAGCATCAGTAAAAAGAACTACTCCAGGTTCACTGTAATCAGATCCCATATCTGCAAAGATCTTATTCCAGATATCTTCTGTATCTACCACAACTGCATTAATAAATTTTCCAGATTCTTTTTCTTCTGCGGTAAGTTCTCTTTGCTCTGTTGGAGCAGAAGATTGACTCTCGATCTGATTTAAGATATCTGAGGTATCTCCGCCAGAAAATAACTGAATAGCTAATATAATAAGTCCTATAACTCCTCCTCCGGCAATTAATTTACCTTTACTAGAGCTACCTCTTCGGTCTTCAACATTCGAACTTTGTCTTCTACCTTGCCATTTCATGATCTTGTATATTTTTGCTTAAAAATACTATTTTATACGTTAAGCAAATTATAAAATATTGATCGCATTCCAAATAGGATCACTAGGAGTTGGTGCTATAACTTCTATTGGTATATTTTTAACAGGATGCTCAAAAGTGAGCTTTCTAGCGTGAAGATGTATGCTTGCGTCTTTATTACTTCTATCAAATCCATATTTTAGATCGCCTTTTATTGGACAACCAATGGATGATAACTGACTTCTAATTTGATGATGTCTCCCGGTATGAAGATCTATTTCTAGAAGGTAATAATTATCTAATTTCTGAAGAATCTTATAATCAAGAATCGCCTTTTTACTTTCCGGAACCTCTTTAATGTGAGCAAAGGATTTATTCTGTTTTTGGTTACGTTTCATGTAATGTACCAAAGTTCCTTGCTCTTGTGGAGGCATATTTTTTACAACTGCCCAATACGTTTTTTTAGCTTCTTTATCTTTAAATAACTTGTTTAGACGAGGTAATGCTTTTGAAGTTTTAGCAAACATTACAATTCCGCTGGTTGGGCGATCTAATCTATGCACTACCCCAAGATAAACCGCACCGGGCTTATTATATTTTCTTTTGATGAATTCTTTAACAACTTCGCTTAATGGTGTATCACCTGTTTTATCGCCCTGAACGATATCTCCAGGGCGTTTATTTACTATAATAATATGATTGTCTTCATGTAATACTTGAAGATTCTTTGGTGTAGATAGAATTTTATCTGATTTCAAATTCTGAATTTAAGCGCTTAATATTGTTCCTGATCATTAGGGAAATCACCAGATTTCACATCACTTCTATAATTTTCAAAAGCATTGGTCATTTCTGAATAAAGATCAAGATACCTTCTCAAAAATCTAGGGTTGAATTCATGCGTCATTCCAATCATGTCATGAACTACTAAAACCTGACCATCAACGCCATTTCCTGCCCCAATTCCTATTACTGGAATAGAAACACTTTCTGCCACTTCTTTAGCCAGCTTTGCAGGTACTTTTTCCAATACCATTGCAAAACAACCTAGTTTTTCTAGCATTAAAGCATCTGCTTTCAATTTTTCTGCTTCTTCATCTTCTTTGGCTCTTACGGTATACGTTCCGAATTTGTAGATAGATTGCGGCGTTAATCCTAGATGTCCCATCACCGGAATTCCTGCATTCAGAATTCTTTTTATAGAATCTTTAACCTCTTTTCCTCCTTCAAGTTTCACAGCATGTCCGCCGCTTTCTTTCATAATTCTAATAGAAGAACGCAAAGCTTCTTTTGGATCACTTTGGTAACTTCCAAAGGGAAGATCCACCACCACCAAAGACCTTTCAATTCCTCTCACAACACTAGCTGCATGATAGATCATCTGGTCTAATGTTATTGGAAGCGTAGTTTCGTGTCCGGCCATCACATTACTGGCAGAATCACCAACGAGAATCACGTCTATTCCAGAGCTGTCTACGATCTTGGCCATGGTGTAATCATAAGCCGTTAACATCGCTATTTTTTCTCCGTTTTTTTTCATCTCTACCAAAGATTTGGTGGTGATGCGCTTGTATTGTTTTTTTGCAACTGACATTTGTGAGTTTTTAAGTGGAGTAAAAGTACTAAATTAGAACACCACATTCAAACACTTAAAAAATGAAGATTTTAAGCTCATGCCTTTTGATTTTGATATCCATTAGTTCATTGGCTGCTCAAGAAAATAAAGCTGAAACAGAAGTGAAAGAAACCATTCAGGAATTTTTTCAGGCTTTTCATGAGCAGGATTCAATCAAGCTACGAGCTATGGTAGTTCCTTCAATTTATATGCAATCTATAGCAGTAGATAGTTCTGGAAATTCAGAATTAGAATCGGAAGAATATTCTAAATTTTTGAAATCTATAGTTTCTATACCGAGCACTACAAAATTTGAAGAAAGATTAATCTCTTTTGATATAAGAATGAATGGAGCATTAGCTAGTGTAATTACTCCATATTCTTTTTACGTAAATGATATTTTGAGTCATTGCGGAGTAAATTCTTTTCAGTTATATAAAACAGAAGGTGAATGGAAAATAATCCATATTGTAGACACCAGAAAAAAAGAAGGCTGCAAATAATTAAATTTACTGCCTTCTGTATTTAAATCTTTAAGTTTGATTATGGTTTTAAGACCACTCTAAATCTCGCTTTATTATTGATCATTCTATCATATGCTTTTTCTACTTCTTCTAAAGGATATTCCTCTATCATAGGTTTAGTTGCCGTCATAGCGCTAAATTTCAAAGTATCTTCAGAATCTATAGCAGTTCCGCTAGGCCATCCGGCAACAGATTTTCTACCCATTAATAATTGCATTGGCGAAACCTGAATTGGTTCCCCCGTAGCTGCTACCATTAATAATTTTCCATCTATAGCCAAACCATCTACTACAGATGTTATTGCTTTTGCGTAAGGTGCTGTTGCCAAAATTAATTTTGCGCCTCCTAATTTTTGAAGTTCTTCTGCAGGATCGGAATTTCCTGTATTTATAAAGTGATGAGCACCTAACTCTTCAGCTAGTTTCTTTTTATCGTCGCTGGTAGAAATAGCTACCGTTCTCATTCCCATTTTGGAAGCATACTGAATAGCAAGGTGACCTAGACCACCAATTCCCTGAACGGCTACTACATCTCCGGCTTTAATCCCAGAATTTCTTAAGGCATTAAAAGTGGTTATTCCCGCGCAAAGTAAAGGTGCGGCATCTGCGGAAGATAATTCTTCTGGAATTGCGGCAATAGCTTCTTGAGGGGCGCACATATATTCGGCATAACCACCATCATAAGAAATTCCGCTGATCTTTGCATTTTCACAACTTATAAAATCTCCTCTTCTACAAGGTTCACATTCAAAACAATGTCCGCCGTGCCATCCAACTCCAACACGTTGACCTACTTTCCATTTATTCACATTTTCTCCAACCTCTTCTACAATACCCACAACCTCATGGCCAGGCACTCTAGGAAATTCTATTCCCGGAAAGGCTCCTTGCTTTACAAAATCGTCGCTATGACAAATTCCGCAAGCTTCTACTTTTATTAAAATTTCGTTTTTTTTAGGAGATGGTTTCTCCATGTCTACTAACACAAAGTCTCCACCTTTTTCCTGTACTTGTACAGCTTTCATTATTGCAATTTTTTGGTGAGTCTTGAAATTACAAAATATGTGCTTCTACTATATCTAAGACTTTGTTAAACTAAGAAAGCAATTTGGGGAATAGCAAGAATAATACGGTAGCATTGTTCATGGCGTGCATGGCCATAGACCATCCAAGTCCTTTATTTTCGATCTTTATCTTGCCAAAGAAGAATCCGGCAATAATTCTTGGAAAAATCATGATGAAGAGTATAAAATTTAATTGAAATCCATCTACATAATTATATACATGTACCATTCCGAAGATCACTGATGTTAGGAGCCAGATATATATGTGGTATTTATTCAGAAAATATGAAATATTTACTTGCCAAGTATTTGGAATAAATTCTTTTAGAAAAACAAAGAGAAGTACTGCTAGTAGTATTAAAAATCCAAATTTTAACGCCCAGTGTATATCTTCTGGAATGTAGGGTGCTGCAATTACGATTATCCAAGTACAGATAAAGAAAATGAGTTCATTCTTTGAAGGTTTTACTATAGATCTAAACATGCCTTCTTCCATTATAGGAGCTAAAATTACAGCCAGGATCATAAATTTAAAAGGAGCTTCTTTTATAAGAGTATTAAGATCGGTTTGTTGATATTGATTGATATCAAAGCTTGGAAAAATTGCATGAAGAATTCCAATGGCAATAAAAAAAACGAAATAAGATCCCAACATTAATCCGTAGTTAAGAAACAGATTTTTAAGTTTGATCTTAAGTTTAAGGTTGGCGTAAGACAATGTAAATTTTTATAGCCTAGGTTGGGCTTAATTTCTATAAAGATATTTAAATTTATTTAGCAGTCGCTTAAACTCACCTTTACCGCCAAACCACCTTCAGAAGTTTCTTTGTATTTAGAGTTCATGTCTTTTGCTGTGTCCCACATGGTCTCGATTACTTTATCTAACGGAACCTTTGCTTTAGTAGCATCGCTATCCATTGCAATTTCTGCTGCATTAATAGCTTTAATTGCACCCATAGCATTTCTTTCTATACATGGAATTTGCACAAGTCCAGCAATAGGGTCACAAGTAAGACCAAGATGATGTTCCATAGCAATTTCGCTTGCCATTAAAACTTGGGCAGGAGTTCCGCCCATAACTTCGGTAAGTGCTCCTGCGGCCATGGCAGAGGAAACACCAATTTCTGCCTGACATCCACCCATAGCGGCAGATATGGTAGCTCCTTTTTTGAAAAGGCTTCCAATTTCTCCAGCTACCAGCATAAATCTTTTTATATCTTCAAAAGTAGCATCATGGTTTTCAATTACCATATAATACATTAATACTGCGGGTACGGTACCTGCACTTCCATTAGTAGGAGCAGTAACAACTCTTCCTAAAGATGCGTTTACTTCATTTACACTAATAGCAAAACAACTTACCCATTTAAGGATCTGTCTAAATTTAACTTCAGTAAGTCTGATGCTTTCCAGCCATTCTTGTGGGGTGGAATATTTTGAATCTCCAATAAGTTTTTTATGAATATCAAAAGCGCGTCTGTGTACGTTGAGTCCGCCAGGTAAAGTTCCTTCGGTATGACAGCCTGTATACATAGATTCTAGCATTACCTGCCATACCTGTTTCAGGCCATTATCTATTTCTTCTTCAGTTCTTAGAGATTTTTCATTTTCCAGAACGATCTCAGAAATTGTTTTATTTTCAGAATTGCAATAGGCCAAAAGCTCTGTTGCTTTTTCTACTGGAAAAGGGAAATCTTCAAAGATCTCCATTTTCTTTTTAGCATTTTTACGTTCTTCTTTAACTACAAAACCACCACCTATAGAATAGAAAGAAGAAAAGGTTTTCTTTCCATTTTTTAAACAAGCTCTAAAGGTCATTCCATTTGGGTGAAAAGGAAGAAATTTTCTATTGAATTTTATATTTTCCTTAGGATCAAAATTAATAGGATTTTCACCGTTAAGCAGAATAGATTTTGTAGCTCTAATATTAAATATTTCAGGATCTATAAGTTCTATATCCATTTTTACTGGATCAAATCCGCAAAGGCCTAGCATTACAGCAATATCTGTAGCGTGTCCGGTTCCTGTTAAAGATAGTGAACCATAAAGATCTACATGAATGCTTTCTACATCATCAAAGGTTTTCTTCTGCTTTAATTCTCCAATCCAACGTTGAGCAGCCCGCCACGGTCCAAGGGTGTGGGAACTTGATGGGCCAACGCCTACCTTAAGCATATCAAAAACGCTTATACATTCTATTTTTCGCATTCTAAATCGATATTTGAAGACAAAAATATGAATTTGTTAATATAGGACTTCATTTTTTCTGAATTCTTATTAAGAAATATGCAGTGTCTTTTTGCATTAGGGATTGTAGCGGCATCCTTTTAATTTTTTAGTTTAAAATTAAAAGATAAAGCGAAAAGCCCGACCTCTTACCCGTATTGAATATGGAGGGAAAGAGGGAATGCCATTAGTAAAGAAATTTATGACAACCTGTCATAATGAAACCGCTGGCATAATGATTGACTATTACTGAGTGTTAAATTAGAACAATAATAATAATCAACGTATAAAGTTATGAGTAAAATAATTGGAATTGACTTAGGTACTACCAACTCGTGCGTTGCCGTAATGGAAGGTAACGAACCAACGGTAATTCCTAATGCTGAAGGTAAGAGAACTACTCCTTCTGTAATAGCATTTGTAGAGGGTGGAGAAATTAAAGTTGGAGATCCTGCAAAGCGTCAGGCTGTAACAAACCCAACAAAAACAATATCTTCTATAAAGCGATTTATGGGGAACAAATTCACAGAATCTTCAAAAGAAGCAGGACGTGTACCTTACAAAGTGGTAAAAGGAGATAATGATACTCCAAGAGTAGAAATTGATGGACGTTTGTATACTCCGCAGGAATTATCTGCAATGGTATTACAAAAGATGAAGAAGACAGCTGAAGATTATTTAGGACAAACAGTAACCGAAGCGGTTATTACTGTACCTGCTTACTTCAACGATGCTCAACGTCAGGCAACAAAAGAAGCTGGAGAGATCTCTGGTTTAAAAGTTAGAAGAATTATAAATGAGCCTACAGCAGCAGCTTTGGCTTATGGTCTTGATAAAAAATCTACCGATCAAAAAATTGCAGTATATGACCTTGGTGGTGGTACTTTTGATATTTCTATCCTTGAATTAGGAGATGGAGTTTTTGAAGTATTATCTACAAACGGAGATACGCATTTAGGTGGAGATGATTTTGATGAAGTTATTATCGATTTCCTAGCAGATGGTTTTCAAAAAGCGGAAGACATAGATCTTAGAAAAGATCCTATGGCACTTCAACGTTTAAAAGAAGCAGCAGAGAAAGCTAAGATTGAATTGTCTTCTTCTACACAAACAGAAATTAACTTACCATATGTAACGGCTACCGCTAGCGGACCAAAACACTTGGTAGAGACTCTTACAAGATCTAAATTTGAGCAATTAGCTCATGAGCTTGTAAAACGTTCTATGGATCCTGTGCAAAAAGCACTTAGTGATGCAGGACTTTCTAAGAGTGATATAGATGAAGTTATCTTGGTAGGTGGATCTACTCGTATTCCTAAAATTCAGGAAGAAGTAGAAGCATTTTTCGGAAAGAAACCTTCTAAAGGAGTTAACCCAGATGAGGTTGTTGCAATTGGAGCAGCTATTCAAGGGGGTGTATTAACAGGAGATGTAAAAGATGTATTGTTACTAGATGTAACGCCTCTTTCTCTTGGTATTGAAACAATGGGTGGAGTTATGACTAAATTAATTGAGTCTAACACAACTATTCCAACCAAAAAATCTCAGGTATTTTCTACCGCAGCAGATAATCAACCATCTGTAGAGATTCATGTATTGCAAGGGGAACGCCCAATGGCTACAGATAATAATACTATTGGTAGATTCCACTTAGATGGTATTCCACCAGCTCAAAGAGGTACTCCTCAAATTGAAGTAACCTTTGATATTGATGCTAACGGTATTATTAAAGTAAGTGCTACAGATAAAGCTACCAATAAAACTCAGGATATTAGAATTGAAGCTTCTTCAGGATTAACAGAAGAAGAAATTCAAAAAATGAAGCAGGAAGCGGAAGCGAATGCTGAATCTGATAAGAAAACGAAAGAAAAAGTAGATAAGCTTAATGAAGCTGATGCTATGATCTTCCAAACTGAGAAGCAATTAAAAGAATTTGGTGATAAGATATCTGAAGATAAGAAGAAGCCAGTTGAAAGTGCTTTAGAAGATTTGAAGAAAGCTTATGAAACTAAAGAAGTGGAAACAATTTCTCCAGCTTTAGATAAGCTTAATGAAGCTTGGAAAACTGCATCTGAAGAGATGTATAAAGCACAAGCAGAAGCTCAAGGTGGCGCGCAACAAGGTGCACCGGGAGCTGAATCTAACGGAGAAGCTGCTGGAAACGCAAGCGACGACGTTGAAGATGTAGACTTCGAAGAAGTGAAGTAATTCATTTTACATATTAGACCTTGCTTTTAAGGTTTAACTAAAAGATCCCGATGCAAGTCGGGATCTTTTTTTTTATAAATATTTTAAATAAAAATGTTTTGCTCGCTTCAGATTATTGAATCTTTAGATTTTACAGATTCTAAAATTATGTATTGAACATAGAACATAATTTTAGTCTTCGATTTTATGTTTCTTATTTATAATGGAAAACCCCTATTGATATGAATTCATCTTCATTCATATCTTTATAAAAATTATAATAGGCTAAACTTCCCTCCAGATTATCCTATAAATTTCTTCCCTCCAATTATTGAATTACAAAGCCTCCCGCATTTTATTATCGGCTCTCTGAATGCTTATCATCTAATGATAAATGCAGTTATACTTTCCTAACCATTCAATATATTATTATGAAAAATTTTAAATTTTTAATTGCCTTTGCGGCAATGATCATCTTACTTTTTACATATTGTAGTAAAGATGATGTCAATGATCAAAATAGTGAGACAAACTCAGAGCTTGTTTCCATATCGTTTGATGCTGTGCTGAAAGACTTCAATACAAATCGAAGCTTAACTAAACAAAACCAGTTAGCAGATATTCCAGAATGTCTGGATAATGTACCATCTAAAGTTAGAGTAGCGTTAAAAGACAGCGAGGGAGCATGGGTTTCTATGGCAAATGGTGATGCTGGAGAGTTTATTGAAATTCCAGTTATTGCCAATGATGAAGGAGGATGGATGACAAAAGAATCTGCAGATCTAGAATTACCGCCGGGAGATTACACTTTAGAATATTTTGCAGTTTTGGACACAGATAATAATGTTCTTTGGATCGCTCCCAGAGAAAATGATGATTATGGTCCAGCCAATTTTGCCAATTTTGTAAGTGATGCCTTGCCAATTGCTATTGATCTTAGAGCGGGTGTAAAAAAGTATATAGATGTAGAAGTTCTATGTTATGATGAGCGAATGGCAGATGAGTATGGATACCTATTCTTTGATTTTTCTCAAGTAGATGTAATTACCTTGTGCTTATTTGGAAATTACTGTGATGTAACAGGAAGGCATTACCCAGCAAGATTTAGTGTAGAAGCTTGGATATTCTCTGGAGATCTGGCAGATCCAAAATTAGGAGAACCTCTTACCAATGGTATGTTAACAAACGAGACCGGAATTTATGAAGATACGGAAGACGCTTTTGCAAGACCCTTGTGTATAGCGCTGCCAAATTCTTCTGATGAGGATACCTATTATATTGAGATCAAATTGTTAGGATTTGAAGGAGTATATACAGATCCTGAAGTACCTGTAGAAACTTTAGTGATCACAGATACAGAAATATTAGACTTGTATAATGGCGAGTCCAATACTTATTACCACTTTAGAATAGGTTGTGAAGAAACCGAAGAATGTGCTAATGATATGGATTGTGATGGTATTGCAGATGATGTGGATAATTGCCCAATGAAAGCAAATGCAGACCAAACAGATACAGATGGAGATGGTGTGGGAGATGTTTGTGATAATTGCGTGAATATTGCTAACGCAGATCAGGTAGATGCAGACCAAGATGGAATTGGTGATGCTTGCGAAGATCTTTCAACAGATGATGATGGAGATGGAGTTCCTAATGATATTGATGAGTGTCCAGGCACTCCTTCAGGAACGCCTGTAGATATTAAAGGGTGTGAAAGCATTCAAGTACCAGGAAGAGATGTTGTAGTATTTAATGACGCCAATATGTTTGACGATAATGCAATGGAAGATCCAGACAATATTAGATTTGTAGAAAATTTGGTTACTTATACCACTACAGGTTCTCGTAATGCTGGTGATGTTGTTTGGATTGATAGGGGCCGCAGCGCAGCTTGTTACTCTAACGGGGAATGTGACGAAGATGGATGGAGTAAAATGGAGGAAACAATTACCAATACAGGACTTACTGTTACTAGCGTTTTCTCAAATGCTGGTTCATTAACTAACATTCCTGCAGATGTTAAGGTGATATTTTTAGTGATGCCAACTCTTCAATACACCGTTGCAGAGATAAATGCTTTTAAAGCTTTTGCTGCTGAAGGAGGACGAATCATTTTTGTTGGAGAACATTCAAGTTTCTATTTCTTTATAGATGTACAAAATCAGTTCTTATTGAATATGGGAGCAGTATTAACGAATACTGGTGGATTGGTGGATTGTGGTTATACTGTTATACCGCAATCATCTAATCGAGTGCATCCAATAATGGCAGGAATCACAGATCTTACCATTGCATGTGCCTCTGTTATAGAAATAGGAGTAGATGATTTCGCATTGTTCTATGATACTACTAATACAAAAGTATTAGCAGGAGTTGCGAAAATAGATACCACCCCAATATCTGAATTAAAGGCTTCCTCTATCAGATTTGACAATCCTGTACGTAATAGAAATTCAAAATCTACGTCATCGGGTATTCAACCTTAAAACGGGTAAAGATGAGATGTAAGATAAAAGAAAGTCGCTATTTAGCGGCTTTTTTTTTGATTAGCTTTCACCAATATTAGATAGAATTTCTGGTCTAACTTCATGGCCACCATCAAAAGTGATAACGTTTAAATTCTTTGGAAACAATTCTTTTAAACGTTCGTGTTCTACTTTTACAACTCCAGCTTTCAGGTATTCATCTTGAGTTCCGTAAATAAAAGAGAATTTAGTATCGGTTAGAAATTCAAAATCTTTAGTAGCTAATTCCTGTGGTACTTTTCCTGAGAGGAGAATTAAATTCTTGCATTGTATCTTTTCTCTGGCAACAAATCTGGTTGCTATAGAAACTCCTTGAGAGTATCCCAAAACATTTAGGTTTTCTACTTTATCTAATCCTTCCGCCTTAAAGACTTCCTTTAAATAGTTCAGAACATTTTCAAATTCTTCTTCCGTATTTTCTTTGGTTAACCAAGACGCACCAACATGGGTATATTTATTATTTAGGTAATATTTAGATTGTGCCTGCGGGGCGATAATGTAATTCTCTTCAGGGTTGAGGTCTTTAAAATACTTCAGAAAATACCTGCTTAGATATCCAATTCCGTGAAAAACCAGCCATACATTTTTTGTTTTTGAGGTATACTCGTTTAAAGTGCTATAGGTATTGGTTATCTTATAAGAAACCTGTTTTTCTTCTCTGTTCATCTGCGGTGTTTTGTATTTTTACAAAGTAAACAATCTTATAGCAATGGAGAAGCAGGAAATTCTGGCAAAGTGTAATGAAATGTGTAGAAATACATTGATGGATACTTTAGATATTAAATTCACCGATATTGGAGACGATTTTGTGACTGCAGAGATGCCCGTTAATGCTAAAGTTCATCAGCCGGATGGGGTTTTACATGGAGGTGCCACAGTAGCTTTGGCAGAAAGTGTGGGAAGTGTTGCTTCTCATATTTTTATTGACTCTGCGGAATATTATGTTCGCGGAATTGAGATTTCTGCCAATCATCTAAAAAGTATTAAGGAGGGAATGGTGTATGCGAAGGCAACATTTATTCATAAAGGAAGAACCACGCAGCTCTGGAATATTAGAGTTACAGATGCAGAAGATAATTTGATCTCTTTAGTAAAACTTACCACCATTGCACTCCCGAAAAAGAAAAATAATGATTGATCTTACAAATTTTTATCTCCGAATTCAAGAGCAACTCGATCTAGACTTACCATTTGTAGCATATAGAAAAGCTTCTAATACTCCAAATCAGGAAAATTTAAGAGGTTTTTTTCAAAAAGATGATCAAACACATCTCATTCACGATTTTGAAGAAAGCGGATTTGTTTTCGCTCCTTTTGATAATGAACAAGATAGTTTTTTGATTCCTTCAGATGAATCAGAGTTTTTAGAGGCTGATTTTCAAGTGGATGATGATAATATGTCCGATAATTCAATTTCGATAGAGATAGAAAGTGAAGCAGGAAAACAAAATCATTTAGATCTTGTTCAGCAAGCATTAGACGCTATTAAGAATGGCGATCTTAAAAAAGTAGTGCTTTCCAGAAAGGAAAGTGTAAAATTGGAGGCTCCAAATGCACTTTTGCTTTTTAGAAAAATGCTTTCAAAATATCCTACCGCCTTTGTATACCTCTGGTACCATCCAAAGGTTGGGATTTGGTTAGGTGCTACTCCAGAAACCTTACTTCAGATAAAAAGAAATAGACTAAAGACCATGGCGCTTGCCGGTACTCAAAAGCTCGAGAATACTACAGACGTGGAATGGGGTTTAAAAGAGATCGAAGAACAAGAATTTGTAACCAATTCTATCATTGAAAATATTGGAGATCTTGATCTTGATAAAAATGATATTTTAAAATCCGGACCTTATACCGTTCAAGCCGGAAAATTGCTTCATCTTAGAACAGATATCAGCGTTAAAATAGATGATAAAGTGAAGTTGGAACATTTAATTCAAGCAATTCATCCAACTCCTGCTATTTGTGGTTTGCCTAAAAAAGAAGCAAAAGACTTTATTCTGAAAAATGAAAAGTATAACAGGGAATTCTATACCGGTTTTTTAGGTGAATTGAACATCAAAGAAAAAGTTCAACGAAGCAGTAATCGTAGGAATCGAGAGAATCAGGCTTATCTAAGTGTAGTAAAACAAACCAGTTTATTTGTGAATCTACGTTGTTTAAAATTAGACGAAGATGAAGCAATCTTATATATAGGAGGAGGAATCACTAAAGATTCAGATCCGGAACAAGAATGGATTGAAACTATGAATAAAGCACAAACTATGAAGGCAGTACTTGTTAAATAAGCCTTAGAGATACCTGTTTTTTTCGATGGAAATTGTAATTTTGGGATAGTATGAAGTATTCCAAAATTCCCGTAGCTCAATCTATAGTTGCCTTGTGTGTAGCTAAGAATATTAAACATGTAGTAATTTCTCCAGGTTCTAGAAATGCACCTTTAACCATTGGTTTTACGCACCATCCTGAAATTAATTCTTATAGTATTGTAGATGAACGTTGTGCTGCATTCTTTGCTTTAGGAATGGCGCAGCAATTGGGGCAACCAGTAGCATTGGTTTGTAGTTCTGGTTCTGCTTTATTAAATTATTATCCCGCTATTTCTGAAGCTTACTACAGCGATATCCCTTTAGTGGTGATCTCTGCAGACAGACCTATTGAGAGAATAGATATTGGAGACGGGCAGACAATTCGCCAAAAAAATGTTTTTGAAAATCATATAGAATACTCTGCAAATCTTTATTCTGAAATCGTGCTAGAGACAAGTTCTACTGATAAGAAACTTTTACAAAAGCAATTTGAATCTCAAAAGCATAACGAGCGTGAGATCAATTTGGCTTTGAATAAAGCGTTAGAGGTTAATGGGCCGGTGCATATAAATGTGCCTTTTTATGAGCCTCTATATGATCTTGTAGAAGATGTTACTGTAAATCCGTTGCAGATATTACCGGAAAAAGTGGAGCGCATCTATAGTGCGAAAGAACTGGAGAGTTATGCTGATATTTGGAATAAGGCAAAACGAAAGATGGTGATCGTAGGAGTGGCGCAACCTAATGCCATAGAGCAGAAATTCCTCGATTATTTAGCTACAGATGAATCGGTTCTGGTATTGACAGAGACTACGTCTAACCTGCAACATGAAGAATTCTTTACCAGAATAGATACCTTGATAGGGCCTATAGAAAAATCAGAAGATTTCAAGCAACAATTCGAGGCACTTCAACCCGATATATTATTGACCTTTGGCGGGATGATAGTTTCAAAGAAGATAAAGGCGTTTTTAAGGAATTATCAACCACAACAACACTGGCATATAGATCCTAAAAAAGCATACAATACGTTCTTCTGCCTGAATAAACATTTTGAAACTTCAGTGAATTCATTTTTTGAAGGATTCTTTCCATTACTTGAAGAAGGGAAGAGTGATTACGCTGCACATTGGAAAAATATCAGAAAACAAAGACAAAAAAGACATGATCTATATATAGAAGAAATTCCATATTCAGATTTTAAAGCAATGCAGGCCATTGTACCTTCAGTTCCTGAAAATTATGTAGTGCAGTTAGGAAATAGCTCTACCGTTAGATATGCCCAATTATTCAAATGGAAGGCTTCTCAGAAGATCTTTTGCAATAGAGGGACAAGCGGAATAGATGGATGTGTTTCTACAGCTGTTGGCGCCGCAACTATTTCTGAAGAGCCAACGCTGCTTATTTGCGGAGATCTTAGTTTCTTTTATGATAGTAACGGAATTTGGAACAACTATATCCCTTCAAATTTTAGAATCATTGTGCTGAATAATGGAGGAGGTGGAATTTTTAGAATTCTTCCGGGTAATAAGAATACCGAGAATTTTGATACTTATTTCGAAACAACGCATCAGCTTAAAGCTAATTCTCTTTGTGAGATGCATAACTTAGAATATGTTGCTGCTTCAAACTCAGATGAAATAAACGAAGCTTTTCAGGATTTCTATAAGGCTTCTGATAGACCTAAGTTGTTAGAAATTTTTACTCCAAGAAAATTAAATGACGAAGTACTGCTGAATTATTTCAGTTTCATGAAATCTTAAGAATAGTTTACGAAAATCTTACTTTAATTTTTTTAAATTGATGACTGTTAAATCATTAAAATTTAAATTATGAGTAAAACCGATGAAAAAGTAGGAAAGTATATTCAAGATGTTAGAGATAAAATAGGGGAGCCAGATGTGGATCTTATAAGGAAAATCACCGAATATTGCGGTCCTTCTGTTTTTCAAAATGACGCGGAAACTGTTTCAAGTTCAAGTAGTTCTGAAATGGAAACTGTAAAAAAGAATTTCCTTATTAAGAAATTAGGTTTGAAAGATGATGAAAAGCTTGATGAAGCTATGGATGCCGTAATGGAGAAGTATGGTAAATCTAATAGGAATAAGAATAGGGTTACTGTATATTACCTGCTTACAAAGCACTTTAAAAAAGAAAGCGTCTTTAATTAGAACCTTTTATTATATAGAAATCCGTTTTCTCCACCATGAGAAGACGGATTTTTTGGTTTATGCCAAAACCCATAAAATATGAAGTATCTTTACACTTTAAATTTGAACTATGCTTAATATTGGTGAATATCACACAATGATAATAGATCGGGATACAGATCCCGGATTGTTTCTTAAAAATGCTGAAGGGGATGAAGTTTTGTTGCCTAACAAATATAAACCCGAGAGTTTTCAATTAGAAGATGAAATAAGAGTTTTTGTTTATCTGGACCATTCAGAAAGACCGGTTGCTACAACCTTAACTCCATTTGTAAAATTAGACGAATTTGCATTTTTAAAATGTGTAGAGGTTAATGATATTGGAGCTTTTTTAGATTGGGGACTGGAAAAACATCTTTTTGTGCCCTATAGGGAGATGGCTTCTAAGATGAGAAAAGGAAGCTGGTACCTAGTATTTTGTCATTTAGATGAAGAAACCAATAGATTGATTGCTTCAAGTAAGACCAATTCTTTTCTTACTAATTCAGACCTTACAGTAGAGCCTTTTGAAGAAGTAGATCTAATTGTTGCCAATCCAACAGATCTTGGAGTGAATGTTATTGTAAATGAAATTCACCAGGGGTTGATCTTTAAAGATGATGTTTTTCAAGATCTTCAGCCGGGAGATAGGTTAAAAGGATGGGTGAAAAAAACGCGTCCAGATGGAAAAATAGATATCACATTGCAACGTCCAGGCTATAGAAGTATTGAGCCAAATGCGCAGGATATTCTAAATGAAATGGAATTAAAAGGTGGGAGTTTAAAACTAACCGATAAATCTGATCCTAACGAAATCCAACGACAATTGCAGATGAGCAAGAAAAGCTTTAAAAAAGCAATTGGAACGCTCTATAAGCAACGACTTATAGATATTAAAGAAGATGGGATCTATTTAGTAAAAGACTAATAACGATTACCTCTATAAAAAGGGGAGTAGCTTTGGAAATAGGCTGCTCCCGTACTTTCTGAAGCATCTATGTAAACAGAATTTCTTGTTCCTCTGGTACTACTGTTATTAAGGCGAGGCTCAAAACTTTGATTAAATCTTGCATTTTCACCTCCGGTAATTGAAATGCTGGAAGATTGTTTATTTATCTGCACAGGAGGATCTAAATCTACGGTTCTAGATTTCATTCTACGTTCACGCTCCATAGCTTCTGCGATATTCACTTCGCGAGGTTTATCTTCAACATTAAAATTTACAGTTCTAATTCTATAATTCCCCGCATTAGGAATTTCCGGAGCTAAATTGGAGAGGGAAGGTCTTACTTCTAACCTTTTAATTATAAAACCAGACCTTTCAGATTTTGCTAAAGGAATTTCCTGAGAGAAGCCTATAAAAGAAAAGCATATAAAAGCTAGAATAAAACCGATAAATTTCATTAAAATTATTTTCCTAAATATAACAAGAATTGTGCAAATTTTGATCTGTTAGATTTTTTCTACTGATTAAGCCTTTGTAGTGAATCATTGTTTTATTTTAAAAAATCTTATTTTTACTTTAAAATTATCAAAATGACAAAAATTGATTGGAAAACTGCAAAGCAGTACGAAGATATCACCTATAAAAAAGCGAATGGAGTTGCGAGGATCGCCTTCAATAGACCAGATGTAAGAAATGCATTTAGACCTAAAACTACCAGTGAATTATATGATGCCTTTTATGATGCACAGGAAGATACTTCTATTGGAGTTGTATTGCTTTCTGCTGAAGGTCCTTCATCCAAAGATGGAGTTTACTCATTTTGTGGTGGAGGAGATCAAAAAGCAAGAGGACATCAAGGGTATGTTGGAGAAGATGGAATGCACAGATTGAATATTCTAGAAGTACAAAGATTGATTAGATTTATGCCTAAAGCAGTAATAGCAGTAGTACCGGGATGGGCTGTAGGTGGCGGACATAGTTTACATGTGGTTTGTGATCTAACCTTGGCGAGTAAAGAACATGCTATATTTAAACAAACAGATGCAGATGTAACTAGTTTTGATGGAGGGTATGGGTCTGCATATCTGGCGAAAATGGTAGGACAGAAGAAGGCAAGAGAGATCTTCTTTCTAGGTAGAAATTATAATGCTCAGGAAGCCTTTGAAATGGGGATGGTGAATGCCGTTATTCCTCACGCAGAACTAGAAGATACAGCGTATGAATGGGCTCAGGAGATTTTAGCTAAATCTCCAACTTCAATAAAAATGCTAAAATTTGCCATGAATCTTACCGATGATGGGATGGTAGGGCAACAAGTTTTTGCAGGAGAAGCAACACGATTGGCTTATATGACAGATGAAGCTAAAGAAGGTAGAGATGCATTCTTAGAAAAGAGAAAGCCTAATTTTGAGAAAAAGTGGTTACCATAGCTATTGCTTTAGACTAAATTACATCTTTTATATTCAAATGTAATATCGATAGAAGTCGAGATGTATTGGTTGCAGAAATCTACTTATAATGATTTATAGATGCTGAAACAACTTGAGTTAGATATAATTAAAAAACCCCGTTCTAAATTTTAGAGCGGGGTTTTATTTTTTTATTCCTTTTAACTTATCTAAGCTGTGGAAAATCTTGAGGTCTGGCCTCATTCATTATCTCGTAGATCTTTTCAAAGATATCTTCTGTAGAAGGTTTAGAGAAGTAATCTCCATCTGTACCGTAAGCCGGTCTATGTGCTTTAGCTGTGAGCGTTTGAGGTTTACTATCTAGATGGATATATGCATTTTGATCTTCAACAATTTTCTGAAGAATATATGCGGAAGCTCCCCCAGGAACATCTTCATCTATTACCAATAATCTATTAGTTTTAGCAACGCTCTTCACTATGTCCTGATTTAGATCAAAAGGTAAAAGAGATTGAACGTCAATAATTTCTGCAGAGATACCTACTTGCTCTAATTCTTGTGCAGCTTCCTCTACCAATCTTAGGGTAGATCCATAAGAAACCAAAGTTATATCTGTACCAGTTCTAATAGTTTCTACTACTCCAATTGGCGTAGTATATTCTCCCGGATTCTCTGGTAATTTTTCTTTTAACCTATATCCATTAAGGCATTCTACAATTAATGCAGGCTCGTCTGCTTTGAGCAATGCATTATAAAATCCAGCAGCTTTGGTCATATTCCTAGGAACCAAAATATGAATTCCTCTTAATAAATGAACTAAAGCTCCCATTGGAGATCCACTATGCCAGATACCCTCTAATCTATGTCCACGGGTTCTAATTATAAGCGGTGCTTTTTGTTTTCCTTTAGTTCTATATTGTAGGGTTGCCAAATCATCACTCATTATTTGCAATGCATATAGCACGTAATCTAAATATTGAATTTCAGCAATAGGTCTTAGTCCACGCATGGCCATTCCAATACCCTGTCCTAATATGGTAGCTTCTCTAATTCCAACATCTGCAACTCTTAACTTTCCATACTTTTCCTGAAGTCCTTCTAAACCTTGATTTACATCTCCTATCTCTCCACTATCTTCTCCAAAAATTAAAGTTTCAGGTCTGGTTTCAAAGATCTTATCAAAGTTATCTCTAAGAATTATCCTAGCATCAACATCTTTAGAATCTTCAGAATAAACTGCTGCTATTTCATCAACATTTTGAGCGATATTTTCTGATTCACTATAAAGATGACTGCTGTATTCAGGTTGAGATTGATTGGTGTAATCTGTAATCCAGTTAGCAAGTTTTGTTTTAGCATCGCTGTCTATTCCTATAAGATATCTTAAACTCTTTCTAGCAGCTACTAAAAGATCTTTCTTAAGAGGATCTTTAATTTCTGAAAGCTCTTTAGTTAGATTTTCTATGGTAGCTTCATCACTACTATCTGTTGCAGCAGCTTTTAGAAGAGGTAAAAGTTCTTTCAACTTATCTTTCATAGGCTGAGAGTAAGCTGTCCAGGCAGCTTTCTTTCCATCTCTAACCTGCTTTTTAATAGTTTTATCTATGGCATCTAATTCTTCTTCCGTAGAAAAATTATTTTCAATGATCCATTCTTTGAATTTCACATTACAATCATAAGCTCTTTCCCAACTTAATCTATCTTCATCCTTATAACGCTCATGAGAACCTGAGGTAGAATGACCTTGAGGTTGGGTAAGTTCTTTAACATGAATTAGAACAGGAGAATGCGTTGTTCTGGCAATTTTTGAAGCTTTTTCGTACGCTTCCACAAGAGCTACATAATCCCAACCATTTACGATAATGATCTCGTATGCTTTATTATTTTCATCTCTTTGGAAACCTTTAAGGATCTCAGAGATGTTTTCTTTTGTAGTTTGATATTTTGCGTGAACAGAAATTCCATATTCATCATCCCAAACACTCATAACCATTGGCACTTGTAATACTCCGGCAGCATTTATGGTTTCCCAAAAATGACCTTCACTAGTACTTGCATTCCCAATAGTTCCCCATGCAATTTCATCTCCATTGTTAGAGAACATTTCTGCATCTATTCCTTCCACATTTCTGTAGATCTTGGAAGCTTGAGCAAGCCCTAATAATCTTGGCATTTGGCCAGCTGTAGGTGAAATATCTGCACTGGAGTTCTTTTGTAGCATTAAGTTCTTCCAACTTCCATCTTCATTTAAACTATGAGTAGCAAAATGACCACCCATTTGTCTACCGGCAGACATTGGCTCCTCTTCTATAGATGTATCTGCATATAAACCGGCAAAGAATTGCTGAATAGTTAATGCTCCAATAGCCATCATAAAGGTTTGATCTCTATAGTAACCAGATCTAAAGTCTCCATTTTTGAAAACCTTAGCCATTGCTAATTGTGGGATTTCCTTCCCATCGCCAAAAATTCCAAATTTAGCTTTTCCGGTAAGAACCTCTCTTCTCCCAAGTAAGCTACACTCACGGCTGGTGACTGCAATTTTATAATCTTCTAAAACTTCTGTTTTAAAATCTTCAAAAGATATAGTTTCTTTAGATGGTGTTTCGCTTTGCATGAAATTAAGTTTGAATTGTAACAAATATAGCTAAAACTAAGGTTAAATACAATTCAAGATATTTACCATTTTTATTGGTATAATATGTAAAATCGTTCTTAGATTAAAATATCTGCATTTTTTTTGCAAATATCGCCTAAATTTTAGGAATTGTATAATCAGAAGTAAAAATTGTAGATAAATTAAGACTTTGTTTTTTTGGAAAGGTATTGATCTTTAATACCACTCTCTAGTAAACAATTTAATGAGCGTATTAATATCTAAAGTGACTATGAATCTAACTTTTTGATCATAATTTTCCTGACCAATTTCCCAACCTAGATTGGAATAAACTGGAAGATATAGTTCAAAATAATCTGCAACAAAACTTAGTCTGATCCCAGAATCGTAAAGAAATTCTGCATTCTTCAATTCGTTTTTAACTGCACCCACATCACCATAAGCATAGATCCATTTCCAAATGTTGGTGCTTGCATTTACCGTAGTGATCCATTGATTTGCATACGCAGGTTCTAGCTTAGATTTAAATCCACCTTCCGCTAATATTATCTGTTGGCTAAAAAGTCCGGAACTTTGACTACGTCCGTAGTAATTATAATCAAAAAGATAATCTGTAGGTCTATCTAATGCAAAACTAAAATAATCGTTGTCTGTTTCATCATTATATAGGAACGTTCCAGCATAGAACCTTAAGTTTAATTGCCTATTGTTTCTGAATAGCTTTCTGTATTCTAAGTTTAGAGCAACTTTACTGAAGTTCTTTGCCAATTGATAATCTATTCCTCCAGAGAAGTAATCTACTAAATTGGCATCTTTAAAATTGTAGCTTATATTAAATACATTATATTTTGGTTGATCTACAGGATTTAATGGATTTAGATCTTGTTCTACATTTACACTTCTTATAAATAAACTCTGTCTTAAGTTATCTCTTAAGTAATTGTTTCTAAAATAAAAACCTAAAAAGGGAGTGTACTTATTATAGAATAAATCATAACCATAAGAAAATCTTGTTCCTCCAATTCCATATTTTACAGCAAAAAGATTTTGATCATCAAAAAATTGAGTATTGGCAATAGCGGCAGAACCTACAATTGTCTTACTCGTAAATCCGAATTTTGGAGAAATCCTGAAATCAAAGTTTCTGCTTAAAAAGGTCTTATTATATAATTTTGGTCCTATTGCCAAGCCATCATAAAGGTTATAACTAAATTCTGGCATAAAGAACATCTGGTTGTAATGAGGATCTTCTACATCCTGAAAAATTCTAAACTGTATAGGTTTATTAAAAAGAGTAGTAACTCCTTTATAATTATCTCTTTTGTTAACTTCTGGAATGGCTGCATTGTAATTTAGAGCCAATCGCTCTATGCTATCTCTTGGAATGGTAACCGTTTTTCTGGAACCAATATCTTCTACCCATTCTTTATAAACTACTTTTCCATCTTTTAACCCATATAACGAAACAGGCATACCATTAGCACGTTTATTTCTAATGGTAACCTCTAGAGAATCCTTACTTTTCTTAAGTTTTGAGATCTTAAAATCTATTTTATCATCGGTTTGAACATAATCTTTAAAGAACCAGTTTACATCTTTATCAGCATTCTTCTTTAATATTTGTTCAAATTCTGCACTGCTTGTTGGTTGTAGAACATTCTTTTTATAAAATTCTGAAATAGATCTTTTTACAGCATCTGTTTCTAAAAAGTCATTCATATAATGAAATCCTGCTCCCGCTTTATATGCATTGGCAATATTCTGATTGAATTTTACCAAAGAATCTTGAGTAGTAGCCAAGGATTGATCCATATGCATTCTAGCCATATGCTCATACAGGAAAGGATACTGATCATTAAATTCTAGATCTGAAGCATGGAACCATCTAATTCCAATAATATTGCTTAAGCTACCCAGCAACTTCATTTTAGGATAATACTCATCTACATAATCCATCATTAAGGAAATCTGTATGGCATCATATAACCATTGTTCTTCTCTGGGATTTATTAAAACGGTATTTTTTAGGTAGGTATGAATGATGGTTTTTAATTGCTTCATATCATAATTAAAACCATCTGGAAAAGGTCTTATAAATTTAGGAAGCTGATTAAGACCATATACAGGCTTATCCTGATAATCATCTTTAGTGATCATCAAAGATTTGTGTGGATACTCGCCCAGCCTGGTCTGAAGGAATTTCATGATCCTTTCTAGCAAGAAAGTTTTGATCTCCGGGTTCAACCCTTCATCTTCTAAATTAGTAAGTATTTCTTTTGAATTTGCAGAAAGCGATTCAAATCTAAATGTTTTGGTGAGGTAAAGGTCTGATGTTACTACATTGGTACCAGAAAGATAAGACGTTTTGTATTGGTCTTCGGTAACTAATTTCTCTTGGGTTAAAGGAGACGCAACGTATAAATAAGGTCTAGTAGATAACTTAAGTTTAATATTGATAGGAGGGGAGTATTGATTGCCTAAGTTCTTATCGCTATACAAAACCCATTTACCATCATAAACTGCAGGAGTGATATACCAGTACTTCAGCTTAAAATTTCCATCGTCATCATAACCGTAACGAGTAAATTTTTCTGAAGGTATCTTGACCTGATAGAGTAAGTTGATCTCTGTAGATTCTCCCGGTTGAAGTGGCTTACTTAAATTTACCTGCACGATATCTGGCAGACTATCTGATCTCACCCATGATAAAGGAAGGATATTAGCATCGTTAATACCATAAATCTTAGTGTAGCCTCGCTCTTGTTCTTTCGCAAAATGAAACCTTCTAAGGTAATCTTCTGCAAATCTCTTGGCTAATGGAGTAGACCTATCTCTAAAGCTATTTGCCCAATCATTTAAATAAATATCCTTCAATACCGAAGTACTGCTATTCTTGTAGATGATCTTCTGCTGAATATTAAAAATATTGGTAGAGTCATTCAAGACCGCAGTAATTTCTGTACGGGTTTGGGCATACCCAAGGATTCCCCCTACGTACAAAAAAACAATTAAAAATATTGACTTAGCGTTCAAGGGAGAATGGGCATTAATTTATTAGTAATATAAATTGAAATTAAAGATAATTAAAGCAATTTAGCTTGCTAACAACCTATACTAAAAATTTAGAAATTAGGACTTAGATTATATTCATCATAGAATTTATCTAAAATGTCTATAACCTCATCTTCTGTATCTACCACTTGAACAAGATCCATATCTCCAGCACTTATATTTTCAAAAGTATCTAAAAGTGTAGATCTAACCCAATCTATTAGGCCACCCCAAAAATCTGTACCTACAAGAATAATAGGAAATTTATCTATTTTATTAGTTTGTATTAGTGTAATAGCTTCAAATAATTCATCTAAAGTTCCAAATCCTCCTGGCATAACAACAAAACCCTGAGAGTATTTTACGAACATTACTTTTCTAACAAAAAAGTAATCAAAATCTAAGCTTTTATCCTGATCTATATAAGGATTATCGTGTTGTTCGAACGGTAGGTCTATATTTAAACCAACAGAAGTTCCTCCTCCAAGATGTGCTCCTTTATTTCCTGCTTCCATGATCCCTGGTCCACCACCAGTAATTACACCATAACCGTGATCTACAATTTTTTGCGCGATACGTTCTGTTAGCTTGTAATATTTTTGATCTGGTTTTGTTCTTGCAGATCCAAAAATGGATACACATGGACCAATCTGACTAAGTTTTTCATAACCTTTTACAAATTCTCCCATTATTTTAAAAATGGCCCAAGAATCGTTGGTTCTAATTTCGTTCCAGGCTTTATTGCCTTGCTTTGTATTCATCAAGTCTTTATTCAAAATCTAAGTTTTAATTTAATTCTTTTCTAAGAAAATGAGCGGTGTAGCTCTTTTTATGTTTGGCAACTTCTTCAGGAGTTCCTGTTACAAGTACCTTACCACCATTTTTGCCACCTTCGTAACCAATGTCTATAATATGATCTGCCATTTTAATAACATCCATATTATGTTCTATGATCAACACAGTGTTTCCTTTGTTTGCTAATGTATTCAAAACATCCATTAAAACACGTATATCTTCAAAATGTAATCCGGTAGTTGGTTCATCAAGAATATAAAAAGTATTTCCGGTATCTCTTTTTGAAAGTTCTGTAGCTAATTTAATACGTTGCGCCTCTCCTCCAGAGAGCGTAGTACTTTGTTGCCCTAATGTAATATATCCAAGACCAACATCCTGTATGGTCTTTACTTTTCTGTAGATCTTCGGAATCAATTCAAAAAAGCTAGTAGCTTCATTAATGGTCATCTCCAACACATCAGAAATAGATTTTCCCTTATACCTAATCTCTAGAGTTTCCCTGTTAAATCTTTTTCCTTGGCAGGTTTCACATTCTACATAAACATCAGGAAGAAAATTCATTTCTATAACTCGTAACCCGCCACCTTTACAAGTTTCACATCTACCTCCTTTTACATTAAAACTAAATCTTCCAGGTTTATAACCGCGAATCATAGCTTCTGGAGTTTTTGCGAAAAGATTTCTCACTTCAGAAAATACTCCAGTATACGTAGCCGGATTAGAACGCGGAGTTCTTCCAATTGGCGTTTGATTGATATCTATAACTTTATCTAAGTGTTCTAATCCCTTAATACTCTTGTAAGGCTTTGGAACCTTTACGCCGTTAAAATAATGAGCGTTCATTATAGGATATAGCGTTTCATTAATAAGCGTAGATTTTCCACTTCCTGAAACACCGGTAACCGCGATCATTTTTCCTAAAGGGATTTTTATAGATACATTTTTAAGATTATTACCGGTGGCTCCTTTAAGTTCTAAAGTTTTTCCGTTTCCTTTCCTTCTCTTATCCGGAATTTCCATTTTCATGGTTCCATTAAGATATGCAGCCGTAATGGTATCATGTTTCATGATCTCTTCTGGAGTTCCCTGGCTAATTATTTCTCCTCCGTGTTTTCCAGCTCTCGGGCCTATATCTATAACATGATCTGCTCTTTCTATCATGTCTTTATCGTGCTCTACAACAATAACAGAATTACCTATGTCTCTTAAGGCAACCAGAGAATTGATAAGTTTCTCATTATCTCGTTGGTGCAGCCCAATACTAGGTTCATCTAAAATATAAAGCACACCCACCAGTTGAGAACCAATTTGTGTAGCTAGTCTTATTCTTTGCGCTTCTCCTCCAGATAAAGATTTAGATCCTCTATTTAAAGATAAATAGGTAAGACCCACATCTACTAAGAATTGCAATCTCGTTTTGATCTCTTTTATAACTTCTGTAGCTATAGCTAGCTGCTTTTCTGTAAGTTTAGCATCAAGATCATTAAACCAATCTGCAAGATCTACAATGTCTTTAGATGCTAGCTCTGCTATGTTTTGATCTTCGATCTTAAAATACAGCGATTCCTTTCTTAATCTGGAACCATTGCAATCTGGACATTCTATCTTGTCCATATATTCTTTCGCCCACCTCTTTAAAGAAGTAGAATCGTTATTATGATAGGTAGTTTCAATAAAAGTAGCAATCCCTTCAAAATCAATTTTAAAATCTCTGGTAATTCCTATACTTTTAGACTCCTTGGAAAATTTTTCTTTCCCTCCATATAAGATCATGTTCATCGCATCTGCAGGGATGGTACTTACAGCATCTGCTAAAGAGAAGTCAAACCGTTCTGCAATAAGTTCTAGTTGTGAGAAAACCCAGTTCTTTTTCTGAGGTCCGTGTGGCGCTAATGCTCCTTTCTTAATAGATTTTGAAGCATCTGGAATGAGCTTGTCTATATTCACCTTATGAAGTGTCCCAATACCATTACAAGTTGGACAAGCACCCTTTGGAGAATTGAAAGAGAAATTATTTGGCTCTGGATTAGGATAGGAGATACCGGTAGTAGGACACATCAAATTCCTACTAAAATAACGTATTTCTCCAGAATCCTGTTCCATGATCATTAGAACATCATCTCCATGGTACATGGCAGTATTGATGCTTTCTTCTAATCTCTTCTGATTTTGAACACTATCATCAATCTTAAGTCTGTCTATTACAATCTCGATCTCATGGGTTTTATACCTGTCGAGTTTCATTCCCTTAACAATATCTCGAATCTCTCCATCTGTTCGCACTTTTACAAATCCCATTTTGGCAATTTGCTCAAAGAGTTCACGATAATGCCCTTTTCTCGATCTTATTACGGGAGCTAGTATGCTTATTCTTTTATCCTTAAAATCTTCTATAATAAGATTTTTTATCTGCTCATCTGTATAGCTCACCATTTTCTCCCCGGTGTTATAACTATAAGCATCTGCAGTTCTCGCAAATAACAATCTTAAGAAATCATAGATCTCTGTAATAGTTCCAACGGTACTTCGAGGGTTTTTGCTGGTTGTTTTTTGCTCTATAGCAATTACCGGTGATAATCCTTCAATTTTATCTACATCCGGTCTTTCTAAACCTCCTAAGAATTGTCTTGCATAAGCAGAGAATGTTTCAATATATCTTCTCTGGCCTTCAGCATAAATAGTATCAAATGCTAAAGACGATTTTCCAGAACCTGAAAGTCCTGTAATAACCACTAATTTTTCTCGGGGAATGGTTACATCAATATTTTTTAAATTATGAACCCTGGCCCCTAATACTTCAATATTTTCTTCAGCTCTAGCCATATTTTCTTTCAAGGCGGCAAAGGTACCTAAACTGTTGCAAACTAAAAAGTAACCCTCAATTAGCAGCTGTTAATTTATAGGTAAAATTTTTAGTTCAAACTTGTATATTTACTTCAGGAAGACCCTGTCTCAAATTAGTTTAAAAGATAAATAAATTGCAATTTTTTGATAGGAAAAAGCAGAGATCGCATTTCTTTTATCTGATTCTAATACGTTTATAACGAGAGAATTAACTCTGATTTGTAAGGATAATATTACGAGAACTTTTTGGTTTCAATGGGTAGAATCCCCTATATTTAAAATCCCTAAAAGAGCTATCCTTTTAAGAATCTGAAAATTTCTGAAAGGTTTTCCCCAGCTCAAACTATATATTACGATATCGTTTATTTTAATAGTCAATTTTCCCCCTGAAAATTTTAATGTCATCTGCCCTGATGGTATTAAAGACAATTCGCCCAAATCTGAAGTTTATCAACCTAAAAGGTAAGGAATCTTTATTGTTAAAAAATTTGAGGATGAGAACAGAGAAAAAGCAACTAATTTTCATTAGTAATAAGCAAGAAATTATTAGTGAATTACAGGAAGGTCTAAGTAGATATTTTGAGGTGAACGTGGTAAGTTCTATACATACCGCTTATACATTAGCTTTAAAATTATTACCAGATATAATTCTTATAGACCAGACCTCTTTTACAACTCAGGATCTAAAGAATTTGGAGAATTTCAAGTCTACACATTTTCTGAATAAGAGTTGGTTAATTATGTATGCCAATATTTTAGATAAGGCAGAGATAGATCTTAATTATAAACCTCTTTTAGATGATATCTTTTATGATGCAGCGTCTTCTACAGCTCTAAGTGAACGTTTAATAGATCAAGTTTATGCAAATCTATCACTTTCTAATTACTGGAAGGATGCATTTTTAGGGTTGTTCAACCTATTAAGTAATCCTGTGGTGCTTTTACAGCAGGAAGTAATAGTTTCTATGAATGATTCTTTTAAGCAAACTTTTAAAATTGACAGCGCAGATGGTGTAAAATTGACTGATTTTGTAAACTGTGAGAATAAAACGAAAGTAAAGGCAAGTTTAAGAAATTTTGCTCGAGGTAAGCATATGCAAGCTACTACCAGAACCGCATTAAGGCTTGGAGATCATAAAATTAGAAATGCTAAAATCAGCTTTTCTAAGCTAGATAAAATGCTGCAAGGCCAGTATATAATGATGATACAATTTACCGAAGACGATACTTACGTTAAGGAAGAAATTGGAAGTATTTGTGAAATGGTAAATACCTGTTTTGAAGAAAATAGTCAATTAACCAATTATAGTTTTACCTCTAGAGAGAAAGAGATCATTCAATTATTATGCAAAGGATATAAGACCAAAGATATTTCAGATCGCTTGTTCATTTCTCCAAAAACTATAGAAAAGCATAGAGCCAATATCATTAAGAGAACAAATTCTGAAACTATCTTAGAAAGTATCATATACGCTATTAATCACAATCTTATTGATGTTAGTCATGCTTAATGGAACATTAAAATATAAGTGATTTCCCCTATACCATATCCTACATTTTGAAATTACATTTACTGTAATAAGACTAGCCCCCGCTACCCTAAGTGAGTCTTAAAAATCCCAAATCTTTATAATTTAATATTAATATTTATCTCTATAAGATAAATTATTTCAACTATAGACCATTCTAAATATCATTATCTAATGCTAATCTGATTATGAAAAAATTTAAACTCTGTATTACCATTTCGGTATGTTTAATCATGTTTTTTTCTTCTTGTAGTAAAGATGAGCAAAGTGGTGTGATCGATTCTTCAAATCTTGCGTCTATCTCATTTAGTACCTTATTAAAAGATTTTGAAGCTACCAGAGCTGCTTTAAAGCAAGGTGTAACTGGCGATGTTCCGGAATGTTCTGAAACAATTCCTACTAAAGTTAGAGTAGCATTAAAGAATTCTTTAGGTGCATGGGTTGCAGGTAGAGATGGAGACCTTGGGAACTATATAGAAATTTCCATAATTTCTGATGGAGATGCATGGATAACCAATGAAGTAGAAGAATTGGAGCTTCCAGAAGATACTTATACCTTAGAATATTTTGCTGTTCTTGATGCGAATGATACAACTTTATGGATAGCCCCTAGGTCTAATGATGTATATGGACCCTCAAATTTTGCGGCCTTTGTGAGTTCTCCACTTCCAATAGAAATTGATCTTAGAGCAGGAGTAAAGAAATATGTAGATGTAGAAGTTTTGTGCTATGATCAAAGAATGGCAGATGAATATGGATATCTGTTTTTTGATTTTACCACCGTAGAGACTATTACACTTTGTGTATTTGGAAATTATTGCAATGAAGAAGTGATCCACTTTCCGGCGAGATTTAGTTTAGAAGCGTGGACCTTTAGTGGAGAACCTAATGATCCTAAAGGTTTTGCTTTAACAAATGGTGCCTTGATTAACTCAACAGGATTTTATGATACTCCCATTGAGGCATATGCGAAACCATTGTGTATAGCATTACCAGATGGAAAAGGTATAGATACATATTACATAGAGATCACAATTCTAGATTTTGATGGGGCTTATGATGCTCCAGAAGGTTTAAAACAAAGCTTTACAATTACAGATGCAGAGGTGCTTGCACTATACAATGATAATGGTAATTCTTCCTATTATCATTTCCGAGAAGGATGTGAGGATGAGCCTTGTGCAGATAATGATTCTGATTGTGATGGGATAGAAGACGAGATTGATAATTGCCTAAATACCTATAATCCAGCACAGCTAGATAGCGATGCTGATGGTATTGGGGATGCATGTGATGAATGTCCTGATGTAGATGATAATTTAGATCAAGATAACGATGGTATTCCAGATTGTAAAGATGAATGTAAGACAGTCCCAGGACCGGAGAGTAATAATGGATGCCCTATTACAAATGGAGATTCTTGTAATACTGCCTGGATGTTTGGAGACCATACATGGACTAAAAAAGATGATGATGGGTTAAATGTAAGTGCTAAATGGGGATGGGCAGAACTTTTCTCTGTGCAAACTCAAAATAATACTTCATTTAATATTTATGCCGGAGCAGGAAATAATAAGATAGGCCCTGAAAAATTGGTAGGTACAGCAGTGATTACTGCTGAAGGATCTAATATCATTATAAGTGTTGAATCTTTAGGAGGTATAGATCTGAAGCTAATTCATATTTATACTAGTGATAATATGCCTGTTACAGATGCACCTGGTCAATTCGATAAACTTCCAGACTCAGATGGTATTATAGACCCAGACCCATCATCAGTAGATCCAAACATATACAATTTTAAATATTCTGGAGATGGAGAATTCTGGGTGGCAGTACATGCAGATGTCTGTGCCCAACAGTAAATCAGTTATAAATCATACCGAGTTAGTATATCACAACACTCAGGCAATTAGTAAATAAAATCAGTTCTATGAATTGATAGCATAAACTTCTTTTATTAACCATTCTTAATTATTAACTAAAAACTATGTGTCATGAAAAAAATTAAACTTTATTTTGGCTTCTTAGCCATAATTGCACTGCTGTTTTCCTCTTGTACTAAAGATGAAAGCTCTATGGCAGACAACCCGGAAGGAAAGACATCAATATCTTTTGCGGCAGTCCTAAATGATTTTACAGCCACTAAAGCTGTTTCCAAAGCTCCTTTAACCGGGGACGTTCCTAGCTGTTCTGATGGAGCACCTACTAAAATTAGAGTTGCACTTATGCAAAATGGATCATGGGTATCTGGGGCAGATGGTGATGAAGGTGGGTTTATTGAAATTCCTATAATTCCAAATGGAGATGGAGGGTGGATGACTCAAGAGTCTAGCGATCTTACTCTAGACGCCGGAACATATATGTTAGAATATTTTGCAGTGCTTGATGCAGCAGATAATGTGCTTTGGATCGCACCAAGAAGCGATGATGATTATGGTCCTGCTAATTATGCCGGTTTTGTAACCAATGCACTTCCTTTAAGTATAGACCTAAGGTTAGGAGTGAAAAAATATGTAGATGTTGAGGTTCTTTGTTATGACCAAAGATTTGCAGATGAATATGGTTATTTATTCTTTGATTTCAATAATGTAGATACAATTACATTATGTGTATTCGGAAATGACTGTGATGAGAGTGGAAGACACTTTCCAGCACATTTTAGTATGGAAGTTTGGAGTTATAGTGGAGACGAAGCAAATCCAAAAGGAGCTGCTCTTACAAATGGAGCTTTACAGAATACTGTAGGTACTTATGATAATGGAGATGATTATGCTAAGCCATTATGTATTGCTTTACCAGATAGAGATGGAGAAGATCTATATTATGGAGAGATTAGATTATTGGATTTTGATGGTGATGGACCGGGAGAATTAATTAGATATGGTGTATTTAATGATACTCAGGTAAAAGCACTTTATAACGGAGAAACTAATACCTACTATCACTTTAGATCAGATTGTGAAGGACAGGATACCCCTCCAATATTTGATACACCTGGAGTAGAAGCTTCTTTTTACTGCGTAGATCTAGATCCATTGAACAATTCTAAAGTTCAAGGAGCGGCAATCTTAAGATTGTTTGGGAATGAATTAACAGTGAGTATTCTTGCTATTGGTGCAGAATCTGGAGCAGACAAACCACATGCTCAACACATTCATGGAAAAGCAGATGGAGCTAATGCAAGTTGTCCTCCTGCAGATGCTGCTGGAGTAGACGGAATATTAACTCTGGGAGAAGGACTTCCTTTCTACGGTAATGTTTTATTACCTCTAGATATTGCACCTATTGCAATGGGTCCTGCTGGTGAGATTGATTATCAAGAAACCTTTATGTTAGGTCAAGGCGGATTAATTTCTGCAGCAGAATTAAATAGTGCAATGAACCCGCTTACTAAAAGAGCCATAGTTCTACATGGTAAAACAGTAAACGGTTCTTATGAAGCACTCTTGCCAATTGCCTGCGGTGAGTTAGAAAAACTGAACTAATAAACTAAACCTCCTGCAGAAAAATTTTGCAGGAGGTTTTTAATTCTAACAAATCGAATATTAGGTGTTCATCTAGTCATTAAGCTTGTTGGCATTCTTTGGATGCTTTATCATCTAATATTTCTAATAATTATATTATGAAAAATTTCAATAAATATTTAAGTGGGTTGGCTATTATAGCTCTCCTATTTACATCCTGTAGTAAGGATGAAAATAATATGACAGATGATGCAGATAAAAATTTATCTTCTCTTTCATTTGGTGCAGTTTTAAATGACTTTGTCTCAAAACGAGCAGAGTTAAAAGCACATCTATCTGATGTTCCAAGTTGTTCTGATGGTGTGCCGGCATATGTACAAGTAGCTTTAAAGAACGGAGACACATGGGTTGCAGGACAAAATGGAGATGAAGGTGGTTTTATTCAAATACCCATAGCTGGTTCTGGAGATTATAATGATGATGGGGTTGTAAGCTGGTTCACTAAAGAATCTTCTGATCTGGAATTAACAGCTGGAACTTATTCTTTAGAATATTTTGGAGTGCTAGATTCAGAAATGAACGTACTATGGATCGCTCCTAGAGAAAATGATGACTACGGTCCGGCAAATTTCCAAAATTTTGTTGATGATGCCTTGCCTATAAGTATAGATCTAAGATCTGGAGTTAAGAAATATGTAGATGTAGAAGTGATATGTTATGATGAGCGTTTTGCAGATGAGTATGGATACTTATTCTTTGATTTTAATACGGTGGATGTAATTACCTTCTGCACCTTTGGGAATTATTGTAACGAATCTGGAAGACATTTCCCGGCACATTTTAATATCAATGCCTGGAAATATTCAGGAGACCCGGAAGCTCCTAAAGGAGAATCTTTATTATCTGAAGCACAAATGAACGAAGTAGGGATCTATGATAATAATGATGCCTTCGCAAAACCAGTTTGTATAGCTTTACCAGATAGAAAAGGAGTTGTAGATAAATATTATATAGAGATAACCTTGTTAGATTTTAACAATGTTTACGATGCAGATGAGGGTGTTATACGTCAATTTGTAGTTACAGATGCAGAGGTATTAGCACTATACAATCAAGAATCTGGTAACAATACTTATTATCACTTTAGAGAAGGAAGTTTGTGCGGAGAAGATACACCAATGTTCGATTCTACCGGTGGTGGGAATGGAGGAGAATGTGATCTTCAAGATGATGATGCAGATTGTGATAACGATGGAATTCTAAATGGTGATGATAATTGCCCTTCAAATTCTAATAGCAATCAGGCAGATCTAGATGGAGATAATATAGGAGATATTTGTGATCTCGATATAGATGGTGATGGAGTAGCTAATGATGAAGATAATTGTCCTGCAACCTTAAGATTGGATGGCCAAGTTGCTGTAGAAGGACAATTAGGATGTTGGAGAGATCCTGTAGTTGTTGGATGTACATCTTCAGATTGTGAACTTACTACAGATACTATTGGTCTATGCTACAATGTTTCTGTAGATCTGGAAGATTCTAGCATTATTTATAAGATCAGTAGCGAAACAGATTTAGAGCTTTTAGGAAGCAAGGGAGATCTTAACCCTAGTGTACTTTTTGGAACTGCTAATGTAAAGATTAATGGATCTGATGTTGTTGTTACGCTAGATACTCCTTTAGATACAGACAAAATCAAAGGTTACAAAGTTAAGGTATGGCAAAGTGATGAAAATTCTACCGAGAGATTGCCAGATTGTTACCATACACTTTGCGCTAATGATATAGTTCCATCTAATGGTGATCAGGCTGCAATTCCACTAACATTTTCTAATGCCAATTATAGTTATCCAGTCTATATAACAATAGATGCTGTGATCTGTGAAGATGTTCCTGGACCACAATAATTAATTCTTACAAAACTTTCTCTAATGCTTCTATCAACCGGGGGGATGATGGTTGCATTGAGTTAGTTTTATTAATCACCGTTAGTTATCTAAATAATTAGAGGTGTTAATAGAAGAGGCTGTCCGAATACTTTTCGGGCAGCTTTTCTATGTTAAGTTGTTAAATCTATGATGATTACCTAAATAAAATTTATTATGTTCGCATCGCTTTAAAATTATACACCGTATTTCTTCCCCCCCCACCGGTGTTGCATCTAGTTAATTTTATTACATGTTTTGGTAGTTATTTTAAAAGTACGAGTGCTTATTATAAGTATAAACTTTTAGAGAGTTCTATACTAGTATATTTCATAAGCTATTGACTTTTAAACTTTTGAATTGATAGTGTCTCTATTTTTTGGAATGACCTTTGGAACTGTGATAAAAGAAAATTTTTTTAACCCCCGAACAGTTTAAAAAAAAATCCTGTTCATTAAAAATTATTTACCCTACTTATGAGAAAAAGGAATTTATTTTATTTACTACCTGCTCTAGCAATTCTGTCTTGTAGTAAAGATTCAGTTAACGAATTAGAAGAAACAGAACAATCTACTACCCAAATTGCAGAAACCACATCTACATTAGCCAATGTAGAAGCTGCATATCCAGATGAAGCCGGAAGCATTTCAGAGATCTATTACGGAGGGCAAAAAATAAGTGTTGCTAATGTTAATGGAGACCTGGTTTATGAAGGTGATATTCTTATAAAAAAGAGTATGACGTCTAAACAAGCAGAAACTTTAGTGTATAACAAAGGTGAAGAACCACAGCAAAAAAGTGTTGGAAGAACCTCTGGTATGTGGCCTAATAATACTGTGTATTATACTATAGACAGTAACTTACCAGATCAAGATCGAGTTAATGATGCAATTGCACACTGGGAGGCAAACACCTCATTAAAATTTGTTCAAAGATCAAATCAATCTAACTATATTAATTTTACCCCAGGATCTGGATGTTCTTCTTACGTAGGAATGATAGGAGGAGGTCAGGTTATTACTCTTGCTTCTGGTTGTAGTACCGGAAATACTATTCATGAGATTGGCCATGCAGTTGGACTTTATCATGAGCAGAGTAGAGTAGACAGAGATCGTCAAATAACTGTTAACTACGCTAATATCCAGAGTGGAAGAGAGCGTAATTTTGACACCTACGCACAAAGCGGAATGGGTGGAGATGAGTTTACCTCTAATTTAGATTTTAGCTCTATAATGATGTATGGACCATATTCTTTCTCAAGTAATGGCCAGCCAACTATTACTAAAGTAGATGGAAGCCTTTATGACGTTCAAAGATCTGGATTATCTTCTGGAGATGTGCAAGGTATTGAGAGTATGTATCCAGGTAATGAAGGTGGAAGTCCAAATCCTCCTGCACCAACTTATACTAACGGACAGTACTATACACTGTATGGTGTGACGGTTCTTAGACATAACGACCTTTGGTATTACTATTCTCGTGCTTATGGATGGAAAGTAGTAGAGATCATTGATGGTCGCTGGTATTATGCTAGATAATTAATTTCATATATTTATATAAGATCGGTGAGTTTTCTCATCGATCTTTTTTTTTGTAGTTATTTATAAAAGTTTTAATGATCCTTATTTTATAATTAAGAGATATTTGTTTTTAGTCAATAAATTAAGTGCAATACAGACAATAGATCTATGTTTTTCGATGCATTATATCACTGTAAAAGTACTTTTTCTACAAAACACTCGTGTAGAAATTCCTCACAAATTTTAAGTATAATTAGATGGCATCTTTCAGTTAATAGAAAAAATGTTAAAGTTTAGAGCATCCTCAAAATTTTCACCTTCAGATAATTACTTTAATCAAATTCTTCAACATTAGGGGATTTCCCCCATACTCCCTCACGTAAGATAATTATATATTAGACTAGTAGAAAAGCAGCGTTTTATTCACTTTAATAAATACTTGCTTATAATTTTCCCCCACGTCTAGTATATCCCTACTTTTTATTTTTTGCTTTAAAACCGATAGATAATCGGTGCCTAAGTGATTACAGTTAAATGAAATTTAAAATAGAACTGATGAATACAATTTATAGGAATCTAAATATTATAGTTGTTTTGGCAATTATTCTTACAAGTTGTACAAAAGAGGAGGTGCAGATACAGCCGGAGCAGCAATTAAATAAAGGCTCCATATCCTTCGGAAGTATTTTGAGTAATCTTCGAAACAGCGAAAATTCTAAATTAATAGATATTTCTCAATTAGAAATTCCAGATTGTAAACCAAATAGGCCTTTGATTATGAGAGTAGCCATAAAAGACAGCAAAGGTTCCTGGGTACATTTAACAAATAGTGAAAATCACTTTATAGATATAAAGATTAAACAAGCTGGAGTAGATACTAATAATGATGGGGAATTGGATTCCTGGTTTGCTCAAGAATCAGATCAAATAGAACTTTCTGTAGATACATATACCTTAGAGTATTTTGCGGTTTTAGATAAAAGTGGAGTAGATGCGCAAGTATTATATCTCACACCTAGAAAAAGCGAAAATTACGGCGCATTTGTATTTCAAAATTTTGTAAAAGAATCGCTTCCGTTAGATATTCCCATAAGGGAAGGAGTAAAGCATTATGTTCCGGTAGAAGTTCTCTGTTATAACAGGCGTTTTGCTGAAGAATTTGGATATTCTTCAAATTCTAATTAATGAAAAACATATAGGTCTTAGAAGGACTATCAAAGATTTTATTAACCATTCTATTTTATATTAACTAATACTAAACCATTATGAAAAATTACAAAGTTTATTTAATGACCATTGCAGCATTTGCAATGTTGTTTACATCCTGTAGTAAGGATGAGAGTAGTGCAGATACTCCCGGTGAGAACTTAGAGCAAGTAAGTCTAACCTTTGGAGCAATGCTTCAAGATTTCAATAAATCTGTACAGAAACAAGAACAAAGTTTAAGTGATGTTCCGGAATGTTCTGATGCCGCTCCTGCAAAAATTAGAGTTGGAATCATGAATTCTACAACTATGTCCTGGGTTTCTGGAGGATATATTGATGTACCAGTTATGGACAACGGTGAAGGAGGTTGGATGACTCAAGAATCTGCCTTACTAACTTTAGATGCCGGCATGTACTCTTTAGAGTATTTTGCAGTGCTGGATAGCGGAGATAATGTTATTTATATAGCACCTCGTATGGATGATAACTATGGTCCTGCGATGTTCCAAAATTTTGTAGCAGCCGCTTTACCAATTTCCATTGACCTTAGAAATGGAGTTAAAAAATATGTAGACGTAGAAGTGTTGTGTTATGATATAAGATTTGCTGATGAATATGGGTATCTATTTTTTGATTTTGATACTGTAAGAGCTATCTATCTTTGTGTATTCGGAAATTATTGCGATGAAACAGGTCGTCATTATCCTGCAAAATTTAGATTAGATGTTTGGAATTACAGCGGAAATACTGAAGATCCAAAAGGTACTCCTTTGTTTAACGAAGAAGATCCATACGTAAACGTGACTGGTACTTATGATAATGACGATTATTACGCAGAACCATTATGTGTAGCTTTACCAGATCGTCAAAATGTAAATGATATGTATTATGCTGAATTATATTTAGTAGAATCTGAAGGTAATCCAGGAAGTGCAGAACCAATTAGAATGGGAGTTTTCTCTCAAGAAGATGTAGAAACCTTATTTTACACAGATGAAGGTGGAGTTGATAGAACTAAATATTATCACTTCAGAGAAGGAAGTTGTGGACTTCAGGATGATTCAGATCCATGTCTTTTCTCAAGACCAACAAGTTATTTGAATGATTTTGATGATACTGCGAGCTCTCAGGATAATAATGATTTCTTAGACAATAGTAGTGTGGAAACCGGTACTAATTATGATTACCGTTCTACATTAGGATGGGTGCCAGGTTCTTCTCCAGATGCAGCAGCACCGCTTTGGGATGAAGGAGCTTATACCTTCACTACCAATCCATATTTTGTTCACAACCATTGGGTAAATGAAACTCATGATGGGAATATGTTTATATTGAACGGATCTACAGAAGAAGGTGTAGATGCATATTTTGTAACTACATTTGCAGATGTTTGTCCAAACTCAGATTATTACGTAACTTTTGAAGTTAGAAATGTTTATAATGGCGCGAGTCCTAGTAATGATATTGTACTAGCTGCTAGTGTAGATGGGGTTGATCTTGATGATCCAGCAGATATTATTACTGTAACTTATTCTGATGGATGGGTTAAAGTAGGATTAAAAGTAAAAGCAGATGCCAGTGGATCTTTAGTGTTATCTCTAATTGATGGTAATACAGAGCCAAGCGGTAATGATTTTGCTTTAGATAACATTCATATCTCCAATGATCCTTCAATTATGACAGGACTTGATATTTCTGTTATTCAAGATTAAAAATCGTAGTATATCATAAAAAAAAGAGGGCCAATTTGGTCCTCTTTTATTTTTAAATTTTTTGAAGTTAAAATCCCACAGCAGTATCATCACCTCGTTTATCTGCACCACCTTCTAACTTTCCATTTGGCATTTTTAAGATACCATCTACTTTACCTATAATTCTGGCATCTCCCTCATTTATATTGTATCCTTTACTTTGAAGTTCTAGCAGGATGTCCTTGTTAAAAGCTTTAGGCTCGAACATAATCTCATCTGGTAACCATTGATGGTGAAATCTTGGAGCATTAACTGCTTCCTGCATTGTCATTCCAAAATCATGCACGTTAAGAATTGTTTGCAGTACGGAGGTAATAATGGTAGAGCCTCCTGGAGTTCCCACGCTCATGCAGAATTTTCCGTCTTTTTCAACAATTGTGGGGGTCATAGAACTTAACATTCTTTTCTGTGGTTCAATCGCATTGGCATCTGCCCCAATTAATCCAAACATATTTGGTACACCAGGCTTCACACTAAAATCATCCATTTCATTATTAAGGAAAAATCCTAATTCTTCAGAATAAAGTTTAGAGCCAAACGCTCCGTTAAGTGTAGTGGTAACAGCAATGGCATTACCGTATTGGTCTACAATAGAATAATGAGTAGTTTCATTGCTTTCATATCCAGATATTTCGCCATGTTCTAATTCTGAAGAAGGAGTTGCTTTTTCAAAAGAGAAAGTATTCATTCTATTCAATAAATACTTATTCCCGGTTATAATGTCTAAAGGAACTTCATAAAAATCTGGATCACCTAAATAATAACTTCTATCTGCATAAGCTCTTCTTTCTGCTTCGGTTATAACTTGAATTGTTTGAAGCTGATTATGTCCAAATTTTTCTAGCGGATATGGTTCTATCATCTTCATGATCTGAGCTAGGGCAACACCTCCACTAGAAGGCGGTGCCATCGAGATCACTTTTAGACCTTTATAGTTAAAGGTAACAGGAGTTCTCCATTTAGCTTTATACGCTAATAGATCCTCTAATGTTATAATTCCACCATGATCTTGAATTAGCTGCACCAATTTTTGTCCTGTTTCACCACCATAAAACTCAGATCTCCCATTATCTGAAATTCTCTGTAATGTATTGGCAAGCGCAATATTCTTTATAGTATCTCCTGCTTCAATTGGTTTAGAATATAAAATAGTGCTTTTATTAACTGTTTTAAATTTGGGCAGATACTCGTTGAAGCTAGCAGCTTGTTTTTGGGTCACAACATATCCTTCTTTTGCATGCGAAATTACTGGAGCAAGTAATTTAGACATAGGTAAGGATCCTAACTTTTCATGAGCTTCGAAAATCCCCGCAATATTTCCTGGAACTCCAATTGCAAGAGCTCCTAATTGACTTTTCTCTGGGATTGCACTGCCATCCTTATTTAAATACATATCCTTTGAAGCAGCTAAAGGGGCCTTTTCTCTAAAATCTAAACTTCCAATTTCTCCATTTGCTTTTCTGTAAACCATAAAACCTCCACCACCTAAACTACCGGCAAATGGATAACTAACTGCCAATGCCATTTCTGTGGCAACCATAGCATCAAAAGCATTTCCGCCTTGTTTCATAATATCTGACGCAATTTTAGAAGCTTCTTCTCGAGCGGAAACAACCATTGCCTTATCTGCAATAAGTCCTAATTCTTTAGAAGCACTTTTAAAATTTTCAGGGACTTTTGGAGATTTACAAGCAACAAATGAAGCTAGGAGTAAAAAAAGAAATGATCTTCTCATTTAATGAAGTTATAAGGTGATTATTTTTTGGGCAGCAAATTGTTCCAATTCTGGGAAGAATGTTCTAAACTCTATTTCAAAAAGTTCATAATAAAGTTTCAATTCTTTTACAGCAAGATCCATTCTAGATCTATTTTCTGTCCTTCTATTCATCTGGAAAAGTATTTTTCCAATTCCTTCTATACTGGCATAGCTTAATAGCCAATTATCCTCTATCATATATGGAAGAAAATTCTGAACTTTTTTGGGTAGATCAGACTTTCTATTTGTAAGTAATTGATAAAAATTATTTACATAAACATCTAAAGGAATATCAGAGAAATCTTTCCAATTGGCTGCAAGATAATGATCATACAAAATGTCTATAATTACGGCGCTGTAATGACTGTATTCTGGAAACAATCTATGAACGCTTTGCTTTACAACAGGATGAGAATCTGTAAAACTATCTATAGTCCGGTGTAGAACTATGCCTTTTTGAATTTCTAACGGATAAGTAAGATATTTTTTACCTTTAATAGAGTCTGCAATAAAATTGCCGATCTTCAAATCATTATCTTCTCCTGAAAGATAAATATGTGCAAGATAGTTCATGCCGACAAGGTAACAATTATAGTTTAATTTGTGTTAACTTTTGGGGTGTAGCGGGATAGGTTGGTATATTTGCGAAATCATAAAAACAGAAATTTTAAAAGTATGAGTTTAATAAAATCAATATCAGGAATTCGTGGAACTATTGGAGGAAAGCCTTCAGAAAATCTAACTCCTATAGATGCTGTGAAATTTGCGGCGGCTTATGGAAGTTGGTTAAAAACAGAACATCCTAATCAGAAACTTAAGGTGGTAGTTGGTAGAGATGCAAGAATTTCAGGTTCTATGATCCAACAGTTGGTGATGAATACCTTAATAGGTCTTGGTATTGATGTAATAGATCTAGGACTTTCTACAACTCCTACAGTAGAAATTGCAGTCCCTTTAGAGAAGGCTAACGGAGGAATAATTTTGACGGCAAGTCACAATCCGAAACAATGGAATGCTTTAAAATTACTGAATAATAAAGGAGAGTTTTTAAGTGGAGATGATGGTGCTAAGATCTTAGAAATTGCAGACAACGAAGGTTTTGATTTTGCAGATGTGGATGATCTTGGTGAAGTTACTGTTATAGAAGATTACATAGATAGGCATATAGATCAAGTTCTTGATCTAAAATTAGTAAATGCAGATGCTATTGCTAAAGCGAATTTAAAGGTTGTTGTAGATGCAGTTAATTCTACCGGTGGTATAGCAATACCAGCATTGTTGAGAAAAATGGGAGTTGAAGTTGTAGAGCTATATTGTGAGCCTAATGGTCATTTTCCTCATAATCCTGAACCTCTTAAAGAACATTTAGGGGATATTAGTAAACTGGTAGTAAAAGAAAAAGCAGATCTAGGTGTGGTGGTAGATCCAGATGTAGATAGACTTGCTTTTATAGATGAAAAAGGGGAGATGTTTGGTGAAGAATACACTTTAGTTGCCTGTGCAGATTATGTACTTAGCAAAACTCCTGGAGCTACAGTTAGTAATCTATCGTCTTCCAGAGCTTTAAGAGATCAAACTGAAAAACATGGACAAAAATATAATGCAAGTGCTGTTGGTGAGGTGAACGTTGTTCAACTTATGAAAGATACAAATGCTATTATTGGAGGAGAAGGTAATGGGGGTATTATTTATCCAGAATCTCATTACGGACGAGATAGTCTTGTAGGAGTAGCATTGTTTCTAACTTATTTTGCTGAGAAAAAAACAACCATATCTGCTTTAAAAGAATCATATCCGGTTTATTTTATGAGTAAGAATAAAATTGAATTGACTCCAGGAATAGATGTAGATGCTATCTTAGAAACTGTAAAGAACAATCATAATTCAGAAGAGATCTCTACAGTAGATGGGGTGAAAATTGATTTTTCAGAAAATTGGGTTCATTTGAGAAAATCAAATACAGAACCAATTATTAGAATTTATACAGAAGCAAAAAGTCAGCAAAAAGCAGATGATCTTGCTCAAGAAATGATTGAAGAGATAGAGGCTATTATTGCCTAATTTTATTTAGTCTCTTTTAAAAGTTATGGCTTTATTTGGGATGGGAGTATTTCTATGCTTCCATCTCTTATGAGTCCATAAATAATATTCCGGTTCATCTCTGATCTGTTTTTCCAATTCTGTTAAGAAAGCATTGGTAATCTTATAATCTGGCTCTTCGCGCGGTTCATAAGTGATAGGCTTAAAGGTAGCCTCATAAAAGCCTCTTTTCAATTTTACAACATGTAAATAAAGTACCACCATATCTGTAGTTTTGGCTAACTTTTCTGTTCCAATAAATACAGGAACCTGGTAACCTAAGAATTCTGTCCAGTACTTAGCTCTGGAAATTTTAGGAGATTGATCTGCAATCATCGCATACACACCTAATCTTCCTTTTTCTTGATTTTGTTCTATGGTGCGTGTTGCTTGAATGGTAGTAATAAGTTCGCCATCAAATCTTCCGCGAATATCCTTCACCATTTTGTCAAAATATTTATTCTTTATCTTCTTATATACTCCATAGCCTTTATAATCAAGACCATATAATTGTAATGCATTTACCCATTCATAACTGGCATAATGTCCACAGATAAGAACAATGCTTTTATTAGTTTTTAGGATCTTTTCAATCTCCTCTATATTTGTAAAGGTAAAGCGAGATTTTAGTTGCTTATTAGAGATAGAGATGCTCTTTATCATTTCCAGAAACATATCGCACATATGACGGTAGAATTTCTTTTTTATCTCCTTTATCTCAGATTCAGATTTTTCAGGAAAAACAAGACGTAAATTCTCACTTACAGTTTTAGATCTGTAACCAATAATGTGATACACGAGAAAGTAAATAAGATCTGAGATCTTATAGAATAGCCAGAACGGTGCAATAGAAATTAGCCATAAAAAAGGATAAACCAGCCAGAAAACTAAACCTTGCATCAATAAAAATTTCAGCAAATATATGGTATATTTGGCACTAAACACAGGTATGTATGGGAGATTTAAGTATAGTAACTATTGTAATAATAGCAGCAAACGTGCTTATATCATTTAAGGGTTTTAACGATTCTATCTTTTTTGAAAAGTATAAATTCAATATTGCAGATATTAATAGGGGTGCTAAATATCAAATCTTTACTTCAGGATTTTTGCATGTAGATACTTCACACTTATTCGTGAACATGCTAACGCTGTATTTCTTCGCCAACGTAGTTCAATTTTGGCTGGGACCAATTGGCTTTTTACTAGTCTACCTAGTGAGTTTGATCTTTGGAAACCTGCTAAGTTATTTCTTTCATAAGAATGAACCGGAGTATACTGCCGTAGGTGCTAGTGGTGCAGTTATGGGAGTGTTGTACTCTGCAATTTTATTGAGGCCGGATATGATGTTAGGACTGTTCTTTATTATACCAATCCCGGCTTACATCTTTGGAATTGGTTATTTGTTGTACACCCTTTATGGAATGAAGAAAAGATTAGGGAATATAGGTCATGATGCCCATTTTGGTGGTGCAATTGGCGGATATGTTATCACTTTAATTTTGGCACCTTATGTAATAGAGCAGCATCTATTGATGGTTTTTCTACTAGCAATTCCTATTGTAGTGTTATTTATTTTACAAAAATTAGGAAAGATCTAAGCTTGGTACTCTTATTGTAATATTTATTTAAAATCAGTAAAACTCAATCTTATGAAATCAATTTTAATTTTATTTGCAGCAATTAGCACGTTCGCATTGCAAGCTCAACAAATGCCAAGTCCCCCTATGGTAATGGTTACGGGAGAAGGATCTGTTATGGTTACTCCAGACCAGGTCACCATTAAATCTCGTATCGAGCATACAGGAGATGATGCACAACTGGTGAAGAAGCAAAATGATGAAGTGGTAGATAAGGTTATTAAATATCTAAAGTCTGAAGGAGTGAAAGAAAAGAACATTCAAACAGATTATGTGAATTTAAATAAGAATTACAATTATGATAGTAAGACGTATAGTTATGTTGCTAATCAGGCAATATCTATAAAGTTGGACGATCTGAAGAATTATGAAAAAATAATGAGCGGTCTGCTTAAAGCGGGCTTAAATAGAATCGATGGTGTGCAGTTCAAATCCTCAGAAATGGAGAAATATGAAGCTGAAGCTAGAAAATTAGCGGTATTAGATGCTAAAACGAAAGCTGAAGAATATGTAAAACCATTAGGGCAAACTATTGGGAAAGCTATTTCTATTAGTGAGATAGAAACTAATAATTTTCCCCCTATGTATAGAGCAAATGAAATGATGAAGGCAAGTGCAGATGGTGCTCAACAAGAAACTATCGCTCCAGGGGAGTTAGAAGTTACTGCTAAAGTAAATGTTGGGTTTCAACTAAACTAAAACCTGAAAAATCACTTATAAAAAAAACCGCAAGTTGATTCTTGCGGTTTTTTTATTCAAAATATTATAAGATTCTATTTTTCTAATAACTCTTTAATTTTCGCTTCTAACTCATCTCCTCTTAAGTTTCGGGCTACAATAACTCCATTTTCATCTAAGATAAATTGAGCAGGAATAGCTCTCACTCCGTAAAGTTGAGCAATAGGATCTTGCCAGAACTTTAGATTTGATACTTGGTTCCATGTTAATTTATCATCTGCTATAGCTTGTATCCATTTGTCTTTTTGATTTTCTCTATCTAAAGAAACTCCTAAAATATTAAATCCTTTGTCGTGGTATTTTTCATAGATACGTACAACATTTGGATTTTCTGCTCTACAAGGCTTACACCATGCTGCCCAAAAATCTATAAGTGTTACTTTACCTAAAGATTCATTTAAAGAGATCTCTTTGCCTTCTGGGTTGGGAGCTGTAAAGTCTGGAGCTTTGCTTCCAACTTCTACCGCATTTCTTTTATCTAAATTTTCTTTTAAGCTTTTGGCAATAGGAGTATTCTTAACGTCGTTAGAAAGTGACTCATAAAGTTCATTTACTTCCCCTACTTGAGCTCCAAGATTAGCCATATCTGTAAGCACAAGAACAGAAACAAACATGTTTGGGTTTTCTTGTACTAATTGCTTTTTAAAGGTCATGTCATTATCCTTTAGAGCACCTTCTTCTTTACCAAGATCTGCTAATTTTGCGGTGTCTCTAGAAGTTGTCATGATCTCACGCCCCTTCATTCTTAAATTCATTACTTTCTTATTAAGTTCTTTTAAGTGATCTAAATAAGAGAAGAACAATTTATTTTCTTTACCACCGGTAACTTCAGAGGTTTGAAGACTGTCTTTGTAAACTTTAAAATCGATGGTTTCATTTTCAGAAATGAAGATCACATTTCCATTGATACCTTCAATATTTAAAATACTAAGATTAGATTGGGTAACCTCAGGAAGGTCTATGGTAAAATTACCATCTTTTATGGCAGCCGAATCTTTTTTAACGGGTTGAAGGTTGGAATCTAGCTCAGAGATATAAACCATTTTTCCATCCTCAATATTGGTTGCATCTCCAGTAATAGAATACCCTTTTTTTTCATTATTACATGCTATAATACTTACAAGTAATATAAGCGATAAGAATTGTTTCATAAATTGATTTATTATTTTTGCAAAAGTACGTAACTAGCTTTGGATAACGATTGGTTCTTTATAAAAAATTGTTAATTTATAAGCTGTGAAGTAGCATGGATAAAAGAAATAGTAATTTTATCTTATATTACCAATTATGAAGAATCAGATACAGGACTTTCCTTTAGATATTAAAATTAGTTTCCATAAAATTATAGATCAATACAAGGATTTGATCCATAATGAACATAGCAGTATCGCTAAAAGCTATATGGAAGATGTTTTGGATTATGTATCTTCTTTTCCCAAGCTTGTGGAAGGTTTGGATGATCCTGAAGATCTGAATAAATATAAGGATGCTATTAGAATTTTATTGGACGATCTTTTTCCAAATATTCTTACTAATAATGAGATTAAGGCGGCTTCTCTACCTTTCCATAATATCGTTTTTAATTCTACAAAAAGATTAAAAGGGATTCTTGCAAATGCGGGAGAAGAATTTGAACTTTCTATCAGAAATTTAGACGAAGATATGTTCTATGTATATGGATGTATCTTAATTCTAAATCATCATTATGGCTACACCATAGATTTTTCACGCCCTTTGTATTATGATATTCCTGATGCTAACGGAATTCTGAAGCATTATAAGATCGCCTTAAATGCCGATTTTATAGATATTACCCCTACAGAAACAGCTATAGATATTACAGAAGAAGATGTAGATCTTTTAATACAGAATATAGATGATATTGATCTGTGGCGAAAAATGTTCCCACCACTAAGCTGGATATTTAGAGGATTTACAATTACAAATCTAATAGATGTTACGGTAGATGACGCAATTTCAGAACTTAAAACAACACTTTTACATCCTGAAACTTCAGACCAAGAAGAATTATTAAAATTCAAAGAGATCTTTCAATCTATCTATAAAGTTTCAGATCTAAGGGTAGGCTTTACTGTTTTCAATAAAAGAGAGATGGTATTTGAGCGTATGAATACCAAAAATGCTCACAGTTTTATTTTGCATGATAAGTTGGTGAACGATTGCACTACTGGAATCTGCTCTACATCATTTCAAAGGTTAATTGAAGATCAGACCTATTTTACCATTGCTAATATTGATGAATATTCAAAGCTAAATGATAATAATCTACTCGCTCAAAATTTAAAGGCTAATGATGTAAAGAGTTGTATTCTTGCTCCAATTGCCAATGACAAAGAATTGTTAGGGATTCTTGAACTGGTATCATATCGAAAAAATGAACTGAATAGTATAAATGCCATTAAATTGGATGATGTTTTGCCGTACATTGTTACTGCGGTAGAAAGAAATAGGAATGAGTTCGAAAATAGAATAAAAGCGGTCATTCAAAGTGAGTGTACTTCTATTCATCCTAGTGTACTCTGGATATTCGAAAAAGAAGCCAAACAATTTATTAATGATCTAGATGAAGATGGTCTTGCCTCTTTCAAAGATATCGCCTTTAAAGATATATATCCTCTTTACGGACAAATTGATATTGTAGGCTCTTCTGAAGCGCGAAATGTAGCTATTCAGAAAGACCTTTTACATCAACTAGAGCTTATAGATACCATTATAAACAAGGCCTACGAAATTGAAGAATTGCCAATTTACGATCAGGTTAGATTTAGAATTAAGGAGTTTGAAGATGATCTTCATGAAAATTTAAATGCTTCTAGTGAGCAAAAGGTTTTCAATTTATTACAAAGAGAGGTTAATCCTCTTATGGAGCATCTAACTAATCAATCTGAAGAATTAACAGCATTGGTAGATGAGTATCAAGATCAACTTAATCCGGAAACTGGAGTAGTTTACAATCATCGTAAAAAATATGATGAAACGGTACAACGCATTAATAGAACAATGGCTCGTTTTCTAGATAAGAGTCAGATAGAAGCTCAAAAGGTCTATCCTCACTATTTTGAGAGATATAAAACAGATGGAGTAGATCATAACATGTATATAGGACCTTCTTTGGCTTTTAACAAACCTTACAACAAGGTTTATCTATATAATCTACGATTGTGGCAATTGAGTACTATGGTAGAAATGGAGAATAGATTCTATCAGCTTCAAAAAAGTACTCCTATGAAATTGGAGGCGGCATCTATGATCTTAGTTTTTAATAGCACTTTGTCTATTAGATATAGAATGGATGAAAAGAAATTTGATGTAGATGGTACTTATAATGCCAGGTACGAAATTATTAAAAAGCGAATTGACAAAGCTTACATTAAGAATACCGAAGAGCGTATTACACAGAAAGGTAAAATTGCTATAATTTACTCTCAAAGTAGCGATGAAAAAGAATATTTAAGATATATAAAGTATTTACAGACTAAGGATTATCTGGGTGATAATGTAGAGTTGCTAGAACTGGAAGATGTGCAAGGAGTAATTGGATTAAAGGCTATCAGGGTAAATATTTTATATCACCCTGATGAAACCTCTACAGATAAGTCTATAACTTATGAAGATCTTGTTGATTATTTAAGTAAGTAAAAAGCAATTACAAAGCTAATTACAGAACATATCATACCCACCATAAATACTGTATAGGTAAGTCTTAGTAGCATATATTTTCTATGTAAAACCTTACCTAAAAGGTGTAAGTCTAACATTAAAGATTCATATACATAATTTTTATCTTTTATGATCTCGTTAAGTCCCCATTTAAATTGATCGAATGGCATTTTGTGAAAATTCCCGAAGAATAAGAGGTTGATTTTTCTTGTTTCTACCTGTTCTCGTGTAAATTCTCCGGTAGTTACATTAGGTCTTGTAGACATAATAGACAGGATTATAGATGCCACACTAAAAACTACAAGAACCAAAGTGGGAATTAATAAGTGTCTATTGGATACAGCATCTAATTTGGGAATAAGATTAGAAAGTGCCAATGAGATGATTATGGCGTTTACAGAAAGCAAAATGTTTGCTTTTGTATCTGCAATATCACTTAGTTTAATATGATTTCTAAGTGTAATTCTAAATAAACTCTGTATACTACGCTCTGGATTATTGTTCTTATACTCTGCCTTTAGCTTTGCTTTTGTATCCTCTTTCTTATTTTTTTTATGTTGTTTATTTTGAGCTTCTAAAATTTCTAACAAGTTACTTTCTTTTTCAGGTTGCCATTTCCTAAGAGCATAGTTGGTATAGTACTTATGTTTTTCAGTAAATACTTTAATATTTTCCTGTCTCCATTCTTTTTCAGAAAAATTATGAATGTTCAAAAGCTTAAGTTCTTGTCTAAGAAGTTCGCTAGTCTCTCCAAAATATTCTTTAGCAAAATGTGAAGAGTCGGCATCTCTAATAATCTCCTGAATCTCTGTTTTAGGAGTATAATTCATCTGAGTTGCTCCTATGCAGCTAACTACCATTTGGATTAATTCCGTATCTGCATTATGTTCTTTTAGAAAGTCTTCAGCAATCTTAATGCTCTCCATTTCATGACCTTCATAGGTTACAGTAAAACCAGTGTCATGAAGCCAAGCAGCAAGCATTAGCGCCTCTGCCTCTTTAACATTAATTTCAGAATTGTCAATTAATTCTTTAGTACTTTTAGCCACTCGCTGCGTGTGGTTGTAGTTGTGATATATAAAGGTATTTGGTAAATTCTCTTTAAATAATTTAAAGGTGAATTTCTCTGCATTTTTAATTAAATCTGTCATCAAATTTCTATTAAGATCACGCCAAATTAGAAAAAAAAAACGTCTCTTCGATTTCTATGAAAAAAAATAACATAATTCTAACTATCCTTGGATTATTCTTAATTTTAAGTTGTTCAACATACGCTCCCAAATATAGAACTGGGGAGCCTACAAGTAATTTTGAATATCCATTAAATAAGAAAATAGAGAAAACCTTTTATTTAGTGGGAGATGCCGGCTATTCACCGCCTGGAGGCTCTTCTGCCGCGCTTTTGGCTTTTAAAAGTTATATAGATTCTGTAAAAAGTAAAGATAATTACGCTATTTTTTTAGGGGATAATATTTATCCTGTTGGAATGCCTTCTAAGAACGATCCCTCTAGAGAACAATCTGAATATAGATTGGATGCACAGCTGGATGCTTTAGAAAGTTACGATGGAAATGTAATCTTTATCCCTGGAAATCATGATTGGTATAGTGAAGGCATTGAAGGCTTAAATAGACAAAAAGATTATTTAAAGGAAAAATATCCTGAGAAATTAAAATGGGCTCCAGATACCGGTAATGGTTTTGAAAGTGTAGATATTTCAGAAAAGATACAACTATTAATAATTGATTCTCAGTGGTATTTAGAAGATTGGGACAGGCATCCTTTAATTAATGATAACAGTCCACAGATCAAATCTAGAGAAGCAATGTTCAATGCCCTTGCTTCAGAATTAGATAAAAATCAGGATAAAACCGTAGTAATAGCATTGCACCATCCGGTGTTCACCAATGGTGTTCATGGAGGACAGTATAATTTTGCAAGACATATATATCCGGCCCAGAAGAAAATTCCTATTCCAGTGCTTGGTTCTTTGGCATCTTTAATTAGAACCAGTGGAGGAGTATCTATTCAAGATGCTCAAAATGAACGTTATAAATCTCTTGCTGCTAGATTAAAAGCCTTAGTGCAAAACCATAAGAGATCCATTTTTGTTTCTGGACACGAACATGGGCTACAATATATAGAGCATGATAGTATTCGCCAAATAGTATCTGGTTCTGGATCTAAAGATTCTTATGTTGTATTAAGTAATGATGGACTCTTTGCTTCTGCAGGAGAAGGTTTTGCCGTTTATGATGTTTTTGAAGATGGTTCTTCTTGGGTAAGCTATTTTGGCAGTGAAAATAATAAGCCGGTATTATTATATCAAAAAGAAGTCTTTGAAGCTCCAAAAGAGTTTGATAGCTCAGATTTTCCTGAAGATTTTGAAGCAACCAAAATAGCGTCGGTTTATAGTAAAGAAGAAACCGAGAAAGGTGAAGCCTTTAAAACGCTTTGGGGTGATAGATATCGCGCATTATATGGAACAGATGTTACTTTAAAAGTTGCAGATCTTGATACGTTATACGGAGGTTTAACTCCAATTAGAGAAGGTGGAGGTCACCAAACTATTTCTGTAAGAGTTAAAGATTCTTTAGGTAGAGAGTATAATTTAAGAAGAGTTAAGAAAAAGGCTATACAATTTTTGCAAACTGTTGCTTTTAAGGGTGATGCAATGCAAGATGGATTGGAGAATACAATTGCAGAAGACTTGGTTCAGGATTTTTATACCTCTGCTCATCCTTATGGTTTTCTTGCTATCCCTACGCTTGCAGATGCAGTTAATATTAATCACACCAACCCTAAGGTATATTATCTTCCGAAGCAAAAAAGATTAGGTAAATATAATAATGGACACGGTGATGAGATCTATATGATAGAGGAAAGACCGGAAGAAGGCTGGAAGGGTTATCCTTCATTCGGATATCCAAATGAAGATATCATAAGTACAGAAGATATGTTCGAGAAGCTTAGAAAAGATGAGAAATATAAGTTAGATGAAGCTGCATATGTTAGAGCTCGTGTTTTTGATATGCTTATTGGAGATTGGGACAGACATAGTGATCAATGGAGATGGTCTGAAAAAGATACAGAAGATGGTTTACATATGTTTGAACCGGTGCCAAGAGATAGAGACCAGGTATTCTCAAATTTTGACGGTGCGTTCTTTGGTACTTTGAGAGGAATAAGTGGTTTTGCAAAACAATTTGCGGTTTACGGTGAGGATATCAATAACGTTAAATGGTTTAATACCGCTGCCACTGGATTAGATAGAGAATTGTTACAAAATGTAGGTAAAGAAACTTGGTTGCAGCAAGCAAAATATGTGAAAGAACATATCACAAATGATGTTATTGAAGATGCTTTCTCTAAACTTCCACCAGAAACTCAAGGGGAAACTTCTAAAGATCTAATACAGAAGTTAAAGGGTAGAAGAGATGATATTGTGGATATTTCTAAAAGATATTATGATTATTTGGCAACCTTAGCGATCGTGACTGGTACAGATAAAGATGATTTTATTGATATTACCAGAATGCCAAATGGTCTTACAAATGTAAAGATCAGTAGAGATAAAAATGGGAAACGGGCAGAAATTTTAAGTGAAAAAACGTATAGTAAAGAAGAGACCAATGAAATCTGGATCTACGGGTTGGATGATGATGATAAGATAAACGTTGGAGGAGAGGGAGATAATTATATATTTCTAAGAATTATTGGTGGGCAGAATAATGATGTATATAGTGTGAAAAATAGCAACAAGCTAAAGATACACGATTATAAATCGCAGCCCAATACATTTATCGAGGCTAATTCAGCTAAAGTGAGACTGTCTGATAGTTATAATAGAAATACTTATGATAAAGATAAAAAGATCTATTCTTCTAATAGCATTACTCCGGGATTTGGGTATAACCCAGATGAAGGATTTAAGATAGGCGTGGAAAGTGTAAAATCTAATTTTGATTTTAAGAGAAACCCGTTTACTTCTCAACATACTTATGGTGTGGGATATTACTTTGGTACAGATAGTTATTATATTTCGTATGCAGGAGAATTTGCAAATATTGTAGGTAATTTCAATTTAGAAGTTGGAGGATATTTCAATAATCCGAATTTCACTCAGAACTTTTTTGGTTATGGAAATCAAACCAAGAATTATGATGACGATTTAGGGTATGATTATAATAGAGTAGGAGTTGGAAAATTAGGAATTCACTTAGGACTTGTACGCCAATCTCCTTTTGGAAGTTATTTTGGATACAAAGCTACATTTGAAACGGTTGAGGTAAAAGAGGATGAAGGTAGATTTATAACCAATGATTTTGTTTCTGATGATCAAAATCTATTTTCAAGAAAATATTTTGCAGGAGCAGATGCGATGTATAGATATGAAAGTTATGATAATATCCTAAATCCTACCAGAGGGATGAAGTTTGAACTAAATTTAGGAGGACAGGTAAATACTGCAGATGTAGACCAGGTTTACGGTTATTTCAAACCTTACTTAGGGTTTTATAATGCGCTAATACCAAGTAGAAAGCTCGTATTAAAATCTTCAGCGCAAGCCCAAGTTAATATAGGAGATGATTATGAGTTTTATCAATCTGCTCAATTAGGAGGAGATAACGGATTGCGTTCATTTAGAGAAGACAGATTTTCCGGTAAGAAATATTTTGTTGCAAGCGGTGATCTCCGTTATAGTTTTGATCAATTTAAAACACGATTTTTACCACTTCAGATAGGTGTTTTTGGAGGATATGATATAGGTAGAGTTTGGTCTGAAACAGATGCAAGTAAGGCATGGCATGATAGCTACGGTGGAGGATTTTGGATTAACAGTGCAGGTTCCTTGAGTGGAAATGTAAGTCTCTTTTCTGGAGATGAAGGAGCCAGAATAAGTGTTGGTTTAGGTTTAACATTCTAAGAATAAAATGATATTGAATAAAAAAAGCCCGATCAATAGATTGGGCTTTTTTATGAATATTTATATCTTTTTACCTTCCTTAAGGTTCTATGTTGGGCTTATTAACCGATAACTGGTTACTAAAATCTATAGTTCTTATAGGGAATGGGATATTGATATTATTCTTATCAAAAGCTTTCTTAACTGCGATAATAGCTTTGTTCTTTGCAACTAAGATATCTTTACTATTAGTTACATCTGTCCAAAATCTGGCTACAAAGTTGATAGAACTGTCTCCAAATCCCTGATACATAAATTCAATTTCCTCATTACCTCGTTGTGGAAAAATATCTTCTAATGTTTCTTTAGTAAGATTTTGAACAAATTCTAGATCGCTACTGTAAGAAACGCCACAATCTAACATTACCCTAGATCTATTAGTTCTTGTGTAATTCTTAAAAGGTTCATCTATGATCTTAGAATTAGGGATCATTACATAATTATTATCCGGCTCTTTAATAATAATGCTTCTAAGGTTGATCTCCATGATCTCACCTTTAAAACCATTGGTTTCCACCCAATCTCCAATTTGTATTTCAGGTAAGAAACTTAAAATTACACCAGAAAATGTATTGTTAAGAGTACCTTGTAGAGCTAGACCTATTGCTAAACCTACTACACCCGCACCAGCGAGTATAGATGTTAAGATCTTATCTAGGTTTAATAATCCTAAAGCAATGAAAAACCCTATTAAGATCACTATAACTTTCACAACTTTGGCTGTGATCTGTCTTATAGAATCTTGAGACCCTTTTTTTCTAAGTATGCCATCAAATAATTTTGCAGCATACTTTGCAACCATCACGAAGAATAAGAAAACTAAGGAGGCTAAAATAAAATTAGGGAAATTTAGAATAATTGAATCTAGCCACTCGGCTAACTTATCCCAAATTCCCTTAACTGATTTATTGAAATCAAATTTTTCAAACATTTATTAAATGTTATTATACTGGTTTATGGTTTTCTGTTGTTTTCATTTTCCATGCATCTAACATCCAGCTTGTTTTCTCAAGTTCTCTAATGTAAGCACCAATAAGATCTATGGTTCCCTCGTCTCCGCCTTTTTCAGCTATTTCTGTAACTTTTCTCATTTGCTTAAGTAAGGTTCCGTGATCTTCTAAAAGTATTTTGATCATATTTGAATCAGAAATGTCAGATTCAGATTCTTTAATACTAGATGCTTTTAAGTAATCACTTAAATTGCTTGTTGGTTGGAATCTTAGGGTAAGAATTCTCTCTGCAATTTCATCAACCTTCAATTTTGCATCATCATAAAGCTCTTCAAATTTTTCATGAAGATCAAAGAAATTTTTACCTATTACATTCCAGTGAAAATTTCTTAATTTTTGATAATACAAATGATAATCTGCTAAAAGAATATTTAATTCCTTTACTGTATTGGATGTTTTTTTCTCGTCAAGTCCTAAATAACTCATAGTTTTCTTTTATTGAAATATTAATTACTATTCAAAATTACGATAGTATCTAGCGTACTGCAAATTTATAGTATGGTTTAATACTATATTAACTATCTATTCTGTCGGTCTGTTTTCCTTCAAATCTAGCTTATCCATCATTTCTTTAGATATTTGCCCTCCGGAAATTCCGTAACCGTCTACAAGTAAACCTTTTTTACCGTTGTGTGTGGTAATTGCATATAATATAGAGTTATCATCTGGGTTACTCATACCTTCAAATCTTAAAACCTTATCTACATCAAATTCATTAGTAGCATAAGATTCTTTCTGAGATTTTAGCTCAATCTTTTCATCTAGTAAATTAAAATCATGTTCATATCCTTCCTCAAGTTTCAATATATTCATTGCCTGAGATAATGTTCCGTAATCTTTCATAATTTCTTTAATTGATTTAATAATTGAAGATACATTCTATGCTTTTGATATAAAATTTATTCGGATGGTTTAGTATAAGTTTAACGAGAAGAAAAGTATAATACTTATTATGGCAGTGGAACTGTAATTTTATTGTTGTGAGTTTGATGCCAATTTTAATTTCACTGTTTCAATTTTGAAATTAGCAATTGATACAATGAGCCTAATTTTCTTAAAAAAATTCAGATTACATTTTTATTTCAAAAATTTTAAAATTTTTGAATACTTTGAAAATTTATCTTTTAGTTGCATTTGTGCTTTGAGGCTTAATTCGTATTTTAATTGAGCGCCAAACTGAGATCTTTTTTTCAGTTTATCTTTACTAAAAATAGTTTCGAAGAAATTTAAAAGTTTAGTATTTTCTAAATGATTAGGAACGATATTGTTTATAAATGAGGGAGTATTAAGCATTTCCAGGTATTTTGTGTCATCATTGTCAATTGATTTGATTACACTAATAATATCTTCAAAATTTTCATAATCGTGACAATTTATGAAGGAAGCAGCATTGAAATCTTGAGATACCTCCGGATTTCCCCAATAAATAGGTATTGTATTGGAATTGAAAGCGTGAAGTATCTTTTCTGTGGTATATCCTGGTGCAGATGTGTTCTCAAAAGCTATTGAAAACTTACACTTAGATTGAAAGTTTATCTTTGAATACATCCAATCCCTTGAAAATCTTTCTCCAACATCCATCTTTATATTATTTAGGTGTCTCCCCGGAGATGAAACCATTTTATATTTGCTTAGTAAATGGAAAAAGGTATCTCTAGTAGGATCTGCATTAGAATTCGCGAAAATAAAATTGCAAAAAAACGGTTTCTCTTTAATGATGGAATAATCATAATTCTTGATTAAAAGAAGATCATTAAACTGATTTTCAAATGTGGCGAAATATGGAAACCTTAAGTATCTGTCTTCAAATTCCAAATTAGAAAAGCCTATGGCATAATCGCACAAATTAAAGTCTGGAATCAAATTTTCGGCAGTATAGTATATTCTTATACAGCTATAATTAAGAAAGTGATGACCGTAACATGAGTAAATTAAATAATCTGGATTTTCCGAATTTAGCTCAATGGTATAATCCTTTGCTAAAAGATGATAAATATAATTATCATCCACTTTAAAATTTAGGTCAAAATCGGTAAACCATAATTTAAGTGTTGTCATAGTTGCAAATTTTATAAATTTCAGTAAATATAGTAATAGGAATAGGAATCAAACTCTTAGATTATAAGTTCAAATCTCAATCTATTAAAAGAACACCCTTTTGTTAAATCTATTGTATGTATTTTTAAAGAAAATATTAAATAACTCCTTTGAATAATCTTTATAAATGTCATTAAAAAAGCAGGCGACATTTGGGTTGGTTTGGACGTATGCACAGCAATTTGGAAATCAACTCGTTGGTTTTGGTGTTTCCATTATACTTGCAAGATTATTAACCCCAGCAGAATTTGGTTTGATTGGGATGATAGCAATTTTCGTAGCAGTAGGGAATACGCTATTGCATAGTGGTCTGAATAAATCTTTAATAAGGAGCGAAGATCTTAATAATGAAGATTACAGTACTATTTTTTACTATAATTTGATTGTAAGTCTTATAATTTACTTTCTAATTTTTATAACAGCACCGTACATTGCAATATTTTATGAGCAGCCCAAGCTTACGGGGATTTTACGAATTTATTGCCTATCATTTATAGTAACAGCTTTTTCTGCAGTTCAGTTAGCTAGACTAACGAAAAAATTAGATTTTAAAACACAAACTATTATTTCAATTCCATCAGCGATTGTAGGAGGAGGTATTGGGATATATATGGCATTTGCCGGGTATGGTGTCTGGAGTTTGGTTTGGAGTAGTTTATTCTCTTCAATACTAAATACTGTGCAGTTGTGGATATATTCAAAATGGAGTCCAGAGTTATGTTTTAATACTCATAAATTTAGAAGTCATTTTAAATATGGGTATAAATTAACAATATCCGAACTATTGGATAAAGTTTTTAGTAACATTTTTCTAATTGTAATTGGAAAATATTTTTCTCCTGCACAGGTAGGTTTCTATACTAGGGCAGAAACGATGAAACAATTGCCTGTCAACAATTTAACAAACGCATTAGATCGTGTGACTTTCCCGTTATTTGTTGTAATTCAGAATGATGATGTGCAGTTAAAACGAGTTTATAAAAAGCTAATTAAAATTGTGGTCTTTGTTCTGACTCCCGTATTAACTTTTTTAGCAGTTTTAGCAGAACCAACTTTTAGCTTATTATTTACAGATAAATGGCTACCTGCTGTTCCGTATTTTCAGATTCTTTGTATAACTGGAGTTCTCTTACCTCTACATTCTTACAATCTCAATATCCTAAATGTAAAAGGTCGAAGTGATCTATTTTTAAAAATAGAAGTTTTAAAAAAGGGATTAATTCTAATAACATTACTTATAACGGTCCGCTTAGGAATTATTCCAATGCTCATAGGACAAGTTATAATCTCTATTTTGGCTTTCTTTGTAAATGCGCAATATACTGGTAAGTTTATTGGTTACTCTGCTATTCAACAATTGAAAGATGTCTTACCAACCTTTTTATTATCTATAATAGTCGGAGCTTTAGTTTTCTTTTTAGATAGATATCAGTTAAATTCTAATTTTGACATTGTAAGAGTTTTAATGGGAGGTATTATAGGACTATCGCTATATCTATTATCGGCTTTTCTCTTGAAGTTTGAAAGCCTAAATGAATTATATAATTTGATCTTAAAGAAATGATTCCAGTTACTAAAACATTTTTACCTCCTAGAGAGGAGTATCAGTCTAAATTGAAAGTGATTTGGGAAAGTAATCAATTAACAAATGGCGGTGAATTATTGTTTCAATTGCAATCTGAATTAAAGGGTTATCTAAATATTGAAAATGTAATCCTTACCACAAATGGAACTTTGCCTATTCAGATTGCATTGAAAATATTAGCAAAAAAAGGAGAAGTAATTACAACACCCTTCAGCTATGTGGCCACCACATCATCTATCGTTTGGGAGAATTGTATTCCGGTATTTGTAGATATCGATCCTGAATATTGGACAATTGATGAGAATAAGATCGAAGCTGCAATCACTAAAAATACAACAGCTATTCTTGCTACTCATGTATTTGGAAATCCATGTAATATAGATAAGATTTCTGCTATCGCAAGAAAATTTAACCTGAATGTAATATACGATGCAGCACACTGCTTTGGAGTAAAATATCAGGGTGATTCTATTTTCAATTTTGGTGATGTTTGCACCTGTAGTTTTCATGCAACTAAACTTTTTCATACTGGAGAAGGTGGAGCATTATTCTCTAGGAATGATCAACTTTATAAACAACTATTTTATAGTCATAATTTTGGTCATGATGGGGCTTTGAATTATCACGGCTTAGGAATTAATGCAAAAATGAGTGAATTGCAAGCAGCTATGGGATTATCAGTTTTGCCTTATGTCGGTCAACTTATTGCTATTAGAAAAGTGCTAGTAGATAAATACAATGATAGCCTTTTTTTTCATAGAATAAGGCCTATAAAACTTAGGGAGCACACAGAATGGAATTATAGTTATTATCCAATAGTTTTTGAAAATGAAGAAAAGTTGATAGAAGCTGAGAAGCTCTTGAATGAAAATGAGATCTATCCACGTCGTTATTTTTACCCATCCTTAAACACTTTAAGTTATGTAACGTATAAGGAGATGAAAATTTCTGAAGAAATATCAAAAACCATTTTATGTTTACCCTTATATGTAAGTCTAGAGTTAACTGAAGTTGTTAAGATATCAAATCTAATTAATAGTGTTATTTGATGTTCGTTTGAACCAATAAAATGTTATAACATCAATGATTACCATAAGATCCAGGAATCGTAATCAATACAAAAGCATTTATCTTCTCCTGTTCTCATTCCCATAAACATGCCGGGGTTTGAGCTATAAGTACCTATAAATTTATCAGAGTTATAACAGATATCCATACTAGCGAATAATTTTAAGTGCTGTAAAAATTTTTGAGTTTTATCTTTATTAACAAAATCTGCATGTATATATCCTCGTTCTGATGGATTACAAAGAGTGTAAAATTTCCAATCTGGATAGTTCTCTAAAAGCTGTTCAATAATAGAGTAATTATCGGTTAGAATAAAAGCATTTTTTACATCACTTATGGCAATAGCTTTTTTCATATATAATTGAATATTATATAAATCTGTTTCGATTAATTTATCGCCAGACCTAATATGTATTGCAATATAATTTTGAGGAATATTTAGAGAATTTATATGATCATCAATGATTTTTTTACTTTGAGGATCGTATTGCCATATCATTTTAATAATTACTTGTGTGGCATCTAATAAGCATGAATTATCGAGCCCTAATTCTGGGATGTTAAATCTAGTATTAAAAAATTCTTCATTTCTGAAATAGTTCCAAATATCTTGAGTTAGAAAATTACTTCTTGTAATTTTTTTTAAAACTTTAGGGGGTAAAAGGTTTGAATTTCTTAATTGATAACTTCTTTTATTATATCTACTATGTAAGTAAAAACTGCTTTCTTCGCAAAATGGAATAAAGAAATCTGTCCAACCATTCTTCAGAGCAAAATTAGCCTTTTTCGAATAAATGGTAAATCTAATTTTATTCTGTAAGCAATATAACATGGCCAATACCATGTTATTAAATTCAGAAAAAAAACCTGCGTCTACGCCAATATTAAACGTAATATTTTTTGGAAATGAACTATTTAATTGAGTATAGTTCTTTCGTAAATTTAATTCATTCAAAATTGATAAATCTTTTTAATCAAATTAAAGCAATTTAGATAACTTAAAAGTTTAAGTAACTAATTTATTAAAATAAAATTAAAAATTTAGTAAACATTAGCGCCTGTTTTATTACAATTTGGTTATAGTTTTTAAGAAAAAATGGAAGGTGATGGTTGTTTTTAGGTTTCTGTTTATCATTTGTATATTTGTGCAGAAGTACTTGTAACCTCATATTCCCAATTGTTAGAAATGATCAATTATTTTAATAAATTTTTAATGAGAGCGAATTCTTTTAATTATTTATCTTCAATTTTAGTTGTAGTTGCAGTAGTAATTTATTTCTCTACAATTTTCTATGGATTAGATTTTACAGATTCTTTTTATCACATAAATGAGGCCATTCATCCAGTAAATGATCAATATAAATTCTCTTTTATCCTAACTTCTCTATTTATAAATTTTATAGCAAGAATATTTGGTGAGCAGGTTATAGTTTTTAGATTTATAAATAGTTTATTACTTCTTATTCCAGGTCTAATTACAATAGTTTTTTTACGAAAAATTATTAGTAAAAAAGACATATTGAATTACATTACTATCTTGTTAATACTTACAACTTCGCTTAATACAAATATTCTTGGATATGATACTTTAACGACTGTTATTCTAACTTTAATCTTTTTTACATGTTACAGTTATTTAATTAATAAAAAAGGATACAAGATTCTGTTGCTATCAGTATTGGTAATAATAGCCGTTTTTATAAGATTTCCGAATCTAATATTAATACCTATTTTGTTTGCTCTATTATTATTTGAAGAGAATTATAGAGACTATAAAAGATCAATACATTTAAAAATTCCAATGCTGTATGTTGTTTTAACTTCAACTATTATTCTATCTGTATTTTATTTAATTAATAACAACTTTTCTGAACACTTTTTGGCAGAAATAAATACTTCAAGCCACAAACCTGGTTTACTGCTAATATCATATTTAAAAGATCTTGCTAAAATATTTGGGTTCAGTTTATATTTTATTTTAACATATAAAGTTCTATCTTTTAATATTGAAAGAGCTAGAAACATCAAAATGAGTTATTTCCTATTTTATTTAGCTCAATTTTTCTTGGCAATAACAGTAAGCGTTGTGTATAAATATAATTTTACTCTTTATTACGTATCAATAGCCTTTAGTTTCGTTACAATTTATCTTATAGAAAATAAGATTAGTATTTATGGAATAAAATTTAAAATAATTATCTTATTTATTTTCATGCTATTTGTACATCCATTTGGATCTAATACTGGTTTACTTAAAGCTGCTTTTTTATTTTTATTATTTCCATTTCTTCTCATAATATTGAGTCCTAAAAATGCTAGATTCTGGATAGGTAATTTAATTGTTATATGTTTTTTAGGTATCACTGTAAAAGTTATTAGTCCATATGAAGATGACAATATGTGGAATTTAAATGCACCTCTAAACATTCATCAGTTATATTTAGTTAGAACTACTAAACAGAGAGCAGATTATATTACAGATATCACATATGAGAGGCAAAGGCTTATAGGAAAAGATATAGATGTCTATTTTTATGGAAATAAAAGCCATATTTTTAATTATTTATATCCCTCATCCTCTTTAGGAATTTCGGATTTTAACCAGAATTTAGAAAATTCTAATTTTCAGATAAAGATTCAAAATATTCTAAAGAAAAAGAGAAATCTAGCGCTGTTTTTAACCACTTCATATCCAAACAAAATAATTTATAGTTCGCAAAGTTTATTAGAGAAAGAATTGATGGAACTAGGATTTGAAAAAGTTTTAAAAAATCAGGTATTATACTATTTGAAAACTACAGATTAATAACAAACTTCTGAGGTTGGACTATTTAAAATTTACCATAATAATAAAATATTAGGTTAAAAAATGAAAAGAATTTTGAATTATTAGATATGATAAAGAAAATCGACAATTTAAATGCAATTAAGATATTAATTACTGGGGGTGCTGGGTTTATAGGTTCTCATGTTGTGCGTCGTTTTGTCAAAAAATATCCTGAATATGAAATTTATAACTTAGATTCTTTGACTTATGCCGGAAATTTAGAAAATCTTCAAGATATTGAAAATGAAAAAAATTATCATTTTCTAAGGGTAGATATTAGTAATGCTGAGAAAATAGATGATATATTTCACACCTATAAATTTAATAAAATTATTCACCTAGCAGCAGAATCTCATGTGGATCGATCGATTCATGATCCTTCAATATTTTTGAAAACAAATGTGATCGGGACTGTAAACTTACTAAATGCTGCAAGAAATAATTGGTCTAAGGCTTCTGGAAATAATTTATTCTATCATATTAGTACAGATGAAGTGTTTGGAACTTTAGGCGAAGAGGGTTTGTTCACAGAAACAACTCCATATAAACCAAATTCTCCATATTCCGCGTCTAAGGCAAGTTCTGATCATTTCGTAAGAGCATACGGAGAAACTTATAATTTGCCATATATCATTTCAAATTGCTCCAACAATTATGGTCCAAATCAGTTTCCTGAAAAATTGATTCCACTTTTTATCAAGAATATTATTGAAAGTAAACCTTTGCCTGTTTATGGAGATGGAAATTATACAAGAGACTGGTTATATGTTATAGATCATGCAAAAGCAATTGATCTAGCTTTTCATAAAGGCGAAAATAAATCTTCCTATAATATAGGTGGGTTTAATGAATATAAGAACATTGATCTTGTAAAATTGCTATGTGCTAAAATGGATGAAAAATTAAATAGAAATCAAGGAGCATCTGAAAATTTAATTAATTATATTAAAGATAGACCAGGTCATGACAAAAGATACGCTATTGATGCCTCAAAAATTTATCAAGACTTAGGATGGAAGCCATCTGTAACTTTTGAAATAGGATTAGATAAAACAATTGACTGGTATTTGAATAATGAGGAATGGTTAAATCGTTTAACTTCCGGAAAATATAAGGATTATTATTTAAATAAATACCCTAACAAATAAAGTGTGAAAGGAATAATATTAGCAGGAGGAACCGGAACTAGGCTCTATCCTATAACAAAGGCAATTTCTAAACAGCTATTGCCCATTTATGATAAACCGATGATCTATTATCCTTTATCTGTCTTAATGTTAGCAGGAATGCGCGAAGTTTTAATAATTTCTACCCCCGAAGATCTTCCCAATTTTAAAAAGTTGTTAGGAGATGGAAAAGAGTTGGGAATGAAATTTTCTTTTGAAGAACAACTATCTCCCGATGGCTTGGCCCAAGCCTTTATTATCGGGGAAGAATTTATCGGGGAAGATGACGTGTGTTTGATATTGGGAGATAATATTTTTTACGGACAAGGTTTCACGGACATGCTCAAAAAAGCAGTAGAAAATTCCAAAAATAAAAAAGCAACCGTCTTTGGGTATTACGTAAACGATCCACATAGATATGGAGTTGTAGATTTTAATGGTATAGGTGAAGTTAAGAGTATAGAAGAGAAGCCAATTAATCCGAAAAGTAACTATGCAGTAACGGGCATTTATTTTTATCCAAATTCAGTTATTAAAATAGCAAAATCTGTAAACCCTAGCGAGCGCGGGGAATTAGAAATAACGAGTGTGAACCAGAAATATTTAGCTGAAGAGAAATTAGAAGTGGTATTAATGGGTAGAGGATTTGCCTGGCTAGATACAGGGACTCATGAATCTTTTTTAGAAGCTTCTAACTTTGTACATACTATAGAAAAACGACAGGGATTGAAAATAGCTTGTATAGAAGAGATCGCATATCGCAATGGTTTTATAGATAAAGATCAACTCATTAGAAGTGGAAAATACTATTCTATAAACAAATACGGTGAGTACTTAATGAAAATAGCAAATGGAATTATTTGATTTATTGAGCACTGAAATATTAAGAGTTTTTTGTTTTCTTTAAGATATACCTTGTAGCGCCTTAATTAAGAAATGCTATCTTTGCCGCTTGTAATTGAAAAAATTTCGATCTAAATGGTTAAGGAACAGTATTCAAGATTAAGTTCTTCTAAAGTATTAATTACCGGTGGTGCGGGATTTATAGGTTCAAATTTATGTGAAGCACTTCTAAAAGTAGGTGCATCAGTAGTTTGCCTTGATAACTTCTCAACTGGAAAGAGAGAAAACCTGATTGAACTTCAAAAAGATTCGAATTTCGAATTAATTGAAGGTGATATCAGAGATTTAGAGACTTGTCATAAGGCCATGTCAGATGTTGACTATGTTTTGCATGAAGCTGCTTTAGGTTCTGTTCCTAGATCCCTTAAAGATCCTATTACCAGTAACGATGTAAATGTTTCTGGCTTTTTAAATATGTTGGTTGCTGCTAGAGATGCAAATGTGAAAAGATTTGTTTATGCAGCGAGTTCATCAACTTATGGAGATTCCGAAAATCTACCAAAAGTAGAGCATATTATAGGAAAACCGCTTTCTCCTTATGCTATTACAAAATATGTAAATGAACTTTATGCAGATATTTTTAAGAAAGCTTATAATTTAGATACGATAGGGCTTAGATACTTTAATGTTTTTGGAAGAAAGCAAGATCCCAATGGAGCGTATGCTGCTGTTATTCCAAAATTTGTAATTCAGCTTATGAATTATGAATCTCCTGTGATTAATGGTGATGGTACGTATTCTCGTGATTTTACTTATATTGATAATGTAATTCAAATGAACTTATTAGCATTGAGTTCGGAAAGTGAAAAAGCGGCTAATGAAGTTTATAACACTGCTGTTGGAGACAGAACAAACCTTTTAGAATTAACTACATTACTAAAGCAATATTTATCAGAATTTGATCCAAAGATTGGAGATGTTGAAATTAAGCATGGACCTGAAAGAGCTGGTGACATTCCACATTCATTGGCTTCAATAGACAAGGCAAAATCAACCTTAGGTTATGATCCGGAATTTGATATTAGATCTGGGCTTAAGGAAGCGGTAAAATGGTATTGGGAAAATTTAAAATAATATAAATAAAATATAATATCTTCTTTCATTATTATCTTTTGATGGAAGTTTTAATATAAAATATAGATGAATAAGGATACAAAAATAGCAGTAATCGGTTTAGGTTACGTTGGATTGCCTTTAGCTAGGTTGTTCGCAACTAAATATTCAGTAATTGGATTTGATATTAATCAAAGTAGAGTTGCAGAATTAATGGGTGGTCATGATAGTACATTAGAAGTTGAAGATGAATTATTAAAATCTGCTTTGGTTGATACACCATCGGACGACAACGGTTTATTTTGCTCTACCAAATTAGAAGATATAAAAGATTGTAATTATTATATTATTACTGTTCCTACTCCGGTAGATAAGAATAACAGACCAGATCTTACTCCACTTTATAAAAGTAGTGAGAGTGTAGGGAAAGTATTGAAAAAAGGAGATACTGTTATTTATGAATCTACGGTATATCCGGGAGTTACTGAAGACGAGTGTGTGCCGGTTTTAGAGCGTGTTAGCGGTCTTAAATTTAATGTAGACTTTTTTGCAGGATACTCACCAGAAAGAATTAATCCGGGTGACAAGGAGCATACGGTAGAGAAAATTTTAAAAGTTACTGCTGGATCTACGCCAGAAGTTGGAAAAAGAGTGAATAATTTGTATGCAAATGTAATAACTGCTGGTACACATTTGGCACCAACGATTAAAGTTGCAGAAGCAGCAAAAGTAATTGAGAATTCGCAAAGAGATATTAATATTGCTTTCGTAAATGAGTTGGCTAAAATATTTAATATGATGGATATTGATACACATGACGTGTTAGAAGCCGCTGGAACCAAATGGAATTTTCTGCCATTTAAACCGGGTTTAGTTGGCGGGCATTGTATTGGTGTAGATCCTTATTATTTAGCTCAGAAGGCTCAAGAATTGGGGTATCATCCTGAAATCATACTTGCTGGTAGAAGAATGAATGACTCTATGGGACAATATGTAGCGTCAGAAGTTGTTAAGTTAATGTTGCATAACGACCTTAAAGTGAAGGGTGCAAATGTTCTCGTTCTAGGAATAACTTTCAAGGAAAATTGTCCGGATGTAAGAAATACCAAGGTGGTTGATGTAATTAAGCACATGAAAGAATATGGTATGAATGTTACCGTTTTTGATCCTTTAGCAAATCCTAAAGAAGTTGAACATGAATATTCTTTAGAGACTACGAAAATATTGCCTAAACAGAAGTATGACGCTATAGTTCTTGCAGTTTCTCATAATGAATTTTTAGAAATAAATTTTGATGCTTTAAAAGCAGAAAAAGCGGTGGTTTATGATGTTAAGGGTGTTTTAGGTGATAAATGTGATAAAAAATTATAGAATGAAAGTTAAAAATATTTGTTGTATTGGAGCTGGATATGTAGGTGGTCCAACCATGGCAATAATAGCTCAAAAATGTCCGCATATAAATGTTACAGTTGTAGATATCAATGAAAAAAGAATTTCTGCTTGGAATGATAGGGATGTAAATAATATCCCAATTTATGAACCAGGCTTATCTGATATTGTTGCGGAGGCAAGAGATAGGAACTTGTTTTTTTCTACTAATGTAGATGAGGCTATTGACAAGGCAGATATGATATTTATATCTGTTAACACTCCAACCAAAACTTACGGAATGGGTAAGGGGATGGCAGCAGATCTTAAATTTATTGAATTATGTGCTAGGCAGATCGCTAGAGTTTCAACATCGGACAAGATTGTTGTAGAAAAATCTACTTTACCTGTTCGCACAGCAGAGGCCTTAAAAAACATTTTAGTGAACACAGGAAATGGAGTAAACTTTCAAATCCTATCGAATCCGGAGTTCTTAGCAGAAGGAACAGCGGTACAAGATCTATTAGCTCCAGATAGAGTATTAATAGGTGGAGATATTGATTCTGATAAGGGCAAGGAAGCTGTTAATGCATTAGTGGATGTTTATGCAAACTGGGTGAGCAAAGATCATATCTTAACAACGAATGTTTGGTCTTCTGAATTATCTAAACTTACGGCCAATGCATTTTTAGCACAGCGAGTTTCTAGCATAAATGCTATGAGTGAGTTATGTGAGAAGACGGGAGCTGATGTTAATGAAGTTGCTAAAGCTGTCGGGATGGATTCGAGAATCGGTCCGAAATTTTTACAATCATCAGTTGGTTTTGGTGGATCATGTTTTCAAAAAGATATATTAAATCTTGTATACATTGCTAAATCTTATGGTCTTACAGAAGTAGCAGATTATTGGGAGCAGGTGATAATTTTGAATGATCATCAAAAAAGGCGTTTTGCAGCTAATATTGTAAAGACATTATATAACACAGTTTCAGGAAAAAAAGTTGCGATTTTGGGTTGGGCCTTTAAAAAAGATACAAACGACACTAGAGAATCTGCAGCGATCTATGTATCAGATTATCTTTTAAATGAACAGGCTGAAATTGTTGTATATGATCCAAAAGTTACTGCAGAGCAGATTTATGCAGATTTAGATTATTTAGGATCAAGAACAGATTCAGAGAACAGATCTCTCGTAAAAGTGGTAAACTCAGCTAAAGAAGCTTGTGAAAGCGCTCATGCTGTAGCTATTTTAACAGAATGGGATGAGTTTAAAGAATTGAATTGGAAAGAGATTTACGATAATATGTTGAAACCAGCCTTTTTATTTGATGGTAGAAGATTATTCGAAAGAGCAACAAAAGAGAAAATTGGTTTTGAATTTTACTCCATAGGAAATTAGTTGATCTTAAATTATGTTATTTAATTCCCTAGATTTCGCAGTATTCTTGCCGATTGTTTTTATTCTGTATTGGTTTGTATTTAACAAGAACTTAAAATGGCAAAACTCATTAGTAGCTGTATCTAGTTATGTTTTTTATGGTTGGTGGGACTGGAGATTTTTAAGCCTAATTATATTCAGCACATTAGTTGATTATTTTATTGGAATTGCGTTATCAAAAGAATATGCTCCTTCAAAAAGGAAAATTCTATTATGGTGCAGTATTGTAATTAACCTTGGTTTCTTAGGTTTTTTTAAGTATTATAATTTTTTTCTGGATAATTTTAAGTCTGCATTTAGTTTTTTCGGTAATGAAATCAATTCCAATTCATTGGATATAATATTACCGGTAGGTATAAGCTTTTATACTTTTCAAACTCTCAGTTATACTATAGACATATATAGAGGTAATTTAAAACCTACTTCGAATTTTATATCATTTGCTGCGTTCGTTAGTTTTTTTCCGCAGTTAGTGGCTGGTCCAATAGAAAGAGCATCTAATTTACTTCCGCAGTTCTATAGAAATCGAAAATTTGAATATTCAAAAGCTATAGATGGTCTTAGGCAGGTTTTATGGGGACTTTTCAAAAAAATTGTTATTGCAGACAATTGTGCAGAATACGCAAATTTAATATTTAATAATTCCGATGATTATTCTGGCAGCACCTTAGTAATTGGTGCATTATTTTTTACATTCCAAATATATTGTGATTTTTCGGGTTATTCTGATATCGCAATAGGAATTTCAAGATTGTTTGGTTTTAATTTAATGAAAAATTTTGCTTTTCCATATTTTTCAAGAGACATAGGAGAATTTTGGAGACGTTGGCATATTTCACTATCCACTTGGTTTCGTGATTACCTTTATATACCTCTTGGAGGTAGTAGAGGTGGTGTATGGCTCAAAATACGGAACACTTTTATAATATTTATTGTTAGTGGTTTTTGGCATGGTGCTAATTGGACATTTGTGATTTGGGGATTTTTGAATGCATTGTACTTTCTACCTTTACTTTTAACTAATAGAAATAGGGGTAATTTGGATGTTGTAGCATCAAATTCTTCCTTACCTAATATGAGAGAGTTGCTTAGTATGTTAGGAACTTTTCTTTTAACCGTTTTAGCATGGATATTTTTCAGAGCAGAAAATATTAGACATTCTCTAAGTATTTTTAAAGAGATTTTTTCAAAAACATTATTTAGTATACCTACTGTTCTTCCTTTTATGATTATTCTATTGTTATTATTCTTCATAACCATAGAATGGTCTGGAAGGCGCAATGAATATGCAATAGAAAAATTAGGGTTTAAAACTTCACGTTATGCTAGATGGGGCTTCTATATGTTCATTGCAACATTGATCTTTCTTTTTGATGGAAAGGAACAAGCATTTATTTATTTCCAATTTTAATATGAAAAGTTTTTTAATTAAAATATCGATGTTTTTGATGTTTCTAAGCTTAATAGCGATAGGAATATTTCTATTAGCTGATGGAAATTCTGATTCATACTATACAAACTTCACCTCTTCTAAACAGAGTTCGCTCATAATAGGTACCTCAAAGGCTGCTCAAGGACTCCAACCAGCGGTAATAAATGGAATTCTAAATAGATCAGATGTGAATAATTTTGCATTTACCGTAGCCCACAGTCCTTATGGTCCCGTTTATTTGGAGGCAATTAAGAAAAAAATTGACAGAAATACCAAGGATGGAATTTTTATCGTTACAGTAGACCCTTATAGTGTTTCTAGTAGACATAAAGATGCCAATGATGTAGGATTATTCAGAGAAAATGATAAATTTTTAGCAACGGTAAGCAGTGTTACTTCCAATCCTAATTTCGAATATCTATATCAAGAATATTCTTATCCGTACATTTATATACTTACTAAAAAGTTTGATTATATAGATGATGATTTTCTACATCCTGATGGTTGGAATGAGGTTAATATATCTATGAAACAAAAGGATTTTGAGGTAAGAAACAAATCAAAAATAAAATCTTACAAAAAACTATTAAAAGTTTACAAATTTTCAGATAAACGTTATGAATATTTTGAAAAAACTATTTCCTTCCTAAAGGAATATGGTAAGGTGTATATAGTACGTCTTCCTGTATCTACCGAATTTTTGGAAATGGAGAATAGTGTATATCCGGAATTTGATTCTAAGATAAACAATACCTCTTCAAAATTTAATGTACCTTTTTTAGATCTTACCAAGGAGTATATTGAGTATAAATATACAGATGGTAATCATTTATATAAAACTTCTGGTGCAGAGGTTAGTGAAAAAATCGCAAAATTTATATTGAACTACAAGTAAATTTAGATCAAAATTTTAGTTGGTTTATTTGTCAAACCAATACTGATTCATAAATAGAATTTTAATATTATTACTTTGAAATGTTATTCAATTCCTTAGATTTCGCAATTTTTTTACCAATAGTGTTTATTCTCTATTGGTTTGTTTTCAATAAAAATTTAAAACATCAAAATTTACTAGTTGCATTCTCCAGTTATGTTTTTTATGGATGGTGGGATTATAGGTTCCTATCTTTAATAATTTTCAGTACTATTTTGGACTACTGGATAGGTCGAGGAATTGTAAGTACAAATTCCCCAAAAAATAAGAAAATACTATTATGGGTTAGCATATTAGTTAACCTTGGATTTCTTGGAGTTTTTAAATATTATAATTTCTTCATCGATAATTTTAAAAGTGCGTTTGCAATTTTTGGATATGAGCTAAATACAAATTCGCTTAATATAATCCTACCAGTCGGTATAAGTTTTTATACCTTCCAAACTTTAAGCTACAGTATTGATGTTTATAGAGGTAATTTAAAACCCACAAACGATTTTGTGAAATTTGCTGCTTTTGTTAGTTTTTTTCCTCAATTAGTTGCTGGACCTATAGAAAGGGCAACCAATTTATTACCGCAGTTTTATAAAAAAAGAAATTTTTCTTATGAAAATTCAGTAAATGGTTTAAGACAAATTTTATGGGGATTATTTAAAAAAGTTGTGATTGCAGATAATTGTGCAGTATATGCTAATTATATTTTCGAAAACTCTGCAGAACTACCTGGCAGTACTCTTTTTATAGGTGCACTTCTTTTTACAATACAGATATATTGTGATTTTAGTGGATACTCAGATATAGCAATAGGAACTTCAAAATTATTTGGATTCAATCTTATGCAGAATTTTGCATTTCCCTATTTCTCCAGAGATATTGCAGAGTTTTGGAGAAGGTGGCATATCTCTTTATCTACTTGGTTTAGAGATTATTTATATATTCCTTTGGGTGGAAGTAAGGGAGGTGTTAAGGTGAAAATCAGAAATACCTTTATAATTTTCATTGTTAGTGGTTTCTGGCATGGTGCTAATTGGACATTTATTATTTGGGGTGCTTTAAATGCTATCTACTTTTTACCCTTATTACTATCTAACAAAAATCGAAATAATTTAGGAATGGTTGCAGAAAATTCCATGTTCCCAAGCTTAAAGGAGTTAGTACAAATGCTGAGCACATTTATTTTAACAATTTTTGCTTGGATCTTTTTTCGATCAGAGAATGTCGGTCATGCTATTAGTTATATTGGAAGTATTTTTTCTGAGTCATTTTTCGTATACCCACCTGATTTGAATGTTATTGGTTTACAAAAGATTTTAATTATCTTAATAATATTCTTTTTTGGAATTGAATGGTATGGGAGAAAAGGAGAGCATGCATTGGATCATTTAACTATTATTAAGTCTAAGTTTCTGAGATGGACATTCTATAGTTTTATTATTTTTATGATAGGTGTATTTATGTATACTGAAAAAACCAGTTTTATTTATTTTCAATTTTAATATATGAGATCTTTTCTTATAAATACATTCTTTTTTATTCTTTTTGGTCTATTTACCTATGTAATAGGCTTATTATTATTAGGTGATATATTAATGAGAAGAACAAATGCAAATGTTATGTATGAGCCAGAGAGTGGCTTTAACGAGTTTAGATTTTCTGAAGCTAAAAAACTTAAGGATTTAGATGTGTTATTTATTGGATCCTCTCATTCTTATAGAAGTTTTGATCCAAGAATTCTAAATGAATACGATCTTAAAACTTTTAATATAGGTACTAGTTCGCAGACTCATGTTCAAACCAACTACTTATTAAAAGAATATTTAAATCAGTTAACACCAAAACTTATTGTATATGAGGTATACCCCAATACTTTTATGAGTGATGGAGTCGAGTCCACTTTGAATTTATTATCTTCGCGCGATAATATAGATTTATCACTCGTAAAAATGTCGTTGGCTACGTATAATTTAGCAGTTTATAATTCTTTTATCAATATCATTTCATATAAAATATTAGGTAGAAAACCAAATAGGAAATATCCGAAAGAAGAAAAATATGTTGATGGAGGGTATGTAGAAACTTTAGGGACGAATAATTTTGACTATGTTAAAGATAAAATATGGTCGCCTAAAAAAGGGCAATTATCTGCTTTCGAGAGTAATCTGAGCCTAATTAAATCACATAATATTCCAGTTATATTGGTAGAAGCTCCTTATACATATAACTTCACTAATCGTACAGATATCGATAGGTATTTTAAGGAAAAGGGAGAGTTCTATAATTTTAATGAAAAATCAGTATTTAATAATAAATACTATTTTAAAGATTATCATCATCTAAACAAACGTGGAGCTTCACTATTAACAAATATGATAGCACCGTTATTGAAAACTAAAATTCCTGATACTAATAACTAATTTGTTTTTAATATAATATCAATAATAAAAAAGAGTTTCTATTTTATTCTTTATCGTTTATCAATCCTTGTTTTGGATAACTAAAAACAAATTACTATTACATTATGTATTTAATTAAGATTTCTATTAAACAACAAAAATTTCATTTTCCAGAATTGGAGAATGAGATAATATACAATTATAATAATTTCGAGATACAGATTTGCTATGATAATTTTTTAAATAGTGTTAGTGAAAATGATAATGATTTAACGTTTACAGAGACTCCTACTGGAAATGTGATTCAAAACGATGATAATTCAGCTTTAGATTATGTAAGCATGTTTTTTGATAAGACATCTGGCAGATTAAATGTTGAAAAGAAAATACTATCGGGACGAAAGGTCTATTACTATCATACAGAAGATGAAATTCTTATTTCGAGTCATATTAAATTATTAAAGAAAGCAGGTGTTCAACTCTTTGAGAATACAGCTATTTTATCAGAATTTTTTGTTCATAGGTTTGTTACAGCTCCTAACACTTTATATAAGGATATTTTTCAATTAAAACCAAGTGAAAAAATTAGTGTACAGCTGGACGGTAATGCGATAGTTCTTCTTAAAAATAAGGATTATGCACCCTTCAGCAAAAGTAGTAACAAAGATCTCGTTTATTCTAACGCTGAAAATTATCAGGATAAAATTAAAAATTTGTTAGAAAAAAGTTTAACAAATTTAAGACCTGTAAAAGATAGGGTGACGAGTATGTTAAGTGGAGGTTTAGATTCTTCCATACTTTATAAGATATTATATCACAAGTTTAATATTTCTACATCTTTTTCTACATGCTATCCTTTTGACAATAAAGAAGTTGGAGAGGCGCAATATGCTAAGACAGCAGCAGAATATTTTAAGGCAGATCACCAACATAAAGAATTTACCAATAATGATTATGTAAAAGGTGTAATTGAATCTATATATCTAGCAGAAGAGCCCTTGTTTCATTTACAAACGGTAATGTTCAATTTATTGTTTAAAAACATGCCAAACAATAAAATTGTTATTTCTGGTCAAGGAGCTGATGGATTTTTTGGTTCACCAAGCCATAATAGTCTTAATAATTCTCAAAAGTTAAAGTATAAATTATTATCTATTCCACCGTTTCCTAAGCTTATTTGGAAATTTGGTGACCACAGTTTGTCTAAGGAATTAAATATTGCTAAGCGCTATAGAGATACTAAACACCTTCCTTTTGCAAATAAGGATCATTTTATTTGGTCTATAGGGAATCAAGGTGATAAAAAATGGGTAGCAAAATATTTTAATGTAACAGAAGAACAGATTAATTCTAATAGACTCAAAATTATAGATAATGTATCAGATAAATCTTTGTATGAAATTATGACAAGTTTAGATTTTATTGGAGATAAATCTGCGACAGAGGGTATATGGTCCAAAATTGCTGAAGCACATAAAAATATTATATATTACCCCTTCAATAATGAAAATCTTATAAAATATAATATGTCTCTTCCTTGGGATCTTAAACTAAAAAAAATGAAAGGTCTATTGCATTATGTTGCCAGACAAAATGATGTGCCAGAGTTTATAATTAATAGAAAAAAGAAAGGTTTCTTTATTTCACCGACAGATTGGATTGGACAAGGTGTAATGAACCCATTAATACCCTTAGCAGCAAAGGTTGTAGATATTAAGATCCTAAAAGAATTACAAAAAAATTCTAAAGGTTTTTTATTTTGGAACTTTTTGAATTATGCTATTTGGAAGAGATTATTTATTGACAATGAATCTGTTGAAAGTCTTCTAAACGAATTAGAGTTGAAGTAATTATAGATCAATTTAGTTATTTTTGAAAAAATTAAAGATTAATAAGAAATGAATATTAAAAAGGCTAGTATAACCGGAGGTCAAATTCCAAAAGGCCAAGTTAAAGTAAGTGGTGCAAAGAATTCAGCAACAAAATTATTAGCTGCATCTTTAATTTGCGATAAGGAGGTTATTTTAAATAATTTTCCAACGGAGTTGGTGGATGCTAATTTCAAATTTGAATATATACAAGATATTGGAGGAATCTTAAATATAGATAGGGATAATGATCAGGTTAAAATTGATTCATCAAAATTATCTAGTGAAAATTTAGATCATTATAATTATGCATTTAGAACTACATATTTGTTAGTTCCAGGTTTGATCAAAAAAGATGGAAAAGCTAAAATACCCTATCCAGGTGGTTGTAAGATAGGACAACGAGGTTATGACTTGCACATGATGGTTTGGGAGAAACTAGGCGCTAAAGTTGAAGAGTTTGAAGATCATATTGAAGTTATTTCAGAGGGTTTTATAGGTACTGATATAAATTTCCCTATCTCTACCATTGGCGGAACAGAATCTGCACTTATTTGTGGAGCTATTGCTAAAGGTTTAACTACAATGAGAAATGCGTATATATCACCAGAGGTAGAAGATCTAATAAATTTTTTAAGGGCTTCAGGGGTTAATATCAAGGTAGTGGGTAATAGTTTTATTCAGATTGAAGGACAAAGCTATATTCCAGGTTCTATATACTCTATAATGCCAGATAGAATTGAAGCTCTAACTTGGATGGTTTATGGAATCCTTTCTAAAGGAGATATTACTATTTTAGACGTTCCATTTTCAACAATGGACATTCCGCTATTGCACTTAAAGGAAGCAGGTATTGATTTTTATCGAAATAGTAAGAATATTAGAATTTCTGATGATTGCTTAGTTAATGGAATAATTCAACCTTTTGAATTAGCAACAGGTACACATCCTGGTATTATTTCTGATATGCAACCATTCTATACTTTACTAGGTCTTCATGCAGATGGTTTTAGTAGAATATTTGATTATAGATATCCGGAGAGAATTAAATATTGTGAAGAGCTTTCTAAGTTTTATAATGATAGATTAACATTTGAAAGCGGGAAGATTACTACACGAGGGGATAGTGATATCGTTCCAACTTCTGCAGAGGTTACTTCCACCGATTTAAGAGGCAGTATGGCTTTGGTTATTGCAGCTTTGTTAAGTGATGGAGTATCTGTAATTAATAATGTGGATATGGCGCTTAGAGGTTATAATAATCTTCAGAAAAAGCTATCAGAATTAGGTGTGCAAATTGAAATTACAGATCAAAAATGATATTAAAAGAAAATCAGGATTTAACTCTTTATAACAATTATAGAATTGAAGCTTTCTGTAAAAGAGCTTTTCTCCCGCAAAACGAGGATGATTTTATAGAATTATATACCGTTCATAGGGATAGTAAGAAAATTATTTTAGGAGGTGGATATAATGTAATTCTCTCCAAAAAATATTATGAGGAAGATTTTTTGCTAATTGGGGAAACATTTGCACAATATAAGGTTACAGGTAATGTAATTGAAGCTGAAGCTGGAATCGAAATGAAAAAAATGAGTGAATTAGCATTAGCTCATAACCTTTCAGGTTTGGAAGTATTTTATGACATTCCGAGTTCACTTGGTGGTGCAATCGTAATGAATGCTGGGGCAAGTGGTTCTGAAATCAAAGATCATTTTTTAAGGGCTAGATATTTAGATCTAGATGATTTAAAAGTAAAGGAAATCACAAAAGATGAAGCCAATTTTGAATATAGAAATTCATTTTTCCAAAAAAACACTAATAAAATTGTGTTGAAAGTTTGGTTAGAATTAATTTCGGGAGATCCAGTATTAATTAGAGAGAAAATGGATGATATTAAGACTTCAAGATGGGCTAAGCAACCTAAAGACTATCCAAATGCCGGGAGTGTTTTTAAAAGGCCGGAAGGTCATTATGTTGGCACAATGATTGAGAAATTGGGTCTAAAAGGTTTTTCAGTAGGTGGCGCTCAGGTTTCTACAAAGCATGCAGGTTTCATTGTTAATTATAATAATGCTACTGGAGAAGATGTATTAAATCTTATTAAAGAGATTCAGGAAAAAGTTTATCAAGAATACAATATTAATTTGGAAGTAGAACAGCGTATTATATAGTGTAAATAATGACCGTATTTTATATAATTGCGAATTTAAAAAAGCGTAATACTGGGAAGGGTGGTAGTTTTCATAGTGCAGCCACTATTGCCAAGGCCATGTCTTTAAAACATGATGTATTTTTCTTCGTAATTGGGGATTTTGATTCTGAAGCTGTAACTCAAATTTTAGGTTCTAATCATATTTTTTTAAATACCTCCGGATTTTTCGGAACATTTAAATCTTTGTATCATTATTTAAAGTATTTATTTAGATTAAAGCCTGCTATAGTTCATGTTTTTGGTAATAACGTACTTTTTCTAACATATTTATCTCAGGTAATCGCAAAAAGTAAAACTGTTTTTACCAAATGTGGAAAAGGAAATTCAGGATTTAAATCAAATCATTTTCATAATGTTATTGCAATCTCTAATGAGAATTTTGAATTTTTAGAACAGCATAGAGACAATTTTGACTACCCAATTATGAACTTGGGATATTTTCCCAATCGAATCTTACCTTTTGAACAAGATGAGGCCTTATGTAATTCTCTGAAGGACCTAATTGATTATAAGAGGGATGATTTTATTATATTAAGAATTGGACGACTTAATTCTTATTATAAAGATGGTATTATAGCTACTATAAATTTTTTTCGAAATAGTTATTCCCACAATAGTCATGTAAAATTATTATTAATAGGTCACAGAGATCAAAGTTTAGATTTAACTGATTATGAAGGCTTAAAAAACATTTTCATTATAGATTCTCCAAAGTTTACTAATAATCCAAAATCTTTATTGTCAATTGCTGATATTAAAGTAACTAATGGAAGAACAACAATGGAGGCTTGTTACACTGGTGGTAATATTGCAGTACCAACCAAGAAACATGGTCTGGTAAGATTATCTAAAGATAATTGGAAAGCGATGTTACATTATAATTATTCAGAACGAGTAGAGTTATCAGAAAATTTATTGGTATCTGAAGTGTATGATGAAAATTTCCCAAGGGAAATATTTCATGAAAATTTCAATGTAAATTCAATTTCAGACGGAATAACTACTTTTTATGAAAATTGTTATTATGAAAAGTTGAACATTAAAAATTGGATAATTTGGGGACGAATTTTCTTTAATAAATTTTAAATTTTGAAAAAACTAATAGAAAAATATTTTGAAAGTCTGGTTTATTTTTACAGAGCTTTGAAATACAAAGTCTTCATAATTTTATTATTAAGTGTTTTAATTGGTTTTCTGGATGGACTAGGACTAACAATGTTCTTACCATTGTTAACTATGGTTAGTGATACTGGCGGTACACAAAGCGCGAGTTCAGAAAATTTAAATTTTTTACTAAGGTTTATAACAGATTTAAATATTGATCTTACTCTAGTAAGAATACTTTTACTCATGGCTTGTTTTTTTATTGCTAAGAGTATAGTAGTTTACTTATATGAAGTGTATAAGGTTAATGTACAACAGCAATTTATAACCAAAATTAGGTTTACCAATCTTAGAAGATTAAATAATTTGGCATTTAAATACTTTATAAGTTCGGACCCTGGAAGAATCCAGAATACTATGACAGGGGAAGTAGATCGTGTTGCACGGGCATTTTTGACCTATTTTACTGCTTTTCAAGCGGGAATAATGGTGGTTGTATATATGTATTTTGCTTTTACAATTGATACTAAATTTGCGTTATTAGTTTCTGCTGGAGGTATTTTAACAAATTTTGTTTATAAAAAGATTTATAAAAACACCAAAGGTGCATCGAGGAAACTAACTGGTGAGAATAATGTTTTTCAAAGTTTGGTAATACAACATGTTTCAAATTTTAAATATTTAAAAGCTACAGGTAGTATATCTAAATATTCTAATAAGTTGAAAAGTTCAATTGATAAGATTGAGACGAGCAATGTGAGGATTGGTAAATTAGGGGCATTTTTAACTGCATCTAGGGAGCCTATTGTAGTGTTAGTGGTTGTAACAGTTATTTATATTCAAACTTCTCTTTTAGGTTCATCTCTAGGGCCAATCTTAATTAGTTTATTATTCTTTTACAGAGCTTTGAATTTTTTAATGCAAATGCAAAATCAATGGAATAAATTCTTGGCCGTTTCTGGATCTATGGAGAATATGTCTCGTTTTAGTGAAGAATTAAAACTTAATAAAGAGGAGAAAGGCTCGATAGTAATTAGGGACGAGATTTCTAAAATAAAATTAAATAAGGTTATTTTTAAGTATGGTCCTAACACTATAATAAATGGGGTTAGCTTAGATATTCCAAGACATAAGACTATTGCTTTTGTTGGAGAAAGTGGTAGTGGGAAAACAACTTTGGTAAATTTAATAGCCGGACTATTACCAATAGATCAGGGTGAAATAATAATCAATAAAAATTTTATATCGGAACTGAATCTTACTTCATATCAGTCTAGAATTGGGTATATAACTCAAGACCCAGTAATTTTTAACGACACAATATTTAATAATATTACTTTTTGGGATGAAAAGTCTGAGGTTAATATTCTTAAATTTACTAATGCTATTAAAAAGGCAGCTATTTATGAATTTGTTCAGGAACAAGAAGAAAGAGAAAACACTTTATTAGGCAGTTTTGGTAGTAATCTAAGCGGAGGACAAAAACAGCGTATTTCTATTGCCAGAGAGCTGTATAAGGATGTTGAAATTCTTATTCTAGATGAAGCTACTAGCGCTTTGGACTCTGAAACTGAGAAAGAGATACAAAAAAATATGGATAATTTACAAGGGGACTATACCATTTTAATAGTGGCTCATCGTATTTCTACGATTAAAAATGCCGATAAAATTGTAATAATGAATAAAGGAAGAATTGAAGAACAAGGTAGTTTTCAAGAACTATACGATAGCTCAATTTATTTTAAGAAACTTGTATCACTTCAAGAACTTTCCTAAAAATTCCACATATTTTTCAATTAATAATTACAAAATATGCCTAAAATTTCTATAACTATACCTACACATAATCGCGCAAATTTAATTAGTCGTGCTATCAGGAGCATTAAAAATCAGAGCTTTGAAGATTGGGAACTAATTATTGTAGATGATGGATCTACAGATAATACTGAAGAAGTTATATCCCCTTTTTTAAAGGATGAACGAATTAAGTATGTAAATAAAATAAATTCTGGAGCTGCTCATTCAAGAAATGTTGGTGTTCAGCACTCTACTGGAGAATTTGTAACTTTTCTTGACAGCGATGATGAGGCCGATAAAGATTGGTTGCAAGAGTACATTAAGGTTATTGATTTGAATGACGCCAGTGTAGTGTGTTGTGGTTTGGAAATCCTTGATGAATCGGGTAAATTAGTAGAAATAAAACTACCAGGTAAGCTAGAGGACTTGTTTGAGAATCATGAAGGGCAATTTACAAACGGGGGAAGTTACTTATTGAAAAAACAAATTTTCACAGCAATAGGTGGTTTTGACAATGAACTTCGTTCAGGACAACATACCGAATTATCAATTCGTTTAATTCCATATCTCGACCTAAATAACATTAAGATTTTTAATATCAAAGAATCGCATTTAAAAATACATATTCATTTAGGTGATAGAATTAGATATAATAATAAAGCTAAATACTTGGGATGTAAAAGAACTCTTACTAAGCATTATAATTTTTTTAAGTTAAGGCCAACTATTAAAAGCAACTATGAAGGTATTGTTGCTTTTAATGCCTACAAGATTGGTTTGAAAAAAGAAGCGAATCATTATGCATGGGAATCCTTAAAATCAAAACCATCTCTTAAAAAGATTTTAAGGATATTTAAATACAATTTATTCAAATCTTAAGAAAACTATTATTTAAAGTTTCAACTAGATGCTATAATTTCTAAAATAGCTTATGAATGACAAAAATAAATATTTTGCAGGTTTTATAATGACTTATAATAGATCTGAGCAAATTGAAAATACCATTAATTCAATTTTTGATCAAACATTATCCCCTTTAAAGTTACTTGTGGTGGATAATAGTGATAATTCCAATACGGAGGAATTAATATCTAATTTGGATAATCCGAAGATAATCTATCTACGTGTTGGACATAATTCTGGTCCTGCAGGTGCAGCAAAAATAGGATTGGAATATTTAGTTCAGCATGGATTTGATTGGGTGTATTGGGGTGATGATGATGACCCTCCAATATTTCTGGATGAATTTCAGGAGCTATTATGTTTAGCAGACAATTCTGATAATAATATAGCTGCTATTGGTTCTGTAGGTTCTAAATTTAATTATAAAACTGGATTAAGAGAGAGATTTAAAGATTCGGAATGTGATGGAGTTTTAGATTGCGATTCAATAGGAGGTAATCATAATCTTATTATCAATGCGAAGGTTATTCGCAATACCGGTATTTATCCTAATCCGGAGTTATTTTTTGGTTTTGAAGAATTTGAGTTTTTACAACGTTTGAAATTAAAGGGATTTCGAATTGTTGTTAAAGGGAATTCACTTTTAAAGCATCGGGTTCATAGTAATCGGCTAAATATTAATTCGACTAGATCTTTAGTACCGAAAAAAAGTATATCTAATTTAAAAAGAGATTACTATTCTTATAGGAATTTAATCTATATGTTAAATAACACTTTCGATAAAAAGAAATTAGCCAAAAAAATTGCGCTAAGGGCTTTAATTAAAATTCCATTTGGTTATCTAAAAGGTTGGAAATACGGTACTGAAAATTCAAAATTTATGCTAAATGCGGTAATGGATGCTTATCGAAGAAAATTAGGTAAAACTTACTAATAATGAAATCTAAATCATATAAATTTCTCAATTTCATCTCTAATTTATTTTTACCAGAATCTTGTAATTTAAGAGTTCTAGCGTATCATGATATAATTGATTCTAATAAATTTGAAGCTCAAATAAAGTTTTTGGTTAAATCAAAATATAATATTATTAGTGTAAATGATTTGCATGCATACCTTTATGATGGAAAAATTCTAACTAAAAATTCATTATTAATAACATTTGATGATGGTGATGTCTCTGTACTGGATCATGGTTTGCCAATATTGCGAAAATACGATCTGCCATCTGTAATGTTTGTTATTACTGGACTTATAAATTCTGCGAACACTTTTTGGTGTAGGTGGGTGGAAATAGCATTACAAAACCAAGGGAAATCATATGCAGAATCTAGAGTGGTTGTTAATAGCCTAAAAAAAATGTCGAATTCTGAAAGAGTAGCTTATTTAGAAAAACTGGATCCTGTTGCTTCTAGACAGCTAACTATAGATGATATGTTAAAGATGCAAAATGGAAAAATGTTCATTGGAAACCATACACATACTCATCCAATGGTTAATAAATGTACTAATCAGGAATTGAATAATGATCTAAAATTGTCTCTGGCAAGTTTTGAAGAATGGCAACTTCCAGGGGGTAAAATATTTGCATATCCCAATGGTAATTGGGATAAAGAATCTGAAGAGATTCTAAAAAATAACGGTATAGATATGGCCTTTCTATTTGATCATAAATTAAATAAAAAAGATATTAATCCTATGAGGATTTCTAGAATACGAGTGAATTCAGATACAGAATTGAATGAGTTTAAAGTTAAAATCTCTGGTTTGCACTCTAAATTAATGACCTTGAAAAATAGAATTGTATGATCTCATTTAGAGAAATTGAATACTCTACGGATGTTCCAGAGATCATTGATCTAATCCATCTAGGCCTTAGTGATAAAAACACTGAGGCTTCATTTTTATGGAAGCACTATGAGAATCCTTTTGGAAAATCATTAGGACTAGTGGCTTGTGATAAAAAAAAGATAGTAGGAGTTAGGATGTTCATGTTTTGGGAATTTATGAAGGAAGGAATGATAGTTAAAGCGATTCGTCCCGTAGATACTATAATTCATCCAGATTATAGAGGTAAAGGTTTATTTAAAGATCTAACCATGACAGGATTGGCTAAATTCAAAGATAGTTATGATTTGGTTTTCAATACTCCTAATAATAATAGTTTACCTGGTTATATTAAGATGGGATGGAAATATTACGAAGAAAATTTAAATTTTAAGTTTGGAATTATTTTTCCTTCCATGAGTGGTGAAATAACTGTAAAGAATGTTAGAAATGGTGATGTGGATATTAGTGAACTAAGTATAAATAACAAAGGGTTTAAAACTAACCTTTCTAAAGAATATTTAGATTGGCGTTATAGAGATAATGATTACCAGATAGTATTAATAAATGCTTATGGTGCATCCGCTCTAGTAATATTTAGATTGGAAACCCTTAAAGGAATAAAAACATTAATTTTGATTGACTACATTGGAGATCAAAACCTTATGAAAGCTTCTCTAAGTAAACTGGCAAAAATTAATAAGGTATTTTTGCTTTATTATTTAGATAATGAGAAATTACATTTAAGATTCTCTAAACGAAGAGGGAATTCTGTTGTAGTGTACCGGGATGATAATTTAAAAATAATGGAAGATTTACAGTTTTCTTCAGGTGATCTGGAAGGTCGCTTATAAATAGATTTATAAAATTTATGAAAATAATAATTTTAATTAATTCTCTGGGAGCTGGTGGGGCGGAAAGGTCAATGGTAGAATTTGCGAAATTTCTTCAATTAAAGGATGAGGTAAATTTACAAATTGTTTGTTTGAAGCATAAAAAGATAGGGCTGGAAGATGAGGTTAATAATTTTGGAATACACACTGTGTATTATGAAGGTAGTAATAATTTAAGGTCAAAGATAAAATTTGTTTCACAAATTGTAAAGGATGAAAATCCGGATATTATTCATTCTGTCTTAGCAGAATCTAATCTGATATTGAGATTATCCAGATTTTTTGTTAGCAAAGGTAAAGTAATTCAAAGTCTTGTTAATACTCCCTATTCTTTGGAAAGAAAAAAAGATAGTGAACTCTCTTGGCAGAAATTTCAGCTTGCTAAAAAAGTTGATGAGTGGACAGCAAGATTAACCTCAGATATTTTCTACCATGCCATAACTAAAGAGGTTTATCATCATTATTTACCTTTATTTAAAATAAATGATAATTATAGGATTATCTATAGAGGGAGGAAAGAAAATACAAATGTAAAATCTTCTTCTAAAAATAATGATTTTCATTTACTAAACACTGGGAGGCAAGAATTCGCTAAAGGTCAGATTGATATTTTATATGCTATAAATTTTTTAAAAGAAGAATATGATATTACTAATATCAAGTTGCAGATTTTAGGAAGAGAGGGGCAATACACAAAAAAAATACTTAACTACATTTCTACTAATAATTTGAGTGATCAGGTTAAGATACATGGTTTTGTAAATGATGTAGAAAAGAGATTGGTAGATGCTGATGCTTTTATTTTCCCTTCTTATTATGAAGGCTTAGGAGGAGCTTTATTAGAGGCTTTCTCTGCAAAACTTCCTTGTGTCTGTTCTAACATACCAGTTTTGAAAGAGGTTGTTGGATCAGATCAAGGTGCTTTATTCTCTCAACCAGGAGATTATAAAGCACTTGCCATGAATATTCTAAAGCTTTATAATGATGAAAAACTTAGAGAAAAATTGGGAAAGTACTCTTATAAAAGATTCCAGGAAAACTTTGATTTGAATACTATCAATGCGGAAATGTTCCAAATGTACAATGATATTTTAAAAACGGAAGTCTAAGATGAAAATTCTTCAGTTAGTTACCAAACGCCAATATCGTGGTGCAGAGGTTTTTGCAGCAAATCTTAGTTCAGAATTAATAGGTTTAGGTCATGAAATAATTTTCGCTGGTTTATATAAAAATGATGATAACATTTTAAATGTAGATAAAGCAGATAATTATGATCTGGTAAGTGATAAAAGTGGAAGTTTTTCTATAATCCTAGTTAGGAAATTAGTACAGCTTATTAAAAAAACGAAACCAGAAATTATTCAGTGTAATGGTTCCGATACTTTAAAATATATGGTTGCAGCGTCTTACTTTATTCCGAAAACTCCAATAGTTTATCGTAATATAAGTATGATAAGCGAATGGGTATCTGATGGGATTAAAAAACATTTATATAAGCAGATCTTTAAAAAGATTGATCATGTAACTTCAGTTGGTGAAGAAGCAATTAATGATTTTATAAAAACTTTTGATTATCCTAAAGAAAAAACAACGGTTATAAGAAGAGGAATTCCTATAAAGGATGTAGATGCGATTTCTGAAGCAAAAAAAATAAGAAATAGGCTTGGTTTAGCTGATACAGATAGTATTGCAATACATATTGGTAATTTTAGTTCAGAAAAAAATCATGTATTTCTCTTGGATATTTTCGAAGAATTAAAGCAATTACAACCAAATTTAAAATTGGTTTGTGTTGGAAATGGAGTGCTATACAATTTTATTAAAGATGAAATAGTTAAAAGAAATTTGGAAGAAACGGTATTTCTTTTAGGTTTTAGAAAAGATATTCCTGAACTTTTAGCATCTTCAGATTGTTTTGTTCTTGCAAGTAAAGTAGAAGGTGTTCCGGGAGTGATTCTGGAAGCGGGAAGTCAACATGTTCCTTCTATAGCTACCAATGTTGGAGGAGTTTGTGAGGTTCTTGAGAATGGAAAAACCGGATTCATAATAGACGATTTTAATCAGGATGAATTTAAAAATACCTTACTCAAAATAATTAATAACCAGGATTTAAAAACTGAACTGGGGGCTAATGCGTATAATTTAGTAGTTCAAGAGTTTAATCCATTAAAAAATGCTCATAAATTCGAAGATTTATATGGTGGATTAATTCACGATAATTAATTGGGGCGCAGAATTGAATAGATGAGAATATTACAGATCATTCAAAAAAAACAATATAGGGGAGCAGAGATCTTTGCAAGCCAACTTTCTAATCATTTAATTGAATTAGGGCATATTGTAGAAATGGTTAGTATATATGATGGTGATGCATTATTGCCATTCCAGCAGAAAATAAGTAATCTCTCATCTGAAAAATCAAATAGATATTTTGATATTGCTGGTTGGAGAAAATTGAATCAAACAATTTTAGATTTTAGGCCAGATGTAGTACAAGCGAATGCTGCAGATACTTTGAAGTATGCAGTATTTTCCAAAATGATATTTAGATGGAAACAACCTATCTTCTACAGAAATGCTAGTACTTCTAGTTATTATATCAAATCTACTTTTTCAAAATTAATTAATTCCCTTTTACTCAAGAAGGTCTATGAAATTATATCTGTATCTAATGCATCGAAGAAGGATTTAAATAATCTCTTTCCATTTACAAAGTTAAAGACGATAGTGATACCCATAGGCATTGAGTCTAATAGTGAAAAACCTATAGAATTGGGAGCTAAAAGATATAATATTATTCACGTGGGCTCTTTTACTCGTGAAAAAAATCATTCAGGACTATTATTAATTTTTAAAAAGATAATAGAGAGATGTCCTAATACACATTTGCATTTGTTTGGTGAAGGTCCATTACGTAAAGGAATTGAAAATAAATCTATTGAGATGGATTTATATCAACACATAACTTTTTATGAGGGTGTTCATAATCCTTTGCCATATATTTCTGGAGCTAGTGTACTGATGTTACCTAGTAATATTGAAGGATTGCCAGCAGTTCTTTTAGAAGCAATGTACTGTAAAACTCCGGTAATTGCTTATAATGTTGGCGGTATTTCCGAAATTATATCGACAGATACGGGTAGTTTAGTGAAGAAAGATGACATCGAAGATTTTGCTAATGAGTTCTTAAAGCTAATTAATAATCAAAATGATATTAGATTAACTAATGCGTTTAACTTGGTAAATTCTAAATATATGAATTCAAAAATTGCAAAAGAATTTACTGATGTATATAAGGCCTATTTTCAATAACAATGTGAAAGCAAAACTTTTTATCTAATCTGTTCTATATTTTCTATTAATTTATTTAATTCTGTTTAATAGCTTGTCTTCTTTTTGAAATGACTTAAATTTGTCGCCTTACTTTAAATACATGCAAAAAATAAAGGTTTTACATATAATAAAATCATTGGGCAGAGGTGGAGCAGAAATGTTATTACCGGAAACCCTGAAAATTCATGATATCTCAAAATTTGAATTTCATTACATTTATTTTCTTCCTTGGAAAGATCAAATGGTTTCAAGTATCGAAGAAGCTGGGGGTAAAGTAACTTGTTTCTCGGCTAAGAATAATATACAGCTGTTAAAACAATTTAAGAGTGTAGTTGACTATTGTACGAGAAATAATATTGATGTAATTCACTGCCATCTCCCATGGGCTGGTTTTTTAGGTAGGCTTGTTTATAAGAAAACTAAAATACCCACTGTTTATACAGAGCATAATATGCAGGAGCGATATCATATAATTACTAAAAAGATAAATCAATTTACGTTTAATTCGCAAAGCTTAGGCTTAGGGGTTTCAGAAGATGTAACTAATTCAATTAAGAAGAATATTAATCCAAATATTCCCGTAAGAACACTTTTAAATGGCGCAAATACAGAATCATTTAGGAGAGATAGTGCTATAGGTATTGATGCAAAGACTGAATTAGGAATTCCGAAAGATGCAATAGTAATTGGTAATGTAGCTGTTTTTAGATTTCAAAAAAGAATTGTAGAGTGGCTTCAAGTACTTAAAACAATCACCCTAAGAAATTCTAATGTTTATGGAATAATAGTTGGTGCAGGTCCATTGGAAGAAGAAATAATGGCTGAGTTAATTCGATTGGATCTACAGAACAAAGTAAAATTTACTGGATTGAAAACCAATGTGAAACCTTATTTTTCCGCAATGGATATCTTTATGATGAGTAGTTCTTTCGAGGGATTGCCAATTGCACTTTTAGAGGCTATGAGCATGGAATGCGCAATAGTTTCAACTAATGCAGGAGGGATAAAAGAAGTGATAGTTCATGAGCAGAATGGATTAACCTGTGACGTTTCTGAATGGGAGAAATTAGCTGATCTTTGTTTAAGATTAATAAATAATCCAAATGAGCTTGAAGCTTTCAAAAAAGCGGCAAGAGAAAGAGTGCTTCAAGAATTTAGTTTAAATAAAATGATTAAATCTTTAGAAGCATTATATGAAGAATTGTTAGTTACAAAAAAGTAACAACTATTTTTAGTTAGCAAAAATAAATTCTTGATCTATGATTATTAGGGAAGGTACATCTTCTGATACTAAAGAGATAATCTCTGTTTTAAAAGCGAGTTTAGGAGAATCTAAACTTCCTAAAACAGAGGAGATATGGCAGTTTAAACACTTTGATAATCCATTTGGTAAATCCCTAATTCTTTTAGCTGAAGAAGATGATAAAATAGTTGGTGTTCGAGCGTTTATGCGCTGGCAATGGCAAATGGGTAATAAGGTGTTTTCGGCTTATAGAGCTGTAGATACCGCAACACATCCTAATTATCAAGGCAAAGGTATCTTTAAAAATTTAACCCTTCGAGCATTAGAAATTGCTAAAGAAAATGGAGATCATTTTATTTTTAATACACCAAATTCTCAAAGTTTACCTGGCTATATTAAAATGGACTGGAAAAAAGTCAATAAGCTTAAGGTTCATTTAGCTCCGGTAAATCCAATAAATTTTATAAGATCTAAAAAAGATCATCAATATGTTATTCAAAAAAACAGAAATGAAAGTTCATTTGATGAATTAGTGAGAAATTTTAATGCTATTAATGCGTCAAGACCAGAATTATTTAGTGTGAAATCTTCGGAATACTTAGCGTGGAGGTATGAAAATAATCCTTTGCAGAAATATGATGTTAGATCGGATGATGATTTTTATTTAGCAACTTATATTAAAAAGCATAAAAAATTTAACGAACTAAGAATTGTAGAACAAATATATATAGATAAAAAGGGTTTAAAAAAATTGAACGATGAAATTAAGCTTCTAACTAAAAATTTGAATGTTCATGTTATAACAAATTCTAAAAAGCTCCCTAACATTTTACAGCTTTCTGGTAATCTTGGCCCCATTCTTACGTTGAGAAATCTAAATTTTGATATAGATATGAATGATGAGCTATTAGATCTTAAAAATTGGAATTATACTATTGGTGATTTAGAATTATTTTAATATGTTAGGAGCCATTTTTCTTATTATTTTTTTGCATTTGATAAATCAAGGGATTTTTAATTATTTTGAGAATAAGCATGCATTTTTTTCGAAAAAATTAATGAATATTCTTTTTGTTTATCACATATTTTTTTGGTTAGTATATTATTTGTATGCTTTGTTCAATAATTCAGATTCAAAACTATATTTTGATCGACCCCAAAATCCAATTATGGGATGGATGGATTTTTTTGGAACCAGTACCACATTTATAGACTTTCTTTCGTGGCCAATAATTAATATTTTGAATTTTAATTATGAGATGATGATGGTGTTCTATGCATGGTTAGGATACCTTGGGTTTTTATATGCTTATTTATTTTTTCGTGAAAATATTCCTTTAAAAATAAAGGTTTTCAAAAAATTCGATTTACTAACATTAATTTTATTTTTTCCAAATATGCATTTTTGGACTTCATCTTTAGGAAAAGGTGCGCCAATTTTCTTGGGATTGATGATGTTTGCATATGCCATAAAAAATCCAAAAGGTAGATTAATTACCTTAATTATAGGATCACTAATTATTTATTTTATAAGACCTCATGTTTTCTTATTTGTGGCAGTAGGAACAGTATTGGGTTATATGACAGGGAAAGAGAAGATTTCATTGGGTAAAAAATTGCTCATTTACGTTATTATGATAGGAGGCTTAATTCTTGTTCAGGACCAAATATTAGGAATAGCTGGTTTAGATGGCTCAGAGGATTTAGTCTCAGATTTTGAAAATTTTTCTGACGATAGATCTGCTTCATTAGGTAATTCAGGTTCGGGAGTGGATATGTCTTCTTATCCTTTGCCTTTAAAATTATTTACATTTTGGTTCAGGCCGCTTTTCTTTGACGCGCCAGGATTATTGGGATTAATTACATCTGTAGAGAATTTGATCTACTTATTGCTTTTTATAAAAATTTTGAAAAAAGATTTTATAAGTTTTATTAAAAGCTCTACTGTTGTAGTCAAAATGAGCTTGGTGGTTTTCTTTTTATCTTCCTTTGCAATGACTTTTATAATGTCGAATCTAGGTATCATAATGAGACAAAAATCCATGGTAATGTATTTCTTATTCTTTGTTATATATTATTATTTAGCACAGAAAAAATATGATAAAATTATAAAAATTAAAAAGTTACGAGAATTTCAAAGTGTTACTCAATGAACTGAAATTGTTACTTAAACTGTTTATAAGAATATTTAATGTTAAGTTTTTATGCGATCCTTTTGATTGTGTTTTATATGTGATGTTATGATAAAAGAAGGTGGTTATTTAGTAGTATCGTTAGATTTTGAACTGCTTTGGGGAGTTTTTGACAAGGTTGATTATAAAGAAAAGGAAACTTATTTTTCCAATACAAAACGAGTAGTACCTCAATTATTAGAACTGTTTAAAAAGTATGAAGTTCACGTTACTTGGGCAACTGTAGGGATGTTATTCAATGAGAATTGGACAGAATGGCAAAAAAATCTTCCATCTACTCTACCTGAGTATACAAATTCTAATATTTCAGCATATAATTATGCTAATACAGTTCGTAACGAAGAAGTAGAAGAAATGTGCTTTGCCAAGGATTTAATTTTACAGATATATAATGCTCCTTTTCAAGAAATTGCCACTCATACTTATTCTCACTATTACTGCTTGGAATCTGGACAAACTTTGGAGTCTTTTAAAGCAGATCTTAAAATGGCAATAACGATTGCAAAAGACATGGGGATATCACTAAAATCATTAGTCTTTCCTAGAAATCAATTTAATGAGAGTTATTTAAAAGTTTGTTATGATTTAGGTATTGAAAATGTACGATCTAATCCATCTAATTGGTACTGGACTAACGTCCAAGGAGATTCATTAAGAGATAAAATATTTCGAACAGGCGATGCTTATTTAGGATTGAATGATAAATCCTATAAAATTTCGGAAATAAAAAACAAAAAAAATCAACCAAACTCTCAAAAAGCAAGTAGATTATTACGGCCTTATTCTAGTTCTAGTTTGGTGAATTCTCTTAAATTGAAAAGAATAAAATCTGAAATGACTAAGGCTGCAAAGAATGGTGAAATTTATCATTTATGGTGGCATCCTCATAATTTCGGAAATAATCCTGAAGATAATATAAAGGATTTAAGGGAGATTTTAGATCATTATAGTTATTGCCATAGCAAGTATGGATTTAATTCTTTAAACATGATGGAAATAGGAAATAAATCACAGTCACAACCAGAGTTTTAATTATCCAAATCAATAAAAAATTACAATTGTGTATATTTAATTTATGAATTTAGATACACACTTAATTTCTATTATTATCCCAACGTTTAATCGCTCAAATACTTTAAGAAGAGCAATTGAAAGTGTGCTAAATCAATCCTTGTCATTTTGGGAATTAATTATAGTTGACGACGGTTCCACAGATAATACTAGAGAAGTTATTGAGAGCTATATTCGTAATCCAAAAGTCAGCTATTATTATCAGAAAAATAAAGGAGTTTCAACTGCCCGAAATTACGGAGCTTTACAAGCTAATGGCGACTTTTTGATATTTCTGGATTCTGATGATTATATCTTTCCTGATTTAATTTTTGAAATTCATAGTTTAAATCTTACAGAATATGATCTTGTTTGCTGGTACGTCCTGAAGACGTTGAATGGTAAGAAAAACATTTGGAAACCAACACGCTTAGACTCAATGTACAAAAACTTGAAAGTACATTTTTTAGCCGGAAGTATAGCATATAGAAAGAGTGTCTTTTTTGAAATTGGTGGGTATGATGAAGAAATGTTTTTTGGTGAAAATTATGAATTAGGCTTAAGATGGAGCAATTCAGAAGCTTTAAATATTTATTTAATAAATAAACCCTTATCTGGTTATATTGTGGAAACAAGTCTACGCACAAGTGACAATCCCCTTAATAAATTACTCTCATATTTTCATCTAATTAAAAAACACAAAATAGCTTATTCTTTTCATCCTAAACAACATTCGCAACTGCTTTATATGATCGGCTATAATCTTGAAAATATTAATAAAAATAAATTTGCTTATATGCTGTATTTTAAATCTTGGCAGACATATCCTTATAAAATTAAAGCATTATTAAAGATAATTTATTTGAAAATTTCAATATGAAAGTTCTATATATCATAGATACACTAAGCGGTTATGGTGCAGAGAAAAGTATTTTGCAGATAGCTCAAAATTTGAATTGTGCGACTCCTGTTTTTATTCAACTTTTCGAGGGTAATGGTATAGGAAACTTACATGATAAAAAATCTATTAAGATCTATTCGCTAAAACTAGAAAATGATGCATCTAATGGTTTAGAAAAAATAATAAATATTGTAAGATTAGAAAACCCACAGATTATACATTCTACGTTATTCAGAGCAGATCAATTTGCTCGAAAATTAAAAAGGCTTTTTCCTTCAATTATATTCGTAGGGAGTTTTGTTAGTAATTCTTATAACGCTAATAGATTTAAGCAATTATCATTTATTTCTAAATTAAAATTAAGATCAACTCAATTTAGAGATAGAATATCAGCAGTAAATGTTGATTATTTTATTAGTAACTCCGAAGCAATTAAGAAGAGTAATGTAAAAGCCTTAGGAATTCCTAGCAATAAGGTAACGGTTATATATAGGGGTAGGAGTTTTGAAGAGAAAAAAACTAGCGATCGATTAATTTCTAAAACAAGGAGAGAATTGAATATTGCCATTGACAAAACCGTTTTCCTTAATGTTGCAAGGCTGAGTATAGGTAAAGGCCAATTAGATTTAGTTAAGGCGTTTAAAAAATTTAGTGATAATAACTCTAATGTAATTTTACTATTAATTGGAGAAGGAGTTTTGTTGAAGGAGCTTCAAAATTGTATAGAAAGATTAGAGCTGAAGGATAAAGTATTTCTTTTAGGCTATCGCAACGATGTTCATTTACTGCTGCAATTAGCTAATTATTTCGTATTTCCTTCTTATTTTGAAGGCTTATCTGGTGCGCTGATTGAAGCTATAATGTCCAAAACACCATGTATAATCTCAGATATTCCTGAAAATATGGAATGCTTTCCAAAAAATGCGATGTTGAGCTTTCAGCCTGGAAATATTCAACAGATGGCTATGCGTATGGATAAGGCATTAAATATGGATAACTGGACTTCAATTACTACTAATGCTTATAATTTTGCTAAAAAGAATTTTGATATTAAAATAGTAAGCACTCAATATGATAATTTTTACAATAAAATAGCGGCAAATATTTCTTAGATTCAATTAAATTTTAATTTTAATATATTCCATATCGTAGTTGTTATTTGTAATAAAGATCCTTCTTTTAATTGATGGTATATTAAGGTTTTATATGAATTGGTGGTCCGCTCCTTAAAATAATCTGCAATTAATTTTTCTTTATTATTATAATAGTTGCTGATGTTTTTATAGGTTAAAATTTTAGATCTAATTTGTTTTTCTCTCAATTGTAGAGACCATATTCCCCCATCATGTTTTCTATATTGTGAAGGTTTTATTTTTTTTAAAAATTTTGCATTCCCATAATTACCTAGTAAACTTATCATAAATGAGTCAATATTTATGACATTGACTATTTCCGCAGGTATGTCCTGAAAATGATTTCTAAAACATGTTGTAAGCAATAAAGGATGATATGCGCATCTCTTTAATTTAATTGAATTTATGTCAACTAGAGGTTGGTTCTTCTCTTCTTCGCTAGATTTAGGAAGATTTATTGCGTCGATAGTTTCAAAGGAATGATATGCAAAGGAATAATCTTTATGTAAGTTTAAAAAATCCACAGAATCTTGAAGTTTATTTGGATCGGTCCACTTATCATCTCCTTCACAAAATGCAATAAAAGCTCCGTTGGCAGAGAATAAATTATAAAAAGCATTAAAATTTCCAGTTGGACCATCCAAAATAAAAATTTTATTTTTCGGATGATGTAGAAATAGTTTAATTTTTTCGGGAAATCTTTTTGCATAATCTATACATATTTCCCTTGTCAAGTCATTAGAATTATCTTCCCCAATAAGTATTTCATAATTAAAATTAGTTTTTTGCATCAAAATCGAATCAAGACATTCTGAAATATATGATCCATGATTAAAGGTTTGTACAAGAACACTAACTACAACATTTTCAGGGACATTATTTGCGTAATGCTCAACCTCAATTTTTTGAAATAGCATTTTAAATTCTTTAAAATTCATTATTTCAAAAATCTATTTCCTAATTGTGAAGAATTTAGCTTTCTTTTAATTGTTCCTTTGTTAGAATATACAGAGAATGCATCTGTATCATTTTCAATAGCGCAGTTCATTCCAACAATCGTATAATTACCAATTTTAACGTTTTGTTTTATAGAAGCATTCAATCCGATATAACTAAATTCGCCTATAGTGACATTTCCACCAGTTTTACTTCCGCTTAGCAGGCTATTTTTTCCTACTGTGGTGTGGTGTCCTAAACTTGAAGTGAAAAGTATTGAATTGTCTTCTATTACAATGAAAGGTTGTAAAACACATCCTTCATCTATAAAAACATTGTCTCCCACAATTAAATTAGACCAAAATTTACTTTTCGAGGAAATATAATTAGCTAAAGCATATCCTTTTAATACTGATTGGTCAAAGATTCTTTTTCTAATATCGTTGTTCCCAACTGCAATAAATAAAGAGTGAACATCTGGAGGGTAAGTACTATCAATTGATTCAAATTTTACTATGGGTTTATTATTAAAAGAATTAAACTCTAAGAATTTTTCTTCAATGCAAAATGCGATAACCTCATATTCACTATCATTTTCAAAAACATAATTTACATATTCTGCAAATTTTCCTATTCCATAAATAATTAATTTCTTCTTTATCATATAATTAAAATAATCTTCCTTCTTTCAAATATATAGCTTTTACCAGAATTGGTTTTATATTATCAATTAATAAAACCATATCTAAATAAAATTTAATCTATAAGCATTTCTATAAATGAAACATACGGTATTTCCTTCATATGATTACTTAAATTTTACGGTAATTATGTCTTTAGTCGATTATAAAGTCCGCCTGTCGAATTTATAATTTTCATGTGTTCTTAAGTGGTAATTTAATGTAATGAACTTAAAAACAGATGATTATGAAGAAGATATTACTTATTTTGTTTATTGTTTTAATTCAAGTTTCATGTTCAGTTGATCCAATTGAAGATGAATTACAAATTACTAAACAATTAGATGTTACAACTGAAATTATAGGATGTGCGGGGCCAGACAAATCTACGATCCTTACCCGTTCAGAAGCTAGTAATCAAGAAAGTTGGGATGAGGTTCGGAAAATATATGTGAATTTACTACCCGCTGGAGTAAGTACTAAAGGAACTTTTAATCCTTCTATTTGGGAAATAATACATCAATTTAATGAGGAAAATTTGGCCTTTTTTACTACTGAATATTCTTTGGATGAAGGTGAATGCTTGGATACTGTTCTATTAACCATTCAAGTTATAGAAGATCCAATAAATACACCTCCATGTGAACCGGTTGATGCAGGTCCAGACAATTTAATTGAAATTGAACAAAATGTAGCAACTAACATTGAAAGTTGGGATGAAGTAAGAAAACTTTATCTAGGTTTATTAGCGACAGGAGTTAGTAGAGCAGGTACATTTAATCCTTCAATTAAAAGTATTATTACCGCTTTTCAAAGTCAACCTCTTCAGGATTTTTCAACGGTCTATACCATTGGTGAAGGTGAATGTACAGATAGCGTAATCCTTACGGTAAAGGTTATTAAGGATAAGGATTCAGACCCAATTTGTAATGGAGTAACCGCTGGCCCAGATAATTCAATTACACTAACAAGATCTGTTGCAGCTAATATTGAAAGCTGGGATGAAGTTAGAAAATTATATTTAACTCTATTAGCTCAAGGTATTTCTAGACAAGGGACATTTGATCCATCAATATGGGAACTTATTCGCAATTTTCAAAATAACCCAATTGGAGAGTTTACAACTACTTATACTATTATAGAAGGTGATTGTTCAGATTCTGTTCAGTTAACGATAAAGGTGATTGAAGATTGAAAATTAATCAACTTATATCTTTTAAGGAGCAGGGGGATTATATTCAACTGCTCTTTTCTTATCACTAAATCGAAGAATTTATTTATAGTTCTAATTGTAGCAATTAGCTGTTAATATTGCGATTTAGTTCTCTTGTAACATTTTAATACACTTATGTAAAATTTCCACAGTTTTGTGTAGAAACTCTGAATTTTAAACTTAATTAGTGGTCTTACTATTATTAGGACTAAAATTATTTTGGCACGCTAATTATCAATAATAGGTTGATTCGTAGAGTAATCCGCCAATTGTACAACATAGGTTGTGATGTTAACTCTTGAATGGTTGAAAATTTGCATTTCATAGTAAAATAAAAAATTACTATGAAATTCGAAATATCTAAGCTTTATGATTTGGTGGATGTAATATTTCTTATTCCATTTCTATATCTTCTTACTCAATATTTATTTAAGCAATTTGAAAGAAAACATGAATTCTTTTCAATTCCATTAATGAATAAATTATTTTTCTATCATATCTTTTTTGGAGTTATTTATTATTTATATGCATCATTTAATCCGTCTGATTCCCATAAATATTTTTCTTGGCCACAAAGGGTTGGTAGATCATGGTCTGGTTTCTTTGGTACTGAAACAACTTTTATCAATTTTATAAATTATCCTTTCATTAATTACTTAGGATTTAGTTATGAAATGATGATGCTTTTATATACCTGGATCGGATTTATGGGCTTTGTCTTCGCCTATTTATTTTTTAAAGAAAATATTTCTTTAGATGTAAAAGTATTTAAGAAAATTGATTTTTTATCATTGATCCTATTTTTACCTAATATGCATTTTTGGACAGCCTCCTTAGGAAAAGGCGCATTAATCTTTCTATTTCTAATGATATTTTCATATTCCATTTCCAAACCTAAAGACAGGTATATGGGAGTTGTTATTAGTTCTCTCTTTATTTTCTATATTAGACCACATATATTTCTATTGATTGCTGTAGGGGTTATAGTCGGATTTTTGAGTGGAAAGCAAAAATTGAATTGGAAAATCAAATCTATCATCTGTAGCATATTAATATTAGCGCTAAGCTTAGCTAAAGACAAGATCTTAGGTGTCGTTAATTTAGAAAATTCACAAAATCTGGTTGCAGATTTTCTGAAGTTCACATCTAATCGTGCCAACGATTTAAGCGAAAGCTCTTCTGGAGTGAATATGGCTGGGTATTCATTTCCGGAGAAAATGTTTACATTTTGGTTCCGTCCTCTATTTTTGGATGCTCCAGGTATTTTAGGGGTCATTGTGTCTTTTGAGAATCTTATTTATCTCTTACTTTTCTTAAAGATTTTTAAAAGGAACTTCGTTCAATTTATAAGAACCGCACCCTCTAATGTGAAGATGAGTTTAGTGCTTTTCTTATTAACTTCTTTTGCAATGACGTTTGTTATGTCTAATCTGGGGATAATCATCAGACAAAAGTCTATGATAATGTACTTTCTATTTTTTGTAATTTATTATTTCTTGGCTCATGAAAAGGCCATTTCAGAGAAAGTAAAATTAGGTACACTAAAAGTGTACGAATCGTTTCCTAAGGCAGCCTAAAACTTCTGTCAGAAATTTTACTTTATAAATATCTATCGATTAATTTTATCTGAGTTAATTATAATATTTTTACAGAAAATATATATTTTGCACAAATTAGTTCGAATTACCACTATACCACTTTCTCTTGAAAAGCTTTTAGAAGGACAGTTAACATTTATGAATGATCATTATGAAGTTACGGCTATTTCTGCGGAGAAGCCTAGACTTGATAAATATGGTGTAGATAATCATGTAAATACTCACTGGGTAGAAATGACAAGAGCTATTACTCCAGTTCAAGATTTAAAGGCAGTATATAAATTATATAAGTATTTTAAGAAAGAAAAACCGGAAATTGTTCATACTCACACCCCAAAGGCAGGAATTGTAGGGATGTTGGCGGCTAAATTGGCAGGAGTTCCTATAAGATTGCATACCGTAGCGGGTTTACCGCTTATGGAAACTACGGGTATGAAAAGAAAAATTTTGAATGCTGTAGAAACTTTCACCTATAGCTTAGCTACCAAGGTTTTTCCCAATTCGTATGGTTTAAAGAAAATCATATTAGAGGCTAATTTTGCAAAGGAAGATAAGTTGAAAGTATTGGGAGAAGGCAGTTCTAACGGTATAGATACACAATATTTTAATCCCGAAAATTATTCAGAAGAATTTCAAAATAATCAAAAGAAAGAACTGCAAATTCCTGAAAATAATTTAGTCTTTATCTTTATAGGGAGATTGGTTTCCGAGAAAGGAATCAATGAACTGGTAGAAGCATTTACAGAATTATATTTAAATAATTCTGCTATAACTTTAATGCTTGTTGGCCCATTTGAGCAGGATTTAGATCCATTATCTGCACAAACCTTAGAACTTATAAAAACACATCCAAGTATTGTTGCTGTTGGCTATCAACAAGATGTGCGCCCTTATTTCGCTGTATCCGATATTCTAACATTTCCAAGTTACAGGGAAGGTTTTCCAAATGTAGTGATGCAAGCAGGAGCAATGGGAATTCCTTCCATTGTATCTGATATCAATGGATGTAATGAAATTATAAAAGAAGGAATAAATGGATTAATTATACCAGCTAAAAATAAAGCAGCCCTTAAAGAATCAATGAAAAGATTTATTGACGATAAAGCTCTTTCTGTAAATTTAAGCAAATCATCGAGGAGCGAAATAACGTCGAAATATGAAAGAAAGGTTTTTTGGAAACTGCTTTTGAAGGAGTACGAAGGTTTGGAAAACGTTTACATTAGGTAATACACTAGATTAAGTTTTTATTAAGATAAGGTTTCATACTTTTGCAACTATTTAAAACTGGATTAAACCATTGCATTTTATTCTACGTATAGATAGAGAAATGTACTAAATTGTAATATGTATCAAAAGATTTTCAAGCCTTTAATAGATTTTGTGTTAGCTTTTGCGGCATTATTAGTTTTAAGTCCGTTATTGATCTTTGTTGCCATAGCCTTAGCTTTGGCAAATAGTGGAAGCCCATTTTTTTTTCAATTGAGACCGGGCAAAAATAAAAATATCTTCAAGATCGTTAAGTTTAAAACAATGTCTGATGCCAAGGATGATCAGGGGAATCTTCTTCCTGATGCCGATCGTTTGACGGGAATAGGAAAATTTGTTCGTAAAACTTCTATTGATGAAATACCTCAATTATTAAATGTTATTAAGGGAGATATGAGCTTAATAGGACCACGTCCATTATTACCACAATATTTACCAATATATAGTGAAAGGCAAAATAAAAGGCATTTAGTTAAACCTGGAATTACGGGATGGGCTCAAGTAAACGGTAGAAACGCTATTAGTTGGAATCAGAAATTTGAATATGATTACTGGTATGTTGAAAATCTATCTTTTGCATTAGACGTGAAGATTATTTTTAAAACCATCCAGAAAGTAGTGGTCTCTGAAGGAATTAATGCCGAAAATATGGCCACTACAGAACCTTTTAATGGCTCAAATTAAATTATGAATATTTACGGAGCAAGTGGTCATGGGAAAGTAATTATAGATATTATAAAATCTATAAATGGAAAAATTACTACTGTTTATGATGATAATAAAGCTGTAATCAAAGTTTATGGATTTGATGTTTCTCATGAGTTAACACCAGAAATATTGAATTGTGGAACAGTTTTGGCAATCGGTGATAATTCAATTCGAAAAAGAGTAGCTGCGAGTTTTAAAGGTAACATCAGTGAGGCACTGTTACATGCTTCTTCGGAAGTATCAGAATCGGCAGAGATTAGTAATGGTACTGTTGTGATGGCAAATTCCAGTATTAATGCAGATGTTAAAATAGGTTCTCATTGTATTATTAATACAGGAGCAGTGGTAGAGCATGATTGCATTCTATCAGATTATGTTCACGTATCACCTAATTCTGCGTTAGCTGGTAATGTAGAGATTGGGGAAGGAACACATATTGGAATTGGAGCAGTGGTAATACCTGGGGTTAAGATTGGGTCTTGGGTTAAGATTGGTGCTGGAGCGGTTATTATTAATGACATACCAGATTTTGCAGTAGTAGTAGGTAATCCCGGTAAAATTATAAAGTATACGAAATAAGTTTATGGAAAAGAATAAGATTTGGTTATCATCTCCACACATGGGTGGAAACGAGCAGAATTTCATTAATGATGCTTTTGAAAATAATTGGATTGCTCCATTAGGACCAAACGTGAATGGATTTGAGCAGGATCTTAATGACTATTTATTTACTACCGTTGAAGAATCTAATTTTGGAGCTACTAAAACCGGTGGAGTGGCAGCTTTAAGTTCTGGGACGGCTGCACTACATCTTGCTTTAATTTTGGTGGGTGTAAAACCTGGAGATGAAGTTATTTGTCAGAGTATGACCTTTGCAGCTTCTGCAAATCCTATAGCTTATTTAGGAGCGAAGCCTATTTTTGTGGATAGTGAAATGGATACTTATAATATTTGTCCTGTGCATTTAGAGAAAGCCATTTTAGATAGAATTGGAAAAGGCAATACACCCAAGGCAATTATTGCGGTACATCTTTATGGTATGCCTTACAAGGTTAAAGAAATACAAGCAATCTCGAAGAAATATAATATACCTGTTATTGAAGACAGCGCAGAAGCATTAGGAAGTACTTATGATGGTCAAAAGTGTGGAACTTTTGGTGATCTTGGAGTTTTATCATTTAATGGTAATAAAATAATCACTACCTCTGGAGGTGGAGCATTAGTTACTCGTAATGAGGAGTTTAAGAAAAAAGCAGTATTTTTAGCTACACAAGCAAGAGATGATGCGCCACATTATCAACATAGCGAAATTGGTTATAATTATAGATTGAGCAATATTTCTGCAGGAATAGGCAGAGGACAAATGCAAATTTTAGATGAACACGTTGCATTGCGCAGAAAAATGAATCAATTTTATCAAGATATTTTTTCTGATATTGATGGTGTTACTGTTTTTAAAGAAAATAATACAGATATATTTTCAAATCATTGGCTTTCGGTGATTTTAGTAGATGAGAAGCTAACAGGAGGAATTAGTAGAGAAGATCTAAGATTAAGTCTGGAAAAAGAAAATATAGAAAGTAGGCCATTATGGAAACCAATGCATATGCAGCCGGTTTTTGCTGATGCACCTTTTTATGGTAATGGAGTTTCAGAAAAACTTTTTGATATTGGGTTATGTTTACCATCGGGATCCAATTTATCTGATGAGGACAGAGATCGTATTTCAAGCGCTATAAGAGAAAGCTTTAATAGATAATTAAAAAATGGCGAATAGAATTAAGAATGCACTTAAGTTTAGTTTATCTGGTGAAGATACATCGCTTGATATTAGAAATATAAAATATCTACCCAGGTGGGTTGTATTTCTTATAGATATATTTTTAGTTTCGGTTTCTACCTTACTAACTATTCTTATCATAATAGATTTAACACCTAATTATTATACTTTATTGGACTTTCCATTAAAAGCCATGATAATTGTGCTCATCAATATTTTCTTTTTCTTCGTATTTAAAACTTATGCGGGTATCATTAGGTATTCTTCGAATATTGATGCTATAAAATTATTGTTAGCAACTTCTTCAGCTTTTATAACGTTGATCTTTATAAATTATATCACTTACTTTATAATTGGTGCTAAGATTTTTTTAATAGGAGGTTTGCTTATAAATCTTTGGATCTCTTTTTCACTTTTATTTCTTTTTCGATTAACTATTAAACAAGTTTATGAGTACTTTAAGATTGCTCAGAAAAGTGCAGAGTTAATTGATGCTGTAATTCTTGGGGTGGATGAGAATGCCATTTCAATTGCTGGAGCATTGGATATTGAGCATCCTAGAAGATTCAAAATAACAGGGTTTTTAACAAAAGAGAAACATAACAGGAGTATCAGAATATTAGATAAGCCCGTGGTAAAATATACGAGTACCATTCATCAGCAAATTTCAAACCTCGGTGCTTCTGCCGTTATACTTTCTGAAAATAAATTCACTTCAGAAGAAAAGTTTGCCATAGTTGAAGATTGCTTAGAACATGACATTAAAGTTTTTAACGCACCTATAGTATCCTCTTGGGATGATCAAGATAAGCCTATAGCTCAAACCGTAAAAACACTTCAAATTGAAGATCTTTTAGATAGAGAACCAATTACACTTGATAAAGAGAATAAACAAGCTCAGCTTACCGGAAAGACTATATTGGTTACTGGAGGAGCAGGCTCTATTGGAAGTGAGATTGTTAGACAGGTTGCGCAATATAATCCAAAGAGATTATTAATATTGGATCAGGCTGAAACTCCCTTACACAATGTTCAATTAGAGGTAGAATCTAAGTTTCCGGATTTAGATTACAAATGTATAATTTGTGATGTTGGTAATCAGAAACGATTAGAGTTGATGTTTCAAAATCAGAATATTGATGTTGTTTATCATGCAGCAGCATATAAGCATGTTCCTCTTATGGAGGGGAATCCTCATGAAGCAATTTTTGTAAATATTAATGGTACGAAGAATTTAGCAGACCTATCAGTCAAATATAAAGTAGGACATTTTGTGATGGTATCTACAGATAAGGCCGTCAACCCTAGTAACGTTATGGGAGCTTCAAAAAGAGCTGCAGAAATGTATGTGCAATCGTTATTTCATAGTCAGAACAGTTTAGATCCAGACACCACTAAATTCATTACTACAAGATTTGGTAATGTATTAGGCTCTAATGGTTCTGTGGTTCCACTATTTAAAAAGCAAATAGAGAAGGGTGGTCCAATTACAATTACACATCCAGATATCATAAGATACTTTATGACCATTCCAGAAGCTTGTCAATTAGTTTTGGAAGCTGGAACTATGGGTAATGGTGGTGAAATCTTTGTTTTTGATATGGGTGAGCCTGTAAAGATCATGGATTTAGCTATCAAAATGATCAAACTCGCTGGTTATACTCCAGATAAACATATCAAAATAAAAATAACTGGTTTACGACCAGGTGAGAAACTTTATGAAGAACTTTTAAATGATGAATGTAAGACACTTCCAACTCATCATAAAAAGATAATGATTGGAGTAGACAAAGTCCAGGATTATGAGTTTATTAATGAAAAGATAAATAAGATTATCAAGTCTGCTAATAACTTAAAGAATGATAAAGTTGTAGCAAAACTAAAAGAACTTATTCCTGAATTTATAAGCAAGAATTCTTCGTATCAAAGCCTAGATCGAAAGGCTAGTGAGCATTAATTTTTTTAAAGAATTCGTCTTAATTTTTTTTATATTGATTTCATGTTATTAATAACCGATTATATTTGTACCCTTAAACTTTTATATGAGAAATAAATTTCTTTTACTTTTTTTATTAGTTACAATCGCTAGTTGTTCTACTAAAAAGGAGATTCTGTATTTTCAAAATGCTGAGAAGTTGGAGAATATGAAAACTGCTATGGAATTTGAACCTACTTTTGAAGTTAACGATATTCTGCACATCAAAGTAACTTCTTTGAATGAGGAAGTAGTTTTACCTTTTCAAATGCAATCTGGAGGACAGTCTTCAGGAGGAGGTGGAGGTCAACAAAATCCATCTCTAATGGGTTATTTAGTGGATATTGATGGAAATATTCAATTTCCCGTGCTCGGAAAAGTGGAGGTTGCAGGAAAAACTAGAAGTGAATTAGAAGCATTTTTAACAGATAAAATACATGATTATGTAACGGATGCCGTTATTGCCGTAAGATTGCTAAATTTTCGAGTAGTGGTATTAGGTGAAGCAGGAGCAGAAACTGTGGTAGATGTAGAAAATGAAAGAATAAGTGTCCCAGAATTATTAGCTACTGTTGGAGGAGTAAATTACACAGGTAAGCGTCATAATATTATGATTATAAGAGATGTTGCTGGTATAAAATCTGTGGGAGAAGTTGATATGACTAGCGCAGATGTCTTTAAAAATCCCTACTATTATTTGAAACAGAATGATATTGTATATGTAGAACCTACTTATAGACAAGTTAAGTCTGCAGGCTTTATTACATCTTATACAGGATTAATCTCATTAGCAACTACTATCTTTGGTATAGTGGTCCTTATTACCAGATAAATATAAATGGAGGATTTACAAGATTTTACAGAGGAAAAAGAATCGAATTTTGACATTAAAGCTGAGATCTTTAAATATCTTGCCTATTGGAAATGGTTATTTTTGGGTTTCTTAATAGGTGGCAGTATTGCTTATCTTTATAATAGATATACGATTCCAGAATATAGAACAGAAGCATCACTAATGGTTCTGAGCGACAGTGATAGCAAAAATATAGCTGGAGCTCTGCCTTCAGGTGGAGGTTCTATTTTATCATTGGAAGATAATTCATTAGATAATCAAATTGTTACTTTAAAATCAAAAAGACTCGTTAAAAAAGTTATAAGTGAGTTAGGACAAAATATATCTTATTTTATTGAGGGTAACGTAATTACTACCGAAGCTTATGATGATAGCCCAGTGCTTATTAAATTCATATCTTCAGATTCTGTAGTTAATAATTCAAGTTTATCTCTAACAGTGACTCCTTTATCAAAAGATGAATTTTCTATTCTAAATGAATCTGATGATTCTAAGATTTCGTACGAATACGGTCAAATTGTAGATGTGAATTCTCTCAAATTTACCATTCTCCCAAATGCTAGATTGGTAAAGCATGAGCTTTCTAGAAATAAAACCGTTAAGATCTTACTAAGGCCTTTGGAAGATGTAACTACAGAATACATACAGAAATTGGAAATAGGTCCGAAAGGAAAAGCTAATGAGATTCTTTTATTATCGTTAACCCAGGAAGAAAGTAAAAGGTCTGAAGATTTTTTAAATAATCTGATGTATCAATTTAATGTTGACGGAGTAGCAGACAAAAGTCAGGTTGCCTTAAGTACCACTCAATTTATTCAAAATAGGTTGGAATTAATAACTTCCGAATTAGACTCTGTTGAAGGTGGTATAGCTGATTTCAAGCGAGATAATAGCTTCATGGATGTTAGTAGTGGGGCAGAAAAATTTATTACGAAATCTTCTGAAGCAGAATCGCAAATTTTTGAATTAGAGACCCAAAAATTAGTAATTAATGCTGTTCAAGAGTTAATTAATGAAGATAATGGGTATAATCTTTTGCCTTCAAATTTAGGAATTTCGGATGCCGGAATTTCGGGTGTAATTTCTTCTTATAATTCTTTGATATTAGAAAGAAATGCTCTTCTAAGAACATCTACTCCTCAAAATCCTGTAGTTGCAGCAATTTCAGAACAATTAGATTCTCTTAAAGATAATTTAAAGAAAAATATACGAAATACCCTAAGCACGCTCAATCTTCAATTAAGGGGGCTTAACCAAAAAGATGCTATTGCTCAAAATAAGTTTAGCTCTTTCCCTGGAATGGAAAAAGGAATGCGTGGAATAGAAAGACAGCAACAAATTAAGGAACAGCTATATTTATTTCTTCTTCAACGAAGAGAGGAAGCTGCTATAGCATTTGCCGTTACATCTCCGGTAGCTAAAGTGATTGATCCAGCTTACACCTACCCAACACCTGTAGATCCTAAGCCGTGGTTGATTTTAGTAGCCGGTTTTGCTATCGGTTTAATTCTTCCATTAGTTATTTTGTTTATTACTTTTATGTTGGATACTAAGGTTCATCATAAAGGTGATCTGGCATCTTTAATTAAGAATATTCCTTTTATAGGAGAGGTTCCACGAGTAAATGAGTCTAAGAATGAAACCATTCAATTAAATGATAGGTCTCCCTTAGCAGAATCTTTTCGAATACTTAGAACCAATCTTGCATATCTTTTAAAAGCTAGAAATGATAACAGAGGAGAAATTATTTACGTTACTTCTACAATAAAAGGGGAAGGTAAAACCTTTATATCTTATAACTTAGCAAGAACCTTGGCAAGTACCAAGAAAAAGGTAGTTATCATAGGGGCAGATATCCGAAATCCAAAGCTTCATAGATATCTGGACCTGCCCATGGAAACAAGAGGGCTATCAGATTACTTATATGATTACGATATTAATCCAGCGGATATAGTTTCTCCGTCTAGTGATCAAGATATTAAGGTAGATTTAATTTTATCGGGAGCAATACCACCGAATCCTGCTGAACTTTTTATGAGCAATAGAATGAAGGATCTATTGGAATATCTAAGTAGCAAATATGATTTTGTAATTGTAGATACAGCCCCAACTATGATTGTAACAGATACATTGTTAATTAGCCCGCTGGCAGACACAACTATCTACGTTACTAGAGCAGGATATACAGATAAAAAATTATTAGATTTCCCTAAAGATCTTAAACAACAAGGTAAACTTAAAGGTTTAGCAATCGTATTAAATGATGTGGATTATTCGAAATTCTCTTACGGAGCTAAGTATGGATATTCCTACGGCTATGGCTACGGTTACGGAGCGGATAAAGAATCTAAGTTGAGAAGATTATTTGGAAGAAAATCTGGAAAATCCTAGGTTTAAAAAATATCCTTTGTATTATTAATTAAACTCTTAACAATGTTAAGGGTTTTTTTATTTAGTTGAATATTTTCTAACTTCTCAAGGTGTTGAATGCGATGTGTATCGCTGCCAATAAAATTATACATACCGGCTTCCAACAATTTTAACGCAGTTTTTTCCATATTTTTACCATAATGAGAAGTAAGGGAAAGGGTGTTAAGTTGAAATAGGCAACCTCTACTTATTAGATCTTCATATTTTCTCAGATCTGATGCATGATAATAGGCATATCTCTCTGGGTGTGCCAAAACTGGTTTATATCCTCTAGTTTGAAGTTGAAAAAGTATTTCGTTTAAGTTAATAGGGGCTTGAAAATAAGACATCTCCACAAGCACGTATTTACCTTTGAGCGTTAATAATTGTTCTTTCCGTAGAATTTCAAGAAAGCTGTGATCCATCATATATTCAGCAGCTGCAGTTATGGTATTCTCCTTTAAACTGCTATCAGTTAACATCCCTTCTTTAACTGTAGAGAGGGCTTTACCTATAGTTTCTGGTGTGTTTGGATAATAGTCGTTCATAATATGAGGAGTAGCAATAAAATTTCTCACCCCTAAACTTTTTAATTTCTTAATTAAAATTAAAGACTCCTCTATAGTAGATGCACCGTCATCTATTCCAGGTAAAATATGATTATGAATATCTGTAATACCATCTAAATGATCTTTTAAATATTCTTTTTTCTTAAAAATCGAAAGCATTAAAAATGTTTTTATAGCATAAAATTACATATTTTTAACTCATATATGGCTAATGTTAAACGTAGCTTTTAAATTAATTCTTCTGAATGAAATTAAAATTACTCATCCCGATACTATTATTCATTTTCTCATCTTCCTTGGCGCAAAATATAGAGTTTAATGGAAAAGCTTCTATTCAAGGATTGATATATTCTGATGAAGAATCACCATTTTGGTTACACAGCAACCAAAGAGGGCGTATAGATGAAAAAACAAATATATCAACTTTTATAAATGGGGATGCAAGTTATCAGTTATCAGATAAAGCAAGTTTAATCGCTGGGGTAGGATTTTTATATCAAGATGGTTATACAGATAAGCTGCAATTGGATGAATCTTATCTTAAATTTAAAAATAGTTGGCTAGATGCAATTGTTGGAAGAAAGCAAAAAGATGAACTTTATAATGGTCTTAGCGCTACAAATGAAAACATTTTATGGTCTCTTAATGCAAGACCATTACTGGGCTTTGGTCTTAGAACCAATAGAACTATCTATTTATCGAGAACTGCAGGTTTAGGGTTTGATGCTTCTATTGAAGAATTCATAACTGATGATGAAGATAGATATGTAAAGGATACCAGAATTCATCATAAAAGTTTTCATCTTGTTTTCGATAAATATGAGAAATTCAGTTTAAAGATAGGACTTCAACATTTTGTAGAATGGGGAGGAACCTCTCCAACTTTTGGAGATTTACCTAGTAGTTTTAACGATTACATAGATGTATTTACAGGAATGGAAGGTGATGATAGCGTAGGAGGTCAAGAGGTTAATGCCTTAGGAAATCAAATGGGAAGTTATGAGATCTACTTAAATACGATAGTATCTCACTATGATATTCAATTATTATATAATCATCTTTTTGATGATGGATCTGGACGTGTTTTAGCAAATACTCCAGATGGTAGGTATGGAATTTTTATAGAAGATCAGGAAAAAGGCAAATGGGTAGAATCCTTTATATACGAGTTATTTTACACTAAAAATCAAAGTAGTAATAGCCCAACTACAGATGGTAGAGATAATTATTTCAATAATAATCTCTATAGATCTGGTTGGACATATGAGCATAGAGTTCTCGGTGTTCCATTTATAACTCTGGATAATGAAAGATTTAGAATTGCTAATAATACTATCTTGGTTCACCACTTTGGTATTGGCGGTATCGCTTTAGACAAATATTCTTATAAGCTTTTATCAAGTTATAGATTGAATTATGGAGCAAAGGGTGATAATACATTAGATTCCTCTGTGTTATCAACCTATCTAAATATTGGTGTTTGGAAGGATATTATAGACGTAAATGTTACGCTAGGATCAGATTTCAGTTCTATATCTGCTCCTAACTTTGGAGCTGGAATACAGATATCAAAAAGTTTCTTTTAGAGAGAGCTTTCAATTTTTGTATCTTAAAGCGTTAATTTCCCCAATTTAATTCTTTAATCTATGTTGCTAAACAATGCTGAGGTTGAAAATCGAAATACTATTCTAAAAGCTATCCATGATGAAGACGCCGAGGTTAAGGTTGTCGAAAACGCTATCTTGAGAGTAGATATTCAAGGAAGAGTAAAATACCTTAATGAGGCAGCAGCTAAGCTTTTAGATAAAGAATTTTCTACAGAACTGTTAGCTGATTCTTCCATCCTAAATATTGTCTCTACTGAAGAATTAAAATTGTTCTGGAGAAAATTTAAAGAGGTAATTACTGGTCAGGTCTCATTCTACACCTTCCAAAATCAACATTTTGAGAGCGCTGTTTTTATGCAGTTATGCCCCGTATTTAATGAGGTAGGTAGAGTAGATGCTGTAGATGTTTTATTATCTCAGAATAAGCTAAATAGTGTTAGCAAAGCAGAAGATAAGTTAAGAAAAATCTTAGAAAATGCTTCAATTGGCATTCTATTAACCAAACCCACCGGAATCGTCTTAGATTCTAATAAAGCTGCACGAGATATGTTTGGCTATTCTAAAGCTGAACTCTTAGAAGTGCCCAGAGAGATCTTGTTTGAAACAAGGCATCCTCGCATTGATAATCTATTAAAAGATGGATCCAAAAATGGTTTTGCCAGTGGAGAGCTTAAAGCTTATAAAAAAGACGGTACAGAATTTTTAGTAGAAGTGTATTCAACCTTATTTGAAAATGATAAAAATGAACTATTAACCAGTACTGTGCTAATCGATATTACAGAGAGAAAAGAGAATGAAATAAAATTGCAGAAAGCGACTCAAATTTTTGAGTCATTATTTAATAATTATCCAGATGCAGTATATTCTTTTGATTTGGATGGGAAATTTGTAAGTGTTAATCAAAGCGGACTCGATTTAATTGAAGCAAATCTAGAGGAAGTTTTAGAGCATGATTACAATAAGATGTTTCCTGAGGATGAATTGGTAAAGGTTTGGAAACATTTCAATGAAGCTTTAAAAGGAAGCGTAGAAAATTATGATGTCGATTTTATTAGTCATAAAGGCAACAGAATGCGAATTAACATCACTAATTTTCCTGTAATTTTTAATGATGAGATAACGGGTGTTTTTGGAATTGCTAAAGATATCACCGTGCTAGAGGAGAGTAAGATTAAGATCGCTCAAAGTGAAAAACGATTCAAGAATATTTTAGATCAATCTCAAGATATTATTTGTACTGTTAGCAAGGATGGAGATTTTCTAGAAGTAAGTGCTGCAAGTAAGGAAATTTGGGGATATGAGCCAGAAGAGCTAGTTGGTCTAAATTATTCCAAAGTTATTTATCCTAGAGATATACCAAAAACTCAGAAAGCGTGGTATCAAAGCATTCAAGGTGTTATTATCACAAATTTTTCTAATAGATATATACATAAGGAAGGAAAAATAGTTCCTGTAATTTGGTCTGTGAAATGGAGTGCTAAAGATCAAATAATGTATTGTGTAGCAAAAGATGCTACCCAAATTAAAGCAGCAGAGCAGAAGATAATTGAAGATAGAAACATGCTTCGTGCAATTATTGATAATATTCCAGATTATATTTTTGTGATAAATAGAAATCACGAAACCATCTTAACCAATACAAAATTCTATTCAGAATATTTAGGGAAATATTCTGAAAAGGATACTCTTAAACTTCAACCTAAGGATTATTTTCCTGAGGAGGAAGCAAAAGAAATTATGTTAGATAACCAGAGGGTAATAGATTCTGGAATTCCGGTAATTAATAGGGAAGATGTTATAAATAGTCGCACGGGAGAAAAGGAAGTAATTTCTCTAAGTAAGGTGCCTTTTAAGAGTAAGGATAAGATCATAGGTTTAGTAGGAATAGGTAGAAATATTACAGATACTTATAATTTTCAGCAAGAACAACAGCTTGTTCAAGACCTAATAGAAATCTTAAACAGATCTGAAGATTATAAATCTGGACTAATTGCCACCATAGTAAAAATTAAGCAGTATTTTAAATTCGAAAGTGCGGAAGCCTGGGAAGTTGGTTTCGCCAAGAAGAATATAAGGTTGATTAGTATGTCTAATGCAGATGATCTGCCGGATATTAAAGTGAGTTCTAAAGTCTTAGAATATGGAGAAGGTTTGCCTGGAATAACCTGGAAAGAGGAAGAGGTACATGTAAGCCTAAATGAAGGAAATGAAACCTCCAAGCAGAATTTGGCCGTGGGTGTTCCCGTAAAGGTAGAAGGAGAGACTATTGCAGTTCTTAGTTTTTATTCCTCGGAAAAAAAACTATGGGATGATAATTTATCTGATCGAATTTCAAGAATAGTCTATCAAATTTCTTCCAGTTTACATCGTAAATCTACGGAAGGGCAGTTAAATAACATGTTTAATTATTCTCCAAACCTAATTGCTATTATTGGTACCGATGGATATTTAAAGGAGATAAATCCAGCATTTAGAAAAGTTTTTGGGTTTGAAAGGGAAGAGTTATTAAATACACCCTTTAAAAAATTCTTACATCCATCTGAAGCTGATGACGCTTTACTTAGGTTGGAAAAGGTAGCCAATGGTAAATCTTCAGAATCTTTCCAAAATAGATGTTTAGCTAAAGATGGAACCTGGAAATGGATTAGCTGGACTCCCTCAAATATTATCGAAGAAAAAGGTATTTTATATCTATTTGGTATAGATATTACCCCAATAAAATCTGCCAACCTAGAACTTTTAAAATATAAGAATATAGTTGAAAGTTCTAAGATAGGAGTTGGCCTTATAGATTTCTATACGGAAGAGGTTTTTATTAATAAGGCCTTGAAAAGCATACTTGGTAAGAATGCTTCAAGAGTTAACAATTTACAGGCGGTGAAAGAAATGTATGGAGATCCGGAGCTTGTTAATGAAGTATTTACCCAATTAAATGCTGGTAAATATTGGAATGGAGATATTCAATTTCTAAGCGGAAATAATAAAAAGTTATTTTTCCATTTGAATGCAGGTCCTGTTTTTAATGAGAATAAGGAGCTGGTAGCGCTATTTGCTTTGCATACTGATATTAGCGAAAGGAGACAGTACGAAGCTACTTTGAAAAAATACAACTATCAGATCAATAACATTTTAGAAAGTATTACCGACGGATTTTTCTCCTTGGATAAGGATCTTAAAGTAACCTATTGGAATAGAGAAGCAGAAGAATTACTTAATTTACCTAAACACGTAATTCTTGATAAAAATATTAAAGAATTTGCCGCTCGAAATGAAAGCCTTAAATTTTTTGATAAATTAGAAGATGTCATCAAAATTGGTAGAAAGATATCTTATGAAGAATATCTTGAGGTAAGAGATCAATGGTTTGAAGTGAATATCTATCCTAGTAATGAAGCATTTTCAGTTTATTTCAAAGATATAACCGATAGAAAAAAGGTGGATGAACAGATTAGAATAGCGAAAGAACGCTATGATCTGGTATCTCGTGCTACGCAAGAGGCCGTTTATGATTGGGATATTGAAAGCAACATCTTAATTTGGAGTGATGCTTATTATGCTGTTTTTGGATATGAAAAGAAATCTGAAAATGAATCTCTATTAGACTGGGAATCTCATTTATTTAAGGAAGATAAAAATCGAGTTCTTAGTGCCTTACAAAAAGTACTCGACTCGAAAGATTCCACCTGGCAAATAGAATATAGATTAATTGATACAAAAGACAAAATAACTTATGTCTTGGAACGAGGTTTCATTATTAGAGATAAGGAGAAGAAACCAGTTAGAATGATAGGTTCTCTTCAGGATGTTACAAAACTCAAACAAAATGAAAGAGATTTGGAAGAGCTCAATCTTAAATTGAGTAAAAGAGCTTATGATCTCAAAGTTTCCAATCAGGAATTAGAACAATTTGCTTATATCGCATCTCATGATCTACAAGAACCACTAAGAATGGTTACAAGTTTCTTAGGGCAGCTTAAAAAGAAATATGATGATCAATTAGATGAGAAAGCTCAAAAATACATCTATTTCGCTAACGATGGGGCAGTGAGAATGCGTCAAATTATTTTAGATCTTCTAGAGTATTCAAGGGTTGGAAGATTATCTTACCAAATGGAGGAGATAGATCTTAACATTCTTGTTGATGAGGTTGTAATATTGCATCAAAATACGATAGCTGAAAAAAAAGCGATTATTAAATACGATCATTTGCCCACTATCAAAGCAGCTAAGACTCCGCTACTAAGTGTACTATCCAATTTAATAAGCAACGGATTAAAATATCAAAATGGGAATAGCTATCCTGAAATTCTTATAAATGTTAAGGATCTGGGAGATAAGTGGGAATTTATTATATCTGATAATGGTATTGGTATAGATCCTCAGTTTTCTCGTAAAATATTTATTATCTTTCAAAGGCTGCATTCAAAAGAGAGTTATTCAGGAACAGGGATTGGATTAGCTATAAGTAAGAAGATAATTGAAAATCACGGCGGAACTATTTGGCTTGAATCTGCCTTAGAAAAAGGAAGTATTTTTCATTTTACTATCAAGAAACAATTTTAGTATATTTACATACCCCAACGAAACTTAACCCCTATGAGTCCCATAAATATCTTATTGGTAGAAGACAATGAAGGAGATATATTATTAACTACCGAGGCACTAACTGAAGGCAAAATTGCCAATAAAGTTGATGTAGTCAAAGATGGATACGAAGCTATTTTGTATCTAGAGAATAAAGGCAGATATGTTGATGCAGCTACCCCAGATCTCATACTTTTAGATGTAAATCTTCCTAAGTTACATGGGCACGAGGTTTTAGAAAAAATAAAGTCCAAGGAGCAGTTAAAACATTTACCGGTTATTATGCTTAGTACATCATCTTCTTCAGAAGATATTATGGCATCCTATAAAAATCAGGTAAATTGTTATATTACGAAGCCTGTTGAGGCAGAAGACTTTTTAAAAGTGATTTCTTCTATAGAGCAATTTTGGATCTCTGTGGTTAAACTTCCTAGTAGTAAATAGGCTTAGATTTGAAAAATACTAAACTCAATATACTTGTAATTGAAGATCACTTAGGTGATTATATTCTCATCGAAGATTATCTCAACGAGGAGCATTTAAATATTAGTTTAACCCGAGCAGCACGATTCTCTGAAGCCAAGGAACTTCTTATTCATAAGCATAAATTTGATGTAGTACTATTAGATCTTTCCTTACCAGATGCAGATAACAATGAAGATCTTGTAATTTCTGTAGTAGCATTGGCGCCTAAAATACCGGTAATTGTACTTACGGGCTTTGCAGATAAAGATTTTGGAGTAAAGACCTTAAATTTAGGAATTTCAGATTACCTTTTAAAGGATGATCTTAATGCAGCGCAATTATCAAAAAGTATTTACTATAGCATAGAGCGTAATATTACTACAATACAGCTGGGCGAATCTGAGAAAAAGTATAAAAACTTATTTGATTCCAGTCCGCTACCAATGTGGGTTTTAGATAGGAATAGCTTACAGTTTCTTAGCGTAAATTCTGCGGCTATTAATTTATACGGATACTCCCAGGAGGAATTTCTCAATATGACGGTTAAAGATCTTTGGGCGGAAGATGAGGCTGTTAGAATTGAAAAGATATGGAAGAATTGTATACATACTTTTCTTAAAACTAGTGTAAAGCATTATACTAAGAGCGGAGAAATTATTGAGCTTGAAATTAAAAGCAATCCTATAGAGTTTGATGGTAAAAAAGCGAGGGTAACATTAGCTACAGATATTACTGCAAGAGTACAGGCGGAAAAGGCTTTGATCTTGAGTGAACAGCGATATAAAGCACTAGTTCAAGAAGCATCAGAACTAGTAATGATCTTAAATTTTGAAGGGGCTTATACGTATGTTAGTCCATCATCAAAAATGATATTAGGAATTGACCCCGACCTTATATTAAATAGTAATTTCTTTCATCTTATACATCCGGAAGATCTGGCTAGTGTGAAGGAAGATTTTCTTAAATTAGAACATACTAAGCGTATTCAGTTAAAGTCATTTAGGGTAAGGTCTAAGTCTGAAGAATGGAGATGGCTTGAGACCATTCTTACAAATCTAACTCATGATCCTTCCGTAGGTGGAATTGTTGCAAACTCAAGAGATATAACAGATTTTGTAGAGCAGGAGAACAAGCTTATTGAAAGTCTTCTTCGATATAATATTGTAGCTAAAGCCACGAGCGATACTGTTACAGATTATGATGTACAATTAGATAAAATGGAATATAATGAGGGTATGGAAAAGATGTTTGGCTATACCCAAGAGCAGGTAGGTACTAAAGGAGATTGGTGGGATGAAAAAGTACATCCGGAAGATAGAGATAAGGTTAAGTTAAAAACTCAAGAATTGTATCTCTCTGGTGCTTCCAATTTACAAGTTGAGTATAGATTTCAATGTTCAGATGGAAGTTATAAGTATATTCTAGATAGAAGTTATCTGGTAACAGATGATTCTGGAAAACCTAAAAGAATGATAGGTTCTATGCAGGATATGACAGAAATATATGAATATATCAATACCATTAAAGATAGGAATGCGTGCTTAAAAGAAATAGCCTGGACGCAGTCTCACGTTGTTAGAGCCCCGTTAGCAAGAATTATGGCTATCATAGATCTGTTACAAGTTCAAGGAGGTTTAGGAGAGCAATCTAAACTTTTGGAATATATTGTAACTTCAGCTAAAGAACTAGATGAAATAATACGTAAGATCACAGAGAAAACTGAACAAGAAGTATAATGGCAAAGATCCTAATTATAGACGATGACAGTATTGTAGTTTTTGTGCAACAACGCATTCTTCAGAAATGTGGGGTTTCTCATGAACCATTGGCTTTCAAAAATGCTCAAGAAGGCATTAAATATTTGAGAAATACAACTATTCAGGAAAGAGAATACCTTATTTTTCTAGATATAAATATGCCAGAAATTAGCGGTTGGGAATTTCTAGAGATCTTGCAAAATTTGGAAGATACAGAAGATATTAAAGTGATAATGGTAACCTCTTCTATAGATTCTTGCGATAAGAAAAAGTCTATAGACTATAAAAATGTCTATTCATTTATTGAAAAACCAATTACAGTAGAACGATGCAATGAGTTAAGAACAGATCCAGAATTAGCCCAGTTCTTTCAATAAGATTAAAATCTTAGACATCATCATACTTTGGGTGTCCATCTTCAATTTTCTCATCTGCCCATTTTTTTTCATCTTCGTCTGGCTCTTCTGGCTCATCTTGCAACAGTTCTGCTCTAGGTTCAAAATTAAGTTTTATGAACATTGGGAAATGATCTGAGCCTATGCTTTTTAACCTTGCTATCTCTACCAATGTAAAATCGCAGGTGTGAAATACATGGTCTAAGGGCCATCTTAAGAGTGCATAACCTGTATGAAAAGTATTGTAGAATCCTCTTCCAATTCTAGGATCTAAAAGTCCGCTTAATTCTCTAAATAATTTAGTGGTTCTAGACCAAGCAACGTCGTTAAGATCTCCAATGAGCAATACAGATTCTTGATCTTTTTTTACATCTCTACCTACAAATAACAATTCTGCGTCTCTATTTGTAGAATTATCATCCTCGGTTGGGCTTGGAGGTTTTGGGTGTAGGCAGTGTAATTTTATTTTCACCCCATTATTCATAATTATGTATCCGTGAATAGAGGGAATCTCTTCAGTAATAATGTATTTGATATCTATATCTTCTAATTTCAATTTTGAATATAGATGCATTCCATATAAATTATCTTTGGGAATTTTAACGGTATATGGATAATCCTCTTCAATAACAGCCAATTCATTCTCCCATCTTTCATCGGTCTCTAAGGTTAATAAAATGTCTGGCTTGTATTCATTTACTCTATCTATTAGCTTATCAGACCTTTTATTAGTGGTAAGTACGTTGCTAACAAGAATGGATATTATAGCATCATCATCGCTTCCCTGAAATTCCAGAACCTGCTTTTTTGCAAATAGGGTATAAGGATAAATTTTTACAGCCTGATAGATAAAGCTCAATGCTAGAAGAAGCACCAACCCAATCTGCCAATAGCTGTCGAAAGAATATACTTCTATGGAGAAAGCAATGGTAAGTAAAATTAAAAAGCTTATTTGTATACGAGGGAAGTCAAACCCCCTTATCCACCACTGATCAAATTTTGTAAGTGATGCAATGGTTGGAATTAACATTATAATCCCGAAAATAGTAACAATTAATTGGAAGGTATTCATGCATGCAAATTTAAAAACTTTCTAATGATAATAGATTTATAAATTTTCTATTAAATAAAATGAGCTTTTTTATAAGTATCGTATTTTACTAGATGCCTATTCTGAAAAATTAGCGCTATAGACTTTTACTAGGTCAATTAACTTCAATTGATTTCCTCTTAGCCGTCTTTTAGTAATCTATTCAAATCTCTTATAACTCCATAAATAATATATAGTTTTTAAGAAAAGAATAACAGCAATATGGTATATATCTACATAGGCAATCTAGAATTAAGATTTTTTAATTAACAAAAATTTAGCCCGTGTTGATTTGCCAAAGCTTTCGTATTCCATCTGAAATGGCTTAACTTTAAACTATGAAAAAGAAGAATGATAGCATTAGAAATGGTTTTGTGTTCAAAAAATTTGAAGAGCCGGAAAAATCTCCATTTGACAAGCTCTTTGAGATTTTTAAAGAATTAATAACCCATACTTCTGGAGATTTTGATGAAGCCATAGATTGGCTTAGACAGTTGGACGTGGAGTATAAGCTTACCGATGAAGATTATACCATAGACGATTTTATTGAAGATCTTAAAAAGAAAGGCTTTATTAGGGAAGAAATAGATCCAGATGGAAATGGAGGTATGGCAATTACAGCTAAAACCGAAAGAGCGATAAGACAGCAGGCCTTGAACCAGATATTTGGGAAGTTAAAGCGTAGTGGATCTGGAAATCATTCTACAAAACATCAGGGAATAGGAGATGAGCATACAGGCGAGTTTAAAGATTATCAATATGGTGATTCTTTAGATAAGATCTCTATGACAGAAAGTTTGAAGAATGCCCAGATCAATCATGGAGCAGGAAGTTTCCAGATGACAGAGGATGACTTGGTAGTAGAAGAGACTCATCATAAATCTCAGATGAGCACAGTTCTAATGATAGATATAAGTCATAGTATGATATTATATGGAGAAGATAGAATAACTCCTGCAAAAAAGGTAGCAATGGCCTTGGCAGAACTTATAACTACCAGATATCCAAAAGATACTTTGGATATTCTTGTTTTCGGAAATGATGCATGGGCAATTTCTATTGGAGATCTTCCATATTTACGCGTAGGACCCTATCACACGAATACAGTGGCTGGTTTACAATTGGCAATGGATCTGCTACGAAGAAAGCGTAATACCAATAAGCAGATATTTATGATTACAGATGGGAAGCCTAGTTGTATTAGAGAACGAGATGGAACCTATTATAAGAACAGCGTTGGTTTGGATCCTTATATAATAGATAAATGCTACAATATGGCCCAACAAGCTAGAAAATTGCGCATTCCTATTACCACATTTATGATAGCACAAGATCCATATTTAGAACGTTTTGTGAGAGAATTTACGCAAGCTAATCATGGTAAAGCCTTCTTTACTGGATTAAAAGGACTTGGCGAAATGATCTTTGAAGATTATGAAAATAATAGAAAAAAACGCATAAAAGGATAATTAGAATCGTGATTTAGAAATATAAGCTCGATTGTAAATAAAAAGTTTAAAAGAAGAATTGAATATGAAAGTAGATGATATAAAGAATTTTGGTGAGCTCAAAAAATCCGGGTACCAGAGTAAAAGTATAAAAGAAGAATTAAGACAGAATTTAATTAAGAAGATCCAAAACGGAGAACCAGCTTTTGAAGGAATTTTTGGATACGATCATACGGTAATTCCAGAGTTGGAGCGTGCCATTTTATCTAAGCACAACATCAATCTACTAGGTTTAAGAGGTCAGGCTAAGACGAGATTAGCCAGATTGATGGTTAAATTATTGGATGAATATATTCCAGTAGTGGAAGGTTCTGAGATTAATGATGATCCCTTTCACCCAATTTCTCGCTATGCTAAAGAAATGATTGAAGAAAAAGGAGATGCTACTCCAATTTCGTGGATGCACAGAGAGGAACGATTTTTTGAGAAACTTGCTACTCCAGATGTTACTGTAGCAGATATTATTGGTGATGTAGATCCAATAAAAGCTGCTAATTTAAAGCTTAGCTATGCAGATGATAGAGTTATTCATTTTGGTATGATACCTAGAGCTAACAGAAGTATTTTTGTTATTAATGAATTGCCAGATCTACAAGCTCGTATACAAGTAGCACTATTCAACATATTACAGGAAGGAGACATACAAATACGAGGTTTTAAACTTAGATTGCCCCTAGATATGCAATTTGTATTTACTGCCAATCCAGAAGATTATACCAATAGAGGTAGTATTGTTACTCCACTTAAAGATAGGATTGGTTCCCAAATTCTCACTCACTATCCACACAATATAGAAATTGCTAAGGCTATAACTCAGCAAGAGGCTAAGCTAGATGCCCGCCAGACAGAAATGATATATGTTCCAGAACTTGCCAAAGATCTTTTAGAGCAAATTAGTTTTGAGGCTAGAGAGCATGAATTTATAGATGCAAGAAGCGGTATAAGTGCAAGATTAAGTATTTCTGCTTTTGAAAATCTTTTAAGCACTGCAGAACGAAGAGCAATAAAAAATGGAGAAGAAAAAACCCTACTAAGATTTGGAGATTTTCTTGGAGTAATACCGGCAATTACAGGAAAAGTAGAGCTTGTATATGAAGGAGAGCAGGAGGGAAGTGATTCTGTAGCTCAAGAATTAATTGGTGGTGCAGTAAAAACACTTTTTGTAAATTATTTTCCTAAAATAGAGAAACTAGAAAAGCCAGATGCAGAAAACCCTTACAACGATCTAGTAGAATGGTTTTTTGCTGAAAGCGGATTTGAATTACTAGATGAGCTTACAGATAAGCAATACAAAGAAAAGCTAGATTCTGTACCTCCATTAAATAAGCTTATAGAGAAATATCAACCAGAAGTTTCTGAAGAGGATAAATACTTTTTGAAGGAGTTTTTACTTTGGGGACTGGTGGAGTATAAGAAATTGAATAAATATAGATTCTCAGAAGGAATTCAGTTTAAAGATCTGTATGGAAGTTATATAAGCGGACTATAAAAATTAATTTTAAAAATATAATTATGAGTAAAGACAAAAATATTGCAGCACAAGAAAAATTTGCTGAAGCTATAAACACCGGGCAACTAGAAATGATTAGAGAAGTAGTTGCAGATAATGTGGTAGATCATGATCCTGCAGATATTCAGGGTCCAGGAGCTCAAGGTTTCATCGACTTTTTTACTATGATGAGATCTGCATTTCCAGATTTTCATGCTGAGGTTGCGCATATGGTTACAGATAAAGATAATGTATGCTTTGCATATACTGTTTCCGGAACACATAAGGGTGAGTTTATGGGGGTTTCACCAACAGGTAAAACATTTAGCGTTCGTGGAATGCAAATTGGAAGATTTGAGAATGGTAAACTAATAGAACGTTGGGGAAGTACAGATGAGCTTGGGATTTTAAAGCAAATTGGAGTTAAACCTGTAAGTTAATTAACAAAATTCATCTTATATTAAAAAAGCTCAGAGATATCCCTGAGCTTTTATATTTTTAGTCTTGATGGCTTAGCGTTTATATTTTGCTGAGCTTCCCTCTTTAGGTATGGAATTCTCTATAAAAGAGCGAATATCATTATTTGCAGATTTTAGATCTTCATTTCTAAGATACATCATATGTCCGCTTCTGTAGGCTTTAAAGCTTAACCTATCTTTCATTTTACCACTAGGGTCTAATTGCCACATACTGTATTTAGCATTAAAATAAGTACATGCACCATCATAATAGCCAGATTGGATCATCACATTTAAGTTTGGATTTTCTGCCATAGCTTGTCTTAGGTTTTCCCCTGTATTGTCATTATCCCTATCCCATGGGTAAACAGATCCAAACATATTATATTTTACATCTGTTTTAAAGTCAAGATCATTATTTAAATAATAATTTATAGATGGAGTAAATGAATGTAACCATGAATTCAACTCGGAGTTATAATCTGGAGAATCTCCGGCAGCTTTGGCATCTATTCCTAAATATCTAGAATCTAGTCTTCCAATTGTATAACCACCTTCATCGCGTAAAAGTTCTTTCCAGAAATATTGAAAAGGAACAGCTAGATTGTTTTGAAGAATGGTCTTTTCAGAAATTCCAGAGTAGAAAGCTATTTTCGAAGCGATCGCTTTCTTTTCATTTTCCGGTAAAAATCCTCCATGTATCATTGCTGGCAGTAAGGTTTCTATGGTATATTTTTCCACCTCCGGTAATACCTCATCTAGATCTTTAGCTTGAAGTTCTTTTGGAAGCTTATTATGATACCATGCTGCTGCAGCAAAATATGGAAGTCTATTGGCAACTTCTACAGGACCATCTCGCTCTATCCCTATTTCTGTAGGAGAAACTAAAATTACTCCATTAAGATACATCCATTGAGCTTCTTGAAGTTCTAACGCTAATCCAGACACTCTATTGGTTCCATAACTTTCACCAATTAAATATTTAGGAGATAACCATCGATTCTTTCTTGAAACAAAAGTGTTTATCCATTCAGCTAGATATTTAATATCGGCATTTACACCAAAAAAATCCTTTTTATCAATATTGTCTATCTGGTCTTGCACAAATCTAGAATAGCCTGTGTTTATTGGATTTACATAAACTATATCTGCAATATCAAGAATGGAATAGGGGTTTTCTTTTACCCCATAAGGTTGAACCGGAAAGCCTTCATCATCTATTTTTAAAATTCTAGGGCCTGTATATGCTAAGTGCATCCATACTGAAGCAGAACCTGGCCCACCATTAAAGGAAATTACTAAAGGTCTGTTCTCTAGATTTTTAACATTATCCTTTTTATAATAAGTATAAAATAAACCAGCAACAGCTTTTCCGGCTTTGTTCCATACAGGTTGCATTCCTGCTTGAGTGGTGTACGCTATATTCTTACCATTAATATTTACAGAATGCTTAGAAACAACCATAGTATCTACAGGCAATTCCTTTTGAGCAAAGCTAATGGTAGTAAAAAATGTAAAAAATAGGAGATAATAAAATTTCATAAACGTGTAATTTATTTAAATATTAATGGAGGAGTATTATTTTTTCTTGTGCTTGTATCCTTCATCCTTAAAGATAATAATATAACTTAATGCAATTCCACCCATAGCAGCAATTAGAAAGAAAATTATAGCGAGCCCAGGATAACCTAAGAGCGTAAAACTGGTAGGTACTTTCATCATCATAGCAGCACCAACTATCATTGCAGCTATTATAAGGCCTAATGTAATTCTATTTGCTACTTTTTGAAAACCATCTGTAAACCTGCTTTCATCAATAGCATCAATCTTCATTCTAAATTCATTATTTGCCAGATTATGAGATATTTTATTTAATCGCTCCGGCAGGTTTTCAGATAACTTTTTTGACTCTAATAAGATAGAGAACATATTTTCCGGTTTCAATTCGTCATACATTTTATCTCTCATTATCTTATGGACATGAGTTTGTATGGCTTTCCGAAGGTCAAATTCTGGATCTAGAACAGCTATGATCTGATCCATGTTTAAAAGGATCTTTCCTAGAATATTTACTTCCACAGAAATATGAATTCCATTATCTGCAGCAATTCTATTCATCTGAATAAGCATTTTTCCGGTTTGCATATCCTTGGCCATCTGGTTTTGTCCGTCTGCCACTAAATGATTGATCACTTTTTTGAAGGTCTTAACATTAGAATCTTCATTTATCTCACTCATATTAAGAAGAACATCTGCCGTCGCTTCTCCATCATCATGGCTTAATGCAATTAGCAATTGTAAGATCTTTTGTTGAATATTAGGAGTGAACTTAGCAACCATTCCCAGATCTATAAGGGCTATAGTATCTTCTTTTGTGATATGAATATTTCCCGGATGTGGATCTGCATGTACAAAACCATCTGTAATGATCTGCTGTAAATAAGCCGCAACCAATTGATCTAACATAGGTGAAAGATCATTTTCTAATCTGTATAATGGTGAAATGCTGGTTATCTTTTTACCCTCAATAAATTCCATGGTAAGTACACGGGAAGAAGAATAATCTAATACAGGCTGGGGAACAGTGAGCAAGCTAAAATTTTTCAGATTTCTGCCTAAGCTTATCAAATTTTGAGCTTCTCTGTTATAATCTAATTCTTGTAATAATATATGTCTTAACTCTTCTAAAACTTCATCAAAAGCATATTTTTTACCGGTGGTGGTATGCTTTACTACAAAAGCAGCTATTTCTTTTAGCGTATCTAAATCATCTAGAAACATCTTTCTAATTCCCGGTCGCTGAATTTTTACGGCTACGGGTTTTCCAGATTTTAAAGTTGCTTTATGTACCTGCCCTATGGAGGCGCTAGCAATAGGTTTTTCCTCAAACGTATTGAAGGCTTTAGAAATTCTACTTCCAATTTCTTCTTCTACCAATTTGTGAACTTCAGAGAAAAGAATTGGAGGTACATTGTCTTGTAAAGTGGCTAATGCTTTGAGATAAGCATCTGGCAGCAAATCTGGTCTTGTAGATAGTAACTGCCCTAATTTGATATAGGTTGGCCCCATATTTTTCAGGTCTTCTACTAATTCTTCTGGAGACTGATCAAATTTTTCGATCACCTTTTCATCTCCTTGAGTTTCCTGTAATGCAGAATTTGCTGTATGGTTTAAAAGATCGCTATTCCAATATTTTAGCATAAAGCCAATAAACTTTTGATAGCGTACAAGATCGTCTGGAAGTATAGACATGATATCTAATTTGGTTTGTTTCAAAAATAAATATATCTATTTTAACCTATACCATTTAGATAAATAGGCAACTAATATCAACAGATAGTATATTATAAGTTCTAGATGAATATCACGAAAAATCTTTTTACAGAGATAATATCTTATTAAGATTATTAATATTATTAGGAGCTCCAAAGATATAGAGCAGATCTCCCTGTTCTATCTTGGTATCTGGAGAAATCTCTGTTAAATAGTGTTTATCTCTTTTAATGGCAAGTACAGTTACACCGTAATCTCGCCCTATTCCGGCACCTTCTATGGTTTTGCCAACTACAGAGTTGGTTCCTTGTTGTACACTTAGGGTTACGATTTCTTTATTCGGAATATTTAAATGCTTATAGGATGGGGAGTGCGGGCCTTCCTTTATGCTAGTCAGCATTTCATAGTCTGATGATCTAACCTGATTGATGAAATTTTGGATCTCATCAAAAGGAATAAGATATTTTCTAAGCACCCTACTAAAGATTTCTATAGAAGTTTCAAACTCTTCCGGGATTACCTCATCTGCTCCAAGCCTAATATTATCTTCTATCTCTCTAACGTATCTAGTTCTCACAATGATACACGCAGTTTGAGTAAAAGCTCTTACGGCCTGAATGATCTTCTTTGTGGCCGCGGGGTCTGAGATGGCAATTACCACCACCCTAGCTTCCTGCACATTTAAATGCTTTAAAATTACCGGGTTGGTTGCATCACCAAAAGTAATAGGCTCCTCTTTTTTCTTAGCTTCCTGAAATGCTTCCGGTTCCAGGTCTACAATTGTGTATGGAATATTAGTATTTCGGGCGGCTTTAGAAATATTCTTACCATTAATACCATAACCAATTATTACTAAATGATCTTTTAATGCTTCCTTTTGAACTTCTTCTTTTGGAGCGTTCTTTCTTAGATGATTCAATCTGTGTTTTACGGCTGTAGGGATGGGAATTCGAACCAAATAATATGTAAGTTGATTTGCATAGTTCATTATAAATGGGGTAAGTCCCATTGTAATAATAGAGATGGCTAAGAAATATTGATATAAATTTTCTCCTAACAATCCATTCTTTAAGCCTTCTGTAGATAATAAAAGAGAGAATTCTCCTACCTGAAAGATGGAAAATACCACCATAAAAACGGTTCTTGGAGGATATTTTAGCAATATTACTGTAAAAGCTATAATGAGCATTTTCAACAAGATCACACCTACAATCAATAATAAGATCCAGTGAATGTGGCTGAAAAAGAATTTTAAGTTCAATAAAGACCCAACAGAAATGAAGAAGAAACTTATAAATATTTCTCTAAATGGCAGCACGTTCGCTGTGGCCTGATGGCTATAATCGGATTCTGAAATAATAAGTCCCGCAAAGAAAGCGCCTAATGCTAAAGATAATCCTACAGAAGATGTTAACCATGCTATAGCGAAGCAAAATACGATTGTAGTTAGAATGAAAAGTTCTCTATTTTTGGTTTTCACTACCATTTTAAATACTCTAGGCACCACATAAATAGCCAAAAGATAGATCACGATACCTACTCCTAAGATCTTTAGTAATAAGATGCCTATGGTGAGCCAAATATTCTCTGCTTTTCCTGCTAATAATGGAGTTAAAAGCATCATGGGTACTACAATAATATCCTGGAATATTAATATGGCCACTGTAATTCTCCCGTGAGGAGAGGTAACTTCTCCTCTTTCTTGAAACAATTTTAGAACTATGGCGGTACTACTTAAAGAGAATAAGAACCCAAGAAATATCCCGCTATTAATATCTATTCCGAAGAAATAAGCAATAGCTGCGGTTATTAAAATAGTTCCTCCAACCTGAACACCACCACACAATAAGATCATCTTCTTCATAGAAGCCAGCCCTTTTAAAGAGAGTTCTATTCCGATAATGAACAATAGAAAAATGATACCAATTTCTGAGAGTAATTCTACCTCATGTCTGGAACTAATAAGGTTAAAAGCATGTGGCCCCGCGATAATTCCGGCTAACAAGAATCCAAGTAAAGAGGGTACCTTTAATTTTTGAAATACCAAGATGATAAAAATAGACAGCCCTAGTATTACTACGATGTCTTTTAAAATAGGTATTTCCATAGGTAGTTACTTGTTAGAATCTCTAAATGTAAAGCCTCAATTTACAAATAGGAAATTAATTTTAAAATTATTTAAATGATCTTGTCTAAGAACCTGAGAGTCTTTGCCTGAGGATTAAAAATAAAAAAGGCGACAATTAGTACATTGTCGCCTTTTATTCTCAATATAGAATTTATCCTTTTAACCAAGCTTTTCTAAGCATTACTGCTTTGCTATCTGCAGGAAGCTCTTTTGCGCCTAAAGTTACCTTCATATCTTTAGGAGTAAATATCTTTCCTTGAAATGAAATTTCTTTTCCATCTCTTTCTACAACCATGGTAAAGTTTTCTCCTTCTTTCCAATTCTGTGATGCCATAACAAGATCATAAGCATTTTGAATATTATAAGATGCTCCGTTAACGGTCTTGATAACATCTCCATTTTCAACTCCTAATTCTTTAAAAAATGAATTCAATTTAATTCCCTTTCTAAAGAAAAGACTCATGTTTTCTGGATTTCCATCTATATAAGGTACTCTACCATTTATAAAGAACGAGGTTTCGATTTCCTGTTCTGAAAATTCTAAACCTACAATTTCTAAAAATTCCTCGTATGGGATTGGAGTGGTTCCCGTAACGTATGTATCAAAGAAATCCTGAATCTCCGGATAGGTAAGTGATACAATTGTTGGAATTAGCTCTTCATCTTTAAATGGAGTATCTTTACCATATTTCTGGCTAAGCTTACTCATAAGATCTAAGATACCAGTTTTACCATCACTCAATTCGCGTAATTTAATATCTAAGGACATTCCAATTAGCGCACCTTTTTGATAAACATTATAATAGTCATTTTTATAAGGCTCTTCTAATATATTACGACTCATTACTGTAAAAGGAATGGTGTCATTAAAGTTTTTTGAACTTTCGATCTTTTCTGAAATTCTTCCATAAAATTCATCATTGCCAATAAGATCTTGATTGCTCTGAAATAGATTTGCGAAATATTCTGTTACGCCCTCATACATCCATAAATGCTCAGACATCTTAGGGTCATTATAATCGAAATAGTGAATTTCATTTGAATGCACACTTAATGGAGTAAGTATATGAAAGAACTCGTGAGAAACAACATCTGTCATAGATTGATTCAACTTATCTAAAGGCATAGTTTCGGGTAAAACTACTACTGTAGAGGTGTGGTGTTCTAAAGCACCATATCCTTTAGCATCTAATAGATTAGGGTCTGCTAAATAAAGAATAATAGCATAATTAGCAGTTTTATCTATATCTCCTAAAAAGTTTTTTTGAGCTGTAACCATTTTCTCAATTTCTGGCTTTATCTCTTTGGCACTATGAACACCATTTGGAGAATAAACATCTAGAAGAACTCTCATCCCTTTTATATTTATGTAGGCAGTATCTGGTTTTGCATACATAATAGGTTGATCTGTAATTTCAAAATACCTTGAAGCCTTAAAGAGATCTACCATAGTTTTAGGCGATACTTTATCTGGTGAAGAGTTTGCCGCCATTAAAGATGTACCCGGAGTAAGTCCCTCTGGTCTTTTAATTAGTAACTCATAAGGTTGTTCTGTAAGATTCTTGAAGTATCCCACAAACCCGTGAAGGTTCAGCATAAAATTCTTATCCTTATCTATATTAGTTCCAGAAGGGGAGAAAACTCCTTTTTCACCTTCCATATCAAAAGAATCATTTACGTAATAGGTAACCTTGTCTAATTGGGTTGCATTATCTATTAACCATGAATTTTCATCTGTTTTAGCAACTAATAGCTCATTCCCTAAATAGTCATATGCTTTTAAGTTTTCAATAAACTCACCATAATTATCTATACTATAGGTACCAGGAACAGTTTTAGGAATATAGAATGTGGTTTGATCTTCTGTGAACTTTCCAGGATCTACCGTCACTTTTACCTGATCATCTACAACATTTACAAGATCCATTTTCACCACCACAGGTTGAGGGGTAATATTTGATAGTTTTTGAGAGGTTTTACATCCAAACATTACAGAAAGTAATGATAGAGAGTATATTATTTTTTTCATTAAGACAAAATTTGTTGTTTTTAAATAAGACTAAGTTATACACCAAATGTTACACCAATTTTGGTTTTGAACCATTGTAATTGCTATAAAAATTGAAATTAAAATCAAGGAGTTAACCTTCTGTTAATAAAAACTTAAAGTAGGTTTTAATAAAAAATCCTTTATTGTAGCACCAAAATAAAAATGATTATGAAACAAAAATTACAATTTTTGGGACTGCTAATAGTCTCATTTTTAATGACTGGGAACCTTATCGCGCAGTCGGTCTTCGTTAATGAATTGCATTACGATAACCTAGGCGGAGATATAGAAGAAGGTATAGAGATTGCCGGGCCAGCAGGTACAAATCTAGAAGGATGGAGCATTGTAGAGTACAATGGAAATGGGGGAGTAGTTTCAGGAACTACCAATTTATCTGGAATTATACCAGATCTTCAAGGAGGCTTTGGAACCATATTTTTCCCAATTTCAGGATTGCAAAATGGATCTCCAGATGGATTTGCTTTAGTGAATAATTTAGAAGTAGTGCAATTTTTAAGTTATGAAGGTGTACTTACTGCCACAGCAGGTGTAGCTAGCGGACTTGAGAGTACAGATATTGGTGTAAAAGAAGATCCTGCTCCAGAGGCTGGTTTTTCATTACAACTTTCCGGAAGCGGACAAGAGTATCAAAATTTTACATGGCAATCTGCTGCATCCAATACTTACAATGCCGTTAATACCGGTCAGGATTTTGGGGGAGAAGTAGTACCACCAACTATTGTAATTAATGAAGTAGATGCAGATACAGAAGGGACAGATGTTCTGGAGTTTGTAGAATTATATGATGGGGGTGCTGGTAACAGTTCTTTGGATGGGAAGGTATTGGTGTTTTATAACGGATCTAATGATCTAAGCTATAATGCCATCGATCTTTCTGGTTATAGCACAGATGTAAATGGATATTTCGTTCTAGGAAATGCAGATGTGGAAAACGTAAGCTTACAATTTAATAGCAACGGACTTCAAAACGGAGCAGATGCAGTAGCACTTTTTGAAGGATATGCAGCAGATTTTCCAAATGGAACCGCAATTAGTACAGATAATTTAATAGACGCACTAGTCTATGATACTAATGATGCAGATGATGCAGGATTGTTAGTATTATTAAATGAAGGACAGTCTCAAATTAATGAAGATGGGAATGGAAATAAAGATGCGCATTCTTCTCAAAGATTTCCAAATGGTTCTGGTGGAGTAAGAAACACTGATACTTATACGCAGGCACTTCCAACGCCAGGAAAACCGAATACTAATATTTTAGAGCCGGTTTCTTTGGTGATAAACGAGCTAGATGCAGATACTCCAGGATCAGACACTCAGGAATTTTTAGAACTATACGATGGAGGAAAAGGGAATACTCCTTTAGACGGATTTATCGTTGTTCTTTATAATGGTAATAATGATCTAAGTTATAATACAATAGATCTTGCAGGGCAACTTACCAATGCAGAGGGATATTTTGTTATGGGTAATGCAGATGTTGCCAACGTGAATATGGTAGTTGCAAATAATACCTTTCAGAATGGTGCAGATGCCGTTGCAGTTTATCAAACTTCAGCTACCAATTTTCCGAATGGTTCTGCAATTAGCACAGATAATTTAGTAGACGCTTTGGTATATGGTACCGATGATCCTCAGGATGAAGAACTTATTGTACTTTTAAATGAAGGACAATTACAGGCAGATGAAAATGCAGCTGGGAATCAAGGAATACATTCCTTACAAAGAATCCCGAATGGGGAAGGTGGAGTAAAAAATACAGCTAATTATGTAGCTACAGACCCTACACCGGGCACAGAGAACGGAGCTTTAGCTCCACAAACAGAATTGATCACAATCTTAGAAGCTAGAAATGCTCTAGATGGAACCACCGTTACTATTACAGGAACACTTACAGTAAGCGATCAATTTAGAGGTTCTGCATACTTACAAGATGTTACTGGTGGTGTTGCAATTTTTGATGGTATGGTTCACGGAGATGGAACTTTTAATATTGGAGATAAAATTACCGTTACAGGAACAAAAAGCAGTTACAACGGGCAGATCCAAATTAGCCCTGTAGCGCGCGTAGATTTTGAGGGAGTTGCAGATGCACCTATAATACCTTTAGATATTACCGTAGCAGAACTTAGTCAGCACCCCGGAGAATTGGTACGTATTGCAGATGTAACATTTTCTGGATCAGGTGGTTTGATCTTTGGTAATGAGAACTATGTAGTTACTGATGATTCTGGTAATGGAGAATTAAGACTAGATGCAGACGTAAGTGGTTTGATAGGCAAGCAAATGCCAGCATCATGTTCCGAAGTTATTGGAGTAGTGGGTAGATATAATCAGATTTTCCAATTATTACCAAGATTGTCTACAGACCTTCCATGTGCAGATGTTTATGACAATTCTGGATCTGATTCTGATATTTCAAAAGATCTTACTTTTGATGTTGTAGCATGGAACATAGAGTGGTTTGGTGACGAAGGAAATTCTCCTGCCAAGGGTTCTCCAGACTCAGACGCTGTTCAAAAGGAACGCGTAAAAGCGATTCTCTTAGATCTTGAAGCAGATGTTATTGGTGTTGAAGAGATCTCAGACGATGTTCTTTTTGGAGAAATGGTTTCTGAAATGGAAGGATATGATTATGTATTATCTAATGCAACCTCTTATCCAGATTCACCAGGCGGTCAAAAAGTTGGATTTATCTATAGAACAGATGTAGTTTCGGTAAAATCTACAAGAGCAATGTTCACGTCGGTACATCCATTTTATGATGGTGATGGATCTCTTTTAGCAGATTATCCAGAAACTCCAGATAGATTTTACGCAAGTGGGAGATTGCCATTTATGATGGAAGCAGATGTTACTTTAAATGGGCAAACTAAAACCATTAATTTTGTTGAATTACATGCAAGAGCAAATGGAAGTACCAACTCACAGTCTAGATATGATATGAGAAAGTATGATGTGGAAGTATTGAAAGATTCATTAGATACTTACTATTCAGATAAGAATATTATTATTTTAGGAGATTATAACGATGATGTAGATGTTACCGTTGCAGATAATGTAAATACTACAGTAACCACTTATAATGCTTTTGTTCAGGATACTCAGAACTACGATATCTTAACAGCTGTTCTTAGTGCTCAAGGTTTTAGATCTTATGCTTTTAGAGAGAATATGATAGATCATATAGCTGTCTCTAATGAGCTTACAAATAATTATGTGGATGGAAGTGCACGTGTACATTACGAATATTTTAATAGTGATTTTACTACTACAGCATCAGACCATTTTCCTGTCTCTGTAAGAATGATTCTAAAAAGTGTTCAGGTTGCATCTATAGAAGCATCAAATGTTACTTGTAATGGAACCGCCACAGGTTCTGCAACTGTAATTGTAGAAGGTGGAGTTGCTCCTTATACCTATGTATGGAGTGATGGGCAAACAACCCAAACAGCTACCAGTTTAGTAGCGGGAACGTATACGGTTGTGATTACAGATGCATTATCAAATTCTGTTAATGCTGAAGTAGTAGTTGAAGAAGGACCAGCTTTAGAATTGGAAATGACTAAAGATGTAGTAGTATATTCTGGATATGATACCACATGTACTAGCATTGAAGCAGTTTCTGTTACTGGTGGGAGAGGTGAATATACGTATCTATGGAATACAGGAGATACTTCAAAAACCATAACTGTTTGTCCATCTGAAACAACTACATATTCTCTAGAAGTTACAGATGTATCGGGATGTTCTGTTACTGGTGAAGTTACTGTTACGGTAGAAGATGTAACTTGTGGAAACAATAAATGGAATCAAAAAGTTCAGGTTTGTTATAAAGGAAAAGCTTTCTGTGTCTCAAAAAATGCAGTACCTGCATTCTTAAGAAATGGTGGTAAGTTAGGATCATGCTCAGACAACCAGCTAGAGGTAGTGGTGGAGAAAGTGGTTGCATCACCAAACCCAACTAGAGGCCAAACTACTATTAGAATTACTGCTAGTATAGAAGCACAAGCCACTTTATATTTATATGACTTTAGAGGAAATGTAGTCATGCAAGATGCGGTAAAAATTAAAAAAGGAACTATAGATACCAATATCAATCTAAGTAGATATCGTACAGGAATATACTTTGTGAGAATTAAAGGTGAGAACTTTGAAAGTGAAGTTTTAAAGATCCTGAAATACTAATTTTAAACTAAAAACAACAAAAAAAAGAGGCGCCAATTGGCGCCTCTTTTTATATTATATAACGTTAGTTGGTTATTCTCTAATATGTCCATTTCCCAGAACATAATATTTATTGGTAACCAATTGTTTTAGACCTAGCGGCCCCCTGTGGTGTAGCTTATCTGTACTAATGGCTAGTTCTGCACCAACTCCCATTTGACCTCCATCTGTAAATCTTGTAGAGGCATTTTGATATACAGCAGCACTGTCTACCTGTTCCATAAATTCTACTGCTTCCTCATTATCTTTAGTAATGATAACTGCAGAGTGTCCACCAGAATATTTGTTGATCTTATCTATGGCACTGTTAAGTCCATCTATACTTCCTAAGACGATCTTCATAGCTAGAAATTCTTCATACCATGTATCGTCCCCAGGAATTTTATCTTCTTCAGTCAATATATCAGATACAGCATCATCTGCCAAAATATGCACCTGATGATCATTTAACATTTTCTGAAGTTCTTTCAGTTTATTTTCATAATCATCAATATTCACATCAATAAGAACTTTATCCAAAGCATTACATCCGGAGATCTTATCTGTTTTAGCATTTAGGATCACTTTTTTAGCAACTTCAAAATCAGCATCCTTAGAAACATACAAGAAGTTATTTCCTCTTCCACTTACCAATACAGCCCCTGTAGCATGTTCTTTAACAAAACCTATTAAACGTTCTCCACCTCTAGGTACAATTAGATCTAATTGTTCGGGTGGATTTTTAAGAAACTCCTGAGTTTGAGCTCGATCTAGATGAAGTAATTTTATCCAATCTTTGCTGAGGTTATTTTCTTCTAAAGCTTCATGCCAGCATTGCTCCAAGATCTCGTTGCTTTTTATTGCTTCTTTACCACCTTTAAGAAAGATCTTATTATTTGCTTTAAAAGCAAGCACAGCGGCCTCTATAGTAACATCTGGTCTGGATTCATAAATAATCATGATATTTCCAAAAGGTGCTGTTTTATTAGTGATATCCAAACCGGTATCTAGTTTACGATGTTCTATTACCTGCCCTACAGGATCTTCCTGCTCCATCACTTCTTTCACAGATTGTATCATTCCATCAACTTTTTTATCGTTAACTATCAACCTGTCGTACATGGCACCTTCGTTTTCTCCGAAGGCTTCAAGATCTTCTTTGTTTGCTTTAATTATATCTTCGCGTTTTGTATCTAAAATTCTCATCATAGATCTTAAAACGTTATTCTTAGTCTCTGTGTTTATCAACTTCATTCTAAAATTTTTATAAATTTTTCACTTTCTATTTTTCTTACTTCGTGAACTTTGTTCCTACTTTCTTCCCATTCACTATATCGAGAATTACATTCTTTCTCTTACCATTTGCTATAAAGGTTGGGATATTCTTCGCGGCAGTATCTTTGGCGATCTTAATTTTAGATTCCATACCTCCACGGCCTTCACCTTCACCTTTATCTGATGCCTGAACGTATTTCTCTACATTCTCATCTACCTGTACGTTATTAAGTTTTTCTGAATCTGCATGGTCTGGATGTCCGGTATAAAGGCCATCAGTGTCACTCAAAATTATTAACGCATCTGCTCCAATAAGTTCTGCTACCAAACTAGCCAATTCATCATTATCTGAGAACATAGACATCGTTACAGAAACTGCATCATCTTCATTTGCAATAGGTATAATCCCTTCAGATAATAGTGCTTCATAGCAATTGATCATATTTTCTCTGTGAACTCCAGGAGAAAAATCTCTCTTAGTAGCTAACACTTGAGCGCATCTCATTCCAAAATCGTGGAATATGCTATAATAATGTCTCATCATTCTAGGTTGCCCTACAGAAGAATACACCTGTCTACGTTGTGATGGATCTTTGATACTTATTTCACCTAAAATTTCTTTACCAGCTATTGCAGATCCTGATGAAACTAAAACCACTAAAATATCTTCTTCATATAAAGTTGCAATTTGCTCTACCAGATTTTTTAATACCGGACCTAATATTCTATGGTCCTTATTGGTCATTACATTGGTACCAACTTTTACAACAATTCTTTTCTTATCCATTATATTAATTTTTCAGATCTAATCTGATTGTATTACTAAACTTACTATTACTCTTTACCTAATTCTACCGCTCTATCGAAAGCTGCATATGCGGCATCTTTAATTAATTCTTTTACATTGTTATCTTCCATAGAATCTAGAGCAGCTCGAGTGGTTCCTCCTTTTGATGCTACACGTTCCATCCAAGTGTTTGGAGAAAGATCAGACTTATTAAATAGCTCTACTGCACCTTCAAAAGTCTGACTTACCAAAACTTTAGAGTCATTTTTAGAGAATCCCATTTTTAAGGCAGCTTCTAACATAGATTGCATAAAGTAAAATACATATGCAGGACCACTTCCGGATATTCCTGTAGAGGCATCAATAAAATTCTCTGTTCCTACGTGAATAGATTCTCCAGTGGTATCTAAAAGGTTTCTTACCATTAGAAGTTCTATCCTCGATACTTTCTTAGCAGCGGTATAAGAAGTAACTCCTTTTCCTACCTGCGCAGGTAGATTAGGCATTGCTCTAACCACTTTCTCTAGACCAAGTCCATCTTGTATAGTCTTTAGTGTTACCCCAGCCATAATAGATACAACTATTTGGTCTGAATGAACTAAATGTTTGATTTCTTTAAATAATTCTTCACAGTGATATGGCTTTACTGCCAGAAACACCACGTCTGCTTTTGGTAAGCAAGCTTCAATGTCATCATAAACATCAAAATGATCTAATTTGTTAAGTGATACTAATAGCTCAGGAGATTTATCGAATATCATTAAGTTATGCCTGTTCAACAAACTAGATTTTGACATACCTTCTGCATAGGTCAGCCCCATATTTCCTGCTCCAATTACTAATACTTTCATTCTTTATTTTTTGGTTTATTAAAACTTAAATCGGTTTATACCAATCTATCATACCCTATATAGTGTGCAAAGACTGTGCAAGCCGTTAAACAATAGCCAAAATGCACTAAATTGATTAAAATGCGATTAAATCTCACAGAAAAAGCTAGAAAATGCAGCAATTAAGAAGTTGGGGAAGAATAATTAAAATGTGAATTAAAGATATCCTTCGTAGGGTTTACTATGAGTACGCTAAGCGGATATTAAAACATCTATATAATTTTGATAATGTTAAAAGATAGAGAAGCCTAATTTTACCTGTATACCCCTAAAAATAGACGGTATGGCGTACTACTGCAAATTTGGCAGTACTTTTTGGAAAAGATGTTAAATAGTAAGTTTTCGAAAATTAGGACTGGAATAGTCATAGATTTCGAGTTTTAGATCTCTAAATTTTTTAAGAAAATTTCGTACTCTTTCTCTAAGTTTTTTATGCTCTTCTTCATAGAACATATCGCAACTTATGTCTTCACACTCTCTCATGCCATTCAAATCATTCTTATGATTGTTAATGCTGTAATGCAGGTCTATTTTTTCGGCTTTAAATTCTTCGAGATCCTTTAACCGGATTTTTATAGTATCAAAGAAACTTGCCTCGTAATTTTCAAATACATCAGAAGATAATAATTTCTTTAAAAAGATGATATCGTCTGTACTTTGTTGAATTAATTTATCCCAATCTAAAGCGTGTTGTTGTAGCTGTTCAATATTATTATCGCTATTGGCATCTGAGTTATAGATAGTATTTTTCATAACTTCCATAGTTTTATATCCTATTAAATTTACAACCTAAAGCTTAATTTAGAAAGCAATCTTATATTTTTAACTCAAGCACATAGAGCGTTTAATCTAATATATGAATACAATTATTGCAGCAATCTTTTTTGTTTTTGATGTTTCAAAGCTTCAGATACCGTTTTAAAAATCTCTTTTTTTAATCGATTGTAGTTTCTTGAAAATTTGAAGAACTCTGTCAATAAATTTCTATGTGCTTCTTTGTACTGTGTTTCTTTTTTAATATTGTCTTTTCCGTCTAACATAACCTCAAGTCCGTTAATGTGATCCTGAATATCTTTATGTAGGTTGGAAGCGGTAGATGTTGTAGTAGATAGCTTTTTAATTAGATCTGTAACCTTCTCTGTAAGATGAAATTCTATAATAGGTAAAGTATATTCTTTTAACATATCTTCAAAAAATGAATGTTCATCATTAATAAAGTTCAATTCTGAAATCCATTCTAAAGAAGAAAAGTGCATTTCTTCAGGAGTTTTCCATTCTAGATATCTAAAATTGTTTACTTCGTTTTTCATAGCTATAGATTTAAAGTTTTAAAACATTAATTGCCTTCCTTTTGGATAAGCTTATCTCCTGTATAATTAAAAATATCTAATTTGATATTGTTATAATTTTTGATGAATTCTAAAAGTTGTGGTTCAATCTTTTGATGTTCTAGAAGTATAAAGTTTTCTAAGGTTGCGTTGTCTACCTCTGTCCAGTCTTGTATAACTGTAAAATGCTTGTTGGCAAGAGCAGAAATAATTTCTACTTGTTGCTTTAGTTTTTTTAGATGTGCCTGATATCTAATAAACTCTGTTAGCAATTCTGGAGTGATATAAAAAATTGGAGAAGCTATGTACATCTCTAGAAAAGAAATCTCCTTTTTAGTAGCAGATAAAGTTTCTTGCCACACACTTACTAATATGAGTAATTGTTTGCGACTTCGTTTAAAATGAGAATATGGAGCGCTTAAAATTGTCATGTAATTTATTTTAATGTTCTTCCAAGGTACCACTTTACTTTTCCTTACTTACTGATAAATATCAGTACTTCGAGTTTCCTTTTTAGACAGATAATTCAACAACTTCATATAGATGGGGAATGTACACTTTCCATTGTAGCGTATCCTTTATTTTAAGCCTTAAAGCGTCTAAGGCAATGCGTTCTCCATGAATCAAAAAGGTTGTTTCAGGAATATTTTTGATATCACTTACCCAATCTAATATCTCCGCCTGATCTGCATGAGCAGACAAACTCTCTATATTTTCAATCTTTGCATTTACTTCATAATATTTCCCATAGATCTTTATCTCTTTCCCACCTTCTTTTAAAGTTCTTCCTCTAGTTCCTTCAGCTTGGTATCCCACTAAGAGCAAAATGGTTTCCGGTTTAGAGATAAGGTATTTTAAATAAGTGAGCACTCTACCGCCCGAGATCATACCACTCCCTGCAATTATAATCTTTGAGCGAGTATCATCCACGGTCTTCCAAGTATCCTTATAGGAGGTAATAATGTTAAAATGCTGCTTCATGTGCTCTAATTCTTCTAAAGAGATTTTGTGCCATGAAGTGTATTGTTCAAATACGCTAAAAACCTTGTTGGCCATAGGGCTATCAATACATATGGGAATATTAGGAATTTTATTTTGCTTAAAAAGTTTCCATAGAATATACATAAGGGTTTGTAATCTTTCTACTGCAAAACTAGGGATGATAAGGTTCCCTTTATTTACTAGAACTTCTTTTATACATTGTATTAATTTAGCCTCCACATCTTCTTCAGCATGAAGTCTATTTCCATAAGTACTCTCTAAAAATAAAAAGTCTGCCCAGTCTGGTTTCTCTGGAGCCTCTAATAATCTATCTTTTACTCTACCTATATCTCCGGAGAATAGGAATACCTTCTCGCTAATTTTTAGTTCTATAAAAGTAGCTCCCAAAATATGGCCGTTCTTTTTAAATCGAACTTTGATCTGGCTATTTAGTACCATCCATGTTTCCATATTAGCTTGCTGAAATAATTTAATGGTAGCTTCTGCATCTTTTATGGTATAGAAAGGCTTGGCAGGATCGTGAATACTCGTTCCATTTTCATTAGCTCTTGCTGCATCTTCCTCTTGTATCTTTGCACTGTCTCTAAGAATGATGGAGGCAATTTCTAACGTTGGTGCAGAGCCAATTATAGCCCCTGTAAAGCCTTGTTGCCATAGCTTAGGTAAATATCCGGTATGATCTAGATGGCCATGGGTGAGTAATATGAGATCTATTTTTTCTGGAGGGAAAGGAAATTTTTCCCAATTTAATAACCTAAGCTCTTTCAACCCCTGAAACATACCGCAGTCTATAAGAATGTTTAACTCTGGAGTTTCCAAAAGATATTTAGAACCGGTGACAGTTTGGGAGGCACCTAGAAAATGAACTTTTACAGCATCCATACATTTTAGTTTTTAATAGAACCTAGACATAATTCTTTCATCTCTAGTACTATTTTTTGCTTGCGCAAGCTCGAAATACCAAGATGGTCTAGATAGAATTTATCGTTAATTAGCTCTTTGCAGAGTACTACATCTCTACTTAATAAAAATTGTTTTTCTCTTTTAGTAAGCAAATTAGAAACGGTAATAGGATAAAGTCCGGTATGGTCTATTCTATCTTTTATTCCGTTTCCTTTAGGAGTGTCCCAGCTCAATAATTTAATATTTGAACATTTTCCATAAGCCAAGGCATCTGCTGTAAACCTAGTATTGGTAACTACCCAGCCTTGAGTGAATTCATGTTTGTTAGTGGATGATTTTTGCTCATTATGATTCTGAAGATCTCGAAATCTGGAATCTACATACATAGGGATCTTTACATCACAATTTCTACCCTGGTCTCCATGAAATTTACATTCCATAAATAAGGTCTCCTTGCCTTTAGTGGCTATAACATCTATTTCATGTTTTACGCATAATCCTGATAACACCTTACCCACAGTAACTTCATAACCCATATTTTTAAATAGTGCCGCTATAAACTTTTCAAACGGGAAACCTGTTGGACCAAGTTCATATATCGCTTTTTTTAGTTTATATTTTGAAGCAAGGCAATTGCTCTTAGCTTTAAGTAATTTAAAGGCCCGATTATATATTTCTTTAGTTGAAATACCTTCATACATTTCTAGCTTTAAAGTATCTAGGATCTCTTTTATAATCAAATCACCAGCACCGGCACGCTTTAAAGAGTGCGCAACACTATCTGCAGAAAAAAGAACGCTTTCTCCTGATGCTTTTATAATATGTAACTTAGAGAGATCCATTTAATATTTTTTGCTTTACTAAATTGAAGTTTTGAGATTATTAAAAATCTATTCTTATTTTTTGTGATGCATTACCAATAGAGGTACATGTGGCTTAAAGCCAATTTCATGCACTAAGGTTTTAGAAAAGATAGAGGCTAGAAAACCTTGTTTTTTATTGATTAGCGCTAGCATATCAGAATTTCTACTTTCTATAAAAGAATGTATTCCGGTAACAAGTGGAATGTCTGTTAAAGTGTGGAAAGTATGCACTACATCTTTTAAATATTCTTGAAGTTCTTTTTTATTTTTCTCTTGTTCTTTGCTTAGATTATCTTTCTTCTGAATATGTAATACTCTAATAGCAGCTTTTAATTTTGAAGCTACCTCTAGCAATTCATTAAGTTCATGAGATGCTACAGAAGATTTGAAATTGGTAGCAAATACTACTTCTTTTCTGGATTGTTCTTTAAGTTGAATGGTTTGAGGAACCACTATTACCGGACAATCTCTTAATTTTTCCATTACATCTACAGAATTACTACCGTATAAGAATTTGTCTGATGAATTTTCTCCTAGCGTTCCCATCATCAACAGATCTATTTTCTTATTCTCTACGGTGGTTCTAACAGCTTCAAAAACGCTGTTATAGGTAGATATCATTTCAAATTTATGATTATCATTATCAGATCTTATAGTTATCGCATCCACTAATTGCTCTAGGCCTTTTTCTGAATTTTCTCTAGCTTGCTCATATGCCTTATGTCCCGGCTGTGGGGGTAAAATACTATCTGTAGTTAAATGATAAAGCTGGAAAGCATTCAAAATATAGAAGGTGCATTTATCATCTTTAAATAAGTCTGTAGCATATATTAAAGCATTCCATGCGGTTCTGGAGAAATCTGTTGGTATAAGTATTTTCTTTTTCATCTTAATTTGAATTAAGTTATAAAACTACTGACCTTGACAGCTATAAAAAATGACCAGTGTCAGTTTAAGCTATAAGCTTACTGTTATGATTTTTTGTGAAGTACCAAAACAGGTATCAAAGCATATTTTCCAACATCTCTATATAAATGCGTAAAGAGTAGGTTTTCAAAAAAACTATGCTTCTTATTAATGAATGCAATCATATCACTACCTCTACTTTCTGTAAAGCAATAAATACCTACAGGTACGCTTACATGTGCCAGAGAATGAAAACTGTGTGGAACATTGTCCAGATGGGCATCTAATAAACTTTTATTTTTCTTCTGATTTTCACTCAACCCACTGCCTTCGTCTATATATAACATACGTATAGAAGCATTGGTCTCATTAGCTAGTTTTATTAGATATTTAAGATCATTTTTTTTCTGTGAGTTTTTATAGCCATTAACCAGAACAATTTCGCTTAAACCTGAAAAAGCAACATGAGAGGGTATAGCTAGTATGGGACAGTTCTTAATTTGCTCCATTATTGCTATGGTATTACTTCCATAAAGCGTTTGATATGCGCCCGTACTACCTTGAGTTCCTATTACTATACATTCGTATTCTTTAGAATTAATTTCAGAAGTTATGGCAGCAATAAGACTTTTGTTCTCTGCAAGGCTATGGAAAACGTGTAAAGGATTGTGGTACGTGATCTTCAAGATCTCCATTAATCGCTGCAAGTCATGATTGGCAAGATCTAAGGCTTTTTTAAGTGCTTCTTTGGCCGGAATGGGAGTAAGCTTGCTAGAATCATGATAATCGTTTACATCATAAGCGTGTAGAAAATAGAAATTACAAGCCTCATCTTTATAAAGTGTGATGGCGTAAATGATAGCATTCCATGCATTTTCAGAAAAATCTGTAGGAAGGAGAATGTTTTTCATGATTTCTAATTTTTATGTTCATTTGCAGGAATAATTAGAAAGGGTGTTTTAACATGAAAACCAATTTCATTAATAACAGGCCTAAAGAGTAAATTTTCGAAAAAAGAGTGATGATTATTGATCATTAACAGGAGATCTGTTTCATTTTCATTTTGAAAATCATAGATAGCCTGAGGTACGCTTTTATTATTGACCGTATAAAATTTATGAGCATAGTGATCAATTTTTTCTAACAATTGTTTTTTACCTCGTTCCTGATCTTGCTCCATGCCTGTTCCAAAGATGACATGTAAAATATTCAATTGAGATTGGTAATTGTCTGAAAGTTGATCTAGAAATTTAAAAGGCAATATGCTGTAATCTATCTCAAAATCTGTTGGAAATAATATGCTGTGAACAGGTTTAAATTTGAACTGAGAAGGAATTGCTAATAATAGACAAGGAGACCTTTTTATAACATGTACTGTATTAGACCCAAATAAAATTTGAGCAGCTCCCGTAGCACCTTTAGTTCCCATAACTACAAGATCTATATTCTTATCTGCTACTTGTTCCTTTATTTCATCTGTAAGAATATTAAAAGCAGCTATCTTTTTAATAGTATGTTTTGGATTGTTATAATCTGCTCTAATTCGCTTTTCTACTCTGGTTAATCCACTTTCTGAATTTATTTTGTAAATTTCATCTAAACTTATCTGGCTGGGACTGTATAAAATATATTCTGTATCATATAAAACAGGTGTATAGGTATTTAGAAGATAGAAGGTGCATTCTACATTTTTAAAGAGATTTATTGCATAATCTATAGCGTTATAAGCGTTTTCAGAAAAATCTGGTGGTAGAAGAATTTTTTTCATAAGTATGGAATTTAGCACCACTTAAATCTAAAGACAATCTGCATGAAATAGTATGACAATTGTCAGTTTACCAGATTTTTACATTATCTCTCTATGATAATTTTGAAGAACTAAAAATGGAATTTGAGGTTGAAGTCCGATCTTATCTATGGTAGAAGCTTGAATGATGTTTTCTAGATAGGTATGTCTTGATCTTACCATTACCAGAAGGTCTATATTCATAAAATCTAAGTGTTTTAATATAACCTCTGTTTTATCTCCTTCATCTGCTCTATGAAAATTGAATACATCATCTTTAAATTGCTCTTTCAGAAATGATTGATTGTCTTTCTGACGATATGAGTTAATGGGGAATTTAGAAATGTAAAGCATATGAATTTCAGACCTGTAAGATCTTGCCATGTCTGCTACTAACTTTAGTTCTCTGCGCTGATATGGAATTAGAAAATTGGTTGGAAAGAGAATTTGCTTAGGTGTTTTATACACGTAATTTTCTGGGATGCAAAGCACGGGGCATTGCACATATTTCATAACCTGAATGGTATTGGTGCCATAGGTAAGAGATTTCTCATTGGTCTTTCCTCGGGTGCCCATTACGGCAACATCTATGTTCTCTATATTTATAAGGTCATTTGCTTTATCTACCAGCAAACCGTACGATGATTTTATGAAAAATTGATGCTTAGGGTTAGGAGATAATTCCTTGATAGCTGCAAGGATCTCTTTAAGCTGAGATTTTGAATTTTTCTTAGCGTTCGCCTTTTTTTCTTCGAATTGATCTTCAGTAAGTGCAGCCTCATTACTATAAACTTCATCTGCATAAGCGTGAAGCAGATAAAATTCGCTTTTTTCATACTTAAATAGCGAAACAGCATATTTTAAGGCATTGAAAGCATTTGCAGAAAAGTCGGTAGGCAATAATATCTTTCTCATAATAAAGTAATTGAACCTTAAAAGTAAGAGCTATTAGCCTATCAAACTATGATGAATATCAGTTTAGGCTCCACTAAGAACTAAGTAAATAATTGTGTGCGAATCTTTTATGCATCAACATGATTTAAAGAGAATACTTTTATCCACCAAAAGAATGATATAGTATTACCTAACAAGCTGTAGCTTATGGTAATTTAAGATCTTGATATCTCTTCCATTAATATCTATTAATCGTTCTTTTTTTAGGAACGATAAACTTCTAATTAAGCTTTCTGTTGAAATTCCTGCTACGTTGGCGAGATCATTTCTGCAGATCTTTATAGATTGATGAGGTTTATTTTCAATATTTTCTGCAAACTGTAAAATAGTATTAGATGTTTTTTTAAGAACAGATCCATAGGCCATTTCGAGTAGATGATTTTTTAATTGAGAAAGCTTGTCGGATAATAATTGTGCTAGTTCTAAGCTAAGATTAGAACTTTGTGATAGTAGCTCCTGAAATTTTGAGTTAGAGATCCGTAGAAGTTTGGAAGTTGTTAAACACGTGGCAGTTTCTGGGTAGGAGGATATTTCTTTAAATGAGTAAAATCCAAAGAACTCTTTTGGTTTGTAAAGCCCTGTTATTAATTGTTTACCATACTCATCCATTCTGTGAATCTTTACCAATCCACTTTCCACTAAATAGACATAGTTGGCATGTTTTTGCTCTTTATATACAGGTTTGTTCTTAACAATATCAATTTCTTCTGCTTCAGTTCTAAAATAATATAACAAGTCTTTGAGCGATGTTATAGATCTTAATTTTCTGCTTTTAAAATTTTTAGTAGGTACTGTGAGCTTAGCATATTCACCTTTAGAAAGAGTGTTATTTATCTTGTCTAATAATGCTTTTGCTGAAAATGGGTAGGTTATGTAATTTTCGTTTAAGGTGTTCTCTATTTTTCCCGGAGCATTAAGATTCAACAAAGAAGTGATGATTATTATTGGGATGTGAGCTCCAAAATCTTTTTGTAATGCTAAATATGCACTATAAATATTAGAATTACGCATGGAAATACCCCAAAACAGAAGATCGGGTTTTGAAAGTTTTAATTCGAGAAAGGCATCGCTGCTACTTTCAGCAATGAGCACCTCGCAATCGGAATCTGTTAGGATTTTTTGAGTGCTACTCCTTAATTGTATAGAATCAGCTATCAGTAATATCTTTATGTTACCCCTCATACTTGTAGAATTTATTTGGGGAGAACGTTTTAAGTGTTTAGCGATGAGCTAAGCTTTAGCTAAAGAGATCTTTAAAAAAGGTAATTTAAATTCACTTACTATTTAAGTTTTTGAATTACAGGTATTTAAAATAATCATTATTTGCGTTACACCCAATTTTAATATCATAATGTTTTTAGGGAAAGCTGATAATTATCATAATCAAATCTTACAATGTTGTTTAACTTTATAGCAAGTGGATTAGATTGATAGTGCATGAGAGTTTCGCGTATCTTGGTATCTATATTCATGTATAATTATAAATAATATGGAGCATCCATTGTGCCAGAGTTGTGGCTTTGTTTTACTAGAGGAGAATAAAGGAACTAATAGGGATCAATCTATAAATGGAGAATATTGCATTCACTGTTTCCAAAATGGTGAAATTACAGATAGTTCTTTAAGTATTCATACCATGGAAGTTAGATTGAATGATATGGCCAAGATCCATAATGAGCTTTCCATGGAAGAAGCCCAGCATATAATTCATTTATTACCAAGCCTTAAAAGATGGAAGATGGATTTTATCTAATTTCATTTTCAAATTCCTTTATCAGAATAAATTAAAGCTATGAGCGAAAATCCGTATAATTTTGAAGGATTGAATGATGAGGAAGTCTTGCGTTCTAGAAAATTGCATGGTAGTAATTCTATAAATAAGGTTAAGGGAAGCAGGTTATTAAACGTGTTCAAAGATATATTTCTGGAGCCGATGTTTCTTATCTTGTTAGCCACTGCTAGTATTTACTTTATTTTAGGCAGTTATAATGAAGGCATATTCTTGTTATGCGCCATCGTTTTGATCTCTACCATCTCCTTTTATCAAAGCGCTAGAAGTAAGAAGGCTCTCGATGCTTTAAAAGAGTATACCCAAACCCTTAGTACCGTTATAAGAAATAATGAGCTCGTTGAGATACGATCTGATGAAATCGTAATTGATGATCTGGTGGTAGCTTCAGAAGGAGAGTTGATCACTGCAGATGGAGAATTGCTTCAGCTAAATGATTTTACCGTAAATGAATCTATTTTAACGGGAGAAGCCTTTAGTGTTTATAAAGAGCTGGAAGGTCCTGAAAAAAATCTGGTATTTAAGGGTACAGCAGTAGTTTCCGGTCAATGTGTTTTTAAAACCAAACAGGTTGGTGTAAATACTAAATTAGGAGAGATCGATACTTCCTTAGGTAAAATCAAAAAGGTTAAATCTCCGCTTCAAGAACAGATTTCCAGTTTCGTTAAAAAAATGGCTATTATAGGTATTGGTATCTTTCTCATTATCTGGGGTATCAGTTTTAAAGCTTCAGGAGATCTATTAGATAGTTTGCTGAAGGGATTAACTATTGCTATGTCTGTATTACCGGAAGAAATCCCTGTTGCTTTTGCTACTTTTATGGCGTTAGGTGCCTCTAGATTGATGAAATTGGGAATTGTAGTAAAGCAAACTCAAACTATTGAAACACTGGGTTCTGTAACTGTTCTTTGCACAGACAAAACAGGTACAATTACAGAGAACCGTATGGAACTCACCAAGATCTATACACACTTAAATTCAAAGACGAGCAGTGACCAAAATTGGAATTCTGAGGAAGCATTTAACCTCATTGAAACTGCAATGTGGGCGAGTGAGAGTGTTCCTTTTGATGCCATGGAGAAATCACTTCATCATTTCTATGAAACATTAGCAGAAGTTGATGAACGTCCAGATTATAAAATGATCCATGAATATCCATTGGGGGGAAAGCCACCAATGATGACACATATTTTTCAGAATGAACAGGGATCTAGAAAAATTGCCATGAAGGGTTCTTTAGAAGCTGTACTAGAACATTCAATTCTCACTAAGGAAGAAAAAAGCAATGTAGAAAGTATCGCGGCGCAATTAGCCTTAGAAGGTTTAAGGATATTAGGGGTAGGTGCAGCAGATTTTAATGGAGATGAATTTCCAAAAACTCAGCAGGAATTCAGGTTTAAATTTATAGGCATTCTTGGATTTTATGATCCGCCAAAAAAGAACATTGCCGAGACGCTGCAAAAACTTTATGCAGCTGGTATAAAGATTAAAATTCTAACCGGAGATAATGAGATCACGACAGCTGCTATTGCCAAGATGGTAAATTTTGAAAATGAGCATACCGCGATAACAGGAGAAGAATTAATGAAGCTTTCTTCTGAAGAGTTTGAACAAAAAGTAAGAGATACCAATATTTTTACCAGAATATTTCCGGAAGTAAAATTAAAGATCATCAATACCTTAAAAGCACAAGATGAAATTGTGGGGATGACGGGTGATGGAGTGAATGATGCGTTGGCTTTAAAGGCAGCTCATATTGGTATTGCCATGGGAAAAAGAGGTTCTGATATTGCTAAAGAATCATCATCACTTATTCTCTCTGATGATGATTTTAGTAAAATGGTAGAAGCTGTAGCCATGGGAAGAAAGATCTATGTAAACCTGAAAAAAGCAATTCAGTACATTATTTCAATTCATATACCTATAATTTTAACAGTGGCTTTGCCCGTAGTTCTTGGATGGATCTATCCGGTTATTTTTACTCCTATACATGTAATATTTCTTGAACTTATAATGGGCCCCACTTGTTCTATAATCTATGAAAATGAACCTTTGGAGAAGTTTAGTATGACGCGTGCACCTCGAAAAATGAAAGATACATTTTTGCGGTGGAGAGATCTCACGGTTAGCGTCATTCAAGGTTTAGTGATAACAATAGGATGTCTGTTTATATACCAGTTCGCTATTAGAAATCTTTATCCTGAAGAAGCCACAAGAGCTATGGTTTTTAGTACATTAATAGTTTCTAATATATTTTTAACGCTGGTTAATAGATCATTCTACCATTCTATTTTCACCACCTTACGTTATAAGAACAAACTCATTGGCGGCATTGTAATTTTAAGTTTTATGCTTCTTGCAATTATATTATATCAACCTTGGGTAGCCAATCTTTTCGAAGTAACCGCTCTTAATTTATCTCAGTTATTAATTCTATTTATCACAGCGTTTGTTATTGTTTTCTGGTTCGAGATTTATAAATGGATAATCAGAAGAAATCATTCCGGATAATTGGTCATAGAATGATAAATATCATAAGCGATGGGCTATTAAATAATTAACTTTAAAAGAGAAATTAAATTTAATTATCATGGCAAAATTAGATAAACTCATTGCAGAAATAACCGGTCTCACCCTGGAGTTGGAAACTTCCTATCCTAGTATTTATAGATTTTTAGAAGAACAGGAAGTAACTTTACCAACCTTTGAGCATCCAGAAATGACGGAAAAGATCTTTACAGAATATTTAGAAAATTTAAAGCAACTTCTATTTCGCTATAAGCAATCACATCTAAAATAACTATTAGCTACCTTGTATTTATAGTTCTGAGGAGAGATTAAATATATAATAATAAGGAGTTTATGTTTACTTTTTAATCAATCTGGCTTGCTACTCTATTTTTAATAAACTGTATTGAAACTAAGTAATGGAATACTGGTTATATTATCCATTTTCTTTACAAGATCTTGGTGAGAACCTGCATTAAATTCAGATTTGTTCTTCCGTTCCATCATAGCAACCATATCGGTGTTCGTGGTAAGAAGATATTCATTTAAGGTTTTAAGAATGTTCTCAGAAAATATTAGCTTAAATTCAAAATTATCTAAAGCCACTTTTTCCGCCAGTAAAGTTTGAAATCCTATAAGCCGCTCTTTTGTTAGATATTCTTCATAGGCATAGATATGTAAGATAACAATACTAATTTTTAAAGGCGCAAAGATCTTTACAATTTGATTTAGGTTATAAATGTCATCTTCTTCAAAATCGCTGGTATAAACGATGGTCTCCAGATTAATGAACTCAAAAGTAGGAGGGATGGCCAGTATAGGAAAAGTAGAAGCAGCTATCATTGCATTGGTTATGCTTCCAAAATTTTTAGCTTTAAACGGACTATTACCGTGAGTTCCCATTATTAAAAATGCTATATCCAGATCTTTAATGAAATTGCAGATCTTCTTTGGTATATTTTTACCCTTTTTGATAATTGCCCGGATCTGTAGAGAATCGAAATCTGCTTTTAAATGAATGCTACAATACTCTTGTAACAGTTGTACTCTCGTATCTAAAATAGCCTGATTGTCTGATGCAGAATGATACTCATCATCTTCCTCGGGATTGCAAATATTAAGTACTATTAGTTCCTTTTTAAGCAAGTTACTCATCTTAAAGGCATATTGTAATGCTGCAATAGAGTTGCGAGTAAAATCTGTAGCACATACTATTTTATTCATAATTTAGCTTTTATCTTAAGTTTTCTATTATTCGCTTTCATTCTTTTTAAGCGCTCTTGCTTTTTTTCTTTCTAATTTTTTGAAATATCCTTTAAATAAAAAATTATGTTTTAGAGCTTCCATATTTTCATCAAATTTTTCTGATGCCGATTCTACATTTTTCAGTGTTTGTTCAACATTAGAAGCAATAATTGTATCTGTAAGAATGCTATTAAAAGCACCTTCTTCAGAATTCAATTTCTTTGAAAAATCATTAAGATGCATAGAGATCTGTTTTATTTGAACAGATGAGGTTTCTATATTCTGCATAATAGAATCTATTTTTCCAGCCGTAATGGTGTCATTAAAGATCTTTCCTGCAGCACTGTTATCCATATCAAACTTTGAGATATTAGCATTTAAATTTGATATAGTTCGTAGTGCTAGCTTGCCTGCTTTCTCAAAATTTGAGATACTGTTCTCAAAATTTTCTGCTAGTTCTTCACTTTTAAGCAAAGCACCAATAGTTCCTTCTCCATTATTAATAGCGTTCGAGATCTTCAACAGATCTGCAGTAAGTAAAGCTGCATTCTCATTGGTAGTATTTAATGTAGTTAGCATATCTGCCGTTGCTATCTTACTTATAGAGGCTATGGTATCTCCATTATTTAAGGGTTCGTTGATATAATTATCTGCAGGTACAATATTTACAATCATACTCCCTACCAAACCATCAGAACTTATAGTAGCCTGTGCATTAGATCTAATAAGTTTCATAGCGCTATTATCCACCTTCATATTAACACATATACTAGTGTCATTAAGAATGGTAATTACTTTAACAGTTCCAACATTAACTCCGCTAAATCTAACGTTGTTACCAATTTGCAGTCCGTTTACATTTTTAAATATCGAAGAGACATCACTGGTGTTTCCAAACATATTTTGTCTGCTTCCTATAAAATAGATCGCCAAAACAAATATGAGTATTGCAACGGTTACAAATACTCCTAGGAGCAGATTCTTGTTTTTACCTTTTTCCATAATACTCTATTTAAAAAATGCTTTCACTTTTGGATCTTCACTTTGCTGTAATTCATTAAATGTGCCTTCCACGTAATTAATTCCATCTAAGATCAAGATCATTCTGTTGGAGATCACTCTGGCACAATCTACATCATGCGTAATTATAAGAGAGGAGGTCTTATATTTTTTCTGAATGTTGCTCATAAGTTCTATGATCTCCTTAGATGTTATAGGATCTAAACCTGTAGTAGGTTCATCATATAAAATGATCTTCGGCTTTAAGATGAGTGCTCTTGCCAGGGCAATTCTTCTTTGCATTCCTCCAGATAATTCTTCCGGCATTAGATCTATTACATTTTCTAATCCTACATTGGTTAATGCTTCTAGAACCAGCTGGTCTGTATCATCAAGATCATTAGGTCTTGTATGTCTTCTCAATGGAAATTCAAGATTTTCCCTAACCGTCATAGAATCATAGAGTGCGCTTCCTTGAAAAAGAAATCCGATACTTGTTCTAAGAATATCCATTTCCTTTCTACTTAACCCGGCTATATTCTTTCCTAGAATCTCAACACTTCCTTTATCTGGATCTAAGAGTCCTACCATGCATTTAATAAGAACAGACTTTCCAGCTCCAGATTTCCCCATTAATACTAAATTTTCTCCTTCGTATAACTTCAGATTGAATCCTTTTAATACTTCTAGGGTGCCAAAGCTCTTATGAAGATCCTTGATTTCCAGTACCGGTTTTGTTGTATCAAATAGAGTTGATTTCATAAGATGATCAATAAAAAATATCTGAAATAAATACTGCTATAAAATCAATAATAAATAATAACATAGAAGTGAATACCACAGCAGAATTAGAAGCCCGGCCCACACCGGCGGTACCTTTTTTACTGTTGTAGCCTTTAAAGCAACCTACCAAACCAATGGCAAATCCAAAAAAGTATGATTTTACCGTTGCCGGTAGCACATCACTAAATTTAAGAGCATCAAAAACCTGATTGAAATATAATAGAAAGGAGACATCTCCTTTAATATTCTCTATAATGGCAGACCCAATAAGCGCAATAAAATCTCCTACAAATATGAGTAGCGGTAACATTAGCGTGGTGGCTAATATTCTTGTTACCACTAAATACTTAAAAGGATTAGTACCAGAAACTTCCATGGCATCTATCTGTTCTGTAACTTTCATAGAACCCAATTCTGCACCAATACCAGAACCAATTCTTCCTGCACAAATAAGCGCAATAATTACAGGCCCTATTTCCCTTACTATAGAGATGCTAATCATAGAAGGCATCCAAGCTACAGCACCAAATTCCTGAAGTGTAGGTCTGGATTGAAGGGTAAATACCAAACCTAAAATAAACCCTGTTACGCTTACCAATAGTAAAGATCTATTGCCCATGTTGTAACATTGCTTCAAGAGTTCTTTAAATTCGAAGGGTGCCGTAAAAACTTCTTTAAAGTATCTTCCAGCAAATGCAGATAGATCTCCAATTTCTACAAAGAAGGATTTTAAGTTAGTAAGAATTGCAGAAGATGACACCATAGCATTGCTATTAGAGTCAAATATAGAGAAGGAAGCTTTCCATAAAAATGATAAAAATCATCTTTAATAGTTAAATAGCTAAAAATATGTAATTAGGGTAAGTGAATCTCTAGATTAATAATGAACAATCCATTTGTCTAGAAGCTGTTCATGTTTGTAGTTTTTAAGCAAATATCTAAGAGAATCGGGCATGGGATGTTTTGCTCTTTCTATTAGAACGTTGTTATTTTGATTCATGAGTAGTTCAAAATGCTCTTTATCCTGGTCTAAACGAAGATCTATGTAATCTTTCTTATATTCGTCTCCTTCTTCAAATTGTATTTCTCTAATGGTAGGGAAACTTTTATTGTGTACGGTAACTATATTCTGATCTAAATAGAATGCAGCAGAAGGTAATAGGTAATCAAAGACTATAAGTCGGTTTAGATCTGTTCCTTTTTTCTCCTTTACAAAGGAAACCAATTCTTTCACAGAATTAACAGTATACGGATTACTTCGGCTAAATATAGTATGTGTAAGCATAAGGCAAGCTATAAATGCTACCCCTAGATATTGCAGTTTCTGCCTGCTATTAAATGGAGAAAATTTAATAAAATATAAAAGGACTATAGCAACTAAAACTATTAGCGGAAGGCTATAAATAAGATCCATAGAGATTGACGGAATAAATAGAGAAACTACTAAACCAACTAATAGAAGTCCTAGTAATACCTCATAAACCTTGCAAAACCATTTTAACTTCATATCCGAAATTTTATATAAAAGGTAACCACCTGCCAGCGCTAGGAAAGGATACATAGGAAGAATATAAAGAATGAGCTTGGAAGAAAAAGCAGAGAAAATAACAAAGATCAAAAGACTAATAATAGTTAATGTTTTGATGATAGTATGCTTTTGCAGTGCTTGTTTAATATTGCTAAAATAACTTGCTATTATAAAGAATACCCAAGGAAAACCTAATAAAGGAGCGAATAAGAGATAATACCAAAACGGTTTACTTCTATGAAATTTTTCTGCATTGGTAGCACGCTCTACAATCTGTTTTTCAATAAAATAGTTCCATAATTTAGGGTTGTCTATTATAATAGCAATAAACCACGAAGCAGAGATCGCTACGAAAATTATTATTCCAAAAAGATCGTGCATGGAAAGTTTGATCCTCTCCTTTTTAACTATTAAATAGGTCGCTATAAAAATAGTAACGGGAAGGATTGCAACCGGACCTTTTGTTAAAAAAGCAAACCCAAGAACCATGTAAAAAGCATATATCCAAATCTTAGAATGATGCACCTTATTTTGCAACCATAAATAGAGACTCCATAAGATAAAGGTTATTAGATATGCATCTGTGGTTAGATTTCTGGAGGCAATTATAACAATAGGAAAGCTAAGATAGATCAAGGCAGCCGCAACAGCTATCTTCTCATCTTTATATAGCAGTTTTCCAATTCTAAAGATCAGGTATATTTGAAGTATTAGTGCAATACCAAGAAAGAATCTCGCACCATATTCATTTATACCAAAAATCTTATATCCAATAGCGGTTATGTGATAAGTGATAGGAGGTTTATGATAATGATTTATTCCCAAAAGATTAGGGGTAAGAAAATCTCCGGTTTTAACCATTTCTCTACTTATTTCCGCATATCGGGCTTCACTGCTCTCACTCAACCCAAAACTCCCTAGACCAATATTAAAAACAATGAAAATGAGCAACAAGATCTTTAAAAAAGTAGATTTCATTTATATGGTATTAGTAAGCAAACTTAGATTTAAAATCTAAGTAGAATTTAAAGATAGAAAGTTCTATGTTCATGTAATAAAACCAAAGTTACTATAATTTTAAAACGGGTGATGTACTATTGCTAAATCTATTCTTTTAAGTGCGAATTATAGGGTTGATTAATATATTCATTTTGAATTTAATATTATCTTTTAGTAAAAACTGAAATAATTATCAGGTTCTTAGAATTATCGTACAATTTCTTTTAATTTCGTTATCCTTAGTTTATTTGGGAAATCCCAAATCCTATTTACAATACTTTTCTGTTTACTAAAAGAAAGTTACATAACTGTCCTAGTTCATTATTTATGGGTAAAAAATTAAACCAATTAGAGGCCACTGCAATTTGTGGAAACGATATAAGTTCCTCTTGTTTGTATGTATCTGCTTTAGCAATATTTTATGCTGGACAATACGCTTGGATTTCTTTGTTGATGGTTGCAGGGGTGTTATTTCTTTTCAGAAAGATCTATGGAGAAGTTGTTGGCGCCTTACCTCTAAATGGGGGAGCTTATAACGCACTTTTAAATACTTCTAAAAAATCTACGGCCTCATTAGCGGCTGCTCTTACAGTACTTTCTTACATGGCCACTGCAGTTATCTCTGCTAGTGAGGCAGTAAAATATGCATATAGCATATGGGATTTTATTCCTGTACTTCCTACTACCATAGTACTTTTATTGTTATTTATGGGGTTGGTGATCCTTGGTATCGGAGAATCTTCTAAAGTAGCTATTGCTATTTTTCTTTTTCACTTGGTATCTCTTACCTTGCTCTGCGGATTTTGTCTCTACTATTTCTTTACGCATGATTTTGATGTACTTATGGCAAACTTTAGAATGCCTGTTCATGGAAGTGTAAGTATGGCATTATTCTTTGGTTTTTCTGCAGCGATGCTTGGAATTAGTGGATTTGAGAGTTCTGCAAATTATGTTGAAGAACAAAAGGAAGGGGTGTTTCCTAAAACTCTAAGAAACATGTGGATTGTGGTTAGCATCTTTAATCCATTAATAGCATTTTTAGCATTGGCATTAATACCTATGGATGTAGTAGGTGCAAATCAGGAAGCATTGCTATCATTCTTAGGGAATATTTCTGGAGGAAACTGGCTTTCTTTATTGGTAGGTATAGATGCTGCATTAGTACTTAGTGGAGCGGTATTAACATCTTTCGTTGGAGTAGGTGGGTTAATGGAGCGTATGGCTTTAGACAGGATCTTACCTAACTATCTTCTCAAAAAGAACAAACGTAAAAGTCCTTACCTAATATTTATTGTATTCTTTATTCTCTGTACCTCGATATTATTTGTAACAGAAGGAGATCTGGCAAAACTTGCGGGAGTTTATACCATAGCATTTCTATCTGTAATGGTACTCTTTGGAATAGGAAACCTATTATTAAAAATCAATAGAAAACAATTGCCTAGGCCAGAGAGATCTACATGGTTAGCATTAATAATTGCAATAGTTGCGGTGTTTGCAGCTATCATAGGGAATGTGGTACTCAACCCTAATTATCTGTTTATTTTCTTTCAATACCTTATTCCTACTTTGCTGGTTGTGTTCTTTATGCTTTACAGAAATTATATTCTAAGAGCTTTTCTAACGGTTATAGAAACTGTTTTTCCTATGGATAATAAACTCTTTAAAACGCTGCATAAAAGAACTCGATATAAGTTAGCAGAAATTAGAGGGCAGGAATTTGTTTTCTTTACCAATCATGATAATGTAGAGACCTTAAATAAGGTGATGCTTTATATGCGCAACAACGAGCCTACCAGAAGAATAAAGATAGTTTCTGTAACAGATAACAGCATGCATGTTGCAGAAAATTTGAAAGAAGATATTATGGTGCTAGATAGAGCTTATCCAGATATAAGAATAGAGTTTGTAGAAGAGAAGGGCGTATTCGGTCCAGAAAAGATCAAAGAATTATCAGAACGTTGGGAAATTCCTATAAATTTCATGTTCATAGGAGCTCCCGGAGAGAATTTTCCTTATCGCGTACAGCAATTAGGAGAAGTTCGGGTAATTATCTAGAATATTTGATTCATTTTTCTTGTAAAAAGAGGTCTGCTAGATATCTTTTGAAGGCAGGAGGTATGAGCCTGAATGAAAATATTTTTAAGAAATGAGCAAAATCAAGCCTTTAAAGCCCTAAAAATAATTTTGTAACATTGATTTTTGTATTACAAAATCATATACATTTGGCTTACTAAATCAAACAATAATATATTTTAAAATGAAAAAATCTTTTTTGACTCTTGCAGCTATCGCACTTGTTTTAAGTTTTACTTCTTGTAAAGAAGATTCAGCTGAAAAAACTGAAGTTGAGGTTATTGAAACTGAAACTCCTGCTGAAGTAATGGAAACTCCTACTGAAGAAGTAGTAGATACCATCAGCGATGAGGCTTCTCAAGTTGAAGAAAATACTACTGAAACTTCTGTAAACTAATTCAGAATTTTCTTTATATTTTTAGAAAAGGCTTCCCATAGGAAGCCTTTTTTTATGCTCATTATTTAAGTTTAGCTATATTTTAAAATGGATAACCAATAGCTAGGTTAAAGACTAAATTATCTCTTCTCCATTGAGAGTTTCCAAAATCTACCTGATCTAATACCCATCTATTTCCTTTCTCATAATAAGGAACTCTAATAGGAAAAGCAAGATCTGTTCTCAAGATCAAGAATTGTAAGTCAAATCTTAAACCCACACCGGTACCTACTGCAAGTTCACTTAAAAAATCTCCGGAAAAAGCAGCTCCCGGTTTTTGCTCATCTTCATTTAATAACCAGATATTACCGGCATCTACGAATAAAGCTCCTTCTACAATACTAAATAGGTCTGCTCTAAATTCTGTATTTAATTCTAATTTAAGATCTCCAGATTGATCTGGTAAAAATGCATTATCATCTACCTCAAAATTATAAGATCCCGGACCTATTGTTCGGGCTCTAAAAGCACGAATACTATTGGTACCACCAACAAAGAATTGCTTAATAAAAGGCAATTGGGTAGAGTTTCCATAAGGAATTCCTGCCCCCACAATTATTCTACTTGCCAGCTCTTTCCCTGGTCCTAATTTTAAATAATGTCTAAAATCATTTTCTAGTTTAATATATTGACTAAATGGGACACCAATAACTTCTTTTTGTTCTCCTTCCTTAGCATTGGCTCCAGTTACTAAACCTACAATGTTACCAGATAGATCTGCAGAACCCTGATAGAATATAGTATTGGTCTTTGCAGTTTCCATGGTATTGGTGTAGGTATACTTATATGTAGGCCCAAAAATTAGTTGTTCTTCTATTACTCTTCCTAATGATGGATTTTGAATTATTTGATCTTTGTATAGATCTGTAACATTAAAAGGTCTTACATAAGTAATTTCTGAAATATTAAGTTGATGTTCTTTTCTGATATTATCTTTCCATTGATATCCAAAAGAAGATTTAAAAGATTCTAGTGCATAAAGCTGAGATCTGGATTGAAAATCAAAACTCAATTTCGCTACGGTCTTTGGGATAAAAGCACTACTAGATTCTAAATTAAATGGAGTTATTAATCTTGGCCACGACAAAGATGCTTCTCCTCCAAATCTATAAATATTAAATCCGCTATTATTAGAAGAGTATTGTGCTTCATATCCTGCTGAAGCCGAAATAGTTAGTAGTTCTGCACCGCGTAATGCATTCCTATTTCTCCAGCTTAAGGTAACATCTGTACCTAAATAATTAGCAGAATTGGTTTTACCTGTAAGTTCCAGGCGTATAGACTTCTTTGCTAAAGGAGTTAAATAATAATAGGCATCTAAGGCACCATCTATAGAGTCTGATGGTTTAAACTGATTTTTCACGAACTTAAAAGTTCCGAGGTTTACCAGTCTATTCAAAGATTTATTGTGATCTGTTCTATTGTACAATTCACCTTTCTTAAATAGTAATGATCTATCAAACACGCTGGGTTTAAATTTATTTTCAGGATCTAAAATGGTGAGATCTTTATAATAAATGGCAGCGCTAGAATCTTCAGCTAATGTGTCTTTATTGATAGAATAATCTGGATATACATAGATATTTCCAATAGTAAAAGTTCTTTGGGCAAGGATAGGGGTTTCATCTTTTACTTTCATCTTTATATCTACCTGATGATTCCCTGCGGTACTATCTACTTGAGCTAGTAAAAAGTCTGGATTAAAATAAAAATATCCAACCTCTTTTAATTTTGCATCTATTCTATCTCTTTCTGTTTTTATAACTTCAAGATCATATGGGTTGCCAGTTTTTAATAGAGAATTTGGTTCTGTTGCTTTAATATCTATGGTAAGCGGAATAGAGTCATTTGGAAATCTTACGGAATCTATAATATAGCGAGCACCCAATTGCACCGTATATGTGGAAGTTGCTTTTTTACCACTGGCGGAAGAGTCTGCGCTTGTTCTTGCATTAAAAAAACCTTTATTCTCAATGTAATTCTGAATAAGTTTGGTGTTATAGTCCATGTCTACTTGACTAAATAATACCGGTGGTTCTCCCATCTTATTTTTTAACCAATATTTAAAGCCTTTATCCTTTTTTGGTTCTCCCGCGATATTGTAAAACCATAATTTAGGTCTTAATCCTAAGATACTAGAGTTAGGTCTTGGTCTTACCAAGCCTTCCAAATTCTCTTCAAAATAGGCGGTAGATTTTGAGGATAAGCTATCTCCTTTTACCTTTACGTTGGCTCCTGTATATAATAGTTCACCTTCAGCTAAATATTTGGTATTGCTGCATGCACTAAAAATTAGAGCCGCAACTAGAAGTAATAGAAATTGATTTATTTTCATTTGTTATCTGACTTATTTTTGTCTTTATTTCCAATAAACAGTTCTCTAAATCTATCATAATCCATAGTAATAATAAAAGAGAGTCCGGTTTCTACTACCTGCCCTTGTACAGCTACTTCATATTGATTCTTTCTATAAGCCCTGAGCAAATACCTTCCATCTTTAGAAAGCATATAATCTATTGCAACATCACCGGCAATATTGGTAGACTGTTGGTTAGCGCCTTGCGGACCTTCCAATCCAAAACTACTACCTATGGTAACCTTTAATCTATCATTTAATAAAGATTTTGAAACTCCTACATTCAAATCTGTTCTGTTCTCTCGCTGTCCTGTGGTATAATCTTCTGAAGATTCAAGATCAAAATTTAACTGAACTCCATTTATTAGGTCTGCTGCAAGATCATTTAATTGCTGAGATAGAATTTTACTCACACTCTGTCTTGCTAATGCGCCTGCACTGGTGGCACCTGCTTCACTGGCAAAAGGATTCTCTCCAATAAATCTATTTAAAAGTAATAATGCAAAAACCTGTTTATTCAATTCTGAAGGTTGATCTCTAATTTGAGCCAGTTTTGCTCTCGTATTAGATAGCACTTCAGAAGCTACATTATAATTACCTTCTGGTAGAACAATGTCAAAACTGATGATTGGTTCTAATAGTTGCCCTTTCATATTCAATTTAGTTTGGAAAGGTAATTTTTGCTTATAGATATTTCTAGCTGAAGGGGTAAGCCCGGAAAGCTGATTGTCTAATAGATCTATAGGTGCTGTTTCAGATTTGTAGATAGCAGTAATATTAATATCTGCATTTGTAGGATCTCCCGTCCACAGTATGTAACTGCCTTTTTCTAGTTCGAATCTTCTTTTAATAAAGTTGAAGGACATTTCATAAGCTCCATCAGATAATTCATATCTACCTGTTAAGCTTGTTTTTCCTGAAGGATCTATACCTGCTGAAAGTTGTGCATTTCCTTCTAAATTCAAGAAATCGCCATTAGCCTCATCTATTACTAAGGTGAATTTAGATTTATCGGTAACGGTAATATTTACTGAAACATCCATTCCTTCCAGCTCTGCATTAGAAAATTGCGCTTCCATCTGTTTTGCCTGAGCTTCTCGTAAACTTTGCTCGTCTACAAATTCCACCACGCCTTCTCTATCGGCAATAGATGGATCTGGTTGCGGCATAACGATGGTAAAATCGGTATCTTCTTGAATGTCTATGGTTCCGCTCACTACAGGACTTTCTAATGATCCACCAATTTTTAAATTACTGTCTAAATAAAGATCTCCGTAATAAAAGTCATTGTCTTTTGCGGTAGAGTTCACGGCGTGGAAATTATCTGCAGTAACATCAAGATCAAAATTGTAGCTAGTATAATCTGTAGTAGCAATACTTCCATCTATTACTAATTTATTATCATCTTCATCAAATAAAGTGAAAGTAGACATATTCATTCCCTTCTCATCAAACGCAATCCAGTCGTTCATGGTATGGAAATTTGCATTTAACTGATTAACCAGAAATCCTACCTCGTTAAATTTCATTCTACCAATAATGTTAGGTTCTGCAACAGTTCCCGAAATATCAAAATTCCCAGAAATATTTCCTGTACTTTCTGAGATGGCGCCAAAACTAAAACCTTGAATGCTCTTCACATTTAATGTTTTAATATCCAAATTCATATTTAATGAACCTTCTGTAGTTTCATAAGTTCCGGTAAGATCTACTTGATTGCCTTGCCCTGTAATATTAATATTGGTGTTTAAAAGAGTAGGGGTTTGGCTGCTTATTCTTAATCTGATATCTCCAACAGTATCTTTTTTGAAATTAAAATTGGCAATGTTTAGATCTGAAGTTATTTTAGGTTTTGTAAACATATCTGCTAAAGATAATTCTCCATTAATTTGGCCACCCATTAACAAGGTATCTTTAGAGATCATAGCACTTATCGTTTCAATTTTAAAACTCTCAAAATCTATATTTAGAGGAGAAGCAGGATCTTGCGTTTGAGAATTGATCTTAATAGCACTATTATTATGGCTTAGGTTGAAATTAGTTGCTAAAACGCCATTACTTGCAATCATAATTTGATTGTCTTGAGGAATGCTCCAATTTTCATAATCTAATAAAAGATTCTTTGGATCTAAAGAAAACAACGTGTTTCCGGAAGAGGTTTCCATAGTACCTGCAACCTGATAATGTGGCTGACCTTTAGAATTATCTATTCTAAGATTATAATCTACCATGTTATTTTCCACTTTTCCGGTAAGCGAAGTATAAGGCAATTTTATTTGCGGACTATCAACATCACCAATAGTGAGAGCGTAGGTGAGGGCATTTCCTTCTGGGTGGATATCCAAAGCACCATTGGTGATCTTATAATCTAGATAATCCATTCTCGGGAAACTAGCTGCCATCACTATTGTATCATTTACACTGTTAAATCTCCCGGAAATATTTAGTGGCTCCTCTAGATTTAAAGCAGGCATAATTTGCGTTAATAGAGGATCGCTTTGAACTTTTAATTTATAGCCAAAATTTTGATTTTTAATAGTGGCGGTATCTGCAACCGTAGAGATCTCATAATAGTGAGAAAGAGATCTGGTAAGCGCCGCTCCAATTTTAGTTAGTTGAAATTGCCCTTTAATACTAGCCTCTAATAATTGAGATTCTAAAACCAAAGAGGTGCTATCTAATTTTGAAACTGCGGTTAATGAAATAGTATCTAATGGAAATTTCTTTTTTACATTATCAATAACAAGATCGGTTATATATACCTTTCCATTTAAGTAATCTGGATCTGCGCTTGTAAGCGCTGCTTTAATCTTTCCAGTGAATCTTAATGGTGTTCCGTAGAGGTTGAGGGAATCTAAACCAACATTATTTAAATTGGTTTCTAGATTTAACGAAGGATGTTCTCCACTAAAACTTCCGGAAGCATTCAGATCAAAATCTAGATTAGGATCGTTCATTCCAGCTTTTAGGTTATAATCGCCCTTAGCTATATCGCCTTCAAATTTTAGATCTTTATAATTATAACTGTTGTATTGAGCTTTGGTAATTGTTCCAGATGCACTTGCGGTAGCTGTTTTAGGATCTAGACCTCTCCCTTTTACCTTGGCATTCATGCTAACCACACCTATAGAATCATTTTGAATTAATCTACCAACATCAAAATTGGATAGTTTTAGATTTCCGTCGTAAATCTCGTTCCCTTCGGTTCTCATATCCAAATTTCCATCAAAACTGGCATCTCCCGAGCTGCTTTTCAGTATTAGATCTGCTTTAAAATTTTGCATAGAACCGGCAAAACTTCCTTTTAAATTCATTCTTTTCGGTAACGTGATATTACTAGGAATGGTTCCTTCTGGTACAAATTCTTTAATATCTTGAGCGGTAGAGGTAAATTCAGAAATATTTAAATTGAATCTGGCATTTTCTACATCTGGTAATCCTTTAATAGTTCCAGTAGCGCTTACTCTGGTGCTTCCAATTCCTGAAGCGCTAAATTGCTCCACTTTTAGATCGTTCAATTTCCCAGAAATCTTACCATCTACATAAAGCACCGCATTTGGATTAGATTGAAACGGATTGGTATTTTTAAGTTCTGGAGCCAAGATCAAAATATCTTGAAATGCGATCTTACTCTCTTCAAATTCTGCATCTATTTCTATAGTTCCGGGATCATCTTGCATCGCTTCTAAAGATGGATATCCTAACACTACTTTTTTACGAATAATACTCTCCGACGTTTCTATGTAAAGATCTTTTAGATAAGAAGAAGTACTAGCGTAAAGAAAATCGGTATGTAACGATTTAATATAAAGTCCGGATTTGTCTTTCATAGTAAATGCTGAAATAGCACCAGAAATACGATCTGCGGTATATTCAAGATCATCGGCTTCCAAATTGATGTTGGTAAGTTCCAGATCCATATAATCTATTCCCTCCTCAACCGGCTTAGCATTTTCATCTTTAAACTTAAAATTGATATTGCTTAAATTGGTTTCAGCAACAGCAACTTTCCATAAAATAGGAGCAGAAGTAGCAGTGCTATCTTGAGCGTTATTAACTAATTTTTCATCTTTAAGCAAAAGTACATTTCCATTAAGGCCATCAACTTCAAAGTCATTAATTACAACGTTTTGATCGGCAAAATTGAAATCATCAAAATCTAAGGATAACTCCCTAAGCGCGATCTTAGCATTCATTTTGCTCTGATGGCTATTGAATTTAATGTCGATATTAGAGAGCCGTATATCTTCGAGGTTTATGTTGAAAGGGGCAGTACTATCTGTTACGCTACTATTTTCTTCTGAAGGAGTTGCAATAGAATTAATTGCTAATGCATCCTGATATACTCTTAAGGTCAAGCCGTCCATATTGATATCTGGAACAGAAAAATTCATTTTATCAAGATCAAAAGTTTCTACATACGTATCAAAATGTTGAAGCTGAAGATCGATATTTGTTTTGGTGATAGCATCTTCAAATTTAAACTTGATCTGATCTAGTGCTATATCTCCTAAAGTAATGGTAGACGTTGCAGTGGTATCTGTGGTTGGCGTAGCAAAGGCTTCTATTATATAATCAAAATTAAAAACAGAATCTTTGTTTCTTTTAATATAAGCTTGAGTTCCTTCTAATTCTATAGAATTGATCTCTACATCACTGCTTATTAATTTAAAAAGGCTAATATCAATAGCTAATCTTTTACCGTAGATCAAAGTGTCTTGTTCCTGATCTTCAAAATAAAATCCTGAAAGCACTATCTTTTTTGGAAGACCAATCTCTAATCTGTCTATGGAAACTGGGGTATGGATTTTTTCTTCAATAAAGCTAACCGCTTTTTTCTTGACTACATTTTGTATTGCCGGAACTTGAAGCAATAAGACGATGAGTAGGAAAAAACCAATGATGATACCCACTATCCAAGCAAGTACTTTTAAGCTCTTCTTAACTGTTTTATTCAATTTCAGGATTTTAGAGGTAAAGATATAAAGTTATGCTTTTAAAGGTGTTAAAAATATTAGAACAAAAGTTTTGAATTTATCATAAAAAATGGGCTACGCAGTTTGTTTGCATAGCCCATAATATTAATTTTAAGAGGATATAATTATTTATTCTCTTCTTTTGCCGGAACAGGGAACCCACGGTCTCTCATGAGTGCATCTATATTAGCATCTCTTCCTCTAAATTTCTTATATGCCTCTGCTGGATCCATAGCGTTTCTAGGGGCAAATAGAAACTTAACCAATTTATGAGCCACTTCTTTATCATAAAAACCTCCAGGAGCATTAGCAAAAGCTTCTGCAGCATCTGCAGTTAAGACATCTGCCCAAAGGTATCCGTAATATCCGGTTGCATAGCCTTCCCCAGAAAATACATGACCAAAATGAGGAGAACGGTGACGCATCACGATCTCTTCCGGCATGTTCAAATCTTTAAGAGTTTCTTTTTCAAACGTTCTTGGATCTCCAATCTTGTCTGGATCTGTAGTATGATATTTCATATCCATCAATGCAGAAGCTAAAAATTCTGTAGTTGCAAACCCTTGGTTAAAAGTGGAAGCCTTCTTAATTTTAGCTACTAGTTCTGCCGGCATAGGCTCTCCAGTTTTAGCATTTAATAAGAATTTTTCTATCACTTTATCTGTAGATAACCAACGCTCTAATAATTGAGATTGGAACTCGGTATAATCTCTAACGCCGCTTTGTAGGGTTGGATATTTTACATCTGCAGATAAAAAGTGTAGAGCATGTCCAAATTCATGGAAAAAAGTTTCTGCATCATCCCATGAAACTAAGGAGACTTCTCCCGATGCAGGTTTTACAAAATTAGAATTATTAGAAGCAAGTACAGTTTCTTCACCCTCATAATTGGTGTAACTTCTATAGGTGGTAGCCCATGCTCCAGAACGTTTCCCTTTGCGTCCATAAGGGTCTAAGTACCAAAGTCCAATAAGTTTTTTACTGGTTTTATCTGTAACCTCCCAAACTTTTACATCTGGATGGAAAACAGGAACGCTACCTTCTTCTACAGGGGTAAAATCAAAATTGAATAATTCTCCCGCTGTAAAGAATAGCGCTTGTGTAAGATTGTCTAACTGAAGGTATTGCTTTACTTCATCAGAATCTAGATCATACTTATCTTTTCTTACTTTTTCTGCATAATATCTATAGTCCCAAGGTTTGATAGTGATGTTTGCATCTTCGGCATCTGCAAGCGCTTGCATATCTGCAACCTCTTCTTCAACTCTTGCAAGAGCTGCTGGCCAAACTGCATTCATAAGGTTCATAGCATTCTCTGGGTTTTTGGCCATTCTATTTTGCAATCTCCATTCAGCAAAATTGTCATATCCCATTAGCTCTACACGCTCATCACGAAGTTTTAAGATCTTTACAATGTTCTCATTATTATCATATTTATCTCCATTATCTGCACGAGAATAGTAAGTTTTCCAAACTTTCTCTCTCAACTCACGTTCTGTAGAATAGGTAAGAAAAGGATCCATAGAAGATCTACTGTTGGTTATTGCATATTCACCATCATGATCTCTGTCTTGAGCAGCCTTTGCCGCAGCTTTTACAAAAGAATCTGGCAAACCGCCTAATTGATCTTCATTTAGATATTCCACATAATTTTCTTCATCTGCAAGAATATTATTAGAGAAATCTGTATAAAGTTTACTAAGCTCTTTATTGATAGCTGCATAACGTTCTTTTGCCTTCGCGTCTAAATTAGCACCTTCCATTGCAAAATTTTCATAGATGAGCTGTACCACTCTTTGTTGATCTGCCTCTAAAGGCTCTTTTTTAGATTTGTCATAAACTGCTTTTATTCTCTTAAATAGCTTCTCATTTTGTGAGATCTTAGAAGAATAATCTGAGATCTCCGGAGCTAATACCTGCTGAATTTCACGAAACTCTGGCGAAGAAAGGTTGCTACTCCAAATTCCATAATATGTGAAGACTCTATCTAATGGCTTCCCGGCACTCTCCATAGCAAGTATGGTATTCTCAAAGGTTGCCGGTTTTTTGTTATTAGCAATTGCTTCTATTTGTTCTAGATGAAGCTTCATAGCTTCTTCCATAGCTGGTTTTAGTTGTTGCAGGTCCATTTTGTTAAAAGCTGGAACACCTCCGTAGGGTCCGTTCCATTTTTGCAATAATGGATTGCTGAAATTCTGTTTCTCTGTCATTTCTGTTGCGTGTTGATTTTTTTCTTGCGCGCTCATCGTCATCATTGGCGAAGATCCTAAGGCTATTACCGTTAATACTTTAAAAGAGTTAAGGGTAATAGATTGCATAGATTTATTCATGTAGAAGAAAATTTATGATTTATTTTTTAAAATAACTCTGTTAGCCCCCTAAGGTACTAATATTTCAAAATTTACAACGTTAAGATTAAAAACATTAAGATTTGGTAGATATGGTGTAAAACACCTATTTCTAATTAAACCTGAAATTGTTAAATTTGCTTTTTTTGTAATGTTTTCAAAAATAAATCTCGATTTTTAAATATTATCACCCTTACCCTTTATATCTATAATGGCAGAAATCAAGCAGTTAAGTAAATTAAAAAAGCACAAAAACAAGTCTAAAGATTTTAGAGTAGTGGCTGTTGGTGCCAGTGCGGGTGGATTGGAAGCCCTTAAATCTTTTTTTGCAAACCTTCCTGAAAATGATTCTACTACTTACGTAGTTATTCAACATTTATCTCCAGATTACAAAAGTATGATGGCAGAGCTCTTGGCAAAATCTACAACGCTTCCAATAGTGCAAATTTCAGACAACTCAGAAATAGAACAAGGGAAGATCTATTTAATTCCACCGGTAAATAATTTAGTGATAGAAGATGGTAAGCTTCATTTATTAGATAAGCCAAAAAATCAAAAGCTAAATCTTCCAATAGATATGTTCTTTACATCTATGGCACAATGTTTTAAAGAAGATGCTATTGCTGTAATTTTAAGTGGAACAGGAAGTGATGGTACCAGAGGGATAAGATCTATTAAAGAGGCAGATGGGATGGTGATGGTTCAAGACCCAGATGAGTCTAAATTTGATGGCATGCCTAAAAGCGCTATTAACACAGGCTTGGTAGATTATATATTGTCTACAGAAGAAATGGGTACAGAGATCAATAATTTCATAAATGCGCCATTGGTTGTAGGTTATGATGATGATAATGTAGAGTATGATGAGCAAACTCTTTCTAAGATCTTACATTTTATTGATGAGCAAACAGATCTAGATTTTAGAGAATATAAACATGCTACATTAGCACGTAGAGTAGCAAGAAGAGTAAGTGTTTGTAAATGCTCATCTTTAGAAGATTATTTTTCTTATTTGCAAGCAAATCCAGACGAAACTCCTATATTATATAGAGAATTTCTTATAGGCGTTACTAAATTTTTTAGAGACAGTCAGGTTTGGGAGATACTAGAAGATGAGGTTATCCCTGAAATGGTGAGAAGCGTAGAGCCGGGTGCAACCTTAAAGATTTGGGATGTTGCCTGCAGTACAGGAGAAGAGCCATATTCTCTAGCAATGTACATTAATGAAGAAATGGAGCGGCAGGATAAGAAATTTGAAGTAAAGATCTTTGCTACAGACATTTCTCAGCAGCATTTGGATATTGGAAGTAATGGAATTTATTCTGAAAGTATTGTTGCAGATATAGATACGTTTCTTCTAAATAAATATTTTGTTTGTAAAGCAGATGGATATCATGTAGTAGAGCGCTTACGCAGAATGGTTATCTTTTCAAAGCATAATATTATAAAGAATCCGCCTTTTAGCAATATGGATATGGTTTTATGCCGTAACCTACTTATCTATTTTCAGCCCTCTATTCAGCTTAAGGCTTTAAATGTTCTTCACTACGGTTTAAAAGAAGACGGTTATCTTGTTATGGGTACTTCAGAAACTGTAAATACGCATCGAGAATTCTTTGAAGACATTAGTAGAAAGTGGAAAATTTTCAAAAATGTTAATCCCAAGCGCAGTTTAAGAGCAGAAACATTGCATTCTTCAACAAGTAGAGGCACTACTCCTAAAGCAAGGATCTCAAGGAGTAAAGTTAGAGAAGTGAATACAGCTAGTAGTAATTCATCTAAATTCATAGAAGATCTTAATCAGGCTATTTTAGAACAGTTTGGAGGAGCAAGTGTATATGTAGATTCTGAGTATAATATTCTTCAGGGAATAGGTGCTTTTAGAAAATATGCCAATTTACCCGTTAATGGGTTTTCCATTAACCTCTTAGATATGTTATCTCAAGATCTCAAACATATTGTGCAATCTAGCGTTAAGAGTGCTGCTAGAGACAATTCTAAGGTATTTTATAGGGATGCAGTTTATCAACATAATAGCGAAACCAAAAGTCTGGATCTAATTGTTAAACCATTTAAAAATGAAAATCTAGATAACGAAACTAATTTTGCCATCACCTTTGTGGAGAAAGAATTGAATTTTAATAATGTTCAAGAGGTAGAAAAAGTTACAATTAATAGTCGTACTAAGCAGTATATTGAAGATCTAGAGCTAGAATTAAAAAAGACTAAAGATGAATTACAGATCTCTTTAGAAGAAATTGAAACTAGTAACGAAGAACTTCAAGCAGCTAATGAAGAATTATTGGCAAGTAATGAAGAGTTGCAAAGTACTAATGAAGAGCTTCAAAGTGTAAATGAAGAGATCAACACCGTGAATGCAGAGAACGTTCAGAAGATGGATGATCTTGCAGCCTTAAATTCTGATATGATCAATTTATTAGAGAGTACAGATATAGGAACGATTTTCTTAGATTCTGGTTTAAGGATCAGAAAATTTACTCCTGCCATTAAAAAACATTTCAGTCTTATAGGTGCAGATATAGGAAGGCCCATTGAGAATTTTACCACATCTTTTGGAATAAACAGGGGTAGAGGTTTGGTTGCAAGGTGTAAGAAGGTATTAAAGACTGGAAGATCGTTGGAGAAACATATTATCTCTAAAGAAGGAAGGAATTATCTGCAACGCATTTCTGTATTTAAAAATTCACAACAAGAAGCAGACGGGGTTGTTATAACTTTTATAGATATAGAAAGTCTTCAGAAAGCTAACAATAACTTGATTGCCAGTGAGAAAAGATTTAAATCTTTTTATGAGGATGATCCGGTAATGCATTTTAGCGTAGATCCTAATACCGCTTTAATTGTGCAATGTAATGACGAGGCAGTAACTAAACTTGAATATACCTCTAAAGAAGAAATTATAGGGAAACCCATCTTTGAACTTTATGCTGATGAGGCGCAATTAAAAGCTTTAAGACTGAACAAAGTTTTTAACGAAACCGGTGAATTAAAGAATATCGAGCAGGAAATGGTTACCAGTACAGGTAAACTTATTCCAATAATCCTGAATTCTACTGCAGAATTTGATGAAGAAGGAACTATTATTACCAACAGGTTTACTTGTGTAGATATCTCTAAACTAAAAGAAGTTCAATCTGAATTAAAAGACCAGAAAGCAGATCTGGAAAGAGCTAATAAAGATCTGGAACAGTTTGTTTCAATCTGTTCACATGATTTACAAGAGCCATTGGCTACCATAAAATTTGGTAGTGATATTTTAGGAAAGATCTATGCAGACAAATTGGATGCTAAAGGTAAAGAGTATATCTCTTATATAGATGAAGCTTCAGATAGATTGGCAAATCAGATCAAAGCTTTATTAGAACATTCTAGAATTGGTAGGGATACCAAGAAAACCACAGTAGATACAAAAGAACTGGTAGAGATTGTAAAATATGATCTTGGTAAGAGTATTCGAGAAAGTAAAGCTCAGATTCATGTAGGTGCTCTTCCAAAAATAGAAGCCTATGAGGTAGAACTTAGACTTTTATTTCAAAATTTATTAAGCAACGCGCTTAAATATAGAAATAAAGAAAGAAATCCGGAGATTAGAATTTCTGCGTATCCAGATGGTAAATATTGGGTATTCGCTGTGATGGATAATGGTATAGGAATGAAGGAAGAAGATCTTAAGAACATTTTCACCATTTTCAATAGAGTAAGAACAGAAGAGAAATATGAAGGAACAGGAGTAGGTCTAGCTCATGTAGAAAAGATCGTACAATTGCATGAGGGTACTATCTGGGTAGATTCTCAATTTGGAGTTGGAAGTACCTTTTATTTTAAAATAATAGCAACATAATATATGTCTGAAGATTCTTTGAATTCTTTACAGAAAACAACAATTACTAATTGTGAGCAAGAACCTATACATATAATAGGTAAAGCTCAGGCTCATGGGGTTATTATTATTTGTGATGTTACTACCTTGGATATTCTACAATGCAGTGAGAATGTAGAGGAAATTCTTGGTTTTAGTCTTGAGGAGATCCTTAAGAAGAATATAGATATGATTCTTCCTGAAGATCTTATGAAGACCTTAGTGCGTAAGTTAAAAGACAATATTACACTCCTTCCCAAAACCATAAGGTTAAATAATAAAGAATTTTTTATTATTCCGCATCTATCGGGTGAGAGCTTAATATTAGATTTTGATCCACATGGTGGGTCTTTAGATCCATTGGTGTATCAGGAGCAACTAACCAAGATCTTGAATGAAATTGGGGATAAGCAAACCATTCCAGAAATTAGTCAGAATGCAGTAGAATTAGTAAAATACCTGTTTGATTATGACAGGGTAATGATGTACCAATTTGATGAAGAATGGAATGGGAAAGTAGTTGCAGAGGTTAAAGAATCTCATTTAGAAAGTTGGCTAGGCTTGCATTATCCGGCTTCTGATATTCCTAAGCAAGCCAGACAGATCTTCCTAAAGCAAGGAGTTAGAATTATTGCTGATGTAAATTATAAGCCTGCTGCTATATTTCCTGAACTTTCCCCAATTAATGGGAAACCTATAGATATTTCCAAATCTGAATTAAGAGCAGTTTCTCCTATTCATATAGAATATCTTCAAAATATGGGAGTAGGTGCCAGCTTAACTGCTGCTATAGTTTTAAATGGTGAATTGTGGGGTTTACTGGCTTGCCATCATTATTCGCCTAAATTTATAAATTATAATCAGAGACAATCTTGTAAGTTCTTAACTCAAGTATTTTCTAATAAACTAGCATTAAGAACCAGTAATGTTTTTATAGAAAAAATGGCGTATTCTGAAGATATCAGAAAAAAGCTGGTACTTCAAATGTCATCCATAAAGCATTTAAATGATGCCATATGCAAATTTGAACCTAATTTCACAAACATCGTAGAATGTTCTGGAGGTGCATTGGTTTTAGATGGAACTATTTGTATGGTTGGAAAAACACCAACGGAAGAACAAATAAAATTTCTGTTAAGTGAATTTTTGGTTAAACAAGAGGAAAGTTTATTTTTCACTAAAAATCTAATGAAGAAAATTCCCGCAGCAACTTCTTTTAAAGATAAGGCTTCTGGAGTTTTAAGTATTAGAATTGGTGAAAATAAGAATGACTATCTCCTTTGGTTTAGACCTCAAGCTATAGAAAGTGTATCCTGGGGTGGGAAGCCGGTAAAATCTGGTGTAGTTAAGGACGGAGTAGAATATCTTAGTCCGAGAAGATCTTTTGAAAAATGGACAGAGAAAAAATCTGGCGCAGCAATTCCCTGGGAAGAATATGATTTTGAAGCAGCTTATAATCTAGAAGAAAGTATTACAAATATCATTGTAAGAAATCAAAAAGATCATATTAAAGCGTTAAATGACCAACTTCTGGAAGCAAATAAGGAACTTGAAACTTTTAGTTACAGTGTCTCTCATGATCTTAGAGCACCGCTAAGAGGTATAGATGGGTATGCTAGAATTTTAAGAGACTATTGTAAAAATAAGACAGATGATTATGGTAGGAATGCCATAAATACGATAATAAACTCTGCTGAATTAATGGACACGCTCATAGAAGATATTATATCATATTCTAAGGTTGGCCAGACCCGAATTCAACCGGTGTCACTATCTATCAATACTATTTTAGATCAAATCCTTACAACTCATAATTTATCTGGTGAATATCCTAAAACTGAAATAATTGTACAGGAGGACATTCCAAGAATTGTTGCAGATAGAAGGATGTTCTCTCAGTTATTAGCTAATCTTGTTGGAAATGCGTTAAAATATTCAGCTAAAACAGCCCATCCAACGGTAGAATTAGGATTTAACGTTAAAGATGGAAGAACAGTATACTTTGTAAAAGATAATGGTATAGGAATTGATGCTGCCGGGAAAGAGAAAATCTTTGAGGTGTTTTCTAGAGTTGCGGGAGATGATTTTGCAGGTAGTGGAGTAGGACTTGCAATTGCAAAAAAAATCATTGAAAAACATAATGGAGCATTATGGTTAGATTCTAAATTGAATGAAGGCTCCACATTCTATTTTAGCATTCCTGAAGATCTTTAGTAGTATCTTCTATAGCTTTTAATAACTATTTATATGATTAAAACATCGTTGCGCATATTGTTGGTAGAAGATTTTAAAACAGATGCAGAGTTAATTGAATATAATATCCGTAAAATTGTTGAAAAACCAGAGATAAGACTCACAGATAATCTAGATCAGGTATCAGATTATCTTAGAACTTTTGTGCCAGATGTAATTTTATCTGATTATAATCTTCCAGCATGTTCTGGATTGGATGTTTTGAAATTAGCAAAGTCTATAGATGATTCTATTCCATTTATATTTATCACAGGTACTATTGATGATGATGAGATGGCTGCAAATACAATTCTTTCCGGAGCTTCAGGATTTATTCTCAAAAAACATATGAACACGTTGGATGAGAAATTAAGACCCTTATTAAAGCAAGTAGTTTTTAACATGGTCCAAAAAGAAGAGCTTAGAGAAAATATTAGAAAAAATAAAATAGCGGTCAATCAGATCTATCAGTATTTAGATAATATTAATGCTGATAATGAAGAGCAACGTAAGAATATTTCTAAAATCAAAGCAAATATAGATCAGATAAATCTAGAGAGAGATGTTGAATAAGTTTAGAGATGCTACCAATACCTTACATACAAAGATCGAGGAGGGGAATTTGGCCGGAGATATTATGTCTCATACTATAAGTCTGGAAAACTATAAATTGATTTTACTTCAGAATTTTATTGCTTACAACGTTGTAGACAAAGAAATAGCTAAGTATATTCCAGAATTTTCTTCCAACAAAGCGAATAGATTGCAGGAAGATCTTAGCAATCTTAAAGTAGATACCTCCATTTATAAAGAATTTGAAGATCAATTCTCCATTAATAGTATTGCAGAGGCTTGGGGTGCATGGTATGTAGTAGAAGGTTCTGTACTGGGTGGAATGATGATCTCTAAAGAACTTATTCATTGTGAACTTCTTTCAAATATTGAAAAGCATCATTTTTTTAATGGGGATCGCAGCTCTGTAGAAGGCTGGAGAAGTTTTGGTAAAGGACTAAAACAAGTAGCGTTTACTGAAGCAGAGGAATTAGCTGCAATAAATAAGGCAAAAGAAACCTTTAAGTTCTTCGGATTAATTTTTAATTCTCTTAAGCCTGCACAGGCTGTAAATGCTTAAATGCTAAAAGAAGATATTTCCTGAATAGCACCTGCTTGAAGATCTTCTATAGTTTCATTTCCAATTCTTACGCGTACCAGTCTTAATGTTGGAAACCCAACAGCTGCTGTCATCTTTTTTATCTGTCTAAACTTTCCTTCGGTAACTGTTATAGAAGCCCAGCTTGTAGGGCCATGACGCTCATCTCTTATTTTTTTACTTCGCTCCGGAAAATTTGGAACCTTTTCTACTCTGCTGGCTTTGCAGGGCAATGTTTTATATTTGGTTCCATTTACACCAATTAATACTCCATCTTGCAAGTGTGTTATAGCTTCATTACTTATCACACCATCAACTTGAACATAATACTCTTTCTCAACTTTTCTACCTCTCACTTCTTCACTCATCTTCCCATCTGTGGTTAAGAACAAAAGACCTTCAGAATCTTCATCTAATCTTCCAATAGCCATAATACCTTCAGGAAAATTAGATAATTCTCCTAGCAACTTCTTATTACGACGTGAATTCTGGTTGTTAATGAACTGGCTTAGATATCCGTAAGGTTTATATATTTTGAAATGCTTATGGTCTTGCATAGAATTTCTGAGAACTAATTATTGTTTCAATTTTAAAGAAAGCAGCAAGTTAGAATATTCTAATTAAGCTGTTATTTTTTAATGCTGAAAATGTTTATAAAAGAATTGTACTGGGTGATAGTCCATAGCTGACAGTATTCAAATCTTGTTAAATTTGTATTTTATTGAAACTTAGCAATCACTGCTGAAAATTAAATTTAAACCTTAGAATTAAATGGACTATTTCCTCATAATTACCATTTTAGTAACACTCTCTGCAGTATTTGGATATATAAATGTGAGGTTTTTTAAATTGCCGAATAGTATTGGTTTAATGTTTATTACGATACTATTCACCTTGGCTATATTTCTCATTAGCTTTATAGATGATACGTTACTTCAGGCAGAGATTGATATCATCAACCAAATAGACTTTGAGACTGTACTCTTGGATGTGATGCTAAGTTTCTTACTATTTGCAGGCGCCTTACACACTAATTTTGAAAGATTAAAGGTTCAGCGCTGGCCTATTCTGGCTTTTTCCACTTTGGGTGTTTTAGTATCTACATTTCTGGTAGGAACGGCTTTATATTACATTTTATATTTTCTTCAGCTCAATGTAGAATATATATACTGTTTGCTTTTTGGAGCTTTAATTTCACCTACAGACCCCATTGCTGTATTAGGAATATTGAAAAAGGCAGGGGTTGCAAAAATATTAGAAACTAAGATCGTAGGAGAATCTCTATTTAATGACGGTGTAGGGGTTGTAGTGTTTCTTACTATTTACCAAATAGCTTCTGTTGGAGGCGCTAATATAGAACCACTACATATCTTTGAATTATTTGGAGAGGAAGTAATTGGAGGAATAGTTTTAGGGATGATTATAGGTTATATAACCTATAGGTTAATGAAATCTATAGATGATTATGATATTGAAGTTATTATCACCCTTGCCGCCGTAATGCTGGGTACAGCAATAGCTCAAAAATTTCACTTTTCTGCACCCTTAGCTATGGTTACTGCCGGACTTATTGTAGGAAATGATACTGTAAGGGCTTCTACGATGTCTGAAACTACCGAAATTTATGTAGACAAATTTTGGGAGCTGGTAGATATCTTACTAAATACTATTCTATTTGTTCTTATTGGAATGGAAATGTTGGTGCTAACTTTTAAGGGTCAATATATTTGGGCAGGATTAATAGCAATTCCGGTAATTCTATTATGTAGATATTTATCGCTGCTCATCCCTATTAACTTTTTTAAGAACCGACTTAATTTTGTACCGAATACTAATTTGGTCATGACCTGGGGAGGGCTTAGAGGTGGTATTTCCATTGCTTTAGCACTTAGTTTAACAGATGAAATGCATAGAGAACTGTTTTTAGTAATTACCTATGTTGTAGTTGTGTTTTCTATATTAGTTCAGGGTCTTACTGTGGGCAAACTTGTTAAGAAACTGGGAGCAGAAGAAGTAAATTCAGACGTAAATCCTCATTCTAATGTCTGATGTTATTCCCTGAAAATAAGGGAATTCCCTCATCAAATACCGGTCTAAAAAGTTATAAATTCCAATAGTCCAAGCGAACTCTTTCTAGATATTAAGAGTTGGTAACATCCCTATATTTCCCCAGTTAATTTTAGCTATACCATCAAATTTTGATGGCTATAGCTGGCTCATTGTGTTTAATCTAATCCTAGCATCATGTACAGTATGAGAAAATTTCTGAATAATTCGATGATATGTTTAATTGGTCTTTGTTCTATCTATGCTTGTACCAAAGATGGGGATACGTCCTTATTTATAAAGCAAAGTACCAGAACAACAACTTTATCTTTTGGTGCCTATTTTACAATTGATCAAGTAACTGGCCTAAAGAAAGAAAATAAGGAAAGGATTCCAGAATGCTTAGAAATTACGCCCACCTATTTAGAAGTAGTTCTAAAAGGAGCAACGAATGTTGGGAGCTTGGAAGAACCTATGGTCTTAAAAATAAATGCGAATTCAAGTGCAATTCAAAAAGATGAAAATAGTGGCGCTTATATTTTTAATAATGCAGAACTTAAATTAGAACCCGGTAAATATACTTTAGAGTATTTTGCAGTTTTTAGTGGAAATCCGGAAGATGTAGATTCTAAATTGCTATGGAAAGCTCCATCTAAGAAAGGTGAGTTTGCAAATTTTGTGGAATCTTCCCTTCCATTAGAATTTGATTTAAAGACTGGCATAAAACAAATAGTAGAAGTAGGAGTTCTTTGTTATGATAAATGGCTATCTATAGATGAAGAAACAGATGCATTGGATAATGAAGGTTTTCAAATTCAATCTACTCGAGCAATAGATTTTTGTGTGTTTGGTAGTTACTGTGATGAAATAGGAAGATCTTATGTAGCAAAATACAAAATTAGTGGTTGGTTATATAGCGGAGATCCCATAGCTCCCAAGGGCAAACTATTATTTTCGAATAGAGAGAATGTAATTAGCACTGGTGAAAACAATGAATCATCAGATATTTCGTCAGCACCACTATGCATTCAACTGCCGGATACCAATGGAGAAGATCTATATTATTTAGAAATTACCATTCTTCCTTTAAATTATACTACAGAAGAAAGTATCATAAGAAAAGGTGTGATCTCTGATGTGCAGATTAAAACTTTATATAAAGAGAATAAAAGAATCAGCCCATATCATTTTAGAGAAGGTAATTGCAATATGAATGACACTCCATCTTTATTCCAATAAATTGATAATAACATTTAGTAATCTACCCGAACCGCTTTTAAATTAGCCTGATATGGTAATGCAAAATTGGAAACCTGGGTTCCATTAAGCCATTGTTTATGATCTTTACTATTTAGTACTACCGGCATTCGTTTCTTATTATTATGTATCTTACTCATAAGGTCATTAGCTTCTGTAGTGACAATAGAATATGAATTAATTAATATGTTAGTAGTAGGCTCTTTCCATGTAGCATAAATACCGGCAAAAGCAAATATTTCCTGATCTGGAGTAATAATTAAATATTTCTGTTTCTCCTTACCTCGAGAATCCTGCCATTGCCACTCGTAATAACCATCTGCAATTATTAAGCATCTATTAGTAACAGCATTTCTAAATGATGGTTTCTTTGTAAGCGTTTCGATCTTTGCATTTAGAGTCATCTTTCTTATTTCTGCATTCTTTGCCCAAAAAGGAATTAGTCCCCAATTAAACAAGTTTATCTCTTCAGGATTCTCATTGGTAATAATTGGGGTTTTTGAAAAACTAAACGCATTGATCTCTTCCTGCGGAATATATTCTTCGGGAGCAATAAATTTAGCTTCGAAGGTCTTCTCTATAGACTTATATTCTGAATTAAGTTTGGTTCTATAACACATTTTCAATTTATCAGATCTTAATATACTTATTAAATGCATAAAAATAATTACGTTATTTTGAAAATCCTGAAGCTTTCCATTTTTTGATTCTTTTGCTATTTGCAACCAGTGTAAGACTTAAAGAAACCAATACAGAAATTGCCGCAGTAGTACCTAAAGCTCCACCATAACCTTGGAAAAACATTCCGGTATTAAGATATATCAAAGAAAATATAAGTCCGGCAATACCTACCAGATGGTAATTATGAAGAATTTTGGAAGATACCATTCCTATAAAAGTAGCGCCTATAAAAATTAGCGGTATATTTTCGCTTAAATAATCAGATAAAAGATCTGGAAAATAATAGAAAAATAGTCCTATAATTAATGATAATCCTGAAGAGGCTCTAACCGCACCCTGTCTTAGATAATTATTTATAATGTAGGTTAAAAGAGCAGATATAATACCTGTAAATATAATTATAGCTTGTTCCATTATTAAAATATCAAGTAAATTAGAACTGAAGTTATAGCAACTCCTCCAAAGGCAATTGTGCCTAACTTACCACCAAAGCCATTAAATATATTCTTGGAAAGCATTAAAATTGCACCGGCAATAAATCCTGCAAAGAGTATAAATTTTATGTTAGGAGCTACCTGTGATGAGGTCATACCCACAAAAGAACCACAATAAACCGCAGCAGGAAATTCTTTCAATATAGAAGATTTTTTATCGAAGTTAGGAGCAAAGGAAGCTATAAACCCAACCAGACTTGCAGAGATAATACTTCCAAGATTTATTTTTGTATTTAAGTAAAAGGTTGCTACTGCTCCTAGCACAGCAAAAAGAATGAGATAAGCATCTTCCAAAAAATGTTCTTCTTCATCTCTTGGTGCCTTAAAATACGCGATGCTAATTAATATAGATATTCCTATAATGAAAGATAAAATAAGTGGGGTGGCCATTTTATCAAATAAAATAGCGAGCAAAAAGACCATCTGGAAAACTATCAATATAAAAAATGAAAATCTGCGAATTAGCTTTGTCATATTTTTACTTAAAAAATTTAAGGCTGCAAATTTCGGTACCTGTAGGAGTTCTCACAAATGATAAACCTTAAGCTTTTATCAAAGTTTAGGGATAAAATCAATCAGAAAAATCTGTAATACAATTACAACCTTTAAATGTATAGAGAGCCTTTTAAAAGATTTTATACCTTTAAGCGCTATTAAATTCATTCAACAATTATAATATGAAAAATTACTCCTTAAGGACTAGTCTGTTTACAATGCTCTTCCTTTCAACATATCTCTTTGTTTCTGCACAAAACTTTACAGAAAAGCAGGTAGACAGTTTAGTAGAAAAGACAATGACAACTTTTAATGTACCTGGAATAGCCGTTGCAATTGTGAAGGATGGTAAGCTTATTCACTCCAAAGGATACGGAACCAGATCTCTAGAGAAAGGAGGGAAGGTAGATGAAAATACGCTCTTTGGTGTCGCCTCCAATACCAAAGCTTTTACAAGTGCAGCTTTGGCCAAACTTATAGATTCAGGTAAATTAACTTGGGATTCTAAAGTAACAGATATTATACCTGAATTTAAATTATATGATCCCTACGTTACCAGCCAGTTTACCGTAAGAGATCTTCTAACTCACAGAAGTGGATTGGGATTAGGCGCAGGAGATATGATGGTCTTTCCGGCATCTAATGTTCTGGATAAAGATGGAGTAATCCATAATTTAAGATATTTAAAGCCGGTGTCTTCGTTTCGATCTAAATTTGATTATGATAATTTACTTTACATAGTTGCAGGAGAGGTGGTGTCTAGAGTTTCAGGAATGGAATATGAACAATTCGTAAAACAAAACTTTCTAGATCCTTTAAATATGAATGATACCGCCATGTCTTGGCACAGAATTTCAGATTATAGCAACGTAATAGATGGCCATGCTCCCGTAGATGGCAAATTGGAGACAGTTGGATTAAGTTTTACGAAGGTTGCTAATCCTGCTGCAGGAATGTATTCTTCTGTAAATGATATGAGCAAATGGGTACTGGCGCAATTAAATGAAGGTAAATACGGTAATGAGCTGCAGGATAGTATTTTTAGTAAAAAAATGCATAATGAGATGTGGGCTCCACAAACCTTACTAAACGCTAGTAAAGGAGATTATAATACGCATTTTTCTGCTTATGGATTAGGATGGTTCTTGAGTGATGTAGATGGAAAATTAGAAGTTACTCACACCGGCGGACTTTTAGGAATAGTGAGTCAGGTTACTATGATCCCGGAAATAGATCTTGGTATTATTGTTTTAACAAATCAGCAGTCTGGATCTGCATTTAGATCTATTACCAATTCGATAAAAGACGCATATTTTGGCATTGAAGGGAAAGATAGAATAAGCGCTTATAACACCGCACGTTTAAAACAAGAAAAAAAAGCAGATGAGGTGGTAGCTAATATTTGGAAAGAGATAGAAATGCAACAAAAAAATAAGATGGCACCTATAAATTTAGATACTTATGCCGGTACCTACACAGATAATTGGTTTGGAGATGTTGCACTTACAAAGAAGGATGGAAAGCTAATGTTTGAATCTAGCAATATTGCAGATTTTAAGGGAACAATGTCTTATTATAAAGGCAATACCTTTTTAGTAAAATGGAACCAAAGAACTTTAAATGCCGATGCTTTTTTAGTGTTTACTTTAAATAAAGAAGGCAAGGCTATAGGATTTAGTATGCAACCGGTTTCTCCAATGACAGATTTTAGTTTTGATTTTCAAGATCTGGATTTTAGCAGAACAAAAAATTAATTCAAGCGTTTACAAGAACAAAAAATTCCCTGAATTAAAGAATTCAGGGAGTTTTTTTTATAAGCTTTCTACTTTTAACGTACTATAGCCTTGTCCATTCCTTGTTAATTTAATCTGAGTAGCAATACGTTCTTTCAAAGAATCTACATGACTTATAATTCCGATGGTCTTAAAAGATTCTGCCTGTAATTTTTCTAAGGTATCTAAAGTTTGGTCTAAAGTCTCAGGATCTAAGGTCCCAAAACCTTCATCTATAAATAAGCTGTTTATTTCCACGTTTTTGGAAGCTAGATCAGATAGTGCAAGTGCCATAGATAAACTTAAAATAAATGTTTCTCCTCCCGATAATGTCTTTACAGAACGTCTTTGCCCTCCCATATGAGCATCTATAGCAACCAATCCATCATCTTCATCTTCTGTAGGTTTGTCTATTAAATACCTATCACTAAGATCTTTTAATCTTGCATTTGCAAGCTTAATAAGTCTACTTAAGCTAAGATCCTGCGCAAAATCATTGAATTTATTACCCGAGCGATCTCCAATTAATTCATTAAGCATTCGCCATCTACGCGTTTCTTTTTCTTTTTCTGCGATCTGCTCTTGAAGGCTATTCAATCTTAAAACACTCTCATCCTGATTTTTAATGATTCGTTCCGTTTCCTTACATTCTGTACTTAAAGCGTCTAATTGCTGAAGTTTAAGCTGCAATTGTTCCAGAACTTTTTCTTCTTTAGATTCAACATCATTTTTCACTAATTCTTCTAGCTGAATTTTGAGCAGCTTTAAAGAAGCTATAGAATTGTCTATACTTTTCTGAATTTCTTGGCGTTCCTTTCGCAATTGGTTAGCTTCATTAGTATGCATTAAAACGGCATAAGCCTCTTCAATTGCTACAAATCCTTTTGCTTTTAGTAATGGCAGTAAAACACCTTCAGAAGATTTTATCTTTTTTACTAATTGCTCGACTTCGCTTTCTAATTTTGTCTGAGTATCCTTCAGGTTTTTCTGATCTCTTTCTAAGCTTATCCAATTGTTTTGATAGTTCTCAACTTCTTGTTGAACATTATTTCCAGAATAAAGTTCATTTATTTTTTCTTTAAGTAATTTTCCGTCTTTTAGAATAGTATCTAATCTGTCCAGAATAGGCAATGCTGTTTTTAAATGTTTAAGTTTTTTCTGTTCTGTAGCAAATTGGTTGAGATCTTCAATCTTCTTTTCTAGATCATCACAGGTTTTTTCTAGTTCCTGAATATTCTTCACACCAGATAATTCTCCAAATTTCGCTTTGAAGTTGACATTTAATTTCTGTAAATTATTTTTGAGATTGATTGCATTCGCTTTTAACTCTTCAGCAGATCTTCTGAAATTTTCCAAATTAGTAGTCGCAGTATTTAGAATGCTAATTTCTATTGCTAATTCTTTTCTAATTTCCTCCAATCTAAGATCTAAACTAGTATCCTTTTCGGGCAATTGCTCTGCGTAGGGATGATCTAGAGCTCCACACAAAGGGCAAGCTTCTCCATCTCTAAGGGAATGTCTATGCTGCTGTAAACTAGCTTTTAAGAGCTCATTTTCTCTTTTTAAAGTTAGATTTTCTTCCTTGGTCCTACAATTTTCAACCTTTTTTTGTTGTTTATCTATCCTATCTGGAAGTTCTTGTAATTGCGGTTGGATCTTTTCAAGATCAGAAGAATTTCTATAGATCTCTTTTTCCAGAGCTTCTATGGCAGCATATTCTCTAGAAGCCTCTCGGGTTTTTTTATAATTCTCCTGAAATTTAGCTCTTAAATTAGCGATCTCTTCTGATTCTGAAACCTGAAATTCATCCTTCCAGCTTTTTAGGGAATATGCTATTTCATTTACGCTCTCATTGATAGCGATCTTTAAGGAATTGGGACTTTCATTATTAAGTTCTATCGATGTTTGATCTAATTCCGCTTTTAATTTTGTTCTTTCTAGCGTGTGCTCGTTCAACTTTTCTTTTCGCTGCTCTTGTAATGTTAAGATCTTGTCTCTAAAATTGGTAAGATGCTGATATAAATTACTAGTGTTAGTATCTGTTCTCGTAAATGCAGAAACGTTAGATAGCAATGCTGTTATTTTATCTGAATTAGCTTTAGAACTATGGACAGTTGTAATTTGCTCTTCCCTAATCTTTTTTTCCTCTTGCTTATATAAATTCCAGTTGCGTAATTCTTCTGAGAAATCCTGAACTTTTTCGTGTTGCTTTAAAGGAGCGCCATGCTCTTCATCAAAAATAGATAATTTCTTTACTGCTAATAACCTCTCATCCTCCAACGAGCTTATTTCCGAAGCTTGTTTCTGAATTGATTTTTTAAGTTCTAGAGCATTTTTTAGTCCTTCAATATCTTTCTGAAAATTTTCTAATTCAGTAGTTTTTATTAATATGTCCTTCTTTTTGCTCTCTAGAACTTCATCTGCCATCAGCGCATTCTTAATAATGCCTATCTCTGTTTGCTGCTTCTCAATAACTTTGTTGAGTAGCCCATTTTTTTCATATACTTTTTGTCCAAGCAATCTGTAAACTCCAGTTCCTGTAATTTTTTCTAATAGGGCACCACGCTCTTTTTTAGTGACTTTTAAGAATTGAGCAAATTCTCCCTGCGCCAAAAGAACAGCTTTAATAAATTGATCATAACTTAAACCAATAAGTTCCTCATTCATATCCGGAACTTCAGATTTTTTTTCAGTGATCAATTCCTGCTTTTGATGATCGAAGATTTCCATATCATTGTCTCGCAGATTTTCATTCCTATTGGTAGAAATATTCCATTGCGAACTAAATATGCCGTGTTTGCACTCATAGGTAACTCTTGCAATGGCTTCTTTCTGATTTCTAGTAAGTATGGTGCCAAACTTTTCGATATCTGTTTTAGAAATTGGTCTGCTACCAGGTATTCTAGGGATCTTACCATAAAGCGCAAGTGAGATCACATCAAGAATGGTGCTTTTTCCACTTCCGGTTGGGCCGGTAATAGCAAATAGAGAACTACTTATAAATGGTTCTTTGGTAAAATCTATCTCATGAGAACCTCGTAAAGAATTTATGTTAGTAAATTCTATCTTTAAAATTTTCATTGATCAGATTTTTCAGCATGTTGAACTTCTTCCATTATTTCATCAAAAGCACTTAGGATCTCTTTTTTTTGCTCATCATTATATGCATGATTAGCAATAAGTTCTAAGAAAACATCTTTAGGTGCTAGATCTTCTAGCTGTTGATTTTCCGAATATAATTCTGATGTACCTTTAACTTGATTTGTAAATTGAGCTCTTTGCTTTACAATTTCAAACCCGTTCTTATCAAAATTATTAACCAATTGATCTAGCATGTATATCTTTTGTGCATCATATTGAGCTTCAATCATATCAATTTCTATCAAAGAATCTAATTGACCCATAAAAATCAATTCTTCTAACTTCTGCTGTATTTCTTGTAGGGTACCACTTATTCTTAAGAGCCTTCTAAATATTGGAATATTTATACTTTCAGGTTCCCAAGATTTTGTTGTATCTAAGATCAAAATTCTCTTTTCATCCTTACGCTCACTAAAAGATAAGGGCAGGGGAGAACCAGAGTAGAAAATTGGGATATTGGCAGAAACTCTTTGAGGTTTATGAATATGTCCTAAAGCTATATACTTGAAATTCTCTCCAAACTGTAAGGCGTTAAAAGCAGCCTGATTTCCTATTTGTATATCTCGTTCACTTTCGGAGGTATCAGACCCTGCTGTAAACAAATGCCCCATTGCAATTACGGGAATGTCCGGGTAATTGGTCTCACAAATTTCCCAAGCATCTAAAAAAACGTTTTTTATGCCTTCTCTTATTGCTTGCAACCGCTCCTCATAAGTTGAGGCACTGGTGCCAGATCTAAGATCTGCATCTCTTAAAAATGGTATTGCAGCAACTATAACTTCTATATTTCCTTGTTCATTTTTTACAGGAATGATAGTATCTTCAAGTTCTTTAGGCAATCCTCCAATAACTTCCATGTCTAAAGCTTTCAAAATTTCTTTAGGAGCATCGAGCATTGTAGGAGAATCATGATTTCCTCCAGTAGCTATTATCTTGCAGTTAAGCTTTTGTAGCTTTATTAGCGCTTTATAATATTGAGCTCTAGCTTCTGACGAAGGGTTTGCAAGATCAAAGATGTCTCCGGAAATCAATAAAAGATCTATACTTTCTTTAACGATCACTTCCTTTAACCAATCTGTAAAAAGGTCAAAATCTTTGCTAAGTTCGTGTTTATGTAATTTTTTACCGATATGCCAATCGGCAGTATGAAGAATTTTCATTCTAATTATAGTATTTGCCAGCTATGAAAGTAAGTTTATATTCTGTATTCCGAAAAATAAGAATTTAAGCTTAGTAATAACTAGGATTTATTAGGAAGTTTTCTTTTTTAAAAAAGGGCAAAGTAGCAATTTAGAAATTTGAAATTATCTGGGGAAACTTAGAACAAATGTAGTTCCTTGATTCACCTCACTTTCTACAGTTATTTTACCGCCTAAACTGGTAATGTGATTATATACCAAATACAGACCTATGCCTTTACTATCTATATGATTATGGAACTTTTGATGTAAACCAAAGATCCTATCTTTCACCATATCTAAATTAAAACCTAGACCGTTATCGCTAAAAATAAGTTGCTTGCAATCTTCTGATTTTACAGCTGCAATGGAAACTCTAGGAGTAATTCCGGGTTGAGCATATTTAATGGAATTTGAGATCAAATTTAGAAAGATGCTATGTAAATAAGAAGCATTGAATTTTAGGTGGGTAAATTCAGAAAAATTTACATGGATCTTAACTCCAGATTTGGTAATAAGAGATCTAATAGAAGCCAGTGTATCATTTAAAATCTTCTCAACATTAAGTTCTTCTACCTTTACAATTAAACTATCCTGTATAGCAAACTGATCTACCTGTTGGTCTATAGTGGCTTTTAAAGTAACTGCAGAATGTTTAATTAATTCCAGATATTTAAGAGATTCTTCATCATCAATCTTGGAAAGGTCTAATAATTCTAAGAGAGACAACATGTTATTTACCGGAGATCTAAGATCATGGGAGGAGGTATAACTTAACTGTTTAAGGTCTGAATTGGCTTTGGTTAGGTTAGTAAGTAATTCATTTCTTTCTAATTCCTTACTCTTAATATAGGTTACATCTTTTGCTATTGCATATACAATTTCATTCTCTGGTTCTGGAATGGAGGTCCATGATAACCAGATAATAGCTCCTTCTTTAGAAACGTACCTATTTTCAAAGTTTAACAAAGGTATATTTCGCTTTAAACTATTTCTATTCTTTAACGTAACTGTTCTATCTTCTTTATATATGAATTCGCTAATTGGTTTGCTTAGCATCTCTCTCTCTGTATAACCCAAAAGTTCAATAAAGGCAGGATTTACATTTTTAAAGTATCCATCGTACCCTGCAACGCATAAAAAATCACGAGAATATTGAAAAAAGTTCTCCAAAAGATATGATTTATTGGTTACAGCAGAAAATCTTTCAAACTTTGGCATAAATCGTAGGGGATTAAGACAATTGAAGCTGTATTAATTTTTTTGCTATATCATTAAATTTATAAAAATGTTTAAACTTAAAAGACTAAATGATAAAAAATGTAACATAATTTTATTTCAAATTCGCGTTATGAAAGTAGATCTTAAAAGTAGTACCCAAATTTGGCTTACTTTCCACCTTTATCTTAGCATCATGCTCCTCTAAAATACTTTTTACAGAATTCAGGCCAACACCAACTCCTGTAGCTTTATTGGTATAGAAAGCTTCAAAAAGATGATCTATCTGATCTTTCTCCAAGCCATGCCCGTTATCTGAAATGCTTAGCATAAAATCTGTTTTATGTTCTTTGATATCCAGAGTTATCAGGCCTTTATCTGGAGTGGTAGCTTCACTGGCATTTACAACAATATTTAGTAAAGCAATGATCAATTTTTCCTGATCTGCCAGAATAGGAAATGAACCTTTATAATTCTTTACCACCTTAATTCCAGAAAGGTATATTCTATCTGAAGCTTTCTCTACGGTAATGTCTATAATTTTACCAAGGTCTGCTTTTTTTAGCTTTGCAGGAGTATAATTTGAAGAATTTAAAAGGTTGGTTACTAGATTGTTTAAAGTTTTTGTACTTCTATTAAGTATTCCTAGATAATTTTTAAATTCATTATTAGCCATAAGTTCTAACTTCTTTCTAATAACTTCTGTCGCCAGACCAATACTTGCCAAAGGATTTCTTAGTTCATGAGCCAAGGTTCTAGCGATTTCACCCTGAATAGATAATTTTTCTGCACTAATCAAGGCTTTTTGAATATTCTTTTGATTGGTTATATTTCTTATTAAGAGCACATATTCATCTACCCAGTGTTCATCTCTTCTATGAAATATTTTTCCTCTAACGCTAAACCATTCCCATTCCAAATCGTCAAATTTCATCCTAAGGTCCAGATCGTAAATATCATCTTCTGATGATTTTAATAACTTCTTATGAAGATTCATGATCTTCTCTCTGTCTCTGGGATGAATGTATGGTAATATGTTGCCAATGGGCATGCCTTGGATACTCTCTTTGGTAAGATTTTCTTCTGGATAAATATCTTTATTTATGTAACGTACCGTATAAGAATTTAGATTTATTATAATAACGGTTTCTGGAGAGGTGGTTATTAATTGCTGCTTAAATCTAATAGTTTCTTCTAATTGCTGAGATTCTTTTTTACGGTCTGTAATATCTTCTATAGTACTTATTAAAAGTTTGTCCTGAATTCGAGCTGTCATTCTAAACCAATTATTGTAGCCTTCTTTGTTTACATAGAACTCTTCATCCTGGTTTTTACCATCTGTTACAGCCCTTTTGAACATTGCTAAAGCTCCAAGCTCTAATCCTAATTTAGAAGATGTTGAATAAGTTTTCCCTAAAGGGTTCACATTCTTATACATTTTTTTCAAAACCTCATTAACACGTATGAATTTGAAATCTTCAGGATTTCCCTGAGGATCATAAATAATAGAAAAAACAGCAATTCCTAGATTGGTAGAATCAAAAACCATCTGCAAAAGATCGTTGTTCTCTCTTAATTTTCTTTTGGTTTTTTTTGCTGAAACTTCTAGATCTCCTTTTTCTTTAAGAAGGCCAAGCTCTTGTTTCTTTCTCTCTGTTATATTAAAGAACAATACCGCTACACTCTGGCTGTTTTTACCTCCAAGTTTAAAGGCATAAACATCTAACCAGGTATTATCTAGTTTTTCAGCATTCTCTTGAAATCTTATAGATTCACCGGTTTTAACCACTTTTCCATAAATTTCAAACCATTTATTTTCATGATCTGGGATCATTTCTTTCATGGTTTGTCCAATGGCATTTGGCAGCACCACCTGATATTCAAAAGCATTATTATTTTCTGTAAAGAGATAATCGATAGCATTTCCTTCAAAATCGAAGATCATTTCTATAATGCAGTAAGCTTCATCTATGGTAGAAAGAATTTGCTGATATCTATTGGAAATTGGCTCTAAGTTTTCAAGATGATTTTTCTCTTTATCCAATAAATCCTGCTCTGTCTCCACTTTTTGAGCAATGCTTATGATTTGCTGATGTTGGCAATTAGGTAAACCTTTGTAGATTCTATCTATAAAGCAGTGTTTATCATAATAGCCTTCCTTATTTAAGATGTGGAAATAAGAAACCTTTTCTTGCCCAACAAGAAGATCACTACACTCCTTTAAATGAGCAATAAACTGTAAATATTCATCTGGATGAATTATCTTTTTAAAAAGACAATCCTCTGTGGAAGAATACTCATTACTAGATTTATTAGACCAAAAAGGATATAAATGATTGAAATAATCTAAGCGAAAGTTCTCTATATCAATGATCATCAATAAAAAGGACTGATCATTAAGAGTGTCTTTTAATTGGTTAAACCCATCTGTAACTAAATATTTTTCAGTTTTATCCTTTAAATTATTCATTATCACCAAAATTCAGCTTGTTCAACAAATGTTAAAATACGTACGCAAAATACACTTAATTCTGATATTAAATTTAGCAGTTTGCATATTCTGCTAAAGATTTATTCTTCAATTTTAAATACTCTGTCAATAAGTATAATGCGGCATATTCAAAATCTAAAACACTGTAATATTTAATAAAATTTGAGGGGAGATAACCTAAGTTTAAGTTATTGACATCCTAATTATAATTGATGCATTTTATCTAATAGAATCCTCAGATTTTCCTGTTTCTTTGGCTCCAGATATTTTCTGCCATATGCGGTATGATATTTATGATTCTTCACAAAATCATATTGTATTTCGTTCCACTTCTGTAAATCTAACTTTGGTTCATAATGCAAAAGCTCGTGATATAGTTTATCACCAAATTCTTGAAACTTATCTGTTCCCAGGTACTCCAGATCTGCGTCTGCTAATACTTTTTCTAACTTATTCTTCGGACTTTGCGGTATTTTAGTAGCTCTTATAAGTCCGCATATTATTTCAATCTGATCTTTATGAATGCCGAAGGTGGGTAGTTCTTCATTTGCAATTTTGCAACTAATAGCCTCATGGTCTTCTCTATTCACTGTGAATCCTGTATCATGATAAAGAGCAGCCACTTTTAAGAGAAACAGATCTTCTTCTTCAATATTTTCTTCCTTAGCTATAAAGACAGCTCTATCCATCACATATTTGGTGTGATAGGGGGCATGATACGTGAGATATTTAGGCAATTCATTTTCCAGCCTTAACATCACGCTTTGAGATATCTGATAAAATAGATTGTTCATTAAACGCGTCTTTAGTATGTTTTCCTATACCTCCTTTTACTTCTTTTATACGTTGGACGTAGAAAAAGGCATCTGCGTCAATTTTTAATATGGCTTCTTTTAGCCTATGAATTTCCAGTCTAGAAACTATGGTCATAACAATGTCACAGTCATATTTAATATCAAAAGAATCTGGCAAATACCCACGTTCTCCTCTGTATACGGTAATGGCTTTTCCAAGATCTTTAACGATTAAAGCTTTAACTTCATCACATTCTTTAGAGATAATATTTAAGGCTGTAAATTCTTCAAATCCATCTACTACATAATCTGATGTTTTCATAGCCGTAAAATAAACAAGAAAGGAATACATAGCAGTTTCTACACTAAATACGAAAGCTGAGATTATAAAAATAACCGCATTAAAAGCCAAAATGATCTCTCCTGTAGAGAAACTAGAATTTCTTGTAGTATAAAAAGCAATGATCTCCAAGCCATCTAACACACCACCACCTCTAATTACTAGACCAATACCTAGCCCAATTAGAAATCCGCCAAACACGGCTATTAGAACCTTATCATTGGTAAATGCAGGTATTTCTATAAAATACATTAATAGGGTAAGAAGAACTATAGCCAGAAATGCTCTTACTGCAAATGTTTTTCCTATTCTTTTATAACCTAAAATAAGGAAAGGAAGATTGTAGAAAATTAAGAATATGGTAAAAGGGATACCAAAAAGAGATTCTGATACTATGGAAATTCCTGTAATGCCACCATCTATAAAATGATTTGGCAACATAAAACCTTCTAAAGCAATCATCGCCGCAAATACACCAAGCACAGAGTATAGAATGGAAGAAATTGAAAATATAGATCTCCAATTTACTCTATCGGTTGTATTCATAAGGTTAGATTTTAATAAAGATATCTATCTAACTTACTAATTTTAAATGATAATATTGGTTCTAACGTTCTAAATAATAGCATTTTATGCTAATGTATTTTAAATGAACCAGATTCATATTTAGAGATTTTCTTGAATTTGAGTATTGACATGATCTTAATTGTAGGTTTTTAACGATTCAATGACGATTAAATTTCTTACAAATTATAACTATCTGTGCGTTAGTCAGTTATTAACTACATTTCACCGAAATTGGTAATTTGCCACGATTAACTTTAGTAACTTGATTGATAGTAAGATACACTCCACGGTATCTTAAAAGATTAAAATAATTATCATCGATACTTCTAAGATGCAAGAGATTCTTAGAATTTAGATCTTCCCCTTAAGATTCTTAAATAAGATAGATTTAATTACATGCGTAAGAAATATTGCGCCACATAGCTTATAGACATATGCAGAATTTAAGAAAATATACCCTTACTACATTATTTTCTTTTCTGGTTTTTGGAGTTGCAGCGCAAAATCCAAAATTGGCAGATAGTTTAAAAAATGTGTACCGCAATCAGGGTGAGGTTACTAAAGATTTGGAGTTGCTTTCTGATATTGCAGCAGCAGAAGCGAACCCGGATAGTATTTTTAAATATTCAAATCTTTTGATAAAGATTGCCAGATCAGAAGATTCCACTCTAATGTTGCATAATGGATATCTCCAAAAAGGAAATGCTTATAGGTTGAAGGGAGTTTATGACAAGGCGTTAAAAGAATATTTTATCAGTTTGCGATATGCTATAATAGCAGAAAGTCCCTTGCACATTGCAAAATGCAATATAGAGATTGGGAATGTGTATTCTCTTAACGGAAATTCGTCTAATGCAGAGATCTACTATGGTAGAGGAATTAAGATCTTAAGAGAGAGTGAAGACTCTATCACTTTAGCGGGAGCACTATTTAATGCCGGAGATGAATACTTAAGATCAGGGAAAATAGATTCAGCAAAGATCTATACTAAAGAATCTGAAGCTATTTTTAGAAGGAAAGGTTATAATATAGGGAGAGCCTATAGTCTCGGCAATTTAGGAACAATAAACGCCAAAATGGGTAATCATTTTCAGGCAGAAGAAAACCTGAATGCGGCTATTACGTTGCTAAGAAATATTAATGCTTATGATGCTGTATCAGAATTTTTGATCTCCCTGGCAAATGTTTATTCAGAAAATGGAGAAGATGCCAGAGCAAAGATTTATGCAGAACGAGCTTTGGAAGCTGCACATACTTATGGATTTAAGAATTCTATAGCTGAAGCAAACCTCAAACTTTCTGAGCTTTACGAGAAAACAAAAGACACCTCCAGATCTTTTAGATATTATAAAGACTATATAACCTACAGAGATAGTTTTAGGAATATTAGATCTATAAGAGAAATGGCTGATCTTAGAACAGACTTTGAAGTATCTCAAAAACAGGCGGAGGTAGATCTTTTGAGTCAGCAAAAACGATATCAGAAAAACATTGTTATAGCTATAGTCATTGCTTGCTTTTTACTGTTGTTACTGGCATTCGGACTCTACCGAAGAAATAGATTTATACGTAGAACAAAATTGATCATTGAGCGAGAAAAAAACAGATCTGAACATTTATTGCTCAATATCTTGCCTGCTGAAACTGCTCAGGAATTGAAAGAAACAGGTAAAGTAAAAGCAAAGAAATTTAACGCAGTAAGTGTCTTATTTACAGATTTTGTAGGTTTTACGCATTATGCAGAGAATCTCCCTCCAGAAGACCTGGTGGCAACTGTAGATCTGTATTTCTCAAAATTTGACAAGATCGTAGAGAAGTATGGTTTAGAGAAAATCAAAACCGTTGGAGATGCCTATATGTGTGCTGGTGGCGTTCCTTTTCCGCTAGAAGATCATGCAACTAAAATTATTAATGCTGCTATAGAAATGCTGGATTATGTAGAAAGTGCCAAAATGGTCACTCAAGATAAAGGCGCTTCTTTTGATATAAGAATAGGAATTAATTCCGGACCACTTATAGCAGGGGTTGTAGGCAGTAAGAAGTTTGTGTATGACATTTGGGGTGATACGGTAAATATGGCTTCTAGAATGGAATCCTGTTCTGAGACCGGAAAAATAAATATCTCCCAATCTACCTATTTATTGGTAAAGGAAAAATTTCAATTTGAAGATAGAGGAGTTTTAGAAGTAAAAAATAAAGGGATGATGCAGATGTATTTTGTAAGTGATAAAAGTGCAGAAGACTCAGCAAAAGTAGATAATAGCAATGTTGATTTCTCTGCAAAATAATCTGTTAATCTTAAAAGCAATTATCAACTAAAAATCAAAATTATGAAAGTAAACAATTTTTTCAAAAAGACAGGATTATTTCTGGTAGTACTGGTTTTATTCACCTTATTATTTGCTGGTAAAAAGCAACATTCTAATAGTGAATCAGTCTATGGCACCGAAGAAAAGATCAATTTTAAAAAGGATACTAATGTGCTAGTTACAGTAAATACAGATAGTATAGATAGATATAATATTGAGGAGATGGTTACATTATCTGATGATAGGGGTGAGAATTTTGGTAAGCCTAAAGATTTTGTATCTGTAGTAGAAAAAAATCAAAAGATCTATTGGAGAGGTATTGCTAAAAATGCCGATAGTAGAGACGTTGTAGAAATTATAAAGATCTTTAGAAAAACAGACGGAGGATCTCAAATTTTAGATAAGACTTTTAAAGATCCTAATAAGAAGGGTGTTGTAGTGGGTAAGATCAAAAATAAAAAAATTCAAGGTCTGGAATATTATAATATCAGAATAATGATCAATCAAGATACTACAAGAATTTATGATATAGACCCTAAGCTTAAAATGCTTGCTATAGATTAAAACTCCTCAGAGAAATATATGCAGTGACCTAAAAACATCGCTGCATTTTTCTTTTTCATAATTCGCAGATATAGTTTTGACTAATTTTCTTTTCTTTGAAGAATTGAACCAGAAGTTCAATTCGAAAAGCGAAGAATCTTAAATGAATACCTAAAATATAATTATTATGAGTAAGACAAAACTAGTTGTGAATAACAATGGATCTTTAAAGGTTCAGGGAGATTTTGAAATTGTAGATAAGGATGGGAATGAGTATGATCTTGGTGGGAGAGATGTAGTTTCTTTATGCAGATGTGGTCTTTCTAAGAATAAGCCTTTTTGTGATGGAGCCCACAGAAATCATTTTGAACATGATGCCGTAGCATTTTCATTACCGCCAAAGAAATAGATTAATTCTTAATCTAAATATAAAAGAGCAACTTTACTATAAGTTGCTCTTTTCTATTATTAGCTATTTAACTAAAAAATATCCAAAGTTTACGAGGTTTTTAGAACTGAATCTCTAAAGCTATAGGGCAATGATCTGAACCCATATATTCGGGTAAAATGCTAATAGCGCTAATTTTATCTAGAAGCGAGCTACTTACTAAGAAATAATCCAATCTCCATCCGGTATTTTTTTCTCTAGATTTAAATCTATAGCTCCAATAGGTGTAAGCAACTTTCTCTGGATGAAAGTGGCGGAATACATCTACAAATCCGGCAGCGAGTAAATTATCCATACCATCAATTTCCTTTTGAGTATAACCGGCGGTCTTATTATAATTAGATTTATCGTTCTTAAGATCTATAGCCTTGTGTGCAACATTAAAATCTCCCGTTATTATAACAGGCTTAGTTTTTTCTAGTTGTTTTAAATAGCTCAAGAAATCTTTATCCCATTGAGTTCTATATTCTAATTTCTCTAATTTCTGACCAGAATTGGGGACATACACATTTACCAGATAGAAATCTGAATATTCTACCGTTATCACTCTACCCTCAAGGTCATGTATATCTATTCCGATGTTGTTCTTCACCTGTTTGGTAGTGATCTTACTAAGAACTACAGTACCGGAATAGCCTTTTTTCTCTGCAGAATTGCTATAAAGTTGAAAATCCTGAATTTCTGAAACTGCTTTTTCAATTTCGATATCTTGTGCTTTAGATTCCTGAAGGCATAAGATATCTGGTTCTAATGCTTTAACAGATTCAAAGAATTCTTTTTTCACGATGGCTCTAATGCCATTAACGTTCCATGAGATGATCTTCATAAATTATTATAAAATAAATTAGAAATCTAATATCTCAAAATTTTTCCGGAAACTCTCTGTAGAGCAGGTGTTATTTGAAATAGTACCAGAATAAAATCAACTAGTAACTTATGATAAGAGCTCATAATAAAATAGTTATTTAATTAATTCTGAATTTCAATATCGCTCTATTTTGATAAAACATAAGGTGATTCTGGTTTAACATGCTAACTTTAAAATATCTTAAGGATTTCAAACTACATTGAGGTCCAAATATTTTATAAATGAAATATCTAATTGCTGAAGATGAAAATGAACTTCGAAATTCCATTGCTACCTATCTAAGCAATGATGGTAATGTTTGCGAAACAGCATCAGATTATTTAGAAGCTTCCCAGAAATTAGAACTTTATGAATATGACGTAGTAGTTCTAGATATCAATTTAGTATCTGGTAGTGGATTACAATTACTTCAGAAGCTAAAGCAACAAAATAAAAAATGTGGAGTCATTATTATTTCAGCAAACAGTTCTCTAGAAGATAAACTTACAGGGTTAGACTTGGGCGCAGACGATTATCTCACAAAGCCCTTTCATTTAGCAGAATTAAATTCCCGTATAAAAGCTATTACAAGAAGAAGACAATTTGGAGGTAATGATGCCATAGTATTTAATGAGATTCGTGTAGACACTTTGGCCAGAACTGTGTTTATTTTAGATAGTCCAATTATACTTACTAGAAAGGAATATGATCTTCTTTTATTCTTTATAACCAATAAAAATAGAATTTTATCTAAAGCAATAATCGCGGAGCATCTATGGGGTGTGGTAGTGATCTGTTAGATAATTTTGACTTTATTTATGTACACATAAATAATCTCAGAAAGAAACTAACTTCTAAGGGGGCAAAATATATACAAACTGCTTATGCTAGCGGTTATAAATTTACAGCAGATTAAAAAACTTTCTTCACATAAAACCCCATTACTAAGAAAGGCCTCTAAGACTTTTTTTAAGACAGCATTAATCTTATTAATGCTATCTACTATAAGCTTGTTCTTCTTCACAAGAGAATTATTGCAGAATGAAGTAGAGGAAGAGCTGTTTTCCAACAAAGATAGAGTAGAGCGGTTGCTTCGGGAAGATCAAACCATCAAAGGAATTCCACCTATAATGATGGTGGAAAAGGTAAATGAGGCAGAGAAGATTTCTTTAAAAGACACTTTAATATTCGATCCTCTTCAAGACGAGGTTGAACTTTTTGAGCAGCTTTCACAAACAACTCAAATAAAGGGGGAATATTATAGAATTACGGTAAGAGCTATGGTTATTGAGTCTGAAGATATTCTACTTGTTATTGTTCTTACTTTTTTAGCAATACTCATTCTTGCGTTCATTTTTCTTTTTTATATCAACAGATCCAGAAATGAGATACTATGGAAACCATTTTTTACTAATTTGAACAGACTCAAGAATTTTAGTTTAAAATCTGATAAAGAATTGATTTTTGAAGATTCAGATATTTTAGAATTTTATGAGTTACAAGTAGAAATGCAACTGCTTACCACCAAGATTCAGACAGATTATAAAATTCTTAAGCAATTTACCGAAGACGTCTCTCATGAAATGCAGACGCCTTTGGCGATCATGCAAGCTAAGATCGATAATTTTATAAATACCACAGAGATCAATGAAATCCAGTTTCAACAAATATCCTCCCTACAAACAGATATCTCTAGATTAAAACAACTAAACAAGAAATTGATCCTTCTGGCAAAGATCGACAATGATCAATTTTCGAGTATTGAAGAAATTAAACTTTCTACTATAATTAAAGAAGTGGTAGCGAATTTTAGAGAATTAACTTCAGAAGATATCAAAACTGTTATAAAAAACGACCTATATGTATCCATGGATAGATCTCTAGCCATAATTCTTTGTAACAATCTAATCTCAAATGCTATAAAGTATAATAAAGATCATGTTACAATAGAAGTTACCCTTAGCGAAAATATTTTAAGTATTTCTAACAACGGCGATAAAGCTTTACAAAATCCAGATAAGATTTTTGAAAGGTATTATAAGGAGGGAAACCGTTCAGATTCTACCGGACTTGGACTTTCTATTATCAAAAAGATATGTGATTATTATGGCTTTAAGCCTACCTACCATTTTTCTGAAATAAATATTAGCACAGGTTCTAGCCAGAAAGTAAAACACGTCTTCGAAATAGATTTTAAAATAGAGTAGGCTTTAAGATTGCTTTAGAATTCGGTATTATTTTTATTGATATAATTTTTAGTGCCCAATTATCAATTTTAAAATTAAGCGAGTGCATAGATCTAATTCTTCTTTATATAGAATCGTAATATCGGTCTGTCTTATTTCATTTTTTACATTTCAGCTAAAAGCACAGGACACAAGCGAGACTAAGCCAAAAGTAGGTACGGTACAACGAGTGGGAGATGTGTTCTTATTTGTTCTTCCTGCTGCCACTTTAGGAACTAGTTTAATTCTTGATGATGATAAGGGGGTTTGGCAATTTACTAAAGGTTTTGTACTTACAGAAGTCATCACCTTCGGACTTAAGATTGGTATTAATAAACCAAGACCAGATCAAAGTAATGACAACTCCTTCCCATCAGGACATACTTCTACAGTATTTCATAGCGCCGGTTTTATTAATAAAAGATATGGCTTTAAATATGCTATTCCCTCTTATATAATTGCAGGATACACTGCAGCTAGTAGAATAGATTCTAAAAAGCATGATATTCTTGATGTGCTAGCCGGAGCAGCCATTGGGTTGGGCAGTAATTTACTTTTTACCACAGATTATGAAATGGAACATATGGAACTCACCTATTCTAAATTTGAAAACTCTCATATGATAGGTTTTAAATATATGTTTTAAGCTTTGAATAAATGTTGAGATTAGATGATTAGGAAAAGTTTTCAATCTATGTAGATATAAATGTTCTGAATGCCTTTCGTGTTAGAAAATATGGATTCAATAAATAGTTATTATGGAACAAACTGCTAAGAATTTACTTGTATTTAATAAAGTAGCTAAGATCACTGTATTGTTTTGGGTAATGAAGATTATTGCAACAACGCTAGGGGAAACGCTTGGAGATCTATTAGCACACACCTTGAATTTAGGATATACAATTGGCCTTATTATTACCGGTATATTTTTTATCATCACCTTATTTATACAGCTAAAAGCTAGGAAATTTAGTCCAACCTTATATTGGCTAGTAATTGCTGGTACTACCACCGTAGGAACAGAAATATCAGACTTTATGGATAGAACTCTTAATTTGGGTTACCTAGCTGGCTCAATAATTCTCATAACTCTTTTGCTAAGCACTTTAATTATTTGGAAGAAGCGTATTGGAAAGATCGAAGTATATCCAATCTCACGCAAAAATGTTGAATTGTTCTATTGGATAGCCATTTTATTTTCTAACAGTTTGGGGACCGCTTTTGGAGATTATTTAAGCGATAACGCAGGGTTTTCTTACTTGGAAGGAGCATTAATAACTGCAGCAGTTATTGTAGTTGTAGTACTATTGCATTACATATCTAAAATTAATAGTATGATCTTATTCTGGCTGGCATTTGTATTTACCAGACCTTTTGGAGCAACCTTTGGCGACCTACTTACAAAAACTAGTGCGGAAGGTGGATTTGACCTGGGTACGGTTCCGGCAACCATAGTTTGCATTTTACTATTAAGTGGTTTGGTGTTTTTTAGTCATAAAAATCAAGTAGCTCAAAAATTGATTTCTTAAGTCAATAAAACCCTAATTACAGTTATTTTAATTTTTATCCATTTAAAAGTGTCTTTACTCTTCACGACGATAATAATACGCCAAACGCACTATTGGGACTGCTATTTTGTAAACTAAAATTTCTAACGCGATAGTAACACATGCCAAAGTATGATCTTTTGTTAAGGATGATTCTAGGTAAATGCCAGAAATAGCTTATTATTTTAAATCAGAACACTTTAATACCAATGCTTATATATCTTGATGAGCATTCATAAGTATAAAAGAAATTTAGATTTTATTTCCCAATACAGAAGTTCGCAAAAATATTCCCTAAAAGATCATCGTTAGTGATCTCACCAGTGATCTCTCCAAAGTGGTATAATGCCTGACGAATGTCGATTGCCATTAAATCTCCAGATAAACCATGATTTAGACCTTCCTGTACTTTATTGATTTCTTCTAAAGCACTTAATAATGCATTATAATGCCTGCTATTAGTAACAATAGTGTTGTTATTTCTGAGTTCTCCTGTATTTACAAATTGCAATAGCTTATCTTTTAAATCTTCAACTCCCTCTCCAGATTTAGCAGATAATAATTGAAGTGTTGCTCCATCAATATCATCTAAAGAACTTTTAAGCGCATCAATATCCTGCTCAGAAAGTCTGTCTATCTTATTGACAACGATAATTAATGGTTTTAATGGAAATTGATTTTTGATCTTTTCCAATTCAACATGTATTTCATGCAACCTGCTTCTTTCTGCCTTTAATTTGCTGCTGTCTACTAAGAACACTACTACTTGCGACTGGCTTATCTTTTCAAAAGTCTTTTTTATACCAAGACCTTCAATTACATCTTTGGTCTCCCTTATCCCCGCAGTATCTATAAATCTAAACCCAACACCGCCAATACTCATTTCATCTTCTATAGTATCTCTAGTAGTTCCTGCAATGTCTGAAACGATCGCTCTTTCTTCATTTAAAAGCGCATTGAGCAATGTGGATTTTCCAACATTAGGTTCTCCAACAATAGCTACCGGAATTCCGTTTTTAAGTACATTTCCAACTGCAAATGAGTCAATTAATTTTTTTAATACCTGCTGGATTCTAGATACTAAACCTTTAAATTCATCTCTGTTAGCAAACTCTACATCTTCTTCAGCAAAGTCTAATTCTAATTCTATTAGCGAAGCAAAATTGAGTAATTCCTGACGTAATTTTTGAATTTCGTTGCTAAACCCTCCACGCATCTGTTGCATAGCCATTTGGTGAGATGCGGCATTTTCAGAAGAAATAAGATCGGCAACAGCTTCTGCCTGGCTTAGGTCCATTTTTCCATTTAGAAAAGCTCTTAATGTGAACTCTCCAGCTTCTGCAGATCTACATCCTTTTCGAATCAATAATTGAATAATCTCTTGTTGAATATATGGACTTCCATGGCATGAGATCTCCGTAGTATTTTCTCCAGTGTATGATCTTGGTCCATGAAAAATAGAAACCAACACTTCATCTATCAAGCGTTCATTATCTGCAATGTTTCCTAAATGCAGTGTATGTGTGGGCTGCTCTGTAATTTCTTTGTTAGACTTCGCTTTAAAAATGGGAGCGACTATATTTATAGCTTCTGGACCAGAAACTCGAATTACTGAAATAGCACCGGCTCCGGGTGGAGTAGCCAATGCAACTATGGTATCATTTAATCTCATGCGGCAAAGATAAGAAAGATAAAAGACAGGATTCCACTGTAACTTATTAAAGAAAACAGGTACTTATAAATAGGTTAATCAATCATCCAAAATAATTTCATCATGTTAAGAGAAGACAGACAATTATTAATACTAACACATCTTAGTCAGTTACTTAATCTTATTACAGGGTTTGGCGGACTCATAGTGCCACTAGTTATCTGGCTTACACAAAAAGACAAGGTTCTAGGTTTAGATCAACAAGGAAGAGATATCTTGAATTTTCAGATCTCACTTTTTATCTACTCGTTAATTTGTGTACCACTAATTTTCCTTTTCGGATTAGGTTTATTATTACTGATACTAGTTGGTTTGATCATGCTGGTATTTCCAATAATCAACGCCATAAAAGTGAGTAATGGTGAAATTCCCAATTATCCATTTACTATCAATATTTTAAAATAGTAATCCATTTCATATTTTTCACCTCATTTTCAACATATTTCTAGGAGTTCTTCGGAACTCTTTTTTTATGCATCTATTTTAAAATGTTAGAATTTTCGTCTTGATTTCTAAAGAGAGATAAAATTATATGTAGTTTGTTAATAAAATTATGTTAAATTGTAAAAGCTTATAAACTAAAGCTTTACGTTCCAAATTTCTTCAATTTTATAGTGTTCTAGAACCTACCAATTATTAAAGCCTTACAGGCAAAATATACGACGTATGATCTGGAAATCAATATTTCGAGGACTAATTACTTTTCTTTTTTTAATTCTTTTTCAAATGATGGGAAATGCTCAGGTCACTTTTTCTGGAGATGCTACCATTGAAAGTTATCTTAGCACTAAAAAGGATCTGCCATTTTGGTTTTACTCTAATAAGAGAGGAAGAGTAAATGCCGCTACTACTGTTTCGGCATGGTCTCATGTAACCGCTAATTATGAATTTTCCCCTAATTCAAATATAGAGTTTGGAGTAGGAGCAATGGCTCAGGATGCAGGAAGGTAAGATAATTTTGATCTCGATGAACTTTATTTAAAGTATGATAATAAATGGTTGCGAGCAGTAATTGGTATTAAACAGCATGAAGAATTGTATCATGGTTTAAGCGGAACTAATGGGAATATGTTATGGTCTATAAACGCCAAACCTTTGCCTGGAATTGAACTTAAAATTAGAGAACCTATCTATTTCTTATTTAATAATCATATTGGCCTTTCCGGTAGTTGGGGTGAATTTTTAATGGGAGATGGCTCCGATAGATTTGTGAAGAATACTCGTGTTCATAAAAAGTCTCTTTTCCTTAACTATAGGTCTAACACTAAATTTAAGCTAAAATTAGGTATAGAGCATTTTGCTCAATGGGCTGGTGAATCTCCAGAAGATCATATTGGAGAACAGCCACGAACATTTAAAGATTACCTGAGGATAGTAACGGGGCAAGGTGGAGAAAGCAATTCATATATAGGTGAACAAACCAATGCCTTGGGAAATCATCTAGGTTCTTATGAGCTTAGAATTAGTAAGGTGATCAATAATATTTATTACGAATTTATGTATAGCCACATATTTGAAGATGGTTCTGGTATGCTTTATTATAATAGACCCGATGGTAGGTATGGATTGTACATAGATCTAACAGATTTTACTTTTAATGATAAACCCTGGATTCAAAAGTTCATGTATGAATTTTATTATACTAAAGATCAAAGTCATAAAAGAAGTCCTTTAATTCATAAATGGGATAATTACTTTAATAATGGGATGTATCAATCTGGATGGACCTATAAAGGGGATGTTATCGGAATGCCCTTTTTTACCATCAATCAATACGGTAATGATAAAAAGCCTTCAATAGGAAATAATAGGATCATAGTTCACCACTTTGGAATTTTGGGTACTATCATTCAAAAATTTCCGTATAAATTATTGATAAGTTATAGGAACAATAATGGGCATGTTCGAAACTTAAATGATACTGAAGGAGAAGAGTTTCGAGAGGATGATCCCAGAGGTAGATTTACAATGCCACATGAGCTAGTTTCTGCACTCATCGATCTTAGCTTATTAGATTCATTTATTAAGTTGAATGTGCAAATAGGAGCAGATCTTTCTTCTGAAGATTCTAACCTCGGCGCCGGACTAAGATTGAGTAAACAATTTTAAGTAAGAATAAAAAAAACCGCTAGTTAAGGATAACTAACGGTTTCAAACAATATAATTGGAAAGTATTCTAATTGTTAAGCATTACCGGCATTACAAGCATGGTAATTTTTTCACCTTCATCAAGGCCATCAACAGGAGTTAAAATTCCTGCGCGGTTTGGAAGACTCATTTCTAACTGAACTTCATTTGCATTCAGGTTATTCAACATTTCTGTTAAGAAACGGGAATTAAACCCAATTTGCATATCATCTCCAGCATAAGAACACGTTAAACGTTCTTCTGCTTTGTTACTGTAATCTATATCTTCTGCAGAAATATTTAGCTCTGCACCTGCAATTTTAAGTCTTACCTGGTGCGTAGTTTTATTCGAGAAAATAGAAACCCTTCTTACAGAACTTAAAAACTGACTTCTGTCTATAATAAGTTTATTTGGATTCTCTTTTGGAATTACTGCTTCGTAGTTCGGATATTTACCATCTATCAATCTACAGATCAATTGCGTATCTTCAAAAGTAAATTTCGCATTAGAATCGTTGTACTCTATAAGTACATCGGTTTCGCTTCCTGCTAAAATTCCTTTTAATAAGTTCAAAGGTTTTTTAGGCATAATGAATTCTGCAGCTTGCGATGCAGAAACATCTTCTCTAGAATATTTTACCAATTTGTGAGCATCAGTTGCCACAAAAGTGATTCCTTCCGTAGAGAACTGAAAGAAAACACCACTCATTACCGGTCTTAGATCATCATTACCAGAAGCAAAGATGGTCTTAGAAATAGCTGTTGCCAAAACATCACCCTGTATTACTGTACTACTTGGTTCATTAAGCTCTACAGCATTAGGGAATTCTTCACCATCTGCATACGCTAACGCATATTTACCATGATTAGAACTTAACTCTATGGTATGATTATCTTCTACTACAAAAGTTAAAGGCTGCTCTGGAAATGTTTTAAGAGTTTCCAAAAGCAATTTTGCAGGTACTGCAATAGCTCCTTCAGAATCTGATTCTACTTTTAACTTGGCAGACATGGTAGTCTCAAGATCGGAAGCAGAAACAGTTAATTCATCCTGTTTTAATTCGAATAAAAAATTATCTAAAATAGGTAGCGTGTTATTATTATTAATAACTCCTCCTAAAATTTGAAGCTGTTTAAGCAAATATGTACTGGATACAATAAATTTCATGGACGTATCGATTATTTTTAATCACTACAAATATATCCTATTACTTGAAAAACTAAAGTACATATGGAGATATTTTATTAACATTCAAATCTATAATAAATCATTTAAAGTGCTTTAAATCAGTACTTTTTAATTTTGTTATATATAGATTTTGTTAATATTTAATAGATTCTTTGCAGTTGGCAGATTTGAAGATCCTATTTTTTATATTTCTTCTTTCTATAGTAACCAAACATAAAGGCACCTATACTTAATAATAGTATTGGTAGCACCACATTTAGCAACTGCCATAAAGATCTTTCTTCTGCTATTCTCTCTACATTTAGAAATGCAATGCTCACCTCTTTAGATCTAATATCTATTAAGCCTGAATCATCTAAAAGATAATTTACAGCATTTAATAAGAATTCTTTATTGCCATAAGAATTTCCAGTATATCTATCAAAACCTAGTTCTAAAGGCTGTCCTTTTTGTAATTGATTTTTAATAACATCTCCATCAGAAATTACGATCATTGATGTATTTACACTTTTATCCAATCCATTTTTAAGATCAAAAGGTTTTACTCTATTCTTATATACAGATTTAAATTCCCCTTCCAGGAGGACGGCTAAAGGTTGCTCTCCGGCATTATAGGTTGATATATCTGGCTTGGTACTAATAATGTTCAAATTTATTTCTCTTGGTACGCCTTCAATTTTAGATCTGGGAGAACTGGTAAGCAAGATCGTTTTCTTTATTCCGTTTTTAAGAGTATCTATATTATTTGCCCAATCAAATTTTACCGCTTCAATGTTATTGATTATTGGGTGGGTGTTTAGAGAACTGGTAAGAGGACTATAGAACCATGGATATGGAGTAAATTGCGTTTCACTTCCGTTTCCTTGAGCTAAGATAATAGGCGCAGAATAGAGGTCGTTTATTAATACCGGATTAATTCTTACCCCATATGAGAAGAAAAGATCGCCAAGATTAAGCGCTCTAGGAAATGCTAGGGTAGCTCCAAGCTCATTAAAAAGGCTATCTGTTTCTATAGCAACATTTTCTGTTAGCCATAAAGCCTTACCTCCCTGCATTAAGTATTGATCTAGAACCAGTTTTTCATCTTCTGTATATGCTATCGTTGGTTTAGCCTCTAGAACAAGGTCAAACTCATTAAGCTCCTGTAGTGTTCTTTGAGGATGTTTAGATACAGAATCTAAGGTAAAAGGCGCTACATAATAGTATTGGCGCACGGTTTTAATAAAGTCTGCTATATAAGCATCTCCCAATTCTCCGTTACCACGCATAACGGCAATTTTCTTCTCCTTATTATGAACCAATCTACTAAGCGCATCAGCAAAATTATATTCTAATTGTTGTACAGAATTATTTACACGATCTTCATTGGTTGCACCTAGTGTATTTTTTAAGAGCGAAATTTTTACAGTTCTGTCATTAAAATTTGCAGTGGCCCATGGAAAGATGAGAGTTTCACTAGCTTTCCCATTTTCTTGAACATTTACTCTTGCCGGACTCATTCCTAATTTGTAGAATTCTTCTGCAATAGCATTGGCATCTTCACCTTCTTCTAAAGGGTTTATAAAATTGAATCTTATATTAGAATTGTATGCTGAAAATTCTTCCAGCATTTGTCTGGTTTCGTTCTCAAGCCTTCTAAATTCTGAGGGAAAATTTCCTTTTAAGAAAACATCTATGATTACGGGAGATTTTACATCTGCAATAATGTCTTTCGCAGCAGGAGATAGGGTGTATCTGCTATCCTCAGTAAGATCAAATCTTTGATGGTATTGTGATGCAAGAAAGTTAATTAGCACAAGACCTAGAAAAAGAAGAGCGATATATTTTATACTAGAATTATTTTTCAAAACTTAGTGGTTCTTAAGTTTAGCAGAGATCTTAATATAGGTAAGAGAAATAAAGAAGGTAATTAAACTGAAAAAGTAAATTAGATCTCTAGTATCAATTACTCCGCGACTCATGCTTTTATAGTGATAATTAATACCTAGATATTCCAATCCATAGGTACTATCCTTAAATATTTGATAATTAGCCAACCCTTCAAAAAAGAAGAAAGTAAAAAAGCATAAGAACACTGCAATAATAAAAGCGGTGATCTGATTGTTGGTTAATGCAGAAGAAAACAACCCTATAGTTATATAACTGGCAGCCAATAATAATAGACCTATGTAAGACCCAATGGTAGCACCAACATCCAAATTACCAATTGGATCTCCTAATTTATAGATTGTAAAAACATAAATAAAGGTTGGAATTAAGGCTAGAAGGGCGAGTGTAAAAGTTCCTAAAAATTTACCCAGAACAAGATTCCATTTTCCTATAGGCCTTGTAAGTAGAAGTTCCATAGTTCCCATTTTCCTTTCTTCAGCAAAGCTTTTCATAGTTATTGCCGGTATAAGAAAAATAAATATCCAAGGTGCCAGGTCAAAGAATGGACTTAGATCTGCAAATCCATAATCCAGTATGTTGTAATTACCGCCAAAAACAAATAAGAATAAACCATTAATTACTAGAAATATACCAATAACAAGGTATCCCGTAGACGAGGAAAAGAAGGATTGTATCTCTTTTTTAAAGATTGCTGTCAATTTCTATGCTTTAAATTATTCTAAACTTACCAATTTATCTACACTCCAGGCTTCAGGTTTCTGATTAAAGTGAATTTTGGTATTTGCCCAAATATCTTTGAAGAGCTCAGAATTTCTGTAATTTTCTAGAGAATCTTCATCGCTCCAATAACTATACGTAAAAAACTGATTGGTATTGTTTTTATCCCGATAAAGTTCTAGGAACAAGCATCCCTCAAAAGCTCTGATCTTAGCTTTCTGAATTTCAAAATCTGCTAAGAAGGTCTCAATTTTAGCAGGATCAAATCCTAGTTTTACAATTCTTACAAACATTTTTAATCAAATTTTATGGTAATGGTATCGCGCAATTCCAATCCAAATAGGGTAGAGGCACTTCCTATAGTACTTGGATTGCTTTTGTAAATAGCAAGTTCTATATAACCCGCAGAGTTAAAAATAGCCAACTTCTTACCGTCTTCTTCTCGTTTTTCTTTGTCTAATTTAAAATTAATGGCATCGCTGTATGTTTCATGGATCTCTTGAAATTTTGCTGTTCTGGCAGTAATCCCAAAACTTCTGCCTTTACCTGTATTCTCAAATAATTTTCGAGAGATATTAGTTACTACATTTCCATAATTATCTATATATAATACATGCCCAATGATCTGATTTTTATCTGAATTTAAGTAGGGTTCTACTTCTTTTAGATACTTTAAATTTTCAATAGTCTTCCCAATTACTTCTAGGGTTCCACCTCGAGCAATATGGCACGCAACCCTTACAAAAACATCAAGCACCGGAAAATTAGATTCTACCGTATTATGAATATTGATCTCTACGATCTTTTGTGGTTTTATTTCTGAAGCTATTAATGATAAAATACCATTATTAGCACAAATGAAGTAATGGTCATCTAGAAGAACTGCTAAATGCTTATTCTCTGGAGTTAGTTCTGAATCTATACCAATAATATGAATGCTTCCTTTTGGAAAACATTTATAGGCATTCTTTATAATGTATGACGCTTCAGTAATATGAAATGGAGAAATAGAATGTGAAATGTCAACAATTCTAACATCGCTCATCTCAGAATATATAGTGCCTTTAACGGCTCCGGCAAAGTGATCTTTCTCTCCAAAATCAGTCGTTAAAGTAATGATAGCCATAGGCAATTGTTAATATTTTTTAAGAGGCTTAAAAGGTTATTTTGTGTAAGTTTGTATAGCAGGCTAAGATAAATTTTATATAACTAGAACCTGATAATTTTTAAACAAAAATCTATATTTTGTTTATTGCAAAATTAGAGTTTAATAGGGGTAAAGCAAATTTAAAATTCTAAATTAGAGCTAAAAATTAACCGATAATCTACGAGCTTTTGAACGAACTCATTATAGAACTTTCCGAAATTAGTCCAAGAGAATTTTTTGGACAACAAAATGAACACATAGAACTTCTAAAGAAATATTTTCCCAAACTCAAGATCGTTGCGCGTGGTAATAAGATCATGGTGTATGGTGATGAAGAATTATTGGAAGAATTTGATAAACGTTTCAACATGCTAATGGACCATTTTATAAAGTTCAATAAGCTAGATGAAAATGTGATAGAACGTGTATTAACAAGTACAGGTAAAGAAGAATATCCTTCTTCTAATAATAGTGCCGAAGTCCTAGTGCATGGGGTTGGAGGTAAACTTATAAAAGCTCAGACTGCCAATCAACGTAAGTTGGTAGACCTTATGGGTAAGAATGATATGGTTTTTGCTATTGGGCCTGCAGGAACAGGGAAAACCTACACTGGGGTAGCACTTGCTGTAAAAGCACTTAAAGAAAAGCAGGTTAAGAGAATAATTCTAACCAGACCGGCTGTAGAAGCAGGTGAGAATCTTGGTTTTCTTCCTGGAGATCTTAAAGAGAAATTAGATCCTTATATGCAGCCTCTATATGATGCTCTTAGAGATATGATTCCTCATGAGAAATTAGAAATGTTCATTGAAAAAGGAGTAATACAAATTGCGCCTTTAGCATTTATGAGAGGGAGAACTTTAGATAATGCATTTGTTATTTTAGATGAAGCTCAAAATACCACGCATGCTCAAATGAAGATGTTCTTAACCAGAATGGGTAAAAGTGCTAAATTTATGATTACTGGTGATCCCGGGCAAATAGATCTTCCAAGAAGAACGGTATCGGGATTAAAAGAAGCATTATTAGTTCTAAAGGATGTAAAAGGAATAGGAATGGTTTATTTAGATGATAAAGATGTTATTCGTCATAAATTAGTGAAGAGTATCATTTCTGCGTATAAAGAAATTGAACACGCCGAGTAATTAAGTTTTTCTAATTTTTATAAACAAAAACATTTGATCTTAGGCTTTCAAAGCTAGAGTTAAGTATAAAGAAGTTATGAAGAATACCATTATAGATACAAATTTCAATTTTCCCGGACAAAGATCTGTATATAAAGGAAAGGTTCGTGAGGTTTATGAGCTAGAAAACGATCTGCTAGTAATGGTGGCTACAGATAGGCTTTCTGCTTTTGATGTTGTTATGCCCAAAGGGATTCCATATAAAGGTCAGATACTAAATCAGATCGCTACCAGAATGATGGAAGATACTAAAGATATAGTTCCTAACTGGTTGGAGGCAACTCCAGATCCTAATGTTGCTGTTGGTAAACGTTGCGAGCCATTTAAAATTGAAATGGTTATTAGAGGATATCTTTCCGGCCATGCCGCGAGAGAATATAAAGCAGGAAAAAGAGTACTCTGTGGAGTTACAATGCCTGAAGGATTGAAAGAAAATGATAAATTTCCTTCACCAATCATCACTCCGGCTACCAAGGCAGAAATGGGAGATCATGATGAGGATATTTCTAGAGAAGATATTCTTGCTAGAGAAATTGTTTCAAAAGAAGATTATGAAATTTTAGAAGAGTACACCCGTAAACTTTTTCAAAGAGGTTCAGAAATAGCAGCATCTCGAGACCTTATATTGGTAGATACAAAATATGAATTTGGTAAAACCAAAGACGGGCAGATCGTGCTAATAGACGAAATTCATACCCCAGATTCTTCTCGTTATTTTTATGCGGAAGGCTATCAGGAAAGACAGGACAAGGATGAAGATCAAAAGCAATTATCTAAAGAATTTGTTCGCCAGTGGTTAATAAGTCACGATTTTCAAGGTTTGGAAGGTCAAAAAGCGCCGGTAATGACAGATGAATATGTTACTTCCGTTTCTGAAAGATATATAGAGCTGTACGAAAAAATTACCGGGACTAATTTTAAGAAAGCAGATGTTTCTAATATTGAAGAGCGTATAGAAAAGAATGTACTTGCATTCTTAGAGTCACGATCTTAAAAAAATAGTTGGTAAATATAACTTCGAGGGAAGTCAGGAACCATTTGTCTTCAAAACAAAATTTTAGTTTTATTTATAATACTTAATATAATCTATATACAATTGGGCTGGAAAGATAGAATCATCTATTTCTCCGGCCCAATTTCCTCCTAGTGCTAGGTTAATGATCAGATAGAAAGGTTTTCTAAATACATTCTTTTTAAATGTTTGATTGGCTTGGGAAATATCAAATCGAAAATATTCTGTTTCATCTATATAGTAGGTAATCTCTTTTCTATCCCATTCAATAGCATAAACGTGAAAGGTATCTTTAATATCTTCAACTAAAAGCACATCAGAACTAGATATTAGCTTTTCACTTTCTAATGGAAAATGTACCGCTCCATGTATTTCATTTGGAGATTTTCCAACATGTTCCATAATATCTATTTCACCACAGTAGGGATAGCCTTTTGAAAGATGATTAGCTCCCAACATCCAAATGGCGGGCCAGGTGCCACTCCCGTTAGGAAGTTTTGCGCGTACCTCAATTCTGCCGTATTTAAAATGTTGTTTATTAAGTGTATTGATTCTGGCTGAAGTATAACTGTTCTTCTCATTTCCTTTTAGGGCAGTGATAATAAGCTTGCCATCCTCAAGCCTTATATTTTCTGGGTTAGAAGTGTAAAGTTGTTCTTCATAGTTTTTACCGAACCCGGTTTCTATATTCCAAATAGCCGCGTTGAGGATAGGAGCATCAAATTCTTCACTCCAGATAAGTTCATAATCTTGAGAAAAAGCCATAGTTGAGGTTAGAAAAAATAAAATATAAATTTTTAACATTGAAGTCATTTCTAGTATGGAGATGAAAGTAAAATAAATTTTAATAGGGTATTATGCCTTAACAACAATTTCAGATAATTGGGAATATAGTGAAAGTTATTAATTTGAAGTTTTGAGGATCAAAAAGCTTTCTATATTTTTAGAAGATGAAAGACATCCAAATAAAATCTTTTGCCGAATATAAAAAGGCATATCAGGAAAGTGTAGAAAATCCCGAAGCTTTTTGGGATAATATTGCAGATAAATTCTATTGGCAGAAAAAGTGGGATAAAACCTTAGAATGGGATTTTTCCAAACCTGAAATAAAATGGTTTCAGGGTGGAAAACTTAATATAACAGAAAATTGTCTTGATAGACATTTAAAGGAATTTGGAAATAAGACTGCAATTATCTGGGAACCGAATGATCCGGATGAAGAATCTAGATATATCTCATATCGTCAATTATTTGTGAAGGTCTCTCACTTTGCAAATGTTCTTAAGAATAATGGAATTAATAAAGGGGATAGGGTTTGTATCTATATGCCTATGATACCAGAACTAGCCATAGCTATGCTGGCGTGTGCTAGAATTGGAGCCGTTCATTCTATTGTTTTTGCTGGATTTTCTAGTACGGCCATTGCCAATAGAATTAATGATGCTAATTGTAAGATGCTTATTACTGCAAACGAAGTTTACAGAGGTAAGAAACCTGTAGATCTTAAAGGTATTTGCGATGAAGCCTTAAAAACCACTCCATCTATAGAAACTGTAATTGTTTATAGAAGAACAGTGGAGCCGGTTGTGATGAAGGAAGGGCGAGACAAATTTTGGTTTGAAGAGTTGGAGAAGGTAGAGAAAGATTGCCGTGCAGAGGTTATGGATGCAGAAGATATGTTGTTTATACTTTATACTTCAGGATCTACTGGAAAACCAAAAGGAATGGTGCATACAACAGGTGGATATATGGTTGGTACCGCGTACACATTTAGTAATGTTTTTCAATATAATTCTGAGAAAACTTCTAGTGATGTGTATTGGTGTACTGCAGATATAGGCTGGATTACAGGTCATTCTTACATCATTTACGGGCCATTGGCAGCAGGAGCAACTACCGTTATGTTCGAAGGAATTCCAAGTTATCCAGATTATGGAAGATTCTGGGAGATCATTGAGAAATTAAAGGTGACTCATTTTTATACAGCACCAACGGCCATTAGGGCATTAGCTAAGCAGTCTCAAAAATTTGTAGAAAAGCACGATCTATCTACATTGAAAGTTTTAGGTTCTGTTGGAGAACCAATAAATGAAGAGGCATGGCACTGGTATAATGACATGATTGGAAAAGGAAACTGTCCTATAGTAGACACATGGTGGCAAACCGAAACAGGTGGCATCATGATATCTCCTTTAGCGGGAATTACTCCAACAAGACCGGCATTCGCAACCCTGCCATTACCAGGTATTCAACCTGCTTTAATGGATGAGAATGGAATGGAAATGGAGAATATACACGAGAAGGCGGAAGGTAGATTAGCAATAAAATTCCCTTGGCCCTCTATAGCTAGAACTATTTATGGAGATCATCAAAGATATAAAGAGGTATATTTTTCTGCTTACAAGGATAAATACTTCACTGGAGACGGGGCTTATAGAGATGCTACCGGAAATTATAGGATTACAGGACGAGTAGATGACGTGGTAATTGTATCCGGACATAATCTAGGTACTGCTCCAATAGAGAATGCTATAAATGAACATCCAAAAGTTGCTGAGAGTGCGGTGGTTGGATTCCCACATGATATTAAAGGAAATGCGCTTTATGCTTACGTAATTCTTTATGATGGTGTAGAAACCTCAGATGAATTGAAAAATGAGATAAGAGCAGAAGTTTCCAAAATAATTGGACCTATTGCCAAACCAGATAAAATTCAATTTGTAGAAGCGCTTCCAAAAACCAGAAGTGGAAAGATCATGAGACGTATTTTAAGAAAGATAGCTTCCAGCGATACTTCAAATCTTGGAGATACTTCTACGTTGCTAAATCCTGAAATAATCGATACTATTATTAAACAGTCTATCGTATAATGGTCTAATTATTGTTAAAGTAGATTTAAAATAACTTAAATATGAAAAAAATAATATTTACATTATTATTCACCGGATTAGCATTTAATGGATACTCTCAAGGAAATAATCCTTTTGATGCTTCCAATTCAAATACAAATCAAGTTACTACAAAACCTATGGTTGTAACAGACTACGAAGGTTCTCCTTATCTGGAAGATCAGTTTACTCCTGGTCTTATTGTAGAAGAAGGAAATAAAAGTCAGACGGTGTACATAAGGTATAACGTAGTAGATGATCAAGTAGAACTAAAAGTAGCACCTGCTCAAAAAGATATTTATCTACTTCCAAGACAACAAAAGTTCTCATATAAATTAAAAGACTATTCATATACGCTAAGTGCTTATAATGTTGAAGATCTTGGATTGATTAAAGGATACGTAATGACTTACTATGCTTCAGATAAAATAGTATTTATAGGAAAGCCATTAGCACAAGTAATTCCCGGGCAAGCTGCTAAAACGGGATATGATAAAGCTAAACCTGCAACTATAGATATTGCTACAAATTTTTATATTGGAAAACCTAACGAGCAATTAAAAGAAGTTAGGATTAAGGAAAAAGATTTTGAAAAGATTCTGGGAGGCAAAAAAGGCATGAAAGAATATTTTGATGATAATAAGATCAAAACTACAGATGATGTTATCAAAATGCTGAAATTCTACAACTCCAAAAACTAGGAATATCGAATTTAATGAAAAAGGGAAGTAAGTCTTAAGCTTACTTCCCTTTTTCATTAAATTCTATTTTAAGATCTACGGAATTATATTATAAGTAAAATTTTTTTAAATTATTTCTCATACCTCAATCTCGTATCCTGCTATCATTTCTAGCATCACCTTCTCAGTTCCAGATAAGGTTCCGTAATTCTTAGAACTATTTTCTTTAACCTTTTTAAAGAAAGGTGCTATTGTACCATTTTCGTAGTTTTCTACAATATTTGGATGTACATAATAACTTCTGCAAACAGCTCTCGTATTTCCTAAACCTGTTGCCGCGGCATCAAAAGCAGTAATTATGTTCTTTTTATTAATCTTTTCATCTTCGGTATATCCTTCTTCATATAATGTTTCAAAAAAGATCTTCGATGCTGCCCAAGTTCTAAAATCTTTAGCTGAAAATTGATCTCCACTAATTTCATGGATATAATCATTGATCATACCGCTATCTATAGTTTGCTTTTGTCCATCTTCATCTAGAAATTTGAATAGTTCCCAACCCGGAATATCCTCACATTGATTAACAAGCTTAACTAGCTTCTTATTCTTTACAGTAATAGAATGTTCTTTTCCCTTTTTTCCAACAAACTCAAATTTTAAATTATTCTTACTTGTTTTTACATGTCGGGTTCTAAGAGTAGAAAGTCCGTAGGTTTTATTGTTTTTAGCATAATAAGCATTTCCAATTCTAATATGAGTTTCTTCCATTAGTCTTATAACTAAAGCTAAAACTTTACGCTGACTCATATTGGGAAGGTCAAGATCTGTTTCAACCGTTTTTCTTAGTTTAGGTAGTACTTTTCCAAACTCGGTCATCTTATAGAATTTGGTCTGATTTCTAAGATTAGACCAAGTAGGATGATATAAATATTGTTTTCTGTTCTTTTCGTCTCTACCAATAACCTGTAAATGCCCATTCTCTAAATGCGCAATTCTAACTTTCTCCCAAGCAGGTGGTATAACTAAACCTTTTATACGTTCAATATGCTCATTGTCTGAAATCTTCTCTCCATTTCGTAAATAGGAAAACCCTCTACCACGTCTTTTTCTAATAATAGAAAGTTCTTGTTCAGATAAATATATGAGATTTGCTAAAGATGCAGCATCTTGAGGATTATCTTTTATAGTTTTAACAGCTTCAGCGTCGAGTGTCATTTTCTTTTTCTATAAAAATAATTAAGAAATGAATAGACGTATAATAAAGAAGTGTGAAAATTAAAAACGGTCTAAAAATATAACATATATTTTTAGACCGTTTAATACTAATTCTGAAAATTGTTTAATTTCTTAGACCCTAGACAAAATTTAAAATGATAAGATTATTCAAAATAAGAGAACGTATCTCCGTTTTTAATATTCAGTAAACTTTCATAGATGAGTCTAATAACATTTTCAACATCATCTCTGTGAACCATCTCAACAGTGGTATGCATGTATCTAAGAGGTAATGAGATAAGAGCAGATGCTACGCCGCCATTGCTGTAGGCAAAAGCATCAGTATCTGTACCTGTTGCTCTAGAAGCTGCACTTCTCTGAAATGGGATCTCTTTTTTCTCTGCAGTATCTATTAATAGTTCTCTAAGTTTATTTTGTACCGCAGGTGCGTAAGTAATAACGGGACCTTCTCCAATTTTAGCGTATCCATTAGTTTTCTTCTCTATCATTGGAGTAGTGGTATCATGAGTTACATCTGTAACAATTGCCACATTTGGTTTGATGGTTTGCGTAATCATTTCTGCTCCACGTAAACCTATCTCTTCCTGAACCGAATTTGTAATGTAAAGTCCAAAAGGTAATTTTTTCTTATTCTCTTTAAGCAACCTTGCTACCTGAGCGATCATAAATCCACCCATACGATTGTCAAGTCCGCGGCAAACAAATTTCTTATCATTTAGAATGAAAAATTCATCTGGATAGGTAATTACACAACCAACATGAACTCCCAAAGCAATTACTTCATCTTTAGAAGAACACCCAACATCTATGGTAATGTTATCTAATTGAGGTGCTTGTTCTTTTTCTTTACTTCTGGTATGAATAGCAGGCCATCCAAAAACACCTTTTACAATTCCATTCTTAGTATGAATATTTACACGTTTTGAAGGAGCTATTTGATGATCACTACCGCCGTTTCTAATAACATAGATCAATCCATCATCTGTTATATAATTTACATACCAAGAAATTTCGTCGGCATGCCCTTCAATAACGACTTTAAATTTAGCCTTCGGATTAATAACACCAACGGCTGTTCCATAAGTATCAGTTATAAATTCATCTACGTAAGGCTTTAAATAATCCATCCAGATCTTTTGTCCTTCCCATTCATAGCCCGTAGGAGATGCGTTATTCAAATATTTTTCTAAAAATTCTATCGATTTCTCATCGAGTAACTCGTCTTTCTTCATAGGATATTAATTTTCACGAATTTACTAAGAATAAAATGCATTGCAAATCCAATATTCGTAAATTTGGAATGGTTTTGGTTTAAAATATGTCTCACACTTAAATGTTATTAAAATTTGAGATACCTTATTCTATACATACTATTATTTTTTGCACTTGATCTATCTGCGCAAACTCCAGAAGTGGATACAGATACTATCGAGAAAGAATTCTTCGTGATTCTTGGAGATACTATTGTGCGAAACAAAATAGATCTGGATGAGGTGGTAATTTTAAGTAAGTTCAATTTCAAAACAGATCTGGAAAGAAGAAAGTATCTTATTTTGAGACGCAAGACTAGAAAAGTATACCCTTATGCTAAGTTAGCCTCAGAAAGATTGGTTTCATTAAACTCTAGACTGGGTGATATTAAATCCAAAAGAGATCAGAAGAAATACACCAAGATAGTCCAAAACTATATAGAGAAGCAATTTGCAGAAGATCTTAAAAAGCTTACCCATACAGAAGGTCAGATTTTAGTAAAACTCATACATAGGCAAACGGGGCATACTGCATTTGATCTTATAAAACATTTAAAGAGTGGGTGGAGAGCATTTTGGTATAACACCACCGCTAGTTTGTTTGAGATTTCTTTAAAAGAAGAATATCATCCGGAGAGTGATCAGGAAGACTATATGATAGAAGATATTCTTCAAAGATCATTTCGTGCTAAGATTTTAGAACCACAGCAAAGCGCATTGAAGTTTAAATATCTAGATCTTCGTAATAAATGGACATCTGCTTCCAATTAATTTTATTATATAGTATACCTTAATATAATATATCACATTTTTCAATCTCTATTTTTTTGTGCGTTACCCTTTCTTTGGTCGGGTCGGGCGCTGTGCTTGTAGTTATTAAAAGCCGGAAAGAGCTTTTACTAAGCTACCGCTTCGCTCCCTAATGCGTGTATTTGGAGTAGCTACAACTCCTAATTTGAACAGGAATTATTCGTTCTTGGTGTTAGATCTGGAAACTGCGATAAAATAATCAGAAGTTTAAAGTTCGAAGTTTCAAAGCGTTAAGGCTACGTTAAAGAAATATTAGAAAAAAGATAAAATAAAGCTTGGTTATAAGAAAGAAAGCGGTGTATATTTGCAGCCGCTTTAGGCGCCACTGGTTAAGTGATGTAAGAAGCTTTGTTCTTTGTATAGTGATGAGTACCCGGTTAAAAAGCCTTATTATTTTTAAAGATTTAAAGAGGCTAAAAAAAACTTAAAATAAGTTTGCTGGTTAGAGAAAAAGAGTTGTACATTTGCATCCGCTTTGAGAATGACATGAAGGTGTTGTTTGAGAAGTAAGAAAGTTCTTTACTAGTGTGGGTTGCGACGGTTTTTACTTCTTACTAAGGGGTCAAAAAAAACTTCAAAAAACTTTAAAATAAAGTTTGGAACTTAAAGAAAAAGCGTTGTATATTTGCAGCCGCTTACACAGCGGATACGATCACTGCGAAATACTGAATTGAAATCCCGGGATAGGGTAGTAGAAAAAAGGTTCAACTCCTTTAATTTCACAATGAGCTCTTCGTTAAGAGGAGATCAACTAAGTTCATTGATATATTGAATTGACAGCGCGTTTCAAATGTTGTTCGCAAGAATGGCAGAAGAAACCAAAAGAATACGAATCAAGACTAGAATAGAATTTTGAGCTGTTATTATCTTTTCGGAGATAGTAATAGAAGAAGACCTTGTAATTGTTATATTATTTAAAGATTAACGATGAAGAGTTTGATCCTGGCTCAGGATGAACGCTAGCGGCAGGCTTAACACATGCAAGTCGAGGGGTAACGGGGTGCTTGCACCGCCGACGACCGGCGCACGGGTGCGTAACGCGTATACAACCTACCTTATAGAGGGGAATAGCCCAGAGAAATTTGGATTAATGCCCCATAGTATTATCGATTAGCATTAATTGATGATTAAACATTTATGGCTATAAGATGGGTATGCGTTCTATTAGCTAGATGGTAAGGTAACGGCTTACCATGGCTACGATAGATAGGGGTCCTGAGAGGGAGATCCCCCACACTGGTACTGAGACACGGACCAGACTCCTACGGGAGGCAGCAGTGAGGAATATTGGACAATGGGCGAGAGCCTGATCCAGCCATGCCGCGTGCAGGAAGACGGCCCTATGGGTTGTAAACTGCTTTTATACAGGAAGAAACACTCCCTTGCGAGGGAGCTTGACGGTACTGTACGAATAAGGATCGGCTAACTCCGTGCCAGCAGCCGCGGTAATACGGAGGATCCAAGCGTTATCCGGAATCATTGGGTTTAAAGGGTCCGTAGGCGGGACAATCAGTCAGCGGTGAAAGTCTGTGGCTCAACCATAGAATTGCCATTGATACTGTTGTTCTTGAATACTTATGAAGTGGTTGGAATATGTAGTGTAGCGGTGAAATGCATAGATATTACATAGAACACCGATTGCGAAGGCAGATCACTAATAATTTATTGACGCTGATGGACGAAAGCGTGGGTAGCGAACAGGATTAGATACCCTGGTAGTCCACGCCGTAAACGATGGTTACTAGCTGTTCGGTCGCAAGACTGAGTGGCTAAGCGAAAGTGATAAGTAACCCACCTGGGGAGTACGTTCGCAAGAATGAAACTCAAAGGAATTGACGGGGGCCCGCACAAGCGGTGGAGCATGTGGTTTAATTCGATGATACGCGAGGAACCTTACCAGGGCTTAAATGTAGATTGACAGGGGTGGAAACACCTTTTCCTTCGGGCAATTTACAAGGTGCTGCATGGTTGTCGTCAGCTCGTGCCGTGAGGTGTCAGGTTAAGTCCTATAACGAGCGCAACCCCTGTTGTTAGTTGCCAGCGAGTCAAGTCGGGAACTCTAACAAGACTGCCAGTGCAAACTGTGAGGAAGGTGGGGATGACGTCAAATCATCACGGCCCTTACGTCCTGGGCCACACACGTGCTACAATGGTAGGGACAGAGAGCAGCCACTGCGCAAGCAGGAGCGAATCTATAAACCCTATCTCAGTTCGGATCGGAGTCTGCAACTCGACTCCGTGAAGCTGGAATCGCTAGTAATCGCATATCAGCCATGATGCGGTGAATACGTTCCCGGGCCTTGTACACACCGCCCGTCAAGCCATGGAAGCTGGAAGCACCTGAAGTCCGTCACCGTAAGGAGCGGCCTAGGGTGAAGCTGGTAACTGGGGCTAAGTCGTAACAAGGTAGCCGTACCGGAAGGTGCGGCTGGAACACCTCCTTTCTAGAGTATTGCTTATTAAAGAGCAATCGCAGTTACAAAGCAGATCTCTTAAGATTTTGTTTTTGTCTTGATTCCTGTCAATTTAATTATTAAAGAATAAAGGGAGACCTTGAGAAATGTCTCTTAAATTAGACAGTCTCATAGCTCAGCTGGTTAGAGCGCTACACTGATAATGTAGAGGTCGGCAGTTCGAGTCTGCCTGAGACTACTTTTTATAGCGAGAGTTGTAAAAGATGTTCATTAAAATTATAGGAAATTTTAGAAGTTGAGAATTCTAATCATTTTAATTCTGAATTCATAGTTCTGAATTTCGAAAATGGGGGATTAGCTCAGCTGGCTAGAGCGCCTGCCTTGCACGCAGGAGGTCATCGGTTCGACTCCGATATTCTCCACTATTCCTAGATCTTTTGGGTATAGGTAATTCAAACAACCAGGATACATTAGTATACTTCGTTTGGTTACCATCGAAAAGGGGTCGTTATAAGGGAAAAACGTTCATTGACATATTGGGAAATAAAGAATACGAGAAACATTAGGTGCTTACAATTACATTGTAAGTGCAAAAGAATAAATAATAATCGTTGTTATTAGAACTGCTGCACGGCGTTTTAATAATAACAGAGCAAATTAGGTAAAAGCACATAAGCTAAATAAGGGCGTATGGGGAATGCCTAGGCTCTCAGAGGCGATGAAGGACGTGATAAGCTGCGAAAAGCTGCGGGGATTGGCACACACAAATTGATCCGCAGATATCCGAATGGGGCAACCCAGTACATTGAAGATGTATTATCCGCAAGGAGGCGAACCCGGGGAACTGAAACATCTAAGTACCCGGAGGAGAAGAAAACAATAGTGATTGCGCAAGTAGCGGCGAGCGAACGCGCATTAGCCCAAACCAATGAGTTTACGGACTTATTGGGGTTGTAGGACCACGATATTTGATGCGTAATGAATTAGAACACTTTGGAAAGAGTGACCATAGAGGGTGATAGTCCCGTATAGGTAAAGAGCGTTATTGATAGTGGTATCCTGAGTAGTGCGGGGCACGAGAAACCCTGTATGAATTTGGCGGGACCATCCGCTAAGGCTAAATACTCCTGAGAGACCGATAGTGAACCAGTACCGTGAGGGAAAGGTGAAAAGAACCGTGAATAACGGAGTGAAATAGATCCTGAAACCATACGCTTACAAGCGGTCGGAGCCTTTAGGGGTGACGGCGTGCCTTTTGCATAATGAGCCTACGAGTTACCGTTGCCAGCAAGGTTAAGCCTTTAAGAGGTGGAGCCGTAGCGAAAGCGAGTCTTAATAGGGCGCTGTAGTTGGTAGTGGTAGACGCGAAACCGTGTGATCTACCCTTGGGCAGGTTGAAGCTGTGGTAACACATAGTGGAGGACCGAACCCGTTGACGTTGAAAAGTCTTGGGATGACCTGAGGGTAGGGGTGAAAGGCCAATCAAACTCGGAA
>NZ_JQLP01000004.1:0-9021 GCF_000744275.1 Gillisia sp. Hel_I_29
GTCTTAGTTATGAGGAGCTAATAGGCGCAGTAATCAATTAGCACATTATCTACAAGCACATTATACCATCGAGCCAGATGATTTGGTAGGGATTATGCTACCGCGAAGTTCTTGGATGATTGTGGGGATCCTGGGGATCTTAAAGAGTGGAGGGCTTATGTACCAATCGATCCTGATTACCCAGAGGATCGAATAGCTTATATGTTAGAGGATAGTAAGTGTAAAGTGCTTTTGGACGAAGAATTTCTAGATAAATTTAATAATAATAATAAGTCAGACTATTCGACAGATAATTTATCGATAAGTTTATTGCCTTCTAATTTGTTATATGTTATTTACACGAGTGGCTCTACAGGGAAACCTAAAGGGGTTATGATTGAGCATAGCGGAGTTATTAATCGAATAGATTGGATGTGGAAAACATTTAATTTTAAAGAAGGCGAAGTAGTTTTACAGAAGACCACATTTACATTCGATGTATCCGTTTGGGAGATTTTCTTGCCTTTATGTTGGGGAAATAGAATGATTATTTGTACAAAAGAAGAGACGTATTCTCCTATAGCCCTTATGTCTTTGATAGAAAAGCATGGTGTGAATTCTTTACATTTTGTACCTAGTATGTTTAATTCCTTTTTGTTGGAAGTTTTAGCTATAGAAGGCGCCAAAAAATCCTTACAAAGTGTCAAACGATTGATAGCAAGTGGAGAATCGTTATCAATAGAAAGTGTACGAAGTTGGTATGGGCATTTAAAGGCACCTATTTATAATCTTTATGGCCCAACAGAAGCATCTATAGATGTTACTTACCATAAAACGAGTATTACAGATGAAAAAATTTCAATCGGTGTTCCAATTTCCAACACAGAGATTTACATATTAAATAGGGAGGGCTTATTACAGCCAATAGGCGTTACAGGAGAGATTTCTATAGCAGGATCTGGCTTGGCCCGCGGTTATTTAAACAATGAATCACTTACTAAAGAGCGATTTGTATCAAATCCTTTTATAGAAGGCACTCGTATGTACAAGACGGGAGATTTGGGAATATGGAATAGTGATGGTACGATTACGTTTTTAGGGAGAGAGGATGCTCAGGTAAAGATCCGAGGGTATCGTATCGAATTAGGCGAGATCGAGAGTGTATTATTGGGGCATGCAGATATAGATGAGGCTGTAGTTTTGGCCAATGATAATGATGGAGTTAAGGAGTTGGTTGCATATTTTGTAAGCAGCTTGGATCATGACAGCGCATCACTGCGCAGTTATTTAAAGGGCTTTTTACCCGATTATATGCTACCAAGTTACTATGTATCGATGGAAGGTTTACCCTTAACACCTAATGGCAAGATAGATAGGCGCTCGTTACCCTCACCAGAGGGGTTAGAGATTAGTCATGGAGTAGAATATGTAGCCCCAGAGACAGATACAGAGAAGCAGTTAGTAGTTATATGGGAAGATATTTTAGGCAAAGAGAATATAGGTGTGAAGGATGATTTCTTTGAGTTAGGAGGTCATAGTTTAAAGGCTACACGTCTTTTATCGAAACTTCATAAGACCTTTGATGTAAAGTTAGCATTAAAGGATTTGTTTGTTCACACAGTATTGGAGACTCAGGTATCTTTAATAGAGGAAGCTACAAAGTCTGCGTATGTATCCATCGAAAAGTTAGAAGCATCGTCAGATTATGCTATATCAGATTCACAGCGACGTTTATGGGTTTTGAGTCAATTTGAGGGCGGCTCTTCGGCATACAATATGCCTTCACGTATATTTTTAGATGGCAGTTATGATGTAGATTTATTTAAACGTGCTATTTATTCGGTAGTAGACCGTCATGAGATCTTACGTACTGTTTTTAAGGAGAACTCCCAAGGAGAGATTCGTCAGTGGATATTAGAACGAGATGCTTTAGGTTTTGAGATCGGTGAATTGGATCTACAAGGCGAAGCAGATATCGAGTCCTCGGTATTGAATTATCTGGATAACGACCGTATGGTGGAGTTTGATTTAGCCAAAGGTCCACTATTACGCGCTATATTACTACAGGTATCAGAAGACCGTTATGTTTTTTATTACAATATGCATCATATTATTAGTGATGGATGGAGTATGGATGTATTGTCAAGAGATGTATTTAAGTATTATGAGTTTTATAAGAGTGGAGGCGAATTAGACTTACCAGCGTTACGGATTCAATATAAGGATTATGCGAGTTGGCAATTGTCTCAATTGAGTACATCTATTTATCAGGGCCATCGAGATTATTGGACGGGCTTACTGGGAGGAGATCTTCCCGTTTTAGACTTACCAAGTTCAAAGGTACGTCCCGTGATACAGAGTCATCAAGGTCAATTACTTCGCACTTACATATCAAAGGAATCTACTCAGGGGTTAAAGCGATTTAGCCATCAAGAGGGAGGTACCTTGTTTATGGGCTTACTGTCTAGTTTGAAAGCATTGTTGTACCGTTATACGGGTCAAGAGGATTTGGTAGTAGGGACACCCGTTGCAGGGCGAGAGCATTCAGATTTAGAGGACCAGATAGGATTTTATATCAATACGTTAGCATTACGTAATGAAGTTCGTTCAGAGGATAGTTTTGAAGATTTATTTAGACGGGTTCGTCAAAGGACTTTAGATGCTTATGAGCATCAGGGATATCCTTTTGATCGTCTTGTTGAGGATTTAGAACTTCGTAGGGATACGAGTCGTAATGTGATTTATGATATTTCAGTTGTGCTTCAAAACTTCGAGGAAGAATCTACTGTTTTAGAACCTACAGAAGAAATGGTGAATACCGTCTATGATGATGGAATAAGTGTGAGTAAGAATGATGTAGAGTTTACCTTTGGGGAACAAGGGGATTATCTATATTTAAATGTTGGATACAACACAGATGTTTATGAGCAGGAGATGCTAGAAGGCTTTATAGTTCATTATAAAGAGTTTCTAGAGAAGTTACTTAGTAATCCAGAGGCCTTAATAGGGAGTATAGATTATTTGGCAGAAGAAGAGCGAGTGGAGTTACTAGATGTTTTTAATGCGACCGCGTTTGATTACCCGAGAGATAAGACCGTTGTAGAATTGTTTGAGGAGCAGGTAAGTAAAACCCCAGAGGCTATAGCCGTTGTTTATGAAGAGGAGCGTCTTAGTTATGAGGAGCTTAATAGGCGCAGTAATCAATTAGCACATTATCTACAAGCACATTATACCATCGAGCCAGATGATTTGGTAGGGATTATGCTACCGCGAAGTTCTTGGATGATTGTGGGGATCCTGGGGATCTTAAAGAGTGGAGGGGCTTATGTACCAATCGATCCTGATTACCCAGAGGATCGTAAGTCATATATAATATCAGAGACAAATTTAAAGGTGCTGATTATTAATTCAGAAAGTATGTTTGATGTTTTAGACTTAGAAACAAGCATACTAGCGATAGATATAGAACTTGAGAACTACAAAGGAGATTCTGAGAGTGGTATAAACCCACCGCATATTGCAAACTCAAAGGATTTGGCCTATGTTATTTACACGAGTGGCTCTACAGGGAAACCTAAAGGGGTTATGGTAGAGCATGAAAGTATTTTAAATACTATATTATCTCAGATTAACTATTTATCTTTGGAAGAGGGCAATCGAGGTCTACAATTTGCCTCTAGTTCTTTTGATGCATCAGTTTGGGAAGTTTTTCTTTTGCTTTTATCAGGAGGTTCATTGTATATTATTGACTCAGAAAAACGTCGAAACCCTGAAGAGATAGAAGACTTTATTAAGGATTGTTCTATTGATGTAGCGACAATTCCACCATCGTATTTGAGTCAATTAGATGTTTCAAGGCTTTCAGGATTGAGTAAATTAATTACAGCAGGAGAAGCTGCAAATTATAAAAAGGCTTCTGAATTTTTAACTTATGGAGGACTTTATTTTAATGCGTATGGTCCTACAGAATCAAGCATTTGTGCAACTATATTTAAAGTGTCAAGCATTTATGATGATTTGCCACTGAGTATTCCCATTGGCGCTCCAATTTCCAACACAGAGATTTACATATTAAATAGGGAGGGCTTATTACAGCCAGTAGGTGTAACGGGAGAGCTTTATATAGCAGGATCTGGCTTGGCTCGCGGTTATTTAAACAATGAGTTACTTACTAAAGAGCGATTTGTCTCAAATCCCTTTAAAGAAGGTACTCGTATGTACAAGACGGGAGATTTGGGCAGATGGAATAGTGATGGCACGATTACGTTTTTAGGGAGAGAGGATGCTCAGGTTAAGATCCGAGGGTATCGCATAGAGTTAGGCGAGATCGAGAGTGTATTATTGGGGCATGCAGATATAGATGAGGCTGTAGTTTTGGCCAATGATAATGATGGAGTTAAGGAGTTGGTTGCATATTTTGTAAGCAGCTTGGATCATGACAGCGCATCACTGCGCAGTTATTTAAAGGGCTTTTTACCCGATTATATGCTACCAAGTTACTATGTAGCGATGGAAGGTTTACCCTTAACACCTAATGGCAAGATAGACAGGCGCTCGTTACCCTCACCAGAGGGGTTAGAGATTAGTCATGGGGTTGAGTATGTAGCCCCACGAAATGATATAGAGCATAGTTTGGTAAAAGTTTGGGAAGAAGTTCTCAAGCGAGAAGGCATAGGAGTCAAAGATAATTTTTACAATTTAGGAGGAGATTCTATTAAATCGATTCAGGTTGTGTCTCGATTGAGACAATATGGATATAGTACTAAGGTAGAACATATTTTGCGGAACCCAGTTTTAGAAGATTTAGTTTCTTTTATCACTAAGAATGTCTTGGTTATAGATCAATCAGAGGTTTTAGGTCCTGTAGGTTTAACCCCTATTCAGCTTTCGTTTTTTGAGGATGCTACTATTGTAGCGAATCATCACTACAATCAATCTGTTTTATTGTTTAGGAAAGAGGGTATTGAATCTACTATTTTAGCGTCTATTTTTTCATATTTAGCGGCACATCATGATGCGCTTCGTATGGTTTATAGTGATACAGCAGGATCTTGGGTTCAGCAAAACTTAGGTATTTCAGATTCATCGTTATATGATTTATATGAGTATGATATTTCTTCAGAATTTACAGAAGAACAGATAAAGGCTCAGGTAGATGTACTTCAGTCGAGTATAGATTTATCTACAGGTCCTTTGATTAAGCTTGGATTGTTTCATTGTGAAGATGGAGATCGTCTACTTATAGTGATTCATCATTTAGTAATAGATGGTGTTTCTTGGCGTATATTATTGGAAGATTTTTCAACTTTATACGAACAGTCTTTAGAGGGGTCTTTATTTAGTTTACCTATGAAGACAGATTCTTATCAAGGCTGGTCATCGAGTTTATTAGCATATGGGAATAGCAGGAAGTTATCTAAGGAACGTTCTTATTGGGAACTCCAGATCATTTCATTTGAGTTTGATTTTCCTAATGATGTTATTGAAGAAGGCTCTTATGAGATAGGATCTATAGGTAGTGTTTCCTTTGGATTAAGTCAGCATATTACAGAGTTATTGCAAACCCGTGTTCATGATGTTTATAATACAGAGATCAATGATATTTTATTAACGGGATTGATATTGAGTATCGATGCAGTTTTAAAGACAGATCGTAGTGTTCTTTTAATGGAAGGTCATGGAAGAGAGGATACGGGTAATGAATTGGATTTTAGTCGGACTATAGGTTGGTTCACAAGTACGTATCCTTTTTTATTAGAATTGAAAGGAAGCGGAGATATTTTTAGTAGCCTAGTTTCAGTGAAGGACGATTTACGTCGTTTACCAGATAAAGGATTTGGGTATGGCGTATTAAAGTACTTTGGAGGCGGTTTTTCTTCTCGTGTTTCCCCATCGATTACTTTTAATTATTTAGGTGATTTTGGGTCTTCGGTATCGAGTATGAGTCGTTCAAAGGATAGTGTTGTTTTTGAATATGGATCAGGATATACAGGGAATGATAATTCGGAATTAAATTCAAATTCATCGACCCCTTTAGGTGTTTCTGGTATGATTGTAAAGAACGTATTACAGTTGAGTATTTCATATGATAGGTCTCAATATAAAGAGGGTACTATTAATGCTTTATCAGAGAGTTATCAAAATCATTTAGAATTGTTGATAGAAGGCTTGTCTAAAGAAGATCAGCATTATTTAACCTCTAGTGATTTAACTTTTAAAGGGCTTTCTTCTTTAGAGTTATCGGTTTTGAATAAAGAGGATGATCTTGAGGATGTTTACCGATTGTCACCTTTACAGGAAGGTATTTATTATCACTGGTTATCTGGGGGTATTAATTCATCTGTTTATTTTGAACAGATGTCATATCGATTGGAGGGAGAGCATTTAGATATAGAATCACTTCGATTGAGTTATGATCTTTTAGTTTCTCGTCATGCGATACTTCGCACGAGTTTTAGTAATGATTATGCGGGAGAGAGTTTGCAGATAGTACGGAAGTCTGTATCGAGTAATTTTGTGTATGAAAAGGCAGATGCGTTTAAGAGTAGAGAAGATCAGGAGTCTTATTTACAAGAGTACCGCAAGTTAGATCGAGATCGCGGGTTTGATTTGGGAGCAGGTTCTCAGATGCGTTTAACTATAGTTCAGTTAAGCCCGAGCTCTTATGAATTTATATGGAGTCATCATCATATTTTGATTGATGGTTGGTGTATGAGTATTTTGATCAATGATTTTTATAAGTTATTGTATGGAGTTCAGAACAAACGACCAGTTACTTTATCACCAGTATCATTATATTCAAGTTATATTAGTTGGTTGGAAGGATTAGATAAGGATTCTAGTTTGTCTTATTGGTCAAATTATTTATCAGGCTATGATAGTAAATCAAGTTTACCATTTGTAAATAATAGATTGGAAGGTGATTATTCACAGAAGAAGGAGCATTTATTGCTAGAAGGAGATTTATTGAGATCGATGCAGTTATTATGTCGAGAATTATCGATAACCGAGAATAGTTTTATCCAAGGAGTTTGGGGGTATTTATTATCGCGATATAACAATACACGCGATGTAGTTTTTGGAGCTGTAGTCTCTGGACGACCTGATGCTATACCAGGTATAGAGGATATGGTAGGATTATTTATCAATACGATCCCTGTTCGAATACAATACACAGAAGTAAGTACAGCTAAAGATTTACTAGAAGAGATACAACAAGGCTCGATCGCTAGTTTACCACATCATTATTTAAATTTATCGGAGGTTCAGTCTCAGAGTCCATTAGGAATGGACTTATTGGATCATATTATGGTTTTTGAGAATTATGCGGTCAAGGAGTTGGATGTTCTTCCTAGTGAGGAAGAAGACCATTCGTCTTTTGAGGATTCATCTGTTGTTTCAAGAGAGGTTTATGAGCAAACGAATTATAATTTTACAATTCTGGTAGTTCCTTTTAAAGATCAGCAGTTGCGAGTTGAGTTTGTATATGACCAAGGATGTTTTGAACAAGAGGAAATATTGCGAATGAAGGCTCATTTTATGAACGTATTGAGAAGCTTTGTGAGTGCTCCTGACAGTATATTAGATAGTATTGACTATTTAGATGATAAGGAGCGTGAAGAGTTGTTAGATGTATTTAATGCTACAGAAGTGGCTTATCCAAAGGGTAAGACGGTTGTAGATTTATTTGAGTCTCAGGTCTTAAAGAGACCAGAGGCCATAGCAGTAGTTTATGAAGATGAGCGTCTTAGTTATGGGGAGCTCAATAGACGTAGTAATCAATTGGGGCATTACTTAAAAGAGCGTTATAAGGTAAAAGTGGAGACTATATAGGAGTTATGTTGAATCGATCTATTAATAGCGTTGTAGCAATGTTATCTGTAATGAAACTCAATTGTTGTTATGTACCATTAGATACGGATTATCCATCAAGTCGTCTCACGTATATTTTAAAAGACTCTAATACTCATCTTCTTATAACAGAAACGAATTTAGTAGAGTCAGGATTAGATTTAGTAGTTAACACTATTTCAGTGAATATATCTTCTATAGATTTATCAGAATATTCGTCAATAGATTTAGATTTAAAAGAGGAAAGGATAGATGACGCGTTTGTTATTTATACCAGTGGTTCTACAGGTTTACCTAAGGGAGTTATTCAGACACATTTAATGTTAAGTAATTTAATTCAGTGGGATCTTAATAATTCAGGAATAGAGAGAGGCTTATGTCATTTACAGTATTCCTCATTTAGTTTTGATTCTTCGCTGCATGATATTTATTTTGCTTTGAGTGGAGGAGGAAAGGTTTGTATAGTTCATAAAGAAGCTTTATTAGATTATGACTTACTTAGTTCTTATATTTTAACCCATGAGATAGAGGTTTTGTCTTTTCCATTTGCAGGGTTGAATAATTTTTACAATGAACTAAATGTTAATAGTTTATTAGGACATCATATCAAACATATAGTATCGACAGGAGAACAATTATATGTTTCAGGGGCTTTGCAATCGTTTTTAAGCTCTAACCCTGAAGTAGAATTACATAATCATTATGGTCCATCGGAGACCCATGTAGCTACTAGTCATACTATGAGTTTTCAATCTGAAGATTTAGAGCATCGTTCTTCTATCGGCGTTCCAATTTCCAACACAGAGATTTACATATTAAATAGGGAGGGCTTATTACAGCCAGTAGGTGTAACGGGAGCTTTATATAGCAGGATCTGGCTTGGCTCGCGGTTATTTAAACAATGAGTTACTTACTAAAGAGCGATTTGTCTCAAATCCCTTTAAAGAAGGTACTCGTATGTACAAGACGGGAGATTTGGGCAGATGGAATAGTGATGGCACGATTACGTTTTTAGGGAGAGAGGATGCTCAGGTTAAGATCCGAGGGTATCGCATAGAGTTAGGCGAGATCGAGAGTGTATTATTGGGGCATGCAGATATAGATGAGGCTGTAGTTTTGGCCAATGATAATGATGGAGTTAAGGAGTTGGTTGCATATTTTGTAAGCAGCTTGGATCATGACAGCGCATCA